>NZ_JADJPI010000036.1:0-51934 GCF_016713355.1 Candidatus Flexifilum breve
AGAGCGCGGCGGCTTCCTGCGCGATGCTGTCGTCGACCAGCGTCCGGTTGTCGCCGTACAGCAGCAAAATGGGGCACTGCACCTGCTGCATGAGCCCTTGCCACACGGGGCGCGGCGACCGCGCCGCAAACACATCGAGATCCAGGCGCTGTTTCGACTCCGCCCACGGTTGCAGCTCGGCGGCGCTCCAGCGGGGTGAACGTCCGTGTTCAGCGGCCATCAGTTCGTCAAGGGATTGCGCCTGCATCCGGCGGACATTCTCCGCCCAATCCTGCATGCCGGTGCTGCGCGCCGCTTCCATTTCGGGCGTCGGCGGCGGCGCAAGCGGCGGGTCTTCCAGCAGCAAACAGCCGACCAGTTCGGGATGGGTCGCGGCGAGGATCAGCGCGGTGAAGCCACCCATCGAATGGCCCAACACCGCGGGTCGATTCAGGTTTAAGCCGGAGATCAACGCGGCTGGCATCTTCAGCCAGCGCTAAGTTGTCGAAGCCCATCCCAGCGATGCGACTCGATTGACCATGTCCCCGCGCGTCGGGCAGAATCACATCGTAGTCCTGTGCCAGCACTTCCGCGACCGGAAACCAGCACGAGCCGTCGTCGGTGAAACCGTGGAGCAGCACGAGCGGTAACTGATCTTCGCCGCTGCGATAGTAATGCTGCGTGAGGCCATTAGCCTGAATTGTATTCGAAGCAAACATGCTGGGTTCTCCTGTAGTGCGGAGAGCATAGCCCGAAGTCAGGCGCCTGTCACCACCGGCACAGGACAGCGCTTACTTCTGATTGATCAGCATCAGCCCGACGATGCACAGCACCACGCCGAGGATGTTGGTCGGTGTCATGTGCTCGCAGAAGGACGAGGCATGAGGGTGTTTAAAAAGCATCCCTTAAAGCCTTTCCTTTCGTCAGCGGACGCAATGAATTGCGTCCCTACGAAGACGGTTTCGGCTTGGCAGGCGCTGTTGGCTCCCCTCCCTGAATTCGGGGAGGGGACGGGGGTGGGGTCGGAATCTGACCTTTTTCAACACCCTCATATCTCGTCTTCTTTTGGCTTTCATAACTTGTCTTACCAAGGAAAACAAACGGGGCGATAACCATGTATCGCCCCGGTAGTGCCAGTGCAAAAGCTGCCCGTGTTACGGGCTGGTGGTCACTTCGACGGTCGTCTCCAGCGTGCTGCTCATGGTCGGCATCTGGGTCGCCATGGAGTCCATCGTCGCCGCCCGCGTCACCAGCGGGGTGAACGTGCCGCTCAGCGTGGGCATCGGCGTCGTGGTGATGAAGTCGAAATCACCATCAAACGTGTCGATGCGAATGTTGCCCGTGCAGCCCGTCCAACCGTAGATGAAGCCCTTGCCATCCGGCAGGAAACCCGTCAGGCGGAATTCGTTATCGCCCACGAGGAACAGCCGCACCGCACCGTTGGTCGCGGTCGCTTGACCGAGCAGGATCGCGGGCTGCATCGTCGACATCATGTCCGGCGTGTTGGTCGCCATCATTGACGGTTCAGCGGTGGTATCCATCATCATGTCCATGTCGCTGTACTGGCGCAGCGCGTCTTCTTCGGCGAAGATATACTGTTCGCCATTCGAGCCATACACGGCGATCCGGCCGCCATTGTCAAACGATCCGGCGGGGTCACCGTTCACGTCTTCGCAGAAAATGCCAAATTCACCGAGGATGATCGCGTTATTGATGCGACCATCGTTGAAGATCACTTCTGGCGTGCCGTCCATCGTCGCTTCCGCCGTCGCTTCGACGGTCGTCTGCGCAAGCCCATCACTCGGATTCTGCGCGCTCAGCGCGGCGCTGGAAAGCACGAAGACTGCCACCAGCAGCACTAACAGATAGCCGATACGTTCTGTTTTCATACGAATTACTCCTCACGTTTCATCTCAACTGTCATTGTAATGTGGAATGTTAGGTTGTGAATAGGAGATGGGGAGTAAATCTGGATGGCCAGCTCCGCTACCGTGAGTCGCGGGAATGGGGGCAACCCCGCTATAATCCCCGGCGCTGAAGGATAGGAAGATGAGCGAACAGGCAGTACTCGAAGGCATTATCTCGATTGAGGCGGCGCTCCGCGCCCACAGCCGCCCGATTCATCGCATTTTGATCCGGCGCGGCGAGCATGATCGTGATCTGGGTCAGTTGGCGCGGCTGGCGGAGCGCGAGCAGATCCCGGTGGAGCGTGTCAGCCCGGATGAGATCGACGCGCAGGCGCAGGGCAAAACGCACGGCGGGGTGATCGCGTTGGTCGGCGACCGGCGCTTTGTGCCGCTGGACGAGTTGATCGCCGGGAACGCCGCGCCGCTGATCGTCATGCTGGATGGCGTAGAAGACCCGTTCAATTTTGGGCAGGCGGTCCGGGCGTTTTACGCGGCGGGCGCAGATGGGCTGGTGGTGCGTCCGCGCAACTGGATGAGCGCGGCGGGCGTGGTCGCGCGCTCGTCGGCGGGCGCGTCGGAATGGATGCCGACGGCGGTCGCGGAGACGACGCAGTCAGCGGCGGATTTTCTGCGCGGGCGTGGGCTGAAGATCGCCGTGGCGGATAAAGAACGCGCCGTGCCGCTCTACAAGGCGGATTTGCGCGGTGGGTTATTTGTGGTAATCGGCGGGGAGAAGCGCGGGATCACACGCTCGTTTGCCGATGCTGCCGACATCCGCCTGAGCATTCCCTACGGGCGGCGCTTCGACCAGTCGCTGGGCACGACGGCGGCTTCCGCGGTGATTGCGTTTGAGTTGATGCGGCAGCGGTTGAACACGGATAAATAAAAACGGACAAGGTTGTCCTTGTCCGTTCATTGTCGGGGCGGCGAGATTTGAACTCACGACCTCAGCGGCCCGATCGCTGCGCGCTACCAAGCTGCGCTACGCCCCGTCGAATGGCACTTAGTCTACTGGACACACGGCAGAATGGCAAGAGTGAGTTGACAGAATGAAGCAAAATCCTGTGACATTGACCGACCGGATTCGCGGTATCACCGGCGGGATGACGAGTTCGGCGGGCATGGCCGTGCATCGCATGGGGATTCACCCCGATGTGATCACGATTGTTGGCTTGATCGTGGTCGCCATGGGCGCGTATTTCATCGCCGTGGGGCAAATGCAGATCGGCGGGGTGCTGCTGGTCATCAGCCTGCCGCTTGACGCGCTGGATGGCGCGGTGGCGCGGGCGATGCAGCGCAAGGATCGGCGCGGAGCCGTGCTCGACTCGACGCTGGATCGCTACGCCGACGGCCTGATTTTCGGCGGGTTGGTCTACTATTTCGCCGTGCAGGATCAGTATGGTTATTTGCTCCTAAGTTTGGCATCCCTTGTCGGCAGTTTTGTGGTAAGCTATGTCCGCGCACGGGCAGGAGAGGCTGACCTGTCGGTCAAAATCGGCTTGTTCTCGCGGTTTGAGCGAGTTGTGGCGCTGCTGTTGATGCTGCTCGTCCCGCCGCTGCTCGTCCCCATGTTGTGGGTGCTGGCGCTGGGGACGAATATCACTGGCGTGCAGCGTCTTTTGTACGTTTATAGACATCTTGACAAAAACTGAGGCTGATCATGGAGTTCCAATCCGAGTACATCGTCCTATTTGATAGGCTGCAAATTCGCTACTACGGCATCATCATCGTCGTGGCGATGCTGGTGGCAGCCACCATAGCCGCGCGCCTCGCCAAGCGCGATGGGCGCGATCCCGATCACGTGTGGGGGGCGCTCACCTGGGCGATCATCCCGGCGATCATCCTGTCGCGTCTGTGGTTCATCTTCACGCCGAGCCGGGAACTCCTCGCTCAGGGTATGGATACCGCGTGGTTCTTCCAGAACTTCTTCAACACGACGAACGGCGCCATCGCCATTTGGAGTGGCGGCCTGAGCATTTTCGGCGCGGTCTTGGGCGGTTTCCTGGGCGCGTATATCTACATGCGCCGCAATAAGCTCCCGGTGGCCGCATGGCTGGATATCGCGGGGGTCGTGCTGCCCCTCGGTCAGGCGATTGGCCGCATTGCCAATTACGTCAATCAGGAACTTTACGGCACGCTGACGACGCTCCCGTGGGGCATCACCATTGACGCCGACAAGCGCGTCGCGCCGTACAAGAGCCTCGTCGATTACCCGGTGGCGGATACGCGCTTCCACCCGCTGTTCCTGTACGAAATGCTGCTGAATATTGTGCTGTTCGTGGTGCTGCTGAACCTGTTCTCGCGCCGCCGCAAGCAGTTCCGCTATGGTGACTTCTTCCTCATCTATCTGATGGCTTACTCGATCATCCGCTTCTTCCTCGAATTCCTGCGCGCGGACATTGCCTATATCGCTGGCACGACGATCAACTCGTCGCAGGCGATGACGGTTGTCGTGTTCGTGATCGCGCTGGCGGCGTATGTGCTGCGCCGCAACCAGCCGACCGCCGCGCAGACTACAGAAGCGGTCAAGCAGCAGTAAAAGCATCTACCCGCTCCAATGCAGTTTATAGGGACGCGATTTATCGCGTCCGCTTGTCTCAAACCAGGCAAGTGGACGCCATGTATAGGGTGTCTAAAAAGCGCACAGTTATCCCGATGAGAGAGGTTTTTGTAGGGACAAGGCATGCCTTGTCCTCTGTATCCTTCTCTAGAAATTAGGACGAGGCATGCCTCGTCCCTACAGGTGATAACCTTATTAGACACCCTCCAAATCGCGTCCCTACGATTCTCCCAATTGCCCACCCATGACAAACGCATAGATTTGAGTTTTTGCCGCGCCTTTGTGCCACGCGCTCTGGTTGTGTGCGATAATCGGTCATGGTGTGGGCTAGCCGAAGATGACATCCATGATCGAATCGCAAAATCTGACCAAGTTCTACGATGATTTCCTCGCCGTCGACGCCGTCAACCTGAACGTCCCGGCGGGGTCGGTGCTGGCGCTGCTCGGGCCGAACGGCGCGGGCAAAACGACGACCGTCCGCATGCTGACATCGATCCTCGCGCCAACGTCCGGTTGGGCGAAGATCGCCGGGTTTGACGTGGTCGAGCAGCCGGAGCAGGTGCGTGCCCATGTCGGCGTGCTGACTGAACAGCACGGCTTGTACGAGCGCATGAAGGCGATTGAGTACCTCGACTTTTTCGGACAGGTGTATCACCTGACGCCGCAGGCGCGCCGCCAGCGGTCCTATGACCTGATGGAGCGCTTTGGGCTGACGTTTGCGCTCGGCAAAACGCTCGGCGAATACTCGAAGGGCATGAAGCAGAAGCTCGCGCTCGTGCGCGCCATGCTGCACGACCCGCCCGTGCTGTTGCTCGATGAGCCGACCTCGGCGATGGATCCGCAGAGCGCCAAACTGGTGCGCGACGCGATTGTCGAACTCCAGCGGGATGAGCGCACGTTCCTCATCACCACGCACAACCTGACCGAGGCGCAGGCGCTCGCCGACCAGATCGGGATCATCCGGCACGGGCGCATCATCGCGCAGGGCAACCTCGAAGAACTGGCGCGGCGCATCGCAGGCGACCCGCTGATGGAACTGCGCGTCGCGGGGCAGGTGAACGGCCTCGCCAAAGATATTGGCGATATGGTCAACGTTGAAGCTACAGGTGAGGGTTGGATCTCATTCCGCGTGCGCGACCCCAACGCGACGAACCCCGCGCTACTGCGCCGTGTATTGGATCTCGGTGTGCAGGTGGTGACGCTCGCGCCGATCTCGCAAAGTCTTGAACAAATCTATCTGCGGGTTGTAGAAGAGGATGAACAGCAGAATGGGCGTGAAAGCCATCAACGTTAACGACATTCAGCCGTATCCGCAGAGCGGGTGGCGCAAGACGCTGGCCAACGCCCTGATCATCACCCGGCGCGAAGTGCGCGACAGTCTGCGTGACTGGCGCATCATCGCGCCCATTGTCATCCTGACGTTTCTGTTCCCATTCCTCGCGCAGTTCGTGGCGGGGCGATTTGCGGGCTTCGTAGAAGGCTTCGGCGCGCAGATCATCGGCGCGCGCATGATTCCGTTCCTGCTGATGATCGTCGGCTTCTTCCCGATTTCGATCTCACTGGTGATCGCGCTGGAGACGTTCGTCGGCGAAAAAGAGCGTCGCAGCCTCGAACCGCTGCTCAGTACGCCGCTCACCAACACCGAGCTGTATATCGGCAAGACGCTCTCCGCCATGCTGCCGCCGCTGATCTCGAGCTACGGCGGGATGACCGTATATCTGGTCAGTCTGTTGTTCGGCGAACTGGAATGGCGACCGCCGGCCATGCTCATCGTGCAGATCATCCTCGTCACGACGGTGCAGGCGTTGGTGATGATCACCGGCGCGGTGGTCGTCAGCAGCCAGACGACGAGCACACGCGCGGCGAATCTGCTGGCGAGCTTCATCATCATCCCCATGACGCTGGTCATTCAGGGCGAAAGCGCCATCATGTTCCTCGCGCCCGACGCCGAATCGCCGAATGGGATTGGCGCGCTGTGGGCGATCATCGCCGGGATGCTGGTCGTCATTGTGCTGCTGCTGCGCGTGGGGAACGCCATTTTCAACCGGGAAGAGCTGCTCGGTCGCACCATTGATTCGCTCAACCTGCGGGCGACGCTGCGCAAGCTTGTGCGCTTCAGCCTCGCCGTTGACGAGGCCGGGACGCCCGCTCGCAATCCGGTGGAGTGGTATCGGAAGGGCGTCACCTTGAGCACGCGGCGCATTGGTTATGCGCTGCCGATCACGATTGGCGTGTTCGTGCTAGCATTTTTGGCAGGCGTAGCGCTCGGCTATCTACCCGAGTGGAATCTGAACCTGCCGCGCAACATGCCACTGAATCTCGTCGCCGGGTCGCTTAACAGCTATTCGGAATTCTTCTTCGGCGAGAATGCCGTGCTGGCGATCGTCTGGCAGAACGCGCGCATCCTGATCGCGGCGACCCTGCTTGGGATGTTCACGTTCGGCGCGGTCGCGCTGATCCTGACGCCGCTGGTCTATGTGGTGATCGGCTATATTCTGAGTCAGGTGATCCTCGCTGGGTATAATCCCTCGTTCATGCTGGCGGCCATTCTGCCGCACGGCATCATCGAAATCCCGGTGATCGTGCTGGCGACGGCGGCGGCGCTGCGGCTCGGCGCGGTCATCACGCGCCCCCCGCGCGGCTATACCGTCGGCCATGCGTGGACGGTGGCCTTCGGCGACACGATCAAGATCGCGCTCGGGCTGATTTTGCCCGGTCTCGTGCTCGCCGCGCTCATCGAAGCGACGATCACCCCGGCAGTGGTGCGCGCCGCGCTCGGGGGAAATCGGGGGCGGGGGGGGTAAAAACCCTCCACCCTAGCAGGGGGGGCGGGACTTGTAGGGGAGGCGCCTTAACAGGCCATGAAGCATTAAAAACCTACCCCTGACCGCCCCCTAGCCCCCTCTACCACGTAAGCGGGGCGAGGGGAAAATCTGTCTCCCCCCTGAATTCGGGGCGGGCCGGGGGTGGGGGCGGAAGCTGACCTTTTTCAACACCCTCTTGTTCCGCCCCGTATTCCCCCATCCTCCGCGACTTTGCGAACTTCAACCTGCCGAAATACCCATGTCTGCCTACTCTGTACTATACTTACAAGTAGACATCATTCGGACGTTGGGGCGAACATGGCGCGTATCATCATTTTGGGATCGGCGGCGGCGGTTTCGGACGCGGAGCACGACAATACCCATTTCATACTTGAAGGTGAATCGGCTCCGATTTTGGTAGATTGTGGTTCGAACCCCCTCGGCAAAATCCATAAACTGGGCATCGGCGATGAAACGCTCCAAGATATGATCCTCACCCACTTTCATCCGGATCATGTGTCCGGTGTACCCAACATGCTCATGCATATGTGGCTGCTCGGACGCAAAGCGCCGCTGCGCATCTACGGGCTGAATCACTGCGTGAACCGCGTCGAAGATATGATGATGTTCTTTGCGTGGGATACCTGGCCGAATTTCTTCCCGGTCACGTTTCACCGCATTCTCGAACGGAACAACGCGCCCGTCCTCGACAACGATGATTTCCGCATTTTCGCCTACCCGACCAAGCATTTCATCCCGACGATTGGCCTGCGCATCGAGAACAAGCGCAACGGCAAAGTGCTCGCCTATTCCTGCGACACCGAGCCGATTCCGCCGATGCTCGACCTCGCGCGGGACGCCGACGTGCTGATCCACGAGGCTGCAGGGAAAGGCTTCGGGCATTCGAGCGCGGCGCAGGCGGGCGAGATCGCCGCGGAAGCGCGTGCCAAGTCGCTGTACCTGATTCACTATCAGGTGTGGAACACCGACCCCACGCCGCTGGTCGCCGAAGCGCGCACCACGTACGACGGCCCGATTCATCTCTGCGAAGACTTCGACGAATACGAGTTCTAGAGCAGGCCGACTGGGTTGGGTAAGTCGTAAGGATTAATTGATTACTTAACTGATCAGAGTTAGAATTTAATTAAAGTGAGTTGAACCTTCGGCAGCGAGCGCGGCGTGAAGAGCGTTAATTTTTGCGCAAACAGTTGTATTACAGTCTTGAAGTTGGTTAAGTTATATTCACTCCTCGTGAGTTGCCCTATACAATAGTAGCAACCATGACCTCCCGAAAGCGCTAACGAGGATCTATGAGACGTTTGTACAGGGTCGTTTCAGACAGCATTCGACACCTGACAGAAGCACCACTGTCCAACACACACGGTACTGCTGAGTACACGCGTCAGGTTTTTGGCGCCATGATGCTCATCGGTGCGCCGGTTCTGGTCGTCTATCTGGCGCTGTGGTCCGTTCTCGCGCCGCAGCGCATGGATCGGCTGGGCTTCGGCCTCGTCTTTGCTCTGTGTTCGGGACTTTGCCTCGTGATAGCGCGGACGCGCTATTTTCACCTCGCTCAATATCTCTTTGTGGGCGTCACTTTCGCGCTGGCGACCGTCACGGTGGCCACGGCGGGCGGGACGCTCGCGCCCTACTACGGCATCTATCTGGTCGTCATCATTCTGGCCGCGTGGTTGAGCGGTTGGCGGCTGGCGGGCATCATCACGGTGCTGACAATTATTGTGGGCTTCGGTATGGCGCTGCTGCTGGAGAATGGCCTGCTCCCGCGCCCGTTTGGAACGCCGCTTACGGCGTGGCTGACCAATACTCTGCTGATCAGCATCATTACGTTGTTCAGCTATACGCTGGGGGTGCGCGTGAATACCGCGCTTAAGCGAGTCACGGACGAACTGGACGAGCGCAAGAAGCTGGAAACCGCGCTGCGCATGAGCGAGGAACGTTATCGCCTCATCACGAGCAGCATGTCCGACTACACCTTCCAGACGGCGGTTGCCGCCGATGGTTCGGTCACGCCGATCCTGATCGGCGGCGCGTTTGCTACGATCACGGGCTATTCGCCCGAAGAATACATCGCGCAAGGTGGCTGGCCGGCGATTGTGCATCCCGAAGATCGCGACCAGGACTCCGGGGATATGGAGCGCCTGCATCATAATCAACGCTCGGTGAGTGAACTCCGCATCGTCGCCAAGAATGGGGACATCCGCTGGGTACGCGTGTACGCCAACCCGGTGTGGGATGAGGAAGCACAGCGTCTGGCTGGCATCAATGGGGCGGTCCAGGATATTACTGAGCGGAAACTGGCCGAAGAAGCGCTGCGCGAGAGTGAACAGCGCTACCGTCGGATCAGCAGCATCATCTCGGATTATGCGTATGCGTATCGCGTCCATCCGGACGGGACTTACGAGCTGGACTGGCTGACCGAGGATTCGTATCGCCGCGTGACCGGCTATGACCGACAGATCGCCAATGTCCCGTATGCCAAATACCTCCCGGAGGATATGCAGCGCGCGCAGCAGGATGTTGAAGAGACGGTGCGCGGCAACGCCACGTCTGGAGAATACCGAATCATCACGCAGGGCGGGGAACAGCGCTGGGTCAGCATCCGCCGTCACGTCGAACGCGACGCCGCGGGCCGCGTGGTGCGTTTCTACGGCGCGTCACAGGACATCACGGATATCAAACATCTTGAAGCTGAACTCCAGCAGTACGCCGCGCATCTGGAACAGTTGGTTGAAGAGCGCACGGCGCAGCTGCGCAGCACCAAAGAGCAGATCGAGATCGTGCTAAACCACTCGACGGACGCCATCGCTCTGATCCAATCGAACGGTGACATCAAGACGATGAACCCGGCGTTTGTTTCGATGTTTGGCAACCAGGTCTCCGACTGCATTGAGCGTATTCTGTGGGTGCTGGCGGATGATTCGCATCGTGTTTTGGTGGGGCAGGCGTTGATCCGCGCGCTGCAAGAACAGGAACCGCTGCGCGTCGAAACGCAAATCCTCGCGCAGGATGGCCGCGAACGTGACTTTGATCTCGCCTTTATCCCCGTGCAGTTGGCCGATGAATCCGGCGCAAACGGCCTGCTCGTCAGCGCGCACGATATTACCAGCCTGAAGGAAATCGAGCGCTTCAAGGCGCGCTTCGTTCAGGATGCGCTGCACGACATGGCGACACCGATCATGGGACTGACGACGCGCCTGTATCTACTGCGCCGCGCGCCTGACCGGGTCGACGAGCACGTGCGCGCGCTGGAAAATCAGGTGCAGCACCTGCGCAACCTGCTGGCGGATCTGCGCATGCTGTCGCAGATGGATCGGGGTGAGCTGCAGCTCGAATTCACGACCGACGATCTGAACCGCGTGGTGCGTCGGGTGTTTGATACGTATGAACCCGTCGCCATCAGCAAGCAGCAAACGCTGACGCTCACCATGGACGATAACCTGCCGCTGCTGACAATCGATGGGCGACAGATCGAACGCGCGCTGGTCAACCTGATTTCGAACGCAGTCAACTACACGCCGGAAGGCAAAACGATCACCATTCGCACGCAATTGGAGGATGGTTTCGCGGTGTTCGCAGTGAGCGATCAGGGGATTGGCGTGCCACCGGACGAACTGCCGCGCATCTTTGAACGGTTCTACCGCACCGACCGCGCGCGCAAAACCCAGACGAGCGGCACCGGGTTGGGCTTGGCCATCGTCAAGGAAATCGTTGAGCTGCACCATGGTTCGGTGGGTGCGACGAGTGAAGTCGGGCAGGGCAGCACGTTCGTCGTGCGTCTGCCGTGTGGCAGCCCGCTATAGCAGTGTTAGCGACTGCCTTTTGTGCCCCGGTTCAAAGCGTTTGCTTCGATTGAGACTGATGAGCAACAGCACTGCGCTGATGCATAGGGTGGCGAGCAGCGGGTTGTAGCCTGAACCATAATTCGGTGTCATGAAGGCTGCTATATTCGATGTGGCGTGCAGTATCACTGCAGCGAAGACACTCCGATCCGTGACTACATATCCCCAGCCAATGAGCATGCGGAAGAGAACGGTGTATATGGACTGCCACAAAATCCACCAGGACGGGTTGCCAGTTTGAATAAAGGGGATGATGTGCCACAGCGCCCAGACGACCCCTAACCTCAGTCCAGCACCCCACAGTCCCCAGCGAGCTTGCAGAGGTTCGAAGGCATAGCCTTGCCAGCCGATTTCCTCAGCGAATGCCGCAATGAAGAAAACGATGCTCATCATGGCTAACGCGCCGAGGGGAAAGTCAGGATTCGGGGTGCCGTAGCCGAGCAGGACGGCCATTGCGTAAGCTAAGCCGAGCAGACCGGGCATGATTAGAAAACTGACCGCGAACCAGCGGCGCGGGCGAAAGCGGTGCACTGCCAAGGCGCGTTGGAGGAACTGCTTGCTCCCTGAAGTGCCGTTCGCTCGCCCTATGAGAATCAGCGCGGCGATGGTGGGGTTGACGGCCATCAACGCGCTGATTGGAAGCTTGATCGGGAGTTTGTCGACTGGCACGAGTGCGCCGGCCACCCAGAAGGGGAGCGAGAGCGCAAGAATCAGCCCAAAGAACACTGGGAGGGAGAACCGGGGTGGCGGATCGGTGATCATAGCGTCCCTGTTGATCGTTCCCGAAATAGCAAAGTGAGTGTAGCTGGTATACGCAGTCGCTGTCAGAAAGTTCTAGGGTGAGCAGGGCAACAAACAGCCCGTCTCTACGGAGACGGGCTGTTTGTTTGGTTGATGGCGAAAACTTAGCTCACTTGCGCCGTGGCGGTGAAGGCGCGCTGCACCTCGGTGACCGCGCCCGAGATCGTCAGGCTCCCGCGCAGTGGCAAATCGGCGGATGATGTGCCCACCATGACATCGACGGTGCCGGGGGCGACGATCAACTGGTGCGCTGCGTCGACGAAGGCCAACAGATTCACCGGGATAGTGAAGGTCACCGTGCGGGTTTGCCCCGGTTCCAGTGTCACACGCTGGAATGCCTTGAGTTCCTTCAAGGGGCGGGTGATGCCGCTCACGAGTTGATGCGTATACACCTGCACGACTTCGTCACCCGCGCGCAGACCGGTGTTGGTCACGTCGACCTGCACGCTGAATGCACCGTTCGCCGCTGCCGTCTCGCTGACGCGCAGGCTGCTGAGTTCGAACGTCGTGTAGCTCAAGCCGTAGCCGAACGGGTAGAGCGGGGAGGTCGGCATTTCGACGTAATCGCTCTTCCAGTTGGAGCGCCCGCCTGACGGACGGTGGCTGTAGAACACCGGGATTTGGCCGACTCCGCGCGGGAAGCTGATCGGCAGCTTGCCGCCGGGGTTGACGTTGCCGAACAGCACATCCTTGATCGCCGCCGCGCCTTCTTCCGACGGGAACCAGCATTCGAGGATCGCCGGGATCTTCTCCGCCATCCAGCCGAGCGTCACCGGACGACCGTTGACGAGCACGAGCACGATCGGCGTTCCCGTATCATAAACCGCCTTGACCAGATCCGCCTGCACGCCGGGGAGATCCAACGTGGCGCGGTCGCGGGCTTCGCCAGACGTGGAATCGTCCGAGAGGCCGCCCTTATCGCCGACCACGAGGATCGCGACATCCGCGCCCGTCGCCGCCGCGACCGCCGCCGCAAAGCCATCGGTCGAGGTGTCGCGCACGCCGCAGCCCTGCGCGTAGACGATTTCGCTGTCGATATCGTCCGCGACCTTGACGGCCGTCAGAATGCTCTCCGTCTTGATGAAGTCATCGCTGACGACGATGCCCTGCGCTTTGGGCTGGTTGAAGACGTTGTCGGTCATCGCTTCGATCAGCGATTCCATGTGCGCGGGGTAGGAATAATCCCCGAACAGGTTGCGGATGCTGTCGGCATTGGGGCCAATGACGGCGATCTTCTTGAGCGTCTTGGCGAGCGGCAGCAGGCTGCCCTCGTTGCGCAGCAGCACAATCGATTGTTCGGCCAGCGTGCGCGCCAACGCCCGCTCATCCGGCGTATCGAAGCGCACTGCCTCGGCGTCGACATACGGCTGCTCGAACAAGCCGAGCGCGAATTTCTGCTGCAGCAGGCGCAGCACTGACTGATCAACCAGTTCAACGGGCACGTGCCCGGCTTCAATCGCTTTGACGAGTTCGTCACTGTAGGCGTCGGTGAAGGGCAGTTCGACGTCGATGCCCGCGTCGAGCGCGAGATGCGCCGCTTCTACGCGCGTCGTCGCGATGCGATGGTAGGTTTGCAGTTGGGTGACGGCGAAGTAGTCCGAGACGACCGTGCCGTCAAAACCCCATTCGCCGCGCAGCACATCGTTGAGCAGCCACTTGTTCGCGCCGCACGGGATGCCGTCGATTTCGTGGTAACCGTTCATGATCGAGGCGATGCCCGCTTCACGGACGGCAGCTTCAAACGGGACGAGGTACGTGTCGCGCAGTTCGCGCAGGGTGAGGTGTGCGGGTGACCAGTTCATGCCGCCTTCGGTCATGCCATAGCCGACGAAGTGCTTACCGGTCGCGATCACACCGTCCGCCAGAGTCTGCCCCTGAATGCCACGCACGTAGGCCATGCCCATCTGCGAGACGAGATACGGGTCTTCGCCGAAGGTCTCTTCGACGCGGCCCCAGCGGGCATCGCGGGTGACGTCGAGCACGGGCGCGAGCGCGTGATGTCCGCCGACCGCGCGCATTTGCTTACGGATGACATCGCCCATCGCTTCGACCAGTTCAGGCTGCCAGGTGCTCGCCACGCCAATCGCCTGCGGGAAGACAGTCGCGCCTTTGGCCATATAGCCGGAACAGCATTCCTCATGCACGATGGCGGGAATGCGCAGCCGTGTATTGTCGAGCAGCCATTTTTGAATGGCGTTGGCGACTTCAGCGCTCTGCCGGGGGTTGACGTTGCTCGCGCCGCCGATGCGCGTGATGTGACCGATACCCAGTTTGAGTTTGGGCGCGCTTTTTTCCGGCGCGAACGTGATGTTGTCGAGCAGTTCGTAGACCCATGCGCTCCCCAACTGCGCGACTTTTTCAGCGAGCGTCATGCGCGCCAGCAAGTCAGCGCTGCGTTCCTCCGCCGAACGGGATGCATCTTGATATGGAAGGGACATGACCTTGTTATCCTTTGAGTTCGCCGCTGGCCAAGCCAGTGACGATCGAGCGCTGTACGAAAATGTAGACTAACACTGCATGCCAAGGGGCAGCGGCCACCCGGAATCGTCGGTGAAGACCAGCCGAGGCAGGAAAAACTCATTCCACGCTTTGATCGTCTGGAGCACAGTAATCGTGCTCAGCGCCGGACGCGCCAGCGGCAGCCGCACGTACCAGAAGAAGTCTAGTGTACCGCATCCGTGTAGATCTGCCGCATCTTCGCGTGTCGCCGGAGCAGGGTAGGCGGCTCAGTATACGCTGTTGACGACCAGCAAGTGGAATTTACAACCGTTCAAGTTTGCTCCTAACAAGTCCTATACTATTTGCAAGCGTTTGCAATCGGCAAATAAAAAATCGCGCGTTGGTTTGCTCCTTTCGATTGGTGGATCAGGCTCTAGGCGGAGCGCACGAATCACGGATGACGAGCTCAGTGCCGAGCGTCACCCGCCGGGCTTCTTTTTCCGGGTTGTCCAGCTTTTCGAGCAGCAGGCGGACGGCCACCTGTCCCATTTGAATGAGGGGCTGCCGAACAGTGGTCAGTTTGGGGTACACAATCGAGGCCTGCGGAATATCATCAAAGCCAACAATCGAAATATCGCCGGGGATATCGAGATTGAATTCGCGCGCGGCGTCCATCGCGCCGAACGCTGAGAGATCGTTCGCCGCGAAGATCGCGGTCGGGCGCTCGGGCAGTCGAAGCAGATTCCGCCCCGCCCGATACCCGCCTCCCGGCGTGTAATCGCCCTCTGCGACTAAGGCGGGATTGTAGGCGACGCGCTGCTGTTTGAGCGCCGCGCGGTACCCATCCAGACGTTCGCTGGCGCTGTTCAACTCGTTCAGCCCGGCGATAAACCCGATGCGGGTGTGCCCGAGGCTGAACAGATAGTTGGTGAGGTCGTAGGCTCCCTGCCAGTTCGTCACGTCGACGGTGGTGCTGGGGCGCTCGTTGTACACCTGATCGACGAGTACATAGGGGAAGTCCTGCGTGGGCAGGGCTTGCAGATAGTTTTCGATGATGAGCGGTACCAACAGAATTAGGCCATCGACCAGCCCATTGGCGATCAGCTTGACGTAGTAAGCTTCTTTGCCTTCGTAGCGGTGGGTAGTGTACAGCATCAGGTCATACTGCGAATGCGCCAGTTCTTGATCGATGCCTTTGACGATTTCGCTGATGTAGCCGTTGTCGATGCCGGGGACGAGCAAACCGATGATATTTGAGCGGCCACCCGCGAGGCTGCGCGCCTGCAAATTCACCACATAGCCGAGGCGTTCAGCCGCGGCGACGACTTTACGCCGTGTCTCTTCGTTGACGAATTCGAAACCGGAGAACACACGCGAAACCGTCGAGTAGGAGACGCCCGCCTCTCGGGCGACATCGACAATAGTGACGCTGCTATGGGCTTTTTTACGCGGATTCTTGGGCACACTCATGAGAAACAAAATCCAGAAGCAATGTACTTCAAGTCAAAAAGGCTAATAGTAGCTGCAAGCGATTGCAGGAACGCGCAGAAACTACGCTAACTTGAACCAGAAACCCGCAGTTTCTAGCGCAGGCCAGCGTGCAAGCGCTTTCAAGCAGAGACTAGCATGGATGAATCCCCTTGTCAAGCAAGTTATGACGATTGTCAGTGTGCGGTTAGGTGACGGGGAAGCTTCCGGTGCGGTGGCCCACGGCGAGGATCAAGCGGTCACCGGGGAGTTGACCGCAAGCGGCAGGGTGATGCGGAAGCGCGTCAGTCCGTTGGGGGTGCTTTGAGCGTCGATGTGCCCATGATGCAGCTCAATGATCCGTTTGACCATTGACAGGCCGAGCCCCAGACTCGGGTGCTGACTGCGCGCCTCATCTGCCTTGTAAAAGCGCTCAAAGATGTGCCGCAGCCGTTCCGCCGGAATCCCCGCGCCGGCGTTGGTGACCTCCAGCAAGCAGTGGCCGTCGCTCAAACATTCATAGCACACATGAATCGCTCCACCGACCGGGGAGAAGCGGATGGCATTCAGCAGCAGTTCGTTGATCGCTTCGCGTATCAGCTCAGCATCAAAGTGCACGCGGAGACGATCCGGCGTGATCGCGGCTACAATCTCAATGGCTTGCTGCGCCGCGTCGCGCTGGCGGTCGTCGACCGCGCGCAAAATGAGGTCATTCAGCGAACCGACTTGCAGTGTCAGCTCATTCAGGCTGTCCAGCCGCACCATGTGCTGCAGTTGTTCGAGCGCGTGGCTTAAGTGGAAGACCTGCTCCTCAATTTCTGCGAACTTCTCGTGGCGGCGCTGCTCATCGGCTGTCCGCTGGACGATGTAGAGGCTGGTGATGATGGTGGCGAGCGGCGTGCGCAGATCGTGTGACAGGTTGCGCATGACGTCAGTGAGGAGTTTGGCGCGCTGTTTTTCGACCTCAAGCTCGACTGTCTGCTGTTCAAGCAGCTTCCGCTGCCGCAGATCGATGACAACGAGATAAATCAGCCGCGTCTGTTCGATCAGAATAGTGTTGCCGAGGACATAGGTCGGGAGCATCAGCTCATTGTGATGCCGAAACGCAAATTCCTCTGCCAGACTCGTCTGCGTGGCGAGCCCGGCCAAAAACTGACGCAGCCGCAGTTGTTCGCTAGGCGCCACATAGTCTTCGATGCAGTGCGCGATGAGTTCGGTTGGGGCATAGCCGAGAAATTCGCAGAAGAAGTGATTGGTGTAGAGAATGATGCCGCTCGGCGCGATTGTGACCGCTCCCTGCTGCATCTCTTCAATCAGCAGGCGATAGGGTTGATCGGCGCCTTCGAGCGTGTAGACCTGCCGCCCATGCTCGGTGGAGACGACGAGCGCATCGACTTCACCGCGGCGAATCGCTTCCAGCGTCGCTTCCGTTTCTTTTAAACGAGCTTGCAGCGCGGCATTTTCGTCCAGCAGTTGTTGATAGGTGTTTGGGATAGACATCTGACTGGTGCTACCCTATATCATCTCGCTAGGTCGGGTTGGTCGTGAAGTGTTCCATATCTATGGCGCTGCCAATGGTTCGGATCATCGGCATGGGCTGGTGTTTGATGAGCGTGGGTGTCGCGATCACATCGGCACCTTCTGCCGCCTGCGGATACTGAAACACATCGACCACGCGCAGTTCGTAGTTTCCGGAAAAATGCTCCTCACACTGACGTTGAACCAGGGCTATCGTCCAGAGTGAGCGGACAGTGTGACCAGCAACGTATAGGGTAAACACGTGCTGCTGGCCAAGTGGGGGGCAATGCTGGAAGTCGGTCTCGCGGTTCATCGTCTTTTCACATCAAGTTGGCATTTGCAGCCCGATCAAGACTTTTTCAGTATTCGACAGATCGCCATAGACTTTGCGCACCGGACTGGGGAACAACCGCACCAGCGTTGGGATGACGATGATCTGGTCGCGTTCCGCCAACTGCGGGTTGTCGATCAAGTCGACGATCTGGATTTCATAAGTTTTGTCCGCCAGATACGCGTCACACAAGCGGCGAAGATTGGCCGACGCCATTACGGAACGGGGGGTTTGCCCCGCGACATACAGGCGAAATGTCCAAACATCTCTATTGGGGGCCGCACACTGTTCGGCGTCACTCATTGGGCTCTGCTTCCTCTTGCACATGCTCGGCAGGCAGATGGTCGCGCCCGCGCAGGCCGCGGCGCTGGGCTAGGGTATCCGCATAAAAATCGGACGTGGTCTTGCGATCTTCTTCCTGATCAGCCAGAAGACGCATCTCTGCCTCTTCGACATCCAGCCGCGCCTGTAAGGCGGCAATTCGCGCCTTGAGCGTGGTGCGGACGCCATCTAACTGGATGCGGCGCATTTCAGCTTTTTGCAGCTGACGCAGGGTCTCTTCGGAGTCATGCGCTTCCTGAGCGATGCGAGCAGCGCCAGTCAACACGCCGGATGTCCCCGTGTACGCATCGAGGATGTTGATCCCGTGTTCGGAGATCTCGAACTCGCAGATTTGGTTGGAGTGCGCCATGCCGCGCGACTTGAGAATGTAGAGAATCCGATTCCGTTCCCCGTTCGCTTCGAGATTGTTCACCAAAATCCACGTGTCGATCATGGACGAGATGTGCACCTGCGTTTGTTCATCCGGATCGCCCGCGCGGGTCAAACTCGTGAGCATGGCGGTGATGCCGTGCGTTTTCAGGAAATCAATCATGCGGGTCAGCAGCAGGCGGCTTTCCATCGAGCTGCCAATAACATCAAAGCTGGTCACCGGGTCGAGAATCACCACCTGCGGCGCGAATTCCTGAATGTGACGGTAGAGAACGGTGAGGTGCATTTCGAGGCTGTACATCGTCGGGCGCGTCGACTTGAAGCGCAGCAGCCCGGAGTCGACCCACTCCCGCAAGTTGATGCCGACCGAGCGCACATTGCGGATGATCTGCGCGGCTGGTTCCTCAAATGAGAAGAACAGGCAGCGTTCCCCACGCCGGCACGCCGCATCGACAAACTGCGCCGCCATGCTGGTCTTGCCGGATCCGCTCTCGCCTGAAATCAAAATTGTGCTGCTGCGGAAGAAACCGCGACCTGCCAACATGCTGTCTAGGCGTTCAATGCCACTGGAAACCGTCTCCTCCGACACAGGGTATTCCAGCCCGACCGAGGTGATCGGCAGGACACTCAGCCCCGTGGTGTCGACGAGAAACGGGTATTCGTCCGTTCCATGATGCGAACCGCGATACTTGATGATGCGCATCCAGCGGCGCGCAATCTTATTGTCGATACGCTGTTCCAGAAGGATCACGCAGTCCGAGATATAGGCTTCGATGCCGCGCCGCGTGAGGTGATTGTCGCCGCTTTCGCCCGTGATCACCACGGTGACGCCGCGCTCCTTGAGCCAGCGAAAGACGCGCCGCAGTTCGGAACGCAGCATATCGGTGTCGCCGAGCACGTCGAACAGCACTTCGACCGTATCCAGCACCACCCGCTTCGCCTGCACCTTCTGAATCGCATGATCCAGTCGAATCAGCAGGGCATCGAGGTCAAACTCTCCGGTTTGATCCATGCGATCCCAATCGGTGTGGATGTGGTCGATCAGCAGTTTGTTCTGGGCGCTCAGGTTTTCCAGATCAAACCCGAGTGAGGAGAAATTCTGCGTGAGTTCCTCGCGCGTTTCCTCAAAGGCGATGAACACGCCCGGTTCATCAAACTCGGTGATGCCGCGGATGAGGAATTCCATCGCAAACAGGGTTTTGCCGCAGCCAGTGCCGCCGCAGACCAGCGTGGTTCGCCCTTCGGGTAATCCGCCGCCCGTAACTTGGTCAAATCCAGTGATGCCGGTGGGAGCTTTCGTGAGTGTAGGGTACATGGGAGCTGCTGCCATTGTGATGGATTCGGTTTGAGCGAGCGCGAAGGTCGAAACGAGATATGCGTGCGGATGTAACCGATGATCAACCGCGTCGGGTTGATACGAATTACTATAACCCAAATCACATGGACGTTGCAACAACCCATGCCCGGTTATGTGTTCAGTGGGCAGGCCGCCAAACCCCTTTTTCCAGTGACGGTTGGTGCCCGTTTATATCTTGAAAGCCATATTCCGCGCCGAGATCCCGTGTGACGAGGATCTGGCCGCTTTTCGCCATGAGGTCCGCGTCGAGCGCAAGGCCGACGACCGCGCGCCCGACATACACGGGTGACTCCATATACGGCTGTAAGCGTTGATCTTTCCGCCGCGCCATGATCATTTCCGTCGCCACGATGCCCGGCCACAGCGAAACCACCGCCACTCCGGTTTCCTGCAGCTCATGCGCCATGTCTGCCGCCATGCGATCCACTGACGCTTTGCTGACCCCGTAAGCGACGTTCTCACTATAGCCGCCGCCTGCCGGAGCGGAAACATGCACAATCAGGCCGTGCCCCTGAGCCACCATCAGCCGCGCGCCATACACGCTCGCCACATAATGGGAACGCACCCCGACTGTGTGCATGGTATCCCAGAATTCCGGCGGTGATTTCCAGAAGGGGGTATGGAACCCGCTCGTCCGGCTCTGCTGTTTGCGCTGATACCCGCTCCAAGCGTTGTTCACCAGAATGTCGAGCCGTCCCTGCTCAGCGGCGATCCGTTCGATCACCTGCTGCACCTGCCGATCATCGGCGTGATCGCAGCGCAGCGCGATCCCTTGCCCGCCCGTCTCATGGACTAAGGCGGCGGTCTCGTGGATCGTGCCGGGCAGCGGTACCGTCGCCTCCGCCGCGCTCTCCGTACGCCCGGTCAGGTAGACCGTGGCACCCGCTGCGCCCAACGCCAGCGCAATCCCTTTGCCAATCCCGCGACTGGCGCCCGTCACCAAAGCCACCTTACCTGCAAGTGGTGTCATGTTCTCATCTCGTAGGCTGAGAATGTTGTTTTGATCACGTCCTCACGCTGCCTCATCCCGATGCAGATTAACCCTGCTGGGCAAGCCACGCCTGATATTCCGCTTCGATAGGCGCTGGCCACGTCGGCACGTCGATTTCGCCGGGCGTGTATTTGCCGATGCTCAGGCAGTATTTGCCAAAGCGATCCCGCGACTGAATATCTGCCGCCGTCTCCGCCACTTCCTGAGCCAGGTGCGGCGGGATGAAGATCACGCCGGAGGGCGTCCCCAACACGATATCGCCGGGAAGCACGGTCGCTTCACCCACGCGAATCGGCAGATTGATGCCAGCGAGCGTCACATCGGCAATTGCCGTCGGGTCGACGCCGCGACAGAAGAACGCCGACTCGGTCAGTTCGCGAATGCCCTGATAGTCGCGAATGCCGCAGTCGAGCACCGCGCCGCGCTTGGTGCGGGACTGGATCGCGGTCGACAGGTTATCGCCGACGAACGTCCCATTCTTGATTTTGCCGAACAGGTCGACCACGAGCACATCGCCTTCGACCAGCGTGTCAATCACCCACGAGTTTTGCCCGCCGATGCGCCCCTGCGCTGTGCCCGTCTCCTGCACAAGCGTATGAAAATCCGGGCGGTGCGGCAGCATCATCGCCGTGACAGCGCGCCCCACCAGAATCTTGTCGGGGTGGGTTTGCAGCCAGTTCCCCTCAAACTGCAGATGATAACCGTGACTGCGCAGCACGCCCCACGCTTGTTCAGTGGTAGCTGTGCCGATGCGTTCAACCAGATGATCGGGCACGCGTGGGCGTCCATCCGCGAACCGCTCAAACGGATTGAGGCGCGTCAGCTCGATCAGGATCTCTTTGGGCGTAATCAGGTGCATTGGTTATTCCATTCTCGAATTAATCGTCAAATCTCTACTCGGTGGTGCTTAAAACCGCTTCTCGGAAATTATGGTGTAGGGGCAGACCTGTGTGTCTGCCCGGCTTCGGGCGCTGACTTTAGTCGGCGTACACCGCTTGCTGCAATCCCTTCAAATAACCGATGGCGAACAACCGCCCGACGGCGGAATAGCCCGCCTGATCATTGCTGTCGCTCAACATGGTCGGCACATGATCGGGGCGGCACAGCCCGTCAAAGCCAATGGCGCGATAGGCTTTCATACATTCCAGCATATTCGTCTGCCCATCGTCGTGGAACGTCTCCATGAACTTTTCGGGCGTGCCGCGCACGTCGCGCATGTGGACGAAAAAGATCTTCTGCTGCGCGCCAAACCGCCGAATCACGCCGGGCAAGTCGGGCGTCATCAGCGCGAAATTTCCCTGACATAGGGTGATGCCATTCATGGGACTCGGATACAGATCGAGCAGACGCTGGAAATTCTCGACGCTCCGCATGATGCGCCCCAACCCACGAATCGGTGAAAGCGGCGGATCGTCCGGGTGCATGGCGAGTTTGACGTTGGCGGCTTCGGCGACGGGAATGATGCACTGCAGAAAGTACTCCAGCGTGTCCCACAGGTGTTCTTCGCTGACCTCACCATATTCGGTCAGCGGCGCAGCCTGCATGAGCGCATGGTCATAGCCGGTGACCAGGGCGCCACCCCGCGTGGGAATCGTCGTCGAGGTGCGCATCCAGTTCATGACCGGCATCCATTCATAGCACCACACCGGAATGCCGAGCTTACCCATGTTGGTGATCAGGTCGATCACCGTTTCGATCTCCTCATCGCGCCCCGGTAAGCCGAGTTTCGCCTTGGTGAGCGGTGGGCGGTTCTCGATCACTTCGAGCGCGAAACCGTCGTTCGCGTACGCCGTTTTCAGGCGCACCAACGACATATAGCTCCACGGCAGCTCATCTTTCGGCACGTCGAGCCCGCGGCTCCAGTCGAATGTGCCCACGACGTGATCAACGCCGCACTGTTTAGCCAGCGTCCATAAAACCGACTGCTGCGGTGGCAGTACTTCAGCGAGTTTCAGCATGTTGATCTCCAGATCGGGAATAATGGGGTGTAAAGCCGAGCAGGTCCTGCGCGCGCTGTAGGCTGACCAGCGCTTGCGCTCCGATCAGCGGTTGCCTCCGCGTTAGCACTTCCGGGAAGAATAAGCGCAGCAGGGTTTCTGATTCATAGCCGAGCGAATTCTGCGAGTCGTTGATGAACAGGGGGTGACTGCCCGTATACGCTGCCGTCAGCGCCAGTTCGATGGCGACTGCCGCATCGCGGACATCGAGCGATGCCCACAGGTTGAAGCGGTCGACCATGTAGGCGCGCCACAGCAGTTCCGCCCAGTCGAGCGTCTCGCCGACGGGCCAGCTCGTCGCGGGGTATTCAAGGGCGCGCGCGGCGCGGGCTTCCAGCGTCCGGGCGCGGACCTCCGCCAACTGGCGTTCGCGTTCCGCGTCGGGCAGGCTGATCAACTCGTCGAGGAATTGGCACATGAGCGTGCGGCGCTCGCTGTAAGCTGCATTCCGCTGCTCAGGCGCGTAAATGCCCGGCAAACGCAGGGCCACGCTCGTGATCTCCGCGCGCCGCCAGTAGTACGCGCCGAGTGTTTCGCTTTGCTCTTTGGAGAGCGAATAAGGGTCGGAGGTAGCCAGTGGATGGTCTTCGTCGATGGGGAAGTACTGCGGTTCAAAGTCGCGGATGTTCCACGCGCAGCCAATGGCATTGATGGAGCTCGCCTGCACGACGCGGTGAATCCCTTCCAGCGCCGCCGCTTCGAACACGTTGAACGTGCCCACCGTGTTGACGCGATACACATCGGGGCCGGGGGCATACAACGGGTTGCGCAGCGCTGCCAGATGCACGATGGCATCACAGCCGCGCACCTGAGCGCGCACCGCGGCGAAATCGGTGATATCACACTGGGCGTAAGAGGTGTGCGGTGTATCCGTTTCCGGCACCAGATCCGTGAGATGCACGGTGAAACCGCGTTCCAGCAGGTGGGCAGCGAGTGCCCGACCGATCAAGCCAGCCCCACCCGTGATCATGACGCGCATAGTCGGCTCTATCCTTTCACCCACCGGGCGATCAGCCTGTCGTGCGGATCGCGATTTGCCTGATATTTTGCTTGCGTGGATATCCCACGGTTCAGTCCTGCCAACGCTGGGCGTGTCCACGATGCGTTGCTTACCGCAGGGCAGACGCGCTGGGTTGATCGTTAAAGCCGGGTGCCGCTCAGCGCCATGTACAGCTTGTCCAACCTGTCGACGATGAGTATACAGATGATCGGGCAAGGACAAAATTCAGCTTAACGGTGTGGTGAATTCACTCACTGCCGATGAGACACATCAATGCCGCAAGATGAAATTGCTTCGGTACGAGTGTACGGAAACTTCAAACGGAGCTGCCGGGAATAGGTTTTGTCTGCTCTAGCATCTGCGCGGACTTGAAAATCACTATATGCTTGATGGGGCATTAGCCTTTCACTGTAGTGACAACCTAGAGGAGCCTTCCGAAATATGCGTTTTGCACGTATGCCTCATCTCAGCCTCACGATCACGCTGGTACTGTTATGGATATGCACGGGAACTCTAGCGGCACAAGACGTGCCCGAACTGGAAGCGGTTGCGACCATCAGCGATGCTGTGGGGACGCTCAGCATCAACTACCCTGAAGACTGGGTGACATTCAGCAGTGAAGAAGCTTTGTATGTTGCCAACGCGCCGGCCATGCTGGATGCCAGCTTGGAGCGGTCAGGCAGCGTAAAACGCGGCGCGACGGGAGTCATCCTGTTTGCTCCGGGGACGGCAGCGACGCTTGATCTGCCGGAAGCCAGTTCAGCGGCGGACGCGCTTGCCGCGTTCCTTGAGCGTCAAGGGCTGCGCTCGCCCAGCGGCGAGGTCTACGACGGTGATCCGGCAATCAGTTTTGGCCTGTTTCCCGTGCAAGCCAATGGCGAGCTTGATTTCGGAATTCCGTTCATTGAAGGTGCGAGCGTCGATGCATTTGCCTTCGAGCGGGAGGGAACATTCATTTTTGTGCTGCTCATCAGCACCGATGATGTGTTTGCGCTCAGCGAAGCCATGTGGGACACGCTCACCCTGACGAGCGGGGATGCTGTGCCGGAAAGTGAAGAAACCGTCGCGGAGGGTGATTTCGTCCTGCCGGTAGACGATAACGGTAGACAGTTTGCCTTCAGCGCGACGCTGCCGGAAGGTTGGGAAGCGCTCTGGGATGAAGAAACCGGGGTGCTGGTTCTGGCGAGCAGCGGCGCGGCCCTGGATGTGGCGACCGGGGCAAGCGACGACTACGAACGCGGCGACTCGGCGCTGATCGTCACGCTGCCGCCCGGTCTGCGCGCATTGGAGATTAACCCGTTCGATTCGGCTGATCTGGTGTTCACGGCGTATGCCGCCACCCTCGAAATCGAGGCGTATCCCGCATTCGTCGAAGGCTTTGAGGTGTTTACGGCACAAGCGTATATTGCCGGGGAAAGCCTGCCCGGTGGGCAAGCAAGCCTGTACGCTTTTGGCTTCCCTGCCGGGGTGGTCACGGTGATGGTGCAGGATGTGTTGGGTGCGTCCAACCCGGATGTGAATGATGTGCTGCATTCGCTTCAATACGATCTGCCGGAATAAGAGAACCCTGACATGCTCAAACGACTGACTTTGATCTTCGCGTGCGTTTTCCTGATAGGTGGGGCGCTGCACGCACAAACCGACGCGGCACACCCGCATTTATGGATCACTGCGCAAGACCTGCCGCGCCTACAAGCGTGGGCAGCGCAAAACAACCCGCTGTACACGGATGGCTTATGGGTGCTGGCAAACGAAGCAGCGGAGTGGATGGATGAAGGCATCATTCCGGCGCAGGATACCGGAAGCAATGCCTACGAAGAATATCCGACCGAATCGTATGCGCTGCTGTTCGCGTTCATGTCGCTGATCGAATCGAACGAGACGGCGCGCCAGGAATATGCACAGCGATCCCGCGACCTGCTGATGTACGTTATGGATCAGGCGGTGTTGGGTGTGGCCGACGATCAACCGTTTCGGCATACCGAATTTGCCACCAGCGACCGGTCGCGCTGGTACGGGGTGAGTTTCCCGCTCATCGTCGACTGGATTTACCCGACGCTCTCAGCGGAGGACAAAGCCACGATCCGCACTGTGTTTTTGCGCTGGTGCGCTGAAAACCTGAACGCTTATACCACCAACAACAATCATCCTGAGCCTATCGGCGTGGTCAACGATCCGGTGTTGGTGAGTGACCCGTCGCTGGTGCGGTGGGCAGGCAACAACTATTACGTCGCGCACATGCGCAACATGGGCCTAATGGCGCTGGCCTTCGATGCGGCAGATGATCCGGGTGGTGAACTCGGCGCATATCTCGAAAATGCGACTGGGGCATGGCTGTACGTGATCGATCATCTGTTCCGCACCGATGCGCGCGGCGGGTTTGGCACGGAAGGGTTTGAGTACAGCCCGCAGTCGCTCGGATATGCCGCGCAGTTCATGTTGGCGCTGCAAACTTCCGGGGCGAATGATCCGACGGTGTGGGGGCAGCAGGTCAGTTTCGAGGCGAACCCGTTCTGGAACGATGCGATTGCCGCGTTCGTCCATTCGATGAGTCCGGCGACCGCCGTCAGCGATGATGCGGGCGTGGTGTATCTGCCCGCGTGGTACGGCTCGGGTCAAAACTACTGGCTGCCCGACTATATCGAGTTATTCGGTTCATTGGGCGCGTATGACGTATTCACGGGCGCGAATCCTGAACGGCTTGACGCGCTGCGCTGGTTGCAGAGTTTCACGCCGCCCGGCGGTGAATTCGGCTTGGTCGAGCGGGTACAGGATGTCGATTCGGTTCACAAGGCGATTCTCTATTTTCTGCTGTTCGACCCGAACGCTGCCGCCCCCGCCGACCCGCGCCCGACCTATGGTACGTCGTGGTATGCGCCGGGGATGCGCCGTTTACTCGCCCGCACCGATTGGAGCGAAAACGCGGCCTGGTTTACGTACAACCTCAGTTGGGATGAAGTCGATCATCAGAGTGGCAACGGCAATGCGATTGAGTTCTATCGCGCGGGCGAATGGCTGACCAAAATCCGTGTGGGCTACGATTTCGATTACCATACGTCGGACAATTTCAACACGCTGACTGTGCAGAATACGCTGCCGGATCGCGACGACTTTCGCCTGATGATCGGGCAGCGCGGCTCCCAATGGCTGCTTTCGGCTGGTGATCCGCCGCCGCCCCTCATCAGTGTGACCGATGATTATGTCTACGCGTTCGGCGACTCAACGGCCTTGTACAACTCGGAATACGAGGGCGTGACGGCGGTCGAGCATGTCAGCCGTTCGGTGATCTGGCTCAAGCCGGATGTGATCGTGGTCTATGATCGCTCCGCTACTCGTGCAGAGAACCCGGTCAGCCGGTTCTGGCTCAATTTCCCGGCAGATGCCACCGTGAGCGGCTCCGTCACGAGCATGACGACCGAGCGTGGACAAACGCTCACCGTCGATACGCTGCTGCCCGCCGATCCGGTCATCGCGGTGTCGCCGTTGGTCGATGAGGTGAGCAGCGCGCCCGCCAACAACGAGATGATGCGCTATCGCCTGATGGTCGAAGCCGCCGCGCCAGAAGTCCGCTTCTTGCATGTATTGCAAGGTGCAGACGCAGGCGCTGTCCCGCTCACCAGCACGTTGATCGAGAGCAACGGCGGCACAGCGTTTCAGGGCGCGCTGGTAGGCACTGTGGCGGTGCTGTTCCCGGTTGATGCCCTGGCGGCCTTCGAGTCGCTGGATTTCAGCACGACGGCAGCGACCAGTTACATCACCGGACTCACACCCAACGCGGGCTATGCTGTGACGATCAACGGCGACGCGATTCAGATCGCGCCGGGGACACAGCTCACCGCCGACGCGGGCGGCGTGCTCGTCGTGCGCCGCTAGTTCAGCAGTTGAGGGGGTGAGGTGAAATTCACCCCCTCGACAAGGTTACTGCCGCTGCATTTCAAATCCGCCTGTACCGTCGGCAGTTTCCCACGACAGAGTGTCACCACTGCATTCGACTGTCCCATCGGGCGACCACAGATCGATCCCTCCCGTCTCGTAAAACTGGTCAGTGAAGTCTGTCTGAGTGCCGTCTCGATAGGTCGCGGTATAGCTGCCTCCCGCTTCAAACGTCCAGTTCCATGAACGCACCGCAAGCTGCGTCGAACTGCCCTCAAGCGGACGAAGGGCGTATGTTCCGTTGAAAGGGAAGTGCAGGTCAAGCGTGATGCCGTCAGCGCGCGCAATGATGTCATAGGCTCCACTCATGCTGCCGTCAGCGCCAAACGAGAAGAGGAACTCGCTCGTGTCTACCTCGACTCCATCAACGCGGGCAATCGACGCCGGGTAGTTGATCACCTGCCAAGTGCCGACGATGCAAGAGGCATCGCCTTCGGGTTCATCGGGTTCATCGGTGCAGGGGTTTGCGCTGGGCTGCTGCGTCCATGTGATGGTGAGCGGGGCGGTGGTGTTGCGCGCACCTTCTCCCCGGCTCAGGATGAGCATCACGCCGTCGTCGGGCGGGCAGAATTCGAGCGGCATATTCTCTTGCAAGCGCTGCGTTGCGCCACCTAAGCGCGCGCTGACCGCAAAGTGACCGGCGTCGATTCCACTGACCGTCAGCACGGCGATGTTGCCCGGTTTCAGATCGAAGCTGATCAGATTGCGATAATCGACCGAGAACGGCGGCATGGTGCTCTGAATCGATCCGCCTTTCCCCGCTGTCAGATCGACCGCCGTCAAATCGACAATCGGCGGTTCGGGAAGCTGGCGATCCAGCAGCACTTGCGCCCAGTTATGGAACAAGTCGACCGAGTCTAGGTTGAATACGAACGGGAAAACACCATCCTCGCGCAGCATATTCATCTGCGTGATGACATTGCGATCGCTGCCAAAGCCGCGCGCCGACGAGGCAAACTCCCAGAAAAAATATGCGTCATAGCGGGCGCGGCGTACATCCTGACGCGGGTCAAAAAAGCCGATGTGAATATCCTGCGGGTATAACTCCGGGTAGACGCGCGAGGCTGCCCATTCCGCTGTGCCTTGCAGCCACCAGAAATTGAACACCACATCAGAGAAGTCGCTGAACTGCGCCGCCCCGGTCTCCATCTGAAAGCAGTGGAAGAACTGCCGCGCGACCACCGCCTCGAAGTTCGGGATGGTGTCCCACCCGGCAGAAATACGGATATGACAGTTCATGGGGTCAGCGGCGAACAGCGCAGCAGGTTCACGGCGCGTCACATACGCTTCGCGGCTGTCCAGAATCCGACCGATTACGGTCGCGCCGCCGCTGCCGGTATAAACGATGACGACGCGCCGCGACCAAGTGATGCCGGTCAGCTGCTCATAGACCGGGATCGCCCGGTTCAACACGGCGATCACGCGGTTAAAGTCGGGTTGGTCGGGCGTGTAGTACACCCA
The DNA here is from genome assembly GCF_016713355.1 of Candidatus Flexifilum breve. NCBI lineage: Bacteria > Bacillati > Chloroflexota > Anaerolineae > Aggregatilineales > Candidatus Flexifilaceae > Candidatus Flexifilum > Candidatus Flexifilum breve. The sequence continues at coordinate 29,117 of NZ_JADJPI010000036.1, forward strand.
GTTATCATCGCGCGTGCCAATCGTCACCCGCACCGCTGGTCGATTATCTTCGCGGTTGGGAACGTCTTGGGCGATGGCGCTGGTGCTGTTCATCAGCAGTAAGCAGAGTAACCATAATATCCAGTATAGGGATTGCTTTGAACGCAAGATAAGCTCCAAGAGGTTATATGTGAAGAAATGCTCAGTTTATTATATATGTTTCGACAGACTGCACTTGATCATGTTCGGGCGATGTGCGCTTGCAACGTGTAAACCTGCCGTGCGCCCGTGACAAATTTACTGTCCACTAGACGCGGGTCAGTCCAGCACTGGCTTTATCAGACGCTGCCAGCACCTAGTTGGCCAGACCGCCCCCATGTCGTAACGGTGCGCCCAATTTCGACACTGAAGGTCGCTGAAGCTTACTATCTGTTCAGTACAGGTCAGATGGGACGAGGGCAGATTGTCCTTTAGCGGCAACCGCGCTCCTTGTGCGTTTGGGGATAGTGGCAGGGGCAGAGCACAGATCTGCCCCTGCAGCAATGTAAACTTCTCGACTGCTAACGCTTCGTGATGCGCAGCGCCATGCGGATCTTCCCCGGCATATCGACTTCATAGGTCGGCTCGGGGCGACCGGGGGCAGGGTAGGCATAGCTGGGCGGCGCAGCGAGTTTGCGCACGACTGCCGGGGTGATGGTCATCTCCCACGTGTCGATCAATTCGAACTGATAGCTGTCATCCTGCGGGAGCCACAACATCAATGTGCGCGGCTGGTATTCCGCGGTATAGAGCAAGTGATAGTCGCCGCTGAAGCCGCCAGCATAGCGATTCCACAGCCATTGGCTCACCGGTCGGGGGAAGACGCCGCTATCCGCGTCGATCTCCGGCGACAAACCGCCCGGGGCGGCTTCGACGAGCTGGCGCAGAAACGCGATCCGCTTCCAGCTTTCGCCGTGCAGGACGCCGCCCTTCGACCACCACAACACATCGTCGGGATGCATGTAGGTTTCGCCGTGACCCGCATAGCCGCCGTTCAGCACCATCAACCAGAAGCGATGCACTTCTTCTTCAGCGCTGATGCCGCCCCACGGGTAGAAGATGTTGCCCTCATATTCCAGTTCATCGTCGACGATGGGTTTGCCATACTGTTTACGCCATTGCACGACCTGCCGTACCTGCGGGTGTTGGATGCACACGTGCGTGACGCCCGGTTTGTTGTGATCGTACATGTCTTCCGGGTGACCCTGATGGATCGCGCGCAGATGGTTATACGGGTCTTCCGCCATCAGAATCTGAAAGAAGCGATCCCAACGTTCCATCGGCTTGTATTCGAGCATGAAGTCGTACTCGTTCGCCAGCGACCACCACACATTGCGATATGCCGCCAACCGGGCAATGAGATAGCTCAGATAGCGGAAGTCGGTGTCGGCGTCCATGCGCGCGTAGCCCCAGCGATCGTAGGGGTGGAAAATGATGATATCCGCCTCGATTCCGAGCATGAGCAAGTCGCCGACGCGCTGCTCAAAGTGCTGGAAGAAGGCCGGGTTGAAGCGGGTGAAATCGTGATTGCCGTCGGCGTCCCGTTCATAGGCGTACAGCGGCGGTTCATTCTTGTTCCACGGGTAATCTTTGGGGAACACACACATGCGCATTTTGTTGAACGATGCCTCTTTGAGAGTCGCGAGTGTTTGTTCCTCCATGGCGTCGCCCTGATGCGTCCACGCATAGCAGGTCGTGCCGAACGGATAATACGGTGTCCCGTCAGCGTGGGCGAAATGGAAGGTGTTGTGGACGTAGACGGGACCATGATTCCCGGCGGACGGCGCGGTGCACTCGAACGACCCGGTCAAGCCGTTCAGGGCGCTGGCGTTGCTGTGGGTGGTGTAGTTCCAGGTGCCGAGCGCGGTCGGCATGAGGCGGATGCAGTACGTACCGCTGCCGTCATAAAAGCCATTGACCTTCAGGGTCTGGTCGCCGTTGGTGAAGTGGGCGGAGAAGGTGACATCCAGGAAGGGATTGCCTTCAGCCGGTCCGGTAAAACGGGTTTCGAAAAGTCCCCATTGTTCAATATTGAGAGTGGTCATGTGCAAACCTTATCTGATTGCGTAATGTGAGTCGTTCTTGCAGATGTGACTGGCGTAGGGGCCGCATGAGCGCTGCGCCTAGAGCAAGAATTCCGCTGTGAAGCGGTCGGTGATGATGACATTGACCCAACCGCCCAGCAGCGCAGCGCGAATCGCTTCGCGTTTCCGTTTGCCGCCAGCGATGCCGACAATCCGCCGCACGCGGCGAAGCTGGTCACGCTGAATTGACATAATGCGTTTGTCGAGCGCCGTGGTGATCGACTGCCCATCGCTTCCGAAAAAGCGGAGACAAACATCGCCAACTGCGCCGTTCTGCCGCAAAGTTTCGAGCTCTTCCGCTGAAAACACGTTGCCACTGCGTGACAGCAATACGGACGGTTCCAGAGAACCAATGCCGACGAGCGCCAGCGTAATTTGGTCGAAGTGAGCTGCAGCTTGTCCAATGTACGGATCCTGCAGCAGGCTGTCCCGCGTTTCCTTGGAAGGTACAACCCCCGGCGCGGGCAAATAGATCGCTGTCCCGCGTACCAGATTCGTAAAACGTTCGGTGAGGCGAGCCGCATAGATCGAGGCCGATGGATTGCCTAACCCGCCGAGGATCTGGACAACAGGCGTCCCAGGCTGCCGGTTGAGCGGATGCATCGCGTCGACCATGGCCAGGAGGGTGGCGCTCCACGAGGATAGCCCGATCACTTCGTCGCGCCCCAGGGAGGCTTCGACATAATAGGCAGCAGCCATACCGAGTCGCTGCTGAATTTGTTCATCATCGTCGTCAGGATCACAGTCCACGACGATGGCGGACTTCAACTTATACCGCTTGGTGAGCGCATCTTCGAGCTCGGTAAACACATCGGGCGGCGTCGCCAGGGAGATGCGGACGATCCCGGTTTCATGGGCGCGGCGCAGCAGGCGGGAGACCGTCGCTTGCGACAGATCGAGTTGGTCGGCAATTTCCGACTGTTTCATTCCACTCATGTAGTACAAAAAAGCGACTCGCGCCAACAAGCGTGTTTCTTCAAGCGGCATCATCGTAAGCATCCGATAACATGACAGACTAGAGAGTTGATCCAGCCTGTAATCATAGCTTAACTCCCCCGGATTGTGCGGTTCCCTCCCTTCTGCGACTCGACAGACTTCCTGTTTGCTCATGCGAAGTGACAGTAGATCTCCCGCCCATCGTCCTTGCGCATGGCTTGCGGCCGTTCGCGTGTACACACCTCCTGCGCCAGTGGGCAGCGGTTGCGGAATTTGCACCCACCAAAGCGATACTCTTTTGTCTCGATGTCCGACATGGTGAACGTACCGCGCGTCCACTTATGGTTCGTATGCGGGATCGAGTCGAGCAGCAGTTGGGTGTAGGGATGCTTGGGCGACGTTAAAATCTCGCGGGCACTACCAAATTCGACAATCGCGCCGCGATACATCACGGCGAGGTAATCACTGATGTAGTACGCGGTCGCCAGATCGTGCGTGATATACAGGAAGCTGGTGTTGTACTGTTCTTTGAGCGAGAGAAACAGATTGACGATGTTCATGCGCAGCGAGGCGTCGATCATGCTGACCGGCTCATCCGCCACAATAATCTTGGGGCGCGGGATCAGCGCACGGGCAATCGAAACGCGCTGGAGTTCGCCACCAGAGAACTGATTAGGGTATTTGCCGCGCACGTCTTCGTACTTCAAACCTACCGACGTGAGCGCTTGCGCCATGGCTTCAGTGGTTGCGTCCCCTTGCAGGTTCTGCACGCGCACCGCAGTAGTGCGCAGATAGGCATCCACTGTACGGTATGCGCTGAACGCCTCGAAGGGGTTCTGGAAGATCGGCTGCACCGCCGCGAGGAATTCGGACTTCGACTGCTTCGCGCCCGCTCCGGCGACCACGCGATCATACACGACCGCACTCCCCGAAGTTGGTTCGACGAGGCGCAGGATCACTTTCGCCAGCGTCGTTTTGCCGCTGCCCGATTCACCCACCAGACTGATAATTACCGGGCGGTCACTTTTGATGTCAAGGTTGACATCATCCAGAGCGTTGATGCGCGTGCGTGTAACGATACCGCCGAGCGTGTAGACCTTGTTCAAACCTTCCGTCTTGAGGACGGTGGTCATGGTGTTTGCGTTTGACATGCTCAACTCCCGGCGTAATGACACGCGGCAAACTGCCCCGGATTAACTTCTTTCAACGGCGGTTCTTCAGCGCGACAGAGCGCCGTCGCCAGCGGACAGCGCGCGGCAAAGCGACAGCCTTGCAGGTTGTCCCACAGACTCGGCGGTCGCCCGCTCACGCCAGCACGCTGCTTCACACTGCCCACCGTCGGCAGCGATTCGATCAGCATGCGCGTGTAGGGGTGTTGGGGACGCTCAAAAATATCGTTGGTATCGCCGTATTCCACCACTTTTGCCGCGTACATGATCATCATCTTGTGCGTGATCTGGTAGTGCACCCCTATGTCATGCGACACAAAGAAGATGGTATTCTGCATCTTCTTCTGGAGCTCCATCAGCAGCAGCAAAATGCCTTTCTGCACCACGACGTCGAGCGCGGTTGTCGGCTCATCGGCGAGGATGATCTCTGGCTGGAAGAAGGTTGCCATCGCCACCATGACGCGCTGACGCATACCGCCCGAAAGCTGATGCGGATACGCATCGAGTGCTTCCGGCGGCAGTCCAAGCTGCTGGATGTACGTCCGCACTTCGGCGAGGATGTCCGCCTTCGACTGCTTGGTGGACTGAAAATCGACAAACTGCTTACGGATGCGCACGACGGGATTCAGCGAGTTCATGGAGCTCTGTGGAATGTAGGAGATGCGCTTGAACCAGTAGTCGCGGATGTCCGCCGTCGTAATCTCCTTACCGTCGTCCCGACAGATGCCGTAGTCGATGCTGCCTTCTTGGAGTGTGAGCGGATAGCGGAGATCGCCATACAGCACCTTCATGAGCGTTGTTTTGCCGCACCCGGACTCGCCCGCTATGCCGAGGATAATTCCGTTGGGAATCTCCACGTTGATGCCTTCGACCGCTTTCACCTGACCACGGACGGTGGTATAGATGGCGACCAGATTCTTGAGCTTAATCATGCGGCGTGCCCCCGTCTGGTCGCGAACATCTGGTTATACCCGGTGGAGGTCAAGAACAAGCCGAGGAACAGCAGCACCGTAGCGACTACGGGTGCTACGACCCATTGATACTGTCCGGTGAACATGGCGTTGTAGTTGAGCGCCCAAAAGATAATCGACCCGAGAGTTGGGATTTCGACTTTGGACAAGCCGATCACCGCCAGCGCCGCTTCGGTGTTGATGGCGAACAGAATGGTGTTGATGAAGCCCACGACCATATAGGCGTAGACGTAGGGGAAGACTTCGCGCAGGATGATCCCCATAGTGCTCGTGCCGGAGAAGCGCGCCATATTGATGAATTCGCGTTCCCGGATCGAAAGCGCCATCGAGCGAGTCGTGCGTGCGCCCCACGCCCAACCGAACGTGATCAGAATGACGGCGACGATGGCGAACGAGGTTTGACCGCGCACCAGCGCGCCGAGGATGATCAAAATGGGAAAGACGGGAATGGTGATGAACGCATCGACAAACAGCATGACAATGCGGTCAAACCACCCGCCGATGTAACCGGCGCTCAGGCCGACCAGCGTCGAGATGATCGTAATGCCGATGCTGACGCTGACGCCGAGCAGCAGCGAATTGCGGATGGAGAAGATCAGAAACCACAGGATGTCCTGACCGAGCGCGTTCGTCCCCAACAGATGATCCGCGGACATGGGCAAGTTGCGAAAATAGGTGCTTTGCGTCGACGGATCAACATCGGTGAAGAAGGGCAGAATGAAACTGCCGAGCGTGAACACCAACAAAATCGCGATACCGATTTTGAGACGGAGATTCAGTTTCATGGCGCTCACCTGTACCGGATACGCGGATCGAACAACGGGTAAGCCAGATCGATGACCAGCGCGGCGGTTGCGACGGCGATGATCGTGACCGAGATTGTCCCGTAGAGCAGGTTGTAGTCGGCGTTGGCGACCGCTGAGCGCATCAGCGCCCCCAAACCGGGATAGGAAAACAGCATTTCTGTGAGCAGCGCGCCATTGAAAATCATTCCGACGGAGAGAGCGAGCGCGGTGATCTGCGGCAGCAGCGCGTTGCGGAACACATAGCTCGTCATGATGGTGCGCGGACGGGTGCCTTTCAGGCGCGCAAAGTTGACGTAGGGTTCTTCTTTTGTCGCGAAGGACAGTGCCTTCATGCCGAGGATGTTCCAGCCGAACCCAGCGAAGATGAGCGTGAGCGCGGGCAGCGTCGAATTGCGGAGGATATCACCGATTTTTTCGAGGGTGAGCGGCCCGGGGCGGAAGGTGGTCGTGATGGGGAAGATCGGCCAGATGTAGGCGAACAGCAGGATCATCACCAGCGCGAGGATATAGTAAGGGATAGGGTACAGGACGACGCCAAACACTTCCAGCGCGGTGGCGAGGCGGGTATTGTGAAAAAAGCCGGCAATGAGGCCGATGGAGTTCCCGATCAGCCACGAGATCACCGTCGTCGTCATGAGCAGACCGAGCGTATACGGTAGAGCCAAACCGATAAACTCCGAGACGGGGCGGGGATAGGCCGAGAGCGAGGGGCCAAAATCGAATTCGATAAGCAGTCTGCGCACGAAATTGAGATACTGCGTGCCGAGATCGCCTTCCAACCCGTACAGTTGGCGCAGCGAACTGCGCACCTGTTCGACGGCTTCCGGAGTCATTGTTTGCCCAGCTTGGTTTTGCAGCCGCGCGATGTAATTTTCAATCGGGTCGCTGGGCATCAAGCGCGGTAGAACAAACACAATCGTGATCCCAATGAACAGCACAATCAGATAGACGCCGACGCGCTGCAGGATGTATTGAAGTAAACCCATATTAGTCTCCACGCTGCTGGCGGGGAGCCGCCGAAACGACTGGCGACTCCCCACACAACAAACGGTTGCTAATTACCGGTCGGTTGAACGTTCAGCACGATTTCTTTAGCCGAGCTCCACCACGAGTAGGGTACGGCGTAGTAGTTGTCCAGCTTCGGGAAACCCGTCCAGTAGTATTCGTTCGTCGGGATGGTAGTCGGAATGTCCATGATGTTGATGTAGGCCATATCCGTGACGAACTGCTGGATGATCTGGCGACCGATTTCGTAGAATTCTTCTGTGTTGGTTTCCAGCGACATACTGTCGAGCACCAGTTGATCGACCGTTTCATTGTTCCAGCGGTACATATTGCCGGTGATGGTGTCGCTGGAATCCGGTTCGAGCAGGAACTGGGTCCGGACGCCGTTCCAGGCATTCAGGTAGTTGGGCGTGAAGATGCAGTTCGTCCAGTTGAGCATGGTTGTGAGCAGGCTGTTGGTGTTCTGAACCGAACCGAACTCGGCATTGTCCACCTGACGCACGTTGACGGGAATCCCGAACTGCTGCCAGCTGTCGGCAATCGAGAAGCCGACGCGTTGCATAACCTTGTTCCAGTCACCGGGGATGACGAATTCGAGATTCCACGGCGTGCCATCGGGTTGCAGCCATTGGCCGCCGCTGTCGCGGCTGAAGCCTGCGGAGATCAGCAGCGATTCGGCTTCGGCGACATCATAGTTCCACCAACCAGCACCGATATCCCGACGAAGTGCTTCAGCATCCTGCGGCAGTTGATCAGCGGGGACGCCCATCTGGGTGAGCTGTTCGGCGAGCTGGAGCGACCAGTCTTCGTTGAACGGCTGATACCCATCGGCCAGCGCGAAGTCACGCAGCCACGGCAGGAGCGGCTCAAAGTAGATCGGGCGGAGAATCTGGCTGTATACCATGGGCAGCGGCGAAACGCGGAGTTGACCGCTCACCGAGTTGATGCCCACGTTTTGCAGGTTCAACGAGAGCGCCAGCGCCCAGCGGACGTTAACATTATCCAGCGGCGCTTGTTGCAGGTTCATCAACACACCGTAGCTGCACGCATCGTCCATGTTGTGATAGGGCAGCGTGGGGGAGAAGGTGGTGATGGCAGCATTGCGCGCCTGCGCCGCAGTGATGCTGTCGGGGCTCATGAAGGTGTCGACATCATACTGGTTCTGCACGAAGGCGAGCACGCGGGTTTCTTCCGGGCCAAAGTCCTTGTAGAGGATGTAACGCGGACGCGGTTCACCCATCCAACCCCACGCCGAGCGTTCCCAGTCTTCGCGGCGTTCCCAGAGCGCCCAGAAACCATTCGGATCGAATTCTTTGAGGATATAGGGGCCGAGCACTACCGGATAGGAGTTGCGGAATTCCGCGACGTTCGCCTGCTGTTCGAAGATGTGTTTCGGCACAATATTGAAGGCCGAGCCCCATGTGTATACGCCCATGACCGTGCTCAGGTCGTATGACGGATTGAGGGTCGTGAGTTCAAACGTGTAGTTATCGATCTTGGTGTAGCTGGCGATGTAATTGGTGATGCGCGCCACGCCCCAGTAGGTGAGGCTGTCGGTGTGCTGGAAGTACTGATCGAGCGTATAGATCACGTCATCTGCCGTGAATTCCACACCGTCGCTCCAGTAGATGCCTTCCTTGAGCGTGACACGGAACTGGGTGTGTTCGTCGTTCAAGACTTCCGGCATGGCAGCGGCCAGTTCGGGGTAGGATTCGCCCGTGCCAGTGTCCGTTTCCCACAGATAGCCTTGTCCGAATTCGCGGAAACCGCGCCAAATATCGTAGTTCATCAGCGGGTTGTGCTGATCCGGGTTCGAGGACTGGCGGTCAAAGGTCTGGAAAATCAGCGTTTCGTTGCGCGGAGTGCCGACATCGGTCATCTCCTGCGCCATGACGACACCGCCCAATGCCAAGGTAATAAACACGACTGAAAGAACCAAGAAGAGAGTACGCTTCATGTTGCATTGCTCCTACTTCAATAGATTTATTGCCGCTTGAATTTCTGTGAGAGCTAACCGATATGTGTCTGCCGTGTCAACACTGCCTTTCACTAATGAAAAGTACAGTTCTAAGCATCGTCACCCGTCAAGTAAACGATTACTTATCGTAGGGGGCGTAGATCCTCTACGCCAGCACACCTGCCCTCTGTGGGACAGAGATGGGAAGCACCGTGAGGCTGGGGATGCATAGGCAATTCGATGTGCAAACCAATCGGAAATCCACTGTTGCCCTGAGCGGTGCAATTGTGACGCGGTGAAACCGACTTTGAGCTGGTGATGGGAATTGAAAAGAGTCCAATTTTGAGTCGTCACAAGCATCTTTTAGACCTTAACCTGCACAGCTCACAACATCATGTCGACGCTGCTTGAATATTTATTCATGGTAAAATTTTATTCACCCGTTTTTCAAACATATACCGTCTCTAAAAGTTTGTCAAGTAGGTTCAGCTATTTAAAACAATAGCGCTTACTCTGGATCCACCTAGGCTGAGAGAATGTAATGTGATGAGGCTAATGAGGAATGTAGGGATTACTGGGTCGCCAGTTTCTGCTAGTTGGCCTTGATCGTAGCGTTGGATACCACGTAATTCCATTCACAAATGCCTAACTGGAGGATTCCAGCCTAGATTGTACGATTCCGGTTTTCGATATGAGACGTTCAGCTATGCTAAGGTGCATATAGAGATGTAGCTGGGAGTATGCCGTTGGAATTTGCAGTACCTACTGACGCAATGTTCGAAGAAGATCCGATGTGGGGACGGCTGCATCCTTCGCTACGAGCTACATTCGTAAGCCTGCCGGGTGGAGACTCGATGCTCACACCAGAGCAGCTTGATGCAGTTTTCGGCGGGGATCGGCGGGCACTTCGCGACATGGCCAAGTTAGTTTTCCAAACGTCTACAACAGAACCGAATTAGTCTGAGCAGTTGCCGACTGAGGGCGGCTATGATGTACTGTAGTTAACCGCGCGCGAGGAAGTGCAGCACATCTTTGATGAGGAAATCGGGAAACTCAGCGATCAATTGAAGGTGATGCGCGAAGCGCGGAGCAGTTTGCACGGAGAGGCGCTTGCCACACAGCATAAGACGACTGTGCAGCAAGCAACCCTCGAAGAGTTAGCAAGCTTGACGCTGGAGCGGTTCTGGAAATAGGAGAGCCGCGTCATCAATCAAACCCTGCACCGGTTGATGGGTAAACGCCGCCTTGTCCTCCTCGGCGGCGAAATCCAGGGTGCAGTCGAAGTAAAACGGCGGCAAGTCCGTCCGCTACGCTTAAGCGACCTTACCAGCCGCGCTGCGCGATCTTCTGACTGTCAGCGAGACCGCTGACATTGATGCCGACCATGGCTTCGCCGAGACCACGGCTGACGTTCGCCAGCACATCGGGTTGTCGAAGTGGGTGACTGCTTCGACAATCGCTGGCAATGCGGCGCAGCGCCTCGCCGAGGTTGCGGCAGCCGCATACGAACGGCACTTTGAAGCCGTGCTTGTTGATGTGGTTTTCTTCGTCAGCCGGGGTGAGGACTTCGCTCTCGTCGATGTAGTCAATGCCAATCGATTGGAGGATTTGCGCTTCGACGAAATGGCCGATGCGCACCTTCGCCATGACCGGGATGGTGACGGCTTTCATGATGCCTTCGATCGTGCCAGGGTCGCTCATGCGCGACACACCGCCGTGCGCGCGAATATCCGCCGGAATGCGTTCCAGCGCCATAACCGCCGCCGCGCCCGCATCTTCCGCGATCTTCGCCTGCTCAGGGTGACCACGTCCATGATCACGCCGCCCTTGAGCATTTGCGCCAGACCGCGCTTGAGGGCTTCCGTGCCCGTTTCGCCACTGCCATTCTGATGACCGTTGGTTTGCATAACTCTACCTCTGTCCATTTGTTCCAGCGTATGGGATATAGTGCTAGGTAGCCGCTGCCAATCCCTGTAAATAGTGCCACTTAAGACCATTAGAGCCATGCTGGCTGCGGATGCCCCGACTTTTCGCTGATTGATGTTAAATCAAACGTCAGGTTAAATACATGTGTTTGGGAATCATCAAAGGATGACGTCATGGCTCAACTGCCGATATTGATTGTACTGGCGGGTGGTGCGTCGTCGCGCATGTGGCCCCTGCGCGAAAATCACTTTACGCTTTGGCACCGAACCGCTGCTCGTGAGTCCGGCTCCGGCGTTATGAGTCGCTGGGTTTGCAGGAAGCGGTCATCGTCGCGAATCCCGGTAACCTCGAAGACATCAAACCCTGACCGCGGCGATTCCGGTCGATGAATATTCGGGTGGTGGTTCAGGGGACGCCAAGGGCATGGGCGATGCGCTGCTGCAGGCGGCGCCGGCCCCCTGCTTTAACCAACCGGAAACGCCGATCTATGTCGTGCAGGTGCATGATGTCGTGGATGATCAACCGCACGCCGACATGCTCAAGGCGTACGCCGCCGATCCTACGGGCACGTATATTGCTGGCTATGAGCGCGAAGACTATTTCCCCGGCGGTTATCTGATCGTCAGCCCGAGCGGATGCATCACTGGGATCGTCGAGAAGCCGGGCGCGGAGAATCGACCGAGCAATCTGGTCAACATCGTGGCGCACATCCACCGGATAGCGCGCGCCTGTTCAACGCGATTCAAGAGGAGTACGCCAAGCCCATTGCCAGCGATGATCACTATGAACGGGCGATGGATCGGCTGATGACGCAGCACGTCTTTAAGGTTGTGCCGTACCGCGGCCCGTGGAACGCGCTCAAGTTCCCGTGGCACACCCTTGATGTGATGAATTACTACCTGTCGAAGATTTCTGGCAAGATCGTCGCGGAAAGCGCGTTCGTGGCTCCGTCGGCCACGCTGATCGGCGACGTGTTTATTGGTGAACGCGCGAAGGTGTTCCCCGGCGCGGCGATTGTGGGCCCGGCCTACATCGGCGCGGATACGATTGTCGGCAACAATGCGTTGGTGCGTCAGTCGATGGTGCTCAACCACTGCAATGTCGGCTACACAACGGAGGTCGCGCGCAGCTATGTGGCGGATCATTGCGATATGCACGCCTGCCGCGTGCTCGACAGCGCATGTTCGCGCCGAGGTGAACTTCTCGGCGGGCTGCACGACTGCCAATCTGCGCATTGACCGCAAGAATGTCAAGAGCACGGTCAGGGGACGCGCTTGACAGCGGGCGCGACAAGTTCGGCGCGATTGTGGGACAAGGCGCTTTCCTCGGCGTCGACGTGATGACGATGCCCGGCGTCAAGATCGGCGAGGCGGTTGAAGTGGGGCCGGGGACGTACGTCCATGAAGATGTTCCGGATCGCCGCCGCTGTACGTAAAACAAGAGATCATCATAGTAGAAAGGTGAAAGGTAAAAGTTAAAAGTAGGAGGGCGAGTGTGGGACTTAACTTTCAACTTTTAACTTTCAACTCCGTCTATGGCCACTGTTAATCCGAAGCTGTTCAAAAGTACGATATTCGCGGCACTGCAATGGGCAAGGATGCGCCGCTCACGCCGGAAGTCGCCCGCTTGATTGGGCAGGCGTTTGGGACGTATCTGCGCAATGTTGAGGAGCGGCGCACAGTCGTTGTTGGGCGGGATAACCGCCATTCGTCGACCGCGCTGATGGATGCGGCCATGCACGGCTTGAGTCAGGCGGGCTGCCACGTTGTGGACATCGCGCTGACTTCCACGCCGCTCGTCTATTGGAACGCCGTGAAGCGCAACAACGCGGGCGGCATGATGGTCACGGGCAGTCACCTTCCGCCGGATCAGATGGCTTCAAGCTGAGCGTGGGCGCGCGGAACCTGTATGGAGATGGCATTCAGGAGATTCTGCGCCTCATCCAGACGGGCGAGTTGACGACGGGAGTGGGCGAGATTGACTGTATCGAATCGGTAGAGGACTACTACAGCGACATTGTGCCGAAGCTGCGCATCAAAACGCATCCACTCAAGATTGTGGTAGATGCGGGCAACGGAACTGGCGGCATCTTCGCGCCGAAGCTGTTCCGGACGCTTGGGCACACCGTGATCGAGCTGTTCTGCGAGCCGGACGGGAGCTACCCGAATCACCAGCCCGACCCGCAGGTGCCGGAGAATTTGCGCGCGCTGGGCGACAAAGTGCGCGAAGTTGGCGCGGACCTCGGCATCGCGTTTGACGGGGACGCCGACCGCATGGGCGCAGTCGATGAGCAGGGGAATGGCATCGCGGCGGATCGTTTGCTGGCGCTGCTGGCGCGGGGACATGCTGACCCGGCATCCCGGCTCAACGGTGGTCGGTGATATCTTGAGCAGTCAGGTGCTGTTTGATGCGGTCGCGCAAGCGGGCGGCACGCCGATAGCGTGGGCGAGTGGACACTCGCTGGTCAAGGCCAAGATGGTCGAGACGGGCGCGCTGCTCGGCGGTGAGATGAGCGGGACATCTTCCTCGGCGAAGACTACTACGGCTTTGACGATGCGTATGTCGCGGCGGGACGCCTGCTGCAATGACTGGCCACCGCGAAGCAATCGCTGGCCGCGCTCAACGCCAGCCTGCCGACGCTCTACAGCACGCCGGAATATCGCCCGCACTGCCCGGATGAAGCGAAAGCCCGCGTGATCGATGGTGTGCGCGCCGCCTTGGAAGGCAAGGGCGAAATCGTCGCCGTGGATGGCATCCGCGTTCAGTTCGAACACGGATGGGGGACTGCTGCGCGCCAGCAACACCGAACCCGTGCTGAGCCTGCGCTTTGAGGCGACCAGTGAAGCCGGACGCGCTGGCCTACCGCGATCTGTTCGTCGGCCGCGCTTAAGAACTATCCGGAAGTCGAAGCTATCATCTAAATGTGGCGCTCGCCATTCACGGGCAGCGGGCGCAGCAATCCAGCGTGCGCCCCGCTGCCCACCCCTGATCAACTCCCATGCCAAGGTGACTCACCAGCAGCTTGAAGTACAGGATCGGTAGAAACCATTCCAGACCTGTTGGCGCGTTGAACAGCAGTGCTACCCCAGCGCGCCGATATAGCTTAGATAACTCACCGGGCGCTGGAGCTCAGTGGGCGCGGCCAAGATCGCCAGCGCGGACAGCAGTGCAGGCATACGCCCCGATCACCGTGAGCCAGTTGGCGCTGGGAAAGGCGAGCGCGAATACGACAAGCTGTGCGAGATGCACGGCGACGAATAGGAAATGGTCGCGGCGCGTCTGACCGGGGCGGTGATACCCAGCGGCGCGCCGCGCCCGCAATTCGCGACCACGCCGCCGAACAGATCGAGTGCGAGGACGACGAGGATCATCCACTGCCAGATCGTCCAATCCACCTTGCGTAGATAGGCGTGCGCTGCGACGCCAATCGTCCCGCGACGGCTGCGCCGAGGATGAGCGCCTGTTCCGCCCTCGATGCGCCCGGCCCGATCAACGTATCCCAATGGCGCAGCAGACCGGATCGAGGTGGTGGTAAGTCCATCACCGCTTCCCCCTGACACCGCATAAGATAAAGTAGTAGTGTTCTACACAATGACCTGAGGATAACTGTATGGAACTCGAAAAAACCGATCGTCGCGCCGTTCAAAATTCTGGTGATTGTGGCGCATCCGGACGACATTGAATTTGGTTCAGCGGGCAGCGTGGCCGTGTGGACGGGGGGCGGGCGCGGAGGTGACCTACTGCATCGTCACCGATGGCGCGGCGGGCAGCAACGACAAAGACGTGGTTTACAATCAACTGGTGGAGCGCCGTCAAGCGGAGCAGCCTGGAAGCGGCGGAACTCGTCGGCGTCAAAGAGGCGGTTTTCCTCGGCTATGCCGATGGCGCGCTCACGCCTTCGCTGGAACTGCGCCGCGATCCGACCCGCCTGATCCGCCGTTTGCGCCCGGATCGCGTGCCGATCATGGATCCGACACAGGTGTTGATCTCCGGCGAGGGCTTCGACTATATCAATCACCCGGATCACCGGGCGACGGGTGAAGCGTCGTTGTACGCTATCTTTCCCTCGGCGGAAACGCGCCCGATCTTCCCCGAACTGCTCGACGAGGGCTTAGAACCGCATCACGTTAACGAGGTGTACCTGATGATGAGCGATAAGCCGAACATCGCCATCGACGTGACCGCCGTGTGGGACAAGAAGATCCAGTCGCTGCTGGCGCACCGGTCGCAGGTGGGCGAGGATGTGGCTGATATGATCCGGCAGGTGGGACGAGGCGACCGGAAAAGAGGTCGGCGTGCCGCTGGCCGAGAATTACCGCGTGATGCGTTTCATCAACGCCACGCCTGAGAAGGACACCCCGGCGGAGTAACTGCGAAGGACGCGAGATTATCGCGTCCGACGTTTCTGACCTATACGTCCCCTCCCCTGAATTCAGGGGGGGGAGCCAACGTCCGCCACGGAAGCGGGAGAGGACGCGAGATCCGCCGATCAGGCTTTTGGCGGGAGACTTCTTAAACCTCTTGACTCACCCGCCAGCGGGAGGGGCAAGCCCTCCCCTACAGTGCTTGGCCTCGTAGGCGAACGATCACCCTTAACCCACGTACAAGCGGGGAGAGGTGTTTACATCAGCCGATACACCTGCGTTTCGCCGTCGATACCGCGGAGCAGCACCGGAGTCCGTCTTCGAAGTGAGTTTAGCTTCAACGATGAGCTCTTCGCGCCGGGGTAGCTGTACACCGGGTCCGTGATGACGAGTTCGCTTGCTTCGGCGACCGCTTGTACGCGCGCCGCTAAATTCACTGTTTGCCCGGAAATAATCGAGGCGTTCGCTGTTCTCGACGGCGATGCACGGCCCCATGTGAATCCCAACCTTGATGATCAGGCACTCGTGATCGTCGCCGATCTTCCTGATCTGCTGGTTGATCACGAAGGCGGCTTGCAGCGCGGTGAGCGGTTCAGAGAAGGTCGCCATGACCGCGTCACCCATCGTCTTTGACGACTGCACCGCCGCACTCGGCGATGATGTCGCGCAGCAGGGTGAAATGCTTGCGCACGATCTCATAAGGCGGATATCGCCCACCCGCTGATACAGGGCGGTCGAGCCTTTGAGGTCAGTGAACAGGAAGGTCACGCTCTTGAAGGCGAGGCCGAGATCGGACGGGATACTCTCCGCGCGGAACAATCCGCGGAACACCTGTGAGGTCGCGACCTGCTTGCCCGTCAGAAACTCCATCGGTTGGCTGAAATGCGCGGTCAACTGCGCGGATCTCTTCGTCGTTGAGGTTAGGGATGCCGTGGCGTGGGTCGTAGATCACGCCGTACACGCTCTCTTTGCCAATGCGGTTGCGGAAGGTGATTTTGACCTTGCCCGGTTTGACATACGCGCCTTCTGGGCACGATGCGCCCATCAAACAGATCAAACGTGATGTCGCTCGCCGCGTTGGGATCCGTGCCGAGGTTAGCGAAGGCGTGAATATCCGGCGTCGTCACGAAATAGTTCGCGCCGTCCACCAGATCGACTTCGACGGTGCGCCGCGCATCCACGCCGATTTTGTCCGAGGTGACCATCAGCTTCACAGCGATCTGGCGGATTTCTGGCGCGTGGTACATGCTGTGCGTATAGAACCACAGCAGCCAATCGCGCTGAAAGTCGAGCAGTTCCATGTCGTGAAAGCGGATGCTGCGCGTCGACGGCGACCGTGAACGCGACTTTCGATATTATCGTCTACGGACACATCAAAGCCGATCATGCAGTGGTTGCAATATTCCTGATTCTGATGGCACGCAGCCCGCCCGGCGATGTGACGAAGGCATGGCACGAGGGGCAAGAGCACCCCAGTTGAATTCCAGAATGCCGAAGTGCGTCGCGTACAGGAAGAGATCGGTCGCTTCGCGCACGGACGTACCCGTGCGCCGCGCGTAGTAGTAGGACTGACGCGGAAGAGATCCTCATCCGGCGCGGTGGTGAGGTAGCTGGCGAAGTCATTCATCACCTGCGCGCTGAATTTGCCGAGGTCTTTGACCGGCGAGGCGCGCGGCGAGGGTGGTGGTTTGAAGCTGCGTAGTCATGACTTTACCTGCCTAAAATATAGTTTGTCGACAGTTTTCTAGACGATTCCAACCACTTAATTGTTACTCCTGATGCGTTATCGGGCAACTTAATCGCCATCACGCTGGAGCGCGTCGATGGTCTGTTGTTCGAGCTCCCATACGTCCATCGCGCGGCGGCTCGTTGAGCAGGTTGCGCAGGCGCGGGTAATCGGCGTTGAACTCCTCTGACCACTCCTGCGCGAATTTGCTGCCGCGAATCTCTTCCAGCGTGATCTCCATCAGGCGTTCCAGCTTCAAATCATTGAAGCGTTCGTAAAGGCCGAGGATACCGGGTATTGCGCCGTCAGCGACTGCGAATCGAGCGCTTTGAGCAGCCCCTGACCTGCTGCCGCCCGCAGATATCTCGGACGTTTCGCCCGAGAGATACAGCGCCGGTGAACACGGCTTCGGGCGGGTAGCCGAGTTTCATGAGCAGTTCCGCCGCGGTGATCACGACCTGCAGTACGGGCAGCACGGCCCGCTGCAAGAACAGGTCGAGTTCGGTCTCGTTCCAAAGCGCGTTTCAATCGCGCTGACTTTGAAAGCGCTGCCCGCCGCTTTCGCCACCGCGAGGATCGTCGGCCACGCGCTGCGGCTGGCATCCTGCGCGACGGCGACGAACGAGGCGTAGCCTTCGCCGACAGGTAGCGGTCGCGGACGGCGGCACCATGTGTGCGCGGCGACCAGCCCCACGTCGACGAACGGTGGCGCTTCGATAAACCGAAGGTGAGGTTGTAGGCGCTGCTGAAGATCAGCGCTTGGTCACGGCGCAAATGCGGCGATACGCCTTCAAGGTAGATTTTGGGCATGGCCTGGTCGCGCAGCAGGGGCATAATGATGTCCGCGGCGACCACCAGTTCGGCGATAGCCACGGGCGTGAAACCGTCCGCGAGTGCCTGTTCGCGATAAGCCCGCGCGGGGCTCACGGAGATCACGCCGACGCCGCTGTCCCGTAGATTGAGCGCCATCGGACTGCCCATGCTGCCGTGTAGCCAATAACGCCGACGCGCTTGCCTCTTTAAATAATCTACGTTACCATCTTTCGTCATGATAAACATATCGTCATGGTTGATCTTTTCGCTAGAGCGGATGCATGTCCAAACGATACCTTTGTCCCGCTGATCGCAACACTGCTTTTGCCGCCCCTGCTGCTGACGGGCTGAGGCGGCGTGAGTCCGTTTGGGCCGCCAACGGCGACGCCGCCGCCGTTCAACCTGTTCACCCCGCATGATGTGTTCAACGCCTTCACGGCGGCGGGACTAGAAACGGCGATTGCGCCGGACGACGAACAGATCGTCGCCGAGCGGGATGACCCCGCAGACTATGACGAGCGTCGTTTTCCTATTATCGCCAGCATTGCCCCGCTTGGCGGGCAGGATCACATTTGCTGAGACAGCGGAGCAGCTCGCCGCATGGCAGGCGTACATGGAGAGCCTGCGCAACAATCACTCGTCGACGCGGCGCGGGTGATTTATGTACTTTCGCAATAACGTAATGGTAGCCAACAGTTCGCTGACGAACGCGCAGGCCGAAGCGCTCCGCGAAGCGTTAGAGGATATGACGTTCTGAAACCTCACCCTCTGGTGCCAGCCGTCCCCCTCCAGAGAGGGAAAAACAGGTGGCGAGGGGGTGGGTACAGATTAACATCCACACGGGGAAAGATCGTAGCCGTTGCGCTGAAAGCCGTAGCGCGTTCGTAGAGGTGTTGCGAGCGCGTAGGTTGCTCAACTGCGTGCTGACCGTCACGGTGGTGATGGCCCGCCGCGCGAAGCCGCAGCAGATCATTGACCAGCGCCGATCCGACGCCTGTTCCCGCACATCGGCAGCACGGCCAGCCGCGCCAGACGTCCCCCCGTCGAAGTACATCGTGCTCGCCTGATAGCCGAAGATCCGTTCGTTGCTCACGGCGACCGTGCAGTAGGCGGCGGCGCGTACAGCCTCGCGCACATCCACATCCGAAAGCGCCACGGCGGCGCAAAGGGGCTGGCTTGATCGACGCGGGCGATGATCGGGACATCGCCGTCGCGCGTCGGGTGAATGGTGAGGTTCCGCCGGCATCTCCCGGGCGGGCGGCAAATCTGCCCGGCGCAGGGTGACGACTTCCTCGGCGGGCGCGAACCCGCGCGGTTGCACGAACGGGAGTTAGCCATTGCGGATGAGGAGCACCGCGACCCGGAGCGTTACTCCCGAGCAATCGACACCACCGAGTCCCACAGCGCGTTAAACGTGCGGGCAGCATCGGCGTTATCGGCCAGCGCGGCGATGCGAATCCACGTGGTGTTGTCGAGCGGCGCGGGCAGTCGCCAGGATGCCCATCAGCCGCCCGGTGCCGCCACGCCAGTCGCGTGACACCCCTGCTGGGCTTCCAGCCACTTATCGGTCTCCTGCCAGTCGAGGCGCGTGTGGACGTTGTGGTGGAAGTTGCGGAACAACAGGTCAGAGACGATGTGGCGGTCGCGGCGGCTGTAGGTGAAACGGTGACGGGTTCCAGTGATCGAAGTGGCCATAGGTCAGTAGGTTCTGGGCATCCGGTCGACATACGGGCGTCCCGTGAGGACATAGACAGCCGAACGGCGGCGGTCGAGAATGCGCGTGCGCACGCGGGCGTCCATTTCCCTCAATAGATCGTATGCGGGTGATGATCGTCTTCATGCGGCGCAGATAGCGGTAATCCAATACCTGAAACACCTTTTCACGCGCCCACGCCGACATTGACCCGAAGTTTAGATCGTCAAGCACGAGCACGGATACGTTGCGTAGAATCGAGAGGCGGCGCTCCAGCTTCAACTGCACGCGGCCGTCCACACCGGAGCGGAGATAGTCGAGCAGTTCGGTGTTTGTGACCATGATCACGCCGACGCCCGCCTTATCCTGCTTCTCATTGGCGATGCCCGCCGCGAGATGCGTTTTGCCCGTCCCAGATGGGCCAATCAGCACCAGCCACATCGATTTGAGTCCGACAACTACGCGCGATTTTGCACCCGCGTTCCAGATTCGGAGCGCGTCCTTCGACGGTGGTGCGAGTGCGCGTATCGAAGTTTTCCAGCGTCATCTCGCGTACAGGCCGAGATCCGGCACTTCATCGACCGACGTGTTTTTGTTGGTGCGGAAATCCGGCGCTTTGATTCGCACGTGCTGCACCAGCTTGTTATCGGCGAGACGGATGGCGAGGCGCGGATCAACCGTTTCAATATCGGCATTGGTGGTGACGACGGTCGGCAGGCGGTACACATAGCGATGGTTGAGCAGTTGGAACAGCTTTTCGCCCGCCCATTCGCTCGGGCTTTCCACGCCGAGATCGTCGAGAATCAGCACGCCCGCTTCACGCAGGCGATCAAACGTTTCGTCATAGCCGGATCCAGCGTTTGGGGCGCCGCGCCGCGCAGATAGTCGAGCAGGTCGGGCACAGTGACGAAGATCACGCGCCCTCGTGGTCGAGCAGCGAATTGCCGATCGCGGCGGCGAGATGCGTTTTGCCCGTGCCGTATGTACCTTCAAACAGAATCCATCCGGTCGGCTGACCGGCGTACGCCTGCGATAGTGCAGCGCTTCGCGCAGGAGTCGCGCTGCTTGGGACTCAGGTTCGAAACGTTTTCCGTGTCAAAGCTCTCAAACGTTTTGTCTTTTGTAGGCTTCGAGAGCTTGCCAAGCTTGCGCAGCTCTCTTGCGCTCGGCGTTGGTGCGGTAGTTGGGGCAGCGGAACAACTGCCCGAACTGCGGATGCCCTACCGGGAGATCGGCGCACATAGCCGAGTCCGTCGCACAGCGACTCGCGTCCACAGGGGCACAAGCCCATCATCGTCACCACTCAGGAAGTCGCGCTATTCCCGGAGATGTATCGTTTTCCATCCCGTTCATCAGGTCTTTGATCGACCGCATTGCCTTTACCTTCGCTGCCAGCGATCTAAGATCCCCGCACGAACCGCCAGTTACGCGCATTCTGGCGACGGCGATCCGCATGGCTTCGATAATCCAATTGAGCGGAAAATCTTCTCCGCATCCTTGAAAGCATGTCCGCGATCATCGGCGTTAACTGCTCCCGAAGTGATCTTCGTATAGGCGATAGATGTTGGGTCGTTCCGGCAAAATCTCGATTCAAACCTTCGTGACCGGGCCGCCATAAGCCGAGGCGGACTTGCTCCATTGCGGTCCGACCCAGCCGTATTGATAAAATACAGGCGCTCTGGCGATCCGCCCAGTTCCACTTCGGTACTGAGCAGCGTTCTGCGCGCACACGCCCGCGCCAATCCGTCATCTGCATTGCTTGGCCGCCGATGCCGGCCATAAAGGCCGCGTTCATTAGTGAAGTCGCCGCAGCAGGTAGCGAAATGTGCCTTCACGCTGCTGAACGTTTTCATGGCGTACAACGTGACCTTGGTTTCGACGACATGGTCGATGAGCGGCAGCAGTTCGCTGATGAACTGCGTGTAGACCGCGAAGGTCGGTTGTTGTCGGGGAGGAAGCCGTTGAATCCTCGTCAGGCTCTGTGATCGATCTCTTTGTCTTGGCGTCGGAGAACTTGGTCAGCGACCGCTCGAAGTGCAGGTCGATACTCCCGGTCGGGCCGTTGCGGTGCTTGCCCACGATGATCTCCGCTTTGTTCGGGAACTCGGTCGCCTCGTTGTAGACCACACATCGCGTTACAGGAACATCACGATATCAGCGTCCTGCTCCAAGCTATGAGCGATGATGTCGTTGGCGAAAGTTGTGATCTGTCGGCACGGTGAGGTCGAACACTCCCGCTTTCGCCATCCGGTTCAATGGAGACAATTGCATCCCAGTAAACATCGCTTTGCGCCAATGCGGCAATCGGTTCGGATTGTACGACTTATGGCGAGACGTGCCGCCTGTTCCCGGCTGATGTTCTGTTTGGTACAAGCCGGTCCCACAGTGGGCGTTGCCGAGTTCTGACTGCATTTGCCGAGCCGTGAGCCTGGAGATGCGGCCATCGCCGGGACAGCATAGGTGCGCCAGACCTGTCGCGGGATGATATCGCGGTTCGTGCCAGCAATATGCGTACAAACCACGCTGACCGCATACAGCGACTCAGCGCGTCAAATAATCAACAGCGCCAATCGATTGAACGAAGCGGTGGAAGTCGTCTTCGGTCCTGATGGGGCAACATGGAACCGGATCGCGTCCTTTGCCTGTTTGCGGAACGCGCGTCAATCGAGCATTGATACCGATGAGCGCGGCAGCAGCGATTCAACCGCGCTGGCGAGTTCTCCCAGGCTGCTCGACGCGTAGTAGATGTTCCTCGGATAATGGCCTTTAGTCGTTTTCAAGACCAATATGTCCATCGGTCGCCCACAGGTGACGAGGATCAGCGCGCGCGTCAGCGGGCTGCTGGAAACCCTGCTGGGTACGCTTTGGGCGAGAACGCAGGCCGAACACAGCAAGCTTCGTCAACCAGATTTCCATCGGACTTTGCACGCCGTGCGTCAAATGTTAGCTCGATGTGAGGAACACCCGATACCAGTTGCGGCCTCGGTTCGCGGTAGATGCGTGGACGCACCCGGATCACCGAACACTTCCGTCGCTAGGTTTGCGACAATCTGCGCAATATCGTCCTCCCGCGTGCAATGGATCGCGGGTCTGGGGTGCGTGCAGCCATCCCCGATCAAATGCCCGAGCAAGGCCAGTTCAGCATTGCTCATCGTCTGCTCTGCGGACTCGACAAAATGCGGGGCAGGGCAAGGCAATCCTCGGGTTGTGAGCCTCGTCCAACCGCTTCCACCCGTTGATCGTCGGGAACTTGGGATTGCCCGTCGCGCGGATGGCGCCCAAGCTGCGTTGTCAGCTTGTAGACGGATTTTGATCCCCGTACACCATGCGCGGTTAACTTCGGCAGGTTC
>NZ_JADJPI010000037.1:0-1192588 GCF_016713355.1 Candidatus Flexifilum breve
GCAGGCGGCGCCGGCCCTGCCTAACCAACCGGAAACGCCGATCTTATGTCGTGCAGGTGCATGATGTCGTGGATGATCAACTGCACGCCGACATACCGCGTACGCCGCCATCCTACGGGCACGTATATTGCTGGCTATGAGCGCGAAGACTATTTCCCTGGCGGTTACCTGATCTACGGCCTGAGCGACGCATCACTGATCGTCGAGAAGCCGGGCGCGGAGACCGACCGAGCGCGTCAACATCGTGGCGCACATCCACCGGATAGCGCTCATGTTCAACGCGATCTCGGCAGGAGTACGCCAAGCCCATTGCCAGCGATGATCACTATGAACGGGCGATGGATTTCGTTACCACGCAGTACTGTCTTTAAGGTTGTGCCGTACCGCGGCCCGTGTGGAACGCCCGTTCCCAGGCACAATCTTTGATTTGATGAATTACTACCCGTCGAAGATTTCTGGCAAGATCGTCGCGAGCGCGTTCGTGGCTCCGTCGGCCACGCTGATCGGCGACGTGTTTGCCGGTGAACGCGCGAAGGTGTAGTTCCTCGGCGCGGCGATTAGCCCGGCCTACATCGGCGCGGATATTGATTGTCGGCAACAATGCGTTGGTGCGTCAGTCGATGGTGCTCAACCACTGCACGCCGGCTACACAACGGAGGTCGCGCGCAGCTATGGCGGATCACCGCGATATGCACGCCTGCGCGTGCTTGACAGCGTGTTCGCGCCAGTGAACTTCTCGGCGGGCTGCACGACTGCCAATCTGCGCATTGACCGCAAGAATGTCAAGAGCACGGTCAAGGGGACGCTGGACAGCGGGGGCGACAAGTTCGCGCGATTGTGGGACAAGGCGCGTTCCTCGGCGTCACCGATGATGACGATGCCCGGTGTCAAGATCGGCGAGGCGGTTGAAGTGGGACTGGGGACGCACGTCCATGAAGATGTTCTGGATCGCCGCCGCGTACGTAAAACAAGATTATCATAGTAGAAAGGTGAAGTGCAAAAGTTAAAAGTAGGAGGGCGAGTGTGACTCTAACTTTCAACTTTTCAACCCGTCCATGGCCACTGTTAATCCGAAGCTGTTCAAAAGTACGATATCTCGCGGCACGGTACGGCAAGATGCGCCGCTCACGGGAAGTCGCCCGCTTGACGGGCAGGCGTTTGGGACGTATCTGCGCAATGTTGAGGAGCGGCGCACAGTCGTTGTTGGGCGGATAACCGCCATTCGTCGACCGCGCTGATGGATGCGGCACATGCACGGTTTCTGAGTCAGGCGGGCTGCTTACCGTTGTGGACATCGCGCCGACTTCCACGCCGCTCGTTCATTGGAACGGCCGAAGCGCAACAACGCGGGCGGCATGATGGTCACGGGCAGCCACCTCGCCGGATCAGAATGGCTTCAGCCGAGCGTGGGCGCGAAACCTGTATGGAGATGGCATTCAGGAGATTCTGCGCCCCTAACAGACGGAAGAGTTGACGACGGAGTGGGCGAGATTGACTCGTATCGAATTCAGTAGAGGACTACTACAGCGACATTGTGCCGAAGTTGAGCATCAAAACGCATCCACTCAAGATTGTGGTAGAGTGCGCAACGGAACTGGCGGCATCTTCGCGCCGAAGCTGTTCCTGACACTTGGGCACACCGTGATCGAGCTGTTCTTTGCGAGCCGGATCGAGCCATCCGAATCAACCAGCCCGACCCGCAGGTGCCGGAGAATTGGCGCGCGCTGGGCGACAAGGTGCGTCAGTTGGCGCGGACCTCGGCACCGCGTTTGACGGGGACGCTGACTGCATGGGCGAAGCCGATGAGCAGGGGAATGGTATCGCGGCGGATCGCTTGCTTGGCGCTGCTGGCGCGGGACATGCTGACCCGGCATCCCGGCTCAACGGTGGTCGGCGATGTCTTGAGCAGCCAGGTGCTGTTTTGACGCGGTCGCGCAGGCAGGCGGCACGCCGATCGCGGGCGAGCGGACACCGCTGGTCAAGGCCAAGATGGTCGAGATGCGGGCGCGCTGCTCGGCGGTGAGATGAGCGGACACACTTCCTCGGCGAAGACTACTACGGCTTTGACGATGCGTATGTCGCGGCGGGACGCCTGCTGCTGGTACCAGCCACCGCGAAGCAATCGCCGGCCGCGCTCAACGCCAGCCTGACGACGCTCTACAGCACGCCAGAATATGCCCGCAACTCGCCTGATGAAGCGAAAGCCCGTGTGATCGATGGCGTGCGCGCCGCGCTGGAAGGCAAGGGCGAAATCGTCGCCTTGGATGGTATCCGCGTGCAGTTTGAACACGGATGGGGACTGCTGCGCGCCAGCAATACCGAACCGCTGCTGAGCCTGTGCTTTGAGGCGACCAGCGAAGCGGATGCGCTTCGCTTATCGCGATCTGTTCATGGCCGCGCTTTAAGAACTATCCGAAGTCGAAGCTATCATCTTAAACGTGGCGTCGCCACTCACGGGCAGCGAGCGCAGCTGATCCAGCGTGCGCCCCGCTGCCCACCCCTGATCAACCCCCATGCCAAGGTGACTCACCAGCAGCTTGAAGTACAGGATCGGTAGAAACCATTCCAGACCTTGGCGCGTTGAACAGCAGTGCTACCCCCAGCGCGCCGATATAGCTTAGATAACTCACCGGGCGCTGATTTCGGCGGGCGCGGCCAAGATCGCCAGCGCGGACAGAGCAGGCAGGCATACGCCCCGATCACCGCGAGCCAGTTGGCGCTGGGAAAGGTGAGCGCGAATACGACAAGCTGTGCGAGATGCACGGCGACGAATAGGAAATGGTCGCGGCGCGTCTGACCAGGGCGGTGATACCAGCGGCGCCGCGCCCGTGCCATTCGCGACCACGCCCCCGATCAACGTATCCCAAATGGCGCAGCAGACCGGACGAGGTGGGTGGTAAGTCCATCACTGTTTCCCCCTGACACCGCATAAGATAAAGTAGTGGTGTTCTACACAATGACCTGAGGATAACGTATGGAACTCGAAAAACCGATCGTCGCGCCGTTCAAAATTCTGGGGATCGTGGCGCATCCGGACGACACACAATGTGGTTCAGCGGGCAGTGTGGGCCGTGTGGACTTCGGGCGGCGCGGAGGTGACCACTGCATCGTCACCGATGGCGCGGTGGCGGGCAGCAACGACAAAGATGTGGTTTACAATCAACTGGTGGAGCGCCGTCAAGCGGAGCAGCTTGAAGCGGCGGAGATCGTCGGCGTCAAAGAGGTAGTTTTCCTCAGCTATCCCGATGGCGCGCTTACGCCTTCAATGGAACTGCGCCGCGATCTGACCCGTCTGATCCGCCGTTTGCGCCCGGATCGCGTGCTGATCATGGATCCAACGCAGGGTGATGCTCCCGGCGAGGGCTTCGACTATATCAATCACCCGGATCACCGGGCGACGGGTGAAGCGTCGTTGTACGCCATCTTCCTCGGCGAAACGCGCCCGATCTTCCCGAACTGCTCGACGAGGGCTTAGGAACCGCATCACGTTAACGAGGTGTACCTGATGATGAGCGATAAGCTGAACATCGCCATCGACGTGACCGCCGCCGTGTGACAAGAAGATCCAGTCGCTGCTGGCGCACCGGTCGCAGGTGGGCGAAGACGACGCCGATATGATCCGCAAGTGGGATGAGGCGACCGGAAAAGAGGTCGGCGTGCCGCTGGCCGAGAATTACCGCGTGATGCGGTTCATCAACGCCACGCCCGGAGAA
The DNA here is from genome assembly GCF_016713355.1 of Candidatus Flexifilum breve. NCBI lineage: Bacteria > Bacillati > Chloroflexota > Anaerolineae > Aggregatilineales > Candidatus Flexifilaceae > Candidatus Flexifilum > Candidatus Flexifilum breve. The sequence goes on from NZ_JADJPI010000037.1 coordinate 3,714, forward strand.
GGACACCCTGCGGAGTAAATTCATATCGGGAGATTAGGTAAGACGTCTGTATATACCCCTGACCCTAATCCTGGTCCCACGCAAGCGGGGAGTGGGAAGATCTGGCGATCAACGTTGGCTCCTCCCTGACATCTGGGGAGGGGCGAGGTGGGGTCGGAAAACATCTTTGCGCCAGCCGATACACCTGCTTCGCCGCGTCGATGCCGCGGAGCAGCACCGAATCGGTCTTCGAGGTGAGCTTCGCTTCCACGATCGCTTTCCTGCGCGCCGGTGGGTAGACCGGGTCGGTGATGACGAGCCACCCGCTTCGGCAACGGCCGCCTGCAACGCGCGCCGCTAAATTCACCGTTTGCCCGAAATAATCGAGGGCGTTCGCGGTTTTCGACGGCGATGCACGGCCCCATATGAATCCCAATCTTGATGATCAGGCATCGTGATCGTCGCCGATCTTCCTGATCTGCTGGTTGATCACGAAGCGCGGTTTGCAGCGCGGTGAGCGGTTCAGAGAAGGTCGCCAGTGACCGCGTCACCCATCGTCTTGACGACCGCGCCGCCGCATTCCGCGATGATGTCACGCGCAGGGTGAAATGCTTGCGCACGATTTCGATAAGCGCGGATATCACCCACCCGCTGATACAGGGCGGGTCGAGCCTTTGAGGTCGGTGAACAGAAAGGTCACGCCTTGAAGGCGAGGCCGAGATCGGACGGGATACTCTCCGCGCGGAACAATTCGCGGAACACCTCGAGGTCGCGACCTGCTTGCCCGTCAGAAACTCCATCGGTTGGCTGAAATGCGCGGTCAACTGCGCGGATTCGTCGTTGAGGTTGGGGATGCCGTGGCGTGGGTCGTAGATCACGCCGTACACGCTCTCTTTGCCGATGCGGTTGCGGAAGGTGATTTTGACCTTGCCCGGTTTGACATACGCGCCTTCCGGCACAATGCGCCCATCAAACAGATCAAACGTGATGTCGCTCGCCGCGTTAGGATCCGCAGCCGAGGTTGGCGAAGGCGTGAATATCCGGCGTCGTCACGAAATAGTTCGCGCCGTCCACCAGACCGACTTCGACGGTGCGCCGCGCATCGACGCCGATTTTGTCCGAGGTGACCATCAGCTTCACGGCGATCTGGCGGATTTCTGGCGCGTGGTACATGCTGTGCGTATAGAACCACAGCAGCCAATCGCGCTGAAAGTCGAGCAGCTCCATGTCGTGAAAGCGAATGCTGCGCGTCGATGGCGCGACCGTGAACGCGACTTCGATATTATCGTCGACGGACACATCAAAGCCGATCATGCAGTGGTTGCGGTATTCCTGATTCTGGATGGCACGCAGCCCGCCCGGCGATGGGGACGAAGGCATGACACGAGGGGCAGAGCACGCCCCAGTTGAATTCCAGAATGCCAAGCGTCGCGTACAGGAAGAGATCGGTCGCTTCGCGCACGGACGTACCCGTGCGCCGCGCGTAGTAGGGACTGACGCGGAAGAGATCCCTCATCCGGCGCGGTGGTGAGGTAGCTGGCGAAGTCATTCATCACCTGCGCGCTGAATTTGCCGAGGTCTTTGACCGCGTTGAGGCGCGCGGCGAGGGTGGTGGTTTTGAAGCTGCGTAGTCATGACTTTACCTGCCTAAAATATAGTTTGTCGACAGTTTTCTAGACGATTCCAACTCACTTAATTGTTACTCCCGATGCGTTATCGGGCAACTTAATCGCCATCGCGCTGGAGCGCGTCGATGGTCTGTTGTTCGAGCTCCCCATGTGTCCATCGCGCGGCGGCTTTGAGCAGGTTGCGCAGGCGCGGGTAATCGGCGTTGAACTCCTTCGACCATTCCTGCGCGAATTTGCTGCTGCGAATCTCTTCCAGCGTGATCTCCATCAGGCGTTCCAGCTTCAAATCATTGAAGCGTTCGTAGCGGCTGAGGATACCGTACTGCGCCGTCAGCGACCGCGGATCGAGCGCTTTGAGCAGCCCTCTGACCGCTGCCGCCCGCAGATAGTCGGACGTTTCGCCCGAGAGATACAGCTCGGTGAACACGGCTTCGGGCGGGTAGCCGAGTTTCATGAGCAGCTCCGCCGCAGTGATCACGACATGGTGCAGCACGGGCAGTACGGCCTGCTGCAAGAACAGGTCGAGTTCAGTCTCCTGCTCAAAGCGCGTTTCAATGGCGCCGACTTTGAGCGCGCCCGCCGCTTTCGCCACCGCGAGGATCGTCGGCCACGCGCTGCGGCTGGCGTCCTGCGCGACGGCGACGAACGAGGCGTAGCCTTCGCCAGACAGGTAGCGGTCGCGGACGGCGGCGCCGTGTGCGCGCGGCGACCAGCCCCACGTCGACGAACGGCGGCGCTTCGATAAAACCGAAGGTGAGGTTGTACGCGCTGCTGAAGATCAGCGTTTGACCGCGGCGCAAATGCGGCGATACGCCTTCAAGGTAGATTTTGGGCATGGCCTCGTCGCGCAGCAGCGGCATAATGATGTCTGCGGCGGCCACCAGTTCGGCGATGGCGACGGGGGAGAAGCCATCTTCCAGCGCCTGTTCGCGCCGCTCCGCGCGGGGCTCATGGAGAATCACGTCGACGCCGCTGTCCCGTAGATTGAGCGCCATCGGACTGCCCATGTTGCCGTAGCCAATAACGCCGACGCGCTTGCCTCTTAAATAATCTACGTTACCATCTTCGTCATGATAAACCATTGTCATGGTTGATTCTTTTCGCTAGGAGCGGATGCATGTCCAAACGATACCTTTTGTCCCTGCTGATCGCAACACTGCTTTTGCTGCCCCTGCTGCTGACGGGTTGCGGCGGCGTGAGTCTGTTTGGGCCGCCAACAGCGACGCCGCTGCCGTTTAACCTGTTCACCCCGCAAGATGTGTTCAACGCCTTTACGACGGCCGGACTGGACACGGCGATTGCGCCGGACGATGAACAGATCGTCGCCGGGCGGGATGACCCCGCAGACTATGACGAGCGCGTCGTTTTCCATATCGCCAGCATCGCCCCGCTCGGCGGGCAGGTGATCACGTTTGAGACAGCGGATCAGCTCGCCGCATGGCAGGCGTACATTGAGAGCCTGCGCAACAACTCGTCGACGCGGCGCGGGGTGGTCTATGTCTATTTTCGCAATAACGTGATGGTGCAGCTCAACAGCTCGCTGACGAATGCGCAGGCCGAAGCGTTCCGCGAAGCGTTAGAGGATATGACGTTTTAAAGATCTCACTTCAACCCCCAACCTGTAGGGACCCTTCTGCGCGCTCAGCGGACGGCCAAAGGCCCCCTAAAAGGCGTCTGAGGGAAGACGGTGTCGAAATATTAAAACTGTCCTGCCGTGAACCCACGGGAGAGGGAAGTTGAGCGGAGCGGGGTGAGGCCCGCGACGCTATAGATTAAGCATCCACACGGGCAGATCGTAGCCGTTGCGCTGAAAGCCGTAGCGTTCGTAAAGATGCTGTGAGCGCGTGTTGCTCAACTGCGTGTTGACCGTCACAGCCGTGATGCCGCGCCGCGCGAAGCGCCGCAGCAGATCATTGACCAGCGCCGATCCGACGCCCGTCCCCTGCACATCGGGCAGCACGGCCAGCCGCGCCAGATGTCCCCCGTCGAAGTACATCGTGCTCGCTTGATAGCCGACGATCCGTTCGTTGCTCACGGCGACGGTGCAGTAGGCGGCGGCGCGCACAGCCTCGCGCACATCCACATCCGAAAGCTGCCACGGCGGCGCGAACGCGGCCTGATCGACGCGCGCGATGATGGGAATGTCTCCGTCGCGCGTCGGGTGAATGGTGAGGTTCGCCGGCATCTCCTCGGGCGGGGCGGGCAAATCCGCCCGGCGCAGGGTTACAACTTCCTCGGCGGGCGCGAACCCGCGCGGTTGCACGAACGGGATTAGCCAGTCGCGGATGAGCAGCACCGCGACCTGCTGGACGTTATTCCCGAGTAATTCGACGACCACCGAGTCCCACAGCGCGTTAAACGTGCGGGCAGCATCGGCGTTATCGGCCAGCGCGGCGATGCGAATCCATGTGGTGTTGTCGAGCGGCGCGGCAGTCGCCAGGATGCCCATCAGCCGCCCATGCTGCCACGCCAGCCGTGTGACACCCTGCTGGGTTTCCAGCTACTTATCGGGCTCCTGCCAGTCGAGGTGCGTGTGGACATTGTAGTTGCGGAACAACAGGTCAGAGACGATGTGGCGGTCGCGGCGGCTGTAGGGCGAAACGGTGATCGGCTTCAGGATCGAAGTGGCCATAGGTCAGTAGGTTCTGGGCATCCGGTCGACATACGGGCGTCCAGTGAGGACGTAGACAGCCGAACGGCGGCGGTCGAGAATGCGCGTGCGCACGCGGGCGTCCATTTCCTCAATGGATCGTATGCTGGTGATAATCGTCTTCATGCGGCGCAGATAGCGGTAATCCAATACCTGAAACACCTTTTCACGCGCCCACGCCGACATTGACTCGAAGTTTAGATCGTCAAGCACGAGCACGGATACGTTGCGTAGAATCGAGAGGCGGCGCTCCAGCTTCAACTGCACGCGGCTGTCCACACCGGAGCGGAGATAGTCGAGCAGTTCGGTGTTTGTGACCATGATCACGCCGACGCCCGCCTTATCCAGCTCGTTGGCAATGCCTGCCGCGAGATGCGTTTTGCCCGTCCCAGATGGGCCAATCAGCACCAGCCACATCGATTTGATCTCGACAATTTCGCGCGCGATTTGCACTGCGCGTTCCAGATTCGAGCGTTCTTCGACGGTGGTGCGCGTGCGCGTATCGAAGTTTTCCAGCGTCATTTCGCGGTACAGGCCGAGATCCGGCACTTCATCGACCGACGTGTTTTTTGTTGGTGCGGAAATCCGGCGCTTTGATCTGACGTGCTGCACCAGCTTGTTATCGGCGAGACGGCTGGCGAGGCGCGGATCAATCGTTTCAATATCGGCGTTGGTGGTGACGACGGTCGGCAGGCGGTACACATAGCGATGGTTGAGCAGTTGGAACAGCTTTTCGCCCGCCCATTCGCTCGGGTTTTCTACGCCGAGATCGTCGAGGATCAGCACGCCCGCTTCGCGCAGGCGATCAAACGTTTCGTCGTAGCCGGATTCAGCGTTGGGGGCGTACGCGCCGCGCAGATAGTCGAGCAGGTCGGGCACGGTGACGAAAATCACGCGCTCCTCGTGGTCGAGCAGCGAATTGCCGATCGCGGCGGCGAGATGCGTTTTGCCCGTGCCGTATGTACCTTCAAACAGAATCCATCCGGTCGGCTGACTGGCGTACGCCTGCGCATAGTGCAGCGCTTCGCGCAGGGAGTCGCGCTGTTTGGGACTCAGGTTCGGAATATTTTCTGTGTCGAAGCTCTCGAACGTTTTGTCTTTATAGGCTTCGAGATTACCGAGTTTGCGCAGCTTTTCTTTGCGTTCGGCGTTGGTGCGGTAGTTGGGACAGCGGAACAACTGCCCGAACTGCGGATGCCCTACCGGGAGATCGGCGCGCACATAGCCGAGTCCGTCGCACAGCGACTCGCGTCCACACAGGGGGCACAGCCCATCATCGTCACCACTCGAGGAAGTCGGCATATTCCCCGGAGATGTATCGTTTTCCATCCCGTTCATCAGGTCTTTGATCGACCGCATTGCCTTTACCTTCTCGCTGCCAGCGATCTAAGATTCCCTGCACGAACCGCCAGTTGAGCGCATTCTTGGCGACGGCGATCCGCATAGCTTCGACAATCCAACTTAATGGGAAGTCTTTTTCGGCGTCCTTGAGCATGTCCGCGATCATCGGCGTCAGCGACCCGAAATGATCCTCGTACAGACGATAAATGTTGGGTCGTTCCGGCAAAATCTCTACTAAACCTTCGTCACCGGGCGGCCATAAGCCGAGGCGGACTTGCTCCAGCGCGGTCCGACCCAGCGCCGTATTGATAAAATACAGGCGCTCTGGCGATTCGCCTAGTTCCACTTCGGTACTGAGCAGCGTTTCGCGCGCACACGCCCGCGCCAACCCGTCATCGAGGGCTGCTTCGCCGCCGATGCCGGCCAGAAATGCCGCGTTCGCGGTGAAGTCGCGCCGCAGCAAATAGCGGAACGTGCCTTCGCGCTGCTGGATCGCCCACATCGCGTACAATGTGACCTTGAGCTCGACGACATGGTCGATGAGCGGCAGTAGTTCGCTGATGAACTGCGTGTAGACCGCGAAGGTCGGCTGTTTGCCGGGGAGGAAGCCGTTGAACTTCGTCATAGGCTGCCCAGATCGATTTTCATAGTCTTGGCGTCAGAGAACTTGGTCAGCGACCGCTCGAAGTGCAGATCAATGCTCCCCGTCGGGCCGTTGCGGTGCTTGCCGACGATGATCTCGGCCTTGTTCGGAAACTCGGTTGCTTCGTTGTAGACCACATCGCGATACAGGAACATCACGATATCAGCGTCCTGCTCCAAGCTATTATGAGCGATGATGTCGTTGGCGACGAAGTTGTGATTCGTCGGCACGGTGAGGTCGAACACTTCGCTTTCGCCATCCGGTTCAATGGAGACAATTGCATCCCAGTAAACATCGCTTTGCGCCAATGCGGCAATCGGTTCGGATTGTACGACTTGGGCGAGACGTGCCGCCCGTTCCCGGCTGATGTTCTGTTTGTACAAGCCGGTCCCACAGTAGGCGTTGCCGAGTTCAGACTGCATTTGCCGAGCCGTGAGCTGATATGCGGCCATCGCCGGGACAGCATAGGTGCGCCAGACCTGTCGCGGGATGATATCGCGGTTCGTGTTGGCAATATGCGTGTCCAGATACGCGCTGACTGCACACAGCGACTCAGCGCGTCGTGCACCAACAGCGCCAATCGATTGAACGAAGCGGCGGAAGTCGTCCTGTCCCGATGGGGCAACATGGAACTGATCGCGACCTCTGCCCGTCTGTGGAACGCGGGTCAGCCGGGCATTGATACCGAGGCGCAGCAGCAGCGATTGCACATCGCTGGCGAGTTCCAGGCTGCTCGACGCGTAGTAGATGTTCGGATACTGGCCTTTGGTCGTTTTCCTAAGACCAATATGCCCATCGGTCGCCCACAGGTGACGCAGGAACAAGGCAATCGCGTTCGCAGGTTGCTGTAAGACTTTGGCTGGTACGCGCTTTTCATAGGAACGCAGACCAAACACACCTAGCTCGTCCAGCCACACGCGCACGGGACTTTGCACGCCGTGCGTCAAATGCTGGGTTGAGGTGAGGAACACCTGATACCAGTTGCGGCCCGGTTCTCGATAGATGCGCGGGCGCACCTGATCGCTGAACACTTCGGTCGCTAGGTTGGCGACAATCTGCGCAATATCGTCCTCGCGCGTTGTGTATTGGATCGCGTGTTTGGGCAGCGTGCAGCCATCGCCGATCAAATGCCCGAGCAGGGCTAGTTCAGCGTTGCTCATCGTCTGCTCTTGCGGACTCGGTAAAACGCGGGGGAGGGCGAGGCAGTCCTCGGTTGTGAGCTCGTCCAACCGCTTCCACCCGTTGATCGTCAGGAACTTGTGATTGCCCGTCGCGCGGATGGTGCGCCCAAGCTGCGTTGTCAGCTTGTAGACGGATTTGATTCCCGTACACCATGCGCGGCTAACTTCGGCAGGTTCGAGTTTCCACGTATTCGTGTTAAGGCTCAGCACGCGGAAACCGGACTGACCTTGAAGCTCCCGGATCGGCACGTAAGCACCAGTATCCGGCAGGTAAACCAGTGACTCACCTGTCAAACAACCGGATTCACGCAGATCGCTCAACTGCGGATGCTTGTCTTGACGCTGTTCGACCGCGCGGGAAAGCTGCGCCGCCGATAGCACCGGCACGTTCAACTCACGCGCCAACTCTTTCAACGCGCGGCTGATATAGCTGACTTCCTGCACGCTGTTATTTTCGTAGCCCGCGCCCGCGCTCATCAACTGTAAGTAATCGACGATGATCAGATCGAGGCCAAATTCGTGCTGAATCCGGCGGCTTTTTGTGCGCATTTCGATGGGCGTGATGGCCGCCGAGTCGTCAATGAAGATGTTGAGATTGCCTAAGCGTCCCGTTGCCTCAACAAAGCGCGAATACTCGCGGGCATCGAGCTGACCCGTGCGCAGTTTCTGGGTGTTGATGCCCGTTTCCATCGAGACGAAACGTTGAACGATCTGCTCGTGCCCCATTTCCATGGTGAAAATGAGGATGCGCGCGCCGAGTTTTGCGGCATTCATCACGACGGATAGCATGAAGCTGGTGTTATGGCTGACGATCCCGTTGCTGACGAAGGCGTTTCCTTCCGGAACAGTGAGATCGTAGCACGGTTGTACTCCCGCGTCTTCAACGGAAACGATCTCATCCCAGTAGTACTCGGGTTCGAGCAGATGTGTTACTTCCGGCGCATAGGTCGCCATGCGTTTCAGTAAGGCGTAGGACGGGCTGCGGTGTCCCAAGAAGTAACGATAGAGCTGCGTCTGTTCCGTTTTCGGGATCGTTGAAGTGCGCGGCGGGAGATACGGCACAAGATCGATGTTGGAATTGGTACGGGTGGGCAGACACTGACGCTTTGACTGTTTGCGCTCTAGGCGGAACCCAACTTCTACGTAGAAGCGTTGGGCAGCCGCACCAAAGATCAGGATGTTCCATGATCCGCGATATTTGTTCTCTTTGCGTTTGAGCTTGCTTACAACCCCAAATTGCAGCAGCAACGCGTGCACTTGCCGCGCCAACTTCTCCGACGTTGTCACGTATTCGACATAGCCTGACTTGGTAGTGGCATGGCCATCCGTGTCGAATAAGCCTTGCAGGAAACCTCGTACGCAGTCTTGAGGTGCTTGCAGTACCGTGTACGGAACTTCTTTTTCGTACGCATACCCGGCCAGACCAATGTGCTTCAGCCATGTATTGAGGACGATGCTACCAATTTGGTGGTCGTAGTTTCGTCGTGGATGTGGGTGTAATCCCATTGATCGCGCCCAGCCATACAGCAGATCGACGATTTCAGGATCGGCGGAGGAGAAGCTGACATAATTTGGCTGCGTGAGATTACCGTCACCTGCCAAGAGACCGAGGATATAGGCAAGATCGGGTGTCATTTCGGAAGGCAGCGTAGGCAGCCTTGTAGTACCCAAGTTCTTTAACTTGTAACTGAATTCCGGCAGCTCAGTTCTATCTCCCCACAAGGGAGCATGGCGCTGCACAGCGACAAAATCGCCGACGCACAGATCGCTCAAATTCTTCCAGACTTTTTGTCCACCTTCGACCAGCGTCAACACCGGGTGAACATAGGTCGCCGTCAGGGCGTAGCCGCCGCGCGTTTGCAGCCGCCGCGTTGGTTTAAGGCCGCTGTCGTAGAAGTGCGTCGCGGTTTGCGTTCCAGTGGGCGTCTGTACCTCGATGTTGAGCGGGTAGAACGTTCCCCCCTCGTCGTCAGTGATGCCGTTAACATTGGATGGGCGCAGCGCTTCAATCGGTAGAAGACCAAATTCAGTCGGGACGAGCGTGTCTGCCGCAACGCACTTGCCCATGCCAGGCCGCCCTGCAAAGATCAGGAGGTCGCTGCGCTGCAAGCCGCTCAGCAGTCCGTCGAGGTCGCGGAAGCCCGTCGGTAAGCCCATCGGCTCGTCGGGGTGCTGCATTTTGTGTTCGATGCTGGCGAAGAACGTGTCAATCGCCTGATACATCGGCACGAGGTCGCCGCGCTGATTGCGTTCCGTCACGCGGAACAGGCGCGACTCGGCCTCGCTGGTGATGCGCTCCACCGGGAGCTGTTCGTCATACGCCAGCGTTTTGATCTCGTCCGCGGCGGTGAGCAGGCGGCGGCAGATCGCGAGGCGTTCGACTACGCGGGCGTACGCTTCGGTGTGTACCGAGGTCGGCGTGCGGTTGATCAGGTTGACGAGAAAGCCACGCGCCTTATCTTCGAACTGTTCCGCCTTGCCGAGCGCGCGAATCTCCTCGCTGACCGTCAGCACGTCGATGCCGTCGTTCCGGTCGGCGACGCGCATCATCGCCTCCCAGACAATCGCGAGGCGGTTGATGTGGAAGTCTTCGGGACGCAGGTATGCAGCAATTCCGAGGAACAGATCGGGATCGGTCAGTACGCCGCCGATCACCGCCTCTTCGGCTTCAGGGCTGTGAGGCGCAAGCCTAAGGATACCGGGGTTAGAGGTCATGAACCCTATCCAAAGAGAAACAAAACGGCGCTCCGGTAGCGGTACGCCGTTGTCGTGTTACAAGTTGTGCCGACCGAACCGACAGATGGTGGATCGTTATTCTTCTTCGTCGTCTAAATCGTCGAGATCCAGGCTGTTGACGAAATCTTTGAACGCGCTCAGGCGATCTTCATCGAGTTCTTTGCCGCCGATCGTGCGTTCGACATCTTCTTCCGGCTCAATCGAATGCCGTTCCATCACGTGATCGGAGACGAAGACCGGCACTTTCGCGCGGACAGCCAGCGCGATGGCATCGCTGGGGCGGGCGTCGACTTCAATTTGTCGCCCTGCCACATCGATGACGATGCGGGCATAATACACGTCATTGCGGAGATCGCTGATCAGGATGTGGACGACTTTGCCGCCAAGTTCACGGATCATCGACTTGAGCAGGTCATGCGTGAGTGGACGCTGCGGCGGCATCTCCTGCAGTTCAATCGTGATCGCATCCGCTTCGCACGGACCAATCCAAATCGGCAAATATCGGTCGGTCGTTGAATCCTTGAGGATCACGATGCGATACTGCGACATGAGGCTCACGCGGATGCTGTCGATAACAACTTCAATCATGGTGTATAACCTTGGGCTTGTTCTTCTTTCAGTGAACTTCGTCCACCACACCGATTATACACCGAAGGATGTGGCGGGCAAACCTTAAAAGTCGAACAAAACGGCTGTTATGTTCAAGGTTCTCATACTAGGAAAGGGTCACAACTATGCGCGGTGTGCTGCTCCTGCTGAGCGCGCTGGGACTGCTGGTCGGCTGCACGGCGCGGCCCTCTGAGCAGTTCATCCTCAACGAGGCGCTGCTGCGCGAGAGTTTTGATGAGGGGTACGCGTGGCGCGGGCGGATTGCCGAAGGCTATGGCATCGACTTTCGCATCGAGGATGGCACGTACCGCGCCTATTCCGAACAGGCGGGCTTCGTCTCCGGCCTGAACGTCGAGCGCCATTCCGATGTGGTGATCGAAGTGGAGACCACGCAGCTTTCCGACTACCGGAACAACGCTTACGGCGTGCTGTGCCGCGCTAGTTCCAACAACGACGGCGACGGCTACTACTTTCTCATCAGCGGCGACGGCTACTACTCGATTCGGCGCGGCGCAACCGAGCAAGTCGACGGTCTGATCGATTGGACACGCACTGACGTGGTGAATCAGGATCGCGGCATCAACCGGATCCGGGCGGTATGCATCGGCGATTATCTGGCGCTGTATGTCAATGGACAGTTCATCGCTGAGGCGCGCGACTCACGCTACACGGATGGCTTCGCGGGGCTCACGGCGGCTGTCGCCGAAGGGGGCGTGGCCGACATTGCGTTTGACGACCTGACGATCTGGTCGGCGCAGTTGGCGGAGTAGGGCGACAGGGGTAGGGGCATGGCGCGCCATGCCCCTACGGTGAATCTCAGACGTTTATTCCTCGTCCGGCGGGATGATGATGCGCTGTCCAATCGACAGTCGATCCGGGTCGAGGCCGGGGTTAGCATCGACGATGTCGGCAATGGTCACGCCGTAGCGCGTCGCAATGTTGAACAGTGTGTCGCCGGGTTCGACGGTGTAGACTTCGCCTGCGGTCGCGGTGCCGGGCGCGTTGGTCGGCTCAGCCGTGGCGGTCGGGCGCGGCGTGCGGGTCGTCGTGCCGTCGCAGTCCGGCAGATTCAGCTCATCCTCCGGGAAAATGACGGGCGGATCGCCATCGAGGTCAGGATTCGCCGCCAGCAAATCATCAATGGTAGTATCATGGTCAATGGCAATCGAATACAGGCTGTCGCCCGATTCCACGATGTAGATGCACGGATCGTTATTGATGCGCGTGGTCTCGCCTTCACCCGTGTCGCCAGCACTTTCTGCTTCAGCCGTGATTTCCGAGGCAGGACGCGGCGTGCTCGTCTCAATCGGGACGGGGCCGAGCGGCGAACCGGGCGTGATGAACTGCGGCGTGGCGGTCGGCGGCGGCACGATGGTTTGCGGTGAGCGCGTGGTCGCGGCTTCGACCGGAACTTCATCAGTTACCGCTGGGCGCGTGTTCGGTGCTAGAATGGTAATGGGAGGAAGCGTCGGCGTGCCGGGTAAGCCGCTCGACGGGGTAGTGGTGGTAGCTTCCAGCACGACCGAGTTCGAGGCGGCATCCTGAGTCGGCTCAATTGTGTCCCCAGCCGAACGAAAACACCCTGCCGAAAGTAACGGGATCGCCAATAACACGACAAGCTGGATCAAACGTTTCAAGCGAAGACCTCCTGGTGCACGATATAATCTTGAGAATACACCGATCTATAGGGATGAGCAAAACAGGCTGTGGTAAGCTACATTACGATCGTTTCCTCCGAAACGCAGAAAGGCGTGTAAGCGGTGACTTTGAGCGGAAAATGCATCCTCGTGGTTGATGATGACCCCGATCTCTTGCAGCTCGTTCGCATCTTGCTCGCACGGATCAACTTAAACGTGGTGACAGTTGAACATGCGCGCTTGGCCGGACAGCAGCTTGAGTCAGGGCTCCGCCCCGATCTTTTGATTCTCGATCTCATGATGCCCGACATCAGCGGGATGGAATTTTTGGCCGTGATCCGCGGTCAGCCCGCCTATGACGAGATGCCCGTGCTGGTGCTGTCCGCCTTGGTGGACCCGGATCAAATCCGTGATGCGCTGAACGGCGGCGCGGATCGCTATCTGACCAAGCCCTATATCGCCCACAATCTCGTGACGGTGGTGCAAGAGATGCTAAAGGCGGGGCGGCGGTAGCAGCTCATAGACGACGAAGCGCTGGGCGTTGTAGACGCGCGTCACCGTGAAACCTGCCTCCCGCAGCGCATCGAGCCAACTGGCGATCGGTTGATCGACGGGAGCGGCCAGATAGCGGGGAGCAGGATCAGGTTGATCGAGCGCTCCGGCGACCAGCGTTTCGATGGTTGGATAATACACCTTACGTTTATCGGTCCATTCCCCCAGATAATAGCCTAATTCCCAACCGATCCAGCGGTCATAGATGATCGCGCCCAGAGATTGCTGATTGAGAAAGTCGGCCAGTTCATTGATGTCGGTGTAGACGCCGCGCCGACCGTTGCCACCATCCCCGCCGACATTCACATTGCCTTCGGCTGCATTCCACCCGCCAACGACGAGCGCCAGCGCGATAGCTGCCGCGATCACCGCGACTTCCCCCCGCGGGGAAATGCGGCTGATCTGTCCCCATAGCCACACGCCGCCGCGCGCGCCCAAAATCGCCAGCAGCGGCACCAGCGGCAGCAGATAGCGGTCGTACACGTTGAAGTTGATCAGCACATGCGCGCCGATGTACACGATCACGGCGAGGGCGAGCACCGTATCGATCACGGTGGCCTGCTCGCGGGGACGGCGAATCACGCCGCTGATCACGGCCAGCGCCGCGCCCCCGAGCAGCAAAAACGTCGGCGTGCCGAGCAGCAGGCGTCCAAGGTCTGTCCACGCCCCGAGGCGCGCACCCGGATCGGCGGCGAGTCCGTCGATGGCGTTGTTCGCCGCCGCCAGCGTCCAGAAGCTGGTTGACTGCGCCCGCGCCGCATCCCACGCGATGAGTACCAGCGCGCCCAGACCGAGCGGTGCGGCGAACTGCGCGCAGCGGCGCAGACTCATCCCATCCACCGCCCAGCCGAGCGCCAGCACGAGCGGCAGGTAAAACAACGCCTGCTGCTTGCTGGCCACGGCCAGCGCTAACCAGATGCCGCTCCACAACCAACTGCCGCGGCTGATCGCCCACAGCGCGAGCGTCATCAAGAGGAGCATCAGCCCATCGGTGAAGGCGGTCGCGCTGAACGCTACGGCAACCGGGGAACAGGCGGCGAACAGCGCCGCCCACGCCGCGACCGTGCGTCCCCGGTACAAACGCCGCGTCAGTGCATAGACGACCGCGACCAGCAGAATCTGCGCGAAGACGGCGGGCAGCCGCGCGGTGATCTCCCCGACACGGTAGTCGAAGGTCAGAATGGTGTTGTCGACGCGCGCGCCGAACAGCGTCATCGACAGCGCGCTCGCGTAGATTGCTAACGGCGGCTTATCCAGTGATCCGTGCAGCAGCCAATCCCCGTTGAGCGCCGCCTGGCGCGCAAACGTGGCGAACAGCGCTTCATCCGGATGAAAGCGCACATCCTGACCGAGCGCATGCAGCCGGATCACCGCGCCGATGAGCAGAATGAGATAGAGGGCGCGGCGGCGGCTCACTTTTTCCCGAACCGTCCCCGCAGGTAAGCCAGCACCACGCGGTCGATGTGCGTAGGCGCATCGGTGGCGCGCCAGCGTTCTTCGAGATTTTCCGTGCCGATCAAGCGGTCAAAGGCCTCGATGGTTGGCTCGTCCCACTGACTGTTGAGGTCGCCGCTGTAGTATTTTTGCTCGCGCATGATGAGCTGAAGTTCGCGCACGAGTTCCGGCGTGATCAACACGCGGTCTTCGGGGCGCGTCTCGCCAAAATACAGGTGATGCAGCGTGAGCAAGCCTTCCAGCCGCGCGACCGGATCGGGGTCGTCGTCCACGCGGAGATCGATATAGCGGTCGTTGTCGCCGCCATAACCGCCATCGGTCTTCGCCACGTAGAGCGCCGCACCCTGCCGCCCACGTCGATCCCCACCCGCGCGGTCGCCCGCCAGCAGCGCCGCCATCAGCCGATCGGCGAATTCACCTTCAGCACTTATATAGGCGGTCGCCATCGCTTCGAGCACGTCCGGCCCGGTGAGGATGTTGCCCTGACAGCAGAAGCCCACGCCAATGCGATGCCCCGCCCAGTCGTTGCACTTGACGCCGGTATGCGCGGCGGCACGCCCATCGGCGTCGACGATGCCGACCTGGCGCGTCGCCTGACCGGGATCGGCTTCGAGCAGGCGCTGGAGCGTCTCTTCCGCGCTCATGCCGGAGCCCATCATGCCGAGTCCGTCCGGCCCAAAGCTGATCTTGGCATAGGACTGGGTCGCCACTGCCCCCGCACCCGCGCGCACCCACGGCACCATGGCGCCCACGGCGAGGAATTTGCTGGCGACGGCGACGCCCCAGGCGCCTTCGTCGGGATCATACGCGGCAATCGAAAAGGTCATCGTGTCGGGTCTCCTAAAATCGAGCCTCAAGTTGCCGTGAGGCACAGACGTGAATGCCGCCGATTGTAACACGCCGCCGCGCTGAGTATCATTGCACAGATTGAGGCTGGCTTTGATGTCGAACAAGGAGAAACGAGCTTATGGCTGCGCAACCGGGTTGGGAATATACGGATATCAGCGGTGAGCGAACCTTCGACACCCCGTGGTCGTGGTGGGGTGTGCGAATCAGTTACCGGGATGCGGATGATGCGAGCAAAGCGAAGTCGGAAACACGCCAAAGCCTGTCGCAGGCCGAGATGAAAAAGCTGCTGGACGCTCTGAGTGCCGATGGCTGGGTACAGGAGAGCAAGAAAGAATATCGCGAGGTGTGGCAGGCGACCTATGCCCGCCGGAAGCGCTAATTCCCCTGACTGCGACGATTGTTATCCCATTGGCATAGATAGGAATTTGAATGACCGAGATTCACGGTGTCGTCATGGACATGGATGGGGTGGTGTGGCGCGGCGATGAACTGCTCCCCGGCGCAATCGCCCTGTTTGATAAGCTTAAAGCGCGTGGTCTGCCCTTCGCGGCGGCGACCAATAACAGCGCTAAATCGCCCACCGACTATGTGCAGAAGCTGGCGCACATGGGCATCGACGGCATTCGCGAGGATCAGATCCTCACCTCGGGGCGGGTGACGATCAGCTACTTAACGCGGACATATCCGCAAGGCACGCCGGTCTATGTCGTGGGTGGGGACGGGCTGCGGCACATGGTCGTGCGCGCGGGCTTCGATCTCAGCGACGCGGCGCGCGTGGTGGTAGTCGGCATCGACTTTGACCTGACCTACAACAAGCTGAAGCGGGCAGTGCAGCTCATCCGCGGTGGCGCGGATTTCATCGGCACGAACGGCGACAAAACGTTCCCGATGGCTGATGGTCTCGTGCCGGGAGCGGGCAGCATCATCGCGGCGATTCAGACCGGGGCAGGCCAAGCGCCGCTGATGATGGGCAAGCCGAATCGCCCGATGTTCGACGCAGCCCTGGAACTGCTCGGCACGTCGGCGGCCAATACGCTCATGATCGGCGACCGGATGGATACGGACATCGACGGGGCCAATTCGGCGGGTTTGCAGACGGCGCTGGTTTTGACAGGCGTTACCACCCGCGCTGAACTCGAAGTCAGCCCGACGCAGCCGGATTATGTCTTTGACGGCCTGCCGCAGCTTTTGGACGCGCTGTTGTGACCGCTGCGCGGCGCTTCTGGATCGACGGCTCGTATAAGCTGGGCTATATCGGCTACGGCATCTATGGGCGTCCCGGTGATCTGAAAGTGTGCGGTGGCTGTCCCGGCGCGGACGCGCACCAAGCCGAACGCCTGGCGGCGGAACAGGCGCTGGCGCTCGTCCCTGATGGGGAGGCGATCACCCTGTACACCGATTCGCTGCCCGTGATCGCCTACTACGCGGCGATCCGGGTCGAGCGGGTGCGGCTGACGGTGACCTACTTGAAAGCCAGTGACGTTTATCATCGCATCGCGCATGAGCTGGCGAATCGGGGACGCGCACAAGCCTATCGTCAGCGTTAGTTGAACAGGTCTTGTACCATCAGTTCCATGATGGGGCGGGCGCGGCGAATGCGCGCGTCGAAGTCGGGGTAGTCGAGCGGGTCAAGGTGGCCGTGTTCTTCGAGGATTTCTGCCAGCTTGGCGAGCAGCTTGCCCTGTGAGGATTGCAGCGCGGTCATCGCGCCATGATAGTACGCGCGTTTGTCGACTTCGACCGCGCGGGTGAATTCATCGGTGACATGGTCGAGTTCGACGGCGAGATCGCGGTATACCTGCACCAGATCGTAGAAGTTGAGCGTGCTCCACTTTAGCGTATACAGATCGATTGTGCTGCTCATAGCGGCTTTCTCTTCATGTGACAACTCACGCATATTACCATGAAGCACCGGCTGTGAAATCTTAATGTTTTTCAGTCACCAAATTGCCCGGCGGCGTTGTGCGCGGCGCGGATCGGTTCGGGGAGGCGGTATTTCGGTGAGCAGCGCATGACGAGTTCAATCGAGGTGGCGAGGTCGGCAAGATGGCCGACGGAGATGTAGACCGGTTTGACGCCCGCGCGCGTGCGTAGCACCACGCCGATCAGTTCGCCGTGATCCGTCAGTTCGCTGTACGCGCCTTTCACATCGGCGGGTTCAGCGTATTTGCCGAGCAGGTGGGTCTTGCCGCAGCCAATCGTCGGTCGCTGCAGCCATAAGCCCATGTGTGCGGCGATCCCCATGCGGCGGGGATGTGCGCGCCCCATGCCATCGAAGATGAACACATCCGGCGTGGATTGCAGCTTCTTGAAGGCTTCTTCCAGAACAGGCCCTTCGCGAAACGAGAGCAGACCGGGAATGTAGGGGAAGGGCGTCGGCATATCGGCGAGCACGGTTTCGACGGGCTGTAAGTCGGGGAATGAGAGCACGGCAATCGCGGCCTGCGAATGGTCGCGCCCGGTTTCCGGGTTCGGCTTGACGCTTACATCGACGCCGGCCACCAGCTTGATCGCGTTCAAGTCGAGCGGCCGCTGATACTCGGTTTCGCCGCGCATCTGCTGCTGCAAGCGAATCGCTTCCGCCGGGGTGATGTTCCACTCGTGCCGGTGCGTGATCTGCATTAGCGGAACACCGGGGTCAGGTCGACGGATTGGCCGAGTACGGGGGAGGTAAAACTGCCTGTCTTGCCGTACAGACCTAGGCGATCAAAGCCGTTGGGACCGTTCACCCACACTTCGACCTGTTCGTGTTCCGGGTCGATCATCCAGTATTCGCGCACGCCATGTTTTTCGTAGAGCGCGGACTTCTTCAGCTTGTCCATGCGAATGGTGCTTGGAGAGTGAATCTCAACGATCAAATCGGGAGCGCCGTAAACCCATTTATTCACCGCCGCTTGACTGTTTTCTGCGATCCACATCACATCCGGTTCGACGACATTGAATTCGTCAAGGTGTACGTCAAAAGGGGCGAAGAAGACTTCACCCCCGAGTTTCATCTCCAGGAGTATACCGACAATCCGCACGGCGATTCTTTGGTGTTTGTCAATTGGGCTCGCGCTCAAAATGATCTCTCCGTCGATGAGTTCCACGATGGGGAATCCCGGCTGTTCGGGGAGTTCGGAGAACTCCTGCGCCGTGATCTTGGTTTTCGCCATGTCCGCCATGGGCTGATCCTCACATCCAACAGGTCACTTTGATTATAGCAAACAAAAGGACGAGGCTGACCTCGTCCCAATGCGGTGCTTTATAGATTGGTTAGACGGTGCTAGACGGCACCTTTTCGACTACGAACTGAATCTCCGTAAGCAGTTCGTCCGGGTTCTGCGTGTCGCCCATCGAGCGGAGATAGACTTCAGCAGCCGGCCCGATGATGTTGTAACCGCGTTCGACGATCCAGCGGGAGAGGGCGATATACGTGTCGTCGATGTTGGCATAGCTCCCGTGGTGCAGCATCGAGGCGACGGTGTCATGCGCGGGGATCGTGCGAATGGTCATCACCCGCTGCTCGTCAATGCGGACCTCGCGGTGATAGTCATCGGGGACGGGGATGGCGATTTCCGTATCCATCTCCACGGTGCGAAAGGCGTCATGATGATACAGCGCCAGCATGGGCGCGCTGAATGGGACGCTGCTCATCATTACCGCGCCCATCACGTGCTCAAAGAAGGCGGGAATCGCTTTGGTATCGGGCAGCAGTTCCCGGTATGCAAGCACCCGGAAACTCGGCGTCTGTTTGATCACGGCTTCTTGTGTTGGCATTTGACCCTCCATTTCAATCCGGCGGATGCGCGCTTCGACCCGCGCCAGCCGCTCTTGCTCTTCGTGAATATGCTGCTGAAGTTCCGCTTGTTTCAGGCGGAGCATGCCTCGAATTTGCTCCACCGATAAGTCTTCGTTGAGCAGCGTGGCGATCTGGTCGAGGGACAGCCCGAGTTCTTTGAGCGCGAGAATCCGATGCAGTCGCGGCAGTTGATCCAGCGTGTAATAGCGGTAGCTGGTGAACTTGTCGACGATGGCGGGTTTGAGCAAGCCGATCTCGTCGTAAAAGCGCAGCGTTTTGACGGGTACCCGCGACAGCTGTGAAAACTCACCAATTCGGATCATGTGGCCTCGCGCTTCCTGATAGACTCAACGATAGACCTTCCAGCGGCTGGAGAGTCAAGAAGTAATTTGACCAAATGTTCGACAAACGAGCAAGGAAATCATGGGAGGAGGTCAGGGACCATCTAGCTCGGGGGCGGCCGCCCCTACACGCATTCGACCATTTACCGGATGAAGCACTAAATAAAAAGGACGAGGCATGCCTCGTCCCTACACTGATTGGTGGTTCCCCCTCTCCAGATGGAGAGGGGGTGAGAAGGTAAGGTTACGGTAGGAAGTCGGGGTCGGTGCCCGTGCCGCCGCCAATGCCGAGCAGACCCGTCGGCACCTTCGGAGGCTTCTGCTTCTCGTCTTCCTTGCCGAAGCGGATGACTTCACCCGTGTCACTGATGGCTTCGACTGCGAGGCCGAGGCTTTGCAGTTCCTTCACCAGCACGCGGAACGAGGTCGGGATGCCCGGTTCTTCAATCGGCTCACCCTTGATGATCGCTTCGTAGGTCTTGACGCGCCCCTGCACATCGTCCGACTTAACGGTGAGCATTTCCTGCAGCGTGTACGCCGCGCCGTAGGCTTCCAGCGCCCACACTTCCATTTCACCGAAGCGCTGACCACCGAACTGCGCCTTACCGCCCAACGGTTGCTGGGTGACGAGGCTGTACGGGCCAGTCGAGCGGGCGTGCACCTTGTCTTCGACGAGGTGGGCCAGCTTCAGGAAGTGGATGATACCGACGGTCACGGGTTGGTCAAACTTTTCACCCGTGCGGCCATCGTACAGGATGTGCTTGCCGTAGACCGGGACGGCCTTACCCGTGTTGAACATCACGCGGTCGGCGTAGGGCAGCAGTTCCTTGCCGCTCAAGCCTTCCGGTACGACATGCTCGGGGTCGGCCCACTGCATCCACAGACGCAGCGCCACGTCGAAGGCATTCTGATCACGGCGCTTGCGTTCGTCCGCGCTCAGGCCCGTCGTATCGAACAGCAGAACGCCATCGGGGTCGTAACCCTTTTCGCGCAGCCATTCCGCGAACACGGCGCGGCGCGTGTAGCCGATATCGCCCAGCAGTTGATCCGGGTCATACAGACCGCTCTGACCAATCCAGTCATGGACGAACAGGCGGCGCACTTCGTCGTCGTCTTCGAGGTCTTCCGGGTTGTACTCGAACTGCGTGATCCATTCCCAGGCGCGGTCGGTAATTTCTTTCCACGACTGATCCATCATCCACGCACGCCCGAGTTCGGACTGGATTTCCCATTCCTTCGCGCCGTCGAACACCGGGGTGATCGCGCGGAAGCCGAGGCGTTCCGCTGCCCACCCGAGGTGGATTTCCAGCACCTGACCGAGATTCATACGACCGGGCACACCCGTCGGATTGAGGATGATTTCGACCGGACGCCCATCGGACAGATAAGGCATATCTTCAATGGCGACGATACGCGAGATAACACCCTTGTTGCCGTGCCGACCGGCCATCTTATCGCCGACGGTCATCTTACGCTTCTGGGCGACGGCCACGCGGACCATCTTCTCCACACCCGCGGGGAGATCCGGGTGTTCTTCGCGGGTGAAGGTCTTCACATCCACGACCTTACCCTTTTCACCGTGCGGCAGACGCAGCGAGGAGTCCTTCACTTCACGCGCCTTCTCACCGAAGATCGCGCGGAGCAGTTTTTCTTCCGGGCTGAGTTCTTTTTCGCCCTTCGGCGTGATCTTGCCGACGAGGATGTCATTCGGGCCGACTTCCGCGCCGATGCGCACGATGCCGAATTCGTCCAGATCCTTGAGCGCGTCTTCGCCGACGTTCGGAATATCGTAGGTGATTTCTTCCGGGCCGAGCTTGGTATCGCGCGCTTCCACTTCGTGCTTTTCGATGTGGATGCTGGTGAACTTGTCGTTGCGCAGCATGTCTTCGCTGATCAGCAGCGCGTCTTCGTAGTTACCGCCGTCCCAGCACAGGAAGGCGCCGAGCACGTCGTGACCGAGCGCGAGCTGACCCATCCACGTGGACGAGCTGTCTGCGATGACGGTGCCCTTCTTGATGTGCTCGCCCTTCTTGACGATGGGGCGCTGGTCGACACAGGTCGACTGGTTGGAACGGTTGTACTTGCGCAGACGGTAGATGCGTTCGTCGCCGTTGGTCGTGTGCACGATGATGCGATCACCCTGCACGCTGACGACTTCGCCGTCCACGTCCGCCACCAGCACCTGACCGCTGTCATACGCGGCCTTGTCTTCCATGCCCGTGCTGACAATGGGAACGTCTGGGCGGAGCAGGGGGACGGCTTGGCGCTGCATGTTCGAACCCATGAGGGCGCGGTTGGCGTCGTCATGTTCGAGGAACGGGATCAACGCGGCGCTGATGCCCACGATCTGGCGCGGCGCAATGTCGATATAGTCGGCGCGGCGAGCGGGAACAACCAGGAATTTCTGGTTGTGGCGCGCGGACACGCGGTCGGTGATGAATTCGTTGCGTTCGCCCAACTGCGCGTTCGCTTGCGCGATGACGTAGTTGTCTTCTTCATCTGCCGACAGGTAGATGATGTCCGCTTCGACGAACGGCATGATCGGCACTTTGTCGATCTTGGCCAGCTTCTTGGCGACCTTTTCGTCGACGACCGTGCCTTCGTTGACGAGCACGTTGCCATCGGCATCGGTCACGTCTTCGCGGATCACGCGGCCCAGTAGGTCGGCGTCCGTTCCGGCGAGGAACTTGATCACGCGGCGGTACGGCGTTTCGACAAAGCCGTATTCATTGACGCGGGCATAGCTGGCGAGACGACCGATCAGGCCGATGTTCGGGCCTTCCGGCGTTTCAATCGGGCAGATGCGACCGTAGTGGCTGTGATGCACGTCACGCACATCGAAGCCAGCGCGTTCACGGCGCAGACCGCCGGGGCCGAGCGCGGAGAGCGTCCGCTTGTGCGTCAGTTCCGCCAGCGGATTGGTCTGTTCCATGAACTGCGAGAGCTGCGACGAGCCGAAGAATTCGCGGATCGCGGCGACGACCGGACGGATGTTGACGAGCGTCACGGGCGTGAGGTTGTCGCTCTCACGGATCGACATGCGTTCCTTGACGACACGTTCGGTGCGGCGCAGGCCGACGCGCAGCTTGTTCTGCAGTAGTTCGCCCACGGTCTTCACGCGGCGGTTGCCAAGGTGATCGATGTCGTCTTTGTTGGCTTTGCCGGTGTTGATCAGGATCATACGCTCCAGCACCTTGACGATATCGCCCTTGGTGACGGTGCGTGTGGTGCGCGGAATCGTGCTGTCGAGGCCGAGGCGCTGATTCAGCTTGTAGCGACCGACGCGTTCGAGATCGTAACGGCGCTGGTCGAACAACTGGCTTTCCAGATATTCACGCGCGTTGTCGAGCGTGGGTGGGTCGCCGGGGCGCATACGGCGGTAGAACTCGATCAACGCCGCCTGCGCGACGGTCTGTTCCTTCTTGAGTTCCCACACCGGTTCCATCTTGAGCGTGCTCGCCATGAACTGATGATCGGGATCGATGTCCACCGCGGCGAACAAACCCATCATCTCTTCATCGCTGCCCGTCTGAATGGGGGACAGCTCGGCGGGCATGTTGTCGTTGACGGCGGCCAGCGCGCGCAACAGAATCGTCACGGGGATCGTGCGCTTGCGGTTGAAGCGAATCGCCAGATAGTCGCTTTTGCGCGTTTCGAATTCCATCCACGCGCCGCGATCCGGGATGAGCTTGGAGTTCGCCAGCAGACGACCCGTGGTGCGGTCTTCTTCGGCGTCGAAGTAGACGCCGGGGGAGCGGATGAGCTGGCTGACGACCACGCGTTCCGTCCCATTGATGATGAACGTTCCCTTTTCAGTCATGATCGGGAAATCGCCCAGGAAGATGTCAGAAGTGACAACTTCATCGCCTGCTTCACGATTGACGAGCGCCACGCGGATATAGAGCGGGGCGGCAAACGACATATCGCGTTCGAGGCAAATTTCTTCGCTGTACTTCGGTTCTTCGAACCAGTACCGCAAGCCGAATTCCTGTGCTTCGCGGCTGTTGCCGGGGAAGTACAGCTTCAGGTTGCCGTTGTAGCTTTCAATCGGACTGATCTCATCAAACAGTTCTGCGAGGCCGTGTTCGAGGAACCATTTGAACGCGTTGACTTGTACTTCGATCAGCGATGGCAGCAGTTGTACATCGGCAGTACGAGCATAATTCTTGACTTGAGTATACCGTTGCAATGCACCGCTCCTCAGTCTATGTACGGAAGAATCAAAAAACGGGACACGATAGTAACTATCGTTCCGACGAGTCCTTGGGTTTACTGCAACTAGGGCGCATCCCCACCAACGAGGCAAATAGAGACAAAACGTGAACGCGCATTATAGCGCAGAACCGCGTTAAGTGTCAACAGGGATGTGAAATTTTGCGCTTGGAAAAAGCGCCTGATTTATAGGATCACTATAACCCGTTTTGCATTGGTTGTAAAGTGGGGTACTTGACACCGACAGCGAAAAGTACTATCTTATTGACTGACCGTTAGGTAGGTAAAATGTCGGACAGCAGCGAAGCGCGGGAACGAGTCTTGCAGGCAGCAGCAGCCCTTTTTCGGGATCGCGGCTATCTCTCCGTGACGATGAACGATATCGCCGCGGTGTTGAACGTGCGGAAGGCGTCACTGTATTACCATGCGCCGCAGGGCAAAGATCAACTGTATACGGAAGTGATGATGCGGATGCTGGCGGAAATCGGCGACGGAGTGCGCAGCGCCTTGGCCGCGGCCAAACCTGATCTCCGGTCAAAGCTCACGGCGATCGCCCTATTCCATGTGACGCACCTACCCTTCGATACGTCGCGCCTGTTTCGCACCGATATTCGCGCGCTCCCGCCCGAATATGCTTATGAAGTGCTCATGGCGGGGAACGCGGCGATCTTCGAGCCGGTCACGACGCTGATCGAGGCGGCGCAGACGCGGGGCGAAATTCGGGAAGTTGACGCACATATGGTCGCGGTGACCTTCATCGTCTCGGTGCAGAGCCTGCATGAGGAGAGCGAGTACAAGCATAAGCCGATTGAGGGGCTGGCGGATCAGCTCGTGCGCTTGTACATGGATGGCTTGCGCGCCTAAGCCCTCTTTTTTTGCGTGTTTTCCTGACCTATCGGTAGGTAGTCTCGTCAATGGGTTTTAGTGTACGGAGAGTGGATCATGGCGGAACGGTATGTACTCATCACGGGCGCGTCTAAAGGCATTGGGCGGGCGGCGGCTCTGCATCTCGACAAGTTAGGCTTTCATGTGTTTGCGGGCGTCCGCAAACTCGCCGATGGCGAGGCGTTGTGCCGGGAAGCTTCCAACCGGCTGCGTCCGATTCAGATTGATGTAACCGACCCCACGTTGATCGCCAGTGCGGCCCAGCAAATCAAACAGATCGTGGGCGAAGCAGGTTTATATGGACTCGTCAACAATGCTGGGATCGCGGTTGCCGCGCCACTCGAATTCATCCCCGTGGAAGATTTGCGCTGGCAGCTCGAAGTTAACGTGGTCGGGCAGGTCGCGGTGACGCAGGCGTTTATCCCGCTCTTGCGCCAAGCCCGCGGGCGCATTGTCAACATCAGCAGCATTGGCGGGTTAGTTTCGGGCAAGATCGTCGGCCCATACCATGCCTCGAAGTATGCGCTCGAAGCGATCAATGATGCGCTGCGGCAAGAGCTGAAGCCGTGGGGCATTGAGGTAGTCGCGATTCAGCCTGGCGAAATCGCCACACCGATTTGGGATACGGCGACCCAGATGGGCGACGCCATCGGTTTGAAAATGCCCGCCCAGTGGCAGACGCTGTATGGCCAAGAGGTTGAGGCCACCCGCCAGCGCGCCTTTGCCGCTGCCAAGAACGGCGCTGCCCCCGAACTCGTCGCGCAGGCGATTGGCCACGCCCTGACTGCGCCCCGTCCGCGCACCCGTTACCTCGTCGGGCGCGATGCCCAATTTGTGGGCACGATCATCGTGAATCTGTCGGCGCGCCTGCGTGATCGCTTGATGGCTATGCGCTAAGTCCGCTGCGCTTTTCGTCATCCGTCTGAAAAATTCATCAATTTCACTTCACGGACGCGGGAAATCGCGTCCGTTTTTGCTTATGCGAGCCAACCCTTACGTTTGGCCAGCCCCTTATCTGTGAATAATTTAAGGAGTACGCGATGCAATAGGAATGCGCCTCATGGACCTAATCCATTCTGACGAAGCCTTTTCGATCTCCTGGTACGATCCCGACCACAAAATTGTGCTCGCCCACATTCATACGCACTGGAATTGGACCGACGCCGACAAACTCTTCGCGAAGATGGACGAAATCTTCCTCAGCTTCACACATGATGCCTATTCGGTCTACGTGTTCGATCACGGCGCGAATATCTTCCCGGAGGGCAAATCGGCGCTGCAAAACATGCGCAAGCACCTCGCCGTTGACCCGCCAAACCTGCGGTTGGTGCTCGTCGTCAATTCCGGCAAAGTTGTCGAAACGATTCTGCAGATCGTCTTCAGCGCGTACCGCCTGCTGGATACCAGCAGCAAGTTTCGCTTTGTGCGCACGCTGGGGCAGGCGCTGCAAGCCATCGCCGAGTATGAAGCCCAGCACCCGTACAGCGCCGCAGTGCACATATCGGATCCGCGTTAGCCATTCGGGACGCTTGTCAAGGCGTCTTCGCGCAACCCCGCGCCGTGAAATCACCTTCCCAGAGGAGAATCAAGATGGACGTCATTCTCAGCACCGATCTCTACAAGGTCTCATGGTATGACCCCGAACACACCATTGTGCTGGCGCATGTGTTGAAGCGCTGGGATTGGGACGAAGCCAGCAAAGTGATGTCACTCGTGGATGCGCAGTTTTTGCCGATGGAGCGCGATGGTTTCGCCGTCTACCTGTTCGAGCGGGGCACGAATATCCTGCCAGAGGGCAAGTCAACCCTGCTGAAGATGCGCGAACATCTGCTCTCCGACCCGGAAAAGCAGCGCTTGGTGATCATCGTGAATGCGGGGAGTCTGGTGGAGACGATCCTCAATATGGCGTTCTCAGCGTATAAACTGGCGAACACCAAGAGCAAATATCGGTTTGTCCGGACGATGGCGGATGCCTTAAACGAGATCAAGCAGTACAAGCTTGAGCATCGGACTGCCTGATCTCGGGGTGGTCTAGGTGGCGGGGGCTTCTTCAACTTCCGCGCCGCTGGTTAATTCGGCGAGCAAGCGGCGGCGCGACAGGAGCATGAACCCAGCGAGCAGCGCGACGCCCGCGGCGATCTGCACGCGCGGCGGCAAAAAGCGCACACGATTGATCACGTTGCGTTCGGGCTGGCCGACCAGTTCCTGACGCAGATGATAGGCGAAACGGCGCGACGGGCGCACCCCAATAAAAGTGATGTGCAGGCGGCGAATCAAGCGGATGAAGTTTTCCACATCACCACGCGGCACCGCGTAGCGACCGATGATCTGATCGATGTCCTGTTCGTCTTCCAGGATGGCATCGGTCACGGCGGCAAGCAGATTTTCGAAGTTCGACTGTCCCATTACCCTACTAACCCTCTCTTGTTTCCCTGCTGCTGGTGCTTGGTTCCACCGCCGTCCCCAATTCGTCCCGCAAAGCGATCAGCGTGCGATGGTAGAGCGATTTGACCGCGCCTTCCGTCCGGTTCATGATGTCGCCAATTTCCGCATTCGACAGATGCTCGACAAACTTGAGCATGAGGAGCTGCTGCCGTTCTTCAGGCAACCGCCGAATCGCGCGGAGCAAGGCTTCGCGTTCTTCGTTATCCTCCGCCTGATGGTCGGGCGACTCCGACCCCAGGCTGCTGGCGATAAATTCATCCAGCGGGATGACCTTGCGCCGACCGCGGTCCCGGTGCCAGTTCGCCACGAGGTTATGGGCGATCCGGTACAGCCAGGCCTGAAAGGGCACGCCGCGCTCGGTGTAGGTTTCAATATGCGCCATCGCCCGGGTGAAGACGCGCGCCGTCAAATCTTCGGCGTCGTGATGATTCCCGGTGCGGTAGTACACATAGTTATAGATTTTCTCGAGATAACGCTCGTATAATTCTCCGAACGCTTCTTTATCGCCACCGCGCGCTAAATCGACCAATTCGCCATCATCAAGGCGTTTGAGATTACGAGCGGGTGCGCGTTTCAGTCGTTGTGTCAGGTTTTTGATGTTCATGCTTATAAGAACACGCCTGCATAATGTGAGTTACGGAGAGATAGCTGCATGAAAAAGTGGATCACGCTCTTCCTTGTTGCGCTGATGCTGGTGGTCTTCAGCGCCCCGGTTTTCGCCCATGAAGGCCGGATCGTCGGCAATTACGAAATCGTTTTCGGCTGGCGTGTGGAACCGGCCTATGTGGGCGTATTTAACGGCCCGGAGCTCACGATCACCAACCATGAAACCGAAGCTCCCCGGCGCGATGCCGAAGAAACGCTCATGCTGACCGTGCAGTTCGGCCCGCAGTCGCTGCCGCTGCGCCTTGAGCCCGTCGCGAATGAGCCCGGTCACTACACCGCCGATCTCATTCCGACGCTTCCCGGTGATTATACGTTCATCCTGACGGGCACGCTGGGCGACCTCGTCGTCAACGAGACGTTCACCTCAGCGGATGGCGAATTCAGCGTGGTCGAACCCGCGACGGATATTTTGTTTCCGGCGCTGGAGGATGACTCCGCCCGCATCGACGAGCTGCAAGCGCAAATCGATGCGCTGCGCGCTGAACTGGAAGCCCTGCGCGCCGCGGCGGGATCGTAAGTCGGCGGTTAACCCCACCCCCTCCCCGAATTCAGAGAGGGGAGAGGACAGATATGACGCTTGTGGAGGGACGAGGCATGAGCCAATTCACAATAGGTGAAACTGCTCAGACCTCACCCAATGCCCCCCTACACAAGGAGAGGAGAAGGACGCAGATCGTAAGTCCCCCGCCCCCAAACGGACCTTTAAGGAGTGAGGTTAGACAAACTGCCGATTGTGAAATGACTTCATGCCTCGTCCTCAGCTCCAGAAAAGGCGGTCACGGTCTTCTAGCCACCTATCGGTGAGGTTCAGCACCATGGCCGATTTTGGACGAGGCGAGCGTCTTGTCCCGCAAGGTTTGGCATTTTATTGTAAAAGGTCCGTAGTATGCATCATCGTCGCATCCTCTTGCTGTGCCTCATCAGTCTGCTGCTGACGGTGCAGCATGTTTCTGCACACAGCAACCTCTACCGGGCGGATCCACCCGCGAATAGTCAACTGGCGGAAGCGCCCGCCGTGATCAGCCTGTATTTCACCGAACGGCTGGAACCGGAATTCAGCGCGATTGTGCTGGAGCGCGGCGACGGGACGACGGTTGTCACGCCCGCCGCCGTTGTCGACCCGACTGATACCACCATCATGCACTTGGTGCCGGGCGACCTGCCAGAGGGGCTGTACACGGTCGTGTGGCGCGCGCTTTCCGCGGAGGACGGGCATCAAACGCGCGGCAGCTATGCCTTTGCGATTGGGACGGCGGCGGGCGCAGCCCTCAACCCGGCGGGACAGGACACGATCCCCGCGCCGGACACCGCCCTACGTTGGCTGACGCACCTCGCCGTCGCGCTGCTGATAGGCGGCGTCAGCTTCATCGTCTTCGTGTGGCAGCCCGCGCAGGTCGCGGCGTCTGTGCCGCGGCGCGTCACGCACTTAATCCTCATCGGTTGGCTGTTGTATGGGGTCGTGCTGTTCGTCAACCTGCTGTTGTATACCAATGAAGTGCAAGGTGAAATGACGCGCGTCATCAACGCAACGCGTTTCGGCGACGTGTGGCTCGTGCGGTTGGGCTTGTGGTCGCTCATGGGGATTAGCCTGTGGCTGCCCCGGCAGCGCTCCGGCGGTTATGTGACTGCTTTGCTCATCGGCGCGGGGATATTGCTGGCGCAGAGCCAGTACAGCCACGCCAGCGCTGCCCACGATCCACTGGCGATTACGCTGGTCACATGGCTGCATCTGTTGGGGACGGCGCTGTGGCTCGGCGGCTTGATGCACTTCTTCGCGGTGATTCCGCTAGCGCGGCGGGCGGAATCGCTGGGCTTGCTCACGGCGTGGTTCTCGAACATGGCGCGGGTGGCGCTGCTGACGCTGGTCATCACGGGTGTGTTCAGCGGGTGGTTGTTCGTGGGCAGCCTCGACGCGCTCTTGACGACGCTCTACGGGCAGGCGCTGCTCGTCAAGCTGATTCTGATCGCGCCCGTGCTGGGGATCGCCGCGATCAACTTCGTGCGCACCGGGCGGCGGCTGCGCGCTGGGAATGAGCAGTGGACGGGTATCCTGTATAACCTTGTCGGCGCGGAGATCGGGCTGCTGGTCGTGGCCATCATCGGCGCGGCGCTCATGGCGTCAGTGAACCCGGCGCGGGCGGCGTTCGCTTTGCGCCAACCGCCGGAAGATAACACCTTTGCGCAGGTCGATATTGGCGACGATGGGCTGCATGTGCATTTCACGGTTGAGCCGGGGTGGGTGGGGCAGAACACCTTCAAGGTGCTGCTGCTCAATGACGGTATCGACCCGGTCGACGATGCGACACTCATCCGCGTGCGCTTCGATTATCTGGCGCGTAATCTCGGTCAAAGCGAACTGCGCCCCACGCTGACCCGCGACGGTGAGTATGCCGCTGACGGCGCGAATCTCAGTCAGCCGGGCGATTGGCGCGTGCGCGTGACCATCCAGCGTCCGAAACAGTTTGATGTGGTGCGGGATTACACCCTGACGATGGAACTGCCGCCCGTGCCCCCCGGTTTGAACACGAGCGCGCCGATCCCCGGACACACGTTGGCCGAGCTGCTGGCGGGTGCGGCGCTGCTGTTCGTCGGCGGGTTTACCGTGGGGCGTAAGTGGCTGAAGCTGTGGGATGGCGTTGGCGCGTTTGGTGTGGCGCTGCTGTTCGTCGGCATCGCGCTGATCCTGACGGCGCTGGGACATCCGACGTTTTAACCCGCGCGCAAAATGAAACCGCGCTGGCGGTTGTTTGACGGCCAGCGCGGTTGAAATCTGAGTTTTGCATACTATTTGCATACTAAAGGGTGCGAAATCGGTTTATTCGTCGCAGTGTCCGGGGCCGATTAAGCCGTTATTGTACTGGTCGAGTGTGCTGGCCCAGTTCCGCGCGTTGCGGGTTTGCGCATTGGTCAGGGTGATTGACCCCGCCGGCAGGCTCGCGAACAACGCTTCCGCACTGGCGATCGCACTGGTGACGGCTGGGGTGGTCGCCGCGCCATTCAGGATGTTGAGTTTGGCGGCCATGTACTGATGCGCCAGATTGTAGAAGGCATTCCCCGCCGGGGGCGTCCAGAAGACAGTGTACCAGCTCAGGCCCGTGTTGAAGAACAGCGTATCTTCACCAAGCGGTGTCATAGCGGTGATCCACGCGCTGTCATATGGTGCAGGGCCGCGATCCGAGTGCGTCTTCCAGTAGCCTTGCGTCAGCGTGCAGCCTGCGCACGGGACAGTAATGTTCACGACATGATCATCACTGCGCGATGAAGCAGTGTCATTGGTGACGAAGCTGGCAATATTGGTGAAGGTGTAATCACCGCACACCGCATACGGGCCGACCGTCAGAGAGTAGCTGTAGGTCTTGGGGAGCTGATCCGCGCACACCGTCCCGAGCGATCCAAGCTGGTCATCGGATACGTTGATGCATTCGTCCACCTGCGTCACCGTCGGCGTGCCGAAGCTTACATTCGCCGTGCCGCTGAAGCCCGTCGTGCCGCTGGGCGTGTTCTGCAAGGTGGCAGTAGCGGTGTTGGTCCGGCTTGCGGCATCGGGGAGCGCGGCGCTGTAGGTGCAGGCGAGGGTCGCACCTGCTGCCAGCGTGTAGGGGAACGTCAAACCGCAGTCCACCGTTACGCTTCCACCGAAACCAGAGATGATGTCACTCACGCCGGTGAGTGGGGCATTGAGCGGCGTGTTGTTGGCAACATAGATGTTCCCAGTCACCGCCCAGTTGCTGTCCGCAGACAGAGCGCTCACGATGACTTCGTAATTGACCAGGAAGCTTTGACCGGTTGCGAGTGTGAGATCGGTTTGATCGCCGGATTTGGCAATCGTCCAATCCCAAGTGCGCGTGAGCGACGTACTCGCATCCTTGGTGACGGTCAGTTCGTAGCAGTTGACCGTGACACTCGCCGAGTCTGATTGCCCGGTTTCGTTGATGGTTGCGGTGTTGTCATGCTTGCCTTCATCGGCATCACAGGTGAACGTCCGCGAATAATCGAATGCGGTGTAGCCGCTGGCGGATCCGAGATAGCCTTGCATACTGTCAGTCACGCTGACCGTAGCATTGACTTCAGTC
Organism: Candidatus Flexifilum breve; assembly: GCF_016713355.1. Taxonomy (NCBI): domain Bacteria; kingdom Bacillati; phylum Chloroflexota; class Anaerolineae; order Aggregatilineales; family Candidatus Flexifilaceae; genus Candidatus Flexifilum; species Candidatus Flexifilum breve. The sequence continues at coordinate 35,377 of NZ_JADJPI010000037.1, forward strand.
GTCGGCGCGCCGAAAGTGATCGCTGCATTGGCGCTGCCGCCGCCGACTGAGCCGCTGGTCGTAACCGTCGCCGTGTTGGTGCGGGCGCTTCCGTCGGGCAGCGCGGAGGCGTACGTGCAAACAAGCGTCGCGCCTGCGGCCAAGTCATACGGGAAGGTGACGCCACAGTTCGGCATAACCGCACCATAGCCAGAGACATCATCGCTCACAGAGGTAATCGTTGCTGTGATCGGCGTGTTGTTCCAAACCGAGATTGAACCACTCACCGCCCAGTTGCTGTCCGTGTAACCGGTTTTATTGACGACGACGGAATAAGAAACCTGTCCACTGTCGTCTGTGAACATATCTAGCGTGTCCGGAAACACCGACTTGTCGATTGACCATTGATAGGTGCGGGTGAAGGTCGTGTTGGCGGTTTTCGACACGGTGACTTCGTAGTCGTAGCAAATACGAATGTGACTCAGCGCCGCTTGGTTGCCACCGTCATTCAGGGGTGTTTGCAGGCCAGTGCCAGAGGTCGCTTCGTTGTAGAAATAAACATTGGCTCCGTTGCCCGCCTTCACGATGACGGCATCAATCCCAATCGTCGACGACCAGTCCACCGTCTTAGAGTCGTTGTAGACGGTGAGGGTGAAGGTCTGAGAACCATACAGGGTGAACGTTCCAGAAGTTGCCCAATCACCCGCTTGGATATGACTGGGTAGCCCAATATCGGTGCAGGTTGGATTGCCAGTATAGAAGGTCTGTGCTGCCGCTGGTGCTGCGAAGACTGCAAAGAGCGCGACCAGAATGAGCAGTAATACGGTGAGGCGAAAAGTGCGGCGTAACATTTTGGGTTCCTCCAATTACACTTAAAGACTCGTCCTTCTGAGTGAAGATTGGCGCTGTCTGGAGGAATATATGAAAGGGTAAAGCATCAATTATTCCCTTAGTAACTACTCTTAAATCCCTCCATAACTCATCCTATCACCCTTAAGTCCTATTGCAGGTCGCAACCCAATTTTTCTATGTCTTAGGTCTGTTACAAACCGGAAATAAATGGTCATGGAAAGCGTAATAATTAGGGTCGAAATAGGTAGCCTTCGCCGACCACGGAGATGATATGCCGAGGATCGGCGGCGCTCGGCTCGACTTTGCGACGCAAGCGGTAAATGGTGTTCTTGAGCACCGCGCCTTCGAGGCCGGGTTCATACCCCCACACGCGCTTGATCAGCTCATTCGACGGCACGACTTGATCAGCGCGCAGGATGAGCATCTGCAGCAGGCGGAACTCCAGCGTCGTGAGAGTCACTCGCCGGTCGGCGACCCGCACTTCCAGCGTTTCCGGAAACAGCTCAAACTCCCCGCGTTTGATCGTCTGGGCTTGAGCCGTTAACGGGTGACCAGAATGACGCAGCCATGCCTGGACCTTGGCCAGAAAGAGCTCCGGCGAAATCGGTTTGGAACAGCATTCGTCCGCCCCAACCCGGTACGCTTCCAGGCAGCGTTCGTAATCTTTGGGCGTGAGCCACATAATTGGCTCGTGGGCCTGGGCGCGGAGGTGCTGCACATGCAGTGGGGTTTCTTTATGCGGCGTGTTTTCGTCGAGTACGATCAGATCGGCTGTGTTTTCCGACCGCCATTCGCGCGCGGCCTTTAAGGATGTCAGGCAGACGGTCTCGTAACCAACACGCTTCAAAGCGTAGGCCCAAATATCAAGGACCTGAAGTTCTTCACCGACCAAAAGAATCAGGGGGTGAGTCAAGGTGCGCTCCCGTCATTGAGCGTATGCGACCCGGAGGGTAGGGGCATCGGAAAGTGGTTCCACCGAAGATCGGAACGAGGTACGCATACAATTAACTACGATTGATGGTTAACTAAGCAAACCTGCATATTTGTCTGAAAATCTATACACTTATCTTATGGTGATTTGAACTCAAATGTAAAGCGAAAAGTCGCAGAATATTTGTTACGTATCAATACTATGACTTTGCGCGACATTGCGGTCGATTCTACGTTATTGGAAATGGTAATAAAGCTATGAATCACCTCTAATGGTTCCGCGTGGCGCAGCAATGCTGTCTGACTTGCGCCCACCTGCCGCATTTCCCGCTATACTTGCGGGCGGTTATTGCCATCAAGCAGGTAGGATCATCCTCATGACCAGACTAAATCATTTGGGACAGCCCATCAGTTTTGCCGTGCCCAACTGGACGCCGCCGCCGGTCCCCCCGCGCGAACCGCTGATCGGACGCTACTGCCGCGTCGAACCACTCGAGATTGAGCGCCATGCTGCCGATCTGTACGCGGCCTACAGCACCGCAGACGATGACCGCAATTGGACGTATCTCGCCGATGGTCCGTTTGACTCGCTCGCCAGCTATACCGAATGGCTCCAGCGCGTCTCACTGGTGATCGACCCAGTGTTTCACGCGGTGGTCGATGCGCGAACCGATCAAGCGGTCGGCGTGGCCGCGTATCTGCGCATCACCCCATCGGCGGGATCGATAGAAGTGGGGCACATCAACTTTTCGCCGCTGCTGCAGCGCACCGCCGCCGCGACCGAGGCGATCTACCTGATGATGCGGCGCGCGTTTGAACTCGGCTACCGCCGCTTCGAATGGAAGTGTGACGCGCTCAACGCCAAGTCACGCACGGCGGCGCAGCGCTTAGGTCTGTCGTATGAAGGCGTTTTCCGGCAAGCCCTCATTTATAAGGGGCGCAACCGCGACACCGCGTGGTATGCCGCCATTGATGCGGAATGGCCGGAACTACAGGCCGCGTTCGAGACGTGGCTCGACCCGGCGAATTTCGACGCGCACGGTCAGCAGCGCACGCGCCTCTCCGATCTGACGGCGGGCATCCTCAAGCAGCGCGGGTAGGACGGCCTTCACCATTTTTTGTAGGGGCGCACCGACGTGTGCGCCCAAAGTGGGCAGACACATAGGTCTGCCCCTACGCCTAGCGTTCGGTACCGCTCAAACCCGCCCTTAGACAATCCGCTGAATCGGCTATAATAGCCTCCACATTTCAGGACGAATCGGTTAGGAATTCCGCATGGCGAATCCGTTATCCTTCCAGCAGATCATCATGAAGCTGCACGAGTTCTGGGCGGCTCAGGGCTGCGTGATCTGGCAGCCGTACAACGTTCAAGTCGGCGCGGGCACGGGCAACCCGGCCACGCTACTCCGCGTGTTGGGTCCCGAACCATGGCGCGTCGCGTACGTCGAACCGAGCGTGCGCCCCGATGACGGTCGCTACGGCGAAAACCCGAACCGCATGCAGTACTACTACCAGTACCAGGTCATCCTCAAGCCGGATACGGGCAACCCGCAGGAACTGTATCTGCGCTCGCTCGAAGCGTTGGGCATCAACCAGCGTGAACACGACATCCGTTTCGTCGAAGACAACTGGGAAAGCCCGGCGCTCGGCGCGTGGGGTCTCGGTTGGGAAGTGTGGCTCGACGGGCAGGAGATCACGCAGTTCACCTACTTCCAGCAGGCGGGCGGCATCGAACTCAATCCGGTCTCGGTGGAAATCACCTACGGGCTGGAACGCATCGCCATCCCCCTGCAAGGCAAGAACGCCGTGTGGGACATCGACTGGCTGTACGGGCAGGATGCGAATCTGAAGTACGCCGATATCTTCCTGCGCAGCGAGATCGAACACTGCAAGTACTACTTCGAAGTCGCGGATGTGAATGGCCTGCGCCAGACGTATGACGTGTACGAAGGCGAATACCGGCGCGCGCTCGAAGCGGGCTTGGTCATCCCCGCTTACGATTATGTGCTCAAGTGCAGCCACCTGTTCAACGTGCTGGACGCGCGCGGCGCGATCGGCGTGACCGAACGCGCTTCCTATTTCAAGCGCATGCGCGAGATGACGCGCCGCATCGCCAAGGAATTCACGCAGCAGCGCATGGAAATGGAGTATCCGCTCGACAAGATGGCGTCGACTTTTGCGCCGACCTTGGCCGCGCCCGCTCGCGTGGAGCAGAACGCCCCGGCAGCGGCGGTCGCTCCGGCGGACTTCCTGCTGGAAATCGGCGTGGAAGAACTGCCCGCGGGTGATGTCGATGACGCGCTCGATCAGCTCGTCGCCGCCGCGCCCAAGCTGTTTGACGATCTGCGTTTGGCGCACGGCGACGTCAAGGCGTATGCAACGCCGCGCCGTCTGGTGATCACCGCGCAGGGCGTCGCTCCGGTGCAGACCGAAGTCGAACAGGTCTTCAAAGGCCCGTCCGCCGACCGCGCGTTTGACGCCGAGGGCAAGCCGACCAAAGCTGCTGAAGGGTTCGCGCGCGGCAAGGGCATCAACGTGAGCGACCTTGTGGTCGAAGACCTCGACGGTGGGCGCTACGTTGTGGCGCGCGTCAAGCAGAAGGGGCGTCCCGCCGCGACCGTGCTGGCCGAAGCGCTGCCCGGTCTCGTTGCCGGGATCAAGTTCGGCAAGTCGATGCGTTGGAACAGCAGCGGTGTCGCCTTCTCGCGTCCGATTCGCTGGTTCGTCGCGCTGCTCGGCGGGGCGGTCGTCCCGTTTGAGTATGCGGGCCTGGCGAGCGGCAATATCACGCGCGGTCTGCGTCCGTTCGACTCGCCGGAATCGGTGGTCGCCGGCTTGAACGAATACTTACAGGCGCTGGAAACGCAGGGCATCGTGCTTGACCGCGAAGCCCGCCGCGCCGCCATCCGCGAACAGGTCGCCAAGCTGGCCGCCAGCCTCAACGGGCGCGCGCTCGAAGATGACAAGCTGCTGGCAGAAGTCACCAATCTGGTTGAACGTCCGGTCGCCCTCGTCGGGCGCTTTGACGAATCGTCGCTCAAGCTGCCGCGTGAAGTGCTGGTCACGGTGATGCGCGATAAGCAGCGCTATTTCGCCATCGAAAACGCGCAGGGCGACCTACTGGCCTACTTCATCACCATCCGTAACGGCGATGATCAACATCTGGATATGGTCGCGCACGGCAACGAACAGGTGCTGCGCGCGCGCTTCTCCGACGCCGAATACTTCTACTCGAAGGATACGCAGAAGCGCCTCGCCGACTTCCTGCCACGCCTTGCGACGCTCACCTTTCAGGAAAAGCTCGGCTCGATGCTCGACAAGAACGAGCGCGTCGCCCGCATGGTCGACGGTATGGCCAAGCTGCTCACCATCGGCGAAACTGACTCAGCGATTGCGCAGCGTGCCGCCCATGTCGCCAAGGCCGACCTCGCCACGCAGATGGTGGTCGAAATGACCTCGCTGCAAGGTATTATGGGGCGTGAATATGCGCGCTTGAGCGGCAACCCGCCGGAAGTCGCAGAGGCGATTTTCGAGCATTGGCTGCCGCGTTTCGCGGGCGATAAGCTGCCCGCCAGCTCCGCCGGGACGATCCTCGCGCTGGCCGATCGCCTCGACAGCCTCGTTGGGTTGTTCGCCGCCGGACTCGCGCCGCAGAGCAACGCCGACCCGTATGGGCTGCGCCGCGCCGCACTTGGCGTCATCCTGATCGTGACGAGCAAGGGTGTGGATGTCGATCTGGCGCAGGCCGTTGAGTTGGTCGCGAAAGAACAGCCGATCCCCGTCTCCGCCGAAGTGCAGCGCGACGTGCTCGACTTCATCGCCGGGCGTCTGCGCGTGTGGATCGAGGAGCAGGGCTGGTCGTATGACGTCGTCGCTTCCGTACTGGCGGCACAGTCGCGCAACCCGGCGCGGGCGCTGCAGGGCATCCGCGAGTTGAGCGACTGGGTCAAGCGTGACGGTTGGGAGAACATTCTCGACGGCTTCGCGCGCTGCGTGCGCATCACGCGCAATGAGAAGGAACAGTTCGCGGTTGATCCGGCGTTGTTCATTCAGTCGGAAGAAGGCGCGCTGTACGCGGCCTATCAAGCGGCGGCGGCCAAGCTGACCGCTGACAGCGGCGTCAATGACTTTCTGTCCGCCTTCGCGCCTATTATCCCGTCGATCAGCGCGTACTTCGGCACGGGCAAGAATGACGGCGTGCTCGTCAATCACGAAGATTCGGCGATCCGCCGCAATCGTCTCGGTTTGCTGCAGGCGATCAGCGCGATGCAGGCCGGGCGTGCGGATCTCAGCCATTTGAGCGGGTTCTAGAGGCGTTGTCTAGAAGGGGTAGGGCGCGCCTTCCCCCTTCTACAAGAATGAACAGCGGAACTACGCCTGAAGGGACGCGCAACGGCGCGTCCGTTTCGGTCGTTGAGCGGGCTGCGGACGCCCCATTGGGCGTCCCTACACACAACCACAGCTTCTCGTGAGGTACATCCAAATGCAAGTCGTCCAGTTTCAGGAAAACGGATCAAGTCAGGAAATCCTAGCCCCCGATTGGGCGACCCTGCTCAAGGCTGACGGTTTCGTGTGGGTCGATATCGTCAATCCGTCCCCCGACGACATCAAGATGATGCGCGAGGTGTTCCACTTTCACCCGCTGGCCATCGAAGATACGCTCAACGAACGGCAGCGCCCGAAAATTGAAGAATATCCGGATCACTTATTTACGATTCTCAACCCGATCAACACGTTTGCCGACGAACTGACGTTCCGCGAACTGGACGTGTTTGTCGGGCGCAAGTATTTCGTCACCGTGCGCGACTACATCGACGAACCCGTGATTGAGGCGGTCAAGCATCAGTGTCATGTCCGGGTGGGCAACGGCCATAAGATGTCGGTTGGCTATGTGATGTACGCGTTGGCGGATCACATCGTGGATGGCTACTTCCCCGTGCTCGACGGCATGACCGACCGCGCCGAGGACATCAGCGAGGAGATTATCGAGAAGCCGACGCCCGAACTGCTGCAGGAATTGTTCACTATCAAGCGGGCGCTGGCCGAAATGGCGCGCGTCACCGGGCAGCAGCGCGACATGTTCAACGTATTCTTGCGCGAGGATAACGCGTTCGTCAGCCAGGATGTGATGCGCTACTACATGCGTGATGTGTACGATCACCTGATCCGCGTCAGCGATATGATCGTGACCTCGCGCGATACCGTCTCCGGTGCCATTGAGTTGTATCTCTCATCAGCCTCGAATCGCCTGAATGTGATTGTGCAGCGCCTGACCGTAATCACGATTGGGACGGGCGCGCTGGCGGTGATCACGGGGTTCTATGGCATGAACTTCGAACACACCTTCCCGTCGTTTGATATGTGGTGGGGCGTGCCCTTTGTCATTGTTTTGATGATCATCACGTTGGCCTTGGTGCGTTACGTGTTAGGACGGCTCGATTGAGGTTGTCCCCACGCGCCGACGCGCCTATAATGGTGCCTCAGATCAACGTAATGGGATAATCGCAGATGTCAGTCGCAGACGAGATTAAGTCCAGACTCGACATTGTTCAATACATCAGCAAGACGGTGCCGCTCAAGCGGGCGGGCAGCGGTCGCTGGAAAGCGCCGTGTCCCTTCCACCACGAAAAGACGCCGAGTTTCCTTGTCGATGAAAACCGCCAGACGTGGCGCTGTTTTGGCGCGTGCGCGACCGGCGGTGACATCTTCAATTACGTGATGAAGCAGAACGGCTGGACGTTCCACGAGGCGCTGGAAGCGCTGGCGAAAGAGGCGGGCATCGACCTTAAGCCGCAGTCGCCGGAAGCCAAAGCGCGCGATCAGGAAGTCGACCGCCTGCGCGGTCTGCTCAAAGTCGTCGCGGATTACTACCACGAACTGCTGAAACAACCTGAAGCGCGCGAAGTGCTCAAGTATGCGCGCAAGAAGCGCGGCCTGACTGAGGCGACCATCGAACAGTTCGGCATCGGCTACGCGCCGGATGGCTGGCGCTACGCGCTCGACATGCTGCTCAACCTCGGTTACACGGAAGACGACGCGGTCAACGCGGGAATCGCCAGCAAGAACGACAGCGGGCGCGTCTACGACCGCTTCCGCAACCGCCTGATTATCCCGATTCGTGATGAGCGCGGGCGGGTGGCCGGGTTCGGCGCGCGCGCGCTGGCCGCCGAAGACAACCCCAAATATCTCAATTCGCCGCAGTCGGCGCTGTTCGACAAAGGCCGCTTACTCTTTGGGCTGGATCTCGCCGCCAAGAGCATCCGCGACAGCGGGACGGCCGTCATCGTCGAAGGCTACCTCGACGCGATACAAGCGCATCAAGCCGGGTATACCAACGTGGTCGCGCAGATGGGCACGGCGCTCACCGAAATGCAGCTCAAGCTGATCGCGCCGAAGTGGGCGAAGAAGATCATTTTGGCCCTCGATTCTGACGCTGCGGGACAGAATGCGACGAAACGCTCCGTTGAAGTGGCGCGGGAAACGCTCCAATACAGCGATTCGGGAACATTGGCGATTGATATTCGGGTACTTGCGGTTCCGGGGGCAAAAGACCCGGATGACTTTATCCGCGAGACCCCGGAAGGCTGGGCACAGCTCGTCGAGGCGGCTCAACCGGTCGTTGATTACCTGATTGAGGCGGAAAAAGCGACGCTGCCAAGCCGCCCCACCTTGGCCGACCGTGAAGCCGTCGCCCTGCGTCTGCTGCCGATCCTCACGGCGTCGGAAAATGATCTCTCCAACGGCATGAACGTGATCAAACTTTCGGCGGCGCTGGCGCTCCCGCAGGAGCGGCTCGAAGGCTGGATGCTGGATCAGGCGAACAAACTCAAGGCGTCTACGCCTGCGCCGAAGCCGCCCCCCATGCCGGAACCGCCGCGCGCCCCGGTCGATTCGTCGGATGATATGCCGGACTTCGACTCGCCGCGCATCCTGCAGCGGGCGGTCGCGGTCGCGCCGATCTTGGCGGACGATAAGCCCCCGCTCGAACTGGATTGTTTACGGATCCTGTTCACACAGCCGGATCTGTACTATCATGTAAACCGCAAATTTCGTGAACTCGCCGGGGATAACCCACTCTTACAAGCCACGCTGTCAGATCTTTCCTCGGAGGACTTCACCCGGACAGCCTATCGTACCCTCATGCAGTTGTTCATGGTCGCCGTGGCCCAGGATGAGATGGATTTTGCGGCCTATGTTCGAACTCATCTCCCGTCCGAACTGTTCGACGAGCTGAACTCGGTCTTGGCCGATCAATGGGCGGAATTGCGCGGTCGCGTCACTTTTGGCGCTGACCTCGACATGATCAGGCAGGACAAGCGTACCGCCCGCACGGTCGATCCCAGTGTGGATCTGATCGTCAAAGTACTGCTCTTGCGCCGTGCGCGCTTAGAGCGTGAGCGACAGGAAATGTTGTTCCTGTCGGTAGAGGACGGCGACATTATGTCGCTGATCAACGGTTCTGTTTTAGCGAAGCGGCTCATTGATGCAGAGTTAAATCGTCGGGCACAGTCACAGCGCAGTTGAGTGAGGTTATGGCGAAGAAACGCACCAAGAAAAATGAAGTCCGGCAAACGGACGAATTCACGAAGGCGTCGGCAGAAGATGCGGACGAATTGACCAGCGACGTCGAATTTGAAGACTTCGATGATGACGGGGGCGATGACGATGAGTTATACGACGAAATCGACGTCAAAGGTGATGATCAACTCGATCTGCTGACTGACGAGGATGGCCTTGACGACGTCGACGAAGACATGATCCTCGAAGGCATGCGCCTCGACACGTTTGCCCTCGCCGATGACCCGGTGCGCATGTACCTCAAGGAGATCGGGCAGGTGCCGCTGCTCGACCCCAACCGCGAAACGTGGTTGAGCGCGCAGATCGCCGCGGACCGCCTGCTGCAGGCGACGCTCGACAAGCTGTGCGCCGCTGAACCCGGTCAACTACCGCGCATGCCCGAACCCGCCGAAGTGATCGAGGCGATTTACGCGGGCTTGGTCAAGTCGTGGGATGAAGTGCTGGCGTCGGTCAAACCGTTTAAGTTGAATCCGCCCGATCTCAAGGCGCTCATCACCGAAGCGCAGTTCGTCGCCGAACACTGGGATACGACCGGACACTCGTATATCCGCGAATTCCTGCGTCAGCGCGACTGGGGGCGCGATGATGCGTGGACGGAACTGGCGCGGCGCGTCTTTGCCAGCTTCCACGCGCTCTACCTGATCCCCTTCCGCGAACAGACACTGGTCGGGCGTGCCTACGAAAAAGAAGGCACGCTGCCGAGCGTCGAGCAGTTCCACGCGTGGTTGGTAGAAGATGACCTCGCGCTGGAAATTTTGCCGGAGAAGTTTGAGGAGATGGAACAGCAGGCGGAATTCGCCGCCGAGTCGCTGACCCGCGCCAACCTGCGCCTCGTCGTGAGCGTGGCGAAGCGTTACATGGGGCGCGGCATCAACTTCCTCGATCTGATTCAGGAAGGCAACATCGGCCTGCTGCGCGCGGTCGCCAAGTTCGACCACACCAAGGGCTTCAAGTTCAGCACGTATGCGACGTGGTGGATTCGCCAGGCGATCAGCCGCGCGATTGCCGATCAGGCGCGCACGATCCGCATTCCCGTGCACATGGTCGAGACGATCAACCGCCTGATGCGCGTGCAGCGCCAGCTCACGCAGGAACTGGGCGCAGAACCGAGCGCCGAGCAGATCGCGCTGGAGATGGACTTCCTCACGCCGGAAGAGACGCGCGCTATCAAGCTGATTCGCCGCGACGGGGCGCGCATGGACCCCGGCCTGACGCGCAAGCTGCGCCGCGCCGCGCAAAAAGTCCGCAAGATCATGCGCTTGAGCCAAGAGCCGATGAGCCTCGAAATGCCGATCGGTCAGGAAGACAACAGCCTGCTCGGCGACTTCATCGAAGACGACAAAGTCCCCGGCCCGGTGGACGCCGCCAGCCGCCAACTACTGAAAGAACAGATCCGTTCGGCGTTGGGCGTGCTCAGCGAACGCGAGCGCGAAGTGCTGGAAATGCGCTTCGGTCTGCTCGACGGGCAGGATCACACGCTCGAAGAAGTCGGCAAGCATTTCGGCGTGACGCGCGAACGCATCCGCCAGATCGAAGCGAAGGCGCTGCGCAAACTGCGCCACCCGACCCGCAGTCGCCAACTGCGCGATTATCTGGAAATTTAGGGCAGCGGGGCGGTCAATGTACCGCCCTGTTTGTTTTTATTCCCCGAAGTGAGGTTGCCCATGTCCCGGGGGGGGGGCGGAAGAGTTGCGCGCCCAAGCTGTTGCCCAAATCGAGGCGGCGTTTGCCGAGACGCCCGCGCCGTCGCCAGAGGGCGATTGGCACACGTTCTACGAGTGCGCCGACCTCAAGGCCGAGTGGCAGGGGCAGCACTGGCGCGACCTCACGACGGAGATGATCTTCAACTGGCGCGACTGCGTCACCAATCTAGCGCCAGAAGCTTTCCGGTTCTACCTCCCCGCGTTCATGATCCATTCTCTGCTGCACCCTCACGAAGTGGATACGCTGCTCGATAGCATTCTCGTCGCCCTTGCGCCGAGCTCTGGCCAACCCTTCAGCACGCATCACAACCGCAAACTGGTCGCGAATGCGAGTATCTTCACATCTGCCGAAGCTGAAGCGGTACTCGCTTTCTTGCCCGCGCTCAAGTCGTGGGCGGATGGCGTGACTTTTTCGCCATATTACCCGTACGCGGAAGTGGGGCAAATCTGCTCTGCGTTTCTGGGAAGCGGTGCGCGACAAGATCACGCTCCCCGTCGAAATCGACACATCCTACGATCAGCGGCGGGCGGCGCTGCATCCCCGGCGCATCTTCACGGACAAGCAGATCACGGCGTTTCGTGTGCCGACGCCGCTCGGACTGCGTCCGCCCGCACCAGATCGCATCCCCGGCACGTATAAAGCGCCGGACGCGCTCATGAATGCGGGGCTGCTGGTCATGCTCAACGCGATGGACGGTGGGCGCATTGAAGTCGATCCGTATTCGCCGGACATTGAACCGGAAACGAATGTGCGCAATCGGCGCGGACTGTGCCGCCAGTCATGGTTCATCGCGCAGATGGTGGACTCGCTCACGCCGGTCGATGTGAATTTCCAACTACTGATCGGCGGCGATTGCAGCCTGCTGCTCGGCGCGGCGCTCGGACTCAAGCGGGTGGGGCGCTACGGGCTGATCTTCATGGACGGGCACACCGACTTCCAGACGCCGGAAACCTCGGCCTCGAAAGCGGCGGCGGGCATGGATCTCGCGCTGGTCACGGGCTATGGGCCGGACGCGCTCACCAACATGGAAGGGCTGAAGCCGTACATCCGCGAATCGGATGTGGTGGTGTTCGGCAACCGCGACATTGAAGATCGCGAGACGTACTACGCCAAAGCGATCTTCGAGACGGACATCAGCATGATCACGCTGGACTATGCGCGGCAGGTGGGCGTGGAAATGGCGGCACATCAGGCGGTGGAACTGCTCAAGCAGCGCGGCGTGCCAGGCTTCTGGATTCACCTTGACGCGGATGTGCTCGACAGCGCGATCATGCCCGCGGTCGATTCGCCGATGCCCGGCGGCTTGAGCTACGCCGAGTTGATCGTCGCGCTGCGCGTGTTCCTCAGTTCAGGGCTGGCGGTCGGCATGGAGATCACGATCTATGATCCTGACCTTGATCCCGATGGCAGCATTGCCCGCGCCTATGTCGATGCGCTGGTCGAGGCGTTTCACCACGCCGCCCCCTGACCTTTCGGCTAGCCTCCCCGTGCCGCCGCGCGACAATGGGTGCTTGGTCGCGTTTCTCTACAGACATCGCATGCCTCATCGTCTATATTAGAACTGAGGCTGGCGGTCACCGTGCGAGGACACCATGAGGAAGATCTGCATCATCAGCGCGCCGTCGAATTTGGGGCTGACGCCGCCCGCGCCGGGTCGCGACCCCGGGACGGTGCGTGCGCCGCTGGCGCTGTTCAAGGCGGGGCTGCTGCAGCGCCTGCGCTACAAGGTGTATCACGGTCTCAAACCCGCCGACTATCAACCGCGCGTCACCCGGCGCACACGCGTGCGCAACCTCGAACGGCTGCGGCAGTTCTCGCGGCGCTTGGCGCGGCATGTGACCGAAAACGCGCCGGATTACTTCCCGCTCGTGATCGGCGGCGACAGCAGCCTGCTGATCGGCGCGCTGCTTGGCCTCAAGCGGGTGGGGCGCTGCGGGCTGATCTACCTGAGCGGCGGCGCGGACTTCCTCACCTCAGAGACCTCGACCAGCAAAGCGGCGGCGGGCATGACGCTCGCGCTCGCGACGGGGTACGGCTACGACAAGCTCACCAATCTGGAGGGGCAGCGCCCGTATGTGCGCGATTCGAATGCGGTAGTGTTCGGCAACCGTGACATGCTGGATCGCGAGTCGTACCCCGGCAACCTGATCTTCGAGACGGATGTGAGCATCCTCACGCTGGATTATGCCCGCGAAATTGGCCTCGAAATGGCGTCGATGCTGGCGGTGGAACTGCTCAAGCAGCGCGGCGTCGATGGCTTCTGGTTGCACTTCGACGCGTCGGTGCTGGACTGCGAGGTCATGCCCGCGGTCGCCGCGCCGCTCCCCGGCGGCATGAGCTACGCCGAGATGATCACGGTGCTGCGTGTGTTCCTCGACTCGGGGCTCGCGGTCGGCATGGACATCACCGGGTTTGACCCTGACCGCGTGCCGGACGAGGAGTTCACGCGCCTGTACGTCGACGCGCTGATCGAGGCGCTGCAGCCCGCCGAAGAATAAGAATACCCCTCACCCCCAACCCCTCTCCCACGCAAGCGGGGAGAGGGGAGACAGCACTGCTTTTGCTGGCTTGCCGCGGACGCAATTCGTTACGTCCCTACACAAGCGCCGTTCTCTCGTAGGGACGCGATTTATCGCGTCCGCAACATCCCCAGACCGACCTGTAACCCGTTTTCACGGTTTACCCCCTCGCTCTACTTGCGCAGGCAAGCAGGGTGAGCTGGTCGATCTCCATCTTTAGGCGGATCTTTCCGCCACCCACTTGACTCTAATTTAGACTGGTCTAAAATTAAATATAGATTTGTCTAATCAGAATTCCGGGGGGAACTATCATGGAAAACATCGCATTGGATCGGTTGGTGATTGAAAGTGTGCTCGCGATTTTCGTGTTCACGGTGCTGGTGGTCGGTTCGCTGGCGTACAACGCGCGACTGTGGATGCACGACTATCCGCCCGTCATCCGTGACCTGCAAGCGCCGCTGACCGCGGGTGAAAAGCGGCTGCAAACCGGGCTGGCCGCCGTGCTGTTGGTCTTGATCGTTGGCGGGCTGTTCCTGTCGGGGCAGGCGCTGGAGTCCGTCAGCGGTGGGAGCATCAGCTTTGTGGCGGTGTTCGTCCACCTCTACATCATCTTCAACGTGGTCAATCTGTGGGACGCCGTCGTGCTTGACTGGTTCATGATCCTCGTGCTCAAGCCTGCGTTCGTGTTCCTGCCCGGCTCCGAAGCGCACATGGACGCCTACACCAATTGGCCGATGCACATCACCAATTACTTCAAGGGTGTGGTGATCGGCGCGGTCATCAGCGCGGTGCTCGCGCTGGCGGTGGTGATTCTGTAACCATCAGCCTCACCCCTAAATCCCCTCTCCCAAGGGCGAGGGGACTTCAAGAACGCGCGCGTTTCCCCTCTCCGTTCGGAGAGGGGGCAGGGGTGAGGCCAATCAAAGAGGCTTAACGGCATTCTACGCACTTACCGCCTTGTCTCGCCCACCCACGGGAGGGGCTTGCCCCTCCCTACAGATCTGCCGTGTTTCGGAGTGCGCTCGCCCCTACACCTTGATCCCCGACCCAAGCCGCTCCCCGCATTTGCGCACTTTGGGCTACAATGGAACTGGAAGAAACGAGTCGTGTATGCCCAAGCAAATGACCTACTGCCCCGTGTGTGGGCACAACCTGACCACCCGTGAAGACGGCGGACGCATCCGCCAGGCGTGCGCCAACTGCGGCTATGTGCATTACGTCAACCCCGTGCCGACCGTCGGCGTGGTGATTGAGATGGACGGCGGCATCGTGCTGATCAAGCGCAACCGACCGCCGCACAAAGGCATGTGGGCGCTGCCGAGCGGCTACATCGAAGCGGACGAGAGCGCGGAAGAAGGCGCGATCCGCGAGGCCGAAGAGGAGACCGGGCTGAAAGTCGAAATCCTCGAACTGGCGACGGTCAATTCCTACCCCGAAGGCCCGCCCCAGAGCGGCATCATGATCTTCTACCGGGCGCGTCCGGTGGGCGGCGAACTGCACGCGGGCGACGATGCCGACGATGCGCAAGTCTTTTTGCCGGAAGACCTGCCGCTGCTGCCGTTCCGCACGCACCGCGAGATGATCGCGCAGTGGTTGGAGCGGCGCGCAAAAGCTGAGCAGGGCGGGGCGAACGGTCGCCATGTGGAACGCGCCGACTTCATCATCCGCCCGGCGGAACTCTCCGACGCGCAGCAGATCATGGCGCTGCTGCATCTCATCCCCGCCAACCGCGACCTGAGCGCGACGACTGGCGCGAAGTCTTTCAGCGTTTCCGCGAGAGCGCGGGCCTTGAGGTGTTCGTGGCGGAAGCTCGCCAACAGCCACCGATCCTGATCGGCATGGTGGCGCTCTCGATTGTGCGCGGCCTGACCGAAGGGCGCGGGCTAATCAACGACCTCGCCGTGCTGCCCACCTATCAACGGCGCGGAGTAGGGACGGCACTGCTCGAAGCGGTGATGCGGCGTGCGGAACGCTTGAACCTTCATCACCTGATGGTGAACTCAAGTCGGAACCCACATTTAGATCTCCCGAGCGTTTTTGGTATTCCTGATATGTCTCTTTTGGTGATACACCTTCGTCAAGGGCAATCACACACTCCGAACCCCACTGAGCCGTTAGCTTCGAGCGAATATCACGCCAACGACGGAATGGAAAAGCCTTCATCAGCGTGAGCTGAGTTGCGCCATCGTCAATGAGGTTTCGTATCACTGCTAAATCTTCTTCTGACCAACGGTAGCTGGTAGTGCGTAGCGATTGTCCGCCGCGAGCAATGAAATCTGCATAGGTTTCGTGCGGGCGTAGATACGCAGGGGAAAACACAACACGCTCACGCCAGCGATCAATCTGCTGACGGATTTGTTTCCATCGCTTCTCGGGAAACGCGGCACTTATATCAGCCTGCGAGGCTCCAGCATCAACGAGAACAAGCAGCTTGTCGATATTATGTTGTGTCCATCCTTGTCCGACAGTAGGTTTCTTATTCAGCCGTAGCTCGTCTTTGCTTCCATCCCGCCAGTAAACAATGAGTCTCATTCCCTTGTAGCGTTCCACATCAACTGCCTCAATTCGGGCGATAAATGCCTGTAAAACGATGTGCTTGTCATCCCGTGACATTGAGGGCCATTCAACGACTGACGCTGCAAATGTCGCCTGCAGCGACTGCATCATTTCATAGTGCCGGTTTTCTGTTTCTATCGTTTCAAGCTCTGCTCTGAGGCGATCACGCTCATTTTTCGTCGCTTTATACCGTGCTTCCACTGCCTGAATAAGGCTAACCTCTGAGAGAGTCTCTAGGCTGGTCACCATGTTCTGGAGTGCTTCTTCGTGAGCGGCCAGTTGATCTCGTTTATGTCGTTTTTCGCGCTCAATTGACTCAGAAAACTGAGCCATGTTTTGTTTCCATACATCCGCATTGAAGGTTGCGTACAGTTTTTCATGAAAGTGGCGAACAAGCGCTTCGTCTACCCAATCCGCGGTGCGTTCCCAGAGTGGGATGCACTCCACCAAATCGTGTTCGACCAGTAGGTACATATAGCACTGTCGTTTCAGGACGTATTGTGTGCCGACTTGTTTCCAGCGATTATTGCTGTAGCCATAGATTAAGCCTGAAAACAAGGGGCGCTCTACAGGTCGCTCACTATCTAAGGTCGGACGTGCGTTTTGATTGACAGGGTGGTATGTTGCATTAGGACTGCCGTCGAGGTCATATTTCGACAGGTAGTTAAACGCCTGCATGAACTGCTCTTGCGAGATAATCGGCGGATGGTTGTTGCGACGAATTACCTCATCTTGGAAGCACCAATGGCCGATATAGGCGGGATTGGTCAGGATGAGCCATAAACCACTGCGTCCGGGATAATATCCGTCGCCGCGCTTCCGCATCCGATAGTTGGTCGCAAATCCTTCGGGTGGTAAGCAGGTTGTAGGGTCAGGATAGTAAATCCGCTCCTTACGAATTCGGCGGAGAGCTGTGGCAATCGAGCCGCCACCTTCTATGAATATTCGAAAATAGGTACGAATGACTTCGGCAAATGGCTCAAACGGGACATATTTGTACCAATGAGGGTTAGGGCTGCCGTCGGGAAGTGTCTTACGGGTATCGACCATGAACCCGGGTGGGAGATTGGCCCCAGCCCATCGACCTTCACGCATCAACCGCTGTTTCGCTCGGTGCAGCTTGCCGATGATGACTGTGTTGATGTACTCCGCTGCCATTTCGCACTTGAAGCGAAATTGGCGGGCATGAAAGACGCCGAGCTGCTCATGAGCAAAGTCATACACCATGCTCGGAGTAATGACCAATACCCGTGCTTCTTTGCACGCTTGGATGAAGATGTTGACTTGTATTTGCGTGACGTCGCGAAATAAGCGGTCTTCGTCTTGACAGGCAACAGCCCGAATTCGGCGTTCTACGATCAAATCGAAGAGCGTTCGCATCCCCGGGCGTTCGTCAATGCGTTTCGTTCCACTGACACCTTCGTCCATGTCTATCAACACGATGTCGTCTTGCTTCCAGCCCTGTTGCTGAAGGTACAACGCCATATCGATAGTTTGAATGTCAGTTGAGATGTTTCCAACTTGTGCATCGGTGGATTGGCGGTAATACACGGCTACTTGATCGTCAATGGGAAGGTGTGATGCGTTGTTTATGCTCGACTGCTCGTTCTGCTGTGATTTAAGAAAGCGCCTGCTCATGTTCGTCTCCTTGTTTCACTTGCTTTGAACTTATGCGGTTGGTTTTTCTACGAAGATAAGCGCGAAAGAGAATGGCATACGCGGTGTTGAAATCAATCTTGGTTAGGTTAGAGCGAGGAGGGCGGGGGAGAACCGATTGATGCTGGAGAGAAATGTTTTTCATACACCGTGATAGAAAATAAAAAGCCGCCAACGCTGACAAAGCATTGACGGCAAGATAGGCAATATGAATAATTGCACCTTAGCCTGCCTCGCTGCTTCCGTCAGCGTGGTGGGTTAGCTCTCGGTTGGTGTTACCAGCACCTGCCGGGAGCGTCACTTGTATACACATAGATACACTATAAGCTATTTTGATCGCGTGTCAACGTGTCGGGAACGATACGCCGCCGCTGCGCCTCGCCGAAACCGCTTCGGCGGGGGAAAGAGTAAACCCGCTATCGTGTGTACTACTCGTGCGAGATGAACTGCCTCTCTTGAATATTGTTCATAACGGAATAAACGGAGTTCATCGTCATCCCGTCGTTGTGCATACGCAAGCCTGACCTTTCGAAACCCTTTATAGGATGCCCAAACTATAAGCCGTTCCAGCTCGCGCTTGCGATTCAAAGTTTTTAGACTGTACCAGACGATTGGTACAAATCCACTATTTTTATTAAGGTGGGGATTATTGACCAATGCCATACTATGAGTCTTGATCAACGTAGCAGAGAAGTCAACTGGGCAAAAACTACTTGATTATGTGTGACGCTCTAACGGAACTTACTACGTTAAACGAGTAATTCTCATAACATTCTCCGCATAAGGGGGATTGATGGGTAGCCGGTATGCCAGCCCCATGAGCTATGTAGATACATCGTCTCTGTCGCTAACGAATCTATAACCAACTCCGACTACAGTCTCAATGTAATTTATTCCTGAGGAGTCGGAACTCAGTAATTTTCTTAACTCCCATACTCTGACATCCACCACTCTATCATTGAATTCTTTGTCCCAACCCCAAAGCGCATCCAATAGTTGCTCACGTGAAAAGATCTTATTAGGGTGTAACATAAAATGACGCAGCAGTGCAAATGCTTTTGGAGTGATGCTAACTTCCTGCGATGCTACAAATACACGGTGCTGAACTTGATCGAGGCAAAGACTGCCGAGGGTCATCACTCTTTCTTTGGCTGAAACCTGTTTTGCAGTTGCCCTCTTTATGACGGATTGTATTCTGGCGACAAGTTCAATGACCTCTGTAGCTGTTGAGATGTAGTCGTCCGCCCCCTCTGACAAACATACGGCCGCTTCTAAGGGATCGTGGTGTTCGACTGCGGCAACAAACGGGATTAAGTCGCCACGATTGTGCAAAGCTTTAACTAGTGAACGCCCACTACATCTTGTTGAATCGCCAAATAGGATAATTACGGTTGGTCGATTGATCTATCCCCCAAAAAACTGGCTCATCCGCTAAGTTGGTCCAAGTGGTAAGGAACGAGCCAGCACTCCTATACGAAGCAGATCAAGCTTGGCTCGTCCATACATCTGGCGTTTCAATAACTTCAGACGACAGATGTGCCCCTCAACCGGGCCGTTGCTCCAAGGAGAGCTGAAGGCATTGCGAACCGCATCGAGATCGTGAAGCAGCCCCAACGCAAATTCACGGAGGTCGGGAAATTGGGAATGGGTGCATGTTTTAAGCCATTCATCGAGGAAGTCAGGGGAATGTGAGCACAGCATCGTATGGAATTGTTGGGCCAAGTCATAAACCTGCCTGCACGCCGGGTCCTGGCAAACATGAGTAAGCAAGACCTTATCATGGGTAGAAAGCTTGTCTGGCAGCCGCACAAACAACCAAGCTAGGTGACGAGCGGCAGGCAAGGCGAAGGTGGAAATGACCGGTAGGGGAGCTGCTTCCTTGGTCGAAGATTTCAACTGACGCTGCACATGAGCCCAGCGAGCAACTTGCTGGTAACTGCCCTTGTAGCCGCGAACCTGAATTTCCCGGTAGAGCTGGCTGGCGTTCGTACAGTCCGCCTGCCAACGTTGCTGGAGATAGGTTAAGTGAGCATCCAAAATACTGGCACGCGGTTGAGTAGGTATTCGCTCCGGAAACGTCTTCGCCTCTGTATAAAGCCGAACTGTGATGCGATGCAGGTTCAGCAGGCTAGCGATCTTTCGTTGGGAAAGTCCACGAGCGAGCAGGTAGTGAACCATTTGGTAGAGTTGGTAACGCCGCAGACGGCTCGCGTCTGTGGTCGCTTGTTCGTTGGCGGATGGAGGTCGTAATCTCCTCGAGCGCGAGGAGTTAGTGACCGTCAGTAGCTCTGTTGAAGGAGGTAAGCTTCGTAAGCGTTCATGGAGCCGCCGGAGCACTCGTTCTAGAGTTTCGCGCAGGTTCTTGAGTAAATGCCAGCGGTCAGCGACCTGTTGGACCGTAGGACAGACTTGGTTCACCGCCAGAGCATAGTCGCTGAATCGGTCCCGAGTAATCACTTCAATGCCGGGATGGGCTTGGAGCCAAGCAGCCAAAGTCGCAGTCGTTCGGTCGGGCAGCAGGTCCACCGGCACGCCACGTTCCAAGTCGACAAGGATCGTTCCATAACGACGCCCTTTGGCGAACGCCCAGTCGTCAATCCCCACCACCTTGGGATTGCTCAGCGGCTTGACGGTGGTTTGACGGAGGATACGCAAGACGGTATCGCCGCTGACGGTCATCTGTAGTTGGCGTGCGAGTTCGGCTACCTGCTTCACCGCCCAGCGCTAAACCAAGCTGTCTCAAGACTTCACTGAGACGGGTACTTCGGCGAGCATATGGCGATGCAATTTCGGGTACTCTTTCCGTGAAAATCAGTTGTAAACACCCGGGATTTCGGCAACGGAACCGGCGTACCCGTAACCGCAAGTGCACTGCCTTCCTCCAACGGCAAGTCACCGATGCGCCGCAGATAATGGCTATGAATGGAGGTGGAGCGGAATCCACAGGCAGGGCAAATTGCATAACTGCGCGTTGCCTCCGCCTCAAGCTCAATTCCCGTGTCCACGACTTTCACTTGGTGACAGAGAAATCCAGGCAAACCGAATGGAATTGTCGCAGTCGTCATTGAGTCTTTTGTCTCCTATTAAAGGATACTATTGGCTGACGACTCTATTTTCCTTTATGCTCGCACCAACTTAGCGGATGAGCCAGTCATAGGGGGCAGATCAATGGGATGCTCAATGCGACTGGCTGTTATCAGTGCCCAGTACCGTATACCTTGCGGGAAAGCTCTCGGTAGAAGGTTTCTCCGCGCATTTAACCATTCCGAGCCTCGACCAACTGTATGCCAAGAAGTAGAGGAAACTCCTGAGTCATTAAAACTAGTACCACGACCCTGCCTTGTAAAATATCAAGCCGGAGACATTTGCGACATTGATCGGAAAATGGACGTTTGTACTATAGAAATATGAATATGACGATGTATTGCGTACTTCATTGAAGGAAAAGGCTGCAAACATGGGCGCAGACATGCTGGTCAAGCAGTACTTTGAGAGTGAAATGCAACAGTATCTGGAGGAGGTATTTACAGAGATTGATGATCGGACAGTCGTATTTGAAACACAGGATGATGATATCAGAATTGAATCCGCGCAGCGTAGTCCTTGTGACAAATACGGGTATATAGGTTCTATTTATCCTGAAGAATACTTTGCATGGAATTGGCAGCGTTTCCGATGCCTCGATCAACGCACAGTGGACGTAGTATTCTTAGAAAATACCAATATACTCGTTGTTCGCAAGGGGGGAATTCCCGGAAGAATTCAGACAAAGCAGGCCGAGATGATATCCGGCCACTAAGTACTTCGTTTACCGATTTGCCTGATGAAGCACTAAGCTTACTGCAAAGAAGAATTCCATAAGCCCAACGATGATCTAAGCGCTCTAACACGGGGAACTCTTTATGGCAGATAGCTTGGGTCAGACGAAATACAAGATTTTGTCTCAGAATTGTCGCAAAAACGTTCGTATTTTGTACTACTTTTATTCACTGAAAAGGACTGTTATTATGACAACAGCCGTTATCCTCCAACACGTTTTCACTGAACTATGCCAAAACCACACACAATCGCCTACTTACGGGTCTCGACCACTGAGCAAGACCTTGAGAAAAACAAGTTCGACATTCTGCACCTCGCTAATGAAAAAGGGTTGGGGCAAGTGCAGTGGGTCGAAGAAACCGTGTCGGGGCGCGTATCATGGCACAAACGCAAGATTGCTCAGGTACTAAACCAACTACAAAACGGCGATACCCTGATTGTCAGTGAGCTCTCGCGCTTGGGGCGCTCGATGCTAGAGTGCATGGAAATCTTGTCGATTGCGTTTCAAAAAGGCATATATCTTTATGCGGTCAAGGGAAACTGGCGTCTCGACAATTCCATCCAGTCAAAAATCGTTGCTATGGCCTTCTCCATGGCAGCGGAAATTGAACGAGACCTAATCAGTCAACGGACGAAGGAAGCGCTTGTAGCCCGCAAATTGGCAGGAATAAAGCTAGGGCGTCCTCAGGGTATCGGGACAAGCAAGCTTGATCGATTTCGTCCAGAAATTGAAGCACTGTTGAAAAACGGTTCAACTCAACGGTTTATTGCTAATCGCTACGAGTCGACACCCGCTAACCTCAATCGCTGGTTAAAACGTCATTGCATTACCCGTTGATTGGACATTGACTTCATCAACGGGACTACCCTTTGTCTCAGGGATCAATCTGACTAATACTTATCCCATACATCCAAATCGGTGATAACAACACTCACGAACTCCTCGAGGTAAACTGAGATGATCTGTCCTTCGCTGTAACGCGTACCTTTACTTGCCATGAAACTATCCTCCTCCTGATGGCATTCTATGTCCGATAGTCTCACTTTGCTTCGACTAGATTTTTGGGGGATAGATCACGGCCCGTCGCTTGGGATAGGTTATGACGTTAGATGTTGAGTACTATAAAAATAACTGTTACCCCGTTGACATACAATTTCAAGATTGTCTCTAAATTTCAATTCTCCTGCACGATCGTAAATATTGCGTTCTGTATGGCCGTAAAAGATAAAGTCGATGTTATAGAGCCTAAGTATCGGTTCTGTTTCGTGCCACGTTAGGGCATTATAGAGAGTTGCAATATCAGCAACACGATTGCCCGCTGCTTCAGAGTAAGTGTTTCCGCGCCATTGCGACTCATGACCAGCCCAGCCCATAACAATTGGTATACCTGTCAGAGCAGCTACTCTTCCATACCCCGGATCATACGAATTCCCAACGGCCTCAACAACAACGGCCTCATCTCTGCCAACATAATCGCTTAAACATTGGATAGCAGCATAGTCATCAACATTATTAGTAAATCCTCTGCCAGAATCTAGAGTAAGCGTCACATTCGAAACTGCCCGCCCTGTCTCAATATAAGAACGGACATGTATTGCGAACACTGGGTACAAACCGCCCAATAATACTACTAAGCAAACAGCCAAAGTCATGATAAACACCGTTCTTTTCCTGATCTCCCTGTTTGCCAGAACAAAGTAGAAGCCTACTGAAGATGTAATTGCGAACATGAGCCAAGCTTGATAGTAAAACTTGAATACTGTATTCATGCGAGTAGCAAAGACGTCGCGAAGAAAAATAAACTCGGGAAGTAAAGTCAACAGCAATGCCCAACCTATTAATAAATATAAAAAATATTTAGTTCTCCAATATAATGAAATCTTTTTATATTCATTTTCATGTCTTTTAGAGAGTAATAAGCCAATAACGATACTTAGCCCTCCTAGAATCAGAAGCAAAGTTGGAATACCCGAAACCCGACGACCAAGTAGTTCTGCCAAGATCAGAATAGTTCTGTTAATACTGTCTGGCGATACTGTGTGAGACATCTCATTATCAAATACCCACTTAAACATAGTGAAAAGCGTGGAGAGCGCAATGAGAGAAAAGAAGAAAATAGACAATATTTTTGCTGATAATTTCATATTAATTATATTTCTATAGTAAATAGCTTCGACTATAAGAAAAATACCAAGGAGGATTATGAAAGGGCCGAAAATCAGAAAATACTGAGGCATTGTAGTAATGTATATCGAATTAAACTCTATGCCTGCTGCTTGGGAGCGAAATGTGAGTAAAAAGGGCAGATATAGAATCACTGACCCAAGCACCAACTTGAACACAAATGAGGTGAGTTCAAAAGCATCGCTTGCCGTCAATGTTAAGCGACCATTGCCCCAACCTCGCCGGAGAAAATCACAAACTACTACTAATCCAAAGTAAATTGGAGCATCCCACGTGTTTAGAAAGATTAGAAGTCCAACAAATAGACAAAAGAAAGTAATCACGATGTTATCAAGTTTGCCAGAGCTGAAAATCACACTCATGGCGATCGAGATCGCTACAATGGCAAATGGTAGGGACATTACATGTGGATGGCTATCAGCCAGTAGAAAACTAAATTGCGGAAACTCTGTTATCGGTTGTGCACCGATTGCTACACCATCTAATCCTATATCATTTATAATTCTTGATGCACGGAACCACCACCATGTGTCCCAAGTAGAAATATCCCTCTGAGGCATATTATTCGGAGTCAGGCGCTCTGGAGTGTTCCAAAAGGATAGGTAAGAGTCAGAGGCTAAACCAGTTTCATAAGGTATCTCAACTAGAGGAAACTGAAAATTCCCAATTATTAACGTACAGATCACTGCTAGAATACTACATCCAACAATTACTGAATTTCTTCGAGTTGCAGTCTCAGTACTTAAATCTTGAGTTGATTTCCGAATCAAGTTGTAAGTTGCGCCAAATACGCCACTTCCTACTAACGCAAATACGAGAGAAACATAGAGGTTAAAGCCTGTTGGCGACGAAACATTCGTCAACATTGAAAGTACAGCTGCAATAATGTATCCGAAGTAGTAATAACTGATCGAGTATCCTGAGAGCCAAGCATCATTCGGTGGGAAATTATTGCTTCTCATTATTGAACTTATGAACATGAGGTCCATGGGTTTTTCTGTCGAACGTAGTTCATTTTGATGTGCACGAACTATTGCCCAACCAATAAACAAGATGAGAAAAATAAGCTCGCTTAGAACAAATTGAAGTTTGTGATGTCTCCAGTAATGCTTTAAGTCGTCGATTAATTGACTTCGTGAACCGGTAAAATACCCAATTATCGAAATGAGAGTCGATATCGTAATCGAGAATAGAATATTGCCAAGTGTATTTTGCAGAAACCCTAGAGTCGCAAGCAACCAATATATGTAGCAGACGAGCCCCAAACCAATAACGCGTGCTAGTGTTATTCCATAATCAGGAAGTGACCTAAATAAGCGGATACACAATGGCACCGTGGTGATTCCAATTGCTGTTGTTACCAACCACCACGAAAGAACGATACTCCCTTCACGCACTACCCAATCCACCAGCATCTTCTTCACCTCTATAGGCTTCAGGACTTGAATTTGTTAGTATATCAATAAATACGCTTATACCAAAAGCATTCACTAATTACCCTCTTAGAATAATTCATGCGAACTAATGTTACTGTACTTAAGTGTTCTGTACAAATTTGAGCGAAGCATCTCAGTCCCAATAGTATAAATATGTCAATCAGGAGGTTTATATGCTGAATGAGATAGGTTCATTCAAATTACTCTTAATTGATATTGAATCTCAACGACTAGGCGACATAGAACGATTTCTAAGTATGGGCGGTTTTTTGGTGCATGTATTATCAGATTTGAACAGCGTTTTTGAACAGATTAGCGCCTTTCAACCAGACATGATCATATGTGAAATAGGTGTCTTGCCCTTTAATGGTCGTGAACTTGTAAGACAGTTGCGTCGAATTGGCGATCTAAGGCCAATAATACTTCTTACTACAGATTGTGATGCAACAGAGCGGGCTATTGTATTGGAAGAAGGTGCAGATGATGTGTTGAACAAACCTATTGTGCCATTTGAGCTTATGGCACGTGTACGCGCAATTTTGCGACGGGTATCATCAAAAACTTCGATATCGAACCAGAATAAAATTCTACATTGCGGTGAATTAACCTATGACCAGAGAACAAGGCGTGCAAAGATTTATGGCAACGAAATTGAATGCACGCCACGTGCTCTTTCCTTGCTAGAGTATCTTTTAGCTCATGCAGGTGAAATTGTAACACGAGAGCAATTGCTTGATGATGTTTGGGGATGGGACTATGCAGTTGGAACTCGAACAGTAGATACGCGTATTACAGAGCTACGTCGTGCTCTCAAGGACAATGCGCATTCGCCGGACTATATTGAAACCGTGCGAGGTATCGGCTACCGCCTCCTCTGCCCCTCGGTTTAAATTAAGCTAAGTGCTTCATCCGGTAAATGAGTTAAGAACGCATTTTGCGCCAAATATAGGGTTTGCGACGTTCATTCCAGTAGCGGGTCGCCACTGAAATAGCTGCTGTGAGGTCGTCCGCGTCTTCAAAACGACGCCCTTTCAAAGCCAATGAACGTAAGGTCTTCCACCACGGTTCAATCAGATTGAGCCAAGGCGCATAGGGGGTTGAAAAAGAAACCGAACCTGAGGATGAGCTAACGCCCATAACAACATATCCAACGTTTTGTGTGAGGCGAGATTATCTAATATCAGGATCACCTCGCCTAGCCAGTGGGCGACCAGCTGGTCGAGGAAGGCGAGAAAATGGACTGCGCCCCGACCCGGGGCGATGTAGGTCGTCGCCTGACCCGTCCGGGGTTCAAAGGCGCGAAAGACCCAGACGTTTGCTCGTCGTCCTGAACTCCGTCCCTTTACCCCGGACGAGCAAACCTATCTTGAAAAACTGCGCCGGTCACGAACCGCGGCCCAACAGCATGTGGAGCGCGCCACGATTTTTCTGCTGTATGCAGCAAACGAATCCGTCGCAGCGATTGTAGCCGCGGTAAACCGCCGTCCGGAGACCGTATGGAATGTCGTGAAGCGCTTTAACCAGCATGGAATAGCCAGTTTACAGGACATCCCCCGGAGTGGGCGCCCGCTAACCTATGGCGAGGAGGCCAGAGGACACATGGTTGTGACCGCCACAACGCATCCTCTGCAGTTGGGATTGCCTTACAATCAATGGACACTGGATCGCTTGGTGGAGTATGTCAACCAACACTTGAACTACCCCATCTAGCGCAGTCAGTTGGGGGCGATTCTGGAACACGAGGGCTTGAAGTGGTATCAGGAAAAAACCTATTTCACGGAAAGACCTGATCCCCAGTTTGTGGAGAAAAGGGGGCGATTGTGAGTTTGTACACAACGCCGCCGCCTGAAACCTGTGTGTTGTGTGTCGACGAGATGGGACCGGTGAGTGCCAAAACCTATCCAGCGGCCCGCTGGTCAGCCCACCGACCGCCCCTCACACTGGATTATTTTCGCTTCGGCATCTTTCCCTCCTTCCTTTTAGAGTAACTCATTTACCGGATGGAGCACTAAGTCTAGTTAATCTGCGCATATATTGGCACTGTAACAATTGGTGTCAATTCTTACAGCAATTGAAATTAGTTTTCAAGACAGGTTCAAAGCGTTTCATGCCATTTCCAATTTGAAATATGCCCATAACAATTTAGCCCTATTATATGCACTATCCGGTGTCATAGTGGCTTAGATGAGATGGAATCTATTGAACCCAGTCTAGTTCTAATGTCAAGGTACTTCATTCTATTCGTTTTCCTGAGCGCAATCGTAAAGAAGTATGGGAAATTTACCGTATTGGTGGAGACAATCCGTAGTTTTGACTTACTTCCTACTAGGTTAGTACGCCTGTGCGCTTATGCAGTATGTATAGCCGAAACATGTATAGTGATGTTGTTGGCTCTAGGAGAACAAGGGGTTAAGGTAGGTTTTCTATTGTCGAGTATTGTGTTATTCATTTTTCTCTTTACTGTATCATCAGTTCTAGTTCGAGGAATCAACACGACGTGTACGTGTTTTGGGTCGTCAAACAAAAATATAGGATTCTACGAAATCTTCCGGAATTCTTTTATGCTGGTTGTTAGCATAACTGGCGCAATACTTAGCAATACAACGCAAAGTGTAATTTTCGAAACTATAAATCTTCCTGCATTTCTCCCTTCATTTCTGACTGCAACAGCCTTAGCACTCGTTTTAATAAAACTCGGGGGAATTACTATTAGGACAGATATATAAAGCTAATGCACAAGGGTGGAGGAGTAGAAGTGGACAATATCTTCGGACTAGCCCTAATAGCTTTAGGGTTGATAGTCGCATTCAATCTCTTGCTAACTCTCGCACTTATCAAGAAAACTAGTATTCTTCCCAATCCGACCACACCAAGTAACTCACCTCTTCCGGTTGGAAGCGCAGCGCCTACATTTCTAGCTGAAACTACAGACGGTGGAGCATATAGCCTATCAGATTTTGTAGGGAGAAAGCTCATCCTAGTTTTTGTTTCCCCCACTTGCAACCCATGCCTCATGAAAATGCCTGAGCTAATCAGATTGAGGTCCAGCTTATTGAAAAAGAACATTTCGTTAGTGATTACAAGTATAGCGTCTATGGAACAAACGAGGCAATTAATCCACCAGTTCGAAATTGATTTCCCGATTCTTATTGCTCCTCGAGGAGAAAACAGTTTAGTGGAAAACTACGCCGTCTATGCCACACCCACTTTTTGTTCTATCTCGGAAGACGGAAAAATTGAAGGTGGAGGAGAGCTAAACAGTGAATGGACTACCCTGGTTTCTGCCCTCGAATAAAACACCTCCACTCAGTCCAGGTTATGTACCTAATACGGAAAGGTAGGTCACGAATGATTTGAACAGATGCTATCGTTAGGCTCGTTTTCTTTAACCGATGTGGTAAACCGCATAGAAAGGGATGCAAAATGACTCCCAAGTTATTGGAGTTTGTCAACAAGCTGGTTGGACAGTTTGAGCCACTCAATCAGGTCATTCAAAACGTCGGGAACTTCTTTCTTCCTCAAATGAGTGCTGAGGCTGTAAGTTGTGGCTCCTACCTCTATACTGCAACATGTGTTCAAAACCTTGTACCATCGGGCATATGCGGCTCATGTGGTGGCCAACAGTGCTACACAGCGCAAACCTATGAGTGGAGAGTTTATGTCAACGGTCGTACGACAGGATCACGTATTGGTACTGCAACTGTTTGTCAGGACTACTCAAACGGCTGCAGCAACACCTGCACTCCATAATTAGGTGAACTCAAGCAACTGCTTCAGTAAGGTAGTTGCTTGAGTTAGTTATTGAATTGTGAGTTCATATTTATGTCAACAATTATCGTTATAGGTTTGTTCATTAGCTTGTCATTGCTGCTTTTCACAAAGAAGGCACTTCTCCTCGTCAGTGTTTCTGGTACCAGTATGGTGCCCTCCTTACAGCCTCGTGATCGTGTGGTCGCAATTCGCGTCTTTAAACAACGCTTAATACAGCGACAGAGCATAGTTATCTGCGACTTGTCCAACGTTGCATCGATTCCTTTCCCTAAGCCGGTGCATGTCATAAAACGGGTTATAGCATTACCTGGAGATGAATACAGGG
Source organism: Candidatus Flexifilum breve (assembly GCF_016713355.1). Taxonomy (NCBI): domain Bacteria; kingdom Bacillati; phylum Chloroflexota; class Anaerolineae; order Aggregatilineales; family Candidatus Flexifilaceae; genus Candidatus Flexifilum; species Candidatus Flexifilum breve. Next base: position 64,687 of record NZ_JADJPI010000037.1, read on the forward strand.
TAAGGGTGGAGGAAATCGATCCTCTTGTACCACTATTATCAATTTTAGAAACCTGTGGGGAATATTACATTCTAAAATTACCTCCATCGCACCTATTTCTGAGTGCTGATGGTAAAGGTTCTGATTCTAGACATTGGGGTCCAATCCCCTACAATGCAGTAATTGGATTGGTGTTGCTCCGAATTCCTCGACGCCAAAAAGAAACAGACAATTAGTATAAAAATGACTGCAAATTTATCCACGGATTTCCGTATCTTTATTCGTATGGCAGCATTCGTGTCTAGAATAGCTCCAGTGCTATCTTTTGGGGTTATTGTTATCAAGCTATTTCAAGGTATTCTGCCGGTAGCGACAGCTTGGATTTGGAAAACTCTGTTTGATGTGTTAGTGGAGTTCCTTCAGACAAACACAAATAGGGAAGATGCATTACGAAGTTTTCTGCCACTACTCATTGGTTATGTGATAATTTCGTTAGTTATAGTTGCACTCGGTATTATCAGTAATTATTTCCAAATGGAACTGGCTCGCCAAGTATCAACTAAATCTCAAGTGATTATTCTTACAAAGCTGACAGAGTTTGACAGCCTAGCTCATTTCGAAAATCCCAGTTTGTATAACAATATAACAATGGCGACGAGAGGTGCTCAGAATGTCTCCAACCAGCTGTTGATCGGTTTGTTCGGTTTACTTGAGGCAACAGTCACTATCGTTAGTTTCTTCTGGTTATTGTTTCTTTTCAACACTGTTTTACTTCTTGGTGTCGTACTTAGTGTGCTTCCGAGTATTTTTCTTTACGCTAGATTCTCTAGTCGAAAACACGAAATCTTCCGAAGTAATATTTTCAAACAACGTCGAGCAGCGTATTTGATGAGTTTGTTGTCGGACAACACATATATTAAAGAAGTACTGTTCTATGGTCTGGGACAGTATTTCTTGAGCAAGTTTATATCGTTAAATAGTGAATTTCAAAATCAGCTAAGTAAGCTTGACCGCATCGAAGCTGTGACACACCTTGTTCTCGAGATCGTTTCGAGCATTGTCATGTTACTTGTGACCGGATTTGTAGTCATTCAAGCTTTGGCACGCGCAATTACCGTTGGAGATATTGGTTTCTATCTTAATGCATTTAACGGGGTGAGGAAGTCTTTAGAAAACATAATGGTCAGTTTTGTTACACTACGAGAAACCGGATTGTATTTCAGAGAATTTGAGGACTTACTATCGCGGCCCTCTGCAAAACTGGTTTTGCTTCCACCGAAGAAATCTATTAGAAGGCTACAAGTCGGAATTGAGTTCAAAAATGTATCATTTCGATATTCAGAAGATCAACCTTGGATATTGAGAGACCTAAACCTATCAATTCCTCAAGGGAAATCAGTTGCACTTGTTGGAGAAAATGGTGCCGGAAAATCCACAATTGTCAAGTTGCTTGCGCGGTTGTATGAGCCCACTGAAGGAGTAATTTGTTGGGATGGAATTGATATCCGACATTTTGATCCGGTAGACATTCGTACGCGGATGGCAGCTATCTTTCAGGACTATGTACGCTTCGATTTGTCCCTAAAAGAAAACATTGCCGTTGGGAATATAAAAGAGGTAGAGGATTTTAAATTAGTCACACAAGTCGCGACAAAAGTAGGCTTGGAAAAACTACTTACCACGCTTCCCAATGGGTACAACACAATTTTGAGCCGCTGGCTAAATGAGGACGGATTGAGCACTGATCTGTCTGGTGGGCAATGGCAAAAGGTTGCGTTGGCTCGGATGATGATGCGGGAAAGCGATGTGATTGTTTTGGACGAGCCTACATCGGCTTTAGATATCGAATCAGAGAAGGAATTGTACGAATTAATGAGGTTATACAGCAACGGGAAATCTAGTCTGTATATTTCGCACCGGATGAGCACTATCCGCTTTGCTGACATAATCGCAGTTATTGAAAACGGTCGAATTGCAGAATATGGCTCCCATCAAGAACTGGTCGCCCAAGGAGGAATATACTCCAAATTACAGGAAATATCTGAAGAAATATTTAAAATATAAGAATTAATGTAAACTAACGTTTTTACAGAATGTTAAGATTTGAACAGAGACTGACGTGGAGAATCTGTGGCTCAAGGAGATTTTATGATATAATCATGCGTTATAAATATAAAAAATTAAATATTTTATGGCTATGTTTTTTCACTCGATTAGATTACCACTACTCGCACACTGTGTATCTACTCTCTTCGTGGTTGGCCATCTCACGAGAACTCTCTTTTTTAATGGCGGTAAAAGTTTTCCAATAGCACAATTTAGTGATTATATGCTAGCAGTTACCTTTTTCAGTCTTCTAAACGTAATTTGGTGGTATAGTCTAACGATCTTTTTGACTTTCTGCTTCTCAGTTTGGTACATCAAGAGAGCACCAATGCTGCATCAAGTTACAAAAGTAATATTTAATAATATTATACTTGCAGTTCCCATAGGAATAGCTATTCCCCTAATTTTTATTTTCTATGTAATACTGCACTTGAAGTTAAAGAATCTTGTCTAGTCAATTTATTTCAGAGTACAGCTGTATCTCTTGTGGGAGTTACATAGTCATGAGTAGAGTGACTAATTAGGCGGATTCATTTCTTCACCCAACTACATAACTCCCATTTCCTCAGTTAGAACAGTCCGACATCTCTGGCTGCCTCAGAGATGAATGCAGGATTTGGTGAAGACGAATGACCTACGGCATCTGCAATCATGCGACCTAATCTACGCTGTGTTTGATCGTCAGGGTTGTCCGAAATTGCGTTGGAGGTGAGAGGATGTACGCGCTGGTCGACCGCAGAAATGAAGTCCTCGAATTGTACATTATACTTCTGCATGTAGTAACCAAACACGACATTTCCAAGTCCTGACATATCCATGAAGTGAGGGGGACTCTCTCCATCTCGCTCTGCCACCTGATAGAACACATTAGTACATACAAACTGCGTTTGTATCTGGTTTGTAAGGAACTTGCGCAGCCTCTCAATTTCGCCTTGAACCGATATGATATCAGGTAGAAAATAATCGACCACTGCGCTAAGCCTATCTGATTCGGGCATACTGTCTAGCCAAAGTTGAAATCGGACAATTTCATCGGCTATAATCTCAGCCCCATTACGGATAACACAGTTGATTCCATCGACGCTTACACTCACCTGTAGATTATATGTGTGCTGAAAAGGAGAATACAACAACTGAACATTGTGTTCTGGACGAAAAGTTAGCGTTGCAGTTGAAACTGGCGAAGCAGGAGTATGGGAGATAATGATCGCCGTTGCAGTGGCTTGCGGGAAAGTAGTGAAGCAATCCGCCTGATCCTGCCGTACCCACCCCGTTCCGCCTGATGGATCGCCAACAGCAGCGCGGCTAATGTTCCACCATATGTAGTTATCCCCGCTGCGAAGGCCCCCAACTACCACAACTTGCCAATTTGATACCGTAAGAGTTGTTTGGATAGGGTAGGATAGTCCTGAGCCCGTACGAATCTCCGTTCCTATACATAGATAGACTGTGTTGTTTAGTGCCCATAGATTAGGAATATGCGTCGGCTGTGCAGCTGATGTTGGTTGGGGCGGCGCAGGAGTTGGAGTTGGGCGCTCACATGGTTCGCCTCCATAACCAACAGGTGCAGTGCCAGAATGACCAAACATATCCCAGAGCCACTGTCGCTGCTCTTGAGTAAGATTCTGCGGAGTATACCCTCCTGCTACTATCCCGCTTGGGCCATTCCCGGATGGGCAGATTCGCAGTAATGGTCCATTAGGGCACCCATGTCCGCCATATCCAACGGGGGCGATGCCGTTTCCACCTCCACCACTTTCCCGAAATTCGTTCCACAACCACTGCCGTTGATCTTGTGTCAAATCTTGCGGTGTGTATCCTCCAGGTCGTATGCCGGATGGTCCGACGTTTCCGCGCGTGCAGACCATTGCGAAGAAGTTGCTTTCAGCTGATCCGTAATCAGTGCCGCACGGTTGCCCTCCATATCCGACTGGAGCGATACCGGGATTTCCAAATGCATTAAACAGCCACTGTCGTTCATCTTGAGTAAGACGAAATGGCGGATAGCCGCCAGCACGAATTCCATTAGGCCCGGTGCCTCCCGGACATGGAGGCAGTGCGCTGACAGTTGCTGGTAGGGTGGGCGCGGTAATTGCTGTGGCCGTGGGGAGGGCGGTTGGCGTACGGGATGCTGTAGGAAACGTAGTAATGGTAGCAGTTGGAATTGATGATGAATATACAACTATGCTGTAAATATCAACCGTAAACTGGCTTCCATACCAAAACCGTGCCTGAAGAGTTCCCACAGGTTGTGTCAGATTCAGATAGTTACCGTTTTCCTGAAACTGGTTCAGGGGAATGTCAACTGTTTGAACTCCATTCAATCCGTTTCGACCATAATTCGAGAGGCTAATATATCGCCATCCATTTTGGTTAAAGATTAGCGCACTCGCGTCGCCGCCCAATGCATTTAGCCCATTCAAATTGTAGGTAACACGAAGCATGTCTTTCGCCATCAAAACATTCGCTGGAATGCTTTGATACTGTTGACTATCTCCATTGTTCCCCTGCAACCGCCATGCTTGTGTCAGGAGTTCAACGCCGCCCGGCGGGAGAGGTGGAATAACGACACTTGTCGTCGGTGTAATTGTCGGTGCCTGAGTTGGGATGGTGGTCGCCGTGGGCTGCGGTGTCAAAGTCGGCACATTTGTCGGGATTATCGTAGCGGTGGGAATTGGCGTTAGGGTTGGAAGCGGAGTGGCTGTTGGCGCAACAGGAACACTACAGGCTTGAATACTGTAAATCGTGACCGTGAATGAGCTTCCATACCAAAATCGAGTATGAAGCGTTCCAACCGGTTGGCTCAGATCTAGGAAGTTACCTCCCTCAGCAAACTGATTGAGAGGAACATCAACTGTCTGAACGCAATTTAACCCATTTTGTCCATAGTTAGACAAGCTAATGTATCGCCAGCCATTCTGATCCACGATAAGGGCCGCGGCATCACCCCCCAGAGCCATCAATCCACCAAGATCGTACGTTATTCGCACAAATTCTCTGCCGAAGAGGGCATCAGAAGGAATTGACTGATAAGCTTCTGATGCGCCATTGTTTCCGGAAATTTGCCACGGTTGAGGTAACAATTCGATACAAGTTTCGGTCTGAGCATGAGAAGGGAGTGACGGAACTACAACGAAGACAAATACAACGAGGAGCAGGTGTGCAATTCGGGCACGGTTCATGAGACGACTCTTCACTTTCTTTTGTCGAAAACGAGTCTGGTGGGAGAATTTCCTAAGGAGAGCGAGGCGATATCAATATAGCTGGACCACTGTTGGATTAGATGTTAAGGGGGCGAAACCGAAAAATGTCTCTTTGTGAGACTACATGAAAAACCGGGGTCAAGCGTATCAATTGTTAAGGTGCTTGGCCACTTACAACGAGAGACGGGAGTGCGAGGAAACAACGAAGTCAATAGATGAAGTTTTTGCTTCATCTATGAATGATTATAATATTGACTCGGCTAGAAAAAGTTAACAGTATATGAGAGTCACTCTGAGCGTGTAGGGGGGTTCTCTATAGGCGTTATTTGGTAGAAGCATCTGCGGGAAACGGTATGATGATATTTCTCTAGTTTCTTACTTAGCCGAGTAACAACAAGGACGAGACTCTCCTTACCTTTCTTGTCATCTTCGTTTACACCAAAATATGATCGCAGGTCGCCGACTTCTACACCCTCAACACCATTTGCGAGGAATAACTTCAATGCGCTCTCAAACTTTGTATCTTCATGAATCCCACGCGGCTTGTTTTTGATTTCGTCAATTACTGCCGTTATCGCTGCTTGTGTTTCCTCTGGTAGCGGTTCTGAAGTTCCATCATTTGCTATCGATAGTGCTTCACTCGCTTCCAAAATAAGTTGACGTTTGTCTTCCTCTCCTAGTTGTTCAAAATTTGATAAGAACGCATGCAGCAAGCGCCTTGTACTGTCAATCTGTGGTTGTTTCGGGTTCGGTTCGATAGATTCGCGCCACTCTACGTTCATAGCATAGCTGGCGAGATTATGGGTAGGGGTAATCTCACTATAAGATATAATATCACTATTATAATTATATTTCAAACTAAGTGGTATTTTGGGTTGGGCATGTATGGTTGGAAACGAACTGTCTGCGAAAGTTGCGGTCAAGAGCCTTTGTGCTCGCCTAGCTTCTTGGACCATATCCCACCGCAGAGCGTATTCTCGGGCAATGCGGTAACACACGACAGCTCGTTCTAGGTCACCCTTTGCCTGCTTATGATAATCTCCCCACGTTATCATCAACGCGATATACTCTGGAGCTTTGAAGTAACGCTGCTCACAAATGCTAGAGGCTTGGGCTAAATACTCAAACGCATTCTCGTAACGTCTCTCTGCAAATGCAATTTCCCCAAGTAAGCGCAAAGCCAATGATAGTTGCCGTGGATGATCTTTCAGTGCAACTAAATTTCTCTCCAATATAACTTTTGCTAGGATTAAGGGTTCAAGCTCTGCCGTGTTCTGACCTTGAAGGCAGAGAGTCCAGGCATGAAAAACCTCCGCTTGCAACTTTGGAAGTGCGTCATACAGTTTCTGAGCCATTGAACCGGACGAATGAATGAGCTCAAGGCTTTGAGAGTAAAATCCTTGGCGGGCATACAAATGACCGAGATCACGCAGTACTTGGATGTGTCGGAGATACACATCACTCGCGATTTCCCCAACAAAGGTGTGGCTTTCGATAAGTCTCTTTGCTTCACTCAAGTGTTTTTCCGCGATGGAGTAATCCCCATTAACTGTGTAGTTCCACCCTAAACGCGCAAGTAGACCAATTATGCTCACCCTCATATTCTGCTTTCGCGCGTGCGCGAGTGCACGTTCACAGAAATCTATCTGCTCGAATTTTCGTCCTGTGTCTCCCAAAAATGTAGTGATACGTTCAACGATTCGCACTGCCGTTACGGGCTGGTGGATAAAACTCCATTCCAGTGCCGCATAAATATTGGTTAGGTTGGCTTCGAGCTTTTCCCGGCTTTGTGGTCTTCCTTTGCCAGACTCCTCGCCATATCCGGCATCACCGGCTCGGACTACCAAGTCGAGGCAGGCCGCCGCTTTCTTTTCAGGATCTGTTGGAAAGTCCTCTATGTATTCCGAGAGATCTCAGTGGGTTGTAACAACGAATCACGTGTGATTTGCTCGTTGGAGTAGGTTAATTGCGCAGTTGAGAGTGTATCGATAAGGGTGTTGGTGCCAGATACAGTGTGCTTGGAATCAACTGCTACACTCTGTTTACCTCGGATTCCTTTAGTCACGGATACTCTCCAATACCCCACAAACCGTGTCAAGTAACCTATTATGTTACCCAGTATGCGCCAGTCCAGAAAAAATTGGAATGGCTCGAGAAATATCAACGATCTTGTGCCATCTGCGTTTGCGTTGTTGGTCTCTTCACTTATGAACTGGGACGGTAATTAGCTTGGGTGAGCCGCAAGCTGTAGTTATCCGTCCCCACAGGTTTTCCTTTGAGCGTAAGTGAAAAGACATAAGTTTCAAAGGTTTACGGGTTAGGATTAGTTTCGGTCCTTGTTTCCCTCCATATATGCTGAGGTTTCCAAGCCAGTATTTGAAAGACGCCAAAAGAGGACGAGGCATGAGGCTTAGAAGATTCCAAGGTTGATCCTTCATAGTTCGATGTTATAACATCGAACTATGCCAACACCTGAATACCCTAACGCCTCCGATTTATCAGAAGATGACACACATACCACCAGATTTACCTTTCTACAGAGGCAGATCGAGGTCGTTGATGAAAATGAAAATTCTATGGAACGTACTTTCAGACGGGAGGCACTACTCGAAGAATTAGATGAGCTTAGCGCCGAATCTAGTTGAAATTTCTTGATGTGTGGCCCAATTTTCTATTTTATTGATGACCGTAGTCGATCAACTGCTCTCGCAGAGCGCCTTTCAGGGTGTTTCTTTTTTTCATATACTCTCCCCTTTTTAGACCCAAAGCGTTCTGACCTTGTTGAAATCGAACTTCGTCAAGAATATCTTGCATGACTGCGTACGTTTCCCGATAATCGGCGTCACTCTCATACTGATACAAGACAACATTGACAGCCTTGGTAAGGTCAAACTGGAAATCAAGCCGATCTGTCCATCTTTGTGTTCCGTGAACCGCCGAGTGCCCCATGATTTTTCCATGGCTATCGATTAACAGTGTTCCCTCATTGGCGCGAACTTCTTGTGATTTCTGTCGCCAGTTCGATACGCTATAAATTGCTGCTGTGACAATATTGGCAGCAGATTAGGTCAGGAGATTGCGATTTTTTAGCCATTTTTTGTACAGCCCCAGAAATGCCTGTTGTTTGGCATCTGCCAACACCTCAGAATGATACTTGCGATAGAAGACCGTGTGAAACATGGGTTCCACCCGACGAAAATCCCGCTCAAAGAAATGAGCTAGGCGCGCAGGCAAGAGCGGTGGATGAGCGAGTCTGTCGAGTTGTTCCAGTGTTCCTGCCAGTAAAAAGGTTGGAAAAACGGCATTATCCCCCTCTACCTTGACCGGGAGATGGTGATTTTCGACCGTAGTTCTCTGCTCTACATTGAGGTTCCTTTTCAGCTTTGACCATTGAGCGCGCTGGTTGTCGAAGTGTTCCAAAAGCTTCACTTTTGTATCCACTTCGGTGATGGTTGTTTGCGTGATCGGCTTTGGGAGTTCCCAGACCGTGCGGCCTGTTTGATTGGCGCGGGGTAGAACCTGAGCGGCGGCAAGCCGAACTACCTCACAGGTGACAGGCAAGGATTGCGAACCGTTTTGGGGAACTGGGGATGTGTAACCATTGTATGCTAGCGCTCGCCGTTCAAACGGCTTGATGCAGAATGTGGGATTGTGAGGGGATTTATCCCTCTCCATTCCCCTCCTGAAAAATGTTAGTGATGAGCGCCGATAAAGACAATTTCATACTTGAAGAATTACTACCGTAGCGAACACCACTGTCGTTTGTCAAGCTCATCCATATTGATGTGACGCTCTTTTTCTTGTCTCAAGGAAAAGATGAGGAATATGTTACGTTGCTTTCATAAACCGATAATTATAGAAAAACAAAATTTCAGGAAATTGATCTAGAGACCTGAAGTGTCTACACCGAGACGTTTCTGCCCTCAGTTAAGTTTTCCTCAGCGGCATCCAGATGATAGTTACCGGCCAGTCCATGCGCTTTTGTCGATGTATTCGGTGATGATTGCGGATACATCACGATTGTGCCGTGTGTGTTATCGGCGCAGATGTTGAAAAAGTGTTTGATATTGTAGTCAATGATTGCGAGTAGTCTCACAAGCTGTAAATGTATAGCACTTGCCTAGTTTAATCTGCCTTCACCTAAATGGCGGACCACAATATCCTTTTAAGAAGGTTCTTTATCTCTTACTTGATCTGCAATAGATCTTTCGCGATATTTTTCCGAGCCCTCCTTCGCAGTCGATTGATTTCTAATCCAGCTCTATGCATGATCACTGATACTTGATCGTCCAATTCTTTGAATCGCTCGCCTTGATCCTGTCCACTTGTAACCTGTTTCCACGCATCTTGAAATAGTTTGTCCAGTTCGCTCAGACACTCCATAAGTACTATGGATTCCGAAGTTTCAGCCTCGAACCGGGCTCGAGCGCTTTCAGCTCCTAGCTGCCACAGGTCGCGTAACATCTCTTGGACGAGGGTTTTGGGGTTAACAAAAGGATTAGACATGCTGTTTGTAAGAGCTTTGATCTTATATATATGAGACTCTATGAGGTGGAGACTTTGCATCTCATCCTCGTAAATTTCCCTTATAAGCTCTTTTCTTCTTTCGGCATACCTCTCAATCTTGAGCCGACGGTTGGTAAATATGGTAACAAGTACTGCGGTTCCAAGTGCAATTAACCCTCCAAGAAGTGTTCCAACAGCTTGTACTAATGCGGGTTGTATATTTGGTGGCATTTGATTGTGCTTTCAGGAATGTTATGTTAATATATATGGTCATATGGTTAAAGAAACAATACAGTATGAGCACGCATATTGCCAAAACAAGCAAAATTTCCCGCAGACCTTCAATGCGTTAAACAAATATGTTTCGCAAACATTCGCCTCTGAATTACATGCGCTCGGCACAAGCAAACTTCTAGTACACACCTTCGCCATGTCGATTATTGCTGTTCATCTGCACAGAACACCATATGATGTTGTTTCGTTGCTAAATGAACACGGTCGTGAATTAGTTGATGACTTTGATTATGTTCTCATCCAAGCTGGAAATCTCGTTGGCGAGGAACTGTTTTACGGCCAACTGAACGAAAGAATACGCGATTTTGTTGAGCATCACAACTATGAAGTCATGAACAGCACTAAAATTTAACGATCTGGTAATTTTTCAAACTTATACGAATATATCGTCCCTGTGACAAGTTGGTGGAAATTTCTTCTGCTCTAATGTGAGGCTGATGCCTTTGTAAATAGCACGTAAAGATTGATTTGCTTGTATTAAATAATTCTTATTGGAAGTATTGGCGCTAAAGGATAAATCCATTGCAAGCTTCGAATATTCTGGAATGGCTTCCTCAGATAAGGCTGTGATTCTTTTAACTGCAATATCGACTTTGGTATTGGAGAGCCTAACAGCCATACCAAATCTACTCAAAGTATTGAATATAAGCCCGACATATCCAGTCATAATGTTTGCAAGTTCTTTTGCAGCGATTAATCTTGGACTGGGATCATGTGTGCTTGCGAGACTTAGATCAGCTAATGGCGAAAGTAATCCGTCACCCACCGGCATCAGTTTGCGACCTTCAGTCCAAACTGCAAACGCTGCCTCTCTAGCAGCTTTGTACCAATTTATCTTCTTTCCGACTTCACGTCCGCATTCAAACGCACTATTAAGATATAAACTAATATTTTCGGTTTCTACGTTACGATTAGAAGTACTAGGGGCACTCAGTTTATCAATTGAGTTAAGTATTTGGTCGATATCATGTATCCAGAGGCGTATTTCGTTCGAGACTGCCATAACTGCATCTTGCTCAGTGGGGCAGGTAGCTAATATCGCAAGTTGTTCTGAAGTTGCCTTAGAATATAGAATGGCAAGCTGCCTTACTATTTCTAGATCGGTTGGATCGATCTCCGAACTAGTCTTAAAAGCTCCGTATAGCTTGTGTTCGGGCAAGGGGAATTCTATACGCGTCGTTGCGACGTAAGCTTCGTAATCTCGTTGCGGTGCATCATCATTGACAACCACACCAACGGCATCAAAGAATGCATTCCGGCGAACAATATCGTCTAGATAGTAGACACCGAACGGTGTATTCGAAGGAGGATCGCTCGGCGAAGGACGAGCATAGCCTATCTGACCATATCGATAAGCTGTATGTTTTATTCCCCAGTAATGTGAACCTCGGTAGACTGATGGAAGACGTTGTAACGCTTCCCAATGGCGTAGTATAGCAGCTACGGACTTATTCAATCGGTAAAGGGTGACTCCTGTCGCTGATTCAGAATTAAACTGTTGCGTATGAAAGCCAAGTTCAATTAGTAGAATTGCGTCTTTCGGTGTTTGATCGAGGATTCCGAATTGTGTTCGATGCATTTTCCGATAGCCCACCCGAAGTGTTAGTTATATTATGTTTTTCTCGCCTGATTATAGCAGAAACTGCTAATCCATACGCACGGATTCTTTTACGGGCAGTCTCGGAAGCTATACTATAACGTCGTGACAATAAACCGTCTTTCTCCATAGTTCGCGGTTTAAGGATGCCTTCATCTATGAGAGCATCCATGGCAATACTGGCAATCTGGCAGTCTGCAAAGCCAAGACGAGCTTGAATTTCTGACGATGTTAGCCCTCGTGCAATAATCTTCTCTGTATCCAAACCCTCTTCTTCTAGTTGAACCATCCAAAGCCCAAGTTTTTCGATAAGTGCTTGCTCTGGACTAACCAATGACTCTTCAGCAAATTTCGCCATGCACTCGCCATATCCCTTGATTGTTTCTCGCCTAACTCTAAAGAGACTGTGAGGTAACCTGAGTTGGGAGTGGGAATACTCGGTACTTTCCAAGGCCGCTAATATGTGATTAACGATTTCGAGCAAATCAGATTCCCGAGTCATACTAAAGATCTGTTGACTTTGGATCGAAACGTTTATACGTCGCCAATCCACCGAAAAGCCCAAATTGTCAATTTGCGTTAGAAAATCTCTCAAAAGTAATACAGCGCCTAGCACAGAATATAATCTAAAGATACGAAAGGGAGAATCGAAACGAAGTCCATACAACTTCTCGACATCTAGAGTCTTTTCTACAGACTTTTCATTTTGTGCAAGTACATAATCCATTGAGCGCAAAATATCTGTAATATCCAATGATGTGTTGACATCGACTTGCGGATAGAACAGTGGCAGAATTCTAAGTTGATGATTGTTTTCATCCAGCAAACACCGGATTTTTGACTCGCCATCGGCGTATACGCCGTTAGGGAGCCAGCCATTATCGGTTGCTTGTACACTATCAATTGTGAAGCGCCGAATAGTATCTATTGCACTTGGGATCACTATTAGATTCGGCACGCGCAAAAGTGTATGGGCTAGACTAATTACCTCTTCTGGTAAAAGGTTGAATTCCCACATCGGAGGGTCATCGGAACGAACAAAGACGGACTTAAGAAAGTACTCTATGAGGGTTTCTTTTGCCCAAATATACTGGTTCGAGGGAAGTTCCAAATAACCCTTAATAACTAATCCACTTTTATGCTCAAAATCATTCCTCACAATAAATGCTGCAAATGAGGTTCGACAGTTGAAGCGTTGTTCAATCTTTGTAGCCAAATCCAGTAGCGTCTGCCCAGAGTTTACAGATGCGTCTACGACTAGGATTCTTTTCCCATTTAGAGCGGCGGGCTCAATGTTATCGAGGGTTGTAGAAGGCAATATTCTATGCTGCCCATTGGGATATTGCATTGGTGAAACAAAGAGCGCCATTCCCTCGCTCTCGATTGGGACAAAAAAGTCGTAGTCGGAATCCAAACAAGCCCGTACAAAAAGTGGGAGATATTGGAGGACTAATTCGCGTGTTTCAATCGGGGACAGAAAATTGTAGCTCCCCGATTGTGCGGCGGCAGTTATGTTAAGTTCAATGTTATCCATCGTTCCCCTACTACAATCACAGGGTTTGTTTCTCTAGATTATATTATCAACGTTCCGAAACGCACAAATAATAATATGGTTCAATTCTATCCGAATTCACATCTGTGATGCTAATTTTGAGAAAAACGATCCATACTGATGGTTTTGGTCAAAATTTCCACTATTCTCTACATTATCTTCGGTTCTTTAGCGGTAAAACAAAATATGGGTATAGAACGCTACATTACGAACACTGTTTTGTTTACCACGTTAATCCCAACGTAGGGTTGCCCTCGAGAGGCGAGAAACCCTGCATTTCCCTGGTTCCCTCTCGCTCACTTCGGCAGGTGAAGAAGTAAAGAGCGCGTTCCTCTTGTGTACAGACACGCACTAGGGCAAGTCCTACGCGGGTAGTGTCCACTGTAAACGAAGTGCTAGACTTTTTCTAACTCAGCCGTTCGAAACAACCCAACTGCCTCTTCCTGCCCTCCGCGCAGCCAGATCGGCGTCTGAAGGACGGTCTGAGCCGTCAACTGGGATAATGTCGTGAAGTAAAAGAGACGGGCGTCTGGTCCGGTGGCGACTTCGGCATTGCGTTTGAGATTGGAGAGGCGTCGGTCCCCGGTCGTCACAAACAATATTCGCCCGGACGTGTACCCAAACCGCTTCTTATAGGCTTCGCTCCGCAGGTAGGCCACGAGCGGAAGGAGTTTGTCCCGCGCAATGCGCGGTTGATCCTCAGTACTCAAATCCACTTCCAAGAGAAATTTGCCGGAATACTCCCCTTGCGAAATAACCATATAGGCATCGGGTCGCACAAAACGCGACGCGGAGCGTCCGTTTGCCAGGGTATAGGTTACTCGGTCGGGGTGCGCCCAGAACTCGGTTGAGGGAATCCACTCGTCAATGGCGAAGTCAGGATTGCCGTGACACGCCTGCACAAAAGCAATGCGCACGTCATTGAGGGTCAAGTCGTGTTCCAACTGTCCCCAACGCGGCTCTTTGCGCCAGGCAAATTCTGCAAGCGGTTGGCCCGATAGCCCGGCCACATACGCCGCTCCCCGCTCCCCTAACCAATACACGCCGCGGGTGAGGGCGGCCCGCTGTTTCCGCGTCGGGCGTTTCAAGTATCCATGCTGACAGAGTAACCGGGTGCGCAGCTGCATCTGCGAGTCGCCGGTGAAAAAGAGCGCCTTAATCTGCGTATCGGCCAGGATTCCGTCATAGGCGTGCACGGCTTCCAGAATGCGTCTATCGCGGTCTGTAAGGCGCATAGACGGGATCATTTCACCGTCACCCGCCTCTTTGACCGGTGCGGACGTTTCCGCCCCGTCTGGGGCATCGTAGGCGTAGAGGGGTGTCGTCCGGGGTTCCAACATACCCTCCACCCTAGCAGGTTACGGGCGCCCTCTGCAAGCCTAGGCGTTTACGTCAATGAGCGGAAGGGCTTCCTTGCTGCCTAACCGTTCCCAAACAGGTGCCGTCAGACACGTCTTAGGTGACAAGGCCGTAAACGTCGTGAACCAATACTTTCGGTCGCCGCCGACTTTCTCAACCACACGTTTTAAGTGCGCAAGCCGCTTGGGCGAACTGGTGACGATCAGGATGCGCAAGCTTTTGGCGTTAAACCGCGCCTGATACTGGCCACTCGCCACATACGCTTCATACACCGCAATCTGCGGCGCGAACTTAGCGAGCGCTTCGGTGCCGCGGTCGACTTCCAGGAAAAAGCGTGACGTGCCGAGCGGGGTGGACAGGACAAAGTACCCGTCCGGGAAGACCGGCTTTTTGCGGGTTCTGCCCCGCCGATCTTTGAGTGCGACGTAATCCGGGTGCGCCCGAAAGACCGTTTCATCCCACCACGTATCCAGCGTAAAGCCATGGGTCTGGCAGGCGACGGCGACCGATACGCGCACATCGTTAATCTTGAGCAGGTGCTCGATAAACTTCCACGAAAAGCCGCGCCGCTTGGGGAGGCGCAAGTCGCCCTCATCATAACCGCAGGTGTCCACCAAAAGCTGCGCTCCCCGCTTCCCCAATGTGTAGAGGGCTTCCGTGCTTCCGGCCGCGTCCCCAAAGAGCGTGGGATACTGCCGGTTGAGGTACTCGTGCTGAAACAGAAGCGCCAGCCGGTATTGGGCTGTCGACCGTGAACCGAAAAAGAGCTGCTGCAGCTGATGGGTAAAGAGCGCGCGGTGGTCATTCACTGCTTTGATCACGTCTTTATCACGCTCGGTCAACCGCATTGGCGGGCGTTCCCCTTCGACTTCACGCGCGTGGCGCGAGAGCCGGTTGCGCTTTTCCGCGGTCATTCGTAATCCCCAAGGTCGCTCTTGGCCGGTTTCTCGTGAGGCGGTGTGGGCGGTGGTTCTGGCGGTGTATAGCGACGCGTCAGCCACGCGCGCACCTCGGTTTTGGGAACAAACCCGTCGCCCGTCACCGTCTCGGGCCGTGGGAACGGGGTACCCCGTCCAGTGGGATTGGGGCGGGTGTCGACGACAAATGCCGGGAGGGTTTTACCCTGCGCGCGGGTCTTGACCATCATGCGATGGGTGCCGATGTTAAGCAGCACCCGGCGGTCATGCTCTGGTTCGAGATACGGCGCAAAGGTCGGGATATCCTGCTCGCCGAGTTCAAACAAAAACTGCGTGCCGACATTCCCTAAAATCCCGTGGAGCGTATCACTCGGCAGCTGATCGAGGAATTGGTTGGCTAAGGTCAAGGACAACCCGAACTTGCGCGCCTGCGCAAACATGTCAGGAATGGGAGTCGAGATAATCCGCTCCACCTCATCCACATACAGGTAAAAGCGGGGCGCTCCCCCATCCGGCAGATAGCCCAACCGTTCGCTCGCAAGATAAAAGCCCGCGAGGAAAATTGCGCCTAAGCCGCCCACTTCACTCCGAATGGCGTCACCCGACAGGTTGATCAAAACAACCTTGTTCTCAGCAATTAGGGATTGGAAATTGAGCATGGTTGGGTGACAGGTCATGTTTTCGAGCGAACGATTGCCCAGGAAGGCACCCGTGCGGTTGAGGATGGGCTGCGCCAGTTCATCGCGCTGCCCCTGCGACTTGCTCCCAAATTCCCGCCAGTACCGGGAGACGGCGATCGAGCCCTCATCATGATCGTCAATCAGGGCAATGAGCTTCGTTCGATAGGCTTGATCGGTAAAGAGCCGTTCAATATCGAGGGGCGTCGCTTCCGGATCGCAGAGCAGGGCTTGCAGGACGTTGCGCATGACAAAATCCATCCGCCCTTCACGCCAGATGCCTTCGTAGATTTTGCGCATTACCCAGTACAAGTAATTAAAGGCTGTGGCAAATGAGATCCCCTTGGGGATGCGGAAGGGATTAAGCGGCACCGGATAATCCGTGCGCCCGCACTCAAGGAGTACGACATCATCTGCGCGCTCCTTCGGGATGCCGTGCAGTAACAAGTGATCCACCAGTTGGCCATGGGGGTCAATGACGGCGACACCCCGTCCGGCGGCGATATCCTGCACGACGAGGTTTTCAATCAGGGTACTTTTGCCTGTGCCCGTTTTCCCGGTGATGTAGTGGTGAAACACCCGGTCACGCGGATGGAGAAAGACCGGTGTTTTGGCCCCGCGCTGGCTGACATCGCCGATCAAGAGCCGGTCATCCTGCCCTTCAACGCCGACGACCGCTGGCGGCACGGGCGACTCAGCCCACGCAATCTTTTCGCCGGTATACGTTTCATCCGGGACATGCCAGAGGGTAGCAATTTCTGCGGGCGATAACACCGACAGCAAGCGCCTCCATTCCGGTTGATAGGCTTGGACCATGGCGGTCAAGAGCGTTTCAAACCAGGCGATACTCGCGGCCCCCTCATCCTCAACCGCCCGCTTCAAGTTGGGCGAACCAACGAGGGTAATCCCGTTATACTGGGGCAGCCTGACCTGCAGCACATCATGCGCAATCTGCGCCAATTCATCCAGGCGCTTGGCGTCCTGACTTTCGAGCGTCACCGCTAGAAATGTGTGGTAGAGCGGGCTGCCGAGCTTGGCGTTCAGCAGCCGGACATCAAAGCCTGAGAGCGGATCATCTTTGTCCTGGATAATCCCCGACGTCGGTTTGACTGTGCCCTTAATGAGTCGCTGTCCGGCCCGATCCCCCGCTTCGGGGGAGGCCGTCAACGACAACAGTTGGTAGAGCACCCGCTCTTCGCGATTGGGGTCGAGATAATCCATTCGGCGCGTCAGTGTCGGGAGATGATCGCCCGCTTTCCCCTGACCAAAAAACGGGAGAGGGGCGGCGAATTCATTGGTTAAACCAAAAAGGAGGAGATGCCGGTAGAAAGGATATTGCCGGGGCGTGAGCGTATTGGGGTCAACAACTTCGACCTGGGCGCCGGGAAAATGCGTGCGCAGGTGGTCAAAAATGATCTGCGGTGGATAGCGGCCTTCATAGTCAACGACTTGCCAAACCGTCAGCTTCCCATCAGCCACAATCTCAAACGATAATCGCGGACAGCCACGCAAGACGGCTTCCAGGAATTGAACGGTATTCCCCGGTTCCAGCGGAGCGCGCGCCGGATAGAGGTGATAGGCGCGCGGTTCATCGATGATCTGGGGGTATGAAAACGCGTGTTTGACCTCCGTCCGCGGAATAATCTGTGGACGGTCTTCCGCTTCCCAAGACACTTTCATCGACTTCAAATCCTGCGCCGCTGCCTTGAGGTCATCGAGGTTGCCCAGTTTCTTGGGTTTGAAGCTGCCCAGATCGACTTTTGGCAGTTTCGCGCGCGACCAGTCCACTTTCGGCGCGCGCTCCAGAAGACTCGAAACATGGGTCGGGTCATCGGGGGCCGCCGGGGTATACGCCGCGGGTTTGGGGATGAGGGCCTTAATGAGGGCAGCAACCCCCATGCCCGTTAAGACAATCGACCAGGAGACAAAATCTGCAATCGCTGCATCATCATCCGTGTAATAGCGCCGCCGCATCCGCTGCCCCTTTCACTCCAATGCCTAGTTTTATGGAACTCGATTTTTACAGTTTGCGCAAGTACGATCCAGATAGATACGGTTTCAAAGTACGGTAATCGAAAACGGAGCCGAAGCGGCAGGCGCACCGACGTTGTGGTGAGGGGAAATGTTCTCGTGGGTGAAGTTGAGGTAGATGTGACAAAATGCGTCGTGAATGGCGCATAAAGGCGGGGCGAATATCCGCGCATGAAACGCCTCTGCTTGCATAGGGTACAGCGCACGCTGATGGGATTGTCAGTCGTGACACGCAGCACCTTTTGCCCCGCCGCCAGTTTGAGGGTATCCCCATCCTCTCCCCTCCTGAAGCCGTGAGCTTTCTTGAAAGCCAAGAAAAACGCGCCGCCTAATCCCCCACTTCGAGCGCAGCAAATTCGCCGCCGCGCGGAGGGCGCAGCCCGACTGCCAAAAATTAGCAAGCCGCTAGGCTTGCGCCGCTGACGGAGGCTGTCAAGCCGATGGAAGGCACTCCCGGTGCGAGTCGCCGTTGGGCAGTCGGAAGACTGAACAGAGTGAGGACTTGGGGTGTTCAACCCAAGGCACCACGGAGGGGACGAACGCGGGAGCGGAATTTTTGGCAGTCGGGCTGGAAGACGAGCCAACGGCAAGACGACAGACCGACGCGCGGGTGGCACTCGGAGTGAGGGGGTGGGCTGAGAGGGGCGAGTTCAGCCCGCCACCGCGGGCTAAAACGAGCGCCGAACGAAGACCCTCGCCGACGAGGGACACATCAGGCGACAGCCGCTCCCCTCGCCTGTCCCCACACGCTGACTGTGGGCAGGCCAAGGGGGTGTAGGAGTGGGGTTGACAATAGGCGGGACAAAGTTCAACACTTAAATTTGCTCCGCAAATTTCGTAGATTAAAAAATCTCTCGCTTAAGTTGCAATACGTGCTTAGATTTCTAAACGACGAAAGTGAACTCAAAAACGGCGCTTTGGCTGGTTTCAAGGCGCTTTTTTTGTGGCCTTAAAACGTTCCGGCTATTCTTTTTTCTCTAGCAGCGACCGGCTCTTGAGCGTTCCGTTCGGGCTTCCCCTAGACGGTAACACCTGCCATGGTGTCGTCCGCATCTCATACTGACTCAAGAGGCTTCAATCACAGTATGAACACAGGGAGTTTAGATCGTCAAGAGGCGCTAAAAGCGTTCGAACGAACACCTGAACGGGTGCGCGCACGTCCGTTCGTGCGTTCGAACGCACGAACGGACGTTCACTTCTGATCCTTGAGGGCTTCGTCGAGGAGAGTTCGCATAACAAAGCCTTTGGTGACATGCTTCCCTTTTTCTTTGCGCCAACGGAAGGTGAGATCATCAATTGCTTCAGCCTGGTCATCGAATATATCGTAGGTATAGCGGTGATAAGCCCGACTTTTCGGAGCCGCTGAGGGTACAGGCGTTCGTTCGGGCAGCCGTTCGTTCGTGCTATCGTTCGGACGCTCGTTCGTTCGGGCGGTCGATTGAACGGGCGATGAGGTGTTCGTTCGTGTATCCGTTCGTTCGTTCGGTTGAACGGGTGGGCGTTCGTAAACCGGCTGGGGCAGAGAGGGGGGAGTTTGCATCACTTCCTCACGGTTTGAGAGAGTAAAGAAAGGGCTGTCGGCGAGTCCGGATTTCTTCATCGCTTGATGACCTCCTGCACCAACGCCTTGTAGGCGAGGGCTCCGCCGCTGCGGGGAGCCCGGTTAAATATGTGGGTATGCCGTGAATGAGCCTCCTCCAGGGAAACATTTCTAGGAATGACGGTCTGAAAAACTAGATCGCCAAAAAATGAGCGTAATTGCGCCTCCACATCTTTGGAGACATTGGTGTAATCGGCAAAGGTACACAAGACTCCGAGTATCCGCAGCGAGGGATTGAGGTTCGTCTGTTTGACCATCGCAATCGTTTCCTGAAGCTGGACCAAGCCGGTCAAAGCAAAAAACGCGGTGGAGACGGGGATGATCAAGGCATCACTGGCGACAAACGAATTGATGGTGAGCAGCCCGAGGGAGGGGGGATTGTCGATAATGATGTGGTCATAATTCCCTTCGATCTCGTCGACCGCGCGTTTTAACCGCGCGCTCCGATTATCGAGGGCCTGCGCGAGCTCCAGATCGGCACTGGAGAGGCGAATGTGGGACGGGACAAAGGCTAGATTGGTCTGTTCCGTGGGTCGAACCACGGTCGGCAGGGACGCAAACTTCATCAGCACGTTAAACAACGTTTTTTCCGGCTCAAGTTCCACCTCAGGATGAATGAAAACCTGGGTGGTATTCGATTGGGGATCGGCATCGATCAGCAGGACTTTGTAGCCTTCGATGGCGAGTCCGGCTGCGAGGTTGATGGCAGTCGTCGTTTTCGCCACGCCGCCCTTTTGATTGACTACAGAAATGACCATAAGTGTTATTTCCTGCTCTTCACATACTCGGTGATGACGAGTCTGAGGAGTGCAGAGAGTGCGATATTCCGGGATACGGCCAGTGCCTGGAGTTCAAGTTTGAGCGCGCGCGGCACGTAAAACTTGATGAGGTCTTCGTTGGTATGGCGTTTGTGTGGTTCTTGGGTCATAGACGGGACTGAGGCAGTACCAGAACCATCATAACCATACTGAGAGGGGGAGTGTCAATAAGGGAAAGGAGCAGATATGTTGCAGAATATATTTCGATGTTGTAACATTGATGCGTATGCAACCGTCCATCCGCACCACCATGAATTTCAGTCCGGCCTTTCATGACAAACTCAAACGGGTGGCTGATGACATTGGAAAACCGATGGGGCAAGTGATAGAAGACTATCTCCATCCCGTGATTGATGAGCTGCAAACCAAACGCCGTCGGGCTGTGTTTGACGGGTTACGAGAGCTCGAGGGCATGATCCAAGAACCGGCCACAGATGCCTCGACCACTATAGATGAATACTTATACGGGTGGGGGCGAGACGAAACGGAGGCAGGTGAGTGAACGGGCCACCTTTCTAGTGGATAGCGATGCCTTCATTGGCCTATTTATTGCCACCGACGTCCATCATGCCCGAGTAAAAACAGCATTGAGCGTCATCGACCAAAAAGGGGAACTGCTAGCGACTACGAATTTTGTGGTGGCCGAAACAGCTACCCTCATCAGTCGGCGCTACGCCCATGCCCTCGCTTGTCGCTTTGTGACTTTCCTTCAGGAGTCAGAGTTTCAGGTGATTGACATCGGTGACTACCTGCGTGAGCAAGCGCAAACCTTGTTTATCGAGCAAACCTTGGAGAAGGTGAGTCTGATTGACTGCGCCAATGTCGCCGTTGTGCGTTACTTTGGATGGCAAGGCATCGTGAGCTTTGACAAATTCTATACACGCTTCGGGATAAATTTGGCCGGGTAAGAGAAGAACGGGAGATTAAGACTCAGGAAGGTTCCTCAAAAAGGTTTTACAAGCGCCTCTAGGTAAATTACATACAAACCCTATTTCATCCGTTTTTAGACCTACTACAGTGTCTCAAAACGGTCAATCCAAAAGAAGTCTGGCGAGGTTTTTGATCGCCCCCTTGAAATATCCATCTTCTCCGTATTTATCTTCCGTTCCAAGCACTAACCACGAAAAGCACGGGCTTCTTCCTGTTACCGGTGGTGCAGTTTAGGATGTGAGGGGCGTTGGTTTTTTGATCTTTCTCACTCTGTCAACAAGTTTCCGCGCATGCTCCGGGCTGCTCGCAAGGAGCGCAGCTTGCAAGAGAATTTCAGGATCGGTTTGATCCTCGATAAGCCCCGCGATAACTGCATCTTTCACTGGGTCACTTCCTAGTTGACTAGTCTGTTTGTCCAACAATTGGAGAACATACTGTTTTTCTTTTTCAGCGTACCTCTGCCCTTCACGTTCAAGTGAAGTGACATTGACATACCCGATAATGCCAATCAAGGCTATAGCGCCCACGAGTCCAACCAGGTTTGCGTTGCGAACGAATAGTTCAACATCCCTGTAAGTTCTCCCTGCGTTCAAAAGTTCAAATATGACAATTGCTCCCATTGCTGGAATTAAGGGCAACGCGAGGATAAGGAGGGACAGAATACGGGACGCAAGACCTTCAATCGCTGTCCCTATGGATTTGGTGATGCCATGCTTATACGTTTCTTCCCAGTCCCATAATGCAACTTGTTCCGTAGTTTTAAGTTGTGTTTGAACAATGGCTTCCATTTTGGGCCTAAGTTTATAGTTCACGTAGCGCCCATACCGCTTGATTTGAGAATGTAGGTAAACCTGGACAAAGACCAGCGCGTAAAAGATAACGGGAAGAGCAAGTAAGAACGTTCCTTGCACCTGCACTTGAGGTTGAGTCAGCTGATCACCAAAGAACGCAATGGCGGCACCCGCTAAACCATAGGCAATCGCCACCAGCTGATACTGCAACTTAGCAAACTCTGAAATGTGGGAGGTGGCATGGTCATATGAGGCGATGAGAGCGCCGATAAGTGCCTCGCTCTCAGGTCTTCGATGTCTCGGTGCTGCATCATCTAGGTCGATCATGTTTGACACCGTCTGATATACTATGTGTATATATGAAAGAATGGTTTCAGCGTTTATTTTCGCGCAAAGACGCGAAAATGCCGACTAATCACGATACTTTTACAGAATTAGATAACCCCGAAAAAGATTTTTGGTTACGATACACGCGGCTCAAAATAGAAGCGGAGCGCAAGAAGAAAGACGGTGGTGACGCGCAACTTGAACAAGAGACAAAAGAGCTGATTGCTGGGACGATGGGCTACATTCGGATAAACATGAAGGTGAGAAAAAGTGATATTCCGCGTGTGCTTGGCGTAGCTAGGGAAGACTATGAACTGGCAGAAGCCGGCGTTCTCGAGGATGAAAAGTTTAGTGTTCTGCTCGACAAGTGGCTTGATGTTTTAGGATACGAAAAGAACGATTTTCTAGCGCGAGCGGAGCAGGGAGCAAGAACTATAATTCAGCATAAAAAAGCAAACCGTTAACGAAACTTGTGCTATTGGCTCATTTCAGAAGCATTTGAGCAAGGTCTGAAATGGTCGCCTTGAAACTCCCGTCTTCTCCCTGCGTTTCGCGCCACTTCATCCAGAAGTCAATCAGGCTACCACCACCACAACCGGCATAACAATTCCAGAAGTTTCCTTCATCACTCACCTGAAAGCTTTGGTGTTCGTCTTCATGGAAGGGACAGTGCCCACGTCCGTTCGCATCTAGTTCAACGTATTGTCCAACAAAGTCGCGGACACTGAGACTCGCTTTGATGCGTTCTGAGGGGGTTCCGCTGAGAGAACGTCTTTTTCGAGCGGTCTCTTTTCTCGGTTGGAATGGGGGAGTCGGGGGTTGTTCTGGCGTTTCAGCGGCGCGTGCGAGCACTTGCGTGATATAGCTTTCCGGGACGCGCTGAGGGTTTGCCAGGAGCGCAATCTGCTCCCGGATGGTTGAAGCGAGCGGTTGCCCAGTTGGGGTAATGAAGTGATAGCGATGGCCGGTAAGGCGGTGCACGCCTAAGGGGAAGCGCACGAAGGAACCGGCTCCGGTTCGTAAGCGGTCTTGTTTTGGATATATTTCGATTGCGCCAATGCGGTAATTGGTCACCAACTGCTTGCCAAACCGTCGAGCATCTGTTCCGGTCAGAGACGGAACAAAGAGCCAGAGATGACCACCGCGCCGCGAGGACTCCAGATACGATGGAACATCGCGCTTTGAGAGGGAGAGGGAGACGTGCTGGAGTTTTTCCCACTGGTCGCTGTTATCGGCGTCCAGGCAGATCCAGTTTGCCCGGCTCTCCGGAGTAAGCGCATAAGCTCCGATGGTGATAAAGCCGCGCAAGTGGGCAACGATCAAGTCAGGATGAAGGGTTTGTTTGATAGCGATGTACGTGCCATTTTTGAGCTGGAGGGGATATTGGTCGTATCGGGGAATAAAGGTTGCGGCATACGCAAGCGCCAGATCTCGATCAAGCTCATGTGATGGTCGTTTCTCGCGTTCCCCCGGCATATATGAGGTACAGAATAGAGGGTTTGTACTATAAAGGCAACCTCTACCATGTTTAACAGAAGCATTCGTAATTTAGTGATTTATCGCCAATTACTGCTTTAGGGAAACAAAGCGATAGAGATTTGTTTTGGTCATGCAAGTTGGGATTGCAGAACTCTAACATGACCAAAACTTCGAGTTGATAACACAAGTAACGCAGCTCATGGAAGTACTTACGAATATTTCCAATGATGACAACAGAGGGACAAGGAATGGGTAGGATTCCGCAAAATACCCCCCCATACTATTGTTACTCCTCCATAATGCTTTTCACGTCATGCATTACTAGCGGTTGTATGAGGCGTGCATCTCGATTTTCAAGAAAATTTAATCCCTCTCCAATCGTGGGGAATGAACGGAAACGATGATTAACCGCAGCAATCACAGTGGTGAAAAAGCTGACGATTTTATCGTCTGAGATCAAGATCGCCCATCCAAATTTAGGATGACGAAAGAATTCGCGCAGTTCGAGGAGCCGTGGCAGAGCAGGATAGCTCATTAATTCATGAGCAATAATGACATCGTGAATGAGATCATATGGACTCGACTCGAACATTAGCTCACCTTGCTTTATAGCTTCCCGCAACTCCTCAATTGTCACATCTCCCCACATCGTACATTGAATGACCCGATTTTCGACTCCCCAACGAACATCGACGCTCATGGCGTCTCTCCTATGTAGTAAACAAAGCAATTGATATAATCATTATGCGTGTGTCCTACAGGAAAAGAACCTTAAGTTTTCTAGAATCTGTCCTCGTTCTCTTTGCAGTACGTACTAAATCAACGATTCTTCGATAGAGGGGACTAGAGTGAAATTGGAAACTTGTGGCCTCCCATTGATCCAAGTAGCAAGGGGAAAATGTTTAGTGGTTCTAAATACGACTTCTTGTCACCTGATGGTCAACAGTGAGCGCGCTGACGACCGTGCCAAGAACTTCTACGGGCGGCTCGGCTTCTCGCAAGACAGTGTGATGTCAATTAAACTACGCTAGTTGTGAAGTTATCTAGGTACTCTAGCACATGCCCCGTTCGTCAACTCGCACTTTGATGATCCTCCTTCCGCTGTTCCTGCTTGTGAGTTGGTTGGGTATCCGTGGCCTCAATCTGGACTCCATCTGGTTAGATGAATATTGGTCTATTTACCACGCAGGCGGCGCGTACTTTGAGCCACGTACCCCGGTGGATGTGTGGATGCACATTGGCGCAGATGACCCTTGGCAACCGCCGCTTTACTACATATTACTCAGTCAATGGGGAAAACTTGTTGGTTGGTCAGAACTGGCAGCGCGGTCGTTGTCGTTCTTCGTCGGGATGATCGGCATAGCGATGGCGTATCGCCTAGGGCGCGATCTGCGTTCAGTTACAGTTGGGATCGCCACTGCTGTCGTCCTCGGTTCGTCCGCATACTACGTCTATTTTCTGCACGAAATGCGCGCCTATACGCTGTATGTGCTGCTCACACTGATCAGCGCATGGGCTTACTGGCGCTTGATCAACGGCAAACGCGGTCTATACCTGTATGCGTTGCTGTTCGTTGGATTAGTCGGCGCGTTGTATACGCATTACTTTGCCGGTTTGATCGGCGTAGTGCTCGGTTTGTACCACTTGGTAACGATGCGCTCACGGATCTTCCGCGAGCGGCCTCTCTTGTGGTGGCAAATTAGCGGTGTGTTTGCGCTGGCCGCGCTGGCGTTCCTACCGTGGTTGCTGATTTTGATACGTGGCGTAACGCAAGCCTTAAGCGAGACGAGCGTTCGGGGACTCGGTGCGCTCAGCACCGAACAGGTCGTGCGCGGCGTCCTGTACCTGTTCAGCAACGGCAGCACGGGCTTACTCGTCGCCCTGTTGGGACTGAGTATCCAGCGGCGCAAAGAGTCGATCTTCCTCTGGTTTTGCGCGTTTACGCTCCTTACACTGCTCCTAGCGATCAACGCGCGTCTGGGCGTGCTGTTGGAAGTTCGCTATTTATTGGCGTTGTGGTCACCACTGTCCCTGCTGGGTGGTCTGGGCATTGAGCGCCTCATGCAGCTTAGGCGTGTGTGGGGTGGGGCTGTTCTAGCGGTGATTGTGGCGGGTGGCGTGTGGGTGACTCTCGATCCAGTGTCGAGTTCACTACTGCATAATCCGCACTGGCATTTGCCGTGGCGCGAACTGCGGGCGGCGCTACAAACAAATGTTCAACCCGATGATCAAGTGGTGTTTCTGCTGCCCGATTGGACGTGGGCAGTGTATCACGATGTAGAAATCGATTACTACCTGCACGATCTGCCCGTTCGGCACGCATTAATCGAACAACCGGATCATTACGGCTTCGCCCAATATCAAGAACTGGCGCGATCAGACATTGGCGATTCCGAGCGCGTATGGGTTGCTTCAACGCCTGCGCAGCCGCTGAATCACCGGGATGAATTTGAACTTTTATTGGAGCAGGTGGGCTATCACGAATGCGTCAAAGTAGCGGATACACCCGAACTCACGCTGAATTTGTTCGCCCGCCCGCCCGGAAACCGATCCCAATCCGCTTTGGTAGCTTTGGTCTACAACCTGACGTGCCGCTCCCTGCGCCGCGCTGGTACTACTGAATTTCACCAGCATCCTGTTCGCTGACGATCCGGCGCCAGAGCGAACATTACTCAGTGGGACTCCATCTGCAAAATGCGCGGGGCAGTTGGTCGCCCAAACCGATTTCAGCTTCCCAGCCGCAACGGACGCGTGTCGAACGGTGAACTTGTCACTAACCGGAGTCACCGGCCGCGAGGTACTTGTGACGGTTTACGCTTGGGAGACAGGGGGAGCGCCTATTGCCCAAGGCGATCAGCCCACTGACAATGATCGCGTACTGCTTGGCACGATCTAGCGCCCAATGAGCACCGTCAAGCCGAAAAGAACGGTTCGAGCACGCTCACAATGTAGCGATTCTTGGTCGTGAGGGTGGTCTGAGCCTCGCAATACAGCCTTCTCGCCTGCTCGCGGTAGCGGCTGTCCTGCGTGGCGCTGTAGAGATAGAAGTAGGGGACGAGCGTCGCGTTCGGTTGGGCAACGAGCGCGCGGCACGCCTCGACAAATGGCGGCGGTCGAGCGTCGTCAGGCGGAAATACGCCCGCCAAAAGCGGATCTCCGCGCAGTCGGGGTAGGCGGCATCGGCGGCATCCAGCACCTGCCACACGCGCTCACCCGCCCGCCAGATGAACGCAATCTCCAGATTCAGCGACCACGTGAACTCGAAATCGATGCAGCGCCAGTACAGACACGCGAGGTTGAGGTAAGCGTCCAGCGGCGCGTCGGGCTGCGCGATGATCTGCTCATAGGCGTGCGCGGCGGCTTCAAGTTCTTGGCGCACATCGAGGTCGAGTGCGTGTTGAAAATCGTCCAATTTCGCCTTTCCCTAACCAGCACGCCGTTCATTGTAGTGGCGTCAACCCCGCGCGGACAAGACGATTTCTGCGCCTGTGCAGCCATCTGAACAATCGATGAGAACTCGCGCACGAGTGTTGCCTATGGCTGTGCGCTGCGCCTACAATGATACCTGTAAGATGTTTCGTAAGGAATAGGCG
The DNA here is from genome assembly GCF_016713355.1 of Candidatus Flexifilum breve. Taxonomy (NCBI): domain Bacteria; kingdom Bacillati; phylum Chloroflexota; class Anaerolineae; order Aggregatilineales; family Candidatus Flexifilaceae; genus Candidatus Flexifilum; species Candidatus Flexifilum breve. Next base: position 92,446 of record NZ_JADJPI010000037.1, read on the forward strand.
AGAGGAACTTCCTCATGAAGATGCAGAACCTCCATGAAGCGATGCTGGACATGCTCAAGGACACGTACGACGCTGAGCATCAGATCACCAAGGCGCTGCCCAAGATGATCGAGGCGGCGAAGAACCGCGAACTGAAGAAGGCGTTCGAAACGCATCTGCGCCAAACGGAAGAGCAAATTCGCATGGTCGAGCGCATTTTCGAAGCGCTCGGCGAAAAACCGTCGCGCAAGAAGTGTGATGGCATGGCGGGCTTGATCAAGGAAGGCGAGCACGTCATCGAAGAGGGTGGCGATCCCGATGTGGTGGACGCGGCCTTGATCGCGGCGGCGCAAAAGGTGGAGCACTACGAAATTTCCGCCTATGGCACGCTGCGCACGTGGGCGAACACGATGGATCACCGGGATGTCGCCCTGCTGTTTGACCAGCTCAACCGTCAGGAAGAAGAGACGGATCGCCTGCTGACGCGCATTGCCGAAAGCCGGGTCAACCAGAAGGCCGAGTAATGAGCCAACAGGCCAAACAGGTCAATCCGCCGCAAGCCCAGAATCAGCAGCCGGGGATCGAATCGGAGATGCATCCGCGCCCCGTGTTTGAGGATGTGCGCTACATCCCGGCGGGCAAACTGATGGGCAAAGTGGCGGTGATCACGGGCGGCGACAGCGGCATTGGCCGCGCGGTCGCCGTCTACTTCGCCAAAGAAGGCGCGGATGTCGCGGTCATGTACCTGAACGAACACGGCGACGCGGAGGAAACGAAGCGTCAGGTGGAGCAGGAAGGGCGGCGCTGCCTGCTGATCGCCGGGGATGTCGGCGACGAGCAGTTTTGCCGTTCCGCGGTGGAACGCACGGTGCGCGAGTTGGGGCATTTAGACGTGGTGGTCAACAATGCCGCCGAACAGCACCCGCAGCAAAGTATCGCCGACATCACGGCGGAACAGCTCGAGAAGACGTTCCGCACCAACATCTTCGCGTATTTCTACATGGTCAAGGCGGCCCTGCCGCACCTGAAGGCGGGCGCGACCATCATCAACACGACCTCGGTCACGGCGTACAAGGGCAGCCCGCAGCTCCTCGACTATTCCGCGACCAAAGGCGCGATTGTCGCCTTCACCCGGTCGCTGTCGATGTCACTGGCGGAGCAGAAGATCCGCGTGAACGGCGTTGCGCCGGGACCGATCTGGACGCCGCTCATCCCGGCGACGTTCCCACCGGAGCGGGTCGCCAGTCACGGCGCGGATGTGCCGATGAAGCGCCCCGGTCAGCCGGAAGAACTCGGCCCGGCGTATGTCTACCTCGCCTGCGATGATTCGTCGTATATGAGCGGGCAGATTCTGCACCTCAACGGCGGCGAAGTCGTCAACGGGTAGAGCCAAACCGTTAACCACAGAGAACACAGAGAGCACAGAGAAATGGATCAAATCACTCTGTGTTCTCCGTGTTCTCTGTGGTTCAATGCTTTTATTCCGGTATTCCCCACACGCGAATCAGGCCGTCCCAGTCGGCGGTGACGATCATGCGCCCGTCGCGGCTGAACATGAGCTGGCTGTTGGGGATGTACGCGTCGCCGTGATCGAACAGCAGTTCCCCGGTCGCGGCATCCCACACATGCACGCGATTCTCGTCGATGATGGCGGCGATCAGCGCTCCGTCCGGGCTGAAGGTCAGATTGGTGACGAGGTCGGTGTTGGTGGTGTACTGGAGCGGGAAGATCAGCGCACCCGCCTCGACATCGTGGAGCGTGATGTAACTGGTGTAGGTGGCCAAGCGCTGTGCGACCACCATCCGCGACCCATCGGGACTGTAAGCGACATCGATCACGCGCGGGATCGGCGTTTCAAAGGGTGTCTGTTGGTCGCCCGTCACCGCGTCATAGAAGGCGAGGTCATTGTTGAAACTCGTCACGGTGATCAGCGACCCGTCGGCGCTGTAACCGAGTCGATCAATACTCACCGGGGACGTGAACAGCGCCTCACCTGCCGAGGATTCATCGGCTGTTTCCCAGTTCCAAGTTTTAACGTTGTTATCGAATCCGTCATAGGCGGCGAGTGTTTCCCCATCCGGACTGAAGGCGAACAGGTAGAAATAGTCTTCGAGATCACCTAGCCGACGGACATATTCCCCTGTCTCCGCGTTGAGCAGCGACACGCCGCCGCGCCGGTTCACCAACGTTCGTCCGGGCTCACGTTCGCCGCTCACCCCCGCCTGAATACGGCCAAGGCGACCGGAATAGGCCAGCAGCGACCCATCGGGCGTAAAGGCGAGATCGGTCAAATTGGCGAGTTCCGAATTGACCGCATAGACTTCGCGCCCCGTTTCCAGATTCCACACGTCGATGTAGCCGTCCATGCCGCCTGCTGCGATTGTCCGGTTATCGGCATTGAGGTCGGCACGCATGATCGGAGCTGTGAAGTCACGCTGATTGGTCAACGTCATGCCTGTACCGAACGAGAATACACTCAAGGTGCTGCCCAACTGGACGCTCGCCAGCAGGGAGGAACGCAGCGCATTGTTGAAGACCAGCGCGCTCACATCTTGAAAACCCTCATGATCGAGATGATCTGGCTCGCCGGTGATCCAGCTTTGCAGCAGCACATTCCACAGGTTGACGCCGAAATTGCGACTGGCAATGGCTAAGTACGCGCCATCCGTGCTGAAGGCCACGTCGGTGACATAGGGCGTCAGATCGGCGTTGATGATGATTTCCTGCTCAACCTGTCGTGTCTCCACATTCCAGATGAGCACGCCGTTTTCTGTGCCGAACGCCAATGTCTCGCCATTGGGGCTGTAATCGAGCCCCACATCTAAGTTGGTCGCCGGACTTTGCGGGTAGCTGATACCAGCAAAATCGTTCTCTTCAGCATTGAAGACCCATGTCCCGCCGAACGTTTGTGCTGCGAATTGATACAGGCGCAGGGGGTTAAAATCAAGATTCAGGATGGGATTCTGCAAATTGCGTATGAAGGTGATCTCGCCGGTTTCGACCTCCCACACGTTGAGCGCCCAGCGCTGCGTGACCTCATAGCCGAGCATGTTTTCGCCACCCGCAACATAACGCCCATCCGGGCTGATCGCCACCACATCCCAGTGCTTATCATCGCCGTCGCTGAACGCGCCGACTTCTTCCCCGGTCTCGGCGTTCCACACACGGATGGTGTCGCCGTCCGGCGCGGCGACCAGCGGATTCGTTCGCGACCACGTCAGCGCCACCCGGCGCGCATACATGGTCTGCTGGGCGGGCAGGAGACGCGGCGCTTCGGTGAGATGCGTCGAGTCGTACAGCCACACGCCGAGCGCCCCGCCGACGGCGATCATATCGCCGTGCCAGTCCACATCAAAGACGCGTCCGTTGCCAAGCTGCGCCACCTGCGTGAGGTCGCCCGCGTTCTCTGGCGTGATCGGCTGGAGCGCGTTGAGAAAGCCCGTGTCGATCTGCGTGAGCGTCGGCGGGGTGAAGGTCGGACGCAGCGCGAGCAGCACGCCCACGAGCAGCAGCGCGAACAGCGCCGCCGCTCCGACCGGGAAACGTGCGCGGCGGGCATAGGTGCGGGTCATCGGGAGAGCGGTCATGTCCTCATTCTCCTCTTGGAGTTGGCGATACAATTTGTCCGCGAAGGCCTTGGATGGCGCCTGGCGGTGCTTATGCAGAAAATCGTCGTTCATGGTGATTCATCCCACTGCTGGCGCAGCTTCTGGATCGTGCGGTGGAGCGTCGAGCCGACATTGGTTTCGCTCAGCCCGGTCACCTGCGCGATGGCGCGGTTCGTCAGCTCTGCGCCGTATTTGAGCGCGATCAATTCGCGTTCGCGTGGTGATAGGCGAGCGAGCAGCACGTTGAGCCGAGCGGAGTCGGCACGCCGCTCGATCACGTCTTCGATGGAAGTGCTGTCGGCGAAGTTGGGCAGGGCATCGAGCGAAACTTCCGGCTTGCGGCGGCGGTAGTGATCGACCGCCACGTTCTGCGCAATGCTGAACAGCCACGTTGAAAAGGCCGCCACGTCGTCGAGGTAGCGGTCGCGCGCCCGCCACGCCTTGAGGAACGTGTTCGCAGTCAGGTCTTCGGCCAGTTGATCATCGCCGACGCGGTAGCGGAAAAAGTTGTAGACGCGGGGCAGGGTGTCCCAGTAGACCGCATCCCAATCGACGGCGGCTGCCCGCGCTATGTGGAGTCGTGCGTCCATATCTAATGATACGCACACGCCGCCAAAGTATCACACGCCGTACAATAGCAGAAACGTCATAAAGTCTGTAATGCAGGTGGGGCGATGAGCGCTTTCGACTACGAGCAGGATTTCACGAACGTAAATTTCCGGGAGCATCCCGAGCTGTACCGCGTGGGCAAAGGCGAACAGGGTGTGCTGCTGGTCGAGCCGTATAAGTCGGAGATTCTGCCGCACTGGCGCTTCAAAACGCCGGAGATCGCCCGTGAATCGGCAGATGCCATCTACCAGATGTTCCTTGACTACCAAGCGCAAGGCGATTTCGTCGGCATGGATATGGCGCGCAAGTATCTGCAAATGGGCTTCACCCGCGCCCGCCGCTACGCCAATCACAAAAGCGGGCGCAAATATGACGCGGACGGTCAAGAGCTTCCCCGCGTCGAAGATCCGATCAAAGCTGAGTCGGCACAGATTTTCTATGCGCGTTACCAACAGGCGAAAGATGACCCCGAATATCAACGCTTGAAGCGAGAACATCAGCAAAAGTACGGGTGAACGAGTGGACAAGGCACGGCCTGAGCGCTAATCTTCGGCCCACGGAAAGAGTGCGTTTGGAGGACTTAAAGCATGCAGTATCGCACGTTTGGACGGACGGGCTGGCAGGTCGCGGAGATCGGCTATGGGATGTGGGGCATGGGCGGTTGGACGGGCTCAGATGATGCCGAGTCGCTGGCGTCGCTGCACCGCTCGGTCGAATTAGGCTGTAACTTCTTCGATACGGCGCTGGCCTACGGGGAAGGGCACAGCGAAAAGCTGCTCGGTCAACTGCTGAAGGCGTACCCGAACCAGAAGCTGTACACCGCCAGCAAAATCCCGCCGAAGAATCGCAAATGGCCGGCCACGCCGGAGTATGACATCGCCGATGTGTTCCCCTACGACTACCTGATCGCCATGACCGACACGTCGCTCAAAAACATGGATGTCGAGCAGGTCGATTTGATGCAGCTCCACGTGTGGGATGATCACTTCACGGCGGATGACGGGTGGAAGCGCGCCGTCGAAACCTTGAAGTCATCCGGCAAAATCGGTGCGTTCGGCATCAGCATCAACCGCTGGGAGCCAGCCAATGTGCTGGAAGCGCTGCGCACCGGGTTGATCGACGCGGTGCAGGTGGTCTACAATATCTTCGACCAGAACCCCGAAGACGAACTCTATCCACTGTGCCGCGAACTCAACATCGGCGTGATTGCCCGCGTGCCGTTTGACGAGGGCAGCCTGACCGGGACATTCACCAAAGACACGCGCTTCCCGAAAGAGGATTGGCGGAGCAACTACTTCACGCCGGAGACGGTCGCCGAGACGGTCGAACGGATTGACGCGTTCAAGCCCTTGATCCCGGCGGGCATGTCGATGCCGGAATTCGCGCTGCGCTTCATCCTCGCCGAGCCGACGGTGAGCACTATCATCCCCGGCATGCGCAAGCTGCGGAATGTCGAGGCGAACATCGCTGCCAGTGATGGGAAAGCGCTCTCCGCCAATCTAGTCGACGCGCTGCGCCCGCATCGCTGGGTGCGCCAGCCGATTCCGATTTAGTCGAAATGGAGCAGAGGACGAGATCGGTCTCGTCCTCTGCTCGTTGGCCGCTATACCGCTGCGGAGGCGGAGCGACGGGGGAAGCGCGTCACCAAGGCGGCGATGAAGACGATGGGCAGCACAGCGGCGGTCGACACTTGCATGAGCGTCAAACTGCCGTTAAGCAGGTAAACCATCGTTCCCAACCAGTCGACCGCCTGCACACCGATCATGGCGATAATCCATGAGGTGTGCCGCGCCGGGTCGCGCAGCGCCATGAACATCCCATAGGCGAAACCAAAGGCCCGCGCGCCGAACATGGTAAACATCCACAGCGCCCACGGTGGCGCCGCTTCCAGACCGACGAGACCCGCGAAGGTGTTCGGCAGGAAGACGAACATCACCCCGAAGAAGATTTGCAGAACGCCGATAAAGCCGAGCATATAGCGCAGTAAGTTCGAATTGCGCTGGGTAGTCATGGTGTGTTTTCTCCTGTGTTGAATGTTGACAGCTCATGTTGACCAGTCTATGCAGCTTGTTTTACTTTGTAAAGTAGTTACAATAGAGTGCTATAGTTACATTAAATGAACTAAAAGAGGGTCATCATGGGTGCAAAAGGCTGTCCGATTGAGAAGGCGGTCTCGATCCTCGAAGGGAAGTGGACGCTGTTGATCCTGCGTGAACTGTTCACGGGAATGAAGCGCTTTGGCGAACTACGTTCCGAACTCGACGGCATCAGCCCCAAAACGCTGACTGAACGCCTGCGCATACTCGAAGCTCAGGGGATTGTGCAGCGGACGATCTACCCGGAGGTGCCACCACGCGTCGAGTATGCGTTGACCGAGTACGGCGAAACGCTCCGACCCGTGATCGATGCGCTGCGGGCATGGGGCGAACAAATTCCTGAAGCTGTTCTCGCGACTACCTCAACGTGAGTTTTACCTGTTCCTTTTATAATGAAAAGGAATACACACGGAGGCGGCAGAATGATCGCTGAGAAAATTGCCTGGCTGCGCGGCCACTTTCATCGAGCCGAGGGAGATGTCCCCGGCACGCAGACCGCGCTCTACCGCATGTCCGACCTCGTCAACGGCGGCTATATCCCCGCGCCGCTCGGTCGCGGTTTCCTGCTGGATGCCGGGCTGCGGGATATGGTCTGGCAGGTGATGTGGGCAGACGATCATTTCACGACGGACGATGAGCTGGAAGAACTGGCCGCCGAATGCGAAGGTTATGTGATCTTCATGCATGGGTGGACGGGCAACCATGCCATCTGGGAGAGCATCCCCGGTATGGTCACGGTGAGCAACCAGAAGCTGATCGCCATCGCCGTCGATCACAATGGCTTTGGCGAAGCGCGCTTTGTCGATCAAACCCCTGCGCTCGATCAGTGCAATCCGCCCGCCGCCATGTCAACCATCGAGAGCCTCATCGAAGTGCTGAAGATCCGCCGCCAGCGCGGCGAAAGCCATAACCGCGTGATCAACTTCGTCGGTCACAGCATGGGTGGGGCAGCGCTGTTCTATCTCGATCCGCTGCATTGGCGGGTAGGGGAGGAGACGCGCCTCGCGCTCGCGCCTGCGCTCCTGCTCGACGACGATTCCAAGCGCGCCTTCTTCACGGCGCTCGGCGTGGGCATTGGCATCGTCAACCGCCTGCACGTTTTCGAGGTGATCGAACGCGCTATTAAGCCCGGCATGATCGAGGCAGTGTGCGCGGGTGGCAGCAGCTACCTCAAAGAACTGCACCGCTACCAGTACAACAACACCCCGCGCGGCATCATCTCCTCGACCTTCATGGCGATGGGGCTGCTTAATAACCGCGAAATCCCCCGTCAATTCGACTTCTTCAAGGCGATGCTCGGTCACCGGGATGCGCTCGTCGGCCTCGTCCCGATGATGGACCTGCTGTCGCACCTCGAATTCCCTGCCGCCAATGTGCGCGTCGTCGCTGGATCGCACTATATGTTCAGCGTCGGACCAGAGGCGGTTTTCCAGCATGCGCAGAACCGCGAACTGGTCGTGCAGGACATTTTGGCACTGCATCACGCCGCCTACGAACGGCAGCGAATCGGCCTGCGGATCGGCTGAGAAATTCTTGACTCGCCTTGCCCTGTATGTTAATCTAGGGTTAGGTTATTTGTTCCAATTTGAACAATCGAACGGTATACTAGGTGCAGACCTATGAACGCACTGAATGAATTCGCGCCGATTGGCGTACTGCTCATCGTTGCTATCCTCGTTTCACTCCTCATCCTCGTGATCTCGCGGTTATTCGGGCCTTATCGACCGACGACCCGCAAGAATGCACCCTACGAGAGCGGTATGAAACCGATTGGTCCCGCCAATCGTCGCTACTCAGTGCGCTTCTACTTAATCGCGGTGTTGTTCATTCTGTTCGACATCGAAGTCATCTTTTTCCTGCCCTGGGCGGTCGTATTCCGTGACATGGGCTTGTATGCGTTTATCGCGATGGGCGTCTTCATTGCCGTCTTGACCATCGGACTGATCTATGAGTGGAAAGTAGGGGCGTTAGAATGGGAGTGATCTCCTCAAAACTCGGCGATCTCGGCGTCGTCACCACGACGCTGGATACCGCCGTCAACTGGGCGCGGACGGGCGCGATGTGGCCCCTCCTGTTCGGGTTGGCGTGCTGCGCTATCGAAATGATGGCGACCCAGGCTTCCGATTATGATATGTCGCGCTTCGGCATGGAGCTGAACCGCGCTTCACCGCGTCAAAGCGACCTGATCATCGTGGCGGGGCGCGTGACGCGCAAGATGGCTCCGGTCATCCGCCAGTTGTACGATCAGATGGCGTCGCCGAAGTACGTGCTGGCCATGGGCGACTGCGCGTCGTGCGGCGGCGTGTATAACAACTACGCGGTCGTGCAGGGTGTCGACGAAATCATCCCGGTCGACGTGTATGTCGCGGGCTGCCCGCCGCGCCCGGAACAGTTGATTCACGGCATTCTCACGCTGCATGAAAAGGTGCGCGGTCAGAGTCTCGCCCAGTGGGTGAAAGAGTAGACGACAATGCAAATTCCAAAGGCGCTCGACCCCGTCGAGGCGGTCAAGGGAGCATTCCCGGAAGCCGTCCTCGACGTTGTGCAATTCCGCGATGAAACCACGTTGGTGATCCACCCCAAGGAAATCGTCAACGTTTGCCGTTACCTACGTGATACCAACGGCCTGATCTACAACTTCATGTCGGATATCAGCTCGGTGGATTACTACCCGGACTACAACCGTCCCGGGCGGTTTGGCGTGTGTTACCACCTGCTGTCGATGCTCTACAACCGCCGCCTGCGCGTCAAGGTCTACCTGCCGGAAGATGAACCGGTAGTGCCGACCGTGACCGGCGTGTGGCAGGTCGCCAACTGGCTGGAGCGCGAAATCTACGACATGATGGGGATCATCTTCGATGGTCATCCCGATCTGCGCCGCGTGCTGCTCCCCGAAGACTGGGACGGCCATCCCGCCCGCCGCGATGCCCCGCTCGGTTACGAGACGGTCATGTTCTCGTTCAATGCGGACGAAATCAGCAAGCACAAGCCGTTTGCGAAGGAGTAACGCGAGATGGTAACGGGTATCCAGAATATAGAACCAACCGCCATTCCTGATTCGATGAAGCAGTGGGAAGGCAGCCTGGAGCAGCTTCGCGGTCTCGTTAGCGAACGCGCGATGACCGGCGAAACCATGCTCCTGAACATGGGGCCGCATCATCCCAGCACCCACGGGGTGCTCCGCTTGCTGCTGGAACTGGACGGCGAACAAATCGTCACCTGCCTGCCCGATGTCGGCTATCTGCACACGGGCATCGAAAAGAGCATTGAAACGCGCACGTACGAAAAAGCCGTGCCGCTGACCGACCGCATGGACTACCTCGCCCCGATGAACAACAATCTGGTGTTCGCGCTGGCGGTGGAAAAGCTGGTCGACCTCGATGTGCCGGAACGCGCGCAGGTCATCCGCGTGATTTGCTCGGAACTGACGCGCATCAACAGCCACCTCGTGTGGTTGGGCACGCACGCGCTCGACATGGGCGCGATGAGCGTGTTCCTGTACTGCTTCCGCGAACGCGAATACATCCTCGACATGTACGAGATGCTCGGCGGTCAGCGGTTGATGTCCAGCTACATCCGCCCCGGTGGCGTGTGGCGTGACATCCCCGAGGAATTCCTGCCCGCGCTCCAGCGCTTTGTCGATTACTTCCCGGCCAAGGTGGACGACTACGAAAAGCTGCTCACCAACAACCCGCTGTGGATGGATCGTACGCAGGGCATTGGCGTGATTGAGCCGGAAGAAGGCATTTCACTTGGCGTGAGCGGCCCGAGCCTGCGCGCCAGCGGTGTCAACTGGGATATCCGCAAGGCGCAGCCGTACAGCGGCTACGAGAAGTACGACTTTGACGTGCCGCTGGGTCAGCACGGCGATGTGTATGATCGTTTCTATGTGCGCGTGCAAGAAATGCGCCAGAGCATCAAGATCATCAAGCAGGCGATGAAGAATATTCCCGCCGGGCCGTTCCGTTCGACCAACCGTAAGTTCGTCCCGCCGCCGCGCGCGGAACTGGGACGCAGCATGGAAGCGGTCATCCACCACTTCAAGCTGTGGACGGAAGGTTACAGCGCGCCGGATCAAGAAGTGTTCGTGGCGATTGAAAGCCCGCGCGGTGAAATCGGCTGCTACTTGCACGGCACGGGCGGCAACAAGCCGCGCCGCGTCCACTTCAAGACGCCGTCGTTCATTCACATCAGCGCGTTGGGCAAGATCGCGGAAGGGCACATGATCGCGGACTTGGTGGGCATCATCGGCAGCGTCGACATCGTGCTGGGCGACAGCGACAGATAAAAGCAGGACTGAGAACCTCAGGACTGTGGACTGAGCAATGCAGGATGAGCTTGTATGACTCAGTCCTCAGTCCTCAAACCTCAGTCCTTCTCTAAAGGGTTGAACATGATCAAAGACAAATATGCGGATCGCATTAGCAGAACGTTCGCCAAGTACCCCGATAAGCGGTCAGCGGTGATGCCCCTGCTGTATATCGTGCAGGAAGAATACGGCTGGATTACGCCCGAAGGCGTGGTCGAAGTCGCGGAACTGTGCGACCTTGACCCGACGCAGGTCAAGTCGATTGCTGGCTTCTACACGATGTACTCCGAAAAGCCCAAGGGCAAGTACTGGCTGCAGGTCTGCACTGACCTCGCCTGTGCGCTGCGCGGCGCGGATGAATTCCATGCGCAGCTTAAAAGCTACCTGAAGGTCGAAGAGGGCGGCACGACGGATGACGGGCTGTTCACCGTCGAACACGTGATGTGCCTCGCCGCGTGCGACAAAGCGCCGATGATGCAGTGCAATTTCCATTTCTATGAAAATCTGGATATGGAAAAGATGAAAGTCCTGCTCGAACAATGGCGGAATGAAGTCAACGCCGCCGTGAGTCAGAAATAGGGGACAGTATGCCGAATATCATTTACCGCGAAAAAGACGTTCCCAACATTCATCAGTTTGATGTCTACATCCAGAACGGTGGCTACGAGGGTCTGAAGAAGGCGCTCACGCAGAAGCCCGCCGATGTGATCAACGAAGTGAAGGCGTCCAATTTGCGCGGTCGCGGCGGCGCGGGCTTCCCGACCGGGACAAAGTGGAGCTTCATCCCGCAGAGCGAACCCGTCAAGTATGTCGTCGTCAACGCGGACGAAAGCGAAACCGGGACGTTCAAGGATCGGCAGATCATCGAGAATAACCCGCACCAACTGATCGAAGGCGCGCTGATCGCCGCCTACGCGATTCAGGCGAAAGCGGTCTACATCTACCTGCGCGGCGAGTTCTGGGATCTCGCGCATCAGCTCGATGATCGCATCGCCGAAGCCGTCAAAGGCAATATGTGCGGCGACAACATCAACGGCTCGGGCTGGTCGTGCATGGTCTACACGCACCTCGGCGCGGGCGCGTACATCTGCGGTGAAGAGAGCGCGCTGCTCGAAAGCCTCGAAGGCAAGCTCGGTCAGCCGCGCGTGCGTCCGCCGTTCCCCGCGAACAAGGGCGGCGGTCTGTACGGCGAACCCACCGTCATCAACAACGTGGAAACGCTCACGAACGTGCCGTGGATCATCGTCAACGGCGCGGCGGCCTACAAGGCCATCAACGGCAACGAACAGAGCCCCGGCACGAAGATTTTCTGCCTGAGCGGTCACGTCAACAAGCCCGGCAACTATGAACTGCCGCTCGGCGTGACGTTCCGCGAGCTGATTTTCGAACATGGCGGCGGCATCCCCAACGGCAAACAGATCAAGGCGATTCTGCCCTCGGGTGGTTCGGGGCCGATTCTGCGCGCAACCGACGAAGTGCTTGACTGCAAATTGACCTACGAAGATGTCGTCAAAGTCGGCTCGATCCTCGGGTCGGCGTCGGTCATCGTCATGGACGAAGACACCGACATTACGTGGATCGCGTCGAAGGCCATCAAGTTCTTCAAGCACGAAAGCTGCGGCAAGTGCACGCCGTGCCGTGAAGGCACGTACTGGATCGACAAGGTGGTCGACCGCATTCTGAGCGGCCAGGGCAAGCCCAGTGATGTGGATCTGATCGCCAATATCGCCAAGAACATGCAGGGTGTGACGCTGTGCGCGCTCGGCGACTTCGCGGCGAACCCGATCATCCACACGATCAAGAACTTCCCGGAAGACTTCAAGAAGCACGTGGATGTCAAGGCGCCCGAACCGGCGGCGGCCAAGCCAGCGGCGAAACCCGCGGCGGCAGCGGGGGCGGCACGGGGTAAAGCCGCGGCCCCGGCGCAGGGTGGAGATTAGCGCGTGACGGACGAGACGCCGCAGCAGCCGGAAGGCGAAGTGGACGGCGACGAAACGCTGCTGTTCCGTCCGCCCTTCATCGAAGACGAGGATGAGGTCGAAACCGAGACGCTCCCCTTTGAAGATGAGACGGCGCTGATGGCAGAACCCCGTGCAGAGACCGCGCCCGTCGCGGCGGCGCCCGTGATTGAGCCAGAGGCCGAATGGGTCGCTCCGCCGATCACCGTGGAGCCACCCGCCGAACCCGCGATTGACTTCTGGACGCTGCTCCTGCGCCCGAAACACGCGGCGGCGCTCCGCATCGACGGGTTGGGGCAGGCCATTGAACGCAGCCCGAACGTCCCGGCGAATTACGTGCTGCGCGGTGAGCTGTACCTCACGCTGAAGCGGTACGCGGATGCGGAAATGGATTTTCGGCGCGCGCTGGATCTCGCGGCGGCGCAGGTGGAAAGTCAGGATTGGGGCGTGGTCGCGCAGGTGATGCAGGACCGCGCCCTTGCAGGTTTGAAACAAAGCCGCGCACGGCGGTGATCTTCTGGTCGTAGGGGCGCACGGCCGTGCGCCCCTACACAGACAAATTTAGCCGTTAGCGGATTTTACGCAGTATAATCAAGCCCTCTTTTGGAGAGGAACGATGGCAAATACGGTCAAAATCTACATCGACGATCAGGCTTACGAAGTCCCGGCGGGGACGAATCTGGTCGATGCCGCCAAATGGATCGGCAACGACATCCCCGTGTTTTGCTACCACCCCAAGATGAAGCCCGTCGGCATGTGCCGTATGTGCCTTGTCGAAATGGGGTCGATTGAAAAAGATCGCGCCACCGGGGCGGTCATGTTGGACGACAAAGGCAACCCGAAGATTCGCTGGATGCCTAAACTGCAAACCGCCTGCACGACCAGCGTCAGCGATGGGTTGGTGATCCGCACCAACACCCCGCAGGTCGATCAGGCGCGCGAAAATGTGGTGGAATTCCTGCTCACCAGCCACCCGCTCGATTGTCCGATCTGCGACAAGGGCGGCGAATGCCCGCTGCAAAACCTCACGATGGCGCACGGGCCGCAGGGCAGCCGCATGGTCTTCGAGGACAAGAAGCACCTCGACAAGCATGTGCCGCTCGGCGATCTGATTTATCTGGACGAAGAACGCTGCATCCAGTGCGCGCGCTGCATCCGCTTCCAGGGCGAAGTGGTCGGCGATGACGTGCTGGCGTTCCACGAACGCGGGCGTTCGCTCCAGATCATCACCGTGAGCGACCCCGGCTTTGATACGTACTTCTCCGGCAATACGACCGACATTTGCCCGGTCGGCGCGCTGACCACCGCGGATTTCCGCTTCGGCGCGCGTCCGTGGGAATTGACGGGCGTCCCGACGGTCTGCCCGCACTGCCCGGTCGGCTGCGATATGACCGCCAGCACGCGCCTTGACCGCGACTTCGACGGTCGCGCGATGATCAAGCGCGTCATGCCGCGGCAGAACGAGAACGTCAACGAAATCTGGATTTGCGATAAGGGGCGTTTCGGCCACCATTTCACACGCAGCGCCGACCGCCTGATGAAACCGCTGGTCAACGGCAAGCCCGTCGATAACTGGGTCGAAGCCCTGAACGCCGCCGCCAACGCCATCAATGGCGCGAACGGCGATGTCGCGGCGATTGCTGGCCCCGGCCTGACGAATGAAGATGCGTTCGCGCTGGCGCAGTTGATCGGCGCGAAGGGCAACAACAAGCTTGGCGCGTGGGTGCAGCCGTATACGGGCATGGATCTGGTCGCACAGGTGGGTGTGGGCAAGGGCACGAACCTCGGCCAGCTCGGCAAGGGCGACGCCGTGCTGATTATCGCCAGCGATATTGAAGAAGAAGCGCCCGTGTGGCGTTTGCGCCTCAAGCAAGCGCACGATCGCGGCGCGTGGATTTCGGTCGCGAACGCCCGGCACACGCGCATGGCCGACTTCGCGAGCTGTGTCGACAGCTTCCCGGTCGGCGGCGCGGCGGCGTGGATGAACGATTTGATCAACCACGAAGTTGGTGCCCACCTGGCTGGCATGAACAACCTGATCATTGTGGCGGGCGCCGAAGGCTTGGATGTGGCGGGGCATCGCGCGCTGATGCAGGCGGCGGCCAATTTCCTCATCCAGACCGGGCACGTCGGCAAGCCGCAGAATGGTCTGATGGCGACCTTCCCCGGCGCGAATGCGATGGGGCTGCACTACATGGGCTTCTCGACTGAAGAAACGCTCGACATCATCGCCAACCCGCCGAAGGTGCTCATCCTCGCGGACGCGGATGTGTACGCGGATGATCCCAATGCGGCGGCGTGGCTGAGCAAGGTGCAAACGGTCATTTCGCTGAGCCTGTTCGCCGACGAAGCGGCGCAGAAGGCGGCGGTCGCGCTGCCCATCCAGAGCTTTGCGGAACGCGACGGCACGTTTACCAACGGCGAACGCCGCGTGCAGCGCTTCTACACGGCGCAAGGCCCGATGGGCGCGGCGCTCCCGCTGTGGCAGATCGCTTCGCGCATTGGCGAGAAGCTGGGCGTGATGAAGACCAAGACCTCGGCGGCGGCAGTCATGCTGGAAATCACGCAGACGGTCGGCGCATTCGCCGGAGCACGGTACTCCGAACTGGCGAAGGTCGACCGTCAGTTCCCCGAAGTCGGCGGTGACGACCTGTACTACGGCGGCACGGCCTACAAGAACAGCGGCGGCCTCGGCGTGCAGATCGAAGCGGCGGCGGATGGCGGCGCGGCGGCGGAGTATGGTACGGTCAACGTGCCCGCGGCGGTCAGCGGCGATCTCGTCGTCATTCCGACGGTCAGCCTGTACAACCGGGCGCGTGTGTTCCGTCCGAGCGAAGCCGAACTCATGGCTCCGCGCATCCCGGCACCGTTCGCGGAAATCAACGCGGCGGATGCGGGCAAACTGGGCATTAGCGATGGCGACCGGATCGCCATCGACGTCGCCGGGAAGGTCATTGAAGTCGAAGCGCGCGTTAACGGCAGCGCCCCGCAGGGCGCCATCCTGCTGCCGCGCAACCTGGCGACGGGAGTCGCCGCGCCGCTCGTCCCGGCGGTTGGTCAGGTAAGGGAATTGGTGAGATAACCCATGGCTCAAACTGTTACTGCCCCTGAGAATCAGAGTCGGCGCATTCCGCGTTGGCTGATCATCGTCGGCCTGGTGGTGATCGTCGGGATTGTGGCGCTGGTGCTGCTCGCGCCGACGCTCTACAGCCTCGGCGACTCGGCGCTGCAAGGCTACTTTAACCCGTATGGTGTCGACCCGTCCCTGATCCGCGAGTGCTACGGTGAAAATGGCGGCGGCTGCCCGACCGTCCATTCCATCGCTTTCTCGCTGATCTTCCTGATCGTCATGCTCACCGGGTTCGCCTACACCACGCTGTTGGAACGCAAGTTCATCGCGTGGTTCCAGCAGCGTTCCGGCCCCAACCGCGTTGGGCCGGGCGGCTTCCTGCAGCCCGCGGCGGACGGCGTGAAGCTGATCTTCAAAGAAGATATCATCCCGTCGGGCGCGGATAAGCCGGTGTACTACCTCGCGCCGATCCTCAAGACGGTGCCCGCGCTGATCGTGCTGGCTGTTATTCCGCTGGGTCCGAAGCTGCTGATCCCGTGGTTTGACGGTCTGTGGTATCGCGTGCCGCTCGGTTTGACCGATGTCAACGTGGGTATCCTGTGGCTGCTGGCGATCACCTCGCTCGGAACCTACGGCGTGGTGCTGGCGGGCTGGTCGAGCAATAACAAGTACGCCATGCTCGGCGGTCTGCGCGCCTCGGCGCAGATGTTGAGCTATGAACTCTGCCTCGGTCTGACGATGGCCGTGCCGATTTTGCTGGTCGGCAGCATGAGCCTCGGCGACATCATCGAGAGCCAGACGTACATCTGGCAGTGGTATGCCTTCCAGAACCCGCTGGCGATGGCCATCCTGATGATCGCGCTGCTCGCGGAAATCACGCGCTCGCCGTTTGACCTGCCGGAAGCGGAACAGGAACTCACGCAAGGGTTCATGACCGAATACAGCGGTATGAAGTTCGCCATGTTCATGATGGCGGAATACCTCGGCATGATCTCGGTGAGCATCATCGTGGCATCGCTCTACCTCGGCGGCTACAACGACGGTTTCGGCCTCGTGCAGAACCTGCCGTTCCTCGGCCCGGTCGTGCTGATCGGCAAGGTCATCCTGTTCCTGATCGGCATGGTGTGGGTGCGCGCGACGCTCCCCCGTATCCGCTATGACCGCCTGATGGCGCTCGGCTGGAAAGTCCTGCTGCCGTTGGCGCTGGTCGCGGTGCTGTGGACGACGGTCGCGGTGCTGCTCGGCGACATCTTCGGTGACCCGATTGCTTACGGCATCGCCGGGCTGGTCTTCTTCGTAGTGGTCATCGGTGGGTCGCTGTGGGCGCTCAATCGCTCCGGTGAATTCACGAACGATGACGCCAACGCGATGGAGAATGACCCGGTCGTGACGGGCGAACGCGGCGGCATCGGCTATATGGCGCTGCAGGTGCTCGGCGGCATCATTGCGGTGCCGTTCGTGCTGCTCAAGGCGACGATTGGCGCCCTGGACAGCTTGGCCAAGCTTGCGCCGGACGATTCTAAGAAGTAAACAGGCGGGGCGCACTTCCTGACCCCACCCCCGACCCCTCCCCGAATTCGGGGAGGGGCGCCAACACACTCACCGGGGGCAAGCTCGTAGGGACGCGATTTATCGCGTCCGCTGGCAACGGATGTCAGAGATGGCGACCGAAGCAGTCGGTATGGAGACTCAAGTTTAAGGGATACGCTGGATGAACATAATTCGCGGTTTTGCGACGACGTTCAAGCATTTACTGGAAGAACCGGTCACCGTGCAGTACCCGGAACAGCAGAAGCCGTTCCGTGAACGCTACAAGGGCCGTCATCACCTGCGCCGCTACGAAAACGGCCTGGAGAAGTGCATCGGCTGCGCGCTGTGCGCCGCGGCTTGCCCGGCAGACGCCATTTGGGTGGAAGCGGCGGAAAACACCGACGACAACCGCCACAGCCCCGGCGAACGCTACGCCAAGACGTACGAAATCAACATGATTCGCTGCATCTTCTGCGGCTACTGTGAAGACGCGTGTCCCACGCAGGCGATTCAGCTCGGTCACGAGCATGAGCTGTCCTTCACCAACCGCAAGGACGCGATCTTCGTCAAAGACATGCTGATTGATCCCGTACCGCCCGGCGGGCAGGACACACCGCAGCAGGTTGAACCGGGTAAGTTCGACCGTCCGATCCCGGACATGCCGAACCCGAAGTAAGCAGCTTAGCAAAGCACCTCGAACAGGGGTGCTTTTTGTGTACAACAACCAGCAGTGGTGGCGACAGCACCACCGGACAAAGGCGAACTGGGACCCGCTGGAAGGGCTGTTTTTCGGCGTGGTCAGTAAATGTTGCAGTTCGGCAACGTGGTCGTCTAAAATTTTGAACTATGCGGGGGTTTGTGTTAAACTGCACAAGCCAAGATAAGCGCCCAACAGGGAAATCAAGATGCTAGAGCTTATAATCATTTTGGTAATGGGTTTAGCCATTGCTTCTGCGGCGGCGATGCTCCTCACCAGCAATGCTGTGCACAGCGCCCTATTCCTGATCGTCACGATGATGTGTATCGCGTTCCTGTTCCTGACGTTGAACGCTCCGTTCCTCGCCATGATACAGATCACCGTGTACGCCGGGGCGATCATGGTCTTGTTCTTGTTCGTGATCATGCTCCTTGGCTCAGAAAAACTTGATGCCGACACCACTGAAGCGCGGGCTGACCGTCGCTACCGCTGGTTCCTCCCGCTCGCGGGGGGGCTGGGGATCGCGTTCGTCATTATGTTGGGTGGGGTCATCCTCGGTGTGATCGGCGGTCGTCCGCTGGAACGTCCGACTCCGGGGCAACCGCCGCTGCTGCGCGTGATCAATGCCGCGCCAGATGCGGGCAGCTTCGAAGTGCATGGCGCGGATGGTTCGGTGCTGGTCGAGGCGGTGGAATTCCGCGAAGCGACGGCGTTCGTCGAACTGACCGCGGGCGAAACCATGTTGATGGTGCATTTCGCCAATGACACTACGCAGGAAATCACGACCACGCTGGACACCAACACGGCTTCCAGTTTGATTGTGTATGGCGCGGGCGCGCAGCCGCAGGTGACCGTTGTCGCCGATGACCTGAGCACGGTCACGGAAGATGATGCCAGCCGCGTTGCCGTGTTCAACGCCTACAGCGAGCCGATTTCGCTGGTCGATTTCCGCTCGGAATTTGACGATAACGATACGCTCGTGGTCATCCCCGAAATTGCCTCCGGTCAGGTTTCCGGATGCGTTCTACGTCCCGGAGGGCGGCTTCGACTGGTCGTTCGTCAGCGCGGACAATCAAGCGGAACGCCTGTTCCGCATGAATGAATATGAATTTGATACCGACAACAGCGAACTGATTGTGTTCGTGGGTGAGCCGACCGTGAGCGGCGCGGAAGCGATTGTGCGCCCGGTGGCGCTGCCCATTCGCTCGGAAGCGCGTCCGGAATTCGGCGGGCCGCGCGCGATCGGGTACATGCTGTTCACCGACTTCATGCTGCCGTTCCAACTGCTCGGTCTGCTGCTCCTCGCGGCGATGATCGGCGCAATCGTGCTGACGCACCGCGAGATCGAACGCGCGAAGGGCCGCGGTCCGGGCCAGCGGCGCGTGGTCAGCCGTCCGCTCGTCAACGTGATCGCCGCGCAGGTGGGTCACGAGGTCGTCGCGCCGGCAGATGAAGCCGCGCAGCTACCGGAAAAGATGGGGGAATAAGCATGCCTATCACGATCGATACCTACGTCATTGTCAGCATGGTTTTGTTTAGTCTGGGCACGCTCGGCGTGCTCATTCGGCGCAACGCCATCCTCGTCTTCATGTCGGTGGAACTGATGTTGAACGCGACGAATCTCGCGCTGGCGTCCTTCGCCAACCAGTGGGGTTCGGAGAGCGGACACCTCTTCGTGTTCTTCATCATCACGGTGGCGGCTGCTGAAGTGGCTGTCGGCTTGGCGCTGATCGTCGCGATCTTCCGTTCGAAGAAGAGCATCAACATCGACGAACTGCATCAGATGGAAGGCTAAAAGGTAGGACTGAGCAAATACAGGACTGAGGACTGAGAAAAAGATCATGAGTAGAGACAATACTCAGTCCTCAGTCCTTCGTCCTCAGTCCTCACTCTAGGGGAAACTATGGAAAATTATCCACAGCTAGTTCCACTCATTATCCTCATTCCCGCGATTGGCGCGTTCATCAACCTGTTCTGGGGCTACCGGATGGGGGAGAAGGGCGTGGCGATTGTGGGGACGACCGCGGCGGCTCTCTCATTTGTCGTCGCCGTCCTCCTGTTCAGCTACTTGAGCGGCAGCGGCTATCAGGCGGTGATCGTCAACCCGCCGTTCCTGGATGGCTGGCTGCGCATCCCGTCAGCGGGCGTCGAAATCCCGTGGCAGATGCGTGTGGATACGCTGAGTGTGACGATGATGCTGTTTGTCACGGGGATCGGTTCGCTGATTCACGTCTACTCCATCGGCTACATGCACGGCGATCCCAAGTTCCACCGCTTCTTCACCTACCTGAACATGTTCCTTGCGTTCATGCTCATTCTGGTGACGGGCAACAACTTCCTGATGATGTTTGTCGGCTGGGAAGGTGTGGGCTTGTGCTCGTTCCTGCTCATCGGCTTCTGGTTTGACAAAGCCAAGGGCGTCGGTTGGCGCAACGGGAATGCAGCGCGTAAAGCCTTCATCCTCAACCGTGTCGGCGACTTCGGCCTGATGATGGCGCTGTTCCTGATGTTCTGGACGTTCGGCACACTCGACTACTACAAGCCCGGTGAAGTTCCCGTCATCCTCCATGCGTCGGCGGAACACAGCGAAGAAGCGGTCGTTGCTGAAGGTGAAGCTGCGGTTCCGGCGGAAGGCGAACACAGCGAAGCGGCTCCCGCGGAAGGTGATCACGCTGAAGCGGCGGTTGTCGACGGCGAACACGCCGCCGAAGCCGAACATCCGGCGGATAACTCTGCCCGCGCCACCGATGAACTCGGCGTATTCGGGCAAGCCGAGCGCATGCTCCAAGAAGGCCGCGAAGTCGATCTCGGGCCGTTCACCGTGTCGATTGAAACCATCATCACGCTGATTACGCTGTTCCTGCTGCTCGGCGCGACCGGTAAATCGGCGCAAATTCCGCTCTTCATCTGGCTGCCGGACGCGATGGCGGGTCCAACGCCGGTCTCCGCGCTCATCCATGCCGCGACGATGGTCACGGCGGGCGTGTATATGATGGTGCGCTCGAATGTGTTGTTCTACAACGCCGAACTGACCTCGTTCATTGTGACGCTCATCGGCGTCTCGACGGCGCTGGCGGCGGGCTTCATCGCCCTCGGTCAGTGGGACATCAAGAAGGTGCTGGCGTACAGCACGGTCAGCCAGCTCGGTTTCATGGTGGCGGCGGTGGGGATCGGCGCGTACGGCGCGGCGATGTTCCACCTTGTGACGCACGCGTTCTTCAAGGCGCTGTTGTTCCTCGGCAGCGGTTCGGTCATTCACGGCATGGAACACGGCCATCACCACGTGGCGCATTCCGCTCACGGGCATGATGACCACCACGACGAGCATCACGAAGAACACGAATTCGACCCGCAGGACATGCGCAACATGGGTGGCCTGTGGCGCAAGATGCCGATCACCTATTGGACATACCTGATCGGGACGCTGGCGCTGGCGGGTATCATCCCGTTTGCCGGTTTCTGGTCGAAAGACGAAATCCTCGCGGATGCGTGGGTGGTGGGTTTCCAGGACGGCGAACTCAAGGGTTTCATCGCCTTCGCCATTTTGCTGGTCGCAGCGGCTTTCACCGCTTTCTACATGTGGCGGCAGGTGACGATGGTCTTCCACGGCGACCCGCGGACTGAAGCGGCGGATCACGCGCCGGAGAGCGTGCCCACGATGACGATCCCGTTGATCGTGCTGGCGTTCTTCAGCCTCGTCGCCGGGTTCTTCAACACGCCGACGGGCTTCCTCGGCCTCGACAGCCTGTTCGGGGCGCACCGCTTCACCGACTGGCTGGCGCAATCCGTGCAGAACGCCCACGCGGGCGCTTTCCAGTTGGGCATCGCGGTCACCGCGCTCATTCTGGCGCTGGGCGCGATGGTGCTGGCTTCCCGCATCTACGGACGGAACAAGGCGGTCGTCAACAACAGCGATCCGCTGGCGCTCCGTCAGGAAACGGCGGGCATGTGGCGGTTGGCGAATGCCAAGCTCTACTGGGATGAAACCTATAATCGCCTGTTCGAACGGCCGTTTAACGCGCTCTCGCGCTTCTTCGCCGACACGCTCGACTGGGCCTTCTGGCACGACTACGTCCACGACACCGTCATCTACAAGGGCTTTAACGCCGTGGGCGAGGTGTTGAGCAAGCCGATTGACCTCGGCATCATCGATGGCGCGGTCAACGGGATGGGCCGTCTGGCAAAATGGGTGAGCGGTGGTCTGCGCGGCGTTCAGACGGGTTATGTGCGCACGTATGCCATCACGCTGCTCATCGGCGTGGTATTGGTCATCATTGTCATTCTGCTGCCGCTGCTGCAACGCGGTTAATACACCGGGGAGAATTTTTGGATGGATGCTACCGGATTTTCGCTGATAACTTTAGTGTTGTTCCTGCCGATGGTGGGTTTCACCATCCTCCTGTTCATGCGCGAAGAACAGGCCAGCCAAATTCGCTGGACGGCATTGGGTGTGAGCATCGTCACGTTTGTGGCGTCGCTCCTGTTGTGGGCGGGCTTTGACCCGAACAACCCGGGCTTGCAGATGGTGCAGCGGTGGGACTGGCTGCCCACTTATGGCATCAGTTACTACGTCGGCATTGACGGCCTGAGCCTGCTCCTCGTCATCCTGACGACCTTCATCATGCCGCTGGCAATCCTCTCGTCGTTCCGCGCGCACGTGCTGCACGAACGCGGTCGCGAGAAGCTCTACTACATGTTCATGATGCTGCTCGAATGGGCCATGATCGGCGTGTTCGTCGTGCAGGACCTGATGATTTTCTACATCTTCTGGGAAATCACGCTCGTGCCGATGTACTTCCTGATCGGCATCTGGGGTTCGGAAAAGCGCGTGTACGCGGCGGTCAAGTTCTTCCTGTACACGATGGCCGGTTCGATCCTCATGCTGCTGGCGATTCTGTACGTCGGTCTGCAAGCGAACACGTTTGCGCTGCCGGAAATCATCGCGAATGTGCAAAATGGAACGCTCGTCTTCCCCGGCGACGGTCTGTTCAGCACCCAGTCGTTCCTGTTCCTCGGCTTCCTGATCGCCTTCGCGATTAAGGTGCCGATCTGGCCGCTGCACTCGTGGCTGCCGGATGCTCACGTGCAAGCCCCAACCGCTGGCTCGGTCATTCTGGCGGGCGTGCTGCTGAAGATGGGTACGTATGGCATCGTGCGCTTCTGCCTGCCGATGTTCCCGGATGCGAGCGTGCAGTGGGCGCCCATCATCGCGACGCTCGCGGTGATCGGCATCATCTACGGCGCGTGGGTGAGTTACGCGCAGCAGGACGTCAAGAAGCTCGTTGCGTATTCCTCGGTGAGCCACCTCGGCTTCGTCGTACTCGGCATCTTCGCGCTCAACGCGCAGGGTCTGAGCGGCGCGACGCTCCAGATGGTCAACCACGGTCTGAGCACGGGCGGCTTGTTCTTGCTCGTCGGTATGCTCTATGAACGTCGTCACACCAAGGACATCAACGCCTACGGTGGCATCTGGAAAGTCATGCCCCTGCTCGGTGGGATCAGCCTGTTTGTCACGCTGTCGAGCATGGGCCTCCCCGGTCTGAACGGCTTCATTGGCGAATTCACCATCCTGATGGGGACGTTCGGCAGTGATGTGCTTGGCTTCTTCTTCGCCTTGTTCGCGACGCTCGGCGTCATTCTGGCCGCGGTCTACATGCTCTACATGTTCCAGAAGGTGTTCATGGGCGAAGTGACCAAGCCGGAAAACGAAAATCTCGAACCGCTCCACTGGCAGGAAATCGCCGTGATGATCCCGTTGATCATCGCCATTCTGTGGATCGGTTTGCAGCCCGCGCCGTTCTTCCAGACGATGGATGCCAGCGTAAATGCGCTCGTCACGCACGTGCGCGAACACTTCCCGACCGTTGCGCAGCTTCCTTAAGGGGTAAATGATGTTTCACATTCCCTCCCTTGAGGAACTGAACCTGATCGGGGCGCTCCCGGCGATTGCGCTGGCGACATGGGCGGTCATTCTGCTCGTGGTCGATCTGTTCATTCCGAAGGATCGCAAACAGACTACCGCGTGGTTGGCGTTGGGCGGCATCCTGTTCGCCTTCGCCGCCAACCTGCTCGTCTTCAACAACAATGGCGACGCCTTCAGCGGGTTGTACCGGGCGGATGCCTTTACGGGGATGCTGAACATCGTCATCCTTGGAGCGGCGGCGCTGGGTGTCCTGCTGAGCATGGACTACCTTAAGCGCGCGGGCATTGAACGCGGCGAATACTACGCGTTGATGCTGCTCTCCGTCGTCGGCATGATGGTGATGGGTGCGGCGAACGACCTGATCGTCGTGTTTGTCGCGCTCGAACTCCTGAGCATTCCGCTGTACGTACTCACGGCCTTCCGCGCTCCGGAACTCAAATCCGAAGAAGGCGGCATGAAGTACTTCATCCTCGGCGCGTTTTCGAGCGCGTTCTTCGTCTACGGGGCGGCGCTGATCTACGGCGCGACCGGGACGACGCAGCTCGACGGTGTGTTCGCGTCGATCAGCGCGGCGCTGGCGGGCGAAGGGCAGGCGCTTGCGCTGCTGCTCCTCGGTTCCGGCCTGATCCTCGTCGGCCTCGGCTTCAAGGTGGCGGTCGTCCCGTTCCACCAGTGGACGCCCGATGTCTACGAAGGCGCGCCGACCCCGCTGACCGCGTTCATGAGCGTGGGGTCGAAGGTGGCCGGTTTCGCGGCGCTCCTGCGTATCATGGTCGTGGGTTTGCCCACGCTCGTGGTCAATGTGGGTGATGTAGCGGCGGCGTGGCAGACCACGGTGTGGCTGATCGCCGCGGCGACTCTCATCCTCGGCAACTTCGTCGCGCTCGCACAGACCAACATCAAGCGTATGCTCGCCTATTCGAGCATCGCGCACGCTGGTTACATTCTCATGGCGGTGGCGGCGGCGGGCACGCCCGAAGTCGCGAACATGGCCGTGCAGTCGGCGCTGATTTACCTGCTGGCGTATATGTTCACCAACATCGGCGCGTTTGCGGTGGCGTTGGGCATTGAAAAAGATGACGGCACGGGCACCGACCTGAAGGACTTTGTCGGTCTGTCGCGCAGTCGTCCGCTGCTGGCGCTGATGATGGCAGTGTTCATGCTCAGCCTGACGGGTATCCCGCTCACGGGTGGTTTCATCGGCAAGTTCTTCGTCTTCCGCGCGACGCTGGAAGCAGGGCTTGTGCCGCTGGCGATCATCGGTGTGCTGACCAGCGTGGTGAGCGCGTTCTACTACATCCGTATCGTGGTCAACATGTACCTGACCGATGGTTCGGGCGACCCGGCAGCGGGCGCGACTTCCCGCGTTAACTGGGCGACCTATATCGCCTTTGCGGGCACGCTGCTGATCGGCGTGCTGCCGGTCCTCGTGACGGCGCTCAGCGACCGCGTGGTGCTGTCGGCGCTCATTCCGTAAACCTGTTTTCTCTGTAAGTACGAATCCCTTGTCCGAGCTGATTGGACAGGGGATTTTTGTTTTCTATGTACTTAGCAACACTTTTGCGGAATTCGAATAATAAATATTGAAATGTGTGCTATAATACCGCTACAGCAATCCTACCACCAGCCCATCGCACACTACCCAGCTCGGAAAGCCATATAGATGCTCGAACGTGGTCGCCAAATTGGGAGCTTTACGATCGATCAACGGATTGCGCGTGGCAGCACAGGCGAGATCTACCGCGCGTTTCAAGGATCGATGAAGCGTGAGGTAGCGCTCAAGATTGTGCCCGTCGATGAGCGCATGCCCGACCGTAAAGACGCCTATTATCGCTTTGAGCGCGAAGCTGAGGTGATCGCCCGGTTGGAGCATCCGCACATCGTCCCGCTGCACGCGTACGGCGTCTGGCAGGATGATTTTGCCTATCTTGCGCTGCGCTATATGCGCGGCGGCCCCTTAGGGGAGTACCTCAAACGGAATGGCGCGCTCCCGCCAGATGTCGCGATCAAGATGTTCGGGCAGATCGCGCTGGCGCTGGATTACGCTCATCGGCGCGGCGTCGTGCACCGTGACATCAAACCGGGCAACATTCTGCTCGATGAACTGGGCAACGCTTACCTGACCGATTTTGGGTTGGCGAAGCTGATGGAAATGTCCCTCGGTTGGACAGAGTCGGGGACGCTCGTGGGCACGCCGCTCTACGCCTCTCCGGAGCAAATCCGCGATAGTGATGCGCTCAACTATCGTTCCGACCTGTATTCGTTCGGCGTGGTTGTGTACCACGGTTTGGTCGGACGACCGCCGTTTCAGGTAGACGCAGACGGCGTCATGGCCCTGATTCGGCGGCAGGTGAGCGAAGCGCCGCCGCGCCCGAGCAGCATCAACCCGGCTCTGAATCGGGAAGTCGATCTCATTCTCATGAAGGCGCTGGAGAAAGCGCCCGAGGATCGTTACAGCAGCGCCGTCGCTCTTATTCAGGATCTGGCAGAAGCGCTCAACGTCCCGGTGCCGAACACGTTTCTGACGCCGGTACTGGCGCCCGTGGAGCTCGACCCGCCGCCTGGTGCCCACGCCGCGACTGCGCCTCTCCCGTCGATCCAGCATCGTGTTCACCTGCCTACTGCTCATCGTCGTGGTCGCGGGGGTGCTGGTCATGCAGTCGCGGGCGGCTGAGACAACCGACGCCCAGTACGAGCTGTTGTCCGGGGTCGTGGGAACGGTCGAGGACAGCATGCCGAGCAATGCGGAAGCTGCCTTAGCCCGCCAACGCTTGGGCGACCACGGGTTCATCGGATATATCCCGTGCACACTGGAAACCGAATTGACCACCTTTCTGGCGCGGGCGATGGGGGATGTGGCCCGTGAGTACGGGGTGGAGTATCAGGTTTTCGACGCCCACATGGACAGCTACTTGCAGTCCACACTGATCGAAGATGCGCGGCGGCAAGGCGCGCAGGCGCTCATCGTGTGCCAGATCGACGCCCGGGCGTTGGCCCCAACGCTGCAATCGGCGGCGGCGGGCGGGGTCATTCTGGCGTTTAATGCGCCGCCCCAAGTTGACGAGGGCGCGGTGATCGCCGTGGATAGTTCAGAGATGGGACGTAAGTTAGGCGTCGAAGCCGGGGAATACATCCACGCTATGATGGGCGGGCGGGCGCGCGTGCTCGTGATCAACCTGCCTAGTTCACCATCCTCCTCCATGATGGCCGCGGCGATGGAAGCGGCGCTTCTGCAAGTCGCGCCGGAAGCCGAGATCATCGCTCGGCATGCTGGCATCACCCGGGAAGATGGGCGCGCGATCGCGCTGCACATGCATGAAAATGACATTGCCTATGATGTCGTGCTGGCCGTGACGGATGCTGCCGCGTTCGGCGTGATTTCGCTGTTGGAAGAGCAAGGTGTTGCCGAAGAGGCGGTCGCGATCTTCAGCGTGAACGGCGAATCGCTGGCGCGGCAGTACGTGCGACAAGGACACTATCTACGAGCGACCATTGTCTTTGACCGGGAAACCTTAGCCCGCGCGACGATGGAAGCCGTCATCAAAATGCTCGGCGGCGGGACGCTGCCACGAACGATTCTGGTTACTGAGAGCGAAGTTATCACTGCCGACAGCCAGTCGACTATGCCGTGAAACGCGGCAACGAGGATCGGATCAGTTTCGACGAAGGGTGATCCGACCTATAACGCCAAACCAGAAGCGCAAAGGGGCAGTGATGGACGGTATTCGCTTTGCCGATTTTGAGATCGGGGAAAAAATCGGTCAGGGGGGCTTTGCCGAGGTCTACCGCGCCTGTCAGCACCCCTATATGCGCGATGTGGTGCTCAAGGTGCTCCGTCTGGATCTAGATCGCGATGACCGGGCGATTGCGCGCTTTGAGCGGGAAGCCAAAGTGATCGCGCGGCTGGAACACCCGCACATCGTTCCGCTTTACCATTATGATGTGACCGATGACGGGCGCGCCTATCTGGTACTGCGCTATATGCGCGGCGGCACCCTCGGCGATTTGCTCAAGAGCGGTCCGCTGACGAATCTCCAGTTTGAACGCATCTTCAAGCAGGTAGCCTCTGCGCTCGATTACGCGCATAGTCAGGGTGTTATTCACCGGGACATCAAGCCGAGCAATATCCTGCTGGACGAAGACGGCAACGCTTACCTCGCGGACTTCGGTTTAGCCCGCCTGATAGAAGTGTCGATCGATCATTCGCTGCAAGCGCCGATCATCGGCACGCCGCTCTATGCGTCCCCGGAGCAACTCCAAGATTTCAAGCTGGATCACCGCACGGATTTGTATTCGCTCGGCGTGGTGCTCTACCACGCGCTGACTGGTCGACCGCCGTTCTTGCCCAGCGAAAACGGCATGCTCGCGCTCATCTACCATCACCTGCATGACCTGCCGCCGCCGCCGTGCAGTATCAATCCGCATCTGCCAGAATCGATGAACCCGGTGTTTGGGCAGGCACTCGCCAAGTCGCCCGACGACCGGCAGGCTAACGCGCGCCAACTGGTCAGCGATGTGCTGGGCGCGCTCGGTTTGCAGCGGCTGACCCAGGAGCTGCACCGCGCGCGTCAGCGCCGCCGCCGTCCGGTAGCGCTGCTGCTGGCGGTTGTGACGGGCATCGTGGGCGCGCTGCTGGCCTTTATGCTGGTGGCCAACCAACCGGTGCAGCCCGCCGTCGCCGCCCTGCGTGCAACGCCCGGCCTGCTCATGGGAGAGGTCGGCGACAGCCGCGCCGCGCAGCCGACCAGCGGTGAGATCGCGCAGGCGCAGGCGCGCTCCGGTTTCATCGCTTATCTGGCGTGTGCGAGTGACAGCGGCGGCTACCTTGAAGTGATCAATACCGAAATGCTCGCGCGCGCTCGTGAGTATGGACTGCCGATCCGCCTCTACAACAGCGACCGTGACCCGATTCTCTATAACGCGCAGGTCGAAGCAGCGTGGAGTGAAGGCGCGCAGGCGTTCATCGTGTGCCACTTGAGCAGCGCGACCCAAGCGCAGGCAACCTTGGAAGAAGCGTTTCAGGCGGGCATTCCGGTTGTTTACCTGAGTTCGTCCACCTTCGAACACAGCGTGCAGATCGAGCCGGTCTCCGTCGACACGGGGCAGGCTCTCGGCGAAATTGGCGCGGAGATTGCCAACCAGGAATTTGCCGGACGGGCGCGCGTCGCGCTGCTGTACTATGGTTCGACGCCGACCGCACTCGCGATTCGTGCGGCGATGCAAGCGGCACTACTCGAGGCTGCGCCGAATGTGGAAATCGTGGCAGATTATTCGATAGTATGGGAAAATGAGCTTCCCGCCATTGTCGAAGCCCTCCAGACGGTCGAGTTTGATCTCGTGCTGGTGCTCAATCAACGGCTCGCCGCGCCGCTTGCGGATCAGTTAGCTGCCGCTGGTTATGCCCCCGACGAGACAGCGATTGTCGGTTTGATCGCGGATGAGCGCACTCGCGGCTACCTCGACGATGACTTCTTCGTGCATGGCGGCGCGCAGATTGATATCCCGATGATCGGTCAGGCCGCCGTCGATGCGGTCGTCAAGCTGATGGGCGGCGGCGTCGTTCCGCAAACGATTCGCCTGCCCGCGCTGCGACTGCCGGAAAGCGACCTCGACTGAGCATCGGTCAACTTCTCAGGACAACCGATGATCTACATCCTCCTTGCGGCGACCGGATACTCGTGCTTGCCGATCTTCACAAAGACGCTGCTCGCCAGTGGTCTTGACCCGATTGATCTCGCGGCGTGGCGCTATGTGGTCGCCGTGCCGCTGTTCTGGCTGATTGCGCTCCGTCGTCCGGTCGCGCCGCTGGAAGGGCGCGTGCCTCGCCTCCCCGTGATGGTGCTGGGCAGCCTGCTCGCACTGGCCGCGATTGCCGCTTTCTTCGGTCTGCAGCGCACCCCCGCCGGGACGTACGTCGTGATTTTCTATACGTACCCGACGATGGTCGCGCTCATTTCGTTGTTTCGCGGAGAGCGGCTGTCGAGTACGGGGTATGTCGCGCTGGCGCTCACGGTCCTCGGCATTGTGCTCAGCACGCCGGGCTTCGAGACCGGATTCACGGCAGATGCGCTGCCGGGGCTGATCACGGCGCTCATCAACGCGCTGATCGTCGCCGTGTATTTCCTGTGGAGTAATCGCTTGCTGCGCGGACTGCCTCCGCTGCGCGCGGGCGCGTGGACGGTGACGGGCACGCTCATCACCCTGCTAATCCTCGCGCCGCTCGGCGGAATCACTGTGCCATCGTCGGTCGATGCGTGGGTCAACCTCGTGCTGCTGGCGGTGATCAGCACGGTGCTGCCCGTGTTCTCGCTCAACATCGGCATCCAAAAGCTCGGCGCGACCAAAGCGTCGATTGTCAGCTCGTTTGAGCCGATTCTGACCAGCGTGCTCGCGCTCATCTTCCTGAACGAGAGCATGCAGCCGATCCAGTGGCTGGGCGCGGTGTCGATTGTGGCCAGCGTGGTCATTTTGCAGCTCCGTCCGCAGCCCGCGACCAAGGCCGTCCCCGAACCGCTGTAGAGATTATTGCGGAATCGGCCTTGCCTCACCCCTGAATCTAATGCTCTATCCGGAAAGCTTATTCGTAGGGGCGCACGGCCGTGCGCCCCTACAACTCCATATTCGACTGTTTATCGCATGCGCCCTAAACGTCGAGAGGGGACTTGAGCACCGTGCCTGCCTTCCCTCACTTCGCTCTCTTACGAAGTTTATACAAACTGTTTACGCCATTCCGATCCAGCTCATTTATCTTGGAAGCATGATGAAATTGCAGGTTCGAGTTGGAGGGAATCTAAAATGGCAAACACAATGACTCGTTGGAACCCGTTCCGTGAACTGGCGGCGATGCAGAGCGCGATGGATCGCCTGTTTGACGACTGGCGTCCGTATGCTGAAGAAGGCCGTGTCGTCGGCAACCTGCTGGCGATTGACGCGCACGAGACCGAAAAGAACTACGTCATCACCACGGAACTCCCCGGCGTGAAGTCGGAGAACATCAACATTCGGCAGGAAGGTGACTATCTGCTGATCGATGCGGAAATTCCGGAAACCACGACTGAACGCGAAGGCCAGCGCGCGCTGATCAAGGAACGCCGCTACGGGCGCTTCACACGCCGCCTGCGTCTGCCGCAGAACATCGACTTCAGCAAGGCGGAGGCCAACTATGAAGACGGCGTGCTGACGCTGACGCTGCCGAAGGCCGAACAGGCGCAGCCGAAGGTCATTCAAGTCAAGACCCGCGTGCCGAACGGCAACCTCAACTAAGCTGCATCAGAGCGGCGATCCCCACGGGGATCGCCGCTTTTTTGTTGGCTATACGGAAATCTATTCCAATGCCGCGAGGTGATGGAAGCTGTCTTTCAGGCTTGGGTAGAGCGCCTGATATTCCTGATACAACTGATTATAGTAGGCGTGTCGCGCAGCATCCGGTTCCGTGATTGCGCCGTAGCGCGCCGTCGAGGCGGCGTCCTGCGCGTCGGTGTATACGCCCGCAGCAATACCCCCAAGGAGCGCCGCGCCGATCCCGGTCAATTCGGTGAGCAGACTGCGCTGGAGCGGCACGCCGAACACATCCGCGAGGATGTGCCGCCACACGTCGCTGTCCGCGCCGCCGCCCGCCGCGATCACCCGTTCGGCCTGTCCGCCGAGGCCCAAGCTGATGTCGAGCGCTTCGCGCATGGCAAAGGCCACGCCTTCCATGATCGCCCGCGCCATATGCCCGCGCCCGTGATAGTGCGTCAGGCCGATGAAGCCGCCGCGCGCGTAAGCATCCATGTGCGGTGTGCGTTCGCCGGAGAGATAGGGTAGAAAGAGCAGCCCATTCGAACCGGGGTTGACGCGCTCCGCCGCCGTGCTCAGGGCGGGATAGTCGGTGACGAGCAAGTCACGCAGCCAGCGCAATGACAGCCCCGCCGAGAGAATCGCGCCGAGCACATACCACATCTCTGGCACAGCATGATTGAAGACGTGCAGCCGCGGATCGGTGCGCAGTTTGCCGTCACTGTTCGGCACAATGGGCGTGAACACCTGCCCGCCGCTGCCGATAGTGACCGACGCCTGTCCCGGGGCGATCAAACCGTTAGCCAGCCCCTGCGCCGGCTGATCGGCACAGCCCGTGGCGACGGGAATGCCCGCTTTGAGGCCGAGCGTCGCCGCCGCTTCGGCGGTCAGGCGTCCGGCGCGCGCCGACGACTCCAGTGCAGGTGGGAAGATCGCACTCGGCAGACCGAGCTCGTCGATGATGCGCGCCGACCACGTGCGCCCTAACACGTCGAACAGTCCGGTCGCCGCTGCGTCACTGATGTCGGTCGCGATTTCGCCCGTCAGCTTGAGGCGTACATAGTCTTTGGGCAGCACGACGGCCCGCGCGGCCGCCAGCGGTTCCGGGTCGTGCTTCTGCATCCAGGAGAACGTCGAAATCATGAACCCGGCGGCGGGCAGTGTCCCGGCGATCTGGGCGAGGTTGTCCGCGCCAAAGCGCTCGATGAGTCCGGCGGTCTCGGCGGCGCTGCGCTGATCCGCCCAGATGATCGCATTGCCGATGGGCGCGGCCTGCGCGTCCAGCAGCGTCACGCCGTGCATTTGCCCGCACAAACCAATCGCTCGCACAGCTTCCGGTTTAGCGTTGGCGCTGCTCAGCGCTTTGCGTACAGCGTAGACCGCGCCGTTCCACCAGTCCTCCGGGTTTTGTTCCGCGCGGTCGGGCGCGGGATGATGAATGGGGTATTCGTGCGCGGCGGTTGCCAGTAAGCGCGCGCCTTCCGGGTCAAAGAGCACCGCTTTGACGCTCGAAGTCCCCACGTCGATGCCTAATAACATGCCTGACTCCTAAGTCAATGTTGAACCGCAAAGTCCACGACGTGCCGTGGTGAAGCCGTAATTTTATCCGCCGACCGTCGCCGCCGTGATCAGCACCACGGGCGACTCGATGTAGGGCGCGACTGGGCGACCCTCGATCACCTTGATCAGCGCTTCGACGGCCAGATAGGCCATTTCATCCGGATACTGCGCGACCGTACCCGCCAGTCGACCTGCGCGCACCGCGTCCACTGCTTCGGGGATCGCATCAACGCTCACAACCAGCACCTGATCCGCCAAACCCGCCGCTTCGACCGCTGCCAAAGCGCCCAAACCCATCTCGTCGTTGGCGGCGAAGATGGCGCGTAAGTTGGGTTGATTTTGCAGCAGGGTGGTGGCGACTTCGGTGGCGCGCGCCCGATCCCAGTCGGCGGGCTGGTTGGCCACGACGATCAAGCCGCCGCGCATCACGCCTTCGATGAAGCCGCGCACCCGATCCGCGCTGCTGGTCGTGTCCGCCGCGCCGCCGATCACGGCGACTTCCGCCTCAAGTTCGACACGACTGACGATCAAGTCGGCGGCCAGCGCGCCTGCTCGCACGTTGTTCGAGGCGATTTGCGCCTCCAGCGTAATGCCCATCAGGGCGTCCGCGGGGATTAGCTCGTCGACGTTGACGAGCGGCATGTTCGCCTGACTGAGCGTGACGAGCGCGTGGTTGATGCTGGTCGCGCGGACGGGTGTTACCGCGAAGCCGTCGAAGCCGCCTTCGTTGATCCATGTTTCGAGGATGCCCAACTGATCGGCGGCATTTTCGGTCGGCGTGCTGCCGATGACCACGTCGATCCCATAATCGGCGGCGGCGCGGCGATAACCGTCTGCCATGGTCAGGAAAAAGGGATTGCTCTCGTTCTTGATGAGTGCGCCGATGCGCAGATCACCGAGCGTGGGGTCACCGAGATGACTTCCAGCCGTGTCGACGTTCTGCGCGCTGATCATCACGACCGGCGCTTCGATCTGCGGCGCAACTGGGCGACCTGCCAGCAGTTTGAGCGCCGCCTCGACCGCGAGGATCGCCATCTCATCAGGGTATTGGGCGACCGTGCCGGCCAAGCGCCCGGCCCGCACGGCGTCAAGCGCTTCGGGGATGGCATCGACGCTGGCGACCAGCACTTGATCAGCCAGACCCGCCGCATCAATCGCTTCCAGCGCGCCCAACGCCATGACATCATTGGCGGCAAAGATGGCGCGTACATCCGGGAAACTCTGCAGGATGTTCGCCGCGACATCGTAGGCCTGCGCGCGATCCCAGTTGGCGGGTTGGCTGGCGACGACACTCAGACGACCGAACAGCGCGCCCTCGGTGAAACCGCGCACCCGGTCGCTGCTGCTGGTCGTGCCCGGCGCGCCTTCGATCACGGCGACCGGATCGCCGGGCGCGAGATAGTCAAGGAACAGGTCGGCGGCGAGCGCGCCCGCCCGCACATTGTTGGAGGCGACCTGCGCGGCGAGCGTGATGCCGTCGAGCGCATCTGCCGGAATCAACTCGTCGACGTTGATGATGGGGATGCCGCGGTCGGTGGCCTGCTGAAGCGCGCTGTTGAGGCTGGTCGCACGGAAGGGCGTCACGATCAGCGCATCAAAGCCGCCTTCGTTCAGCCAGGTTTCGAGCTGGGCGAGCTGATCGTCCGCCGAGTCTTCGGTCGGCGTGCTGCCGATGACGATCTCGACGCCGTAGCGGGCAGCGGCAAAGCGATAGCCTTCCGCCATGGTCAGAAAGAATGGATTGGACTCGTTCTTGATGAGCGCGCCGATGCGCAGGGTCGGTGTTTGGGCAGTGAGGGGCGCAGCACAGAGGCAAAACAGAAAGCACAGAATCAGACTGAACTGGTGTTGTTTCATGTTTGCGTGACGCCTTACCTCAAATGTTATTTCGTCGAATTATCCGCACCCCGCCGCAAACGGCAAATTCAGCCGGGACGGGGTGGCCGCAGTGCGGTGGAACCGATCCTAACGCGCTCGCGCCGTAGAGTTGCGCACGATCAACTGGGTGGGGAGGGTGACCGTCTGCTCGACCGGTTCGTCGCTGTGCAGGTGTGCCAGCAGGAGCTGCGCGGCGGTCGCGCCCATCTCATAGATCGGTTGGGCGACGGTGGTCAGCCCGGGGATGCTGTGCGCCGCCAACGGAATATCGTCAAAGCCGACGACCGAGAGATCGCCGGGGAGGGCGAGTTTGCATTCGGCGGCGGCATGCAGCACGCCGACGGCGGTCACGTCGGTGAGCGCGAAGATCGCCGTCGGGCGGT
This sequence comes from Candidatus Flexifilum breve, assembly GCF_016713355.1. NCBI lineage: Bacteria > Bacillati > Chloroflexota > Anaerolineae > Aggregatilineales > Candidatus Flexifilaceae > Candidatus Flexifilum > Candidatus Flexifilum breve. The sequence continues at coordinate 127,324 of NZ_JADJPI010000037.1, forward strand.
CGGGCGCGCTGAGGAGCTGCTTGCCCACCTGATACCCGTTGTCGAACTCTTTGAACTCGCTCATGATGAAATTTGCGTCGGAGTAGGGGAGGCCGAACTCCTGATAGCCGAGTTGGATGCCGCGAATGCGTTCATCAATCGCCTTGCTGTGACCGGGGCCACCGATGATCGCGATGCGGCGGTGCCCGAGTTCGAGCAGATGCCGGATCGCTTGCCTGCCGCCGTCGACGTTGTCGCACAGCACGCGGTTGACGGGGACGCCGGGAATGTCCCGGTCGACCAGCACGGCGGGCACCAGCCCATTGATCAGGCGGTTCATGTTGTCCGTGCTGCTGCCAATCGGCACGATGATTACGCCGTCAACGCGCTGCCGCAGCAGCATATCGACGTAGGCCGCCTCTTTGTCGCTCTCTTCCTCCGAGCTGCAAATCAGAGTTTTGTAATCGTTGGCAAATAGGGTTTTTTCGATGGCGAAGGCCAGCGTGCTGAAAAAAGGTTGGTTCAATTGGGGGAGCATGACGCCGATGGTGAGCGTTTCCTGCCGCCGGAGTGAGCGGGCGAGCGCGCTCGGTTTGTAGTTGAGCGCGTTCATCGCTTTTTCGACCCGTTCGCGCAAATCCGCGCTGACGTAGCCGGTGTTATTGACCACCCGCGATACGGTGGCAACAGAGACCTTTGCGTGATCCGCTACCTGTTTGATGGTTGCCATGGTCGGTTTGCCTCGTAAATAAAAGCATCAATATCTTGAAGCCACAGGGTTGATGAGGAGGCGACGGTGCTGCTATGGTTCGAACTAAAGCAATATTCCCGCCGTGGTCAGCCCCAGCGGACAGTAATCGTTTTCAATAAATTTAAACGGCTTTCCCTGAAATGTCAAAACGTCTAGCCGATGCGCACGCCGGTCTCCGCATCGAAGAAGTGCAGCGCGTCAGCCTCAAACCGCGCGCGGATCACATCGCCCGGCTTGAGGGTCGCCGTGAGCGGGGCGTGCATGCGCCACACATCGCCGCCGTTGCGCACTTCCAGCAGCAGATGCTTTTCGGCGAAATAGGGCGTCACGCTCTCGACGCGTCCCGGAAAGTCGGCGTCGTCGGTGCTGAGCTGGAGGGCTTCGGGACGCAGTCCGACGATCACGCGCGTGCCATCGGCTAAATCGCCGCGCACAGGGTAGCCGCCGAAGAGTTCGCCCTGCCAGACGTGGCCATGCACCACGCCTTCAAACAGGTTGATGGTGGGCACGCCCATAAACGTCGCCACAAACAGGTTGATCGGGTTGTCGTACAAATAGTGGTAGGTGCCGACCTGCTCAATTTGCCCCGCCCGCATAATCGCGATCTTAGTCGACAGCGTGATCGCTTCCTGCTGGTCGTGCGTCACATAGATCGAGGTGACGGGGAATTCCTGCAGCAACCGCTTGAGTTCGACGCGGGCTTGCGCGCGCAGTTTGGCGTCAAGGCTGGAGAACGGTTCGTCGAACAGGAACACGCGCGGATCGCGGGTCAATGCGCGGGCGATGGCGACGCGCTGCCGCTCACCGCCGGACAGTTGACGCGGCATGCGTTCCATCAATTTTTCGAGGCCGACCCCGGTGATCTGCGAGATGCGCTGCACGCGCGCAGGCACTTCGTGTTCGCGTTTGCGCAGCCACATGAAGAAACCGACCGACTTTTCGGCTTCCCAGTGGGGCATGAGCGCGCCTTCTTGAAACACCATGCCGATCCCGCGCTGAAACGGCTCGATCTCGCGCAGATCGACGTTGTCGTACAGCACCGCGCCGTGATCCGGCTTTTCCAGCCCGGCGACGAGCCGCAGCAGCGTCGACTTGCCACAGCCGGACGGGCCGAGGATGGCGAGCACATCACCGCTGCCAATTTTGAGCGACACATCATCCACGGCGACGACCGGGCGCGCCGCTCCTTCCACGTCCTGCGTAAAGGTCTTGCTGACATGCTGTAAGGTGATGACGGTCATAAGCTAGCCTCGGTTGGTTGGTACTACGTCGCTATTCTACCGCAGCATGACAACCGTCGGCGCGAATCTCATACGTTTGTATACTCGGGTAGATTTATAATGTGCTTAATAATGATAATGTGGTTCTTGGGTGGAACTGACATATGGTCTTGCAGATGCTCCTGAAAACCGAGTGGGCGACGGTCCAGTACGAGACGGAGGCGCGCTACATCTATCATACGATCTTGCAGGATCTGCCCCCGGCGGAACTGCGCACGATCCTCGAAACCGGGCTGGAGAGCCTGCAGGCGAACGGGGCGCACAAATGGCTGTCCGACGACCGTAAATATGTCAATGTGACCCCGGAAGCGGTTGAATTCACGCTGACCAGTTGGGGGCCGCGCGCGGCGGCGGCGGGCTGGCAGTATTGGGCGATGGTCGTGCCGGAAAGCGCGATTGGTCGGGCGGGTATGCAGGAAATTGTCGAAATTTTCTACAACCTCGGCGTGCGCGTGGCGATCTTCAGCGACCTTGAAGAAGCGCGCGCGTGGCTGGTGAAACAGTAAGGCGCACTCACCCCTGTTGGGGTCCAGGTTTACCGGGGCAGACTTGGGGGCTGCCCCTTTTTGCTGCGGTTGGTCGGAGGCCCCGCCGATCTAAGTCCATGCGCCGAGAGTCTCTTGCAATCGCCTCGTTTGCCGACTACGATTCTGACGACGATGGAGGGATGATCCACATGGACATGATTGACTTACGCAGCGACACGGTAACTGTGCCCACCCCGGAAATGCGTTTGGCGATGGCGAACGCCGAGGTGGGGGATGATGTGTATGGCGAGGACCCAACGGTCAACCAACTGCAAGCGGACGCCGCCGCCATGTTTGGCAAAGAAGCGGGCTTGTTTGTAGCCAGCGGCACGATGGGCAATTTGACGTCGGTGCTGGCGCACTGTCAGCGCGGCGATGAGATGATTCTCTCCAAAGACGCGCATATCTTCCGCTATGAGGTTGGCGGCGCGGCGATGTATGGCGGCGTGCAGCCGAACACGCTCCCGATTGATCGGGACGGCATGATGGATCTCGACCAGATCCGCCACGCGATTCGCGGCGACAATGTGCATTACCCGATCACGCGGCTGATTTGCCTCGAAAATACGGCGGGCGTCTCCGGCGCGCCGCTCTCGAAAGCATACACCGACAGCGTCGCGGAAATTGCGCGGGAGCACAACCTTAAGCTGCACATTGACGGTGCGCGCATCTTCAACGCAGCGGCAGCGCTCAATCTCGACGTGAAAGACCTCACCGCGGGCGCGGACAGCGTGTCGATCTGCCTGTCGAAAGGGCTGTGCGCGCCCGTCGGTTCGGTGATCGTCGGGTCGAAAGCCTTCATCAAGCGCGCGCATCACATCCGCAAGAGTTTCGGCGGGGGCATGCGGCAGGCGGGCATCATCGCGGCGGCGGGCTTGATCGCGCTGCATGACATGAGCCAGCGCCTGCACGAAGATCACGCGAACGCGCGGGCGCTCGCCGAAGGCTTGGCGGCTCTGCCCGACATCCAGATTGATCTGAGCATGGTGCGCACGAACATGATCTTCTTCCGGGTTAAGCCAAGCGCGCCGATCAGCGCTGAAGCGCTTTCCGCCCGCCTGAAAGACGAGTATGGCATTCTGATCACGCCGTACCCCGGCGATCCCGGTTTGCTGCGCGCGGTGACGCACTACTGGTTCAAGGCGGAACACGTCACGCGCGTGCTGGACGCGGTGCGCACGGTGCTCGCGCCGGCCTATTCGGCGGCGGACTAACCCAGCATGTTTGATATGCCCAAGCGGGATGATCCCGAATTTGAGGATGACGACCTCGTCGTGCAGCCGCTCGCCGTGGATGACGATGAAGTCATTGACGATGAAACCGACGTGTACGAGGCGGATGCCGATGACGAGGATGAAACGCCGCGCTACCGCACGACGAACAACGACCCGACGTTCGGCTATCTGCTCGCGCTGGCGTTGATCATCGGCCTGACGCCGCTCATTCCGCTGCAAGGCGATCTGCGCTATGTGATCGGCTGGGGCGCGATGGCCCTGTTTGGTGTGCTCTCGTGGCTGTTGGGCTCGGGCGAACGGATTGCGCAGGAGAAGATCGAGGATCTCGCGTGGGGCGCGATCTTCGGGCTGATCGTCGCCGCGCCGCTCCTGCTGGTCGGCGGCAGCACCCTGACAACCACCGTCCGCCTGATGTTCCAGACGGGCATTGCCGGAGACGTACGCAACTTGTCAGTGGGCGCGGTCGCGGCCTTCCTGATCTTCGTCATGCCGCTGGCGGAAACGCTGTTCTTTCGCAATCTGCTGCAAGCGCGTCAGCCGTTCGTCGTGACCGGGGCGCTGGCGAGTGTCTGGTCGATTCTGTTGTTTTTTCCCATGCTCGACGTGGGGCGCTACCCGGTGATCGCGATTCTGATCGGCACGGCACTGGTGCTCATGAACATGATCTACAGCTACGTACGCGACCGCAACGGTCTGGCCGCCGCGTGGCTGTGCCAGATCGTCGTTAACGTCGTGCTGCTGCTCGTGCCGTATTTCGGCGTCTGAGAAAAAACTCAACGCAAAGGCGCAAAGACGCGGAGACGCAAAGGGTTAATGGTATAATTCTTTGCGCCTTAGTGCCTTTGCGCCTTTGCGTTGAATCTTGGTTTTTAGCTTGAGGTAGGCTCGTGTCGGAAATTTACTTGATCGTCGGGTTAGGCAATCCCGGTAAGCAATATGAAAATACGCGCCATAACGTTGGCTGGCGCGTGCTGGATCGGTTGGCGGCCAAGCACGGCATCACCTTCGGCAAGACCGAACACAAGGCGCTGACCGGGAGCGGGACGATCCTCGGCAAGAAGGTGCTGCTGGCCAAGCCGCTCACCTACATGAACCTGAGCGGGGACGCGGTGCAGCCGCTGGCGCACTTCTACAAAATCCCGGCGACGCAGCTCCTCGTCATTGCTGACGATCTCGATCTGCCGCTCGGCACGCTGCGCATTCGCAAAATGGGCAGTTCCGGCGGGCAGAACGGTCTGAAGCACATCTTGCAGCGCATGGGCAATCAGGTGATCAACCGGGTGCGCTTCGGCATCGGGCGACCACCCGGCAAGATGCACGCCGCCGACTACGTCCTCGCACCGTTCAAAGGCGATGACGATATCCTCGCGGCAGAAGTTGCGGATCGCGCCGTGCTGGCGGTCGAAGTGTGGCTGACCGACGGGGTTGACATCGCCATGAATCGCTACAATGGCACGGGTGAACCAAAGCCGAAAAAAGAGAAACCCACCGAGCCTGCGCCAGAAACCCCACCAACGACCTGAGCTGCCATGAAACTCGGGCTGCTCTCTGACATTCACGCCGACCTAGCTGGCTTGCACCGCGCGCTGGCGCTGCTGCAAGCCCATGCGGTCGATAAGCTGGTGTGCGCGGGCGACCTGATCGATGGGCGTACGGCGGGTGCGGGCGTCGTGCGCTATTTCAGTGAGCGGCAGATCCCCTGTGTGCAAGGGAATCATGATGAATGGGCGGTTGAGCCGGGCAGCGAACACTACCGCCGCCTGTACGCGCCAGATCGACGGCGGGATGACCTGACCGAAGAGAGCTTCGAGTATCTGGAACGGCTTCCGCAGTCGTTGGCCTTCGAGGTTGAAGATCAGCGTGTGCTCATCGCGCATGGCGCGCCGTGGGGGAACATGAACTACGTGTATCCGGACGGCCCACGTCACATTTTTCAGCGGGTGGCACATGAAGCTGAGGCGGATGTCATGGTGCTCGGCCACACCCATGAACCAATGTTCGCGCAGGGGGCGGGCGTCACCATCGTCAATCCCGGTTCGGTCAATCCGTCGCGGGGGAGCGGCACATGCGCGGTGCTCACGCTGCCCACGTTGGAGTTCACCGTTTATCACCTGCTCACGGCGGAAGTTTACCCCTGTGCGCGCATCCAGTTTTAGCAATCCTCTTTAACTTCTCATTCGTCCCACACGGCGCGGACGCTAGAATGGTCGAAACGAACATGTCAGCGGATAAATCGAATATGCAGCTTTCTGGCTTGCTGGATCTGTTACGGACAGCCCCTGCGTATAAGGCGCTGCTCGCTGATTTGCGTCAAACCGGCAAAACGCCCGCCGTGCTCGGGGCGCTGCGTTCGGCGCGACCGTTCATCGCCGCGGCCTTAGCCCGTGATTGGGGCGCGCCGGTCGTCTACCTGACCGCGCGCATCGACCGCGCCTACAACGTCACCGAGCAGTTCCCGGTGTGGTTGGGCGACGACGCGCCGATCTTTCGCTTTGCCGAACCGGCCTCGCCGTTCTACGAACGCGCGCCGTGGGGTGAATCGGCGCTGCGCAACCGCCTGCAAACGCTCTCTGCGCTGGCGGATGATGCGGTGGTCGAACAGCATCCACTGGTCGTGACGTCAGCGCGCGCGTTGATGCAGCGCACCCTGCCCGTGAACACCTTCCGCCGCGCCTCACTCACGCTCAAAGTCGGCGACCGCTGGGATATCGGCAAACTGCTGGATCGCTGGCAGAAGATCGGCTATGAAGGCACAACGATGGTCATTGAGCCGGGGACGTTCTCACGGCGCGGCGGCATCCTCGACATTTACCCGCTGACGCTCGACCGCCCGGTGCGCGTGGAGTTCTTCGGCGACGAGATCGACAGCCTGCGCTTCTTCGATCCGTCGACCCAGCGTTCGACCGAGAAGATCAAGCAGATCACGATCACACCGAGCCGCGAAGCCCTGCCGGAACACACGCCGCCGCTCGCGACCACGCTCAGCGCGTGGTTTGACGCACTGCCCGACCCCGAAGGCGACGCGACGAGCACCCTCGCCGATCGCGATCCGCTCTCGATGGGGTCGGCCTTCCCCTTCCTCGAAACCTATCTGCCGTACCTGTACGGCAACCCGGTGAGCCTGCTCGACTACGCGCCGGATAACGCGCTCATCCTCGTGGATGATGGCGGTGAACTGCGCGACGTGGTGACGAGCATCGAAGAACAGGCCGTCAAAGACCGCGCCGAGAAGATCAACGCGCAGGTGCTGCCGCCCGACTACCCGCAGCCGTACATCGCGTGGGAGATGCTCGAAACGGCCATCCGCGATCATCATGTGGTCTATCTCGGTCACGCCGAAGACGACGACACGCCGGAATTGTTCGAAGGCATCATCGCGCCGGAGACGCGCTTCGGCGGGCAGTTGAAAGCCATGCTGACGCAGCTCCGCAAGCTGCGCAACGATGGCGACCGCGTCGTCGCCGTGACGATGCAGGCCGCGCGCATGACCGAACTGTGGCAGGAGCAGGAATCGGCGGCGCTGGCCAAGACGACCGCGCTGATCGAGCCGCCGGACAAGCGTACGGTCACGTTTGTCGAAGGGGCTCTGCAGGAAGGCTGGCGCTTGCGCACCGCCGATGGCGACCTACACCTGTTCACTGATGCCGAGGTGTTCGGTTGGAGCCGCCCAGAACCGCGCCGCCGCAAAGTCGTGCGCCGTGCCAAGACGCCGGAACTCGCCTATGCGGACATGCACGAAGGCGATTACGTCGTGCACATCGATTACGGCGTGGGCAAGTTCGTCGGCATGCGCCGCCGCACGCTCGAAGGGGTGGAGCGCGAATACCTGCTGATCGAGTATGGCGGCACGGATACGCTGTTTGTGCCCATCCATCAGGCGGATCGGCTGTCGCGCTATGTTGGGCCGGATGACAAGCCGCCAACGCTCAACAAGCTCGGCCAGCAGGACTGGATTCGCATCAAGAGCAAGGCGAAGAAGGCCGTTGAGGAAGAAGCGCGCGAACTGCTCGGCCTGTACGCCGCGCGGGCCAGCGCCCCCGGTCACCCGTTTAGCCCGGATACGCCGTGGCAGCACGAACTCGAAGCGTCGTTCCCCTACGTGGAGACCGAGGATCAACTCCGCGCCGTGGTCGATGTGAAAAACGACATGGAAAAGCCCCACCCGATGGATCGCCTGATCTGCGGCGACGTTGGCTACGGTAAGACGGAAGTTGCGTTACGCGCCGCGTTCAAGGCGGTCAACGATGGCAAGCAGGTCGCCGTGCTCGTGCCGACGACCATCCTCGCGCAGCAGCACTATGAGACGTTCAGCCAACGATTGGCGGCCTTCCCGATCAAAGTGGAGATGCTCTCGCGCTTCCGTACCAAGCCGGAGCAGGATCGCGCAATCAAGCAGCTCGAAAAGGGCGAGATCGACATTCTCGTCGGCACACACCGCATCATTCAGGATGATGTGCAGCTCAAGAACCTCGGCTTGGTGATCATCGACGAGGAGCAGCGCTTCGGCGTTAAGCACAAGGAACACTTCAAGAAGCTGCGCACGCAAGTCGATATTCTCACGCTGACCGCCACGCCCATCCCGCGCACGCTCTACATGGGGCTGACCGGGGTGCGCGACATCAGCATGATCCAGACGCCGCCCGAAGATCGTCTGCCGGTGATCACGCATGTCGGCGTCTTTGATGACCGCTTGGTGCGGCAGGCGGTGATCCGCGAGATGGAGCGCGGCGGGCAGGTGTTCGTCGTGCACAACCGTATTAACACCATCGATGTGCTGCGCGAACGCCTCGAAAAGATTGTGCCGGAAGCGCGCATCGTGATCGGTCACGGGCAGATGGATGGGCGCATTCTAGAGCGCGTCATGGAAGCGTATGCCAACGGGGAGTACGATATTCTGCTCTCTACAGCGATCATCGAGAGCGGGCTGGACATCCCCAACGCGAACACGCTGATCGTCGACCGCGCTGATCTGTTCGGCTTGGCGCAGTTGTACCAGATCCGCGGGCGGGTGGGTCGCAGCGCGCAGCAGGCGTACGCCTACTTCTTCCATCCGACGGCGAACCGCTTGACGGAAGAGACGCGCGCCCGCCTCGAAACGCTGCGCGAGTACACTGACCTCGGCAGCGGCTACCAGATCGCCATGCGTGACCTTGAACTGCGTGGGGCAGGGGATATCCTCAGCACGCGGCAGACGGGGCATGTCGCCGCCATCGGCTTGAACTTGTACACGCAGATGCTGGCCTCGGCGGTGCGCGAACTCAAGGGCGAAAAAGTAGACGGCGCGAAGACCACGCCAACCGCGCCGATCATCAGCGAGAACAGCATCATCATCGACCTGCCGATGCCTGCCTACTTACCGACCGATTACATCCCTGAGCTGTCGCTGCGCCTGCAGATGTACCGCCGCATCGGCGGGCTGTCGAAGGTCGAAGACGTCGAGTCCATGCGCGGGGAACTGCGCGACCGCTTCGGCGAACTGCCCGCGGCGGTGGAAGGGCTGCTGTTCCAGATCGAGGTCAAGACTCTGGCGCAGGCGGCGAATGCGACCCACGTGCTGAACCGCGACGCGAAGATCGAGATCCGCTTGCCCTATCTGGTCGAGGTCAACCGCGAGCAACTGGCGCGCGAACTGGGTGACGATACAGCAGTCACACGCACCGCGGTCGAGCTGATACTCGATCCCGCACAGGAAGGAACCGCGTGGCGGGATCGGCTGATCGAGGTGTTGAGCTACCTCGCGCAGCACGTCCGCGCGGCGGTTGGGGCGTAAATTTACTGCCGCGCCCTTGACTTCGGGTTACGTCAGCAGCACGACGATGAGCGCGATGAGCGCGGGCAGCGCCTGCACGTAGAGGATGCGGCGCTTCACGCTGATACCCCCGTAAATGCCCGCAACGAGGACGCACGCCAGAAAAAAGATTTGCACCTGTTCGCCGACCGCCGCGTCGGGATGCAGCAGCCCCCAGATCAGACCGGCGGCGAGAAAGCCATTGTAGAGCCCCTGATTGGCCGCCAGCGTCTTGGTCTCCTGTGCGAATGCTTCGGTCGTGCCAAAGCTCTTGCGGACGCGCGGCGTTGCCCATGCGAACATCTCCATGTACAGGATGTAGACGTGTTCGAGCGCGACCAACCCCACCAGAATTTTCGCAATGACGTCCATGCAAACTCCTATCAGTCGGTTAGGGATTTAAGCGGAGGGTACGGTGGCATCCTTGATCACATCGGTGATCATGCCGTTGGTGACGGCGACGAGCTGCGCCAGCGTCACCGGGAAGATGGCGTTATGCGCGCCACCCGCGGCATACAGCATGGGGTAGTTTTGCAGCGTCTGATCGATGTAGACGATGATCCCCGGTGTGCGGTGGGGGAAGGGGGGCACACTCCCCGGCGCGTAGCCGAACACGTCGACGCATTCCTCGGGCTTGGCGGCGCGGACCTGCTTGCGCCCGATGCCGAACAGCGCCGCGATCTTGCGGTCGTCGACGCGTTGCGCGCCGCTCGTCAGCACGATGACGGGCTGTTCACCCGCGATGAAGCAGATCGACTTGACGATCTGCGCGACATCACAACCGATGTTGTCGGCGGCCTGCTGCGAAGTGGCCGTGGTGGTGTCAAAAAAGGTGATCTGCACATTGAACTGGTGGCGGTCGAGGACGGCTTGCACGTCTTCGGGCGTCATAGGCTGCATAAGTCATCTCCGAGAATCAAAACGCGGCACATTATCCCGCGCTGATGTGCAATTTACAACGGGGGTGTGCCGCGCTTGATGTGACTCAAGCGATTGGATTAGCCGCGGCGGTCGGCGTGACCGTTCTTGTAGTCGGCGCTGTTGTCCGAATAGTCCGGTTCCAGCGTCTGCAAGTAGGCGACAATGCTCTGGAACGTTTCGAATTCCTCGTCGCTGAACATCTTGCGAATCTGCTGGTCGACCAGACGCGCGCTGTTAAGCACTTCTTCGCGATGCTGCTCGGCAAGCGACGTCAGGTAGATGTGCACGGCGCGACGATCCGTCGGATCGGGACGGCGTTCGATGAAGCCCTTCTGCTGGAGCTTGTCGAGGTTCGGCGTGAAGGAAGTAGCCGCTCTGCCGACCGCGCGCGCGAGTTCCGACGCGTGTTGACCGTCGCGTTCATACAACGCGCGGAGAATATACCATTCGATAATTGTGAGGCCGAGCGGTTGAATTGCCCGCCCAAACAATTGGTCGAGGTTCCGCAGGGCAATATCGAGATTGCACCACACGGAGCCATTAAATCTCAGTGAACTTTGCAACATGTTGCTCATTCTGGCTTTACTTTCTGCCAACCGTACGGATAATGATAGCGGATCTTACGAAATTCGTAAAGTCCGGGACCTTCAGGTATTGGAAATACTCAAGGTAAGCGTGCCGAGCGTGACATTGCAGGATCGCCCGATGGGGTGCGGGGAATCAGGAGCCAGGCGTTTACCATCAACGAATGTGCCGTTCACACTGTTCAGGTCGATAACACAGGTTGCCCCCTGAAAGCGGACGAGCGCCGAATGACGTCGCGAAACCCCTTTTTCGCGGGCATCATATTGAACAAGGTCGATGTCGGGTACATAGCTGCTGGCCTCGTCAGAACGTCCGATAACGTATCCTTCCGCTGCTGGGGGATCGATGCTGATGACAGCGTTTTCGCTGTTTGCTACGCGCACTACGAGTTGGGACACGGTCTCACTCTGTATGATTTAACCACACATTTAATAATCACTTGCAACTGAAGTTATTCATTTTAATAAATAACTCATAAATCAGTCAATGGGGAATTCGAAGTAATCAACTGATCCGTTAACGTCCATTGATAAACGTTGTCCGGTGTCCGGGTCATACACGCCAAGTCGAATGGTGCGTGATGCCGGTGTGAGTGTTAATTGATACCGTTCAGTGACCACTTCTCCCTCAGCCCACAAGTTCGTGGGGTAGGTATTTTCAAGTGGAATTGTATCAATTTGTGATTGTATCATACCAGAATTATCGAGAACATGAATAAAGAATTTATAGCTATCTTGAATAACGTCAACGGAATACCAATTTATTTCTATAAATAGTATGTCTCCATCACGATGTGACGTATAGCCAATCAACTCCAGTTGATCGCCGAAAACAGCATTGACGGGAGTGGCCACGGTTGGGATGTCGAAGACGCGGGGAATGCCAGCAATGGTGAGGGTCGCGATTAGCTCTCCATTGAGCGTTAGGGAATACTCACCGGCTGGGGTGTCCTGCGGAATCACGAAGCGCCGCCGTTCTGCGAGGGTTTCACCGGCTGCCCATTCGTAGCCGGCAAATGGCATCCATTCATCGAGCCGTCTGTTGTCGAGTTCTGCCGTGACATTCACAGCATGTAACCCCTGCGTGCTAGAAGCCCAGTATAGCGTTACAGGAATCGACTCCCCCGGTCGATAGATGTAATTACTAAGATTATAACCAAGTATTGAAAGATCGCCAGATATAGTAAATGAGTGCTTTATGAGAATATCATTTATTTCATTAAATACACTTGTTCGTAATACTGATATTACACCAACTTCCGTCCACAGCCCAGAGCCAGTGTAGGTGGAGTACTCATTACTGCTGCGCCCGACCCAGGCAACCCGAATCGGGTATTCGCCCGGCGGGGTCGCGGCTGGCACGCTGATCGGCACACGCTGAATCAGCGTTTCGCCGGGGCGCCATTCATTGGTGAGCGTCATATAGGGCTCGGAGCGTGACAGCAGGTTGCCTTGCGCGTCTTCCAACTGCACAAGCGGCGTATAGTCGCCGACTGGCGGCGGGGTGATGACTTCCCACTGCAGCTGGATCTCGCCGCTGGTCCCCGACTCAATGCTCGGCGCGTCCATGCCGATCAGCCGCAGGTAGGGGTTTTCCGCGTGCGCCGGGATCACCGTGGGCAGCGGCAAATCACCCCTGATGCGAAAGGCTTCAAAGGCGCTGCGTCCATCCGGGCCAAGGGGCAGATCGGCAATTGCGCCTGGTTCGAGCCACGCGCGCCAACTGTCCGGCGGCGGGGCAGAGCGCGGGAAGATATAGAGCCCGGTTTGATCCAGCGGCGGACGAAACAGCAGATCAGTACCCAGCCATGTCACCGGCGGCAGCGGCTCGATCATGGCGGTGGGGTGGCCCTTATCCTGCGCGGCGATGTAAACGATCTCATCGGTATGGTGCGCGACCAGCCATTGCGCCGCGGCGGAGAGATCGGCGTCAGTGGCGTAGTACACATCGGCGCGGCTCGCCCACGCGAAGTACGTTTGGCCAACGAGCAAGCCCCCAAGCATTAGGGTGGTGAGCAAAAGAGGGACAAATGCCTTGAATGCAACCTCACCCCCCAACCCCCTCTCCCAGGGGCGAGGGGGAGTCGCGATGCTTCGCGTTCCCCAAAAGTGAACCACTAGGCTGTATACCCACTCAAACCCCACGGCGACCAGCACAAAGATCAACGGGATCATGCCGAGCGAGCGCATGTGGCTTGGCGGCAGCCCACCGACGGAAATCACCGAGGGGATGATCATCAGCGGGGAGAGGATCGCCAGCGCGTAGGCCGTGCGTTCGAGCGGATCGCCGCGGCGCAGCAAGCGCACACAAGCGACTCCAATCCCGATGAGCAGCAGCAGGCCTTCGGGCAGCGTGAAGTAGGGTCGATGAGGGATGTTGTAGCGGAGGTACGGGTCGCCATCGATGAAGAACATCTTGGCGTGGAGCAATATACTTTCGCCGAGCGACACGGATTGATCCGCCTGCGTGACTTCCGCCAATCGCCCGAAGAAGACATCGGGACGCTGCACGGCGTAGAGCGCCATCGGCGCGGCCACCACAATCAGCATGCCGAAGAAAATCAGCCCTTGCCGCAGGCGCAGCCGCCAGCGCGCCCGGTCGAAGATGAGCAGCGCGATGCCTGCAAGACCGAGCCAGAGCGGAAACAGGCGCGACGAGTTGTAGGTGTAGACGGTCGCGCCCGCGAGGAAACCGCCGATCAGCAGCCACAGCCAGTCGCGCCGCTTGACGGTCAACCCACGCCACAGAAATGCCAGCGCGATCGCCTGCATGAAGGGGAGCGTCACCGCGCGGAACGCCTGCCGCGCCAGCCAGATTTGCGGGAAGTTGAGGGCGATCAGCGCGCCTAGCGTCAGGCCGATGATCCAGCCGCGCCGCCCGCGAAACATCAGCCGCCCGAGCGCGATGGTCGCCGCGACGGTGATCAGGTTGCAGAAGGCGCTGACCATGTGCAGCGTGAAGATGTCGTCGTGGATGAGCTGCAAAAACGGCGCGTTGAGGTACATGTACAGGACTTCGCGACCCTGATATGCTTCAACCATCGGAAAGAAGCGCGCGCCCGCGAAGGCGATATTGCGAGACACGATGAAATACACCGCTTCGTCGTAATGGGGACCCGGCGGGTAGTTGTGTAAATCGGAGAGGCGCAGTCCAGCGGCGGTCAATAAGATCACCGTCGCCAGCAGCACAAAAGATCGTCTGTGAAACATAGCGCAATAAAGGTAGCGCACCCGGTCAGGCGGCGCAACCGTTTTCAGCGAATTTACAGATGTTTTACTTATGCTTTCCCTTGAGCGAACTTTCGTTGTTTTGCGAAAGATTTCACGACGGGTCATAATCATGGTCACTCTCTTTTCACGTTAGCGCGACGAGCTGTGGGCTGTGCCAGCATTGCTAAGCACGAAAGGCTAATCGCAAACCGCTTATTAGGAGGCGTCCATTGGACTTGTTCGAATATCAGGGCAAACAGTACTTTGCCCGCTTTGGCATTCCTGTTCCTTCCGGGGAACCTGCCGATACCGTCGAGGCTGCGGTCGCAGTGGCTGATCGCACTGGTTATCCGGTGGTCATTAAGGCTCAGGTGCAGGTCGGTGGACGTGGTAAGGCTGGCGGCATCAAGATCGCCAACAATGCCGATGAAGCGCGCTTCCATGGGGGTAACATCCTCGGCATGGACATCAAGGGGCACGTCGTGCGCCGCGTGTGGGTCGAAAGCGCGTCGGATATCGCCAAGGAATACTACGCCTCGTTCACGCTGGATCGCAGCGCCAAGAAGTATCTGGGCATGCTGTCCGCCAAGGGTGGCATCGACATCGAAGCGGTGGCGGCGGCCAACCCGGCGGATATCGCCACGCTGCACATCAATCCGGTGGAAGGCTTGAGCGAAGCCGTTGTGCGCGACTGGGTCAAGCGCGCCAACCTCGACGCGGAAGCGGTCGAAGGCGCGGTGAGCATTCTGCAAAAGTTGTACGTAGCGTTTGTCGATGGTGACGCGGATCTGGTGGAAATCAACCCGCTGATCCTCTCCAAGGATGGCCGGGTGTACGCGCTCGACGCGAAGGTCTCGCTGGATGACAGCGCCGCGTACAAGCATCCCGAATGGGATGAATTCCGCGGGCTGGAAGTCCTGGACGAACGCGAAAAGCTCGCCAAAGAGAAGGGCCTGCAGTACATCGGTTTGAGCGGCACGGTCGGCATCATTGCCAACGGCGCGGGGCTCGCCATGAGCACGCTCGACACGGTGACGCAGGTGGGCGGCACGGCGGCGAACTTCCTCGACATCGGCGGCGGCGCGAATGCCGAAGTCGTGGCGAACGCGCTCACCGTCATCAACACGGATCACAACGTCAAGGCGATTTTCATCAACATTTTCGGCGGCGTCACGCGCGGTGAAGAAGTGGCCAAGGGCATCATCGAAGCCTTGAACCGCGTCGAACTGAAAGCGCCGCTGGTCGTGCGTCTGGACGGCACGAATGCCGATCAGGGACATCAGATTCTGGCGGAACAGGGCGCGGGGCGGTTGATCATCGCCAAGACGATGCTCGATGGCGCGCGTAAAGCGGTAGATCTGGCGGGGGGAAACTAAACCATGGCGATTTTCGTTGACGAAAACACCAAAGTTGTCGTCGTCGGTTTGACCGGCACGCAGGGCAGCTATTACGGTCTGCTCAACCGCTCGTACGGCACGCAGGTCGTCGCGGGCGTCAACCCGAAGAAGGTCGGCACGGACGTGCAAGGCATCCCGATTCGCGCGAGCGTCGCGGATGCGGTCGCGCAGGACGGGGCAAATGCCGCGTTCATCATCGTTCCGGCCTCGGTCGCGGGGGATGCGATCCTCGAAGCGGCGGCGGGCGGCGTGCCGTTCATCGTGTGCGTGACCGAACACATCACCATGCATCGGCAGGCCGAAGTCTTCAACACGCTGAAGCGCGATTATCCGAACACGCGCCTGCTGGGGCCGAACTGCTCCGGCATTCTGAGCGCGGGCAAGTGCAACATCGGCTTCACGCCGACTAACGTCGCCATGCCCGGTTCGGTCGGCATCGTCAGCCGCTCCGGGACGCTGGCCTACCAGTCGATCTTCGAACTCACGCAGAAGGGCATCGGCCAGACGACGTGCGTCGGCATCGGCGGCGATCCGGTACCCGGCACCAGCTTCATCGACTGCTTGCGCGCCTTCCAGGCTGATCCCGAAACCAAGGGCATCATCATGATTGGCGAGATCGGCGGGTCGCAGGAAGAAGAAGCCGCCGAATTCATCAAGAGCAACGTGACCAAGCCGGTCGTCGCCTATATCGCGGGTGTGACCGCGCCGCCCGGACGCAAGATGGGGCACGCGGGCGCGATCATCAGCGGGTCGAAGGGCACGGCGAAGGCCAAGATGGAAGCCTTGAGCGCGGTCGGCGTGCGCGTGGCGCAGAACCCGACGCAGCTCGGCGATCTCATGGCGGAAGCGTTGGCGAGCGTTTAGTTTTCGGTTGTCAGTTGACCGTTCACAGTCAGGGCGCGACACATTCGCGCCCTGTTTGTTTTTCTGCGTAGCCAAATAGGTTCTCGAATCAAACCCAACCAGCGGTTTGCAGTTGTAGGGGCAGACCGATGTGTCTGCCCGGTTTCGGGCGCACACACAGGTGCGCCCCTACGGTTATTCGTGAATTTGATTCGATAACCGACTTTTCAAACGAAAAGGACGAACACTGGTTCGTCCTCTGCTTTTACTGTGAACTGTCTACTGTAAACTGTGAACTACTTACTCCGGCAGTTCCGGCGTTTCCGGCGCGTACAGCCATGCGTCGAACAGCTCGCCGAGATTCTGTCCGCTGATCTCCTCGGCCACGGCCACAAAATCCTGCGTAGTCGCATTGCCGTACTTGAAGCGGTCATAGTACGTCTGCAAAATCTCGAAGAACGCTTCGTCGCCGACCGTCAGGCGCAGCGCGTGCAGCGTCATGGCGCCGCGCACATACACGCCGCCGTTGAACAGATCATTTTCGCTCGGTTTACCGGGCGCGGCGATGCGCGCCAATTCGTCGCTGATGGCTGCTTCCGTCATGCCCTGCTGGCGGAAGTAATCGCCGCTCAGATAGCCCATAATGTTGCTGGCGATCTGCTCCATAGCCCGCGGCCCCTCGGTGTGTTCAAACCACAGCCACGAGGCGTAGGTTGCGAAGCCTTCATTCAGCCAGATATCTTTCCAGCTCGCGGGGGAGACTGAATCGCCGAACCACTGATGCGCGAGTTCGTGCGCGATCACTTCTTCGGCATCCTGCGGACTCCCATCCGCGACGTATACGCCGAACAGCGACATGGTCTGCGTTTCCAGCGCAAAGCCGATCTCCGCGCGAGTAAGCACCGCTCCATACTGATCGAACGGGTACTCGCCAAAAATCTCGCTGAAGTACGCGACCATCTCGTCCTGGGTTGCGAAGACACGCGTTGCGTTGTCAGCGACGCTGGCGGGGAAGTAATTGCGGATGCTCACGCCGTTGTCTTCGTACGCGTTCACCTCATACTGATCGATGTTGACCGTCGCCAGATAGCTGGCCATCGGCTGCGCCATTTCCCACGTGTAGGTGATCTGGTCGCCTTCGGTGACAGTATCTTGCAGCACGCCGTTCGCCGCGACGACGTAGGGCGCGGGGACAGTGATGATGTAGGTATAGGTCGCTTTGTCGGCGGGGTGGTCGTTGACCGGATACCACGTCGCCGAGCCGTTGGTCTCGCTAGCGGTATAGACGAAGTCGCGCTCAAAGTTCCAGCCGATGCCTACGCCGCCGAGCGACGCCTCGCGAATCGGGTTCGGCTCGCCGCCATATTCGATCACGGCGGTGAAGGTATCTCCTTCGGCGATCGCGGTGGGCAGGGTGATGTTCAATTCGCGCGCGTCACGCTCAAAGGTCGCGGCTTCGCCGTTGATGGTGATGCTGCTGATGTCCAGCCGATAGAGATCCAGGTTGAAGGCGCTCAGATCCTGCAGCGCGGTGATGTCGAGCGTGGCCGTTGCGTCGATCCGTTCTGCTTCCATGTCGACATCGACGTCCAGTGTATAATGCTGCACGTCATAGCCGCCGCCTCCGAGCAGGGGATAGAACGGGTCGCCGATCCCGTCCGCGCCCGGCGTACCAACCACATCCTGTGCTGCCGCCGCTCCCAGATTGAGCGCCAGCACGACGATTAGAATCCACCACAGTTTTCGCATATCGTCCTCTTCGGTAAAGTTGGCTTTCATGCATGCTGTACGATTGAGCCACCGTTTCGTTGCACTAGCGCACCAGCGTGAGCGCGATAAAGGCGGCATAGGCGAGCAGGAACACGGGCGCGGTTCGGCGGGTCAAGGTGCGTCCGCGCACGAACAGCAGCAGCAGACCGGCAAACACGACCATCACTGGCAGGTCAAAGGTCTGCACTGGGCGCGGCACGCTGATCGGTTGAATGAGCGCAACCACGCCGACAATCACGAGCAGGTTCGAAATATTGGAACCCAATACGTTGCCAAGCACAATATCGTCCTCGCGCCGGAGTGACGCCAGCACGCAGATGGTGAGTTCTGGCAGCGACGTGCCAACGGCGACCATCGTGATGCCGATCACTAAATCACTTACTCCGAAGGCGCGTGCAATGTTCACCGAACTATCGACGAGGAACTGCGCGCCGACGACGAGCACGAGCAGCCCGCCGATCACACGCGCCGCCTCCCAAACGAGCGGTGCGCGCTTGGTGAGGCGCTCTTCCTGCTCGTAGACGGTCAGTTCTGGTTCGATCTCCGCACGTTCGCGAATGGCCTGCCGGTAGATCAACGTCGAGAAGGCGGCGAAGCTGAGCACGAGAATCAGACCGTCCACGCGCCCCAACTCACCGTCGAGCGCCATGAGCAGCACGAGGACGGAGAAGCCGATGACGAACGGGATTTCGCGCCGGAAGATGCTCCAATCCAGCTTGATCGGCGTGATCAAGGCGCTGATGGCGAGGATCACGCCAATATTCGCGATGTTCGAGCCGATCACATTACCGAGCGCGATATCGCTGGAGGCGGTGGTCGCGGCGCGCAGTGAGACAAGGAGTTCGGGCGCGGATGTGCCCAACGCGACGACGGTCAGCCCGATGATCAGCGTGGACACGCCCAGCGCGGTTGCTACCCGCGCCGCCCCTTTGATGAACTGATTGCCGCCCACGACGAGAGCAGCCAGACCCAGAATGAACAGGACAACATCACTCATCGTTATTTCCTATAGGTAACAGTAAGTCGGAATAGCTCATTATAGGAAAATTACAATCTGCGTTGAGTGTCAGTTGTCGGGCTGGTCGTGAATTTACGTTCTTCAGATTTCACAATTGTGGTCGCAATTGACATTTTGATTTGTCAGAACTTTGTATATAATTTGAATGGTGCTTTTACGGCTCAAGAAAGTTCATGAAAGGCTCAGATACAGTTGAGTACTTCACTGGCGATTGAAACCAAAGATGTCCGGCGCATCTACAAGATTCGTGGACCGAAGAAAAAAGGCGACCAAACGACCCGGGTTGCGCTGGATGGCGTCGACTTACAGGTCGAACGCGGCGAACTGTTCGGTTTGCTCGGCCCGAACGGCGCGGGCAAGACCACGCTGATCAAGATTCTGGCGACGCTGCTGCTGCCGAGCAGCGGCATGGCGCGCATCGAAGGTTATGACGTGGTGCGCGACACCGACGAAGTCAAGCGGCGCATCAGCATGGTGAGCGGCGGGGAGACCAGCGGCTACGGTTTGCTGACCGTCGAAGAAAGCTTATGGATGTTCGCGCGCTTCTACGGCTTGGAGAACAAGGTCGCCCGTGACCGGATCGCGGCGCTGGCGCAGATCATGGGGCTGGAAGATCGTATGCGCGCCAAAGTCTCTGACCTGTCAACCGGGCTGCGCCAGAAGATGAACTTCATCCGCGGCTTCGTGACCGATCCGAATGTGGTGTTTCTGGACGAGCCGACGCTCGGGCTCGACGTGCAGGCAGCGCGTGACGTGCGCGGCTTTGTCAGCCAGTGGATGCAGGACCATCCGGATCGCACGCTGCTGCTGACCACGCACTACATGGCGGAAGCTGACGAGATGTGTGACCGCCTGGCGATCATTGACGGCGGCAAACTGCTGGTGTGTGATACGCCCGCCAACCTCAAGAAGTCGCTGCAGACCGAGGCTGTGTTCAATCTCAAAGTGGCACCGCTCGGCGCAAAGCCGAAAGACGGCGATCTGTTGGAAGCCGTGCCGGGCGTGAGCCGCGTCAACGTCGCCGATGTGAACGGCCACACCGAACTGGCGCTCACGCTGCGCGGCGAAGACGCGCTGCCGCAGGTACTCGCTTACCTCACACGGCGCGGTTCCAGCCTGATTGCGCTGGAGAAGCGTGAGCCGACGCTCGAAGATGTGTTCATCAAGGTGACCGGGCGGCGGCTGGATCAGGCTGCCGACGAGAAAGAGGCAGAATGATGGCGGCGGTCGAGAACAACGTCATTCGCAGTCAGGAACGGGTCAAGAAATTGCAGGGCGTCGCCCTCTTTTGGGCGGTGGTCTGGGCGCGCGCCTACCCACGTATCATCGGCGCGCTGCGCCAGAAGAGCTGGCTGTTTTTCGAAACGGTTTTCCCGCTGCTCGGCGTCGTCGGTTACATCTACGTTTATCGCGCCGTGAATGCCCCGCAGGAATATATCGGCTTTGTGGTGCTCGGCGGCGCGATGACCGCGTTCTGGCTGAACGTGCTGTGGTCAATGGCGAGCCAGCTTTATTGGGATAAAGAGGACGGCAACCTCGAGATCTATGTGTTGTGTCCCGCGCCGATGATGGCGATCCTGGTCGGCATGGCAATTGGCGGGATGATCATGTCGGCGACCCGCGCGGTGGTGATCATTGTCGTGTGTTCGCTGGCTTTTGGCGTGGTCTACAGTGTGGGGAGCATCCCCACGCTGATCGCCGTGTTTCTACTCACGATGATCGCGCTCTATGGCATGGGCATGATGTTCGCTTCGGTCTTTCTGGCGTCGGGGCGTGAAGCGTGGCACATCGCCAATTTGCTGCAAGAGCCGATCTATCTGGTCTCCGGGTTTTACTTTCCCGTGCGGGCGTTGGGGACATTCGTCGCCGCCGCCGCGTCGCTGGTTCCGCTGACAATGGGGATGGACGGGATGCGTCAGCTCCTGTTCCCGTCCAATCATGCCACCGGGCTGATGCCCGTCGAACTGGAAGTTGTGCTGCTCATCCTGCTGAGCGTGTTATTCATCGGCGGGGCGTATTTTGCGCTGCGTAAACTGGAACAGATCGGGCGGCGTGAAGGCCGCTTGATTGAGCGGAGACGGTAAGGACAGCGGCGGTGTCCGCTGTAAGGGGAATGTAGGGTATGGCACTTGTGCAGCGTTTATCTAATCTTCCGGCGGTGACCCAGAGTCCGACACTGCGCGCGTTCGTGACGGCGGCGTGGCTCGGGTGGCAGATCGAATCAAACTGGGCGCGACCGTTCCTGTTTGCGGTGTATGCAATTGCGCGTCCGATTTCCAGTGTGCTGATCCTCGTGGTCATGTACAGCGTGATCACCAATGGCGCGACGGGCGAACCGATCTTCGCCTTCATCTACTTTGGCAATGCGCTGTATATCCTCGTCAACAGTGTGGTGACGGGCGTCAGTTGGGCGGTGATCGAAGACCGCGAACATTACCGGGTCGCCAAGCAGATCTACACCGCGCCGATGAACACCTATGCTTACCTGCTGGGGCGCGGGGTGGCGCGGCTGATCATCGGGTCGGTCTCGGTCTTGATCACACTTGTGTTCGGGGTGATCGCATTCCGCATTCCGCTGGATATCAACGTGCTGCTGCTGGTCACGGCGACCATCCTCGGCTTGGCGTCGCTCTCGGCGCTCGGCGTGATCCTCGGCGCGGTCACCATGCAGACGGCGCGTTTGCAGACCGATCTCGGCTCGCTGGTGTCCGGTGGCTTGTATCTGTTCACGGGCGCGATCTTTCCGCTCGACGTGCTGCCCGCGTGGCTGCAACCCGTGGGTTACCTATTCCCGGTGACTTACTGGCTGGAGGTCACCCGCCGCGCGCTGCTCGGTGTGAACTCGGCGCGTTTCCCAACCTTCGCCAGCTTCAGCGACTGGGGGTTGATCGGTGTCCTGGCGGTGATGACACTGATTCTGTGGCTGATCTCCGGGTGGGTGTACCGCACGTCGCTGCGCCGTTCGAAAGAAGAGGGTCTGCTGGACATCGAGACGAATTTCTGAGGTCGTTGCATTGTGCGTGGGGTGTCTAATAAGGTTTCCTGTAGGGACGAGACGAGGGGTTTAGAGGGCTTCGTCTAATAAGGTTAAGGGGCCTGTAGGGGACGAGGGCCGGCCTCGTCCTAATTTTTAGAGCAGGATATACAGGACAAGGCATGAGGCTATTTCACAATTGGTGAAAATGCTCAACTTCACCCTGCTTGCTCCGCAAGCCGTCCCTCTCCCCACGTAGAGGGACACAACCAACCGCCTTGCCCTTGCCCCTCGCCCTTGGGAGAGGGGCGGTTGAGCGCAGCGAAACGGGGTGAGGTTAGACAAAGTGCTGATTCTGAAATGACTTCTGCGTCCATCAGAGCAGGATAGAGGACAGGCATGAGCGTGTTGAAAAGGTCCGGCCCTCCCCGAACAGGGGGGGGCCGCTGCGCGATATGCTCGGGGACCATTGCGTCCGCTGACGAGGAAAGGCTTTAAGGGATGCTTTTTAAACACCTTCATGCCTTGTCCCTACAAAAACCTCTCTCATCCAGATAGATGTGCGCTTGTTAGACACCCTCTTTATCGCGCCCCTACGTATGATTAGGCTGCGTGCGGCTCACGCCGCGCGCAGCACGGCGACCAGATTGACCTCCGGCTCAAACCCCGGCACCGCGATCAGTTGGTACCCGTGATCCTGCACGAACTCCATCGTGAAGCGCCGGGCGTGTTCGCCATGCACCCCGATTAGCAGATGCGCTGGCTTGTGACTGCCGCTGAGCAGGTGCTCACCCCCCGGCAGCGCGAAAATCTCCGCGCCTTCGATGTCCATTTTGAGAATGTGCGGTGCCGGATACTGCTCGCTCAACGTATCGATGGTTGTGGTGGGGACTTCCAGCGGGGCGGCGGTGCCTTTTTCGCCGCCGATGCCCGCGATGGCACTGGTGCGCGAGTCGAGATCGCTGCGCATGAACGTCACCGCGCCGACCGTATCGGCGACTGCTTCGGGCAGCACCGTGATATTTGGCAGCTCATTCAACGCGATCTGCTCGTGCATGATGGCGGCGATTTCGGGATCGGGTTCGACGGCGACGACGCTGCCCTGCGGTCCGACGATCCGAGCCGCGGTGATCGCATGATAACCCGCATGGGCGCCCAGATCCCAGTACGTATCGTTGGGGCGCAAATGCCGCTGTAGATAGTGGGTGAGCTGGGGTTCATAGAGGCCGATGTGATACCAGTAGGGGAGGCGGTTGTAACGTTTCCAGCGCAGCCCACTGACTGGGCCGTGGCTCACCGTGTAGATTTTTCCTTCGCCAGTGCGGGAAGTGATGAACTTGTAGAGGCGAAACGCCCCCGGGATTTTTTCGATGGTGGACTTGAGCTTCCAAAAGGGTTGAGCATAGGGTCGTTCGTGTTTGTGTTGCTCCGACATCGGTACTCCGTAAACTCATTGACAAGATGCCCGTTAGGGTGCGTCGATCACCTTGCACTGACCTTACACGCTGGGTCGCAGGCACAGGAAATCGCCGCCGATGGGGGCTGCCCGGGCGGCACTGCGACCGAAGACCCCCCAATTTGTTGGGTATCGACGGCCAACGTTAGCCAGTCGAATGCTTGTTCTGGCAAAAGTAGTGATAATTACGCTGATGAACTTGTGATTTATTGCTAGCTAAGCTGCGGTGAATTTGGTACAGTAGGCGCTCTTCAACCTTCGGAGATTTGGAACCATGCACGACACACCCAACGACCTGAGTAACCGTCTGAGTGCCGATATTCGCTGGCTGGGCAATCTGCTCGGGCAGGTGATTCGCGATCAGCATGATGAAGCGGCGCTCGATCTGGTCGAAAAGGTGCGCAAAGCGGCCAAAGCCCGGCGCAGCGGCGATGAAGTCGCGGCGGCGGAACTGCGCACGACGATTGATGGTCTCAGCCTCGACTCCGTGCGCATTCTCTCGAAGGCCTTCACCAACTACTTCCAATTGATCAATATCGCGGAAGATCAGCAGCGCATCCGCGTGCTGCGGCAGCGCGAAGCCAAAGGCCCGCTCAGCGACTCGATTGAGTCGGCGGTCGCAGGGCTGAAAAACGCGGGGATCGATGCGGCGACCATGCGCAGCCTCCTCAACCGTTTGGGTGTGCGCCTGGTCGTAACGGCCCACCCGAGCGAAGCCAAGCGCAAAGAAGTGCTCATCAAACTGCGCCGCATCGCGCAAATGCTGAGCGAGGTTGACGGCAAAACGCTGCTCCCCCGCGAAACGCGCCAGCTTGAACTGGCGTTCAGCGAAGAGATCGAGGAAATGTGGCAGACGCGCCCCAACCGCGCCGCCCGTCCGACCGTCGCCGACGAGGTCGATTTCGGCCTGTACTTCATCACCTCGGTCGTAATGGACGTGTCGCTCGACATTTACGACGATCTGCGCGCGGTGCTTGAGAATTACTATCCCGACGAAGATTGGTCGAGCCTGCCGCCGATTTTGCAGTTTGCCTCGTGGATTGGCGGTGACCGCGACGGTAACCCTAACGTGACCGCCGATGTCACGCTGGAGACGATTACCACCCAGCGGGCGGCGGCGCGCACCGTCTACCTTGAAGAAGTGGCGTATCTGCGCGAACACCTCACGCAGTCGCTGGACGAAGTCGGCGTATCGCCGGAACTGCTCGAATGGGTGCAGGAGGGCGGTTTCCCCACGCGCGCCCATGACGAGGTCTACCGGCAGGCGATGAGCATCATCTGGGAGCGGCTGAACGCCGACTCCTACCGCACGCACGCCGATCTGCTGGTGGATTTGCGCCTCGTCTCCGACAGCCTGATCGAAAATCGCGGGCAGTATGTCGCGCACGGCATGTTGTACCGCTTGATGGAAAAGGTGCGCCTCTTCGGGCTGCATCTCGTGCCGCTCGATGTGCGCGAAGATGCGCGCCTGCATCGCGCCGCGCTCGACGAACTGCTGCGCGCCTACGGCCAGCATGACGGTTATGCCGCGCTCGCCGAAACGGATAAGCAGGCGCTGCTCAACCGCGAACTCATCACGAAGCGCCCGCTGTTCCCGATTGAGCCGGCCTTCTCCGAGACGACCAACCGCATCATCGCCACGTGGCGCATGATCGCCAAAGCCCACCGCAAGTACGGCACCAATGTGATCGACAGCGTAATCACCAGCATGACGACCGCGCCGAGCGATGTGCTGACCATGCTGCTGTTCGCGCATGAAGTGGGCGTCAGCCCCGCTGTCGATTTGGTACCGCTGTTCGAGACGATTGACGACCTCGAACGCGCGCCCGAAATCATGGAAGTGCTGTTCAACAATGCGCTCTATATGGAACACCTCCAGACGCGCGGCCTGCGCCAGCAGATCATGCTCGGCTATTCGGACAGCAACAAAGACGGCGGCTATCTGTCGTCCAACTGGAACCTCTACGTCGCGCAGCAGGCGCTGTCGGAGATGTGCGCCAAATACAACGTCGATCTGGAACTTTTCCACGGGCGCGGCGGCAGCATTGGCCGCGGCGGTGGTCCCACCAACCGCGCGATTCTGTCGCAGCCGCCCGGTGTGATGCGCGGACGCATCAAGATCACCGAGCAGGGCGAAGTCATCGCCTACCGCTACAGCAACGCCAACATCGCTTACCGCCACCTGCAGCAGGTGATGCACGCCGTGCTGACGGCGGTTGGGTCGCCGACGCATCCGGAGGTCAAGCTGGAATGGCGGCAGGCCATGCATAAGCTGTCCGAAGTCGGCGAACGCACGTATCGCAAGTTCGTCTACGAAACGCCCGGTTTTCTTGATTATTGGTATCAGGCCACGCCCATCAACGAGCTGGCGCGGCTGCCCATCGGCAGTCGTCCCGCCAAGCGCGCGAAGGGCGGCTTCGAAACCGTGCGCGCGATCCCGTGGATGTTCTCGTGGATGCAGAGCCGCGCCATCATCCCGAGCTGGTACGGCGTCGGCACGGCACTCGAAGCGTTCACCGCAGGCGGGCATGGCGGCATCGACCTGCTGCAGACGATGTACAAAGACTGGTCGTTCTTTCAGGCATTGATCGAAAATGTCGAGTTGGATGTGGCGAAAGCTGATATGGGCATCGCCGGGTTGTACGCCGAACTGGTTACCGATGAACGCCTGCGCGACGAGATCTACCAGTCGATGCGGGCCGAACATGCGCGCGCCTACCAGCAGATCTGTGCCATCATGGGGCAGCGCGAACTCCTTGAACATTCCCCCGTTATGCAGCGGTCGATTGAGCGGCGCAACCCCTATGTCGATCCGCTCAATTACATTCAAATCGCGGTGCTGCGTGAGCTGCGCAGCGTGCCCCCGGGCACGGAACGACATGAGGCACTGCTGAACGCGGTACTCGCCACGGTTAATGGGATTGCTGCCGGTATGAAGACCACGGGTTAAGAGATAAACTAATAAACAGTGGAATTTTGTGAAATGCGTGGTTATTCCTTGCATGACAATTAATTCCTCTGTATAGTCACATGTAATTCCTATAATGTACCAAAGGATAAATATTCGTGAACCCGATGCGGCGAAAGCCTCAGCAAGCTCGGGGTCAGCGCCGTGTAAACACGATTCTAGATGCAGCCTCTCAGGTCTTCTCCGAACTAGGTTACGAAGCAGCAACCACCAACCTCATCGCAATACGAGCAAATACTTCTATTGGCTCCCTGTACCAGTTCTTTCCAAACAAAGAAGCTATTCTCAGCGCGATTGCCACTCGTTATTCCGTTCAACTTGGCGGATTGCTGGATAAGGTGTTTGATAGCTACTCCGCCCCTCTCAGCGTGCAGATCAATGATCTGATCGACTCGCTGGTCGACTACTACCTTGCCACCCCCGCCTTTCAACCGCTGTTCCACGCCGTACCCGCGTCTAGCGTCATGCGTTACGTCGCTGACTCTCTGTGCAGTCCCATTGAACACCGGCTCGACCGTGCTCTGCGCGTCAATAATGCCGCGCTTGAGCCAGCGGTCAGCCAATTCTATGCAGCCATCTGCGTTTATATCTTGCGGGCCCTGATTCCGATGATCCGCCAGCCGGAAGATGAAGAGCGGATTGTGGAAGCAGTCAAACACGCCTTGGTCGCCTACCTCAATTCCACCGGAGACTTCGATCTACGGTAGAGCTGACGCGGGAATAGGTGTGCTGGGGAGTGGTGGAAATGGTTGGGCTGATCCAGCAGCCAACGACAACGAGGCGCAGCTCACTGCGCCCCGTTGTCTAGAGATTGGGTCTAAGCGGGTGACACGGCGCGTTTATACAAACGCCGCCTTGACGTTCCCGGTTTCCGACTGGCGCTGAGGCTTGAAGTCGCCTAGCGACCGCTTGAGGAAGTCTTTGACCGCGTCCACGCCGACCGCAATGCCGACATTGGGACTCGTGATCATCGTGTTGACGCCGATCAGGCGTCCGCGCACGTCGAACAGCGGTCCGCCGGAATTGCCGGGGCGCAAATGCAGATCGCATACGACCCAGTCGGCATGGTTAGTCGGCACTTCGGCCACGCCTTGCCCCGTGCCGATCACGACCCCACCCGAGGCCGCATTGGCGACTCCCCACGGATGCCCGAGCGACATCACCCACTGCCCGGCGGTCAGCGTGCGCGAACTGCCTACCTGAATGGTCGGCAAGTCACGCGCTTCAATGGCGAGCGCCGCCAGATCGTGCGCCTCGTCGCGAGCGATCAACTGCGCGCGCAGTTCGCGGCCATCCCACAGCGCGACCGTCAGAGGCCGTCCGCCGCGGGCAACATGGGCGTTGGTGATGATCAGCCCATCCGCGTGCCAGATCATCCCTGCGCCGCCGCCGCGTCCTTCATCGCGCACCTGCACGACGCTCTTGCCCACTTCAGCGACGATGTCCGAGAGTTCGGCATTCAACTGCTCAAAGGTGTTGGCCACGTTCAATTCGTCCTATCCAAGTCAAAAGTTGAAGGTCAAAAGCGGTGCGCACTTTCAACTTTCAACTTTTAACTTTCCACTGATCTTCTGCTTACTGTCGTTCGCCGATGGTGACCGACGTTTCGTGCACCTGACCACCGCGCACGATCTTCGCCGTGACGGCCTTGCCGACGCGGTCGCCGCTGAGAATGGCCATCAGGTCATCCATGTGGCGCACGGCCTGCCCGTCCAGCGCGACCAGCGTGTCGCCGAGGTACAACCCACCTTGATCGGCAGGGCTGCCTTGTTCGACCGCCGCCAGCAGCAGCCCGGTCTCCTGCTGCACCTGCGCCGCGACCGGTGCGGGCAACCGCACCGGCTGCGCGCTCACGCCGAGGAAACCTCGGCGCACGCGGCCATGCGCTTGCAGGGCTTGCGCCACGCGCTGGAGCGTGACCGCCGGAATCGTCAGGCTGACGCCGTTGGCGAGGCCGGACGTGTTCATGCCGAGCATCTGCCCGCCCGCCGTGACCAGCGCGCCGCCGGAGAAACCGGGGTACATGACCACGTCGGTCTGCAAATACTGGTCGATCATGCCGCCAGCGCCCGTGCGCCAGCTTTCACCGACCGCGCTGACGACGCCGAGCGTCGCTTGGACGCCCGCATCCGGTCGACCGACCGCCAGAACGAGATGTCCGACCTTCGCGTCGGTCGCCCACGCGGCCGGAGTGAGTTCGTTGGCCTGTACCTTGAGGATGGCGATATCCGTCGTGTGGTCGCGCCCGACCACCGAGGCATTCACCACCGCGCCATTGGGCAAGCCCACGCCGATGTTTTCGTCACGTTCGACGACATGGTTCGCCGTTACGATCAAGCCGTTATCCGACCAGATGATGCCGCTGGCCGCCATGCGCCGCCGTCCTTCAACACGGACGAGGCTGCGGCTGGCTGCTTCGACGGTCGCCGCCAGATCATTTGAGAGGTTTTGCAGGACATCAGTCATCATGTGCTCCTACTACTGGTTCAACTCCACACTCTCATTAAAGCAAAAGTCCGCGTTCAGCACACCGCACCTTGGAGGGGGCAGCCACCTAATCGAATGGCTAGTGACAATTGGAATTCGGGATATAATAACGGTTAAAATTTCGTGAGAATGATCGTAATCTGGAGTTGCCAATGCCGCCCCCCGCTGTCTTGGAGCGTTTTCGGTCGCTGTTAGAACGCTCATGGGTTGTACGTTACGGAGTTGCCACCGCGGCTGTGCTGCTGGCTCTGGTCTTCCGCATTCTGACGCATCTGGCCGCGGGCGATACGCTGGCCATTTACCAGACGTTTTATCTGGCGACGATTTTTGTCGCCTGGCAGATCGGGACCCGGCCTGCCGTGTATACGGTCGCGCTCGGCGCCCTCTGTACACTGTTTTTTGTTGCGACTTGGTACGGGACGATGAGCATCCTGCAGCCGATTTATCTGCTGGAGTTCCTGCTCTATATCGCCATCAGTTTTCTCCTCATCTGGATCATCAACCAGCAGAAGGCGGCGCGGCTGCGCGCGGAATACCGCCGCGGGGCGGTCGAGCACATGGTGGATCAGCTCTCGCGGC
The DNA here is from genome assembly GCF_016713355.1 of Candidatus Flexifilum breve. Lineage (NCBI taxonomy): Bacteria > Bacillati > Chloroflexota > Anaerolineae > Aggregatilineales > Candidatus Flexifilaceae > Candidatus Flexifilum > Candidatus Flexifilum breve. Next base: position 157,091 of record NZ_JADJPI010000037.1, read on the forward strand.
TGCGGCGGGAATATGAGCAGACGATTGTGCAGGTCGACCGGCAGAGCGCGTATCTGGAAGCGGTGCTGCGGCAGCTCCCGGTCGGCGTGGTGATTGTGTCGGCGGATGGGGGTTCCAGTTCGCAGAACCGGCGCGCGGAAGAACTGCTCGGGCGTCCGCCGACCGAAGCCGATCAGCGCGCGGGCAAGGTACACCGCCTGATCGATGTGACGTCCGGGCAGCCGCTCGCCTTGACCGACTATCCGCTGCTGCGGGCGATGCGCGGCGAAACCACGCACGATGTGCAGGTTGAAGCGATCACGGTCGACGATGTACACCGCTTTCTGCGCGTGAACGCTGCGCCGATCTACGACATGAAAGGCACGCCCATCGCCGCGGTCAGCGTGTTCGCGGATATGACGGAAGAGTATCGACTGCGGGCGGAGCTGGAAGCGGCGCTCGCCCAAGCTGATCAGGAACGGCGGCGGCTGCAGGCGGTGCTCGACATCCTGCCGATTGGCGTGACGATTGCCGCCGCGAATGGCAAGCTGATCTACATGAATGGCGGGGCGTACCGCGTGTGGGGCGAAGACATGCCCAGCGTGGAGAACGCCGCCGGGTATGCCAAATACAAGGCGTGGGACGTCGAGACGGGCGCGCCGATGACGCCGGAGACGTGGGCGATGGCGCGCGCGCTCCACCAGGGCGAGATCACCCAGCATGAAGTGCTGCGCATCGAACGCTTTGACGGCACGTCCGGCACCATGATCAACGCTGCCGCGCCGATTCGTGATGCCAGCGGCGCGATCATCGGCGGGGTGGCGGCGAACATCGACATCACCGAGTTGTATGAGGCGCAAGCGGCGTTGCAAGACAGCGAAACGCGCTATCGTATGCTCTGGAACGCGGGCTTCGACGCCCGCGTCGCGCATCAGAATCGCGTGGTGTTGGATGTCAACGAAGCCTTCACGCGGCTGTTGGGCTATACCCGCGCAGAGATCGTCGGCTCGGATGGGGCTGTGACGGTGGTGACTGCCGAAGCCGCCGAACAGGCGCGCGCGGCGATCCAACAACTGAGCGAAGAACCGTATGAACTGACGATGCGGCGCAAAGATGGGTCGACGTTTCAGGGGTGGCTGCGTTCGGTCAACATCCCGCATCCGGATGGCATCCTGCGCGTGACCACGATCCGCGACATCTCGCAGCTTAAGGTGGCCGAAGCCGACCGAATCGCGCTGGTCGAGCAGGAGACGCGGCGGCGCGCCTTGCAGCACTTCATCCGCGCGTTCTCGCACGACTTCAAGACGCCGCTGGCCGTCATCAATACGACGAGCTATCTGCTGGAACGCACGCTGGCCGATGAGGCGGCGCGCGCCCGAGTGCGCACGATTGAAGAACAGATTGAGCGGATGGCGCGCATGGTCGACAACCTGATCACGCTGGTGCGGTTAGATCAGCAGGCGGCACTGGAGCTTGCGCCGCTGAATCTGGTCGAGGTTCTCGCCGCTGTCACGAGCGCGAAGCAGGAACCGGCGCGTAAAAAGGGGCTGCGTTTGGATGCCGTGCTGCCCACTGATCCGCTGATGGTGCTCGGCGAACAAGAACGGGTCGCGCAGGCGCTCAGCGAACTGCTCGACAATGCAATTCGTTTCACCGAGCCCAGCGGCACGATCTCGCTGACCGCCTATACCGATGACGACGCGGCGGTCATCGAAATTGAGGACAGCGGCGCGGGCATGCCCGCCGAATCCCTTCAGCGCATTTTTCAGCCGCTGTACCGCGTCGACGATGCGCGCAGCCTTGATACGGGTGGCGGCGGGCTCGGCTTAAGCATTGTCCAGCAGGTGATCGCGCTGCATCATGGGCACATCGACGTGCGCAGCGAGATCGGGCGTGGGACGGTGTTTCGCGTCAGCCTGCCCACTGCCGTCCCGCAGGCGTAACGGCGCGACTACAGCGTGATATACCCCAGGCGCGTGGCGCGGACGACGGCCTCGGTGCGGCTTTGCGCGCCCAGCTTGGTCAGGATGGCGTTGACATGAAACTTGACCGTGTGCTCGCTGATGTTGAGTTGATTAGCGATGATTTTGTTGGGCAGACCCTCAGCGATCAGGTTGATGACTTCGAGTTCGCGCGGCGTGAGCGCGTCCGGCGCGGCGCGGTCGTTCCCGGCGCTCAGGCGGAGGGTGTCGACGAGGGCGGAGTCGGCAATGGCCGAGGCGATCACGGTCATGCCGCGCGTCACGGCGTTGAGCGCCGCCGCCAGCACGTCGCCGTTGGAGTTTTGCAGCAGCAGACCGCGCACGCCTGCGCTCAGGAGCGCCGCCGTCGCTTCGATGGCATTGGTGACGTTTGCCAGCAGCGCCACGATCGGTTGGCGCGCGTCGCGTAAATCGCGCAGCCTGTCGAGATAGGTCAGCGGTTCCCAGCCCATATCCCACAGCGTGACATCCGGGCGATAAATGTCGAGCGTATCCAGCACATCGTGTTCCGCCTGTCCGACGATGTTCAACCCCGGTTGATCGGCGAGCAGGGCAGATAAGCCCGCGCGGGCGAGCGGATTGCTGGCGATGACCAGCACACGCAGATCCGGCATGTAAGCACCTTCGATTCTCTACGATGCGCCCATTATGCGCGTGCCTATGTTAGAAGCGCGTCAGCGGGGCGGCAGTTGGTGCGTTGAGACAAATGTTCTATAATGGGCTTGTCGTAACCCAAAGGATCGAATTCATGCGCAAACTAATCGTGAGTTGTTTGGTCACGCTGGATGGTTACTACGAAGGCAAAGGCCGAAGTCTCGCACCGTTATTCGACTATTTCCACCCGGACTATCACGGTGACCAGAACTTTGACGCCTACAACCTCGAACGACTGCGCGCGGCGGATATGCTGCTGCTGGGCGGGCGTGAGGGATTTCTCGGCAACCGCGAGTACTGGCTGAGCGTGCCTCATGATCCCAACGCCACGCCGATTCGCCGGGAGTTTGCGCGCTTGATCCATGCCATCGACAAGGTGATCGTCTCAGACAAACTGACCGAACCGGAACTCGCGCCGTGGACCAACACGCGCATAATTCGGTTAGCGGATGCCCACGCTGAGATCGCTCAGTTGAAGCAGCGAGACGGCAAGGAAATTTTCGTCTTCGGCAGCCGCACGCTGTGGAACGATCTGCTCGTGCAGAGTCTGGTTGATGAGCTGCATCTGACCATCTTCCCGCTGATCGCCGGGGAGGGCACGCCGTTGTTCGTCGGGCGGCCACCCGTGAACCTCAAGCTGATTGAGGCGCGGACCTGGCCGGGTTCTGGCAACCTCCTCGCGTGTTACGCGGTCAGCCGTCCGCCGGGTGCTTGATCGGGGCAGGATGACAGCGATTTACAGCAGACAGGTCATTTCGATACGCGCGAAGGCCTCAAAGTAGCCGGCTGCCTGATACGCGGGCCAGCGGCTGAGGTCGACGTTCTCGATCTTGGTGTCGAGCAGGGGATAGCGGTGATGCACGCAGCGAATCAGCGCGGTTGGGTCATTCGCCTCGCTGAGCACGAATGACGATAGCTGCACGGCGGTCTTGCGGTAGATGATCCAGTCGTCGCCCACGCGCAGCCCTTCAAGCTGACCTGCGTGCAGCAGCGATGGCGTTTCGTCCAGCCATGAGGCTTGATCAGGACGCTGCGCGAGGCATAGGGGAATGTCTTCGGGGGCGAGCGGCGTATAGGCTGGCAGGCTGTCTTTAACCGCGCCGGGAGGACGGCGGATGATCAGCAGATCACGCCGCGGTTCAAAGCCCAATTTGCGAAACAGGCGATGCGCGGGTTCGTTGCCCGTGATGACTTCGAGCTGCGCGAGGGTCGCGCCGCGGTCTTTGCCCAATGTCAGCAGGGTCTCCATGATGAACTGCCCGACCTTGTGGCCGCGCCGTTCCGGGATGACGCCGAGCCGCGTGACCCAACAGCGCGCGTCGCGCCGACCGAGCATGCCGATGCCTGTCTCCTCGGCGTCGCCATTGAGCGTGACGACCGAAGCGTCGAGCGCGACATCGTAGAAGCGCACGTATTCTTCCATGCGGCGCGCATTCATAGGCATGGGGACGATGTAATCGACGCGCCCCTGATTATAGATCTGGGCGAGGGCTTCAAACGTGTACTGGCTGGCGGCGACAACCGACCGATCAGCCGATCCCATGTTCGCAAGCTGCGTCTGCGGGGTAGTCAACTACATTCTCCTGAAGTCCGGTTCCAGGAAAGCCTTGATCTGGTCGCCGAAGCGCCGGGTGTCAATGGGTTTGTTGATGATGCCGTCACAGCCATAGGCGAGCGCCATTTCTTCAGCGGTCTCCTCCGGCCACGCCGTGAAGGCGATGACGGGGACATGGTTGAGGGCGGGGTTCTGGCGGAGCATGGCGACGACTGTCTGCCCGTCGAGGTCGGGCAGGCCGAGATCAACGAGGATCAACGCGGGCAGGCTCTCTACGGCGATTTGCAGACCCAACTCGCCTTCATCGGCGACCGTGACTTCAAATCCTTCGCGCTGCAAAATGCGCGACGCGAGGCGAGCGTTATCCGGGTTGTCCTCGATGATCACGATGAGACTCATATCGTGCGCCGTTCCGCCTGTTCGAGGTAATAGGCCACGTTCGAGAGCAATTCGTTCTTGGTGACGGGCTTGGGCACGTAGCCATTGCAGCCCGCTTCGAGGCAGCGTTCGCGGTCGCCGTGCATGGCGTTGGCCGTCAGCGCAATGATCGGAATGTGGGTGTAATCCGGCAGCGCCTTGACCGCCGAGGTCACCTGCAAACCGTCGATGTCGGGCAAATTGACATCCATCAACACGAGGTCGGGGCGCTGTTCGAGAATTGTGGTGTAACCCGATTCACCATCCTGTGCTTCGATCACCTGATAGCCTGCGCTGTTGAGCATCTTCCGAACAAGACGCATATTCTGTGGATTATCTTCGACACAAAGAATGGTGGCGACCATTACCTTACTCCGACTGCTCGTGTGCTGCGAAACTACTTATGTGGTTACTATACCAAGAGTTCGTGGATAGATTCCATAAAGATTTCTCGGTTAACAGTTGATTTCTCAATGAAATTATCGACTGTTACACCGAATTGTCGGCACTCCTCCTCTCGTAATATGCGGCTTGAATATATAATCACTGGGATATGCTTAAGGCTTTCCTCACGCTGGAGGGTCTGCAGGAGCGATAATCCGTCCATGTCCGGCAGCGTGAGGTCGAGCACAACCAGATCAGGCATCTGCTCGTAGATCAGCTTGAGCCCGTCGCGCCCGCAGTCGGCTTCGCTCACGCTGAACTCGCCGGAGGAAATCAGATACCGCCGCACCAACCGCCGATCCGCTTCCACATCGTCGATGATCACGGCGGTGCGCGGCGCGATCTTCGCGTCGACAGGGATCTCATTCGGGCGGCGGCGCGTGATTTCCAGCGGCGTATCGCCGAGCGCGGTCACGATGTGATCGACCAGCTCGCGCGTCTCGTAATTGCCCTTCGTCCACACGGAATCGCTGAATTGATTGAGGATATCACGATCCTCGGTATTGATCGATTTCGCGGAGACGACGACCACGGGGATGCTGGCGGTCACGGGGTTTGCTTTGAGGTGTTCCAGCAGTGAGAAGCCATCCATTTCCGGCATGGTCAGGTCGGTGACGATGAGGTCGGGCTTCTGCTCGTGGATCAGGCGCAGCGCGTCCGCTCCATCTTTCGCTTCGAACACGCGGTAGTTCTTGTAGGCGCGCAGCAGACGCCGAATCAAGCGGCGATCATTGGGGTTGTCGTCGACCACGACAATGGTGGTCACCTGTTCGTCAAGCTGACCGAGCGCCGCGCTCAAGCCTTCGATCTTGCCCGTGGTGTCGTCCGCCACGTCAAGGTTGAGCAGATACTGGTCGCCGAGCACGTGACTTTCTGCCGGGAAGGTATGCCCGGAACAGTTGACGACCACGGTTTCGCCCGGTTGGATCGTGCCGTTGGTGAGCATTTTCTCCAACCCGGCAAAGGCGACCGCCGTCGCGGGTTCGACCGACAGCCCCGCTTTGCTGGCGATGTGCCGCATGGCGGCGAACGTGTCGCCATCATCGACCGCGAGCATGGTGCCGCCGGTTTGCTGGACTGCTGCGTAGAGCAGATCATAGCTGAAGCCGGGATCGCCCGTCGCCAGCACCGTGATCAGCGTTTTGGGGACGACGGGCGTCGCTTTCGCCTGATGGGCCTGGAAAGCCGTCACCATCGGCGCACAGCCGGACGCCTGCACCACGCCGAGCTTGGGCAGGTGATCGATTAAGCCCATCGCGTACAGTTCCTGGAAGGCTTTCCACACGCCGAGCGGGCCAATGCCGCCGCTCACCGCCTGAATGTACCAATCCGGGGTGCGCCAGCCCCGCCCATCGAAGGCAAGCCCGAGTTGTTCGGCGATTTCAAAGCCGAGCGTCTTCATGCTCTCTTTGCCGGGAATGGCCTTCGCGCCGCGATCCAGATGAATGCCGCGGCGCTTGGCAAATTCCGCCGCGACGTGCTTGGTTTCGTCATAGGTGCCGGAGACGCGCACGACTTCCGCGCCATACAGCGCCGCCTCGCGCATCTTCTCCTGCGGGACGAGGCTGGTCAGGAACAGCCACAATTTGATGCCCGCGCGCGCGCAGTAGGCGGCGTACGCGGCCGCCGCGTTGCCTGTCGAAGCGAGCACGCACTCGGTGATCCCGGCCTGCTTCATCGCCGTGACCGCCATCGCCGCCTGCCGATCCTTGAACGAGCTGGTCGGTCCCTGCCGCTCATCTTTGATGTAGAGATGCGGGTGGTTGTAGATCCGCTCGTACTGATACAAGCGGATCAGCGGCGTGTAGCCCTCGTGCAGCGAGATTTCGGGGTCGGGTATGCGGATGGGCAGCAGTTCGTGGTAACGCCACAGCGATCCGTCGCGCGCGGGCAGCCCGTCACGCCATACATCCGCGACCGCGGCGTAATCATAGCGCGCGTCCAGCCAACCGGAATGGCAGCGGGGGCAGGCCGCCGCCATGATATCCGCTGCGAATTCGTGACCACATTCGAGGCAAACCACATGGGTGAAGTACGCGATCATGAGTGGGCGTCCTTGGTCATGAAAGGGCAGGGCGCAGCATGCTGCGCCCTGCTCAAGCTCGTGTTGGGGAAAACTTAGGCCGGCTGTTTTTCGGCCAGCGGCAGGGTGAAGCGGAAGGTCGAACCTTTGCCGTAGTCGCTGGTCACGGTGATTTCGCTGCCGTGCATGCGGATGAAGTGCTGCGAGATCGTCAGGCCGAGACCGGTGCCGCCCGCGCGGCGCGTCGAGGAGCCATCCACCTGACTGAACTGCTCAAAGATCTGGCTCAGGTGCTCCGGCTTCAAACCGATACCCGTATCGGCCACTTCGACGAACGCGTCATGCTGCTCGTCCAGCCCGTAGCGCACGGTCACGCTGCCGTTTTCGGTGAACTTCACCGCGTTCGAGACGAGGTTAGTGATCACCTGCTTGATACGCAGGCGGTCGGCCTTGACCAGCGGCACATCGGTTTCCCGAATGCAGTTGAGGACGACATTTTTGTCTTTCACCAGCACTTGCGACGTGGTGATGACTTCGTCCACCAGCGATCTGAGGTCCATCGGGGTGGGGGTGATCGTCATCTGGCCGGATTCAATCTTGGCGCGGTCGAGGATGTCGTTGATGATGGCCAGCAGATGCTTGCCGCTGTTATAGATCGTCTCGACATCTTCGGCGGCTTCTTCGCTCAGTTCGCCGTCGTCGCCGTCGAGCAGAATTTCCGAGTAGCCGATGATCGAGTTGAGCGGTGTGCGCAGCTCATGGCTCATATTGGCGAGGAACTGCGACTTCAGACGGTCGAGTTCACGCAGGCGTTCGGCGGTCAGCTTTTCGCGCTGGGCTTGCTCTTCCGCTTGACGCAGCAGGCGTTCCATTTCGAAGGCGGTCGCCTTCTGGTCGGTGACATCACGCACGACGAAGTAGATCATGCCGGTTTCGATGTCGGGTACCGAGTTCCACGACAGCCACACGTAGCTGTCATCGACGCAGCGATAGCGGTTCTCAAACGAGATGGCTTTCGCGCCCTGCGCCAGCTTTCCAGCTTCGGCGAGCGTCGGTTCGACATCGTCGGGATGCACGAACGAGATGAACGGCGCGGCCTTCAACTGCTCGATGGTGAAGCCGAGCGTGCGTTCCCACGCGGGGTTCAGCGTGACGAAGTAGCCCTGGAAGGTGGCGGTGCCGATCATATCCTGCGACAGGTCGTACACGCGCTGGGTTTCTTTCTGGGCGGCTTGCACGTTCTGGAAGGCGCGCGCGTTTTGCACGGCGATGGCGACCTGTGAGGCGAGCGCGGTCTTGATTTGCACGTCGTCCTGAGTGAAGCGGTTGAGCTGTTCCGACTGCACGTCGAGCACACCGATCACGGTGTCGCCGACGACCATCGGCACCGCCATTTCGGACGCCGTCTCCGGGAGCAGGGGGTTGGGCAGGAAGTTCGGCGCGTTGGAGACATTGTTGGCGATGACGGCTTCGCGGCTGCGGGCAGCGGTCGCCACGATACTGTTCGTTCGATCTAGCGGGATTTTGTGCCCGCGTTCCTTCATGATTCGTCCCGGCTCGCCTGCGCCTGCGGCCAGCACGAGGTTGACGCCCGCGTCATCCAACAGATAGATGTGCGAGTGGTACAGGTCGAAGTCGTCGCGGGTTTTCTGCGCCACTTCGGACAGCAGTTGTTCGGTATCGAGCAGGGTGCTGACGGCGGCGCTCACGTCCGTCACCGTTCTCAGTTCGGCGGCGTGCTTTTCGCTCTCCTGCCGGGCGGCTTGCGCTTCGCTCAGCAGACGTTCCAGTTCGAGCGCGGTCGCCTTTTGCTCGGTGATGTTACGGACGACGAAGTAGATGGTGGCGGTTTCGGTGTCGGGCACCGAGTTCCACGACAACCACACATACGAGTCGTCGCTGCGGCGGTAGCGGTTTTCAAACGAGATCGCCTTCGCGCCCTGCGCCAGCTTTCCGGCTTCGGCGAGCGTCGGTTCGACATCGTCGGGATGCACGAACGAGAGGAACGGCGCGGCGCGCAGTTCGGCAATGGTGAAGCCGAGCGTGCGTTCCCACGCGGGGTTGAGCGTGAGGAAGTACCCGTCAAAGTTCGCCGTACCGATCAAGTCTTGCGACATGTCGTAAATGCGCTGGGTTTCCTGCTGCGCGGCGAGCACGAACTGGAAGGTTCGGGCATTCTGCACGGCGACGCTGATTTGCGCGGCGAGCGCGGACTTGATTTGCAGGTCGTCCTGCGTGAAGCGGTCGAGGTGGCGGGACTGCACGTCCAGCACGCCAATGAGCGTGGAACCGATGACCATCGGGATCGCCATTTCCGATTTCGTCTCCGGCAGCAGCGGGTTGGGTAGGAAGTTCGCCGCTTTGGTCACATCGTTGGAGATCACGCCGATCTGCGTGCGGGCGGCGGTGGCGACGAGGCTGTCCTCGCGGTTGAGGGGGATGCTGTGGCCGCGTTCTTTCATAACGCGCCCGGCATCACCCGCGCCGGCGGCCAGCACGAGGTTGACGCCCAGGTCGTCGAGCAGGTAGATATGCGCGTGGTACAGGCCGAAGTCATCGCGCGTCTTCTGCACCACTTCGTTCAGCAGCACATTGGTGTCGAGGATGGTGCTCACTGCGGTGCTCACGGCGGTCACAGTGCGCAGTTCGGCGGCGTGTTTTTCGCTGTCCTGACGGGCGTCTTGCGCTTCCCGCAGCAGGTTTTGCAGTTCCAGCGCCGTCGCTTTTTGCTCGGTGATGTTACGGACGACAAAGTAGATCGTGCCGGTTTCAGTGTCGGGCACGGAGTTCCATGACAGCCACACATACGAGTCGTCGCTGCAGCGGTACCGGTTTTCAAACGAGATCGCCTTTGCGCCCTGCGCCAGTTTTCCGGCTTCGGCGAGCGTCGGCTCGACATCGTCAGGATGCACGAACGAGAGGAAGGGCGCGGCTTTCAGTTCATCCAGCGTATAGCCGAGCGTGCGTTCCCACGCGGGGTTGAGCGTGAGGAAGTAGCCCGCAAAGCTCGCTGTACCGATCATGTCCTGCGACATGTCGTAGACGCGTTGGGTTTCCTGCTGCGCGGCCTGCACACTCTTGAAGGATCGGGCATTCTGCACGGCGATGGCGATTTGTGCCGCCAGCGATGATTTAATCTGCACATCACGCGCCGTGAAGCGGTTGACTTGGTCGGATTGCACGTCGAGCACGCCGATGAGCGACGCACCGACCACCATCGGGATAGACATCTCAGAACGGGTTTCCGGGAGCAGCGGGTTGGGCAGGAAGTTCGGCGCTTGCGTCACATCATTGGTGACGATGGTTTCGCGCGTGCGGGCGGCGGTGGCGACGAGACTGTTGGGGCGGCTGAGCGGGATTTTGTGACCGCGTTCCAGCATCAGTCGTCCCGCTTCGCCCGCGCCCGCCGCGAGGACGAGGTTGACGCCCGCATCATCCAGCAGATAAATGTGCGCGTGATAGAGGTTGAAGCGTTCTTTGGTGAGATTGACGACCTGCGGCAGCAGTTGATTGGTGTCGAGTTCGGCGCTGATCGTCGCGCTCAACTCATTCACCGTGCGCATTTCGGCGACGTAGCGTTCACTTTCACGCTGCAGGCGCAGACGTTCAAGCGCGGTGCTGATCTGTTCCGCGAGGCTGCGCAGCACGCGGATTTCGGACTCGCTGTGCTGGCGGGCTTCGTGGGCCGACAAGCTGATCACGCCGACCCACTGGTTGCCGCTGGTCAGCGGCGCGGAGAGCACTGCTTTGATGCCGTACTGGAGGATGCTCGCTTTGGTCTGCTCGTCGAGCTTGGTTTCCTGCGCCACATCGTCAAAGAACAGCACCTCGGTGCGGCTGAACATGGGCAGTGAGGGGAAGTGCGCCAGCGGCACTTTCGCCCCGCGCATCTGGTCTTCGAGGCCGGGACGCCAGTCGCCGAGGATGTTGATGTTCGCGGCAGTGTCATAATCGAAGGTGTCCCAGGCGGTGAGGCTGATGCTCAGCGGCGTCTCAGTCGGCCAGTGGTCGACCAGCGCCATGACAATTTGTTGTTCGTCCCGCGCCGAGTTGATCACCGCGCTCAGTTTATAGAGGAGTTCCGTCTCCTGACGCGCCAACTGCGTGGCTTCGAAGGAGTGCGCATTTTGCACCGCAATGGCGATTTGCGCCGCCAGCGAAGTTTTGATCTGCACATCATCGGCGTCGAAGCGGTCGAGCTGGTCGGACTGCACGTCGAGCACACCGATCAGCGTGAGACCGGCGACCATCGGAACCGCCATTTCCGAGCGTGTATTCGGTAGGTGCGGGTTGGGCAGGAAGTCCGGCGCGCTCGCCACATTGTTGACCACGACCGCCTCTTGCAGACGGGCGGCGCGCGCCACCAAGCTGTTCTGATGATTGAGGCGGATGCTGTGACCGCGTTGCTTCATCGCGGCGCCAGCAGTACCCGCGCCGGCGGCCAGTCGAAGCGTTTCGCCGTTGTCATCTAGCAGGTAGACGTGCGCGTGATACAGCTTGAATTGTGATTTCGTCAGTTCAACCACGGCATCCAGCAGGGTTTGCAGGTCGAGGATGGTGGTAACCTGCTTGGAGATTTCCGCTACGGTCTGCAAGTCGTGGGTACGCGTGAACACGCGCTCTTCCAGACTGCTCAACCGCGAACGCAGGACGTCCGTCAGTTGATCAAATTCCGTGAGAACGCTGGACTGCGTTTGCTGTTCATCAAATTGGACTGCCATGCTGCCCCCTTGCAGTTCCTTGTTTTAGAATTGAGGCGACGTCAAATGCAACGTCGAAATTTACGGCTTATCATATGGTTTTATTGTAAAGAGGTAGGTATGCGGAGAGCGTTAACGTTTTATCGTTTGTGAGTGCAGACCCTGCAGGTCGGGGTAGTTGCGGGAAATTCGAAGTTGGTTCGAACCGGGGCGGAGAATTACGTCCAATCGCCCGACTCTAACGTCTTCGGCAGTGCCCAGCGGCGTTAGTCAGCGTCGGCGGGCGATCCGTCAGCAGGATTTTGATACGCGATGGGTCGGACACGACGAACCCCTCTTCGGTTTGCTCGGCGGTAAGGCCCGCAGCCTGCACCCGGTCGACAACCCGCTGCATTTCGACGGCGTCAGGCAGCACAATCGTGTAGTACTGCATACCGAGCGCGTTGGGCGGGGCGGGCGGCACGCCGGGACCTTTCCACGTGTTGAAGGCAATCACATGATTCTGCTGCGCGTCAAGGCCGACATCGACCATGCGGAAGGCCGGCGCGATCAAGCCGGCGGCAAAGCCGAGAATGTCCGCGTAAAAGTGCAGCGAGTCCTCTAGGCTGGCGGCGTACAGATGCACATGCCCGAGCTGCGCGCCGACGGGCAGCGGGAGATCGAGCCGGTCATCGTCGTCGAGTTCGGCGAACAGCGCCTCCACATCCAGCGGATCGCGGCCATCGGTCACACGGCCATCAGCGTAATGCACCACATACTGCCCGTTGACGAGCTCGACGGTCGCATCGTCCAGCGAGCGCACATACAGTTCAATCGTATTGCCTTCGAGGTCTTCGAGATAGGTCGTCTTCGAGAACCCGTGATCGGTTGGCGAATTGGGGTAGCGCAGCGCGAATAACTTCGCGACGATGCGCGCCAGTTCTTTGCGGCTGGGGTAGAGAATGGCGAAGTGATACAGTCCCGTGGCATGCTGCACCCGGCGCGCCGTCTTGTTTTCGGTCAGGCGCAGCAGGATCTCATTGGCTGAGCCGAGCGCGGCCTCTGCGTCTTCCCGCCAATGGAGGGTTAGACCGAGCACCTGCGTGTAAAACGCGATCTGCCGGTCGAGGCTGGCGACGGTCAGGTGCACGCGCCCCAGCCGCGTGGTCGGCGGAAGGACGAGTGTCGATGTGGGAATCGGCGTTGGATTGGTGGTCATGGGGAAGTACTCCTCTCGCGGTCTGCGGATCGTTTGTATTCATACCATTAGCGTGCTAACGAAAGTGGCAAACACATGCTCAACCGGTTCCGGTGATATTGGCGCTGATGCGCTGCAGCAAGCGGCGCAAAACCACCCGCTCGTCTTCACTCAGCCCCTTGAAGATCAGCGCTTGCAGCGCACCGAACTGCGCATTAATCGATTGCTCTTTTTCTAGCCCTGTATCTGTGATGTACACGCGCACCAAGCGGTTGTCGTCGGCATCGCGGCGGCGGACGACCAGCCCGGCTTCCTCCAACCGCTGAAGCATGTTCGTCACGGTTGCGCCCTGTACCGAGAGCTCTTCGGCAATTTCCGATTGAGTCAGGCCGTCTCGCTTCGCCACCGTGCACAGCACATTCGCCTGACCACGGGGGATGTCCACCTGATCGGTGAACGCATCGGAGATGGTGCGGAACACCTGACTCACATGGGCGAGCAGCTGCCAATCGTCGAGATTATGCCGTTCAGTCATCATTCGTTGACTTGCTAATCGTTAGCGTTCTAACTAATTTAATGCCCTAGCTGACGTTTGTCAAGCCTGTGTTGGAGTGAGGGAACCGCGGGGCGGAATACGCTCAACGTATGAAACTCCATACAAAGTCGGATGCTTGATTCACCAAGAACCCATAAAGTAAGACAATGAGTATGGATCGACTGTTTGACCATACCTATTTTTATGCTGTGTTAGGAGCGACTATGTTGAAAAGAAGCCTGTTCGTTCTCTTCGCATTGCTGCTGTTGACTCTGCCAGTCAGCGCGCAGGACGGTTTTTCCGTAGATTGTGGGGGTGGCACCGCCTTTGACAATGGCGTCGAAGTGCAGCTCGTCCAAACCTCCAACCGCGTGACGTATCGCGCGACCGCTATCGGCGTCGGTGATTTTGACCCGGTGCTGGCGGTATTTGATACGGACGGCAACGGAACATGCAATGACGATGGCGAAGCGCTGGACGGCTACGGCGTCGATTTGCCGACCACGGGTGAGGTCGGTGCGAGCAATCTGGCCTCGCAGCTTGATTTTGAAGGCACGGGTGAGCTGATGTCCGTCGTGGTGGGCGGCTTCGGCAACGCGACCGGCGAATTCATCCTCGTCATCGAAGGGCTGACGATTGAGGGCAACGAATCGTTTGGCGGCATTCCGGTATCGCTCAATGTGACCGCGCCGATGGTCAATTCGGGCGTGCCGCTCACGCTCTACATGGTGTCGCTGGAAAATTCGCTCGATACCAAGATTTCCAAGGTGGATGGCGATGGCGCGACGTTGTTTGACGGCAGCACACCCGTCGAATGCGACGACGCGGGCGCGGCCTCGTGCTACGGCGATTCGCAGAGCCTCGATGGTTCGGCAATCGGGATGGAACGGGGTTCGCTCGGCTCGAATCAGTTCGATTCGATGCTCACACTTGAACTCGACAACGTGAACCTGAGCAGTGATGCCTCCCAGAACTACTTCAACTTCCTGCTGAGCAGCTTCAACGGCGAGCAGACGGGTGAATTTGTCGTGGCCTTCCATGCGGCGATTGGTGCGCCGAGCGGGAACGGCGGCGGCAGCAATCCACCCCCGCGGCAGGGCGGCGCAGATGCGACCCCAACCCCGGGCTCCGGTGGTGGCAATCCGCCTCCGCGTCAGGGTCAAGGTGGCGGCGGGACGACCAGCGGCGATCTCCCGAACGGCATGACCGTCGAATGTGATACGGGCGTGACCTTCAGCAATGGCGTCGAAGTCGTCATCAGCCAGATGCGTTCCGGTTTCACCTACACGGCGACCGCGGTCGGCCTCAATGGGTTTGACCCCGTGCTGGCGGTGCTCGACTCGAACGGCAACGGGCTGTGCAATGACGACGATGCAAACGCGGCCAGCTACGCGGCCAACCTGCCGACAACTGGTCAAGTGAGCGCGTCCAACTTCAGTTCGCAGGTGCGCTTCGACCAGAACAGCTCAGAAACGTTTGCCGATGTCTCGCTCGTGGTGGGCGGTTTCGGCGACCAGACGGGCGAGTTCCTGCTCATCCTTGAAGGCATGGCCGTGACCTCTGGCGATCAGGCGGGGGATCCGTTCCTCGTCGGCGTGACGCAGCAGATGCTCAATTCCGGCGTGCCGCTCACGGTCTACATGCTGACCCGTGGCACGAGCGGCGTCGATCCGTACATCTACATGCTCGATGGCGACGGCAACCCCCTGCAGGATGGCAGCGGCAACGATGTGTTCTGCGATGATGCCGGTAACAGCGGCACCTGCTTCGGCGACTCGGTGCAGTTGGATAACTACAACGTCACCATCAACACGGGCACGCTTCCCGGTTGGCAGTACGACGCTATGCTCAGCGTGCCGTTGAGCGCGTTCACGTTTGCGCCGGATGCGAACTTCCTCAATTACATGATGACCAGTTTCGGCGACAGTGAAGGGCAGTATCTGCTCGTCTTCCACATGGGCACGAGCAACTAACTAGGATCATTCAACCTCACCCCGCGAACCTGACGGTTCTCTGCCCCTCTCCCACAGGAGAGGGGCGGTAAAGCGCAGAACCGCGGGGTGAGGCTGCTGTTATTCCCCTAACCGCACTGCATCCGATCCATCGGCCAAACGCACGCGCGTATTGGTGCTCGCATCATACAGCCCGACATAGAGCGTCCCCGGCTGCGGTTCGACGTTATACGTCAACGTATGAACGTCGATGACGAATTCGCCCGCCACCCAACCGGAAGTTGGGCGCTCGCCGGGATAGTGATCGCTTTGCGCGATGACCATGCCCTCGGCGCTGATCAACTGGGCGAACACGGTGTAATCGGTACTGATTTCGTCCGCGCCCGCCTGCCAGATCAGCGTCACCTGCGGCGGAGTGTCGCGGGTATACGGCGGTGCGCTGACCTTGTAGCCGATGAGTGCGCCGACGCCGGGAAATTCGACGTGCAGCGGCACCGTGTAATCCGGTGGTTCGGTGACTCTCGTCTCGGCTTCAAGCGTAAAACTGAGTAAGCGTTCTCCGCGGAAGTTCGTGAGTTCCCCAGGGCCGCTGTTGGCATCAATGGGAATGCGGACGAGGTGCCAGGCCAATGTCGGATAGCGGGCGGCGGGCGGCGCTAGTTGGATTGACCAGTTCTCTCCGCGTAATGTCAGCGTTTGCGGCGGAATATTCCACTGCACGCTGAACCTAATCAGATCGCCGTTCGTGACCATCGCGTTATTGTGCAGGTCGCCCTCGACGACAATATCGGACCACGCGTCGTTGTACGTCCATGTAGCGGTTGGTGCGTCCCACACGCCGAGCAGCAGATCGCGTCCTGAGGCGGGTTGATCGGCGGGTGGGGTCAAACCGGAGAGGTTACTCGCCTCATTGTACACACGCAGGTACAGCCGATACGTTCCGGCAGGTGCGCCATAGGGCAGACGGATCACAGGGTAGGCGCTGAGCGAGTCGCCGGGCGCAAGGCTTTCGCTGGTGCGCTGATTGGCGGTGGCGAATGGGGCATCGGCGCGCGCAATCTCCATGCCGAAATCGTTCTGCACGATGAGCTTGGCTTTAAGTTCGGCGGCGGTTGGCGCCAGCAGCGTGATCTGCACGGGGAGGCACAAGGCCGCCCCTGCATCGAGCGCGGGAATTGCACCGACCGCATCCACGCGGACGAGCGGTGTTCCCGCATTGTCGGTGAATACGGCGTTGAGCGGGGCGAAGTCCGGCGCCAGTGGCACCGACGAACGATACAGGTTGTTCGTCATGCCGTAAGTTGTGAATTGTTCAGGTGGCGTGAGTGTGCCGTGCTGCAAGACGCAGTCCAGCATGCCGCGATAGTCGGCGCGCTGCGTGTACCACATGTTGAGCGCCACGTCGCCGCTGGTGGGCAGCAGCGGCAGCACTTGATCAAGATCCGCGCCTTCGGGCAGGGTGACGCGCCGTGCTTGCACACTGAGTCGATCCCAGTAGTAGGCCAATTCGTAGCGATCCGCGTATGACCACGCCAGCACCGTGTCATCTGCCGTCAGGTGATCGGCGTAGTACTGCACCATGCCCCGGGCGTCGTCGTGACCGTAGAGTGGGTCTTGACCAAGCTGCCAACTCAAGGCAAACGGGATACCGAAAGCGATTACAGGGATGACACGCCAACGTTTTGGTAGCTGCGCGATAACTACACCGCATACGGTGAACAGGAGGGGCACGATCATCACGAGGTAGCGTCCATGCAGATCGTTGCCGAGCACGATCAGCGCGGCGACCAAACCCAGCGTTAGCACGAGCACATGTAAACCCAGCCACGCTGCGTGTCGTCGAATGACCAGCAGCGCCGCGATCATCACGGGAATGAGGGAGATATAGACAAGGAACATGAACCCGATGATCTCGCTCCGCAAAATGCTGTATGGTGCGATCAGGAAAGCCAGCCAGAGTTCGAAGATCAATGCGAATCCAATGTGAGGCGCGCTGGTGACGGCGGCGTTCGCTTCTGACAAGTTCAGGAAGCGCAGGACGAAGTAGGGCAGCCAGATCAGCCCGACGAGCACCTGACTGCTGATCCACCCGCGCCAGTGCGGGCGATCTGCTCTGCGCCGCACCAGCCACGCAATCAATGTGACGACATTCAGCCACAGTGCCGCAACGACGCCGGTGTTGTGCGCGTATAAGAGCAAGAGTTCGGCGACGATCAGCGCGAGCCATGCCGTGCGCGTCGGGCGCGTGAGCAGTCGCTGCCACGCCAGCGCCGCGATCAGGATCAGTACAGCGAGCAGGGTATACATGCGCGCTTCCTGCGCCGCCCACCACAGCTGCGCGGAGAGCGTCACGAGGAGCGCGGCATACCAGCCCTCCGATTCACCGGCGATCCGCTTGCCTAGCTGGTATGATAGAGGTATCGTAAGAAGAGAATTGAGCAGTGAGAATAACCGTAGGGAAAACTCGCTGTCGCCGAGTAAGTGCGCGTGAACGTTGAGCAGTACGTAGTACAACGGCGGGTTGGTGAGATCGGCATTGAAAGCGGCGATCAGGTTAGGCTGCACGGCCGCAAACGCCGACCAGCCTTCATCGAACCACAGGCTCTGGGTTTGCAGACCGAGGAGGCGGATGGCCGCCGCGAGCAGGATCAGTATGACGAGTCGAGTACGCATACGCAGACTTTAGTCGTTCGGCGGCGGATCGTCAACTGAATATCGTAAGAAACGGTTATAATCTCTTGCCTGTGAGCCTAGAACGGTTACAATCAAGCTGATTTAGTTGAGACGACTTATTGAGTTTCCTATGCCTGACGAGCAAGATTCGAAATTACCACCTGTACCTGCGGCATCGGGTTCGACTCCGCCGAAACCTACCACTCCCCCTGGGGATGCGTCGTCTCAACCTGCGGCTGAACCCGTAAGCGAGCAGCCGCCCAAGCCGGAGTCCGCGCCGAAACCGGAACCAGCCGCTGCGCCCAAACCCGAAGCGAAACCTGAGGCTGCGCCCAAGCCAGCGACTCCGCCAACGGTGGGTAAGCCGCTGTCGGCTGCGCCGCCCAAACCGGAACCGGGTGCGCCTGTTCCACCGCCAAAACCGGCACCAAGTCAACCGGTCAAGCCGGACGCCCCCAAGCCGACGGCTGCCTCGACCGAGCCGCCGAAACTGGCGACTCCGCCGACGGTCAGCAAGCCGCTGTCGGCTGCGCCGCCGTCCACACCCAAGCCGACGACCCCGCCGACGGTCAGCAAACCGCTGTCCGCGGCTCAACCGCCCGCGCCTAAGCCGGAAGTTCCGGCGTCTGCGCCCGCGCAGCCCGTCAAACCGGAGAGCGCCCCCAAGCCAACTGCCGCCTCGACCGAGCCGCCGAAGCCCGCGACCCCGCCGATGGTTAGCAAACCACTGTCCGCTGCGCCGCCGCCGAAACCAGAGTCCGCCGCCGCGCCGCCGTCACCCGCTAAACCCGCGCCGGCGAATGCTGCACCGGCACAGCCCGTCAAACCAGAAGCACCTGTTAAGCCCGCGGTCGCTGCGCCACCGCCGACCGTGCCGAAGCCGAGCGCCGCCGTCCCGCCAACGCCGCCCGTCGCGCCCGCGCCCAAAGAGACCGATAATCTGGCACTACCCGCCGCTGAAGCCGACAAAGTCCCGTCGACCGGCTCATTGGCTTCTCAAGCGAAGCAGGATGCTCCCATGCCAGCGAATCCGACCGGTGAACCAGCCAGCCCGTCCGCGACCAGTGTGCCGAATATCAAAACTGGGCAAATGCCCAAACCCGCCACGTCGACCAACACGCAGAAGTGCGCCGTGTGCGGCCACATCAACCGCGTTGGCGTGCTGGTATGCGAAAACTGCGGTACGAATCTGGTCACCGGGCGCGAAACGTCGGTTGGCACGAAGGACTTCGGCAAAGAGCCGGGCGATGACACCGAGAGCCATGAAGTCATGGTCAACACGGCGGGGTCCAGCCGTTTTGAAGACAACATGATGCTGCGCCTAGAAATTGATGGCGCGCCCACGCCGATTGTGATTTACCCGAAGACGGAAACGTCGCTGGGGCGGCGCGATCCCGGCACGGGGTCGTCACCGGATATTGATTTGACCGCCTATGCGGGGTATCGGCAGGGCGTGAGTCGCAATCACGCGATGCTGCGCCTGCGCGATAAAGTGCTGGAGATTTACGATTTAGGCAGCAGTAACGGGACGCTGGTGAACGGCGTGCGTTTGAATGCCCATCAACCGCATCCGCTGCGGGATGGTGATGAGGTGACGCTCGGCAAAATGGTCATTCGCGTGCTGTTTCAAGCGCGCAACACGCGTCCGCGCAGTTAGTAGCCTAGGATCTTCTGAATTTCCGCCGCCGCCTTCTTGGTGGCGAACAATACATGACTCAGGCGTGCCTTCTTGTCGACCAACACGGCGACGGAGGCACGTCCGGCGGGATAGACCACCATCACGCCTTCCTCACCTTCCATCAGCAGTCGTTCCAGTTCCCCTTGCGCCAACCGTCCGAGTGTGCGTTCAGCCAAGCCGATCAGCGTCGCGGACATCGCCGCTACCTGCGGACTGCTCGTGGGGTTTTCATGCGGGTTTTCCTCATCGCCGGGAGGGTAGGCAGCAACCAGCAGACCATCAATATTCACGATCACCGACGCTTTGACTCCGTCAACGGCGATATGCAGCGTCTTTAGTGTTCGCTCTAGGATTTCGCTCCGGTATTCCTGAGCCATTACCCCAACCTTCTTCCAGCCATTACGCGGTACATCTGTCTGTTTGTCAGTATATCCGAAAACCCCGAAAGTGCTCAATAAGGGTTCAACCCCGGCGCGCGTCTTCCTCGGCAAACTTGGCCAGCAGGTACTTTTCCGCGTCGGTGAGCTGCGCTTTCCTCAGCAAATCGGGACGCTGCCGCCATGTGCGGCGCAAGCCTTCCTCCCGCCGCCAGCGTTCAATGTCGCCGTGGTTGCCGTCCAGTAGGACTTTAGGCACACTCAAACCGCGGAATTCCGCCGGGCGCGTGTACTGCGGCCCTTCGAGGATGCCATCGGCATGACTCTCGCGATCCGCGCCGCCTTCCGCGCCTAGCACGCCGGGGATGTGCCGGATCACCGCGTCGACGATCACCATTGCGGGCAGCTCGCCGCCCGTGAGCACATAATCGCCAATGCTCACCTCATGCGTGATGACGAGTTCGCGCACGCGGTCGTCGATGCCTTCGTAGTGGCCGCACACAATGCCAAACCGTGGTTGCCTGGCCAGCCAGGTGGCCATGTCGTGCGAGAACAACTGCCCCTGCGGCGACATGAGCAGCACGGGCGTTTTCGGCTCTGGCGGCGCATCTGCCAGCACCGACTCGACCGCGTCCACGACCACCGTCGGCTTGAGCACCATGCCGCCGCCGCCGCCGTAGGGCGTGTCATCGACCGTGTGATGGCGATCGGTCGCCCAGTCGCGGATCTGATGCAGACGCAGATCCAGCAGTTGGCGGTCTTTCGCCTTCCACAGCATGCTTTCGGTCATGGGACCCTCGAACATCGAGGGGAACAGGGTGAAAATATCAATTCGCAGCATGGGGTATGGCCTCCGAGTCCTGCAATTCTAGCTTGCGTCTGGGGATTGCGCATCGCATAATTTGACGCGGGAGGCTTCATGAAACATTTGCTGCTGATCGCGCTGCTGCTGTTATCAGCGTGCAGCCTGAATACGCCCGCGCCGCCGCCCGATGTGCCGCACGTCGAGTTTTTGTTTCCGATGGAAGGCGTGTCGGTTAGCGCGGGAACCGATTTGCAGATCGGTCTGGTGGCCACCGATTCGACGGGGATTGCCCGTGTCGAACTGCTGATCGACGATTTGCCGCATCAGGAGGCGCATCCGGTCGAAGCGCCGACCGTGCCCGTCTTCACCGTTGATATGAATTGGCTGGCGCAGGGCGCGGGCGTGCATGTGCTGACCGCCACCGCGTACCGCTCGAACGGCACCGCGAGCGAACCCGCGATCATCCGGGTGAATGTAGTCGAGGGGAGCTGAGATGGCCTATCTGAAACGCGTGGAGGTCAAACCGAACCCGCCCGCCGAGAGCATCGGCAAACGGTTTGACGCCAATGAGTACGAACTGAACATTCAAGGCGGGCGCGTCGAGTGGGACGTGATCGACGAAGTCGAGGTGGCCAAAGCCGCCCGGGTGAGTTCTCCGGCGGGCTGGTTCGTCAAGAAGATTATGTACAGCGGCGGCGAGCGCTATCATGTGGGCGTGTTCTTCGGGCGGGGCGGCGAACTGGTGCTCACCAATATCACCGAGGAGCAGGCGCGCTACGTCGTGGAGACGGTCGCATATTATGCCAAGCAGCCGATCCGCTATACCGGAGTCGAGGGGTTCGTCGAAACCGTCGAATCGTGATTCTGCCGTGCTTTGCTGCTCTCCACCGCCTGCGTACACTTGTAGAGACGAGGCATGCCTCGTCCACGCTCTGTCTCAAAGGACGATATCGCCGTCGTCGCTACATCCCATTGCTCTTCACGCTCGGCTTGTTTCTCACCGCCTGCCAAGCCGCGCCGACCCGCTGGATCACGGTCGCCGAGGCCCAGCAGGGACGCGCGCCAGCGCTCTACGCCTTCGAAGATCGGCTGACGGCCGTGTGGGTCGGCGCGGATGCGACGGGCGTGCATCACGACGCGCGCCAAGTCCGCGAGGGCGAACTCACGCCCGTAACTGTGCTCCCGCTGCCGTCAACGCATCCCTACGATCAACGGCTGTATCCGGCGGGCAATGACGGCGCGTTCTATCTCCTGTGGTTGGATCGCGCAGGCGATGTGACAGCGCTCTACAGCGCGCGGATCGCGCCCGATCTCACCATTCAGCGCACTGCGCCTGTCTCCGATGGTCTCGCGCTGCGTTATAGTGCGATTCCCGATGGCGTGGGTGGGCTGTGGGTCGCGTGGAGCGGCGGACTGCCCTCTGAATTAACGCTCTACACGCGGCACATCGATGCGGAAGGTCGCCCGCTCGATCAGTTTCGCGTGGCGACGAATGCCGAATACCCGGCGCTGATCCGCACGAATGACGGTGGTATCTATCTCTTCTGGGTCCAAGCGGGGCAGGTCATGCGGGCCGAACTGGTGGATGGTGTACCGCTGGTGGTCGACAGCATCACCAGTGCGATCAGCCTCGCGCCGGGAGATCGCCTCTACGACTTCAGCGCCGCGCTCGACACCACGCACGCTTACATTTTCTGGAATGTGACCCGGGCCAGCGGGGAGATCGAAACGTGGTTTACGGCGGGTGGACTCGCTGCGCCGTTCTGGAGCGCACCCACTCGCCTGATGGGGGCTGGCGACGACGGTACTGTTGCTTTACGCTGGACAGCGCCCGCGGTGGGGCAATTGGACACACTGGCGGTGGCGGCGGAATCAGCAGCGGGGTTGGGGATGGCGGAACTGCGCGGCGGGGATGTGATCAACTATGACCTCGTCGTTCCCGATGTCTACTTAATCGGTACGCCCGCGCTGCTCATTCGCACGGATGGTTCGCGCGTGTTGGCGTGGTCAGTCCCCGAGGATCCCCGCGCAGACCTCAATCTACTCGAAATCGCCTCAGTGAACAGTTCACAGTTGCTGTAGTGATATGGGAACTGTTCACTGTAAACTGCTTTAGCAGGCATTCATCCGGTCGAAGATCTCGAGCAGTTCGCCCGCCGCCTCGTAGACCTCGGTGTAGTCGTTTTGGGCGGCGCGCTGCCGAGCGGCGACCAAGCCGCTGTGATGCACCTTGCGGAAATCGCCAAACGGGAACTTGTAGCGCGCCTTCGACTCTTCTTTCTCGTCCGTATCGATGGCGAGATACCACTTGGCGTAATCCGCCGCGCCATGCTGATCGAGATACTCGCTTTCCAGCTGTTCGGTCGGCTGCGCCGTTTTCCACTGGGTGTTGATGATGTACTTGCCCTCGTCAAGCAGTTGGTGGGCGTGGGCCAGTGCCTCACGGTTGACTTGTACCGCCATGCTACCTCTCCTCCGGCGCGTTTGACAGCGTCCGTGTTTGCACGGACGCTGGTCGAAACCGCGCTGTTCTTCCTATTGTTCATACGGTTTGTTATTCTGATGCTGCTGCCCGCCGTGCTCTTACGAGACCGAGCGGAAAATCACCGTGTAGGAGGTGAGCGCGCGTGCGCCGCCTTCCATCGTGCAGGGCACCGCCGACAGCGGCCGTGATACCGGATCGGAACGTCCGGGCATGTCGATCAGATAGTCGATGCCGGATTCCATCTGGAAATCAGCATAGCCCGCGCCGCGTTCCGGCTTCAGTCCCGTGAAGAAGCGGCTCTCGCCCCCGTCCCAGCGCGCGCGGATCTCCATGCCGGGGATACCGGTGCTGCCGTTCAATTCGACGACGAACACCTGAATGACCCCCGTATCGCAGGACGTATTGACCGAGACGAGCTCGAAATCGTTCTGTGGGATGCTCGTCGGCACGGCGACGAACAGCGGCGTCGGCGTCGCTTGATTTGCGGCGGGCGTCGGTGTTTTGGTTGCGGGTGGCGTCAGCGTGACGGTGGGCGTTGGCACATCAATTGACACGACGTTGTCGGGCGCGTCACCCGCCGGAATGATCTGGTCAGCGCAGCCGGTGCGCCCTTGCAGTTGATAGAAGCGCATCATCGCGCGGATGGCGTTGAGGCCGCTGGTGCTGTTGGCGTAACCGGTTGTCGCCAGTGAGCAGGCTGTATCTGCCACCGCCTGAATCGGATCGCCGCCCAACCGCAGGCCGACGAGGCGATTGATCGCCGCGCTGAGATCGCTGTCATAGGCGTAACTCATGGCGATCGCGACCATGTACTGCGTTTTATCGGCGCTGTCGAGCTGCCACGGCTCGGTATCGGTGACTTCGACGGGACTTAGTACCCACGTGTAGAGCAGCGCGCCGCCCACACCCAGAATCAGGCCGAGCAGGAGGCCGATAAACGAGAACGGTCGGCGTGACCGCTGGTATTT
The DNA here is from genome assembly GCF_016713355.1 of Candidatus Flexifilum breve. Classification (NCBI taxonomy): domain Bacteria; kingdom Bacillati; phylum Chloroflexota; class Anaerolineae; order Aggregatilineales; family Candidatus Flexifilaceae; genus Candidatus Flexifilum; species Candidatus Flexifilum breve. Next base: position 181,495 of record NZ_JADJPI010000037.1, read on the forward strand.
ACGCGGAATAGCCTGGGGTTCGCTCATGGGGTTTGTCCTAGTGGGCGGTAGGGCTGCATGACCGGAGTCAACCGCCCGACGCCTTCCGCCAGCAGCACCAGCGCGCGAATATCTTCCAGGTCGCGCGAATTGCTGATGAACCGCTCCGCCGTCTCCTGCACATAGGCAGGAATATTCTCCACGCTCAGAAAGCGCAGCCGCTCCAGCGCACCATTGAGATCCCCGTCCGCGCGATAGCCTTCAGCCACCATGACCGTGTATTCGTCTTTATAGCGCTGGGCAAGAGCGCTGGTGGGACTGTCAATCGTTTGCGCTGGGAACTGCACCCAGCCGATGTACAGCCCAATCAGCGCGCCAAGAATCAGCGCGACCAGCAGCGAAAGAATAAATCGACCCATGTGTCCTCAATGCGTGCTTGCGTGCATTTCTGTATCAGGCTGTTATTAAAGCACGGGCGGGCACTCGACGCTAGATCAACGCCCCTACGACTTCGCGCCGATGACGCTGTCGAGGTAGGCGACATCCGGTCGTTTGGAGATGTAAATGTCGAGATTGTCGACATGGTTGGCTGATCGTGCCCGGCGCAGCTTGCGCGTCCACTCGACACCTATCCGATCACAAGCCGCGCAGAATAAGGCGATAATGTCCTCAGACGCGTTGGTGAATTGGTAGCGGGGATATTCGTAGGCTTTGCCTGCAACCTTGACCCGGTTCATGAAGCGTGAACCGTCACTGTGATACAGTCCGCGAAAGAATTCGAGCGGGTGCTGATCAACGATATTCTGCTGCCAGGCTTCGAGCACAATCGGGCGAGTATGCTTTTCACCCGTACCATGCTGTGGGAGTAAGAGATCCCAGTGTTTGTAGAAGACGCTCACATCGATGCAGCTAGGCAGATCATTGCGCCGACGATGAACTAAACCGATTTGGTTGTTTGGAAGGATTGTTTGGAGATCGGTGACGCATTTTTGGATGATCTGTGGGTACTTGGCGTCGAGAGTAATACGTAAACGCAGGGTTTTGCGAACAAGGGAAAGATTGCCGTCACCGAGGTACAGACCGAATATATACGCATAGGCCAGATGGAGATGAGCGTGGTCACCGCTTAGTTCGCCGCGCAGTTTCTGGATAAGCATGGGTTGAGTTTCGGATGCAATCCAAGCTTCAAATGCTTTCAGACTTCCAAAACGCTTGATACAATCACGAACGGTCGAACGAGGAATACCCGTGAATTGCTCAATTTCGCTTTTATTCCGGCCTTCGTCCCACAGGTTGAGAATTTTGCGATACTCACTGTAATCGCGCATGCGGTGTACCTTGATGATGAAGACGACCCACGAGGCTGAATGAATTGTATAGCAGCATTTCGGTACCGAGGCAACAAAAAACCGAGTTCTTGTACTCGGTTTTCTGTGGTAGGTGCCGGAGGTGGGAGTCGAACCCACAAGCCCGCAAGGGCGGCGCATTTTGAGTGCGCTATGGTTGCCATTTCATCACTCCGGCAACATATGTTTGTGTAAATTATTGGCCGATTTGACCATCTTTACACACCGATAATTCTAGGATTTCCCCTAACGATTGTCAATGGTGAGCATGGTAGACGACGAGCAGTTTCTGATTACAGCAGCGCAGCGTGGCGACCTCGATTCGTTCAACGCGCTCGTGCTCAAATACCAGAATGCCGCCTTTACGCTGGCGTACCGCATTATGGGCGAGACCTCCAGTGCGAATGACGCGGCGCAAGAGGCGATGATCACGGCGTATCGCCGCTTGAGCACGTTCCGCGGCGGCAGCTTTAAAGCGTGGCTCATGCGCATCGTGACCAATCGCTGCTATGATGAACTGCGCAAGCGGAAGCGGCAGCGCCAAACCACCTTCAGCGATCTCACGCCAGAGGATGCCGACGAGCCGCCGCTCGCCGATGAAACCGACACACCCGAAGAGATTGTGCAGTCGCGTGAACTCCAGCGCGCGGTGCAGCGCTGCATTGATCGCCTGAACCCCGACCAGAAGCTGGTGCTCGTGCTATGCGACATTGATGGCTTGGACTACGATGAAATCAGTGGGCAGGTGGGGGCAGCACTGGGCACGGTCAAGTCCCGCCTCAGCCGTGCCCGCGCCTCCGTTCGTGATTGTCTGACCTCGGTCAGGGAACTTTTACCCGCCGCCTATCGTCTAATCAGTGAACAGACGGAACCGTAAGCCCATGCCGCTCGATGACCGTGATCTAGAACTCCTATCTGCCTACATCGACAACGCCCTCACTGCCGAGGAGCGCGCCGGGATCGAGTCACGGCTTGCCGCCGATGCCGCTTTACGTCAGGAACTCGAACGTTTGCGCCTGACCAAGAACCTGATCGGCGCGCTGCCGATGCTGCAGCCACCGCGCCCGCTCACGGTGACACGCGCCATGGTGACACCCCATGTCCTGCGCTTTCCGGCGACGGTCGCTTTTAGTGCGTTGAGCGCAGCCGCCGCCGTGATCATGCTGCTGGCCGGGGTGATTCTGTTGTCGACGACGCAAGAACTTGATGAAACCGCGCAGTCTGTGGCGCAGGCACCAACTGCTGCCGCGACCTTGATCGAACTGACGGCAACCGACTCCGTGCAGTTGTACGCTCAGCAGGAAGCAGGTGGCGAGCCAGGCGGCGCAGCCAACCGGGGATGCGTTCAATGCGGTGCCTGCTGCCCTGCCGACGATGACGCTGGCCGAAGCGACTGGTGGTGAACTCGCGGGCGCGGCGGCGGCTGAACTCCCCGCGCCGATCCCGCAAGGGACGCTCGTGCCAGAGACGATATTGCCGTTTGGCGGGGTTGTGGTGACGACTGAAGCGCAGGATGCGGCGGCTGATATCATCGCGCCTTCACTGCGCCAGGCTGAATCGGCGACTGCCGAACCAGATGTCGCGCTCGAACTCGCGCCGATGGCGGCGATGATCGCCAGTGAGACGCCGACGCTTGCGCCGACCCTCGCTCCAGCCACGTTCACGCTCGAGCCGAGCGCGACTCTGCTGCCCACCCGCACGCCTATGCCAACCAGCGCGCCGACCGCCACGCCGATCCCGGAGCCAGCAGCAGCACGCGGCGATGGATCAAGTGTGGGAATTGCCCTGATCATCATCGCCGCGCTGTTGTTTGTGCTCTCCGCGACGGCTTTCATGCGGAGAAATGGGTAGAAGCGAACGGTTAGCTCAGAATCACCTGTTCCTGCCCGTTCAGGTCGTAGACCAAAAACGACATGTCGGGCACGGACAGCACCCCGTAACTGTGCGACGTAGGCCGCACATTATTGAACGTGTACAGCGAACCGGGATTGATCACACAGCCGTTTTGCACGCGCACATACAGCGGCACATGCGTATGCCCGGTGATCAACACGTCCACTTTCAGAGAGACGAGCATCATATTCAACAGCGTGTTCGACACATGATCCCGGTACAAGCCCCACAGGTTGTTCCCCGGCTTGCCGTGCGTCATGTACAAGCTCGCCCCGTCGAAATCACCGCGCCATTCCAGCGGCAGCGCCTTCAAATACGCTCGATTGTCCGCTGACAGACCGTAGCTCCACTCGTCGTGATTGCCGCGCACGGTCGCGATATTGCGGTCACGAATGGTCTGGACGACACGATCTGGATCTGGGCCGCGCCCGACGAGATCGCCCGCGCATAATACCGTCGTGACTTGATGCAGGCTTTCTAACTGGCGGAGTGCATTGTCGAGTGCTTCATAATCGCCATGAATGTCAGAAATGACGCCAATTTTCATCCTGAGAATCCTAAACGGGTCAAAAGTGAGTCTATTATAGCACTTTCCCGCTCATCCTTGAATCGCCGGGCTATAGAAGCGTTTTATGAAAGACTGCCGCGAATCCATGCGCTTTGTCCTTGAATGTGCTATCATCCACACTAGTGATCGAACTCATATGCAGTGACCCATGACCCAAATTTTGCTCATTCGACATGCCGTCAACGATTTCGTGAAGACGGGAAAACTGGCGGGATGGACACCTGAGGTTCACCTCAATGATGAGGGGAAGGCGCAGGCTGAAGCGTTGGGCAAGCGGTTGGCAGAGGTGCCGATCACGCAGATTTACGCCAGTCCGCTGGAGCGGACGATGGAAACCGCTGCCGCCGTCCAGCAGCATCACCCCAAGCTCCAAATTCAGCCGAATGAGGCGATTGGGGAAGTGCGGTACGGTGATTGGGAAGGCAAAGAGATCAGCGTACTGCAAAAGCGCAAGATGTGGCACGTTGTGCAGGAATACCCGTCACGCGCCTACTTCCCGAACGGCGAAACGATGCGCGGCGTGCAGATCCGTGCGGTGAATGAAATCGAACGTTTGGCGGCGCAGCACCCGCGTGAACTGGTCGCGGTCGTGTCACACGCTGACTTGATCAAGATGATTCTCGCGCACTTTTTAGGGATGCACCTCGACGCTTTCCAGCGCATTGTCGTGTCACCAGCGTCGATCAGCACGCTGATGCTCGGCTACGGGCGTCCGTATATCGGCACGATGAATGATGTCGCTCATATCGCGCAAATGGAGCGCGAGAAGAAACAACCAACCGCGTCCGATGGCGCACACGCACGGTGAGAATACATGCCGAATATCGAAATTGAACTGAACCCGGTTGACTTTATCACGGTGGGAACGATCGGCCCGAAAGGCCAGCGCGTCTTTCACTTGCAGGCGGCCAAAGGGACTGAAATGGTCTCGCTGGTGATCGAGAAAGAGCAGGCGTGGGCGCTTAGTGAGGCGATCCGTGAGCTGCTGCAGGATCTTGATAAGCGTTACCCCGGCAGCTCCACGGGCGAAAGCGTCCGCTACGGAATGGAACTCCGTGACCCGGTCGAACCGCTGTTCCGGGTGGCGCAGATGGGGTTGGGCTACGATGAAGATCGCAATATGGTCGTGTTGGTCGCGCAGGAACTGGTCGTGATTCAGGATGATGCGGATCCCGATGCAGTTCAGCCCGGGATTGTCCGGATGTGGTGCTCGCGTAATCAGATGCGCGTGCTCAGCGACCATGCGACGAGCACCGTGCAATCAGGTAGACCTGATCCCCGGCAAAACGGACGATTAGTGTATTACTGGACATAACCAATGAGCGAACAGGGTAACCCCCAGAAGCTTCCGCCGGACCGCATTCTAGAGGTAATGGAACAGGGCGAGGTCGACACGGAGCATGGAATCCTGCGCTGGAGTTCAAATTACGCGTTTCTCGTCACGATCCGACTTGGTGACGACGCGGTAAACGCGGTCTACAAGCCGCAGCGAGGCGAACGTCCGCTGTGGGACTTTCCCGATGGTACGCTGTGCTACCGGGAAACCGCGGCATTTGTCACCTCCAAAGAGATCTGCTGGGAAGTTGTGCCGCCGACCGTGCTGCGTGAGGGGCCGCGGGGGATCGGCTCATTCCAGTATTTCATCGATCACGATCCGCAGGTCAACTACTTCTCGTTTGACGAGACCATGATGCCGCAGCTCAAGCGGATGGCACTGTTCGACTACATCGTGAACAACGCCGACCGCAAGGGCGGTCACTGCCTCGTGGACAGCGAAGGCCATTTGTGGGGCATTGATCATGGCATTACCTTCAACTCGGTGCACAAGCTGCGCACGGTGATCTGGGACTTCGCCGGACAACCCATCGGCGATGCGCTGCTCGGCGATATCAACCGCCTGTGTTCCATCCTCGACGATGTGACCACACCGTATGCCCAGACGATGCACAAACTGCTCTCCGGTTCGGAGATCCGCGCGTTTCAGAACCGCCTCCGCCATGTGCTTAAACATCGGCGTTACCCTCAGCCCGGCCCCGGCCCGAATTATCCGTGGCCGCCCGTTTAGTCAACCTGAAAACCATGGACGAGGGCAGCCTCGTCCTTTTGATTCGCGAGAATCACGGTATTTTGTGCACATATGACAAAAATTGTTCTTAACAATCTTTTGCACCTGCATTACGCGGATGATAAACTCGCCCTGTAGAATAGTCGGTTGATTGCTATTTTCATTTAGGAGGCTGTTAGATGCGCAAGCTCACTTTACTGGTCTGCATTCTGCTGCTCGTCGTCCTGCCGGCGGCCGCCCAGGAGGATACGTTCTCCATCACCATTTTGCATACGAACGATACCCATTCGTGGCATGAGCCGGGCAGCACCGGCGACGGCGGCGCGGCGCGCCTGGCTTCGGTCGTGAATCAGGTGCGGGCGTCGCGCGACAACGTCCTGCTGCTGGATGGCGGCGACCGCTTCACCGGGACGTTGTTCCATGTGCAGTGGCGCGGTCAGGATCAGGTGCAGGTCATGAACGCCATCGGCTATGACGCGATGACCCTCGGCAACCACGAATTCGACGATGGCGAAGAAGTGCTCTACAACTTCGTCAGCCAGCTCGACTTCCCAGCGGTGAGCGCCAACATCGTCGATTGGGGTTCGTTCACCGAACTGGACGAACTGATCAATGCGTTTGCGGTGCTTGACGTCAACGGCCAGCAGATCGGCGTGATCGGCCTGACGACCCCGGAAACCCCTGAACTGACCAAGGCCAGTGACGAAATCCAGTTCAGTGCGGATCTGGTCGCGGTGACGCAGGCGGCGGTCGATGAACTGACCGCGCAGGGCGTCAACAAAATCGTCCTGATCACGCACATCGGCCTCGATCTGGATCGCGAAGTCGCGGCGGGCGTGACGGGCGTGGACGTGATCGTCGGCGGTCACAGCCATACACTGCTCGGCAACGTCTATCAGGCGGCGGTCGAAGGCTACCCGGTCATCATGGAAAACCCCGAAGGCGCGCCGGTTTACATCGTGCAGGCGGGCAGCAACAGCACTTATGTTGGTCGGCTGGATGTCACGTTTGACGCGGAAGGCGTCGTGACGGCGGCGACGGGCGATACGATCCTGCTGTCACGCTATATTACGCCCGACCCAGCGCTCGAAGAAATCGTCACCGAACTCGCTGGCCCGGTTGAAGAACTGCGCGCGACCCCCGCGGGCGCGGAAGCGACGGTTGCTCTGAACGGTGATCGCCGTGTGTGCCGCGTGGAAGAATGCAACCTCGGCAACTTGATCGCTGATGCGATGCGCGCGGAAACCGGCGCTCAGATCGCCATCACCAATGGCGGCGGCATCCGTGCCAGCATCGATGAAGGCGACGTGACGGTTGGTGAAGTCGTGAACGTGCTGCCGTTCGGCAATCTCGTCTCGACCTTTGAACTGACGGGCGCGGATGTGATTGCGGCGCTCGAAAATGGCGTTTCGCGCGTGGTGGTGGATGCCGGCAACGTCGTGCGGGATGGCGCGGCTGGGCGCTTCCCGCAGGTCTCCGGCCTGCACTTCACGTGGGATCCGACCCTCGAAGCGGGCAGCCGCATCGTGAGCGTGGAAGTTCAGAACGAGGCGGGTGAATGGGTGGCGCTTGACCCCGCCGCGACCTACACCGTCGCCAGCAACGACTTCATGCGCGGTGGTGGTGATGGCTACACCGTCTTCACTGAAAACGCGGTCAATGCCTACGATTACGGCAAGCCGCTGGATCAGGTTCTGCGCGAATTCATGGCGGCGAACACGCCGGTCGCTTATGAGACGGAAGGACGTATCACCATCGTCAACGCGACCCTGCCTCCGGCGTAAGCTTAACTGTCTTCGGGGTAAGGTTTGCCTTATCCCGACATAACTCCGATGCACGTAACGGGTGTTTCCCTAGGGAAATACCCGTTTTATTTCTGGCGATCGGCAATTCGTAAATCTTCTTTGTGTAAACTTTTCCTGTTCTCGCTAAAATGAATATAGCGACTACACCGGGGAGAGCAGAGTGTCCAGCGATTTTGCGCGCGAACTACGTCAACAGGGGATTACGGCGGCGAAGGCGGGGAACAAGGACGAAGCGCGCCGCTTATTGCAGCAGTCGATTCGCCTCGAACCCGACAATGAGTCCGGGTGGCTGTGGCTGGCCAGCGTGGCGCGCGATGCGCAAGAACGTGTGTTTTGTCTAAACCGGATTCTGGAAATCAACCCGAACAACGAAACGGCGCAGAAAGCGCTGGAAGGCTTGCAGGCGGCCTCGACGACGCCCCAAGCTCCGGCGCAGCCCTCGATGGTCAAACGACTGCCAAATGCGCCAGATACCAAGAAAGCTGCCGCTGAAGAAACCGCGCGCACGCAAACTCCCGGCGTGCCGCTGCCATCGGCTGACCGACTCACCGAGGCGCAGCAAGCCCTTGACGCGATCATCCGGCGGTCGCTCGAACCCGTGCCGAACACCATCAAATGGACGCACAAGACGCGCAACCGCGCGGGCGAACGTGACATCATCATCTATCGTATGTATGTGGGAGCGGCAGCCTTTGCCGTGTTCGTCGTCTTCGCCATCATTGCAATTTACGCGGTGAACACCAACGACACCCTACGCGGCGTGGTCTACGGACCGAGCGCCACGCCGACCTTCACCCCCACGGCATCGCTCACACCGACCTATGGGCTGACGCCGACACCCTCGCCGACGCCGCGCCTGACGTGGACGCCGACGGATCGCCCTCCGAACGTTCTGCCGACCTCGAATCCGTACAGCTTCCCGCGCGCGACGCAGGTCTACCCGCAAATCTTTGAGGCACCGCTCGCGCAGGCCTACCAGTTGATGCTGGCGGGCGATATTCCGCGCGCGCTGCCCACGCTCGAAGCCGAACGCCGCGCTAGCGTGGATGGCCGCTTCGACGCGAACCCGTATTACTATCAGGCGCTGGCGCGCATTATGCAGGGGCGCTACAGCGAAGCGATCAACATCCTCGAAGATGCGGAAGAACGCCTTGAGGAACGCCCCGACGAACCGAGCTTCCGCGCGCTGGTCGAATCCGGGTATGCGCAGGCCTACTGGGGACAGGCCAAAGAGGCGCTGGACGCGGGCAATCCGCAGGCCGCCGCGCCGATCCTTGAAGACATGCAGACGCATGCCGAAGCCGCCATCGAACGCGATTTCCGCATGGTCGCGCCGTATCTCGTGCTGATCGAAGCGAACACCCGCCAGCGGCGGCTGAGCGTGGCGCTCGAAGTGGTCAATACGGCGTTGGCGCATGAGGAATTGGCGGCGAACACTGTCTTGATCATGCAAAAGGCGCAGATCCTGTACGCACAAGGCGCTGACGAAGAGGCGCTGTATCAGGCGTTCCTCGCTCGTTACGTCGATCCGTCCACCGAAGACGCCTACCGTCTGCAAGTGGAGATCTCCATGGATCGCCGCCAGTACGGTCAGGCTGTCCTATACGCGCAGGATTACCTGTTCTACTTCCCCGGCAAGACGGAAGCGCATCGCTTGCTGGCGGAAGCGCATATCGCCGAGGGCAGTGACGACCTCGCGCTGCAAATTATCGAGCGTGGGTTGCAAGCGAACACCGACGATCCCGACACGCTGGAAATGCTGCGCGCCCGCGCCGCCATCTACCTGAATCGCCGCCAGTACGACCTCGCGCTGGCCGACTATCAGCGCATTCTCGACGCTGACCCGGTGACGCAAGACCGCGTCAACTATGTGCGCGCAGCCTACTTCGCCGGGCAAACGAGCGATGCCCGCAGCGCCGCCGAGTCGCTGCTGACACGCGGTCAGAGCACCAACGGCACGGTTAATCTGTTCATGGGCCGCATACTGGCGGAGAGCGCTGACTCCAGCGACAGCGAAACGCTGCAGCAGGCGCAGACCTATCTCACGCAGGCGGCGGCCTCATTGACTTCGCGGGATGACCGCGCGACAGCGCAGGAATACCTCGCTCGCGTGCAGTTGAGCCTCGGCGATACCGAAGCGGCGCTCGAAGCGATCAACAGCGCGTTGAACGTGGCGGATACCGCACGGCGGCGGTACGTCCGCGCGCAGATTCTGCTCGAAACGGGCGATGCAGCGGGCGCGTTGGCCGACTACGAATGGGTTCTGGCGTGGAGCGAAGTCTTCCCGTTCAACTTCCGCGACGCGGAGTTGGAGACGCGTTTCACCGATCTCAGAGACGCGCAGACCGAGTCATAAAAGCGGACAGACACCCGTACAGCCCAGCAGAAATAGCAATCAAACGGACGAGCCGAGCGCTCGTCCGTTTTGTTTGTTGTAGAAGCTATTCGAGTTCGGGCAGCACGAACAGATCGCTGGTTTTGAGCATCAAGCCGGGGAAAAGAGCGGTTGTGTCGATCACATCATCGCCCGTGTAGACGTGGATCGTCTTCGGGTCACTGCTGCGGTACTGGTAAACCTCTTGGGCGTCGGGGAACAACACCCACACTTCCTCGGAACCATAACGCAGATAGTCGCGGACTTTCGCCAGCGTGACCGTCTCAGTTTCGCTCGGCGAGATCACTTCGACGGCCAGATTTGGCGCACCCGGAAACGGACGCTTGCGGTCGAAATCTTTCGGGAAGCGTCCGCGACGGATGAACGACACATCCGGGATACGGGCGATTTCTAGTCCCTCGGCTTCGTTTCGCGCCAGCACATAGATCAAGTTGTCAGGATGCACATAGCCGAGCTTGCGATCTCGCACAATCGAGTCGAGCAGTTTGGCAACATGAAATGTGAGTTCCGAATGTTCATACCCGACTGGACTCATCGGCACTAACTCCCCATTGGCGACTTCAAAGAATTTACCCTCACTGTCCAAGCGGATCAGTTCGTCTTCCGTGATGACAGATAGGCGCGCTTGTGGATTCGCGGTCATGTACCCATGCTCCTCACTCTCCACACCATTATAGCGTTGAATTAGTCAGGGGATTGAACTCAACCTCACTGTAGGAGCGAGCCTTGTCCCGCCCGTCTCTTGGGCGAGGCTCGCCTCGCCCCTACAACTGTTGTGCTAGAAATCTACCGAAACATCGGTTCTACGAGACCTACCCCTCGTCGAAGCGTGTGCCGAGCGCCGCCGGGGGATCGCTGCGCAAGACGCCGCGCATGGCTGTTTGCAGCGGGCGGGGCATGATTTGCAGCAGGCGTTCGATAGCGCCGCTGCTCACCAGCACCAGCGTGATGATCATGAGCAGCCACGGCAGGCCGTTGAGCAGCACCAGCGGAATTTGAATGTCGGGCGAGCGCTGAATCGCCGAGGAGAGCGAGCGCAGCCCGGCGAACAGATACGCGCCGAGCACCACGCGGAACGGATGCCAGCCGCCGAAGATCACAATGGCCAGCGCGATCCAGCCGTCGCCGCGCATCACGGGCGGCGTTGACCAGCCCGGCTTGACGGCCAGCGAATAGGCCGCGCCCGCCAGCCCGACCAGCGCGCCGCCGATCATCGTGTACAGGTAGCGCTGCCGGTTGACGTTCGTGCCACGGGCAAAGGCCGCCGCGGGACGTTCGCCAATGGCGCGCAGCGATAAGCCGGTGCGCGTGTGGAACAGCACATACCACGTCACAAAAATCAGCACATAGCTGAAGTAGACCAGCGGCTCGTGATTGAAGAAGATTTCCCCGACGACGGGAATATCCTTCAGCACGGGGATGGGAACGTAGGGCAGGGTCGGGCCGGGGATGCGCGTGTAGTCCTGACCGAGGAACTGCGCGAGATCAGCGGTGAGCAGCGTCAGCACGAAGCCGACCGCGACCTGATCCTGCCGTAGTTCAATCCCGGCTAACGCGACAATCAACGCTACGACCGCCCCCGCGATCATCGCCGCGATGAGGCCGAGCGCCAGACTTTGCGTGGTCAGCGCGGTCACAAAACCGATCATCGCGGCCAGCGCCAGTGACCCATCAAGCGAAAGGTTAGTCACGCCCGCGCGTTCCGTGATCGTTTCGCCAATCCCGGCGATCACCAGCGGCGTCGCGTTGGCGACCACGCTGTTCAGAATATTGATTAAGCTCTCATCCATGCTCTTGCGTCCTCTGGATTTCGACGGTGGCGGTCGGTTTCGGCGTTTCCACGCCCGTAGGTTCAGGGGTAAAGCGCTGACGCAGGCCGTTGGAGAGCAGCACGAGCAGGACGATGAAGCCCTGCAGCACGCCGGCCAGCGATTGATCGAGCTGGAGGGCGACTTTCAAGCGGGTGCTGCCCGCGAGGATCACCGCAAAGGCCAACCCGACGAGGGTGGCGAACAGCGGACGCAGGCCAACCAGCAGTACGACCAGCAGCGCGAGAAAGCCAATGCCGCCAGACGCCAGCGGACGCAGGCTTTCGTAGGTGAACAGCACCCGATACGACCCGGCGATGCCCGCCAGCGCGCCGCACACGACGAGCGCGGAGATCGCGCTGCGATTGGTCGGCACGCCGAGCAGCAGCGCGGAGCGGCTGTTCTTGCCCGTCGCTTTGAGCTGCAAACCCCAGCGCGTCCCGCTCAGGGCGAAGGTGATGAGCACCAAACCAGCGGTGACGAGCAGCAGCGCGATCAAGCTGACGGGGAATTCGGGAGAAATCGGCGGCAGCACGGCGGATTCTTTGAAGGGCGCGGTCGCCTGCGCGGTGCCGCCTGACGGCGGCGCCCACGGGCCAGAGATCAGATAGATCGCCCACACGTTCGCGAGCGCGTTGAGCGCTACACCGCCGAAAATCTCGTGCACGGCCAAGCGCGTCTTGAGGAAGCCGACCAGCCCCGCCCACAGCGCGCCGCCGAGCATGGCGAGCAGAATTTCCACGACGATCAGCACCGGGCCGGGCAGGTCGATGAAGAGGGCGGCATACGACGCGAAGACCGCGCCGACCATCATTTGCCCTTCAACGCCGATATTCCACAGCCCCGCCGTGAACGTGACGATCAAACCGAGGCTGCACAGCGCCAGCGGAATCCAGAAATTGACGACACCGGCAAAGGCCCGGGAGTCGCGGAATGCGCCTTCGGTGACGGCGACGAACACGTCCACCGGGTTGCTGCCCACGGCGATGATCAACACAGAGGTGATCACCAGTGAGGCGATGATCGGCAGCAGCGCGAAGCCGACGGATAACCATGTGCGATTTTTCATGATACGGCTGCCTTCTCAAAGTGGCCGCCGATCAAACGGCCGAGTTCATCGATGTTCGTTTGGCGGGCATCCGGAATTTCGACGATGTGCCCCGCGTAAGCGACGAAAATCCGGTCGCTGTAGGTGACGAGTTCGTCGAGGTCGGGCGATGAGAACAGAATCGCTGTCCCACGTTCACGGCGTTCGAGTAACTGCTGCCAGATCCACTGCGCCGAGTCGACGTCGAGGCCGCGCGTCGGTTGTTCGAGCGCCATGAGGATGGGCTGTTCCGGCATCAACGCCATGAGCAGGCGCTGCTGATTGCCGCCGGAAAGCTGTTCGATCAGGCTGTCTGGACGACCGCGCACATTGTACTGCTTGAGCTTCTGGTCGGTGAGTGACTTGGCGCGCGCCCAATCCACCAGACTCTTATTTTCTGTGGTCAGCGCGATGTGTTCGGTGAGCGTCAGCCCGGCGATCAAGCCCTCTTCGAGACGACCCGCCGCGCCGAATGCTACGCCCGCCGCGAGGAAATCGCGATAACTTTTGCCCGTGATATCCGTTTCGCCTAAGTGAATGTGACCGTGCGCGGCTTTGACCAGCCCAGCACATGCCCGCAGGATCAACTCCTGACCGCTTTCTTCCAACCCGGCCAGCCCGATCACTTCACAGGCGCGGATTTTCATGCTGAAATTGCTCACCGTGACCCGTTTGCCCCGCAGCGTGACGTTGTCGAGCGCGATCGCCGTTTTCGGGTTGACGAGGCATTCGTGCGCGGGCGGCGCGAGTTCCTGGCCGAACATCAGGCGCACGAGCTGTTCCATCGTCGCCGGGAGCTGCAGCGTCCCGACGAGCCGCCCGCCGCGCAGCACGACCACGCTGTCGCACAGGGCGATCACATCTTCTAATTTGTGCGACACGAGCAGCACGCTCATGCCGTCGTTGCGCGCCAATTCACGCAGCGCTTGGAACAAAATAGTTTTTTGTTCGGCGGAAATCCCGGTCGTCGGCTCGTCGAGGATCAACGTGCGCACGCCCATCGAGAGCAGACGCACAATCTCCAACTGCTGCCGCTGACCAATGCTCAACGCGGCAATTGGCTGATCGGGATCGAGTTCAAAGCCCAGCCGCGCCGAGATCGATTTCAACCGTTCCCGCCATTTACGCGGGGAGTAAAAGAAACCAACATTTTGACCATAAACGAAATTTTCTAAAACCGTGAACGCAGGGATATCCAGCGGGTCTTGCTGCAGCATGCCGATCCCGGCAGCAATCGCGCCCTGCGGCGTGTGGTAACTGGCGGGTTTGGCGTCGAGGATGATGTCACCGCTGTCGGCGGGCTGATAGCCGGAAAGAATCTTCATCAAGGTCGACTTGCCCGCGCCGTTTTCGCCTAGCACCGCGACGATTTTCCCGGCGTCGACCGTCATGCTGATGTCATTGTTGGCGTGAACCGGGCCGAACCGTTTGTGAATATGCCTGAGTTCGATCTTCATTGGGGAGCTTTCTCACAGCTAGGTTGCGTACTGAATGCGTAGGGGCAAGGCGTCGCCTTGCCCCTACCTGTTGACCACAGAAGCGTGGATTAAGCACCCGACTTATTCGCTGGCGCCGACCATGCCTTCGAGGATTTGCGGCAGATACCACACATCCAGCGGGTCAACCAACTGACCAGCAGCGGCGAGTTCCGTGCCGTCCTGCAGGTTGATCGGGCCGCTCCACAGCGCGAAGCTGTTCGGCACGAATGGGTTGGTCGCGTACGCCGCGAGATCGGCAATGAACGAGTCCAACTGCGCGCTCTGTTCTTCGGTCAGGCCGGGGCCTTTGACGAAACCGACCGCGGACGTTTCGGGGTTATTGATGTCTGACCAATCCGGCCCGACCCAATCCCAGCTCGGCGACCATGTGCCGTCCTGAACGGACTGAATCACGGCCGTGTAGCTCGGACCCCAGTTGAAGTACGGCACGCCGAGGCAGACATCCGGCGCAATATCGCACGCGCCGATGAAATCGTAGGGCACAGCCCACACGGTTTCGCCCTGCGCCGCCCGCTGACCGGCAATCGTGATCGCTTCGGTCGTGTCGATACCACTCAGGACGACGTCCGCGCCGCTGTCGAAGAAAGTGTTGGTTTCTTCAGTCGGGTCGAGCGTGACGCCAGGGATGTTGAACCAGAAGCCGATCCACGTTACGGTGAACGTGAGATCATCCGGGTTGCCACCCTTGTAGTGTTCGTAGCAGTAGCGCGCGCCGAGGTAGGCCGACGACGCGAAACGACGGGTTTCACCGTTGATCAGCGGCCCAAGATAGCCGATGCTGCCCGTTTCGGTCGCGAGACCAGCGGCGCACCCGGCGATGATCTTGCTCCACTCGGCCTGACCCATCAGGTTGCCGACATTGGCGGGCGCTTCACCCGTCAGGTAATTGTCGCCGGAAATATTGATGAACGGGACATCGGGGAAGGCGGCGGCGACGGCGTCCGTATCTTCTTCAAACGCATCGGAAGTCGTAAAAATGACCTGCGCGCCCTGATCAACCAGCTCGGTGGCGACATCGAGCAGGGTGGTTTCCGGCGCATCAGCCGGGTTGAGGCTGGGGAAGAAGATCATGCGGGAACCGGGCACATGTTCCTGAACGTACAGACCGGCTTCATAGTGCGCTTGACTCCAGCCACGATCGTTTTCCGGCCCGACGAGCACGAGACCAAAAACGAACTCATCTTGCGCGAATGCGGGAGCGACGGCCAGCGCAACGAATGCGAGGGCGGCGATGACAAAAAGTAAACCTTTTCGGTGCATCTGATTGCCTCCGTGTATTAAGAAAACTGCCTAAGAGTTTACCGGGCGTTGCAATGTCGGCAAGGGCTACATGTACCAATTTCCTGATTTGATTTTCGCTACGATCTGCCTAAATCAAGTATGTTTTTATTGATTCGTGTTATGCTTTAGTCAGCAGGTTTACCCGCGTATGGGATAGAGTATGTCTGAAATTAGCCTAAGAGACTATCTAGCCAAGCTGGACAACCTCTTAAACGCCAGTTCTGCGGACGAAGTGATTCAACACTGTCGTCACATCCTGCAATACTTCCCCAAGAATGTTGCCGCTTACCGGTATCTGGGGCGGGCCTTGGTGGAGAATGGGCGTTGGGAAGAGGCGACTTCGGCGCTGCAGCGCGTGTTGAGCGTGGTTCCCGATGATTTCGTCGCGCACGTTGGTTTGAGCGAGGCGATGGAACGCACGAATCACCCCGAAGATGCGATCTGGCATCTCGAACGCGCGTTTGAGCAGCATCCGGCGGATAAGAATATTCTTGAACAACTGCGCCTGTTATACAGCCAGCACCACGGCGTTGAAAATGCGAAAATTCCGCTGACGGCGGTCGCAGTGGCGCGGCAGGCGTTGAAAACTCAGAGTTATGTGCAAGCGGCAGACACCTTGCGCGGCGCGCTTTTGCGCTCGGCGCAGCGCGTCGATTTGCGCTTGTTGCTGGCCGAAGTGCTGTGGGAAGCGGAGTTTCGGCTGGAAGCGGCAGAACTCGCGATGGATGTGCTCGAAAAGCTCCCCGACTGCCTGAGCGCGAATCGCATCATGGCCCGGTTGTGGCTGACTGAAGGCCGCCCGACGGACGCGCAGCGCTACATTAATCATCTGGAATCTGTCGATCCGTATCTGGCGGTCGAACTGGTGACAGGCGAGCCGGTCGAAGATAACGCTTTCCGCCTCGAAGAACTGGATTTCCGCAGCGCCGCCAAAAGCGCCGTGGTCGCGGAAGACAACCCCGACTGGTTGGCGGGCATCACCACGCCGACTTCCGGCGCGACGACCCGCACGGCGGAATTTGAAGCCCTGGCGCACGACCCGCCCGCTGATGATCAGTGGGATCAATGGGTGAGCGCCATGCTGCAAGGCACGCCCAAGCCTGTCGAAAAGCCCGCCCCATCTCCCAAGCGCGAATGGCCGGAAGCCGAGCAGCCAACGCTGGATTCCGGGGAACTAAACCCCTTTCATGTGAATTCAACTGGCGAACTCGACGAGATCGACACCATCTTTCAGACGGGGACGTTTGGCGAGGAATCGGGGTTTGAGACTGAAGACCCGATGGCGTGGCTGCGTGAACGCGGGCTCGAAATTGAAGAAGACGCCGAAGTGCTCTCCCCCGCCGCGGCGCTGCTCAGCGACACCGACGACGAATTCGTGATGCCGGAACCCGACGATCCGACGGCGTGGATGGGACGCTACAATCTCGAAATGAGCGATGAGCCGGATAATTTGTTCGGCGATGATGAACCGCTGACGTCTATCGGTTCGCCGGATTTGTCCGACGCGGACGACAGCCTCGATTGGTTGACTGCCGCGGCGCCCACCGGACAGCCCGCCGAGGACGATGACAGCAGCGCGCTCCTCGATTGGAGCGAGGAGCCGGCTGCCGAACCGCCGCCCGTCACGAATACGCTCGATGCGTCTGCGGAATCACCGCGACCGCGCCGCGGCCTGACGGCGATGTTCAACGATGCGAGTTTCGACTGGAACCTCCCAACCGCGACGGAAGACGAGGCGGATGATGAGTGGAGCGCCCAGTTTGACGACAAGAAGAAAGCGTCTGCCGTCACGACGACCAATCCCGATTGGTTGAGCGGCCTCGACGATGCCGGATTTGGTCTCGATATGCCCGATACGGGGACACTCACATGGGGGAACGAAGTGCCACAGAGCGGCGGTGATGAAATGCCCGACAATACATCTGGGTTCAACGCAGACGCAAACGACAATGACGATGCTTTCTCGTGGATGGATGATATGGACGGGGCGTCCTCGTCCGACGATCAACCTGTGAGCGCCGAAGTCCCCGATTGGCTGTCCGAACTGAAGCCCGCTGACGAAGCTGGCGGTTCATCGGATGACTCAGACGAGAATGATCTCGGCTGGATGAGCTCAATCAGCGGCAGCGATGATGATGAAGAAGCGAGCGGTGGCATCGACGAAGAATTCGCGTGGATGGACGAGACGTCCGAAGAACCCGCCGCCACGCCAACGGATTCACCCGATTGGCTGGCCGCAGCGGCGCCTGCTGCTCCGGCGACCAGCACCGCTGACGACGCGTTCGACTGGATGAACGGCATCGACTTCGGCGATGAATCTGCGAAGAGTTCTGAACCTGTGCCCGACTGGTTGAATGAAACCGAGGCGAGCATCGATTTTGAAACGCCCGCCGATGTTCATGCGACGGGATTGTTTGACAACGAGCCCGCCGCGACCACCGCGGATGATCCAAGCTGGATGAGCGAATTTGGCGATTTCGCCGCGCCCGCTAACCCGGATGCGGATTTCCCTAACACTGACGCGCCGGAAGCCGCGCCCGACTGGTTGAGCGATTTGGAAGCCGCTGCCCCGCCAACCGCGACTCCCGCTGCTGCGGATGTCAGCGGGTTGGACGATGATACGAGCTGGATGAGCGACTTCGGCGATCTGCGGCAGGAAGTCGAAGCGGAGTTCACGCCGCCCGTACCCGTGGCCGAGACCTCGCCGAACTGGCTGAGCGAATTCGAAGCGGAAACGGGCGCCGAGCCGACCGATGAATCGGCGGATGATTTTGGCCTCGATTTTGAAGACGCCGTGGCCACGGAAGAGACGCCGGATTGGCTGAGCGAGATCAAGCCGAAGACCGCGCCCGTCGCCGATGACCTGAGTTGGATGGATGCGATGGCTGAGGCGAGCGCGAGACCCAGTGAAGCCGCGCCTGCTGCCGAGTCCACCCCCGACTGGTTGAGCGAACTGGAACCGGAAGCGACTGCGGATGATGAAGATGAATTCCCGGTGGCGGATGCTGTTCTGACCGATACGCCCGATTGGTTGAGCGCACTGGAACCGCAAGCCGAGCCGGAAGCCGATGAGGAATTCGCGCTGGACGCGGAAGCTGAGGCTGTCGCCGATACGCCCGATTGGCTGAGCGCGCTGGAACCGCAAGCAGAAGTCGAGCCGGAAGCCGACGAAGAATTCGCGCTGGATCCAGAAGTTGAGGCCATTGCCGACACGCCGGACTGGTTGAGCGCGTTGGAACCACAAGCGGAGCCAGAAGCCGACGAAGAATTCGCATTGGACGCGGAAGCTGAGGCGGAGACGCCCGATTGGCTGAGCGAATTTGCGCCTGTCGCGGAAACCCCCGCGGAGACGGTCAGCGCGCCTACCAGCGCCGCCGACGATCTCAGTTGGATGGACGCCTTCAGCGATGACCCGGTCGAAGAGGAAGCGCAGGCCGAACCCGCCGCTGAAACCTCGCCCGACTGGTTGAGTGAATTGGAACCTGAAGCCCCGGCGGTAACCGAAGTCACGGTTACCGAGACGCCGGATTGGCTCAGCGAACTTGCACCCGAGAGCGAACCCGCCGTCGAGTCGGCGGTTACTGCCCAAGATGCCGATTGGCTGGGTGAACTGAGCCTCGAAGCTGATGCGCCCGCTGAACCCGCCGCTGAAGCAGCTCCCGATTGGTTGAGCGAACTGGAACCGGAAACTGAAGCCGCCCCAGCGCAAGCTGAAGTCGACACGCCGGATTGGCTGACGGAAACTGAACCGGAAACGTGGCCGACACCCCAGGCTGAACCTGTGGCGGAAGCCGAGGCCGACTGGCTGACCGATCTGGGTCTGGAACCCGCGGCAGAAGCTGAAGTCGAACTTGAGGCCGAAGCTGAAGCGGTCGCCGCCGATGGCACGCCCGATTGGTTGAGCGCGCTTGATCCGGGTGCGGACAGCGAACTTGAAGCTGAACTCGACGCCCAGCCCGCGGACGAGGCCGATGTCGATTGGTTGCCTGAGCTGAATACGCCCGCGACCACCGAATTTGACGCGTTCAACATGCCGTTGAGCGAAGTCGATGCCATGTCCGCGCCGACCTCCACGCCGAACGCCGAAATCGACTGGATCAGCGAGCTGGAGCCAGAAATCGCTACCGAAGACGAAGACGCCGCCGTGCCCGCTTCCGCCGAAGAACTCGCGTCGCTGTTTGACGCTGAACCGGAAGCCGAAGCGCTGCCGGACGCGCCCGAAACCGCCTTTATGGCGGACGAGAGCGCCTTTGACGCGGACATTCTGCCGTACACACCGGATGACGCGGTGATCGCGGCGACGCCGGAAGAAGAATTTGCCGCCGCTGCTGTGCCTGCCGAAGACGTGATCCCCGTGCTGGATGCGGAGGCTGTCCCTAGCGCGGTCACGGAACCCGATGTTATAACTGAACACAGTGATGCTGAGGCGGATAACACGCCGGATTGGTTGAACGCGATGGTCCCCGGCCTCGATGTCGACTATGCGCCGACCGAGACCGTCGAGGAAGAGACGCACGAGGTGGAAGAAGCGTCTCCGCGTGAATTTGCGTGGCTGAACAATATGGTTGATGAGGAATTGGCGGAAGCGGCATCGTCGTTCACCTTTAGCAAGACGCCCGCTTGGTTAGACCGACTGATTCCCCCGGCACAACCTGCCGCCCCTCAGCCTGACGAGGATTTCCCGGACTGGGTATCCGACGACGATGAAGCCGATTTGCCGGAATGGTTGCGTTAACGAGGTGGTTTGATGGACAACATGCCAGATTTTGACAAGATGTCGCCGGAAGAGATCAATAAATGGCTCGAAACACTGGCGAAACGTCAAGGCGCAACCGAGGGGCTCGTCTCATCTGCTGACATGGACATTGCCGAAATTGACCCGAACAGCGTCGTCATCGACGAACCGGGATATGTTCCCTATGGGCAAGAAGGCAAGATGGAGCCGATCAAGCCGGGCGTGCCGAAAGCCGCCGCGCCGCCACCTCCGAAGCCCGCGCCGGAACCGGTCAAGCCTGTTGAGCCGCCTGCGGCTGAACCGCAGCGCCCGGCCGCCCGTGTGATCACACCACCGCCGACCGCGGCTCCGCTGCGTCCGGCGACCTCTGCGCCGCCTGCACCGCCTGCGCAACCGCCGACTGTGCAGCAGCCCGCGCCCGCGCGTCCCGCCGCTGCGCAGCTTCCGCCCGCTCCCGCCGCGACCCGGTCTGCACCGCCCGCGCAAGAGGGTGGTTTGGCGTGGCTGGAAAGTCTGGCCGGTGGCAACGGTGGCGAAGATGACAGCCTGTTCAATCTCGACCTGTCAAACCTCTCGACCGAAGACTCGACCCCTGCCGCCGCGGCGCCCGAAGCGGGCAGCTCGCTTTCATGGCTGGAAGACCTCGCCCGCACGCAGGATGATCCCTTGGCGCAGCCCGCCCCCGCGCGCGATCCGTTTGGTGGATCGGACTCGGTCGAATGGCTGGAGTCGCTGGCACGGCGTCAGGGTGCGGATACCGAAGAACTGCTCACCCCGGCACAGCTCGATATTCCCATGCCGGAACTGAACGAAATTGAAGCGCCCGGGTATGTCGCCTTCTCGTTTGACACACCGCCCGTGACGAATAATCGGGCGCCCGCGCCGACTTTGAGCGATCCGTCCGATTTCCTGAGCAGCCTGGCCGACGATGCGCCCCCCGCGCCGCCGCCGGTGGCCCCGGTTGCGGAAGACGAGTCCGGAGACGAGATGTCCATGGACTCGATTCAGCGGGCGCTGGCCGATGGCTCGGTCACCCGGGAACAGATTCAGGTGCTGTTCGAGGCGAAGGTTGACGAAATCGTCAATGAGCCGGATATGGTCATGCCGGAGCTGGATGAAGAACCTGCGCTGGTGCCTGCCGAACTGCCGGATTGGCTCTTGGAACAGATGGGCGGCGCACCCGCTGAACCGCCCGCCGCACCGCAGCCGACCGCCAGCCTCGACGCGTTGTTCCCACCCACGCCCGTATCGGAAGATATGCCGGACTGGTTGAAAGAAGAAGCCGAGCCGGACGATCAGCCGATGGACTTCGGTTCCCTGTTCACGGAAACCGCGGAACCAGTGGCGCAGGTGGCCAGTGCACCGGCCGCTGGCGTTGAAGTCGACCCGGATGACACGTGGGCCGAAGCCTTTGACCTTGAACATCAGGCGGGCACGATTGACGTAGCCGAAGTGCCAGACTGGTACGAACGGAATGTAAGCGACCCGGCGCGGATTGCCGCCGTCGAAAAGCTGGAACAGCAGGACGACGAGCTGATCGATGAGCCGCTGCCCGCTGAAGATTTGCCCGTGGGCGAAGCACAGGGCCTGCCGTCGTGGATGGCGGGTACCGAACTCCCGGTTGCCGCCGAACCGGAAGTGGTCGAACTCGCGCCCGCGGAACCGGCCTTTGCGGACTGGCTCTCCGAACTGGAGAACCCGGAAGCGGTCGAAGTGCCAGATTGGCTCACCGAAACCGCCGCCGATCTCGAACCCGCCGCGTTCACGTTTGAACCGGAACCCGAGCCGGAACCGGTCTATGTGCCGCCTGTGGCGCAGCGACCTGTCCCGCCGCCGACCACCGCCGCGCCGCTGATCCCGCGGGCGCCGGTCAGCGCGGGAGCGCTCCAGAGCGCGCGCGACCTCGAACAGAGCGGCGATCTGGAAGGCAGCCTGAGCGAATACGAAGGCTTGATCCGCGCGAGCGTCGATATCGACACCGTGGTGGCCGACCTCGAGCAGATGGTCAAATCGTACCGCACCGTCCCGGCGGTGTATCGCGTGCTCGGCGACGGCCTGATGCGGCAGGGCAAACTGCAGGACGCGCTCAACACTTATCGGGAAGCCCTGAATCAGCTATAATCAGCAGCAGACTTACCAGAACGGGTCACAATGACCCGTTTTTTGTGCCCAAAGCTCAGATCATCGAGGAGTTTTAGCAGTGGAACGTACACTCATCATTGTGAAGCCGGATGCCGTGCAGCGCGGCCTGACCGGGGAAGTCATCCGCCGCTTTGAAGCGCGCGGTCTGCGCATCGTCGGTATGAAGTTTATGCAGGTGTCGCGGGAATTAGCGGAAAAGCACTACGCCGTGCATCAGGGCAAGCCGTTCTTCAACGGTTTGGTCGACTACATCGTGTCGTCGCCCGTCGTGGTGATCGCGCTGGAAGGCACGAATGCCATCGAAGCGGCGCGCGGCACCATCGGCGCGACCAATCCGGCGAAGGCGGGCGCGGGCACCATCCGTGGTGATTTCGGTCTGGAAATTGGCCGTAACCTCGTGCACGGTTCCGACAGCCCGGAAAACGGTCTGGTCGAAATCGCTAACTTCTTCACCGAAGCGGAACTCATTTCGTGGGGTCGCGTCACCGACCCGTGGATTTTCGAAGGTCGCTAAAAGGCAGGACTGAGGATTGAGTGCCGAGGACTGAGTTTGCTGCTTGCTCAGTCCTCAGTCCTTTAACCTCAGTCCTATCACTACTGAATACTCAGCAGCACATTCGCTTGACGCCAGAAACTTTCCAGATTGTAAAACTCGCGCTGGCTTTCCCCGAAGATGTGGACGATCACATCACCGTAGTCGAGCAGCATCCATCCGCTGGTATGCTCACCCTCCGTGGAGTGGGGGAGCTTGCCAAACTTGGTTTTGATGGATTCGCGGACATTTTCGGCCAGGGCGCGGATTTGGCGGTCGCTCGTCCCCGTGCAGATCACAAAGAAATCCGCAATTACGGTGTCCGGGCGTAAATCCAACAGGAGAATGTTTTCGGCTTTCTTATCCTCAACGGCGTGAACAATTTCGCGGGCTAAATCTAACGCTTCCAGAGAATCGACTCCTCACGATCACTCAAACAGGTTAGTATTCATTGTATCATAGTTCACCTTTCGGTCAACGTTACTGTATAAAAGGCTTGTAATGTCTCAACACATCGAATTCACGGTGAAAACGGCAGGCGAACGCCTCGACAAACTGATCGTCGCGCACGTCGGCGACCGCCTGACCCGCTCGCAGATTCAAACGCTCATCCGTGAAGGGCATGTGCGCGTCAACGGCGAGATCATCAAACCCGGCATCAAGCTCAAGGGGGGCGAACGCATCATTGTCACGGTGCCGCCCGCGCCGCCTGATAAGACGGTCGAACCAGAGCCGATTCCGCTGGTGGTGCTCTACGAAGATGCGGATATCGCCGTGATCGACAAACCCGCGGGCATGGTCGTGCATCCCGGCGCGGGCAACGAGACGGGCACACTCGTCAACGCCATTCTCGCGCGCTACCCGGAAATCGCCGAGATGGATTACTCCCCCAAGCGGCGCGGTATCGTGCATCGCCTCGATAAAGAGACGAGCGGCCTGATCCTCGTTGCGCGCCGCGCGCCCGCCCTGCAGCGC
Source organism: Candidatus Flexifilum breve (assembly GCF_016713355.1). NCBI lineage: Bacteria > Bacillati > Chloroflexota > Anaerolineae > Aggregatilineales > Candidatus Flexifilaceae > Candidatus Flexifilum > Candidatus Flexifilum breve. The sequence continues at coordinate 205,605 of NZ_JADJPI010000037.1, forward strand.
TTAATGCGCCAATTCTCCGCGCGTACGGTCGAGAAGGTCTACCTCGCGCTGACCGAGAAAACCCCTAAGACGAACCTGGGACGCATCGACGCGCCGATTGCCCGTGATCCGAATCAGCGCAAACGCATGAAGGTTACGCGCGACGGGCGTCCTGCCATCAGCGAATTTCAGGTTGTGGAACGCTTCAAAGATGGCAAAACACTCGTTTCGGTCAAGCTGCTGACCGGGCGCACGCACCAGATTCGCGTGCATCTGGCCTTCATCGACTGCCCGCTGGTCGGCGATAAGGTCTACGGCTTCCGCAAGACGCGCTATCACCGCCAGTTTCTGCACGCCGCCAAGCTGTGCTTTGATCATCCGCGCACCAAAGAGCGCCTGTGCTTCGAGTCGCCCCTGCCGCCCGAACTCGAGGGCTACTTGGAGAATTTGCGCCGGGCATAGTACAATTTAAGTCGAATCGCTTAACGCTCATAAGGAAATTCCATGCGCGAAGTTTCTGTCGCTGTTGTTCAGATGAGTCCTAAGCTCGGTGAAACTGACGAAAATCTGATCAAGATGTCCGACATGATCAGCAAGGTGGCGACCGCCCAGCGCGTCGACCTGATTGTGTTCCCCGAACTGATCACCAGCGGGTATGAGTTGGGCTTACGCTTTACTGAAAAGGCGCAGCGTGTTCCCGGTCCGACGGTCAACCTGATGGCGCAGCGCGCCAGCGAATACGGCGTGTATATCGCCTTTGGCATGGTGACCAAGGAAAAAGTCGAAAGCGTGCTCTACAACTCGGCGGTGCTGGTGGGGCCGGAAGGCGATGTCGTCGACGTCTACAACAAAATTCACCTGCGCGGCGAAGAACGCATGGCCTTCCGCGATGGCTACCAGATGCCCGTGATCGAGACGGAAATCGGCTCGATTGGCCTGATGGTCGGTTACGACCTCGCGTTCCCGGAAGTCGCGCGCGCGCTCACGCTGGATGGCGCGGAAATTCTGTGCGTGCTGGCGAACTGGGAAGCGTCCGATGTGGACGCATGGAAGACCTTCATGCGCGCTCGCGCCTACGAAAACGCGGTCTTCATGGCCGGGTCGAACCGTGTTGGCGAAGACGTGACCATGAGCTTCGGTGGTGACAGTATGATCGTCGGGCCGCGCGGTGACATCTACGCGACGATGGCGGGCGATACCAACCCGGACACGGGCGCGCCGAATGAGGGCTTTGTCGTGGCGCGCATCGACGTGGATGAAATCCGCCGCAGCCGCGAAGAATGGCAGTTGATCCAGAACCGCCAGCCGACCGTCTACAAGTCCATCGTCCGCCGCTACTAAACTGATACTATGCCCACCGAGACCATCGAGACCGCCGCGCAAGTCGTCGCGCCGACGTTAACCGAACAGATCATTGGCTTTATTCCGCAGCTTTTGCTGGCTCTGGTGATCTTCATTGCCTTCTGGATTGTGAGCATTCTGTTCCGCGCGACCGTACGGCGCTTTGGGAGCAAAACGCGGCTCGATGACTCGGTGCTGGATTTGATGACGCAGGTGATTGGCCTGACGATCATCGTTTCCGGCCTGTTGACCGCGCTCGGCACGATTGGCGTGGATGTCTCCGCGCTGGTCGCCGGGCTGGGGATCACGACGTTCGCCGTCGCCTTCGCGCTGCAGGACATCATCGGCAATTTGCTCTCCGGCATCCTCATCCTGATGTACCGCCCCTTCCGGCGCGGCAATTACATCCGCGTGGGAGCGCATGAGGGCATCGTGACCGATATCGACCTGCGCTACACCACGCTCCAGACGGAGACGCAGCGCATCCTCGTGCCGAATCGCACGCTGTTCCAAGAATCGATCATCGTGAGCAACAATACGCCGACCTTCGCGTCGATGCAGCCACCGCCGCCGCCGCCGCGTCCTGCCCAACCTCCGCGCTGACGTGCCATGACCGACGCGGCAGGGTATTCCAAACGGTCACTGCTGGACAAGCTTGGCGTCAAACCGGGCATGCGGATCGCGTTTGTCAGCGCGCCGGAGACGTACACGCCGGGGTTGCTTCTGCCTGATGTCGAGATCAGCCTCGATCCGCCGCTCGACTTGATTCAGTTGTTCGTGCGCGATTACGCGGCCTTCGACGCCGATTTTGAGCGCCTTGCTGCGCTGCTCAAGCCGAATGGGATGCTGTGGGTCTCGTGGTATAAGAAGTCGGCGGGCATCCCCACCGATTTGGACGAAAACATCATTCGCGACTATGGCTTGGCACACGGTCTGGTCGACGTCAAAGTGATCGCCGTCGATGCGCAGTGGTCGGGCCTGAAGTTCGTCTATCGCCGCAAAGACCGCCCATGACCACCGCACCCCGCCTCTCAATTCTCGCGTTCGCGCTCCTCATCATCACGTTGATCGGGGGCGCGGTGCTGCTGCTCACCACCCGGCCTGAACCTATACACATCGTCATCGAACCGCCCGTGCCGACGCCGACCGCGACCACGCCCGGCGAGATTCAGGTGTATGTGACGGGCGCGGTCAACCAGCCGAATCAGGTGATCCGTTTGCCGTATAACAGCCGCGTCAGTGATGCGCTCGCACTGGCTGGCGGAACAACGGCCAACGCCGATCTGACGCGCGTCAACCTCGCCGCCGTGCTGCACGATGGCGATCAGGTCCATGTGTATGAAATAGGGGCAGTCGAAGCCGACGCTGATACCAGCATCATCGCGACGCCGCAGGGTGGGGCACGGGTCAACGTCAACACGGCGAATCTCGATGAACTGATGACGCTCCCCGGAGTCGGCGAAGTGCTGGCGCAGCGCATCATCGACCGCCGCGATCAAGTGGGGCGCTTCACAAACATGGCCGACCTCGACGCCATTGAAGGCATCGGGGAGGCGCTCATACAGCGGCTCGAACCGCTGCTGGAGTTTGATTAGACGATTTACCGGATCGTCGTGGCAAGGCGCGCGGATAGCTCTGCAAGATAACGAACACTTGGTTTGGAAGCGGCGGATGCAATTCATTGCGTCCCTACGAAAAATGGTGCTTGTGTAGGGACACGATTGAGAGGGCGTCCAATAAGGTTGTTATGTGTAGGGACGAGGCATGCCTCGTCCTAATTTTTAGAGAAATATACAGTGGACAAGGCATGCCTTGTCCCTACAAAAACCTTTTGCATCAAGATAACTGTGCGCTTTTAAGACTCCCTTTTGATCGCTCTCGCAAACCCCAAAACCGATCAGTCCGCTACTTGCGCACAGATTCAGCTGTGCTTTTCCAAACGAACAGGGCAGACCACTTGGTCTGCCCTGTTTATTGCCCTGATGTTCCCCTCTCCACCCGGAGAGGGGGTAGGGGGTGAGCTTAACTCACTAACGACCGCGCACGCGATCCCACGCTTCGCGGATGCTGTCCTTGAAGCGTTCCCACGTGTTGGGGTTGCGTTCTTCCCAGTAGCGGCGGGCTTCCGGTTCCAGCCGATCCCAATCGTAATCGCCGTAGCGATCCGTGGTGGCCAGCGTGTAACCGTAGCGGTACGCCGGGGTGTACTGGTCGAACGTGTAGCCGCTCGACGCGTAGTTGGTGTCGTAGTGCGTGTGGAAATCGGTCTCGTAGTCAGTGTACGGGCGATAGGTCATGCCGGACATGCCCGTGCGTCCCGTCGTTTCCGCGTTTTCGATTTCCACATCGGTACGGCGCACGGTATCGCGCACCATTTCGGTGTGTTCTTCCACTTCCTTGCCGACCACGACTTCTTCGACCACGCGCGCCTGCTTCTGCACGACCGGTTCTTCGCGCCGTTCCGTGACCTCAATGGTCTGTTCGCGGAAGGCGTTGAGATCATTCGGATCTGCCGGGCGATCCACGGGGTGGCGTTCGACCGTCACGTGTTCGTCGCGCAGATGCACTTGTTCTTCGACCGGGGTTTCGCGCACGACGGAGCGCACCCGCGCCACGCCTTCTTCAACTGTGCGCTTGCCCACGTTCAGTTCTTCTTCAACCACGGGCAGGCTGACCTGATCACCCGCATCGACATTGCGGTTGGTCGTGCCCATGCTCGACTGCTTCTGACCGCTGCTCAGGCCACTCGTGCCCGTCGTCAGGCCGCTGGTGTCGCTCGACAGCGAACTGCCACCGAAGCGGTCGCTCACATCAATCGGGTTGTAGCGGTTCATGATGTCCTGCGCGCGCCCGACATACGTGTCGTCGTCGAGGCTGACGGTCACGAGCGTGCCGCCACCGCGCAGACCTTCGTTATAGTAGCCGGCTTCGTCTTCCGACATGCCGAGGTCGATCAGGCTGGCCGCGATGCCACCCGTCGCCGCGCCGGCTGCCGCGCCGATGCCCGCCATGAGCGCTGCCGCGAGCGGACCTGCCGCCAGAACTGGCCCCACGCCGGGAATGAGCGCTACGCCCAAGCCGATCAGCGTGCCGACGACGGCGCCAAAGCCGGCGCCTTCACCTGCTGTCACATCGTCTTTGTCCGTTTTGAGCGCCGAGCCCATGCTGCCACTGGCATCATTGGCCACCAGGCTGATGTCTTCGCGGTCAAAGCCCGCGGACACCAATTCTTCTACCACGCGCCGCGCGGTATCAAAGTCATCATAGAGCGCTACTACTGTATGTGCCATCTTCGACTCCTCTTGCTTCTCTTACTCGACTGATTGATCGGTCTGGTCGCGCGTGACAGTGGCTTCTTCGCGCCGCAGCACATGCTCCTGCGGGTCGCGCACCACTGATTGCCGCCGGGTGATACGGATCTCCTCGCGTAGCAGCAGGCGTTTTTCCACGACGAGCACTTCCTCTAGAATGGGAATGATCATCGTGTCGCCTTCGTAGCGCGGTTCCAACGGTTGATCGACGTAGCGATCCATCGGTATGCGCTCGACTTCCACGCTGTCGCGGCGCAGAACTTCATCCACGACGACCGTTTCTTCGCGGACGCGCTTCTGGACGCGCACGGTGTTTTCCACGGTCTGCTTGTCCACGGTGAGTTCTTCCGCGGCTAACGGGATGACCGTCTGCTCTTCGACGCGGGAGCCGAGGCGGGTGAGATCGAGCTGGACCCGGTACGTGTTGGCCTCCGCATCCCAGTTGAGTGCTTCGCGCGGGATAGCGACCGTGCGTCCCGTGTGCAAACGCAGCCGGGCGAACTTGCCATCCAGCATCTCGATAACGCCTTCAGCCCCACTTTGGTCGATGACGCGCCTAGCCTGACTCATACAGCCACCTTCAGTTCCGTATAACCAACCCGATTGTATGACAAATCGCATTAATGCGGCTTGATCTCGACGCACCCTCTCACAGAGTATTAAGATTAAGATTGCGAGATTGTGCTCAACCCTGGCAGGATTGTGACGGTCGGCTGGTGGGGACGTTACAAAGTGTGACGTTTAGCGACCAAAAAGTTGATGAGCGTAACGGGTCAGGCCGGGCGATCCCGGCTACAATGACCATATCACGAGTTAAGGAGTTCATTACGATGGCCATTCACGAGCCCAAAGTCTACGTCGGACTCACCGAAGATCAGATCTGCGAACATGTCAGCCGCCACGGTCACAACGCGCATAAAGTGGTCGAACTGCCGCACGCCACCTACGAAAACCACCGGAATTCGCAGGATCTCGTCCTCGGTTTTGCCAGTGGCAGCGCCAAAATCACCATTGGCAAAGATGTCTTCAATGTAGCGGCCGGTGATCGGCTGAATATCCCCGGCAACCGTCCGCATTCGGGCGTGGTGGGCGCGGAAGGCATCGTCTACTTTGTGACGCAGTGCGAGAACTGCACCGACTAAACGGGCTTGACAGTGCGCAGTAAACTGGGAACAGTACAGGCGATCAGTTCGGTCGCGCTGCACGCTGAACAGTAAACTGTGACACTGGAGGCACTTTTTGCGGAACAATCCATCCGGTTATGTTCGACCCGTCCGGCGGCGGCAGACTTCGCTGGTGGCGGTGGGCTGTGGCTGCTTTCTGCTGCTCGGCGCATCCGCCCTCGTGATTCTGGCCGCCGTTTTGCTTTTCCGCCCGAACCTCTCCGGCATTGTCGCGCAGATCGCCGGGCTGCGCTCCGAAGGGGAAACGGCGCAGGTCTTTGACGAAGTCACGCCCGTGCCGACCATCGAACTGCTCAATCCCACGCAGCCCGCCGACATCAGCCTGAATCTGGGCGAGTACGGCGTGCGCGAGCTGGACCCCAACAGCAACCTCTACGACTTCACATTAGGCGAACTGCCGAGCGGTGGGCAAGCCGCCGTCGCCACGTTCAGCGAAGCGGGCTTGATGGAACTGTGCCGCGCGCAAAGCGCCCTGTGCAGCGACCAATCGCCCGACCCGCGCATCCGCAACCCGCGCATCGATCTGCGCCCCGGTGGGGCAGTCGTGTACGTCGACGTGACTTTCCCCGAGTACGGCGGCATCACGCAGACGGCGGGCATCGTGCTCACGCTGGACTCGACGCGCCGTCAGTTCGCTTTCGCCGGGGTTGACCTCAACGGCAGCCTGTACGCCGTGCCGCCAGAAAGCTTCGGCACGACGATCACCGAATTTGAGACGCGCGGCAATGAGCTGCTGCGCCAGCTCAGCGTGCAGGCGGGCGGCGGGTACTACTCGCTTTCCGAGGTTATCATCGACGACCAGAATCTCACGGTCGTGCTGCGGTAACCGCTAAAGGATTGGGTTGCGATATCAGAACAAATGGTTTAGTATCTGCCGCGCTTCGTTGGAAAAAGGTTGGAGGAGCACCGCATGCCGCGCAAATTGATTGACGCCGATTACCGGGCGGTCAAAGCCGAAATGCGCGCGCTGCTCATCGAGGTGGCGCGGGCACGCGAGACGATTACCTACTCGGAATTGTGCCTGCGCTTGCAGACGGTCACGCTGCACTACCATTCGCATATCTTTCACCGCCTGCTGCGCGACGTCTGCCGTGAGGCGTGGGAAGACGGCGATGGGCAATTGTGTGCGCTGGTCGTTACCAAGCAGACGGGCATCCCCGGCGGCGGCTACTTCGAGCGGATGGATGAGCGCTCAACCGATGACCTTGAAGCCGAATGGCGGCAGGATCTCGAAGCGGTGTTTGAGCACTGGAGCGAACGGTAGTGCAAACGGGCTTTGATATTGATTCGCTGCTGCGGTTTACGCCGCCGGGCTATTTGTGCGAACGGTGTTACGCGCTGCTGGTCGACGTGGGGCGGGTGGTGTGCCCGGTATGCGGCGTGCAGTACATCGCCACCGACCGTTACCCGATGCCGGATGAGTATTTACGCGCCAAAGGGCTGGATCTGCACTACAAAGACCTGATCGAGCACAGTCAGGCGCTGGCCCGCATTGCCCGCAAGACCCGCGAATCGGTCATGTCGCCGTATGGGCAGTACACGCCATACCCGCCGATCCGCGCGTTATTTGAGGCGCTGCAAAATGCTGAGAAGTTCGTGCATTTCACGACCTACGGCATCAGCGTGCTGATCCTCGGCGCGCTCAAACTGACGGCGCAGCGCGTCGACGTGCGCGGCATCGTCTCCGGCATCAAGCATGATATGGTGCTGCGCGAGATCACGGAGTATCACGACGAAGCGCCGCGCTTGAAACTGCAGGTCTTCCCAAATGACAGCCCGCACTTTCCGCATCAGAAAATTGTGGTGATCGATGGGCTGCTGGCGTTCAAAGGTTCGGCGAACCTGACCGATTTCGCATGGCGCAAGGCGGCGCAGGGGCGCGAGGTGATCGAACCCGTGACCGATGTCAACGAGGTGATCGACCTGCACAATCGCTATTTCAGCCCAGTCTGGGCGCACACGCGCAGCGACGAACGGATAGTCATGATTTAGGACTGAGGTGAAAGGACTGAGAATTTGCACGAGAGTGATGTCTGCTCTTACAACCCTGAAACGATTTTTCCTCAGTCCTCAAACCTCAGTCCTGGTGCTAGAACTCACTTTGCAAAGGGATGGCCATGCGGGTACTGGTGACGGGCGCGGCGGGGCGGTTAGGTTCACGGGTGGTCGAGGTGTTGAGCGCGCGCGGGCATACGCCGATCCCCGCCGATGTTGCCGAATTTGACATTGCCGATTACGCGGCCACCCGCGCGTGGATCGCCGCGGCACAGCCCGACTTTGTGATTCACCCGGCGGCGTGGACAGACGTGGATGGCTGCGCGCGTGAGCCGGACAATGCGATCACGATCAACGGACTGGGGGCAGGCAATGTTGCGGCGGCGACGGCGGATCTCGGCGTCCCGATTCTGTACGTGAGCAGCAACGAGGTGTTCGATGGCAAGGCGAAACAGCCGTACCGCGAATACGACCGGACGCAGCCCATCAACCCGTACGGCTACAGCAAATGGGTCGGCGAACAGGCGGTCGTCGGGGTTAACCCACGCCACATGATCGCGCGCACCTCGTGGTTGTTCGCGCACGGCGGTAAAAACTTCATTCAGACAATGTTGGGCGCAGCGGCGGCGGGCAAACCGCTGAAGGTGGTCGTTAACGAGATCGCGTGTCCGACGTACAACGACGATCTGGCGGTCGCGCTGGTCAACCTGATGGCGACGCGGCGTTGGGGGGTGTATCACATGGTCAACGATGGCTACTGTTCGCGCTACGACTTCGCGCGTTACGTGCTGGATCATGCGGGTTACGCCGAGATGCCGATCGGACGCATCACCAGCCATGCGTGGGCGCGCCCGTCGACGCCGCCGGAATTTACCCCTCTGGCGAATTTGGCAGGTAAAATAGTCGGTGTGACGCTGCGACCGTGGCAGGCCGCGGTGGACGCATTTCTGACCAAAGAAGGTTTATTCCGCTAACCGCGCACGACCGAGCAGGGATAACGTTGTCCCTGCTCTCACCGTACCCTTTCATCCTCGTCAGCGGTTTAATCTGTGCGCGGTGCCATTCAAGGGAGCACCATGACCGCCCACGCTTTAGCCACACCATCGGTTCGGCAGCAAGCCCAATCCACTCTGTCTGAAACTTTTCGTTCCCGCGCGACTCTGGCGTTCATCGCCCTGTGGGTGATCGGCGCGGTCGTGCTGCTCGCCTATGGGCATACCCCGTGGGGTGGACTCGCCAGCCTCACGGGGATCACCGTGTTCATGCTGATCACCGCGCTGAACACCCAACCCAACCCGCACCTTGTCGAAGTGGACGCCGGGGAGCGGCGCAAAATCTATTTGCAGCTCGCCGTGATTTTCCTCCTCATCGGGTTGACGGGGCTCCGTGGGATGCAGTTTCACGATCTCATCCCGTTCAACACCGTGATTCCGGGTTGGACGCCGTTGGTCGACGCGCTTGAACGCTTCAGTGGGCGGACGTTCGGCAACGACAATTACCTGACCAACCCCGTGTTGTACTTCGTCATTCCGCTGATTTTGCTCCTGCTGCTCGGCGCCAAGCTGCCGGATCTCGGGTTAGGGCGCGGTCACCGCGTCCTGCGCGTGACGTTCATCTGGTGCATCGTGCCCGTGCTGGCTATCGCCTATTTGATCGTCAACGGGGCGCTGCTCAATTGGGTGGGGCAGGTGATCCTGTCGAACGCGCTTAACAACGGCTTCTTCGAGGAATTCTTGTTCCGGGGCGCGCTGCAAACCCGACTGCGCCGCCTGCTGTCGCCGGGGTGGGCGCTGGTGCTGCAAGCCGTGATCTTCGGTGTGTGGCATGTCGGCCTCGGCTACAGCAATTTTGGCGAACCGGGCGGTGTGCTCACGGCTTTGGCCAGCACCATCGTCTTTCAGATGGGGTTAGGGCTGGCGTTCGGCTACATTTTCGAGCGGTCGCGTAATCTGGTCGCGCCCTCTCTGTTCCATGTCCTGTACAACAGCATGTTCTCGATATAGACTCGGTAGCCAGCATGACCAAACCAAAAAAAGGCGCTTATGATGACCACTTCTCAACTGGATAATGCCACTTTACAGGAACAGGACAAGCTGCAGCTCCACCCGCTCCAGCACCCGAAAACCCACGCCGATCCACTGGTGATCGAGCGCGGCGAAGGCGTGTATCTCTACACCGCCGACGGCCGCAAAATCCTCGACGGGATGGCGGGGCTGTGGAACGTCGATGTCGGCTATGGGCGCGAAGAACTGGCGCAGGCGGCCTACGACCAGATGAAGCGCATGGCCTTCACCTCGAATTTCGCGGGCATGACCAACATCCCCGCGACCCAGTTGGCGAAAAAGCTCTCCGGTTATGCGTATCCCAACCTCAAAACGACCTTTTTCACCTCCGGCGGGTCAGAAGCGAATGACAGCGCTTTTAAAATCGCCCGCTACTACTTCAAGCGGTTGGGCAAGCCGGAAAAAGTGAAGATCATCGCGCGCAAGTTCGCCTACCACGGCATCACGCTGGCGGCGACCTTCGCGACAGGCATCGAACGCTATCACAAGATGTTTGGCCCGGCAGTCCCCGGTTTCGTGCATATCGGCGCGCCGTATCCTTACCGCTTTGACGGTGAAGTCAAACCCGGTGAAACGATCGGCACGGCGGCGGCGCGCCTCCTCGAAGAAGCGATTCTGCGTGAAGGGCCGGAGACGGTCGCGGCGTTCATCGCCGAGCCGGTGCAGGGCGTCGGCGGCGTGATCGTCCCGCCCGACGACTACTTCCCCCGCATCCGCGAAATCTGCGATCAGTACAATGTGCTGCTGATCGCCGACGAGGTGATCACAGGCTTTGGGCGCACAGGCGAACTGTTCGGCTTGAACCGCTACGGCGTGCAGCCCGATATTCTGTCGTTCGCCAAGGCGATCACCAGCGGCTACCAACCGCTCGGCGGCAACCAGATCAGCGATGCGATTTACGATGCGATTCAGAGCGCGCCGGATACCGATAGCTGGATGCACGGCTATACCTATTCCGGTCACGCGACGGCGTGTGCGGTTGCGCTGCGCAACCTCGAACTGATCGAAAACGAGAAGCTGGTCGAACATGCCGCGCAGATGGGCGCGCGTTTACAAGCAGGTCTGGAAGCGTTCAAAGAGTTCCGCTTTGTCGGCGATGTGCGCGGCCTCGGTTTGATCTGCGGTGTGGAACTGGTGAGCGACAAAGACTCCAAGACGGCCGACCCGGCGCTGGCGGCTAAAGTCATGCGCATGTGTCAGGATCGCGGGCTGCGCACGCGTAACGTTGGCAGCACGCTCGCTTTCGCGCCGCCGCTCGTCATCAGCGCGGCGGAAGTCGACGAGATCATCAGTATTCTCGGCAGCGTACTGGACACGATTGTCTAATGCCGGTCACGCTCTCAATCGTCATCCCGAATTGGAACGGAGCGCGCTTTTTGCCCGTGTGCCTGGAGGCGCTCCGCCAGCAAACGCACCCCGCGCTCGAAGTGCTCATCGTCGACAATGCGTCGAGCGATGGCTCGCAGGACTTGATCCAGCGGGAGTACCCGTGGGTCAAGCTGATCGAACTGCCGACGAACACCGGTTTTACCGGCGCGTGTAACACGGGGATGCGCGCCGCCACCGGGGGGATCGTGGCGCTGCTCAACAACGACACCGAAGTGGATCCCGGGTGGGCGGCGGCGGTGGTCGATGCGTTCGCGCGGCATCCCGAAGTCGGCAGCGTGGCCAGCAAAATGCTGCTGTTCGAAAAGCGCGATCACATCCATACGACGGGCGACTTCTTCACCACGGATGGGCGTGCCGGGAATCGCGGCGTGTGGCAGAAGGACGAAGGCCAGTTTGACCGCGAGGAATACGTCTTCAGCGCGTGCGGCGGTTCGTCCGCGTACCGCCGCGTTATGCTCGACCAGATCGGGCTGCTGGACGACGATTTCTTCTTTTCCGGCGAGGATGTCGACCTCGGTTGGCGCGTCAATCTGAGCGGTTGGCGCTGTCTTTACACACCCGCCGCAATCGTGTACCATCATCTGTCGGCAACTGGCGGCGGAGTGACCGCCAGTTACTATGACGGGCGCAATTTGATCTTCATCCTCGTCAAGAATTTGCCCGGCGCGCTGTGGCGCAAATATGGCGGGCAGATTCTACGGGCGCAGGCGCGGCAGGCATGGGCGGCAATCCGTGCGTGGCGTGGCCAGGCGGCGCGCGCGAAACTGCGCGGGATGATCGCCGGAATCATCGGGCTGCCGCGGATGCTCAGGAAGCGGCGCTCGGTGCAGGCGCTGTGCCGCGTCTCGGCTGCGGAGATCGACGCGCTGCTGACTTCGGACGGCGTGGGTTGATTCCCAGCGATCAAGGTGAGGTAAATACATGCGCGTGGAACGCGCTTACGGAGAATCAGTTTTGACCCCTGAACAGCGCCCCCTGCTTTCGATCATTATGCCCGCGCACAACGAGGAACATCGGCTTCCCCCCAGCCTCGCGAAAATTGATGCGTTTCTGGCGAGCCAATCGTTCAGCGCCGAAGTGATCGTGGTCGAGAATGGGAGCCACGACCGCACCGCTGAAGTGACGCAGGCGTTTGCTGTGGAACATCCCTACGTCAAATTGATGGTGGTACAAACGCGCGGCAAAGGGCTGGCAGTCAAAGCGGGCATGCTGGCGGCGCAGGGCGAATACCGCTTCATCTGCGATGTGGATCTCTCGATGCCTATCGAAGAAATCGTCAAGTTTCTGCCCCCGTACGCTGATGGCTACGATGTAAGTATCGGCACGCGGGAAGGCGCAGGCGCGCAGCGCATCAATGAGCCGGAATACCGCCATTTTATGGGGCGCGTCAATAACTGGATCATCAAGCTGACTGCTGTGCGTGGCTTCGAAGATACCCAGTGCGGCTTCAAGATGTTCAACCGCCGCTCCGCCGAAGACCTGTTCAGCGTGCAGCAGATGACGGGCATCGGCTTCGACATCGAAATTCTGTTCCTCGCCAAGAAGCGCGGCTATACGATCCGCGAAGTGCCGATCACGTGGTACTTTGATGCGGACAGCCGCATGCGCCTCGTTCAGGACTCGCTCAAACTGCTGCGTGAAATCTGGGATATTCAGCGCAACTGGCGGGCGGGTGTGTATCTTCCCGTCGGCAAATGACCGCGCCGCACGCGCCCCGCACGGCTGGCCTGCAGCACGAACGCGCCCTGGTGGCGCAGGGTTATCGAGTCATCGTCGGGATTGACGAGGCAGGCCGCGGCGCGTGGGCGGGGCCGGTGGCGGCGGGCGCGGTCTGCCTCCCCCTCGACCGTGACGATGTCGCGCAGCTCCTCGCTGGCGTCTACGATAGCAAACAGCTCAGCGCGCGGGCACGGGGCAATCTGGTTGAGCGCATCCAGACGACCGCGCGGACGTGGGGCGTCGGTCGCGCTGAAGCCCACGAGATCGATGCGCTCGGCATTGTCCCGGCGACCTGCCTGGCGATGGAACGCGCGCTCGCCCTCGTGCAGGCGCAGGCCACCCCGGACTACCTGCTGATCGACTCCATTCGCTGGACGAACCGCCAGCTCCCGCACACCGCGCTCATTAAAGGCGACAGCCTGTCGCTGAGCATCGCCGCCGCCAGCATTCTCGCGAAAGTCGCGCGGGATGGCTGGATGGTCGAGTACGACGCGCAGTATCCCGGTTACGGTTTTGCCGGGCACAAAGGCTATGGCGTGGCGACCCATCACGCGGCGCTCCGCGAGCATGGCCCGACGCCGCTGCACCGCATGACCTTCGCCCCATTGCGCCAATTACGCCTGTTTTGATATGGCTTTTTACTCATTTATTCTGGCGTTCGGAATCTCGTATAGAATGATTAAGGTGATTTAACGTACTGCGGGATGCTATGGTATCGGTTTCTGCACTGAATGCATTTGAGACGATTGCCCGCCGGTATGAACTGCACGGCGTCTTGGGGCAGGGGGGCATGGGCATCGTCTATGAAGCCTTTGATCGCCTCACCGCGACGCGTGTGGCGTTGAAGATCGTGCGCGCGGGCAGTGCCACGCCCGATCAAACGCCGAAAGCCAGCCGCATCTCGCTCGCGAATGAGTTCCGGACGCTGGCGGCGCTGCGCCACCCCAATATCATCAGCGTGATGGATTACGGCTTCACTGATCACGATCAGCCGTACTTCACGATGGAAATTCTGGACCTGCCGCAGAATATCCTGCAGTTCAGCCAGATGTTGGGGCTGAACATGCACGCGAAAACCTGCCTGTTGATCGAACTACTGCAAGGCTTAGCCTACCTGCACCGGCATGGGGTCGTGCACCGCGACATCAAGCCGGATAACCTGTTGTACAGCGGGGGTAAGCTGCGCTTGCTCGATTTCGGGCTGGTCTCCGAAGCTAATCTTGTGAGCGATCTCTCGGGCACGCTGGCATATATCGCGCCCGAAATCTTCAGTGGCAGCACATGCAGCGCGCAAAGTGACCTATACGCGGTCGGGCTGATCGCGTACGAGCTGTACACGGGGCACTTCCCGTATCAGACGCGCAATATCACCAAGCTGATGCACAGTATTCAGCATGAAACGCCCGATATGCACCCCGTCGCCGCGGTGACCAATCCGGATGTGACGGCCGTCATCGCGCGGCTGCTCACGCGTGACCGCAACACCCGCTACAGCGACGCCGCCAGCGTGATCGTCGATCTGCTCAGAGCGTCAGACATGCCGCTGACGAGCGAAGACGCGGTCATCCGCGAAAGCTTTTTGCAGGCCGCGCCGTTTGTGGGGCGGGAGACCGAGCAAAGACTGCTCGAAGAGGCGCTGCGGGCGGCGACCTACGGGCGCGGCGGCGCATACCTGATCGGCGGGGAGTCGGGCGTGGGAAAGTCCCGCTTGCTCGACGAACTGCGCATTCGCGGGCTCGTGCACGGCATGAACGTCATCGTCGGGCAGGCGCTGGAGAACGACAGCCAGCCGTTCCAATTGTGGTATGAACCGCTGCGCGCGCTCGCCCTCAAAGTGCCGATGAACGAGAGCGAGCTGAGCATCCTCAAGGACATTGTGCCGGATATTGATGCGCTGCAAGGTCAGCGCGTCGATGTGGCTGCCCGTCTGGATGGCGAACAGTATCAGCAGCGCATGAGCCTGACGATCACCGATGTCTTTATACGGCTGCACACGCCGACGATGCTGCTCGTGGAAGATATTCACTGGCTGACGGAAAGCTTGTACCCGCTGGTGCAGCTCGTCGAGCAGGTGAAAGATCTGCCCATGATCATCATCGCGTCGTATCGCCCGGATGAAGCGCTCCTGATGCCGGATCTGTTCCCAGCGGCGCAGGTGCTGACGCTGCTGCCGTTCACGTACGACGAAATCCGCTTGCTCAGCCCCGCCATTCTGGGTGAGAGTGGGCGCGATCCCCAGGTTGTTGATTTCCTCATGCATCACACCGAAGGCAATGCGTTCTTCCTCGTGGAAACGCTGCGGACGCTGGCGCAGACGTCGGGGAGCCTGCGCGAAATTGGACGCGAGACCTTGCCTGAGACTGTGCTCTCCCAAGGCATGCTCGATATCAGCGTGCGGCGTTTACGTTTGCTCCCGGAATCTGAGCAGGTGCTCATGATTTTGGCCGCACTCTATGGCCGCGAAATTGACTTGGCTTATGTACGCCAACTGGATTCGGAGGCAGATCTTGATGCGTGGATGGTGCGCGGCATTAATGTCGCGCTGATCACCACGCGCGCCGGGTTGCTGCGCTTCAGTCATGACAAAATGCGCGAGGGGCTGCTGCATCTCGCCCGTCCGGAAGATTATCGGCGGGCGGCGCTGGCTGTCGAGGCCATCTACCCCGATGACCCGAACTACTTTGGACGCTTATATACGTGGTGGCGGGCCGCTGGGGAAGTCGCGACGGCGCTGCGCTATGCCCAGCGCGAATGCGAGAACTTGTTTCGGCGCGGGGAATACAAATTGCTGCGCAGGCTGCTGGATGAAATGCTGACAGCGACAGCGGATGCTGCGTTGTTGCCGGAGCGCATCGCGCTCCAACTGCTGTACGGCAAAGCGCTCTACCAATTGTTCGAACATCAGCCAGCCGAGGCGGTCGCGCAGAGTGTGCTTGAGGTGGCGGAAGAGCGCCAAGATCCGGCCATGCGCGCCGGAGCGCTTGTCTTGCTCGGTATGTTGAACGTGCGTCGCGGTGATCTCAAGGTCGCGCGCAGCCAGATAGAAGAGGCGCTCCGCCTGTATGCTGACCGACAGGACGTGACCGTCATCGAAACGCTGATGAACTACGCGGTCATCTTCTATGACCTGGGTGAGACAGCGCAAATGATCGCGCTGGGCCAGCGGGCATTGAGCATCGCTTCGGCTCTCGGTCTGGAGTATTGGATCGGACGCGCTTACAACATCTTCGCGTCGGCGTACTTTTTGGATAAGAATTTCGATCAAGCGGTGCACTATGCTTTGCAGGCGTTGGAACTCAACGAGAAGCACAGCGACCGGTTTGCGATGGTCAACACGACCAATACCCTCACAGCGATCTATGCGACCAAAGGCGATTACGCGGAGGCGCGGCGCTGGGGGGATGTTTGCATCCGCTTGGGTGAAACATCCGGCGCGCAGCTCGCGCTCTCCCAGTTACACGGTAATCTCGGTTATCTCAGCGCTCAGTTCGGTGAACTCGAAGCGTCTGAAAGCTATTTTCTACGCGGCATCGCCCTCTGCCAGCAGATCAAGCGCCCACAGAGCACGGCCAACCAACTCGGGGCGCTGCTGCAGGTGCAGATTTCCCTCCGCAAGTGGGCTGAGGCGACTGCCAGCGCTCGCCAATGGCTGGAAATCGGGCTGCAGATCGACAACTTGATCGGCGTGCTGCATGGTCTGTATGGGGTAGCGGATCTGGCGCTGTATCGGCGTCAGCCTGAACTGGCCGCGCGCTGCTTCGGCGCGATTCTGCGCTACGCCAAACCGCTGCATCGCGACCCCGGCGAAGAGGCGGCGCTGCGCCAGCGCATTGAGCAGCAGTTAGTGCCCGCCGAGGTGGAGCGCATCGTCAACGACGAGCAGCGCACTGAACTTGCGCCGCTCAGCGCGGATCTGCAAGCGTTTCTCAACGCGCCTTCCGTGCTAGAATAGCGTCCGATCGCGGCGGCGCTCATTGGTTTGCCGCGCGGAAGGAAATGCTATGCTCATCAGCCGGGCGGTCTGCCCGTGAAACTTGCCCTCGTCCATGACTGGCTGAATCAGCGCGGCGGCGCGGAAGACGTCCTCGAAACGCTCGTCGACATGTTCCCCGACAGCCCCGTCTATACCAGTATTTATGCCCCTGACCTAATGCCCGCTGCCTATCGCCAATGGGATATCCGCCCGCTGTGGATCAACAAACTGCCGGGCATTCACGCGCATCATCAGCCCTACTTGCCCGTGTATCCGCTGGCGTGGGGCGGGCTGGATCTCTCCGCGTATGATGTCATCCTCACCAACAAGAGCGGCTTTTGTCACGGCTTGCGGTGGAGCGGACGCACGAT
The DNA here is from genome assembly GCF_016713355.1 of Candidatus Flexifilum breve. NCBI lineage: Bacteria > Bacillati > Chloroflexota > Anaerolineae > Aggregatilineales > Candidatus Flexifilaceae > Candidatus Flexifilum > Candidatus Flexifilum breve. The sequence continues at coordinate 222,930 of NZ_JADJPI010000037.1, forward strand.
TCACATCTGCTACTGCCTCGCGCCGACGCGCTACGTATGGCAGCTTGATGCCTATATTCAGCGTGAAGGTTTCGGCAAGCTGACGCAGGCCGGGCTGCGCCCGCTCATCGCGGCGCTGCGGAGCTGGGATCTCGACGCGGCGCGGCGCGTGACGCATTTCATCGCCATCTCGACGGAGATTCAGGCGCGCATCAAAACGTACTACGGGCGCGACTCGGTCATCATCTTCCCGCCCGTCGACACGACACGCTTTCAGCCCGTCTCGTCGGAACAGGTCGAAGATTACTACCTCGTGGTGTCGCGCCTCATCCCGTACAAGCGCATCGACCTGGCGGTGCAGGCGGCGACGCAGCTTGGACTGCCGCTCAAGGTCGCGGGACGCGGGCGTGATCTGGAGAAGCTCAAGGCGCTGGCCGGGCCAACCGTCGAATTCCTCGGCTATGTGCCGGACGAGCAACTGCCGGGGCTGATGGCGCGCTGCACAGCGTTCCTCTTCCCCGGATTGGAAGATTTCGGCATCACGCCGGTGCAAGCGCAAGCGGCGGGTCGCCCGGTGATCGCGTATGGCGGCGGTGGCGCGCTCGACACGGTTATTCCGGGGCGTACGGGGGAAGTGTTCGCCGATCTCACGGTGGAAAGCCTTGTCAACGTGCTGCGCGATTTCGACGCTTCGCGGTATGATACAGGGGTGATTCGTCGGCATGCCGAACAGTTTGACACCGCGGTGTTCAAGCGGGAGCTGCTGGCGTACATCGAACAGGCTGTTCAGACTCAGCAGCAGGCCTAGAGACGCTCAACGGGGCGTCGATTCATCAGATAAAGCGGACGCGCTGACGTGCGTCCCTACTTGGGAGAGCAAGCGTTGGAACTCGCAATTGTTTGGGCAATCGTTCGCCGTTGGTGGTGGTTGATCCTCATCCCCATCGTGATCACGGCGGCGTTGGCGCTGCCAGATTTGCTGCGGCGTGGGGAATCCGGCGGCTTCAGCACGCTGCTGAGCTATACGGCGGCGCAGTCAATGGACGCGATTCCGCGGACGGATGGCGACTATCAGGATATCTGGCGCGCCTCTGAACTGACCGTTGATGCCTTCACAGACTGGGTGCGCGGCAGCGCGTTTGCGACTGAAGTTGCGCAGGTTTCCGCCGAGAACGGCTATGCGTTCGATGCGGCGGCGCTGGCGGTTTCCGCCGATAACGAAGGGGTGGTCGGGCGGCTGTATTTGAGCTGGCCGAATGCCGATCAGCTCACGCTCATCACCGACGCGGTGATCACCGTGCTGGAAACGCGCAGTCAGGCGTATTTTGGGCAGTTGGGCGGCGCACCCGCCGCTGTGACCATTCTGCATCGCGCTCCGGTTAGCGCAGCGCCGCCGCCGCTCATGAATCGCTTTGACGCGCTGCTGCGCATCGGCATCGGCGTGATCGTCGGCCTCGGCCTCGCGGTGCTCGCGTATGCCTTTGATCCGATTCTGCGCCGCCGGGATGAGGTTGAGCGCCTCGGTTTCAAAGTCGTCGGTTCAATTCCCAAAAGGTGACCTGATGCGCGCTGCCCTCGCCGCCACCCTCGCTCTGCTCGTCCTCACTGCCGCGCCGCTGCTGGCTGAGGAATGGATCGTGTTTGTGTGGGAGACGGCGGGCATCACGCTTACGCTGCCGCGCACGTGGCAAGCCGCACCCCTCGCGGGCGATGGCCCCGCGGTCACCATCAGCGATAACGCTAATCTGACGATTCAACTGCGCGTGCTGGAAAGCGGCGATCCCGCCGAGGCGCTCACAGCGGACCTGCCCGCGCTCGATCTCGTGCACTTCGGCTTCGAAGCGGCGACGCTGTACGGACGCGCGGCGTGGCGCGCGGAAGCAGTCACGGCGAACCGGGCGTATTTGGGGGAAGGGCGTGCGGGTTACCTGCCCGATGACCGCATCATCGTGGCCGTCGCGCGCTGGACGGGGGGCACCCTGCCGCTCGATCAGGTGTTTGCGGGGTTATCGCTCACGCAGCCGATTTTGCCCGCATTTGCAGCCTCTGTGGACGCACAGTGACCACGCGCTGACGCAGGTGACCTACAGCGCGAACGGCGTGGTCTACGCGCTGTACGGTGGCGATGAGCCGGGTGTCCTCGCCATCAGTGCGGCGGATGGAACAGTCATCGGCGCGTACCCGTTTGCGAACCCAACCCAGCCTACGGATATCACCGCCGATGCGAACGGCACCGTGTACGTCGCAGACATTGTGTGCCGCTGCGTGCTGCGCCTGCATAACGGTGCGTGGCTTGACCCCGTGGGTGCGTATGCGGGGAATGCGCCGCTCGGCGTGGCCGTTGCCCCGGACGGCACGGTCTACGCGATTGACCGTTATAAAGACAATATCAACTACGCGCTCCATATCCTCGGCGCGGATGATCCGATCCCGCTCAATTTCAACGCGACCGCGCCGCCCTTCGTGCTGGTCGACGCCGACGGGCGCCCGCTGCTCGTCGAACGGTTGGCATCGCTGCTCGATCAGTCACTGGCCGGTTATCTCTCGACCGTGGAGAATGACGGCACGCTCAGCGGCTTCTGGCTGCCGGACTCTGCGCCGCTGCACGCCGATCCGCTCGATGTGACGGGTGATGGGCGCGGCGGCATCGTCATCGCCGGGGGGACCATCGTCTATGAGACGCTGTGGGGCACGCGCGAAACGCTGCTCGCCGTGGGCGGGCGGAGCGCGGCGCTGTCCGAAGATGGCTTACGCCTGTTCGTGATCGATGTGAACGGCGGATTGACGGGCTATAGCAAAGTCCTGCCCACGGATCGCGGCGGCGCGCCCCTGCACTTGAGCGGCGCGGGCGTGGGCTATGGCATGCTCAGCGAAGCCGCGCCCCGGCAGGCGTGGACGTATCAGGGGCACGCGGGCGAGACGATCAGCATCAACGCGATTGACCCGTCGCTGACGGATCCGCTCCAGCTCAATCTGGATATGGCGCTGCGCGTGTCTGGTCCGACGGGCGCGGAGATCGCCTACAACGACGATCAGCTCGGGTTGGATTTGTTCGGGGCATACGATGCGCAGATCGCCGATCTCGTGCTGCCCGCCGATGGCGTGTACACGGTCGCGGTGGAGTGGGTGCAGGGCGGCGGCGTGTATCTGCTCAGCGTGCGCAGCGATCAATGGGCGGCGGTTGGCGCAGACAATGTGATCCGCGTGGCAGGTGCGCTGATCGATGCGGCTCCGGTCGAACGGTGGGCGTTTGCAGGCACCGAAGGGGAGGTGATCACGCTGACGATGATCACGCAAAGCGGCGATCTCGACCCCGCGCTCGAACTGCTCGGCCCGGACGGCGCGCGCCTCGCCTACAACGACGACACCACGGACGCCGCGATGGGCGTCAACGCGCAAATCAGCCGGGTCCGTCTGCCCGCAACGGGGACGTATGTCGTCGAAGCGTCACGCTTCGACGGTTCTGGTCGCTACGAATTGGTGATTTTACAGGTGGAGTGAAAGCCAAGATTCAACGCAAAGACGCAAAGGCTCAAAGACGCTAAGACCAGAAATCACCTTTGCGTCTTCGCGACCTTGCGTCTTTGCGTTAGGCTTTTTCTTGGTTTTAGCGTTTGGTATTCGAGTGGAAATACCACGCCATCGCCAGCGTCCCCGCGCTGAACAGCCCGCCGACCAGCAGACCGACGAAGAGCGCTTGCACGATGTTGTTGCCTTGCGCCAGCGCCATCAGCGTCATGGTGATGATGCTGCCGACCACGCCGAGAATCGCCAACGGGGTCGGGGGCAGCCAGCGGCGGCGAATGCCGAGATACATGATGAACAGAATCACGCCGAATAAGACGTAAAAGACCAGCGCCACGGGACTCATGCGGGTTGACCTACCTCTCGTTCAAGGAGCGAAGCACAGCGCGCACCGGGGACGCGCACGCCGCGTCCAGTTTGAGCGGCAGGGCGATCAGCTCGTAATCGCCATCCGGCACGTCGCGCAGATAGACATTTTCTAAGTTGACGAGGCCATGACGCGCCAAGGCGTGATGGCACGGGAGTTCTTGGCTGTCGAAGGCGTCGACGGAGGGCGAATCCAGCCCGATCAGCCGGATGCCCAGTGACGCCAGCCAGGCGATCAGTTCGACGCTCAGGTACGGAAATTCGGGCGCGAACGTTGAATCGGGTAAATCGCTGACATGACTGTGAATGAGCACGCGTTCCGCGCCGTCCAGCGCGACGGGGATATCCGTCGGGGTGAGCGCGCCGTCGCGCTTGCTCACCGTGACCACGCGCACTCGCCCAAGATACGCGTCGAGCGGCATGGTGGCGGGATGCGCCCCAGCGATTTCGTAATGGTAGTAGGCATCGGCGTGCGTGCCAACGTGCGGCGTCGTGGTGATCGTGACGAGGTTGACAGCTTGCCCGGCAGCGAGGCTCCAGCCGAGCTGCGTTTGATACGGCGCATCCCCCGGCCAGACGGCGCTGCTCGCGGAGACCGTCCGTGTGATGTCATAGAGCATGGTGATCCTGTGAATGGTTGTGCGCCCGACAGATCAGCAGTTGGTCAGGCGTAAGTCTCCCATCACCGTGTCGATTTCGATGGTCAGACGCGGCGACTCACTCAAATGATAGCCGCGGGTCGTATAAATTGTCGAATCGACTTGCTCGTAGCCCTCGTCCATCTTGATCACCCGGCCGTTGTCGGTCACAAAGGTGATCTGCGCGGGGATGTCATTCGGAATTTCCAGCCAGATGCCGCCCGATTCGCTTGCGAGCCGCACGCTCATGTCGTGTTCCAGCGACAGTCCATCGAAGGCGAGGCGAATGCGCCCGCTGACTGTGCGCACGTTCATGCGGTCGAAGCGGCTGTTGAGCAGACTGCTGCCCCGAAAATCACCACTGCCGAGCGAAATGTGACAGTCGCCCTGACCAGTCGGGTTCGGTGTCGCGAAGTCGATGCTGTAATCCCCGAAATGCGCTTCGATATTGAGCCCGGCGAGGGGCAGCCCGCTCAAATTCACCGTTTCGAGTTCATACGCTTGATTAATAATCACGAGGTTGACCTTACCTATCTACCTACACACACAGAGTTTTGCGATGTCTACGGCAGTGGAGTGTCAATATTAACTATAGCAAAATGTTCCGAAATACAGACTTAACGTATGAAAAAATTGGGGTAACTTCGTCAAAATTTCACAAAACAATCCTTGCACAATGAATTTCACCTTGAGATGCGGCTGACGGCAGCTCCGCTCTTGATTCAGGCGGTTGCCGGAACAGGCGCACTGCCCGATAATACGATACAATCTGACCGCTGAAACAGGCGAGGATGACGATGAAATCACCGTTTGATGTGCAGGGCAAAGTCGCCATTATCACGGGCGCGTCACGCGGCATTGGCTTGGCCATCGCGCAGGTGTATGCCGCGGCGGGCGTCAAAGTTGTGCTGAGCAGCCGCAAACAGGATCAGGTGGAAGAAGCTGCCGCGCAGATCAAAGCGCAGGGCGGTGAAGCGCTCGGCGTGGCGGCGCACAACGGCGACAAAGCCGCCCTGCAAGCGTTGGTCGCGGCGGCGGTCGCGCAGTATGGCGGCGTGGATATCCTCGTCAACAACGCGGCGACCAATCCACACTTTGGTCCTGTCCTCGAAGCCGAAGACAGCTTGTGGCAAAAGACCCTCGAAGTGAACATCATGGGCAACGTGTGGCTGACACAGGCCGTCGTGCCCCACATGCAGGCGCGGGGCGGCGGCAAGATCATCAACGTCGCGTCGGTGAATGGACTCCGTCCCGGCACTATGCAGGGGATCTACAGCCTGACCAAAGCCGCTGTCATCAACCTGACGCAAACGCTGGCCATGGAGCTCGCGCCCGACAACATTCACGTCAACGCCATTGCGCCCGGCCTGACGCGCACCAAGTTTGCCCGCGCGCTGTGGGATAACCCGATGATCCTTGAACCGATTGTCGCCCGCACACCCATGAAGCGCATCGGCGAGCCGGAAGATATCGCTGGGATCGCGCTGTATCTGGCGTCGCCCGCCTCCAATTACACGACCGGACAGGTCTTCGTGGTGGACGGCGGTCTGACAATTCCGATGCTGTAATGCGGTCAGTTTACCGTCAATATTGAAACAAATGTGCTAAAATAGAGACTGGATTTGATCACTGTCGGCGCAATGATTTGAAACCCCCTTCGCGCGGGGGGGGTGGCTGGTTTGTGGGGGGGGGGGGGGGGTTGCGGGGGGGGGGGGGGGGGGCGAGCGAAGGGGGACGCGCTTCTGCGCGTCCATGACGGCAGAAGCGCGTCCCCAGTCGGTTCACCTGCAAATAACGGACGTTCGATTTACGTCCGCTGAGTACCACGCACGGAGAACCAATCTTGAGAATTTTGCTTTACACGGAAAAAACGCCCGCTCAGGCTCTGACTGCTATCAATGCGCGCATGCAAGCCAAAGAGAGCGCGGCGCGCGCATCCCTCGGTGGTTGGGTGGAGAAGAACGGCTCGTTCGCCTTGAGCGTGTCGACGCCGGTGATCGGTCGCTTTCACCGCCGTACGGTGCTGCGCGGGAAGATCGAGCGCGAGAACGGCGTCACCACCGTGCGCGGTGATGTGCCGAGCGGCGTGGATAAGCAAGGGCAGATTGTCGTGTTTGTGGCGCTGGGGCTGCTGGCGGTGCTGCTGCTGACCAGCGGGAATGCTGTCCCCGCGCTGGCCGTGATCCCGCTCGGCGCGTATCTCTATATCCCGATGACAGGCGATCACGCCAACTGCGATCTGCTGGTGGGCGAACTTCAGCGGACGCTCAAGGCCAAAGAGAAGCCACCCAAGAAATCGTCCGAAGGGCGCGCCGCGGGCGCGGCGAAAGCCGTCAGCACGAAGCCCACTGTGCCGCGCGCGGCGACTGCCCGATCCAGCACAGGCGCGAGTCGCTCGACCAGCCCGACCCGCTCCACGAGTACGGCGCGCAAAACTGGAACGACCGCGGCCAGCTCCAAGACGACCAGCGGCCAGCAGAATCCGATGAGTTGGTGAGGACGCTATGCGCCAGATGACGCCGGAAGAGTATGATGAGATCGCTCGGTCGGATTGTTTCGTGTGTCGTCTGGTGGCGGGTAACCCGCTCGTCGCAGACCCGCGCATCGTCTATGAAGATGAGCATGTCATCGCCTTCCTGAACCAGTTCCCGACGCAGGAAGGTTACACGCTGGTGTGCCCCAAGCGCCATGCCGAACGGTGGGAGAGCGATCTCGACGACATGGAGTGGATGCATCTGCAAAGCGTCGTGCGGGCGGTGGCGCGCGCGGTCGCCGAGGTGACTGGGGCAATGCGCGTGTATGTCGCCTCGTTGGGGAGCCCGGAACGCAACCCGCATGTGCATATGCATGTGTGCCCCTGCCCACCGGGCACGCCCTTCGATCAGCAGCAATTTGCCGCTATGGATTTTAAAGACGGGCAGTATTTGCAGATCAGTGACGCGCGCCTCGACGAACTGGCGCAGCAGCTCCGTGCGCGGCTTTCAACCTAAAGACTTGTGTGAAAGGATGCTTTTGATGAGCGATATTTTGTTAGTGAACCGCTATGACACTGTCACCGTGCTCACCCTCAATCGACCGGAAGTGCGCAACGCCGTCGATGCTGAGCTGATGACTGCGCTGCACGGCGCGCTCAAAGCGTGTGAGTCGGACGGTTCGCGCGTCGTCGTGCTGACCGGGGCGGGCGGAGCCTTCTGTTCCGGTGCGGACATCAAAAAGGCGGTCGCGAACGGCTTTTCCGCTGAGGAAATGCACCGCGTGTTGAACGAAGTCTACGGACCGACGCTCAAGGCGATTCGCTCGCTGCCCATGCCCGTGATCGCGGCAGTCGATGGTTTCGCAGCGGGCATCGGCTGTGATATGGCGCTGGCCTGCGATATTCGGCTCGTCAGCGAACGCGGTAAGTTCGCCGAACTGTTCATCCGGGTCGGGTTGATACCGGATGGCGGCGGGACGTACCTGCTGCCGCGTATTATCGGGTTGGGGCGGGCGCTCGAATTGATGTATACGGGCATGGATGTCGACGCCGAGGAAGCCTACCGGATCGGCATGGCGAACCGCCTCTATCCCGTTGGGACGTTCATGGAGGATGTGGTTAGTTACGCGGCGATCATCAGCCAGAAGTCACCGGGGGCGCTGTGGCGTGGCAAGCAGGCCATGCTGCAATCACTCGACAGCACCTACGCCGAAGCCCTCGACCGTGAACATGAGCACCAACGGGCGATTTTCAACTCGGAGGATGGCATCGAAGGCTTTATGGCCTTCGCGCAGAAGCGTGCTCCGGTCTGGAAAGGGCGGTGACACCCGCACCACGCTAAAGCGACAAACGTCACTATTCACACCCTCACCCCTGCCGCACGATCATTATAAACGGGCTGTGGGGGTGTTTTTATGCCAAATTCCGGGTTTCAAGAGCTGACTTTTCCTCGTCATCGTATCGGTTCAGACGATGTGCTGCGTGTCACGAGTGACCGCCAAGTCATCCATGGTCTCATCGAAGTCGATATGACGGACCCGTTGAAGTCCATCCACGAATATGAGCAACGCACGGGTGACGACATTTCCGTGGTGGCCTTCATCGCCCACTGTTTAGGGAAAGCGATCGACGAGGATAAGCGCATTCAAGCGTTTCGCCTAGGGCGCAAGCTGATCGTGCATGACGATGTCGACGTGAATATCATGATCGAGCGTGAAGCCGGCGGCGGCAAAATCGTCGCGCAGCACGTGCTGCGGCAGACCAATCGCCGCGGTGTGCTGGAGATGTGCCGCGAAATCCGCGAGTCGCAGCGTAATCCCATCGAACACGGACGCCCGCTGCGCCTGCTGGAACTGTACGCGGCGATCCCCGCCTTTTTACGCCGTCCGCTCATGCGTTTGATGCTGCGGAATCCACACCGCTTCAAAGCGATGGGTGGCACCACGGCGATCACCTCGGTTGGTATGTTTGGTCAGGGCGCGGGGTGGGGATTCCCGTGGTTCCGGTCGCCGTGATGCTCACGTTAGGCGGCATGGCGAAGAAACCCGCCGTCGTCGACGGACGCATTGAGATTCGCGACCTGCTGTGTGTAACGGTCAGCTTTGACCATGCCATCACGGATGGCGCACCCGCCGCCCGCTTCACTTCTCGCCTCAAGCAGTTGATTGAAGGCGGCAGCGGTCTAGAGGTGTGCCGAAGCGCGGTCAGTACCGAGGTCGACTCAGACATTGTGTCTAAACAGGTCAGCGCCTCTTCCCCTTGATGTGATCGATTGTAAACGCTTCCAGTGAAAATATACCGAATCTGGCAAGATATGTTACCGGTTTCACAAGCAATCTCCGACACTGTGTACGAATAGATCGCGAAAAGTTTCACGATTCTGTGCATCACACACCGCGCAAATTTCCATAGAATGAAAACATAAGTAGCCAATCTAATCAGCATTTGATTAGTTCGCAGCCCGTCGATATCTCCCATTGAGCCTGACAAGCGCTGTATTTTGAGGAGTCGTTATGACTTTGTCTGTTCACGAAACGATTGAGATTACGAGACCTGTTACGTCAGCGTATGCGGAGATCCTCACGCCAGAAGCGCAGAACTTTCTCGCCAAGCTGGCACGCGCCTTCGAAGCACGCCGCCGCGAGCTCTTGCAGCGCCGCGCCGATCGCCAGGCCGCCATTCGCGCGGGACAACTGCCGGACTTCCTGCCGGAGACGCAGGCCATTCGTGACGCTGACTGGCGCGTCGCTCCTATCCCGGCAGACTTGCAGGATCGCCGCGTGGAGATCACCGGGCCGACCGACCGCAAGATGATCATCAATGCGCTCAACAGCGGGGCGAAGGTGTTCATGGCGGACTTCGAAGACTCGAATGCGCCAACGTGGGACAACCTGCTCGACGGGCAGATCAACCTGCGTGACGCCATACGCCGCACGATCACCTTCACCAACGAGGCCGGCAAGCAGTATCGCCTCAACGAGCAGACGGCGGTGCTGATGGTGCGCCCGCGCGGTTGGCATCTGGTCGAGAAGCATTTCCTCGTCGATGGTGCGCCGATCAGCGGCAGCCTGTTCGACTTCGGGCTGTACTTCTTCCACAACGCCCGCGAACTGCTGGATCGCAGCAGCGGCCCGTATTTCTATCTGCCGAAGCTGGAAAGCCACCTCGAAGCGCGGCTGTGGAACGATGTGTTCAATCTGGCGCAGGACGAACTCGGCATTCCGCGGGGTTCAATCCGCGCGACCGTGCTGATCGAGACGATCCTCGCCACCTTCGAAGCGGACGAGATTCTGTATGAACTGCGCGATCATTCCGCCGGGCTGAACTGCGGGCGTTGGGATTACATCTTCAGCTACATCAAGAAGTTCAGCCATCGACCGGACTGCATCCTGCCGGATCGCGCGCAGGTTACGATGACCGTGCCCTTCATGCGGGCGTACAGCCAGTTCGTGATCAAGGTGTGTCACAAGCGCGGCATCCACGCGATGGGCGGCATGGCGGCGCAGATCCCGATCAAGCATGACCCGGAAGCCAACGAGACCGCGCTGGGAAAGGTGCGCGCCGACAAGCTGCGCGAAGTGCAGGATGGTCACGATGGGACGTGGGTGGCACATCCCGGCCTCGTGGCGACCGCCTTTGCCGTGTTCAACGAGCATATGCCGCAGCCCAACCAGATCAACCGGCAGCGCGAGGATGTGCATCCCACCGCCGCCGAACTGCTGCGCCCCAGCGAAGGCATCATCACCGAACGCGGCCTCAAGTGGAATCTGCGGGTGGGCATTCAGTATCTGGAAGCATGGTTGGGGGGCAATGGCTGCGTGCCGCTCTACAACCTGATGGAAGACGCCGCGACCGCGGAGATCAGCCGCAGTCAGGTGTGGCAGTGGCTGCATCACGGTGTGACGCTGGAGGATGGTCGGCAGGTGACGCCCGCCTTGTTTGATCGCCTGTTTGAGGAAGAGATGGAGTCGATCCGCGCTGAAGTGGGATCGAAGCGCTTTGATGGGGGGCATTTCCGCACCGCGGGGCTGCTGTTCAGCGAGATGATCCGGAAACCGACCTTTACTGAATTTCTGACCTTACCCGCGTACGAGAATCTGGAGTAGCTGTGATGAATAACCCGACCCTGTTGAACCAGTACTGGCAGCGTAACGAACGCTGGAACGGCATCAAACGTCCGTATACGGCGCAGGATGTGCTCAAGCTGCGCGGCAGCATTCACATCGAATACACGCTGGCGAAGCTGGGCGCGGAACGCCTGTGGGACTTGCTCACGACCGAGCCCTACGTCAACTCGCTCGGCGCGGTGACGGGCAATCAGGCGGTGCAAATGGCGCAGGCCGGGTTGAAGGCGATCTATGTGAGCGGCTGGCAAACGGCCGCCGATGCCAACACCTCCGGGCAAATGTACCCGGATCAAAGCCTGTACCCGGTCAACAGCGTCCCGGACTTGGCGCGGCGCATCAACAAGTCACTGACGCGGGCCGATCAGGTGCAGCATCTGGAAGGCAAGGAGAGTGTTGATTACTTCCTGCCGATGGTCGCGGACGCGGAAGCGGGCTTTGGCGGCAACCTCAATGCCTACGAACTGATGAAAGATATGATCGATGCCGGGGTGGCGGGCGTGCACTTCGAAGATCAACTGTCCTCCGCCAAGAAATGCGGGCATCTGGGCGGCAAAGTGCTCGTGCCGACGCAGGAAGCGATCAACAAGCTGGTGGCGGCGCGCCTCGCCGCCGATGTGCTCGACGTGCCGACGCTGATCATCGCCCGCACCGATGCAGACTCCGCGACACTCATCACCAGCGACATTGATGATCGTGATAAGCCGTTCCTCACCAGTGAACGCACGTTTGAAGGCTTCTACGGCGTGCGTCATGGGCTGGAAAGCGCGATTGCCCGCGGCTTGTCTTACGCGCCCTATTCCGACATGCTGTGGATGGAAACGTCGCATCCAGATCTCGACGAGGCGCGGCAGTTCGCCGAGGCGATTCATCGCCAATTCCCCGGCAAGATGCTCATGTACAACTGCTCGCCCTCCTTCAACTGGACGCGCAACCTCGACGCGGGGACGATTGCCAAGTTCCAGCGCGAACTCGGGGCGATGGGCTACAAGTTTCAGTTCATCACGCTGGCGGGCTTCCACTCGCTGAACCTCGGCATGTTCGAACTGGCGCTGGGATACCGCGGCGAAGGCATGACAGCCTATGCGCGGCTGCAGGATCGCGAATTCGAACTTGCGCATACCGATGGCTACAAAGCCGTGAAGCATCAGACGTTCGTCGGCACGGGCTACTTCGACGCGGTGCAGCAGGCGATCATGCAGGGGCATTCATCGACGGTGGCGCTGGAAGGTTCGACCGAGCAGGAACAGTTCACCGAAGAAGCCAAGCCGGTCTAGAAACCTCCGCACCCCTCATTCTCACGCCGGGGCAGGGTCCGCCATGCCCCGGCACGTCTGCTTTTCGCTCGATCCAAGCTGTGTGACTTTGGTACCGTAACTGCATTGACAAACCGTAGATTTCAAACGTAAATTTCATGAGGGATGAATGAAGTTTACGCTCTCCTTGCGCTATTGTATAAATATCGGCGCAATCGCAGAGAGCACAATGATCCCCTCCGATTTCTCGTATACGACAACTGATGTTCAGGAGACGCAAGCCAAGATCCTGATTGTTGATGATGAAATCGTCAATCGCATCCTCCTGAAGCGCATCCTAAAGAATCAACATCAACTCTTCGAGGCAGATCGCGCGGATACCGCGCTGGCGCTGCTGGAACAGGAGACGATGGATTTGATTCTGCTCGACATTATGCTGCCCGGCATGAACGGGCTAGAGACCCTGCGCCACATTCGCAGCCATCCCGCCACGCAGGATACCCCGGTGGTGCTCATCTCGGCGCTGGCGCAGAATCACGCTATTGTGTCCGGCTTGCAGCTCGGCGCGAACGACTACATCACCAAGCCGATTGATGTGGAAGTTGTGCTGGCGCGCATCGAAACGCAGCTCAAGCTCAAGCGGATGATGGATTTGCAGAAGCGGATGATCCGCGAATTTGAGGCGTCGCGCGTCCTCAAAGATCGGCTGATGCGCATCGCCTCGCACGATTTGCGCGCGCCGCTCACCCACATCAACATGGTGGAAACCCTGCTCCGACCCAGCCTCGCGCATGACCCCGACGCGCTGGGACTGCTCGACCTCTTGCAGCACACCGTCATGCAGATGAACGGATTCATCGAAGATTTCCTCGACGTGGCCGCGTGTCAGAATGGGCGGATCAGTCTGCAACTGCGCGCGGTAGCGCTCGGTGAATTGGTCGAGCCGGTGATCGAAGAGTTCAGCATGATGGCGGAGAGCAAAGGCATCACAGTGCAGATTGATCCGCTCCCCGGTCTCATGCACGCCGACCCGGCGCGTGTCACGCAGATTTTGAACAATCTTGTCAGCAATGCGCTCAAGTACAGCCCCAGCGATACGATTGTGCGGCTGTGGTCCGAAGTGACGCCGGGCTTTGTGCGCTTCTGCATCGCGGATCAAGGACCGGGCATCCCCGTGAATGAGCGCAATCTGCTGTTCACCGAATTCGGCAAGCTCAGCCCGCGCCCGACCGCGAACGAAAGCAGCACCGGGCTCGGCCTGTGGATCGTCAAGCATATGGTGCTGCTGCATGGTGGTCAGGTAGGCGTAGATTGTCCACCTTCCGGCGGTTCGGTTTTCTGGTTTGAACTGCCTGAGTATCTCGACTAGCCAACAAAAAAGCGACCGCTATGGTCGCTTTTGATTCACAGGGGTGTTTGGGCGGTTCAGGCGCTCTGCGCGAGGACGCCCGTTTCATATTGGCGCGCGCCAGCTATCTGCCCGGTGGCGTCGAAGCGCAGGATCGAAATGCCGACGAACACCACCCGATGCCCGGTGGCGGTCACGCCTTTTGCCTTCCAGCGTACGGCTGCTTGATCACGCGCGACGACGATCCGTTCGACCGTGAACTGCACCGACTGATAGCCGGACAGCCACGCCGTCATGTGCTCACTAATCGCGGTGCGACCGCGATGCTGAACCCCGTCCGCATCCTCAATCCACGCATTCGGCGCAAATTGCTCAAGGAAGTGCGACGAGTTGTCGGCGAGCGCTTGAACATAGCACTCAGCCGCGTCACGGATCGTTTGTTCGTTCATCATGATCTTTTCCCCCTCGGCAAAAGGCGTGGGTGAACCACCACCCTTCACATACCCCCCAACTTTAACCGATGGCGGTAGGGGTCACAAAGTGCCAAAGACTGAACCTAGCTCCGTCTTTAGGCGGAGAAGGTTGGATTTGACTGGGTAGGCGGTGCCTAGCTGGTCGGCTAGGTGGGCGGGGGCGCAATCGGCAGGCGTACGGTGAAGGTCGTGCCCATGCCTTCCGTACTGGTGACCTGAATCGCCCCGCCGTGCATTTCGACGGCCTGTTTGACGAGCGTCAAGCCTAACCCCGTACCCGGAATCGAGCCGACATTGCCCGCGCGATGGAAAGTCTGGAAGAGATTATCAACCTCTTCGGCTGGAATGCCGATGCCATTGTCGGTGATCTCGATGATCGCATCGTCCGTTTCCCGGTTGAGGATGAACAGCACTTTGCCACCCTCAGGTGAGTACTTCACCGCGTTCGTCAGCAAGTTGATCAAAATCCGGCGGATCAAATCTTCGTCGATATAGGCCTCCTGACACAGCCCATCGCCGAAGAAGAGAATGCGATGCTTGTCCCCGGCGATCCACTGAATCTCCGAGGTGATATCGCGGCAGAGTTGGTCGAGGTCGACGGCTTTGCGATTGATCTGGATGCCGATCAATTCCGCGCGGCTGAGCAGCATGATATCGTCAAGTAAATGCGTCAGGTGCTTGATCTGCGTTTTGACTTTGCCGAGTAATTCCCGGCGGCGCTCTGCCGTAAGCCGCTCGTCATACAGCCGCAGCAGATCGGCGGCGGTGTGGATCGTCGTGAGGGGGGTGCGGAATTCGTGCGAGATGGCGATGCCGAACTGCGCCCGCATTTCGGAAACGCGCCGTTCATACTGCATGGCCTGATGCAGACGCATGCGGTTTTGGCGGCGCAGACGCTTGTGGAGCTGCGCTTTCTTGAGCGCGATCCCAGTTTGATCTGCGAAGGCTTGCAGCAAATCAGCGTGCTTCTCTGCAAACGTGTTCGGCGCCTGACTATCGAGGAACAGGACGCCGATGACGTGGCCATCCGCCATGATCGGCGCGCCGATCAGCGAACGGACGCTGGCGAGCGGTGTTCCCTGCGCCCAGTCATACGGCGCTGGCGCGTCCTGATAGAGGCACACCTGACGCTTGGTCAACATATCGCTGATGCACTGTATCTCGCTCAGCGGGAAGGTTCCGGCGAAGCTCCCGGCCGGATAGCCACGCTGCACCGCCACCCGTCCCCGCTCACCGTGAATGAACAGCATGCGCAGCCCGTCAAAAAGGGGCATGACGCGCTGCAGGTGCCCCATGATCAGGTCGATCATCGGTTCCAGCGGGAGGGTGCCGTTCAACCCGGCGGCGACATCGCGCAGGGCTTCCGCGAACAAACGTTGTTCGCGTTCGCGCCGCTCGCTGTCGGCGAGGCTGCTGAACAACTGCGCGCGCTGAATGGCGAGGCTGATATGCTCGCTGAGTGCGACGATCAAGCGTAAATCGGCGTCGCCGAGCTCCAAATTTCCGGTCGATTCGACGTTGAGCACGCCAACCGCATCGTCGTCAACAAACAGCGGCGCGGCGATTTCTGAACGAACGCCCGCGATCGCCTGTATGAACTCTGGATCAGTGCTCACGTCGCGGAGCAGCAGCGGATGTTTGAGGCGCACGGCGCGCGCCATGATGCCGCGATCCAGCGGAAGATCGCCGAGAGTAACCACATAGCCGTGGTGATGCTGTAACTTGAGCACCTGATCTTCGACGAGATACAGGCTGACGAGGGTATAGCCGAACTTTTCGGCCACCCCGTCGACAATCGCGCGGATCAAGGTCGGCAAATCCATGCTGCGTGAGAGGATGGTGCGCGCTTCGTGCAGCAGCGCTGATTCCTGCGCCTGCCGGGTGGCGATCTGATGCATGTTGCGCAGTTGTTCTTCGCTGTCGCGGATGGCGGTGACATCGTACAAGGTGGTGAGGATGAACTGCCGCCCCCGCGAGATGAGCAGATCCCAGTTCATGATCGCCACGATCCGCTGACCATCTTTGCGCCGCGATTCGACTTCAATGTCGCGGAGATGCCCGGCGCGCATGAACTGTTCCAGTAACTGCGCGCGTTGTTCCGGCGTGCTGTACACGGCGAGATCCAGCACCTGTTGGCCGAGCAATTCGTCGCGCGTGAAGCCCGAAAGTTCGCAAGCGCGCGCGTTGATGTCGACGATCACGCCGTCGAGGTTCGTCAGGCATTGGGGGATGCTGTAGGCGTGGAACAGCTCCCGGACCTGATCGAAAAAGTCCCGGTTACCTTGCGCTTGCGTCTGGTAGGTGCGGAGCGCCTCCCGCAGCCGCTGCCAGGTGTCGGCATCGGGTGGTTCTGCTTGACTGAGAATGGCTTCGAGATCAGTTCCCGACATAGTTAACCAGCACATACATCACATGAGCGGCGACTTATTAGCCTCATCATATAGGATAGTCTATTTCATCTCTGAAGAGCGTAAACGTGAGCGAACCAACTAAATTTAGGTAATCGATATCATCCGCTTCGACTAACGCCTGTTGGCCGTTTTCAGCGTATAATCGGCGGCATGAACAACCGAAACCTACCCGTACCTCGTCAACCCGCGCCGCTCGGCGACCGTGACGACCTGACATTCAATTTCGCGGCGGTCTTGCCCGGGCAGGCCGGGAGCAAGCACACGCATCGCGCCTACTTCCGCTGGGTGGATCAGTATCTGGTCGATCTGACGGGCGTTAAGCCGACGCGCGGCCCGCAGCGGATTCAACGCATGTGCGCGCTGCCCATCCCCGTGCTGCAGAACTGCCTGAGCGCGACGCAGCTTCGCGCGTGGTTAGGCATGCTGCACAGCCGCGGGCAGGGCAAGCAGGCGTTGATGCAGGCGCGCGCCTCGATTCTCACGCTGACAAGCTTGCTGGCCGAGGCGGGGTGGCTGGACGATTATGTCCCGGCGACGATGACGCGCGTCAAAATGCCGCGCGCCGAAGGAGGGGCAGCGCCCCGGTCGCTGGCTCGCCACGGCTGAAATCCGCCAGTTGATGATCTCCGGGCGTAACATTGCCACCAGCGACAATCAAATGCTGCGCAACAATGTCGTCATGACGATGCTGTGCACGATGGCGCTGCGCCGCGAAGAACTGGCGCTCGCCCGCTGGGAAGACATCAGCAAGCAGAATGATCGGGTGGTGCTGCGGGTGCATGGCAAGGGGAAGAAAGCGGCCTTTGTCGATATGCCGCGTGCCGTGATTCTGGCGCTGGAAAACTGGAACCGGGCGATTCGACGGGAGGGGCACGCACCGCATCCGACGTCACCGCTCATCCGCCGCATCTGGAAGGGCGGGCGCATCAGCCGTTTCGGCTTGTCGCCCAACGGTATCTGGATCATCATCGACAATGCGGCGGCGGATGCGCAGATCGGGCACGTCGCGCCGCACGACCTGCGCCGCTCGGTCGCCGGGACACTCCAGCACGCAGGTGTGCCCATCGAGAAGATCAGCCGCCTGCTGCGGCACAGCAACGTCGCCGTGACCGAACGCTACCTGAGCCGACTGCCGCAGGCGAATGAGGGCGCGATCCTCATGAGCGACGCGCTCGGCCTCGACGACGACAGCGACCCCTTCGCGTTTTAACCAGAAGAGATTATTAACCACGGAAAACACAGAGAACACGGAGAAAATATCCGAAATTTCCTCTGTGCTCTTTGCGCTCTCTGCGGTTAGATGTCTCTAATGAACGGGGACGGCTTCGAGCGCCAGATCGTGCAGCGACAACACGGTGCGTTCGATGTTGGTTTCGTCGACCACGAACGAAATGCTGCACTCGGATGCGCCCTGCGCGATGGCGATCACGTTCACGTCGTTGTTGCCGAGCGTCGTGAACACGCGTCCCGCCACGCCGGGCGTGCCGCGCATCCCTGCGCCGACTACCGTCACGACCGAGACCTTTTGCATCACGTCGATGCCATCGACATCCTGTCGCGCAATCTCTTTGGCGAGCTCTTCTTCAATTGAGGCTTTCGCCTGTTCTACCCGTTCGTTCATGACCACGAAGCAGAAGTTCTGCTCAGACGAGGCCTGCGAGATCATGAGGATGTTCGCGCCCGCGCGCGCTGTGGCGAGGAAGGTGCGGCCTGCGATGCCGGGCACGCCGATCATGCCCTTGCCTTGCACGGTGACCAAGCTGACGTTGCGCACCGCCGTCACGGCCTTGATGACGGTGTGGGTCGGCTCGGCGACTTCGCTGATGAGCGTGCCGGGGTGTTTGGGATTAAAGGTATTGCGCACCCGCATGGGGATGCCCTTGTTCAGGATCGGCTGCACCGTCTTAGGATGCAGCACTTTCGCCCCGTAAAACGCGAGTTCGCCCACTTCCGTATACGAGATGTTCGGCAGCACGCGCGCGCGCCGGTCGATGCGCGGATCGGTCGTCATAACGCCGTCCACGTCCGTCCAGATGATGAGCTCGTCGCTGTTGGAATACGCGGCGAAGATCGCGCCGCTGTAGTCGCTGCCGCCGCGCCCCAGCGTGGTGATCTGGCCATCGGGGGTTGCGCCGATGAAGCCCGTCAGTACCGGAACGATGCCCTGATCGAGCAGGGGGACGAGCGCGTTCTGAATGCGGCGTTCGGTCTCTTCCCAGTTGGGCGTCGCGCTGCCGAAGCGGTCATCGGTGACGAGGAACTGGCCGGCGTCGAAGGCGCGCGCGTTGATGCGGGCGTGGCGCATGACGGCGGCGACGATGCGCGAACTGAGACGTTCGCCAAAGGCGACAATCGAATCGCTGATGCGGGGGGTGGCTTCGCCGAGAATGTTGATGGCATTACACAGTTCGGTGTGCTGCGAGAGCAGGATTTCGATGTCGTTCAGCACATCGCCGCGATTCTTACCGGGGACGGTCAGCAGGTTGACGACTTCGTGATGGCGGTCGCGCAGCTTTTGTGAACACGACAGGTAACCCCAACGATTGCCCGCCGCTGCCTCGCGCACCGAACCGATCAATTGGTCGGTGACGCCGGACATCGCCGAGACGACCACGATCACGCGGTTGCCCTGTGCGACTGCTTCCCCGACGATATTCACGACGTTGCTGATGGCTTCCGGACTGCCGACCGACGTCCCGCCAAATTTCATGGTAATGGTTTGCATGATGATGTCCCCTTGAGCGAAATAAAAAGCGCGTGACCCCGGGGCCACGCGCTTTGTTTGTCTATCGTCCTGCTCAGACTTTACGGCAAGCGTAAGCGACCCCGCACATAAATATGTGGAGTAGTCATACCCATACCGGTAGTCGACAAGCAGTAAATTGTTGGCACGATTGGTCTCCTGCACAACGCTAGTAGATATGCTAACGTTTTCCTATAGTCGTGTCAAGCACGTCATCAGGAATAGAAGCAATAGTTCACAGTATTCAGTTTACAGTTGACAGCTAAAAGAGCTCATGTCACTGTAGGCATTCCAAGCAATCCGGACTTATGAGGTGAAACCATGCCCTGTACTATCCGTATATTGACCTCCGAAGGGCTGCAACCCGCCGACTACACGGCTGAGTCGCTGAATGCGGCGGCGCGCTATGAACCCGCCAATGGCATCTACACCGTCGGCAACACGTTCGACACCACCAAGGCGCTCAAGCTGACCGCGCATCTCGACCGCATGGAAGATTCGGCGCGGCGGGCGCACATTCCGCTCACGCTGGATCGTTCCCGGCTGCGTGCGGCGCTCCGTGAGTTGATTATGCTGGCAGGTTACGGGGACGTGCGCTATCGCATCACTGTGCCCGCCGACCAACCGGAGCGCTTCATCCTGAGTGTCGAACCGTTCAAGGGCGTGCCGCCCGAGGTGATCGCCAACGGCATCCGCGTGATCACCGCGCCGGACAGCGCCCGTCAGAATGCCGAAGCCAAAACCACGGGCTGGATGCACGACCGCGAGAAGCTGGAATCGACGCTGCCGCCCGGGATCTATACGTCGCTGCTGCTCGACGCGGCAGGGCACGTACTGGAAGGGGCGACGAGCAATTTTTACGCGATTCTCGATGGCGTGCTGTATACCGCCGGGGAAGGGGTACTGCCGGGGATTGGGCAGCAGATTGCGCTGGAAGTCGCAGCGGAGGTGCTGCCCGTACGCCGTCAGCCAATCCACGTGAATGATGTGCCGCGGGTGAGCGAAGCCTTTATCACCAGCGCGAGCCGGGGGATTGTGCCCGTCGTGGAGATTGATGGGATCAAACTGGGGGATGGCACGCCGGGAGTGCTCACCCAGCAGCTCCGTGAACGCTACGAAGTCGCCAAGCAGAAATACCTAGAAGAGCTGTAAAAAGCTGTTGAACCACAGAGAACACGGAGAACACAGAGAAATAGATCTGAATTTCTCCTCTGTGCTCTCTGTGTTCTCTGTGGTTAATTTCTTCGCGTTGAGTCTTTAATCAACCTGTGCTTTGAGTTGATCTTTGACATCTTGCGGCAGGTGCTGCCACGGGATGTCGAGGATGGCCGCTTCCAGCCCGTACAGCATATTGAGCGATACCTCGCGCGGACGGCTGGCTTTCAGGCGGCGGTAGACTTCCATCGAGCCGAGGCGTTCAATCTCTTCGAAGGTCGTGATGCCGATTTCGGCGAGCCATTGGCGGCTTTTCGGGCCGAGGTTGCGCAGGTCAGCCATTTAGTCGACTTCGATGGGCGCTTTGAAATCATAGATGCCGTCGCGGACTGCCCAGCGGCGGCCATCGGTGCGGCAGGTGAGGATTTCGCCGCTGCGCACGACCTCGCCGCCGCATTCCGGGCAGGCGAACAGCGTTTCGACCGAGCGATTGTCGGGCGTTGGCCCGGTGGCGATGCTCTTGGTGAAGATGCTCGGCGAATACAGCAGTCCCGTCGCTTGCAGCGCGCTGTCCATGCCGACCAGCACATTCTGCGGCACGTACTTCTTGAGCGGCTGCAGGCGGAAGAACGAAACAGGTACGCGTGTCTTCAGGTCAAACCCGGCGCGTCCCAGCTCCTGCCGGATGTGCTCCGGGTGAAAGTCGAAATTGAGTTCGACAAATTCGACCGGGTCGAGATTGTTTGGATCCCACGCCTGCTTGTTCAGCGCGTGCCGAACCAGCGCCTTCAGATTGCGCTTGTTGGCGTGTTCGAGAATCAGCGTGCCGCCCGGCGACAGCACGCGGCGGATTTGGTTGAGCACGCGTGTCACGTCCGACATATGATGCAGCACGCGCACGACCGTCACGCAGTCGAAGATGCCCGGCTGGAACGGCAGTTTATAGGCATCAGCGGCCACATAGATGTAACGCGGCGACCGCCCGAGATGCTCCTGCGCATCCTGCAAATTCGAAAGCGCATAATCGAGCACGATCACTTGCTCGAAATTGGCATATTCGTTGGTGAGCCGCCCAAAGCCCGCGCCGACTTCGAGCAGGCGCTGCCCCGTTTTCGGCAGCAGCTTGCGCAGCGCGATGCGCTCGACGCGGTCTTCATATTCGCGCCCGCGTCCCTCCCAGAAGTCGGTACGGTAATTCGAACCTTCGTAATCGCAGATGCGGGGTTGGGAGTCGGGCTTGGACATTCTCATCTCTCACTGGGCAAACTTCTGGACTGATTTTATCACAGGTTGACGGCCTGAACCCGACGTGAATCCGGCTATTATGCACTCTTTAACGATGGCGGGGATGGGCCGGTCAAAGGAGGTCGGGACCGTAGAAACGAATAGGAGGCGCGCAGCGCGCTGCGCCCCATCCAGATTGACATGCGCGCACTCCGACTGGTGCGCTATGGCGAATTGCTCTGGGCGTAGCTCCCGTCGTAGTTCTCGGGCGGCACGGCTTGACCCTGCATAGTGGTCACCGCCTGCTGATTGATCGTTTCCGGCGAAGAATCGCCTTCGTACAACTGTGGGCGCAGCAGTTCGTCGAGCGCGCGAATGCCGCCGATGGCGACCAGTCCCGTCGGGATCGGTTGGTTAGCCATGGGCACCGGTTCATCATCGAGCGTGTAGCCCAAGCCGGCAGTCTCCGAGAAGCCCGGCCACGGATCGCGCGAATAATCGCTGTCCGCCATCAGGTAGATCGGCTCCCCGCTGATCGCGTCGGCGGCGAACTGGGTAGCTTCGGCAAAATTGTCGGGCAGGTTGAACAGCGCGCGGACAATCGGTTCAAACGTGAGGCGCAGGTTGTTGATCGGGTCGTGGAGCTGCGTCTCCGACACGGGGATCACGGCGCGGACATCCAGCGCGACGGGTAATTCCTCGTTGATGGGGACATCCAAATCGAGCGCGACGGGCAGTTCCAGCCCCGCGGGCAGCGATAGATTCACGCTGGCGTTGTTGAGCACGCCAACGCCGGGGAGGGTGATGGTTGCGTTCACGACCAGCGGCACGGACTGCGTCAGCACGACGACGGTTTGCGTTTCCAGCGGCACATTGAGCACGACGGGGATCGTATCGCGGACGGGGATTGTCCAGTCGATGGTGGCTTCGTCCAGCCCGACGAAACTGCTGTGCAGCCCAGTGAGCAGCGGCGAGGCGACGTTGTTCTTGATGTCGAAGATCAGCAGGAGCAGCACCACCAGCACGATGATCAGAATCAGATTGACGATGAACGAGAACAGAATCATGAAGTTTTTGATACCGCTGCCGATAGCTTTCAACGCGCGCATAATCGCCCTTACCTTCGTGAATAGTCCGCTGCTGAAACTATACACTAACCCGAGGCAGCGCGGCAATGAGAATAGGTTGACAGTGATCAGTTCACAGTTATCCGTGGCAGAAGCAAACGCGGTCGTCCGATGCGAATTAGAGATACGGGGGTTAAATGGTAGAGGCGCACCGCCGTGCGCCCCTACATCAGTTCTAGTCTTTAACGGTTCACTGAAGACTGTGAACTGTCAACTTCTCCTACAGCCCGGCTTCAGCGCGGAGGGCATCCGCCTTGTCGGTCTGTTCCCACGGCACG
Organism: Candidatus Flexifilum breve; assembly: GCF_016713355.1. Taxonomy (NCBI): domain Bacteria; kingdom Bacillati; phylum Chloroflexota; class Anaerolineae; order Aggregatilineales; family Candidatus Flexifilaceae; genus Candidatus Flexifilum; species Candidatus Flexifilum breve. The sequence goes on from NZ_JADJPI010000037.1 coordinate 246,050, forward strand.
CTGATATCATCGCGGCCAAAGTGACCATACGCGGCGACCTGCTTGTAGATCGGGCGGCGCAGGTTCAGGTCGCGGATGATGGCGGCGGGGCGCATGTCAAAGTGCTTGCGGATGATCGCTTCGATCTGTTCATCCGGGATGACGCCCGTGCCGAAGGTTTCGACGGCCAGCGAGGTCGGCTGGGCGACGCCGATGGCGTACGACACCTGCAGTTCAAAGCGCTTGGCGATGCCCGCCGCGACGATGTTCTTGGCGATGTAGCGCGCCATGTACGCCGCGCTGCGATCGACCTTCGTCGGGTCCTTGCCGGAGAACGCGCCGCCGCCGTGACGGGCCACGCCGCCATAAGTGTCGACAATGATCTTGCGTCCGGTCAGGCCAGCGTCGCCGAGCGGGCCACCGGTGACGAAACGACCGGTCGGGTTGACGAAAATGCGCGTGTTGTCGTCCAGCAGGTGATGGGGCACGACGCGCATGATGATCTGTTCAATCACCGTCTTGCGGATTTCTTCCTGCGATACTTCCGGCGCGTGCTGGGTTGAGACGACGATGGTGTCGACACGCTTCGGCTTGCCGTAAGCATATTCGACCGTCACCTGACTCTTGGCGTCGGGACGCAGCCAGTCGATTTCACCGGACTTGCGCGCTTCGGCGAGGCGGCGGGTCAGCTTGTGCGCCAGCGAAATGGTCAGCGGCATCAGTTCCGGCGTTTCGTCGCAGGCGAAGCCGATCATCATGCCTTGATCGCCCGCGCCCGTCGCTTCGATTTCCGCATCGCTCATCTGGCCTTCGCGGGCTTCCAGCGCCTTGTCAACACCCTGCGCGATATCTGACGACTGTTCCTTAATCGAGACCATCACACCGCAGGTGTCGGCGTCAAAGCCGTACTTGCCGCGGGTGTAGCCGATGCCGCGCACGGTTTCGCGGACCAGTTCTTCAATATCGACATACGTGCTCGTGGTGATTTCACCGAAAACGAACACGATACCCGTCGTGGTGGAGCTTTCGCAAGCGACACGCGCATTCGGATCATTCGTGAGAATGGCGTCCAATACGGCATCCGAGACCTGATCGCACATCTTGTCCGGGTGGCCTTCCGACACGGACTCCGAGGTGAAGAAGTACCGTGGGGAGGACATGAAAGTCGAGCCGGCAGCCTGCTGTTGTTGTTGCACCATGAGAGTGTGAGCCTCCAATAAAAAAGACGTTTCTCCGGCAGGGAAACGTCTTCAGCTCAATCACTGATTTATCCGCTCATCTGCCAGAGGTCTTGCTCTGGACGGAATTGGCACCTACCCGGCGCTCCGGGGGTTGCCGCGAGATCAACGAGCCGTTCTCTCCCTCGCTCTTGATGAGTGCAGCCCGACATAACACATCGCAACTGCATTAGGATTCACTATAGCATTGTGTTGTGGCCTTGGCAAGTCAAAAGTGCTTGCGGCCTCTAAATAATGTGTAAAGACCAGCAGCAGACGCAGGGAATATTCAGGTTTTCTATCACATAGGTGGATGTGGGCTACTGGCTGCAGTTTAACTTATGAATAGGGGCGCGGGGAGGCTGTGCCGTCCGGGGCGACCAAAGCACGTAGGGGCGCGCGCCGCCAAACAAAACCGTTGCGGCCCCTACCGTAACCATCGAGAACGAATACCAGCGGGGGGGGGGGGTTAGCGGTGCGCGGTCGGGCGTCCCAGATGCGCCATGAATTCGCCCCGCGTGATGTGATCGGTGCGGAAGTGGCCGAGCATGGCGCTGGTGGTCATGCTCGATTCGTGCTTCTTGACGCCGCGGATCATCGAGCACATGTGCACGCCATCGGCGACGACCGCGACGCCTTGCGGATCCAGCACTTCCTGAATGAAATCGGCGATCTGCCGCGTCATGCGTTCCTGCACCTGCAGGCGATGCGCGAACATGTCCACGATGCGCGGAATCTTCGACAGCCCGACGACTTTGTCGCGCGGGATGTAGGCGACATGAACCACCCCATAGAAGGGCAGCATGTGATGTTCGCACAGACTGTTGAATTCGATGTCGCGGACGATCACCATATCGTCGTAGTCGACATCAAAGAGCGCGCCGTTCAGCAGTTTGGCCGGGTCAGTTCGGTAGCCGTCCAAGAGTTCCTCGTACATGCGCGCGACGCGGTTGGGGGTCTTGAGCAGCCCTTCGCGGCTGGGGTCTTCGCCCACCGCTTCCAGAATCTTGACCATCGACGTTTCAATCTTGTCGTGATCCACAGGCGGCAATCCTAACTCAAAGGCTTGCATAAATTCGGGTGATTGCATTTTGTCGTGCATTACGGTAAGCATATCACCATCATCATGTCTGTGGAAGCGATTCATGTCGCTCAGCAGCTTATCCATTTGACCACCATTCCATTACAGCTTCAGTCCTAGTCACAGCGAATACAGAGTAAAACGGTGACTTAAGAAGGACATGAATTTCAGTCAGGTTTAAGCAAACGTTCACTATTTTGGCGAATGCGGTAGAATTAGGCGGCTTTTGTTTGCGAGGATACTCTATGAACTTGATCGATTATGGGCGCATTCTTCTCCGTCGAGGCTGGATCATGATCCTGCTGGCCATCCTCACCGCGGCCAGCGCGTACCTTATCAGCCGCCAGCAGACGCCCGTCTACCGTTCGACCCAACTGGTGTTGATTCAGCCGGCGCGGACCGACCTCGGCCTGACCGAAGCCCTGATCCGTTTGATGCAGTCCTACCGCGTGTATTTGAGCAGTACCGACCGCGCGCAGCAGGTGATTGACTCCCTTGACCTCGACATGACCCCCGGCGATCTGCTGGGCGCGGCGACTTTCACCGCCGACAGCAACCGCTTCACGATGCAGATCGATATCGACCTGCCGGATGGCGATATGGCCAACGATATCGCCTATGAATGGGGCAGTTTGCTCGTGCAGTACCGCAACCGGGAAAACCAGACCGTGCAGCAGTCGGATCGCATCACGGCGCTGCTGGTGGATCGCCCGCAGTATGGTCTGCTGCGTCCCAACGTCCCGATCAATACGGCGGCGGGCGGGCTGATCGGCTTTGGGCTCGGCGCGGTGATCGTATTCGTGCTGGAATATCTCGAAAGTGCCATTGTGCGCCGCCGCGATGATATCGAACGCTCGCTCGGCTTGCCTGTCTTATCCACCATCCCGGAGTAAACTGACTTGGCGAAAGCAACCCTGATCACCCTGACTGACCCGCGGTCTGCCGCGGCAGAGGCGTACCGTTCGCTGCGCACGAACCTAATGTTCGCCAGCGTTGAACGGCCGCTCGAAACGCTGCTCGTCACTTCGTCGGCGCAGAGCGAAGATAAGAGCGTCGTGCTGGCGAACCTCGCCGTGACGTTTGCGCAGGCGGGCAACAAGACCATCATCGTGGATGCGGATTTGCGCCGCCCCGCGCAGCACGAGCTGTGGGGCATCGCCAATGAGCGCGGCCTGACGGACATGATTTTGCAGGATACTGCCATGTCGTCGCCGCCGCTCGTCGCAACCGACATCCCGAATTTGAGCGTGCTCCCGAGCGGCAAACTGCCGCCTGTGCCGTCGGATGTGTTGAGCAGCGCGAAAATGTCCGAAGTCATCGGCGTGCTGCGCGCGCGGGCACACTACATCCTGTTCGATGCGCCGCCGATTCTCGTCGCGGCGGACGCGGCGCTGCTCGGCGCGAAGGTCGATGGCGTGGTGCTGGCGATGCGCGTCGGCGTGACCCGGCGTGATCAAGCGGCGCGCGCGAAGCAGACGTTGGAGCGCGTGCACGTCCGGTTGTTGGGCGTGGCGCTGACGAATGCCCCGCGTGAGAACGTGTCCGGTTACTAGAGCGTTCGGAGAGCCACGATGCCGGAACTCCCACCCGATCCCAAAGCAGTCGACGAGTGGAAGCAGCTTCCCCAGAGCCAGCCGACCAAGCAGGCCATGCCGCCCTTGCTCGGCGGTGGGAACGTGTTCCGCACCTGGTGGTTCTGGCTGTTCGTGGCCTTTGGCGTGGTCGCCTTGATCAGCCTGATTGCCGGACGGGCCTAACAATTACCTTGTAGGGACGAGGCATGCCTCGTCCGTTTTTGCGGGAATTAAGAGAGGACGAGACATGTCTCGTCCCTACACCAATACATCGATCTAGACATGTCGCCGTGCTTGCAGACGCGACAGCCAAGGAAATGAATGATGAAGGGATTGATCCTGAGCGGCGGCAAGGGGACGCGGTTGTACCCGCTGACCTACACCCGGGCGAAGCAGTTGATGCCTGTCGCCAACAAACCTGTGCTCTTCCGGGTGATCGAAACAATCCGCGACGCGGGTGTGACCGAAATCGGCATCGTGATCGGGCAGACGGGCGAGGAGATCAAAGCGGCGGTCGGCGATGGCTCAACCTGGGGTGTCAAGATCACTTATATCCCGCAGGACGAACCGCGTGGGTTGGCGCACGCCGTCATGATCTCGCAGGATTATCTCGGTGATGAACCGTTCGTCATGTTTCTCGGCGATAACGTCATACAGGGGGGGATCGCGAAGCTGATCGCGGATTTCACCAACCACCTTGACCAGTGGAACAGCCAGATCGTGCTGAAAGCGGTGGACGACCCGTCATCGTTTGGCGTGGCCAAACTGCGCGCCGATGGCACGATTGAGCAGTTGATCGAAAAGCCGAAGAACCCCCCGAGCAACCTGGCGCTGGTCGGCATTTACATGTTCGACAAGCACATTTTCGAGGCGGTCAACAGCATTCCGCCGTCCGGGCGCAACGAATATGAGATCACCGATGCGATCCAGTGGCTCATCCAGCACGGCTATACGGTCGTGCCGCATGTGCATCAGGGCTGGTGGATTGACACGGGCAAGCGCATCGACATGATCGACGCGAACGCGCTTGTGCTCGAAGAACTCACGCCGGGCGTCGCGCCGGACGCAGTGATCGAGAACTCGCAGTTGGATCGGCGCGTGATCGTGGAACGCGGCGCGAAGATCAGCAACAGCACGATTCACGGCCCGACGATCATCGGCGAAGACTGCGTCATCGAAAACAGCTATGTCGGACCGTATACGAGCATTCATCATCATACGCGGGTGAGCAACTGCGAGATCGAGCGCAGCATTATCCTCGAACACTGCAACATCTGTGATCTCGGCGTGCGTTTGCACGGCAGCTTGATCGGGCGGAACGCCACAGTGCAGAAGAAGGATGATCTGCCCAAGGCGCTTACGCTCAATATTGGCGATCACAGCAACGTTTGGATTATCTAGGACAACAAACATGGCATTGGATAGAAAAGAGATCAAGCTCGTCGCCATTGATGTCGATGGCACGCTGCTCAACAGTCAGCACGAAATGACCCCACGCGTCGAAGCGGCGCTGCGCGAAGCGATTGCGCAGGGGGTGATGGTCGTATTTGCCACCGGCAAGACGCGTAACGCCGTGATCAATCACCTCAAGAAGCTGGGCATCGAATCGCCGGGGATTTTCAATCAGGGCTTGATCGCGCTGGACGCAGACGGCAAGACGATCCATTCGCAGACGCTCGATCCGGGCGTCGCGCGGCAGGTGATCACCTTTGCGGAAGATCGCGGGTTTACGCTCGTCGCCTACAGCGGTTCGCGCATGCTCACCAAAACGCGCAGCAAGGTGATCGAAGAATCGTTCTCCACCTATCACGAAAACCCGCCGGAAATCGTCGGCGCACTGCAAAACGTGCTCATCAACACGCCGATCAACAAGGTGATCGCCTTTGGCGACCCGGTCGGCATCAAGAGCCTGCGCTGGCAGTTGAATGCCTCGCTCGGCGGCTCTGCGCGCTTGATGCAGGCGGGCGTCCCCGAACATCTCGAAATCCTGCCGCCGGGCGGGTCGAAGGGCAACGCGCTCAAGGTGCTGTGCAAGCACTACAAGATTGCGGCGGATCAGGTCATGGCGATCGGCGATGCGGAAAACGACATCGAAATGCTTCAGTTCGCCGGGATCGGCGTGGCGATGGACAATGCCGACGCCAAGACGAAAGAAGCGGCCAAGCACGTCGTCGCCAGCAATGATCAGGATGGCGTCGCCGAGGCATTCGAGCGCTTTGTGCTCAAGCCGAAGCCGGCTCCGGCAGCCGAAAAGCCCGCCGAACCAGCGGCGGAGAAGCCTGCTGAAGCTAAGAAAGAAGAGGGGGCGAGCTAAGGATGAAGAATATTCTCGTCACCGGGGGCGCAGGCTTCATTGGCAGCGCGTTCGCCCGCTACATGACGGCGCGCTATCCAAATTACAACATCATCGTGTTGGATAAGCTGACGTACGCGGGCAATGTCGACAATCTGCTGCCGATCAGCGATGAGCCGAATTACCGCTTCGAGCGCGGCGATATTGCCGACCGTACGGCGATCACGCGCGTGTTTCAGGCGCATGACATCGACACGGTGGTGAACTTCGCCGCCGAAAGCCACGTCGACCGCAGCATCCTCGACGCCGACGCCTTCATCCACACCGATGTGGTCGGCGTGTATATTCTGCTCGACGAAGCCAAGAAGCACGGCGTGGATCGCTTCCTGCATGTCTCGACGGACGAGGTCTACGGCGATGTGCACGAAGGCTACTCGGTGGAAACCGATCCGTTTGCGCCGAACAGCCCGTATGCGGCGAGCAAGGCGGGCGGCGAACTCATGGTGCGTTCGTATCATGTCACGCATGGCATGAACACGGTCGTGACGCGCGGCAGCAACACCTTCGGCCCCTACCAGTACCCGGAAAAGCTGCTCCCGTTCTTCATCACCGAGGCGATTGACGATAAAAACCTGCCGCTCTACGGCGACGGGCTGCAGGTGCGCGATTGGCTGTATGTGGAAGATCATGTCACGGGGATCGACACGGCGCTGCACAAGGGCGTCGCGGGTGAAGCCTACAACATCGCCGGGGAAGACAATCGCTACAACATCGAGGTGGCGAAGGCCATGCTCGCGCTGCTCGGCAAGCCGGAGTCGCTGCTCAAGCATGTGCCTGACCGCGAAGGGCATGATCGCCGTTATGCGATGAACTGCGACAAGCTACGGGCGCTCGGTTGGCAGCGGGCGCACTCGTTCGACACGGGGATTCAGCTCACCGTCGACTGGTACCGCCAGAATGAATGGTGGTGGCGCAAGATCAAGACGGGTGAATACCTCGAATACTACAAGCGCCAGTACGCCGCGCGTTTAGCCGCCAGGGGAGCCTTCCCCCAGTTACGAGTTGGCGTAATAACAGCATTTTTCCCAAGTGATTGTCCTTACGCTCTTGCAGGCCAAAATTATGGTTACGGCTGTTCTACTATGCGTGGTGCTATAATATGAAGTACTAGCGCCGCTGTAGTAAGGATATAGCTACTAATGGCTAAATTGCGCGTGTTGGTGAAAGGATCGATCGAAAAGCCGGAAGATAGTTGGAGTGAGCAGCAGAAACAGGATTACGCGAAACGAATAGCTCGCTATGCTGCCGCATGCAAAACTCTTGGCCGTCTGCTTGCGCGAAAGGGGATGACAATTGTTGTTGGTGTGCCTCAATGGGAGAACCTGCTAGAGCGCCGCGCTGTGGCAGCGTATGTCATGGAGGGGGCAAACGAAGAACCACTGAAAGATGGAAAGAAGCATAAAGTAGTTTTCTATTCCCCTAATGAAGTTGAGCCAGTCAATACAACCCCGGAACTTGACTCGCTGGCAGAACTGCGCAAGCTGGAAAATCTTGAGATCGAGGATAAGTTCCTCGGGGCTGCCGCGCAGTGCGTCGATGATTCCGGATGTCCAAATATCGGATGTAATTCTGCTGATCGGCGGTGGTGAAGGAACCGCATCAATCGGGTTTTCAGCCTATTCCCTCAACAAGCCAATCGTTGCTCTAGCGTCTTTTGGTGGAGCCGCGAAATCAATTTTCGATGCATTGCTATTCCGCGACTATCAGAATTATTCGAGGCGGCAGCGTGATGGAATCACGGATTCTGATATACGGGCCTTACTGCTGGTCAGATGGAAAGACCGATGATCCTCAAAATCTCGACAACGCTGAGAAGATCGTGAAGTTAGTCGCGGCACTACCCCGACTCTATAAACGAGATAATGCCGCTGCATCTGGGTTCCTGCGGCTTACACTCGCGGTGATGCTGTTGTTTTTGGTGACATGGGTCGTCGTTTTTGCGGAGTTCAGATTGGGGTATCACATCCGACTTGTCGTTCTTGGCACTCTATCCATGCGCGGCCATCGGCACCGGTTAACGCAGCCTGGTCGCTTATCATCAGGCGAATTGTATGAAATCCATGGGATGAGCTTTGCGATGACTGATTATCGCGTTGATACTCAGTTTAGGTCTAGCGTTTATTTATTTGCTTGGCGGATACTCTTTCACCGGGGAAGTCGTTGTTATCGGTGACCAAGAGCGCAAAACAGTGATGACAATTGCGATCACCATGTCGGTGCGCTCGCCACTTGCAGCAACTTGCTCTGTCCTGCATTTACTACTAGCAGCAAGACCGCTGCTGCATGCGATCTTGCGGCAAAATTTGCTCCGCTTATCCTTGCTGCCTGTGAATACCGCCACGGGGCAGCAAAGCCGATCCACTGCGTTTCCGTCAGGCACTCGACATTTGCATCCATGAACTGATCCGCGCCGCCGCGCCCGCCGTACATGGTGAATGAGAGCACGGGCGCGTCAATCCCGATGTTTGCTAGCGGGATGCGGGTTAGCACGCGTCCCTCGTCCATGATGATGAACATTTGAATGATGGACGAAAAGTCGCAGGTGAGGAACACCCGCTCCGGTCGCCACCCGCGTTCCAGCAGGTCGCTGAATTCGCCGATTTCGACCGAACCGAGCCGCGTCGACATGCCCCACAGCCCGACGGAACTGACGGTCGCTTGTTCGGCCTGTTGATCGAAGGTGAGCAGCCCCAGCACCGAGTCGGGCAGGGTGAACGAGGTGCGCGTCATGGTGAGAAAGCTGCGGTTGAGCGCGATCTGATCGACGGTGCTGAAGGCGGTTAGGCGGTCAGTCGCGCCGGGGGTGATGCCATACACACACGGCAGCGCGCACGGATTTTTCCCGACGGCCGTTTCCGCCGAGGGAAATGTCGGCACGCCACCGCCGACCAGCACCGCCGCGCCGATCAGGAGACAAAAGCCGAGGAGCACAGGGACGAGGAGCCGAACGCCCAAACGCACCAGCCACATCACGTTTTCCTACTGGTTGACGATGAATCTATCTTTCTATTATGCCATCGCTTCCATCAGTGCGGACAACGCAATTTTCTCCACGTCGTGAACGTGCAAAACGTGTTCTCTCAGGTTCTGGCGCATGGCCACGGCTTCTGTCGCGCTGAGCGGGAAGTCCTTTGCCGCGGTTGTTTCCAAGACTTTCAACCGCTGGTGAAGGGCGCGCCGCTCATCAACAGAGGCGTTGCCTTGATCGAGAAACAGGTGATAGCTACGTTCCATGTGTTCGCGCGTCTCACGGAACAGCGGCACGGCATCGGGTAGGAGCGCCGCCGTGAGCCCGTCCCAGGCGACTGCCGCCGTGCGAAAATGCTGGGCGACCTCCTGCAGTGCCGGGCTCTCAAGAATGACGGCTGCCTCATCGAGAAAATCAGCGTAGATGTGCCGCGCGCCGCGGCCCCCGGTGAACCAGACCTGAATGTAACGATAGCTGGATGTCAGCCCGGCGTACATCCGCGCGCCCGGCGCAAAGCGCACTGCCCAACTGTCCTTGGTTCTGCTTTCCAACAGTTTTGCCCATTTTTGATAGGCGTCCAGCCCGAAGCTGCTTTTGTGACCGACGGGCGGCTCGTGCAGCATGATGTCGATGCAGGCCTGAATTCCGCTGCGGACCGCGTCGGTCAGTTTGTCGGGGTTGGGCGCGCCAATGGTCATCATGCGATTCTTGACCTTGCCGATTTTGGCGCGGGCCACTGAGAGATCTGCGGCGCTGGCCGTCAACCCGACGCGCGCCCGATCGGCGATTTTGACCTCGCCAACGGGGTCGTACCCATAGACCAGTACCGGCATGATGAGCCAATAACCAGCACCCGGTGCAAATGAGTTGTACGGCAGGCTGAGCACATCCCCCCAGACGATGGCGGGCTTACCCTGCGCTAGCGCATTGATCACGTTGGCTGCGGCTTTCGTGCTGTCGGTCGTCTGCTGCATACGCATGGGAATAGCGAGGCGTTCGAAGACCTTGCCCGGTTCTTCGTCGAAGAGATAGCGCGTCAGAAAATGCAGATGCGGGAGTTCACCCGTGTACTCAAACGAGAAGTAGCCCGCGCACAGTCCGCCGTTGATGCCCATGAGCAGATCGCTTCGGTATACGGTTTTCCGGTGTGTGGAGCGGTCACGCCTTGATAGGCCAGGGCATTGACAAGGTAGCCAGTCGCCCACGGCATTCCGTCAAAGTGGTGGTAGTTCGCTAGTTCCGCCATGATCTCGCCTCCCAGTTGAATGCTTCCAGCGTAAAGAGAAACGAGATCCGGCGGTAGTGGCTGTTTTGGCTACTAAATAGCAGACTTTACTGTTACTGGTAAATCGACCGCCACACTTTTTCTGGCGTGAACGGGATTTCGCGCAGGTGCACGCCGATGGCATCGTAGATCGCCGACGACACCGCCGGGGCGACGCCGTCCTTCGGGATTTCCGCGACGGCTTTCGCGCCATATGGGCCGGAAGGCTCGTAAGTTTCCACGAAGATCACCTCAAGCTGCGGCATCTCGGTCGCACGGTAGATGTGATAGTGCGCGAAATCGTTCGCCAGCGACTTGCCGTCTTCGTCGTAGACCATTTCCTCGCAGTGGGCGTAGCCGAGTGCCTGCACCATGCCGCCTTCGACCTGCCCAGCGGCGGTGATCGGGTTGATGGCGATGCCGCAGTCGACCGCCATAAGCAGGCGATCTACCGTGACCTGCCCGGTCTGCGTATCGACCGTGACTTCGGCGAACTGCGCGGCGAACGGCGGCGGGCTGAGCTCGCTCATGTGGCTGGCGGTCGCCATGATCTGCTTCTGGTCGGCTTGATGCAGGCTGTGCAGGCCGACCTGTTCCATCGTCACGGAGCGCCCATCGCGATGCACGACCTTGCGATCTTCGAGTTCGAGGTCGTCGGGCGAGCAGTTGAGCATGTGCTTGGCGACGTGGTCGAGGATTTGCGCGCGCACTTCTTCCGACGCCTTGAGCACCGCGCCGCCGCTGATATAAGTCGTGCTGGAGGCATACGCGCCCGTGTCAAACGGTGTGAAGTCGGTGTCGGAGGCGTAGACGATGATGTCGTTGAGCGGCACGCCGAGCGTTTCGGCGGCGATCTGCGCGAGGACGGTGTCCGCGCCCGTGCCGAGGTCGGTTGCGCCGAACAGCAGGTTGAACGAGCCGTCGTCGTTCATCTTGATCGAGGCCGCGCCCATGTCCAACCCGGCGATCCCCGTGCCGTGCATGGCCAGCGCCATGCCGATCCCCTGCTTGAGATGCGGTTTGCCGGGGACAGTGCGCTCAATGCCGCGCTTCTTATACCAGTTCATCGCGCGCGTGCCGATGTCGATGCATTCCGGCAGCGCGCAGGTGGTCACGACTTGCGGCATGCCTTCGCGCCCTTCGCCGAGCGCGACCGCCATCACCAGCGGGTCGCCCTGTTTGATGGCGTTACGCCGCTTGAACTCGACCACATCCAGCCCCAAAGCAACCGCGATCTCTTCGATGTGGACTTCGAGCGCGAACAGCGCCTGCGGCGCGCCATAGCCGCGATATGCGCCGGGAGTGGGAATATTCGTGTAGACCACGTCGCAGGTGAACTTGCTGTACGGCGCGTTGTACGTCGACAGCCCGCGGAAGCCGCTGACCATCTGCACGGTCAGGCCGTGCGTGCCGTACGCGCCCGTGTTGGCGATGATGTGCAGTTCCGCCGCGACGATGCGCCCGTCGGCGTTGACGCCCGTCTTGAAGCGCAAAATCTGCGGGTGACGCGAACGCGCGCTGGTGAATTCCTGTTCGCGCGTGTACTCAAAGCGGACGGGGCGACCGGTCGCGATGGTGAGGTGCGCGCACAAATCTTCGATGAGCATTTCCTGCTTGCCGCCGAAGCCGCCGCCGATGCGCGGCTTGATCACGCGGATTTTCTTGACGGGCAAGCCAATCAACGGGGCGACCATACGGCGCACATGGAAGGGGACCTGCGTGCTCGTGCGGATGGTCATCCGGTCGTCTTCGTCCCACCACGTCACCGTGACATGGGGTTCGATGCTCGCCTGCTGTACCTGATGGACTTTGTACTCGCCCTCGAAGATGCGCGCGGCCTGCGCCCACTGCGCATCGGGGTCGCCCACATCAGCATGGATGCGGTGCACGATGTTATGTGTCGCGTCGTAGATACCGTCGACGTTCGGATCGTCGTGGATGATCGGTGCGCCGTCGGCCATCGCCTCCAGCGGGTCGAACACGGCGGGCAGCACTTCATACTCAACTTCGATCAGCTTGAGCGCTTCGCGGGCGATCTCCGGCGTTTCGGCGGCGACCACCGCCACGCGATCGCCAACATGGCGCACCTTGTTGTCGAGGCTCACCTGATCATACGGCTTGGGGTTGGGGTAGGTTTGGCCGCCGGAGGCATAGTACACCCGCGGCACATCCTGATACGTCAGCACGGCATGCACGCCGGGCAGCGCCTTGGCCGCGCGCGTATCAATGTGCTTGATCCGGGCGTGGGCATGCGGCGAGGTCAGCAGCGCGGCATGCAGCATTCCCGGCAGTTCGATGTCGTCCGTGTAGACGGGTTTCCCCGCCGCCAGCTTGACCGCGTCGACTTTTGGTTCGCTCTTGCCGACGGTCTTGAGCGCTTCGACTTCCGGCGGCGACACGATGATCGCGGCTTTGGTGCGCGTCTGCACATCGCCGCCGCCATCGCCCCCGCCGAACCATGAGTCGTCGAACGGCGAACCGAATAATTCCGGCGGCGCGGGGATGGCCCGCTGGAGCGGTTCGTAGGGCGGCACGTCTTCGCCGCGCAGCACCGCCGCCGCCCGCAGAATCGCCTGCACCGGTTTGACGTAACCCGTTTCGCGGTCGAGCACACCGGAGAGCGCTTCGCGGACTTCGGCTTCAGTCGGGTTGGGGTTTTGCTGTAGCAGAGCATAGGCGCACAGAATCTGCGCGGGGGTGTTGTAGCCGGACTGGATCGCCCCGGTTTCGATGAACGCCTCTTGGAGCTGATGCAGGTTGCGCGAGGTGCCGATGCCTTCCAGCGTGAGGATCACATGACCATCGGCTTGCATGGCGAGCAGATTGCCGGAATTGACGGGCACGCCGTCGAGCAGCACCGTGTCCGCGCCCGTTAGGCCGTGCTCGTCGCCAAACTTGACGCTGTAGCAGCCGTAGCGGCGCAGCACGCGCAGCAGGCGTTCATGCGGCTGCACCTCGAACGTGCGTTTTTCGTTGTTGAGGGTAACAGTGATTTGCATAACAAGTTCCTAAAGGTTATCGAGCTCTTCTTGATATTGTTCAGCCGTCAAATTAATATCGCTGAGAATTTTACGAATTAGCGGACGTGCCAGGTCTTTGGATTTGTGGTGGGGAACTGTGGTCGTCCTGCCATCAGCGTGTCGATAGAAGATGTGACTCCCTTTTTGACGAACTGCTTTGAAACCCAATTTGGCCAGCAGCTTTTCCATCGTCTTGGCATTGATGATGGTCAGTTTGCTCATAGATTAACGGCGACTTGCTGGATTCCGATAAACTTGGGCAGATCATCAGGATCACCATCGAATTCTTCCAAGCACAATTCGAGAACCTCTTTCAGATTCTCCTGGAGTTCGTCCAGTGTATCGGCATATGTATGCGCGCCGGGAATGCCAGGAAACAAGCCAACATAGGTTTCGGACTCAGCATCATATTCAATATACGCCGTGAATGTCCTCACTCTCGATCTCCTTCACGCAAATATGACTTTCACCGTGAGACTGAAGCCCGGTAGTACCTGTGTACACCAGTGACCCTCTTAGTATACCGCGCTCACGCCGCTGGTTGAAATCTTCGCCGTGCACCGATTAGAATAGGCGGCATGATACACAGCCTCCGTACCCGCCCTTTTGCTCTGACCGCGCTGCTGCTCACGCTGCTGGCGTGGGGCATACTCGCCACACGGCAAACACTCGACGCCGAGTGGCTGACTCGTTACTACCACATCAATTCATCGACACTTTTCACAGGTTACCTGCTGCTTTCCGCGTTGGCTGTGGGTTTCGTGCTGCTGGAGCCCCGCATCCGCCGTGAACTGGCGGATGGCACCGGGACGGCGCTCGTCCTCGTCGCCGCTGGTGTGATCGCCTTTCTCGTGATGGGCTCGATTACCTATCTCGATCAGCATGCGCGCCTCATGACCTTTCCCGTCAGCCTGTGGGTCGTGACCGTGCATGCAGTCGCGCTGTGCGCGTTGGCGGCGGTCATGGTGACCACTACGCCCGGCGCTGCGCCGAGCGCGCGTTTGCTCGGTTATGCAACGCTGGTGGCCGGGTTGATCGCAGTCGCGTTGGTCGTCATGCACGTGTCCAGTCTCGGCGAGTTCATGCCGCTCGATCTACCGGATGAACCGTGGTTCGGCAGCGCCGCGACCCACTTTGCCAGAACCGGTCGGTTAGCCGTCAACTTCCCGGCATCCGTATTTGGCGACCCGGACCCGGTGATGCCCGGCTACTACGCCCTGATGGGGCTGTGGATGCGCTTCACCGATGCCTCGCTTATCAATTTGCGGGTGGTGCCGCTGTTTCTAGGCTTGCTCAGCGTGGTGATCACGGGGGCGGCGTTGTGGCGGGCGGGCATGCGCGGGCGCATGCTGGTTGGCGTCGCCTGTATGCTGGCGTTGAGCGCTTTCACACGCGCTGCGCACAATATGCGCCCCGACATACTACTGGCGGTGTATACCTCATGCGTTTTGTACGGCTTACTTGCTTTCTTGCAGCGCAAACGTGTGTGGCCGGCCGCCGTGATGGGGGTGTCTTTGTGGATTGGGCTGGAAGCAGTGCCGACGGCGGCCTTCGGTTTCGGCGTGCTGCTCGGCCTGCTGCTGATCGCGCTGTGTTATCGCCGTCAGTGGCAGTACGTCTTCGTCTATGCGCTGGCGTGCGCGGTTGGCGTTGCTTTGTACGGCGCGGGACACTTTCTGCCAGATATTGGGGAAAGCCTGCGCCATTATCGGGAGTTCACCGCCTACTATCAGGGTCTCAACGGTCTCCGCTTCTCTCCCTCATCGCTCGAACTGATTGGGCAGTATATTGTCAGCTTCAGTTTGGCGCTGGCGCCAGTCGAATTGCTTGCCATCGTGATCGCGTTCGCGCTGCTGCTGTGGCGCGGCGAACGGGCGCTCGTCGCGCTGCTGCTCGCGGCGCTGCTGCTGCTGCCCTTGTTCATCAACACGACCTACGGCTATTTTGCCCTGTTCGCGCCGTTTGTCGCCTATGCGTTTGCCCGCGCTGTGGGCTCCCGGTTGGCACTGGTGATCGCCGTCTTCGTCGTTCTGCCCGCCCTCGCTGCGCCGCCGATCTTCGATATGGCCAATGCACAGGGCGATGACCCGAATTCGCGCGTCATCGCGGAAGCCGATCTGCTGACATGGCGAATGCCGACGGGGACAACTGTCGTCGGCGATGAGTTATTCTGGTTCACCCTCCAGCAGGATCGTGACTTCGTCGATTGGGAAGGGCTGCATCGCTACGCCATCTACCATGACATGACGCCCGGTGCGGCGCTTCGGGCGCTCGATGCCGATATTCTCATCTGCTTCGAGACCGATCCCGAGTGCGCGTACGGGCAAACCGCTGATTTCGCGCCCCCGGTCGACTTTGTGATCACCAAGGGGCGCTATCTCGTTTACTTCCGCGCGCGCTGAACTGGTTACGCGCTGAGCTGTTCCAAGCATTCGGTGAGCGCCCGCTCAACGCACACCCGCGCCATCTCGCGGCGATACTCCGCGCTGCCGAGGTAATCCCCGACCGGATCGACTAGTGCCGCGACGGCCTTGACCGCGCTGGCGATGTTAGCCGCGTCGAGCGGGCTTCCGATCAACGTTTCAAGCGTGAACCCCAGCACCGGATCAGCGGTGGCGCCGCACAGCGCCCCGAACATCGATTCGACCGTGTTTTCCTCGTTCAAATACACGTACACCGCCGCGTTGACAATCGGCACATCAGCGGGCGTGCGGGCGACGAAGGCCGCGCCTAACGCCTGACGTTGCGGCACGGCGGGGATGTCAATCGAGGTGATGAACAATTGATCGAATTCGTCGGCGTGAACGAGCAGCCCGGCGATGCTCTCCCAATCAAGCTGGCCCTCTTTCAGCCATTCGATGCCGATATCGTGCGCGGTGATGGCCGCCAGCCATTCACGCAGCATAGGGTGCTGGCGCTCGCGCAGGCTTTCGAGGATGGATAGATTGGTGCGAATGTTGGCGGGGATTGCCCGGGTGAGTGCGCGCCGGAATACGTCCGGCAGTTCTTCCCAACCGAGCAGCTGCTCCAGCTTGACCGCTGACCCGAGCGTCACGCCGCCTTCATCCATGTCCAGGCGGTTGAGTTCCGGGATCGCCTGCAAATCGATCACGGTGGCGTAGGGCAGGTCAAGTGTGCCGAGCGCCAGCGCGCCGCCCGCCAGCAGCAAACTGCCCGGTTTCTGCGCCAGTTCAGAGGCTTGATCGAGCGTAGTCGGGCGAAGATAAGTCTTTGGATTAGCCATGATGTTTTCCCAATAATCAAAGTGTCAGGCCGCGCCGCAGCGCAGCCCCTTATGCCGGATGATTTTAACGCGGATAGACCGCTAATACCGCTGGTACCGGATCGAACGAGTAAAGCTGATACGCGGCGTTCCCGCCGATCCACATCATGGTTGAACCACCGCCGTCCAAATTTACCGCCGTGACGAGATTCAGATCGGTCGCGGGTAGCCCGGCGCTGAGATCGACCAGCCGCATCCCGAACAGCGAGGGTGTCGTCAGCAGGAGAATGCGTCCGTTAGCGTCTTGCGCGACAATCGTCCGCCGCGACGCCCGATCCCCTTGCGTATTGGTGAATGAAGTCTGCCCGTTGGCGACCAGCACCGGGAAACCCTGCACCGCCTGTTCCAGCGCTTCGCCGTAGTAGGGCTCTTGCAGAATCGACCGGACGCGCGGAACGCCGTTCTCCACTTGCAGCATGCCGCCGCGGTCGGTGAAGCTTTGCCCATAGGCGACGCCATCGCTCACGACGAGCCCGAGCGCCTGCTGCGCCGTATCAAAGAAGTTGGCGTTGACGAATGCGACCGCGCCGGGCAGCACTTCCCGCCACGTGCCGAGCGTGAGCGGTTCGCCGGGGCGATAGTGCGCGCGCAACGTATAGAGCGCCGGATCGATGCGCAGCACGAGCAGTTGGGTCGAAAAAGTGTTGGCGGTCACGGTGATCAAGCGCCGTTCCAGCCCATTCGCGAGCACTTCCCAACCGCTTGTGTCGAGCGTGGGGATGGGCGCGGCGGTCGGCGGCGTGGTCGCTGTGGGCGGGGGAGGCTGCGCGCTGAGCGTACAGCTCGTCATCAACGACATGGCGGTGATCAACGGGGAAAGCTGCCGGCGCCACATCAGCGCGCGCAGCAGGGCGGAGAATCGGTAGCGCAAAAGTCGCACTTACACCCTCGTCTCTCTCTAAAACAGAGCCTTGTCAACGTGGACGAGGCAGGCTATACTTTACATCACGTTGACCGTAGCTTCAAACGCGCGGCGTGACGGGCTCTTGGCTCAGTTGGTTAGAGCGCACGGTTCACATCCGTGAGGTCATAGGTTCGAGTCCTATAGGGCCCACAACACACGAAAAAGCGACCATACACGGTCGCTTTTTTTGTTGTGCTGAGGCAGGGCAGGGTTCGAGTTCGGGAAATAGAGACGTTCTCCGGCTCAAGCCTTAATTCTCGATCAACTTCTTCTTATGTTCTTTCCGCTGGTATCAATCGTTCGAGTCCAAGTTACAGAGCAAGTTAGATTGGACTCGAACCTTGTTCGGGGTAAACGTCGGGAGAAACATCCCCGGCGTTTTTGTTGCACATCTCCCATGCCTCACCGGTTTATATTTCGAGTAGGTGATTTTGGTCGTCTCCCGAAGTTTTTCGGGTTTCAGGTGGGACAGGCTGGCCTCGGCAACGATGCGGGGTATGCCGATCTTGAGGATACGGATTGAGGTGTTGTTGGTTTGTTCAGTCACGATTTTCTTCCACTTCTTGACACAGAACAAATTTTCTAATAGCCTGTGTGTCGTGCACTTTTGAATATGGAGGGAACCGCCATGAAGTACACTGTATCGATCGAGATCGCGCTGCCGCTTGAGAGAGTGGCACAGTTGCTCGCCGATCCGGCACACATACCAAAGTGGCTGCGGGGCGTGGTGCTGCATGAGCCGCTGAGTGGGGTACACGGTCAAGTCGGTACCAAGTCGCGGGTCGTGATGGAGATGGGGCAGCAAAAGTTTGAAGCCACCGAAACCATCACACGCCGAGAACCGGTAGACCTAGGAAGTATCCCAAAAGGGAGCACTGTTCGCTTCGAGCGCGAGATCGTCACCGAGGGCATGTGGAATGTCGCGCGCGAGCGGCTGACCGAAGTCGGTCCGGATACGACGCTCTGGGTGAGCGAGAACGAATACCGGTTTAGCGGCTTGCTGATGCGGTTAGTGGGACTCCTGATGCCTGGCACTTTCCGCAAGCAGTCGCAACAGCACATGCAGGACTTCAAGGCGTTCGCCGAGTATGGAATAGACGTCCGCAAAGGCCCGGGCTGAGGCACTGCCGTAAGTTCAGTGGAGCAGCAGCAACATGGTGTGGGGTGCGAAAACCGTATCCGCACGGGTAAGCTAGGCGACACGGGGATAATCGTGGATGAGACCATGCAAAATGTCGCGCCCTTGGATTTGCCCTTGAGGGTTTATATTCAGCAGCGGGATCGGGAGGCGTTGTTCGATTCCCTGATGCGGGCGACCGCAATCGTAATAGTTAAGCTACTCGGTAAGGATGTAGGTGGTGCTGCTGATCGAGAACAATAAGCAGGTCAAGGCATGTTTCGCGCACCAGCGCTGATTTCCAGCGCCGTTTTCCTTCCTAATCCTCGCTATTCGAGCGCTGCGACGTTTGTTGAGCGCTGCGGAGGTACCACGCTCAATATAGCATCTCACCCGCTCAGTGCGTCGTACCCCTCCGTTCGCCGAAGCGATGGGCTTTCTGGACGGTCGCTCATCCAGCCTTCACAATTTGCACAGTGGCCTATTCCAAGTTAGAATAGGATCTATTCCATGATGGAATACAGACATGAATGCATTGACACCTGATGAAACAATTTTGGGACTGCTCGCGGCACAAGGACAACATGGGTATCAGCTCCTTGAGACCTTTCAAGATCCGGCGCGGTTAGGCAAGGTCTGGAAGCTCAGCACCAGTCAGCTCTACGCCGTTTTGAAACGACTGGAACGGCAGGCGTGGATCAGTGGAGTCGAACAGTGGTCAGAAAGTGCGCCGCCGCGCATCGAATACTCCCTGACTGAGGCAGGATGGCGCGTGCTCGACGAGTGGTTGAGCACGGTCGCTCCCTCGGCCAGTATTCGCTGCGTTCGAGTCGAGTTTTTGAGCCGATTGTATATCGCTCAACTCCTGAAGCTTCCGACAGCGCCGATTATTGCGCGACAGCGTGCCGTCTGTCAGGCAGAGTATGCCCGGTTACAAAGCGCGCAGGGCAATAATCCACAAAGTATGGGCTATTTAGCCGCCGAGATGGTGATCACCCAACTTGGGGCCGTCCTCACTTGGATCGACCGCTGCGAGTTGGTTTTGCAGTCCACGCAGACCTAAGGAGATCGTCTCATGAAGAAAACCGTGTTCGTTCTCGTCTTGATTGCCTTGTTGGTCGGAACCTTTGCCGTGAGCGCTCAACAGGCGCAAACCCTCACTGTCTTTGCTGCGGCGTCGCTCACCGATGCCTTTGAAGAAATCGCCCCCAGCTTTGAGGCCGCTCACCCCGGTGTCGAGGTGCTGTTTAGCTTTGGCGGTTCATCGACCCTCGCCACGCAGCTCGCTGAAGGCGCGCCTGCTGACGTGTTTGCCAGCGCTAATAACACCCAGATGACAGTGGCGCGCGATGCCGAGCGGATCGCCGGATCGCCCCGCACGTTCGTCAAAAATCGGCTGGTTCTCATTGTGCCCGCCGATAACCCGGCGGGCATTGCGACACTGCGCGATCTGGCCAATGAGGGAGTGCAGTTGGTCATTGCCGCGCCGGATGTTCCCGTCCGCACCTACACTGACACGATGCTCCAGCGTCTCGCCGCCGATCCTGCTTACGGCGAAGTGTACAGTACGGCTGTGCTGGCCAACGTAGTTTCGGAAGAAGATAATGTGCGTCAGGTGGCGGCTAAAGTGGCGCTGGGCGAAGCGGATGCGGGTATCGTCTACATCTCGGATGTGACGCCGGACATCAGCGAACAGGTGATCGCCATCCCCATCCCGGATTATCTGAACACGATTGCGACTTACCCGATTGCCGTCACCAACGACGCCGCCAACCCCGAGCTGGCACAAGCCTTTGTTGATTATGTGCTGTCCGATGCGGGACAGGACATTCTGGTCAACTGGAATTTCATCTCCGTCCGCATCCCCGAAGTGCCCTATGCTGTGACCCTGCCGGAGGGTAATACGGCCTTCACGGTAGATGGTCAGGTCTTGAACCCTATCACCCTGACGGTGGCTGACCTCACCAGCAGTTTTTCGACGCAGACCGTTGACGTCACCTATTTGAGCGCACCGACACGGTTTCGACCTCGTTCACGGGTGTGCCCCTGTGGCAGATTATCAGCGCGGCGCAGCCGAACCTGAACGCGGATGTGCGCAATGATCGCCTCAGCACCTTCATCGTTGTGACAGCAGCCGACGGCTATCAGGCCGTGATCGCCTGGGGCGAAATTGACCCCGAATTTGGGAATCAACCGATTTTAGTGGCCTATGCAGAGAATGGCGCACCGATCGCCGGTGGGTCGGGGCCGATTCGTCTGGTTGTCCCCGGCGACGCGCGCGGCGGACGCTATGTCAGCGGAGTCGTCAATATCAGCTTGCGGGATGCGCCGGTTGTCGGACAGTAAAGCCCGCAGTTGAGGGAAAGCCTGACGGTCAGGGAAAGATCGGCTGCCCGTTGAGTGGCAGCCGAGGTTGATTACATAACGTCAGATACCGTCTAAAAAGTCAAGCACGAACGATTTGTGAAGCGAAAGCGGGATCAAAGGGACGACGGGACTTAAGCACACCGTAGACCAAATGCAGCAGCTTACGGATCGCGGCGACGACCACCGCTTTCGGAGCCAGTCCGTGAGTGCGAAGGCGTTCGCCAAAGGCACGAACAATGGGATTATGGCGTAAAGCAACCATCGCCGGGAAATAGAGGGCAGCCCGAAGGGGGCATTGCCACACTTCGAAATGCGGGTGCGTCCTCGGACGGACGAACCCGAGCGGTGATGACGTGGGGTGACGCCCGCATAAGCAGCGAACTGAGCAGCGGAGTCAAACGCGCGAATATCGGGAACTTCAGCCAGCAGTGTGGCAATAGTTGTGTCGCCTAAGCCCGGGATAGAGTCGAGGAGATCGCGCTGCTGTTTCGCCGAGGATGCTGGTCAAGATGATCCCGGATTTGACGCTGGAGGTCCGCAATCTGCTGGTCGAGAAAGGCGACATGTTGTTGCAAAGCCTGCACGACGGCTTCAGCGGAAACCCCGGAAGCCAAGCGATTATGTTCTTGCTGACGCATCGCTTTGAGGTCATGCAGGTGACGTACCATCGCTTGCAAGGCCCGCTGTTCCGGTAGCGGGGGTGTCCAAGCCTCCGGATGTTGCGATTGACAGAACAGGGCAATGAGGCGAGCATCTGTTTGGTCGGTCTTTTGTCGGCTGAGTCGGCTGGCAGCAAACGCTTTGATGCGTGCAGGATTGACGACACTCACCGTGTAGCCCGCCTGATGCAAAAACTCGGCGATGGCATCACTATACTGACCGGTGGCTTCCAAACAAGCGTGTAACGCTCCCGGGCTCCGTTTGCTCAACCAGATCTGGAGTTGCTCAAACCCTTTGGCAGTGTTGGGGAAAACACCGCTATGTTCCTGTTGAGCCTCGTTGCACAAGACGACATCGAGCTTGGCTTTGGCAACATCAATTCCCAAGACATTGACCATGATGGCGATCCTTTTCATCGATAGGGGTTGTGGTCAAACTTGTCCATCCAAGTTCAGCCTCAAAAGTAGGCGACTTTCGATACCGTACGACCTCTACGCCTATCTTGGCCCAGGGGGTTTAATCTGACGTCCAAGCTCACAGCTTGCTTAGGGATGGAAACTCACCCTGTGCCACTGACTTTGAAAGAGAGCTTGCACCCTCTGCTTTCAAAATACAAGTTACGGATAAGCTGCTTGTCAATCCATCCGCATCTGCGCCCGTATTGTGATCACCCGCCAATCCGCTCAGGACGAGGTATGCCTCGTCCCTACACAGACGCACTTATCTGTCTCCCCGCCCCGAATTCGGGGCGGGGCCGGATACACAGGGCAGTCACGCAAAATCATCGCCACTCGGCTGTTTTATCCCTAACTGACGTTACATAACACCGTTTGGCTCAGGTCTCAGCTTCAAGGCTTTCGTGTCATTCTGTACCAACCCGCCAGGGTGCCAACCGTCGAATCCGTGTTGACCTGCTGCCAGATGAGCGAAAAATAGGGTTCAAACAAGTCGCGCACCTCCTCTGGTTGCCAACCCGAGTTGCGCGCTGGCGTGTGGACGTGGGCGTACAACATCAATGTGCCACCCGGCGTGAGCTGGTCTGCCACATCCCGCGCATACTTCGCCGCCTGTGCCTGCCTGAAGCTGTGCCCACAGCCGATGTCGATTACGAGTTGATACGGGGCGCGCAGTTGGTCGCATTGATCGAGCAGCGTGTCGGCGGAAATGCGACCAGTTTCAAGCGCGCGGTCTCGACAGCCTGCGGCACGAAATCAAGACCGTCCGCTTCCCACCCATGCTCTAGTAGATAGCGCACGTTGGTTCCCGTCCCACACCCTATGTCGAGCGCGCGCCCGGGCGGCAGTTCGTGGAGAATCTGAACGATTTCCGGCGGGGTAATTCCGGTGTCCCAAGGCGTTCGCTGACTTTGATAATTCTGGATAAAGACGCTGCGACGGTCGTCTCCGGGGGAGTAGTCATCCATTCTGCCTTTCTGCGCGCGAAGCATATTCGGCGATTCTACCCTCCAGCAGTGCCAGCACAAGCAGAAACGATCCGTGCGTAACCTCAGCTTGAACAGAAAACAAACCCACCCGTGAGACAACTCTCACGGGTAGGTTAGGAGTGCTATTCGAAATTGAGGAGAGAGAATCACGTCGCCAGCGCGTTGCGCACCAGCAGATACTTGGCATGGGTCCACAGCAGCGGCTGTGCGATTTCGCCGCGCTTCTGCACCCACGGTTCGTAGAAATCGGGCGCGAACATCACATCGTTGACCTGTTCCGGCAGGTTGCCGTCGGAGTCGGCGTGCGCCTCGGCCCAGCCGAGAATCTCCTGAGCGCGTTTCGGCTGGCCGATCTGCGTGTAGTACCACGCCAGCCACAGCCCGAGCAGCACCCATGCGCCGCCGCCGTAGTAGGTATCCGCGCGGTGCCGGTGCACGCCGTGACCCTGCGCCAGCAGATCGCGCTCAATGCGGGCGATGGTGCGCTGCATGAGGGGATCATCCGGTTTGAGCAGCCCGAAGTCGGGGAGCGCCGCCAGCAGCAGATTGGCGTCGACCATGTCCAGCCCGACCGCTTTCGCGAGTTCGTAGCCCGGCGTGATGCCCTGCGCGAAGATGAATTTCTGAATGGCGTCTTTCACGGCGCTGAAGTTCAACCGGGGGACGAGATATTCCGCCGCGTTCAACCCAGCGAAAATGGCGGCTAATGTGCTGACGTGCACTTCGGTGCCACGTTCTTCCCAGCAATCATTACACGGCGACTGCCAGATCGCGGCCAGATAGCGCGCGGTCAGCTCGACCGCCTGCTCCCATTCCAGCGGCAGCGGCCGGACGCGGCACACATCGACGTATTTGGTCAGCGACCACAGCCAGATCGCCGGGCCGTCGAGTTGAAACTCCGGCCAGTCATCTGGCCCCGGGTCGCCGTGCAGTTGATAGCGGGCGTTCAGCGTGTCGGCCAGCACGAGCGGCTCACCGTTTGCGGCGCGGGCAATCGTGCGTTCGATAGCGGCGGCGCGGCTGTTGATCATGCGCGCGCACCAGCGGTGAAACCTGTCGGCGCTGTCCCACTGGGCGTTGCGTCCGACGGCGTGGGGGATCGGGTTCAGCGTGCCGTCCACCGTGAGCGCGTAGGCGATGAACGCGCCATCGCGAAACCACGAGAACTGGTAGTCCGGCATTACCGGGCAAGCGAGATAGCCTCCACCCTCGTTCTGATTGTCCAGAATCACCTTGAGGCTGTGCTCATGCAGCGGCGTGAGGCCGGGCGACTTAACTGCCATGTTCATATTCCACGACGATCATGCTCCAATAGTCGAGACGGGGAAGGATGAACTGTAGTGTACCCGCTTCGACGCTAAATGGAAGAGAATTCGCGCTCATATTTTCGGCGGTATCGGGTGAGGCGTACCACACCGCCGTAACCGGACGCTCGACCGTGAGGCTGACCGCTTGGTCAGTGAGCGGCGTTGGCCCGACCGTGGTCGGCGCATTCCAGTCTGCCCCCTCGATATCGAGGAAGTTGAGGAGGCTGAACGTCTCGAAATCGGCGCCCGCCCGCACAATGGGGACGACGCGGTCGCGCGACCGAATGCCGCGCATCCGCACGTCGCCCAGGCTGATCGCGCTGTGGCGCTCCGCGCTGGCCGCGGTCGTCCCCACGGAGAGCACGTTTTCGTAGCGCACGATGAAATCGTAGTAGCGCAGGAACTGCGGCTGATCGGCTTCGGCAATGTCGCCAAAGCGCGGGAAATACGGGTCTTGCAGCATCGCGCCCGGTTCGCCGGTTTCCAGATGATACGCGCCGCTGGCGAGGATCACGCTGTTGGCCAAACGCCAGTTGATCACGCGCTCCGGCGGGATGTACGCGGCGAGGATGACGGGTTTTTGATTGCCGAGCGTCTGCGCGTTGGTGATGATTCGGTTGAGGTCGAGGTAGTCATCGTAGGGCGGCCAGACTTCGATGTACGAGGCGTCCTGCTGCGCCGGGGCGACGGCGTCAATTGGCCAGTTGCCCACGCTGTTGAACAGCGTGACGCCGGCAGCGCCGCGCCGATCCTGCACGAGTTCGGCGGTCTGGTTGATGAAAGCGGGCATGACGTCCGCCATATCAATCGGGTTGCCAAGCGTGTCGAAGCCCGTTTTGGGCGCGCCGTACTGGTCGATGTGAATGCCGTCGAAGGTGGTGTTGTCGAGGACATCGGCGAATTCTGCCAGTAGATGCACGTTCCACGGTGAACCGGGCGTCGCATCCATGATGGCGATGAAGTTTTCGCCGAGGGTGTGCACATTACCGCGGGCGTCGAACATGCCCCAGTCCTGATGCTGCTGGAAGAACGCCCACGACGCGCCGTAGATGGCGGTGTAGGGCATGGCGGCGATATCGCCCGTATGCAGCAAATCGATCAGGTTGCGCACGGTGGCCATCGACTGATCGCGCCCCAGGCCATCGTCAAAGCGATCATCCGGGGGGATGAGGTCTTCCCAGCGATACTGCCAGTCGTAGAACTGCGCGCCGTTGATGTGGTGGCGCAGCATCCAGTCGAGCGTGGGCGCGATAGTGCGGTGCGCCGGGCTGAAATCGGTCAGGAAGCCATAGCGCGGCGCTTCGATCCAGTGGTTGAGCACATCGAAGGCCGACGACTGCGTCGCCAGCACCGTGCCGCTCGCGTCCAGCACATCGACGGTCACGCCGTAGCCACGCGGCGCTTCGGCGGGCGGCGTCCATGTGAGCCCGGCTTGGCCGTCCGTGAGCGGCGCGCTGAGTTCGGTCACGAACGTATTCAGGTAGGTCACCCGGGCGCGGACGGTGCTGCCCGCGCTGGCGCTCACCGTGAGCTGCACGGTATCGCCGGGATGGTAATAGCTTTTATTGGGCAGAATTTGTACAGTTGAATCGACGGCGGACACAGCGCCCCCTTGGAACAGGATCAGGAACAAGATGACGAACAAACGGTGAAACACGTGCATCAGGTTAACCGCGTACGCCTCCGCTGGTGATGCCTTGAATGAAGTAGCGCTGGAAGACGACGAACAGGATCACGGTCGGGATGACGGCCGTGAGCGACCCGGCAAACACCAGACCCCAGTTGGAGGCGTGCTGGCCGCGGAAATTGGCGATGGCGATGGGCAGCGTGCGCAGGCTTTCGTCGGTCAAAAAGTTGAGCGCGAGCAGATATTCATCCCACGCGCCGAGGAAGCTGAACACGGCAACGGTGCTGATGGCGGGCGCGGCCAGCGGCAGCATCACGCGCCAGAACACGGTGAACGGACTCGCGCCGTCGATGATGGCCGATTCTTCCAGTTCGCGCGGGAGGTTCTCGAAGAAGCCGCGCAGCAGGAAGGTGTTGAAGGCGAGCGGCCCCGCGCTGTAGACCAGCGCGATCCCCGGCAGGCTGTTGAGCAGGCCGAAGTTCTTCGCCAGTATGAACTGCGGGATGAGCAGCACCACGCCGGGGATCATGATCATCACCAGCAGCACGCCGAAAATGACGTTCTTGAAGCGAAATTCAAAGCGCGCGAAGCTGTAGGCCATGGTCGAGGCTAGGGTCGTGACGAGGAACGAGGTCGCGATGGACACGCCCGCGCTGTTGAAGAAGGCGCGCAGGAAGTTGCGGCTGGCAAACGCCTGCTCGAAGTTTTCGAAGCTGACGGTTTCGGGAATGAGGCGCGGCGGATACGTCTGCACATAGGCGACGCCGCCGAGCGCTGTCGAGGTCATGTAGAGCAGGGGAGCGACCGCGATGAACACGCCCACACACAGGACGAGAAAGATCAGGAGGTTGAGGACGCGCTGCTGGCTGCCGGAAGTTGCGATCATGATCAATACTCCACGTCTTTGTCACCACGACCGAACAGGCGCGACTGCACGAGGCTGACCAGCACGATGACCACGGCCAGCACATAGCTCAACGCCGCCCCGTAGCCGAAATGCAGGCTGCCGAACGCTTCGTCGAACATGTACGTGAGCGCGACTTCGGTGCGGTGCAGCGGGCCACCGCCCGTGATCAGCAGGACGGAGATGAAGACCTGAAAGCCGCCGATCATCAACGCGATGAGGACGAAAAAGATGGTGCGGCGGATGAGCGGCAGGGTCATGAAGCGCAGTCGCTGCCATTCGTTCGCGCCGTCAATCGCCGCGGCTTCCATATAGTTCGGTCGGGATGCCTTGCAGCGCGGCGAGGAAGATGACCATCGCCCAGCCGATGCCTTTCCAGATGCCGAGGCTGTCAATCGCGATCCATGCGGTGTCGCTGCTCGCCAGCCACGAGATGGCCTTGTCGATGACACCCAGCTTCATCAGGATAAAGTTGATCAACCCGGCGTCGCCCGCGCTGAACAGGTAGACGAACAGGAAGCTGACGACCACCCATGAGGTGACGACGGGCAGGTAGTACACGGTGCGAAAGAACTTCTTGCCGACGGTGACGCGATGTACCAGAAACGCGAGCGTCAGCCCGATGATCATCTGCCCGGCGACGGTGACGACGGCGTACCCGGCGGTGTTGCGCATAGCCAGCCAGAAGGTGCGATCCGCGAAGACCGCCTCGTAATTCGCGAAGCCGACATACGTGCTCGTCTGACCGGGGATGATGCGCCAGTCGAAGAAGCTGATGTAAAGCTGGTACAGCAGGGGGTACAACGACCAGATCAGATACAGCGCCAGACCGGGAAGGAGAAACAAGTACGGAACGTAGGGGCGGTAGTAGGGTTTGCTCCGGTCGGCTGAGTGCCGCTGCGTTGATTTTCCGGCTGCGGCGCGCGTATCTATCACGTTGCTGCTCATCGCCAATTCCCCTCCCAAATTCTGTGGATAGGGTGGTGCAGGCAGGCGAACCTATCTACACCACCCGCTGGTGAGAGCTTAGCTGCCAGCCAGCAGCGCGTCAATTTCTTCGGCTGCCAGATCCATGGCTTCCTGCGCGCTCATTTCGCCGCGCAGCGCGAGCTGGGCCGCGTCACTGAGCACGGTTTCGATTTCGTTGTAGGCGGGGTGGGGCGTGCGGGCCTTGGCCGTCTGCAGTTGGTCGAGGAACACGCCGTAGTACGGGTGATCGGTGAAGTATTCATTTTCGAGCAGGCTGCTCAACACGGTGAGCTGACCCACCGTCGACATCTGAAGCTGATATTCGTCGCTCTGCGTGAAGCGCAGGAATTCGAGCGCCGCTGCTTGTTGCTGCGAACTCGCCATCACGACGATGTTTTCACCGCCGACCACAGAGATGTGGCCGCCGTCACCCGCCGGCATCAGCGCGGCGGCTGCTTCAAAGTCCGGATACTGTTGTTCCAGCGTCGGGTAGAACCAGGGGCCTTCCAGCATCGAGGAGATCGTGCCGCCGAAATAGCCGCCCCACGTATCGAGGCCGCTGCCGATGTAACCATCAGAGAAGCAGCCGCTCTGCACCATATCGGTGAGGAACTGGATCGCCGCGACCGACTGTTCGCCGTTCACGTAACCCGTTGACGTTGTGATGTCGGGATCGGTGATGTCGCCGCCGAAGCTCCAGATCCACGGCAGCATGTTCCAGCCGGAGGTGCCGCCATCGCTGAACAGGAAGCTGCCTTCGGGCAGGGATTCACACATCGCCGCGAGATCGTCAATCGTTTCCGGCGCTTCCGGCATCACGGCCGGGTTATAGATGAACACGCGGGTGTTGGTGTCCAACGGCAGGCCGTAATACGCACCGTCGTAAGCATTGGTCGAGAGCGGGCCGGGGAACACGGCGTCGGCGAACGTCTGGAAGTCGGACATATTTTCGCTGAGGTTGAGCAGAATGCCCTGCGCCGCGAATTCCGGCGACCAGATGATGTCCAGACGGACGAGATCCGGGCCTTCGCCGCCCGCCGCCGAGGTCAGCAGCGCCTGACGGAAGCCGTCATAGGGGTAGGCGACCGATTCGACATTGATTTCCGGGTGGGCTGCTTCGAACGCCGGAATCAACGTTTCCGTCAGCATCTGATTTTCCGCGGACACTTCGTTGTACGTGTGCCAGAAGGTGATGGTGACCGGTTCTTGCGCGAACGTCACCGGGACGACAAACAACATGACGAGCAAAACGGCGAGCATGACTTTAGTCTTCATCTTCAACTCCTTAAGGAAATTCACTTATTTGCATGGACAGAAACTGGTCGAAATTTGTCTCGTCTGCACCTCGCTTTTGAACCGTTTCAATTCTATAGAACTTTAAAACTCACGGCGGGAACCCGGTCGACTGTCGCACGACGAGTTCCGGTTTAAACAGCGTTCCAGCTAGTCCAGCAACCGCATCGCGATTGATGTAGCGGACCAGCAGATTGAAGAGCGCGCTCCCGATCTCGTGGATGGGTTGGCTGATGGTGGTGAGCGGCGGATGCGTATAGCGCGCCGTTGGCAAATCGTCGAAGCCGATGACCGATACGTCCTGACCGACGACGAGACCGTGCGCCTGCACCGCGCGCATCGCCCCAAAGGCCATCCGGTCGTTGTTACACACAATCGCCGTCGGCGGCTGCGCCCGTTCGAGCAGCAGCGTCGCCGCGGCCTGACCGGATTTCTCGCTGAAGTCGCCTTCCTGCACGAGCTGATGATCGATGGGCAGGTTGGCGGCGTTCATGGCGTTGACGAAACCCTGCCAGCGCTGGCGGGCGAGAAACTGCTCGGAGGGTGGGGCGATGTAACCGATGCGGCGGTGGCCGAGTTCGATGAGGTGGCGCGTCGCCAGTTCGATGCCGTAGGTGCTGTCGAGGTCAATCCAGTTGTCGGTGTCCTGTCGATCCAGCCGGCCAAACGTCACGAACGGGAACTCCTGCTCGTTCAGGAAGGCCAAACGCGGATCATTCTCGCGCAGCGCGAACAGGATGAGACCGTCGACTTGACGGCTGTTGACGACCCGCTTGTAGACGTCCATCTCTTTGCGCCCCACCGGGATTGTCCAGAAGGTGAGGCCAATGCTGCTTTCGATGGCGGCGGCAGTGATGCCTTCGATCAAGTCGAGCACCATCGGGTCGATTTCGATGCGCTGGTTCTGTGGGCGGAGCTCGGTGCGGATCATGCCGATCAGGTTGGTGCGTTGGGTGCTCAGAGTGCGCGCGGCGGCGGTGGGGTGGAACTGCAGCGCTTCAATTGCTTCCAACACGCGCTGGCGGGTCTCATCTTTGACGAGTTGGCTGCCGTTAAGCACGTTGGAAACCGTGCCCACGGATACATTGGCGTACCGCGCGACATCACGAATCGTAGGCATATTTGAGCACCAAAGAATGACCGGAAAAGACATAATTTGAACCGGTTCAATTACAGTAAAACACGAATCTCTAGTCGTGTCAAGTAGTTGATCAGCAACCGGTGAAATCAGGTCTGGGCGCAGGACAACCTAAGCCCCTATCCAATAGACGCTGAGGCAGGACGAGGTATGAGAGGGTTGAAAGAGGGCAGATTCCGACCTCACCCCCGGCCCCTCCCCGAATTCGGTTGATGGAGGGACAGTTTTAACAATCGAGGGGATTGTAGGGACGCCCAACGGGGCGTCCGCCGGGAAGGGGCGCAACGGACGCGCCGTTGCGCGTCCCTACAAACCACGTTTTCCCTCAAACGAGCTCCTTAAGGGTTCCCCATGTTAAAAGTGTCCTGTCCTCCCCGAATTCGGGGAGGGGAGACAGATTGCGTCTGTTTAGGGACGAGGCATGCCTCGTCCTTTGGCTGACATTCGCTTTGTGGCTTTGAAAAAATAGGAATACAAAACAGCGGCGGACGATTGCGCAATCGTCCCCCGCTGTTGAGTTACCGGAACTGGCAGAGTTTAGCTGTTGCTGCTGCCGCGCTTGATGCGAATGTCCGCGTACACGGCGATGACCAGCACAATGCCCTTGAGCACGTACTGGAGCGCCGCAGGCGTGTTGGTCATTTGCAGACCGTTGGTCAGGCTGACCATGATGATCGAACCGACCATTGCGCCGAACACCGTCCCGACACCGCCGAGCGTCGATGTGCCGCCAAGGATACGCGGCGATGGCATCGAGCTCATAGCCTTGCCCCGCCGAAATCGTGCCATAGCCGACATACGAGGCCAGCGTTACGCCGGAGACGCCGCACAGCGTGCCCATCAGCACGAAGATCGTGAAGAGGTTGCGCCGGATGTTGACGCCGGAGAACTGCGCCGCCTGTCGATTGCCGCCAATGGCGTAGGCGTAGCGTCCAAAGCGCGTATTGTTCGACACGTAGGCGACGGCCAGCGCGACGAGCGCCAGCAGCAGCACCGGGGCTTGAATACCGCGGTACTGGTTGACCATGTAGACATAACCCACCACCAGCACGGAGAAACCGACGGTCTTGGCGATATCCAGTGCCATGGGCGGCAGTTCGAAATCGTAACGGCGCTTACGACGGCGACCGCTGATCATGCCGTAGAACAACAGGATGATCGTGATGACCGCGATGATCCAGCCGATTTCATTGGGCAGGTAGCCCTGCGCGATCTGCGCGAAGGTGGGCTGATTCGCCGGAATGGTACGGCCTTCGGTCACGAGCAGG
Source organism: Candidatus Flexifilum breve (assembly GCF_016713355.1). NCBI lineage: Bacteria > Bacillati > Chloroflexota > Anaerolineae > Aggregatilineales > Candidatus Flexifilaceae > Candidatus Flexifilum > Candidatus Flexifilum breve. The sequence goes on from NZ_JADJPI010000037.1 coordinate 277,787, forward strand.
ATCAAGCCGTTGAGCAGCCAACTGCTGCCGAGGGTCACGATGAAGGCGGTCACGCGCAGATAAGCGATGATGTAGCCCTGCACAACGCCCCACAGGAAGCCGACCGCGATGCCCGTCCCCACCGACAGCGCCGCGATCAGGATCGGCTGGTCGGGGAACTGCACGGTCAGGAAGTTGGCTTGCACGGCGGCGACTACGACCGAGACGAACCCGGCGAGCTTGCCGACCGAGAGGTCAATGTTGCCGGTGACGATGACCAGCACCATGCCGACCGAGAGGAAGCCCGTGATTACCATTTGCCGGAACAGGTTGGAGAAGTTCTGCGGCGACAGGAAACTGCCGTTGGTCAGGTAGGAGAAGTACAGCCAGATGATGACCGTGGCGAAGATCAGCGCGTAGGTCTGTAAATTAGCGCGCAGCAGTTTGGCGATGCCGACCAAAGGACCCGACGCTCCCGACGAGGATGGTGAGGCTGAAGAAATCGAGCTCATAAGAAACTACCTCTTAAATAGGTGGATGTTCACTAGGCTTCGTTGAGAAGAGCGCTTGGCTGCGAGAGAGTGGTTCCAGTCGCCAGCGCCATGATCTTTTCCTGCGTCGCACCTTCCGCGGGCATAATCCCCGCCGACCGTCCGCCGCTCATGACCATGATGCGGTCGCTCATACCGAGCACTTCTTCCAGTTCGGACGAGATCATGATGATGGCCATACCCTGCGCCGCCAGTTCGCGCATCAGCTTGTAGATCTCATATTTCGCGCCGACATCAATGCCGCGCGTGGGATCATCCAGGATGAGCACCTTAGGCTGTGACATCAGCCACTTGGAGATGACCACCTTCTGCTGGTTGCCGCCGGACAGCGAGTCGACGGGCACATTCAGATGCGGCGCTTTGATGGCGAGACTCTTGGCGTACTGCAGGCTGCGTTTCAATTCGGCGTCCTTGTCAATCGCAAACATGGACGAGAACTGGGGCAGGTTGGCCAGCGAGATGTTCTTGAGAATCGACTGGATGAGGACCAGCCCATGCGTTTTGCGGTCTTCGGGCACGAGGCCGATGCCATGCGCTACGGCTTCGCGCGAGCTCTTGAGTTCAATCGGCTCGCCGTTCAGCTTGATCAACCCACTGGTGATCTTGCCGTATTCGCCGAAGATGGTCGCGACCAGTTCGGTGCGTCCCGAGCCCATCAACCCGGCGATGCCGAGGATTTCGCCCGCGTGTAGTTGGAACGTGACGCCCTTGACGATTTCGCGATTGGTCTCCGGGTCTTTCGCGTGGAGATCGCTCACGTCCAGCACAACCCGCTCAGTCGCGTGGTGGCCTTCGGGGAAGCGTTCCTTCATCTCACGCCCGACCATGTGACTCACCAGCAGTTCGCGGTTGAGGTCGGCGGTTGGCTGCGAGGTGATCACTTTGCCATCGCGCAGGATGGTGATCCGATCGGTGATGCGGAACAGTTCTTCGAGCTTGTGGGTGATGTAAATGCAGGTGACGCCGTGCGCCTTGAGCGTCTCCAGAATTTCCATGAGCTTTTCGACTTCAGATTCGGTGAGGGCGCTGGTCGGCTCGTCGAGAATGAGCACCTGCGCATTGCCGGAAATCGCTTTGGCGATTTCGGTCATCTGCATTTTGCCGACGCCGAGGCTGCCGACCAACTTCTGCGGCACGATATCCAGCTTGTAGCGTTCAAGGAGCTGCTTGGTGTCGGCATACAGCTTGTCCCAGTTGATCACGCCGCGCTCGACTGGCTCTTTGCCGAGGAAGATATTCTCGCCGACCGTCATGCTGGGCACGAGCGTCAGCTCTTGGTACACAATGGCGATCCCCTCATCGGCGGCCTGACGGATCGAACTGTGTTCCAGTTTGAGCTCATGGCCGTCGTAGAGCACATGGCCTTCATACGTCCCCGCGGGGTACACCCCGGAGAGGATCTTCATCAAGGTCGACTTGCCCGCGCCGTTTTCGCCACATAGCCCGTGGATTTCACCGCGTCGGATGCTGAAAGAAACATCATTCAGGGCCGTGACCCCGGCAAAACGTTTGGTTACATTTTGAAACTCAAGGATATTTGCAGTGCTCGCGTTCGCCATAAATTTACTGTCCTTAGTGGTAAAAGGACTCCCGTGGCGGAATGCAGCCCGAGAGTCCCCTTACAGATTGCTTGGGCATAACAGAAGTTTTGCTGGCGGTACTACAACATCAACTTGCGCACGCGCAGAGCGTGATTAGCTCGAAGCTTCTGCGGTGGCTTCCATCATTTCCGGACGCGGCGGACGTTCGTTTTCCGGCACATCGCGGTACACATCATCATACGCCTGGAAGCCGCTGGCGACGACCAAGTCGTACGCATTTTCCGCATTGACCTGGAACACGGGCAGGAAGTACGCCTGTACTTCGCCTTCACGCGCCGGGTCATTGGTCAGTTCGGCCATCGTGAACGTCTGCAGTTCAGGAATGTCTTCACCCTTGATGAGGGCATCGATCAGTTCGACCGCGAGCGGCGACAGATCACGGATGTCCTTGAGGATCGAGACCGTCAGTTGGCCGCGCACAATGCTGTTCACGCCATCCGCCGTCGCATCCTGACCGGAGATCGGGACGACGCCCGCCAGACCCTGAGCTGCAAGCGCTTGCAGCGCGCCAAGGGCGGTACCGTCATTCGAGGCCACCACGGCATCGATCTCGTTGTTCTGCGCCGTGAGGACGTTTTCCATAATGCGGAGGGCATTGGTCGCATCCCAGTTGTCAACCCACTGATCGGCGACGACCTGAATGACGCCGGAGTCAACGTACGGCTGGAGAATTTCATCTTGACCCTGACGGAACAGGATCGCGTTGTTGTCGGTGGGGCTGCCACCCAGCTTGACGAGGCGGACGGGGTTTTCAGCGGTCCACGTGCCACCGTCGATGTCGAGCGCGGCGAGCACGCCCAGCGCCTGCTGACGGCCGACTTCCACGTTGTTGAAGGAGAGGTACGCAGCAATATTGGGGGACTTGATCAGGCGGTCGTAAGCCAGAACATGCACACCAGCGGCGGCAGCGGCATCAACCGCGGTCGCAGCAGCGTCGCCGTCTTCAGCGACCACGATGATCGCCGCCACGCCCTGCGTGACCATGTTGTCGATCTGGTTGTTCTGCAGCACGACGTCATGATTCGCTTCCTGCGAAATCACTTCGTAGCCGAGGTCTTCCAGCAGGCCGCGCATCAGAATTTCTTCATTACGCCACCGTTCAGTAGCGAAATCCGAGAACGACAGACCGACCTTGATCGGATCCTGCCCACGAACGACCGAGACACTCATCCCCAAAACGAGGGCGAACACAAATAAAATGGAGAGAACACGGACAAACTTGGAATGCATTGGGACATCCCCTTGAATAGAGAAAAATTTGAGCGAAAACGAACTTCAAACTACTTCTGTTATGCCCTACTCCGGTTCATGATCCGCTTGCGGCGACCATGACTTAGGATCTTCCGCGCTGCCGTACAAGCATCGGTAGACGGTTATGTTTGGCAACGTTCCCACGATTATATACACCATCTGAAGCAAACAAAATCGGTTTTGAGCCGGATTCTGAAAGCGCTTGCAATTGTTCGGGCTTTCCACGAGAAAAAGTGACAGTTGTTACCCCCAAATGCTGCTCAAAATTGGGGGAAATCCCCTAGTTTTTCGTCAACCAAATTAGCGAGATTTCACATTGAATCGGGTCCCGTTTGAACGCCTGCAACGACCAGCCGGGTTGCCCGGTGCTGCCAGCAGTGCAGCAAAGTGCACAAGACTGTGTCCGCCGCCCGTGTCGATGACATTCATCTGTTGACAACCGCCCGGAAGTTGATTATCTTTGATGTAGTTTGAATAAAAATTAGATAGTGCATAAATATTCAAGCTAATCATTGGTTTGATGTGTCGAAAGATCAAAGTATGAAATTGTCGCCTTCGACCAGCAGGGTTGCTCTGAGCATCCTTGTCCTCTGTGCGGTGCTGCTCAGCGGGTGTACGCTCGCCACGATTCGCCCTCTCGATCCTGTCACGGGCAAAGCCATCATTGGCAATGAAGATCAACAGTTCAATGCGGCCAATTACGTCGCGCAGTTGTGGGATGAGCAGGTGATCCCCGTGCTGCACGAACAGGCGAACGACATCATGACGGTGCTCGACGCGCTGCGGGCGGATGAAACCGGCGCGGCGGAGCAGTACGGTCGCCACGAGGGCCGCCAGCCGTACAGCTTCATGGTGACCGGCTCCGGTACGATCACCGAAGTGAATCTCGAATCGCGGGCTGGTCTTGCGCCCGTCGATGCGAACGGCGATGGCACGGCCGATTATGCGCTGGCGATTGGCCCCGTCATCCGTGGGACGGCGCTGCGGGACTCGCTGCCGTTCATCCAGTTCAACCAATTCACCAATCAAATGGAATATGCGTCCGTTTCCAATGAGATGCATGCGCGCATCAACACGCAGATCCTCACGCCCATCGGCGATCTGTCGTCGCTGAACGGCAAGAGCATCACCTTCTACGGCGCGTTCACGCTGGCGGAACTTGATCAAATCGTCGTCACGCCCGCCGAACTGACGATCAGCGGTTGATGATCATGACGACCGAATCAGTCATCCTGCATGCGGAGAAGGTCACCAAGGTCTACCCCGGCACGGTCGCCCTACAAGATGTCGATTTCAACATCTATCCGGGCAAAGTGAACGTGTTGATCGGCGAGAATGGCGCGGGCAAGAGCACGCTCATGAAAATCCTCGCCGGGGTCGAATCGCCTACCAGCGGCACGCTGCTGCTGGATGGGAAACCGATTACCGTGCGTTCGCCACGTGAGGCGTCCCGGCATGGCATCGGCATCATCTATCAGGAACTGAATCTGTACCCGAACCTGAGCGTGTCGGAAAACATCTTCATGGCGCGCGAACTCGTCACGCCGACCGGGATGATCCGCGAAGCTGAGCAGCAGCGCATCACGCGGGAACTGATGCAGCGCCTCGAACTCGATGTTGAGCCGAAAACGCTGGTCGGCGACCTGCGCATCGGCCAGCAGCAGATCATCGAGATCGCCAAGGCGCTGGCGCAGAACGTGCGCATTCTCATCATGGATGAGCCGACCTCCGCGCTGAGCAACACGGAAGTCGAAGTGTTGTTCCGCATCATTCGCGAACTCAAGGCGCAGAACGTCTCCATCGTCTATATCTCGCACAAACTCGACGAATTGCTGCAAATCGGCGACTACTTCACCGTGCTGCGCGACGGCCATCTCGTCGCCGAAGCGCCCGCCAGTGACGTTTCGCTCAACTGGATTGTCGAGAAGATGGTCGGGCGGCGGCCAGAAGCGCTGTTTCATCGCAGCGACCACGCCGCGACCAAAGATTTGCTGCGTGTCGACAACCTGTCGCTGCCCCGTTCGGGCGGCGGCTACGTCGTCGATCACGTCAGCTTTTCCGTGCGCAGCGGCGAAATCCTCGGCATCTACGGCTTGATGGGCGCGGGACGCACCGAACTGCTCGAAAGCCTGATCGGTTTGCACCCGGAAGCCAGCGGATCGATCTGGTTGGATGGCGCGACGCTGACCAACCGCGACGACATCCGCACCCGCATCCGCAAAGGCTTGGCGCTCATCCCTGAAGATCGCCAGCTCCGCGGTCTGGTGCAAAAGCAGTCCGTGGCGCACAACATCACGCTCGCCAGCCTGACACGCTTCCTCAACCGCTTCTACCTGTCCGCGCGCAAAGAGAAGGCCGGAGTGCAGCAGGAAGTCGGCGAACTGCGCATCAAAGTGTCGGATGTGGCGAACCTCGTCACCTCCCTGAGCGGCGGCAACCAGCAAAAGGTCGTCGTCGGCAAGAGTCTGCTGACCGAACCGAAAGTCCTCATGATGGATGAGCCGACGCGCGGCATCGACGTCGCGGCGAAAGGCGAAATCTTCGAGATCATGAATCAGCTCGCGCTGAAGGGATTGGCCGTCGTGTTCGTCTCCTCCGAGCTGAAAGAAGTCCTCGCCATGGCCGACCGCGTGCTCGTGATGGCCAAAGGCTGCATCACCGCTGAATTTGATCGTTCTGAATTGACCCAAGAGGCGATTGTCGCCGCGTCCGTTCGCACCTTAGAAGAGGTATCGGCATGAGCCAGGCAAAACCCATGACTGTGCGCAGCACCGCCAAGAAACCTGATATTCGCCGCGACCCGCGCATGCTGTTTTTGCAGCTCCGCACATTGATCGCGCTGTTCATCCTCGTGGTGATCTTCTCGTTCACCGCGCCCGCCTTCCTGACGACCGGCAACCTGATCATCCTCGTCAAGCAGTTGGCCATCAACGCCATCCTCGGCATCGGCATGACGTTCGTCATCCTGACGGGTGGCATTGACCTGTCGGTCGGCTCCATCGTCGGCATTTGCGGCATGATCGCGGGCGGCCTGATCAACGAAGGGCTGGTCCTGCCCATCTTCGGCGTGTCGATCTTCTTCAACATCCCCATCGTCATGCTGCTCACACTGCTGGTCGGGATGTTCATCGGCATGATCAACGGCATCGTCATCACGCGCTTCAATGTGACGCCGTTCATCGCCACGCTCGGCATGCTGTATCTGGCGCGTGGTGGGGCACTCTTGCGTTCCAACGGCGCGACCTTCCCGAACCTCGTCGGCCTCGAGGCGCTCGGCAACACGGGCTTCCCGCTGCTCGGCACGGGCACGATCCTCAACCTGCCGTATCCCATCTGGCTGATGATCGTGTTCGCCATCATCGCGACCTTCGTCGCGCTCAAGACGCCGTTCGGTCGGCAGGTGTATGCCGTCGGCGGCAACGAACGCGCCGCGGAACTCTCCGGCGTGCGTGTCAACCGTGTCAAGGTGCTCGTCTACATGATTTCCGGCTTCTGCGCGGCGGTCGTCGGTCTGATCCTCACCTCACAGCTCGTAGCGGCGCACCCCGCGACGGGCACGAACTATGAACTGAATGCCATCGCGGTCGTCGTGCTCGGCGGAACCTCGCTGAGCGGCGGGCGCGGCACCATCTTCGGCACGATTGTCGGCGCGTTCGTGATCGGCGTGCTCAACAACGGCATGGTCTTGATCGGCCTATCCGAATTCGTGCAGGTCGCTATCACCGGCTTCGTGATCATCCTCGCCGTCGTGATCGACCAATTCCAGCAGCGGCTGCAGCGTCAGCTTGTGCTTCAACAAGCGACTTCGCAGGTGGTTGAGCAAGCGCAAGTGAAGGGAGGCGTGGCGAACTAAAAACTCCCGCACGGCAGCTTGCAAGCAATAAGTGTTGTGAAGGCTCTCTTTGGAGGAAATATGTTTCACAAGCTCAATCTAGGACGAATTCTCTTTGCGTTAGTGGCAATCCTGCTTCTCAGTGTTTCGGCTGTGGCGGCGCAAGATGTGCCGCAGGGCAACGGCGAACTGATCGTGATCATCACGCCGTCGCACGATAACCCGTTCTTCGCGGCAGAAGCGAACGCGGCGGAAGCCCGCGCGCAGGCGCTCGGTTACGAGACCCTGGTGCTGGTGCATGACGACGATGCGGCGCTGCAAGATCAGCACTTCGACACGGCGATTGCGCGCGGCGCAGCGGCCATCATCCTCGACAACGCCGGGGCAGATGCGTCGATTGCGGCGGTGCAGAAGGCCAAGGACGCGGGCATCCCGACGTTCCTGATCGACCGTGAAATCAACGCGACGGGCGTGGCAGCGGCGCAGATCGTGTCCGACAACTATCAGGGCGCGACGCTGGGCGCGGAAGAATTTGTGCGTTTGATGGGTGAAACCGGCGAATACGTGGAACTGCTGGGTCGCGAAACCGACACCAACGCCCACATCCGTTCGCAGGGTTACAACGACATCATCGGGCAGTACCCGGACATGGTCAAGGTCGCGGTGCAGTCGGCGAACTGGTCGCAGACCGAAGCCTTCGACGTCATGCAGACGATCATTCAGGCGAACCCGAACATCAAGGGCGTCATCAGCGGGAACGACACGATGGCGTTGGGTGCATCGGCGGCGCTGCAGGCGGCGGGCATGACCGATGTGATCGTGGTCGGCTTTGACGGCAGCCCGGACGTGATGGAAGCCATTCGCCAGGGCACGATTGCGGCGACGGTGCTCCAGCCGGCGGCGTACATCTCCGAACTCGCGGTGGAACAGGCCAGCGTGTACATTCAGACCGGTGCAGCTCCGACCGAAGAAAAGCAGTCGGTTCCGTGTGAACTGATCGTCCCCGAAAACGTCGATCAATACGGCATTTTCGCCCGTCTGCCCGAAGCGACCGAAGCTCCAGTTGCCTCTGATATTCCGCAGGGCAACGGCGAACTGATCGTGATCATCACGCCGTCGCACGACAACCCGTTCTTCGCGGCAGAAGCGAATGCGGCGGAAGCCCGCGCGCAGGCGCTCGGTTACGAGACGCTGGTGCTGGTGCATGACGACGACGCGGCGCTTCAGGATCAGCACTTCGATACGGCGATTGCGCGTGGCGCGGCGGCCATCATCCTCGACAACGCCGGGGCAGATGCGTCGATTGCGGCCGTGCAGAAGGCCAAGGACGCGGGCATCCCGACGTTCCTGATCGACCGTGAAATCAACGCGACGGGCGTGGCAGCGGCGCAGATCGTGTCGGACAACTATCAGGGCGCGACGCTGGGCGCGGAAGAATTCGTGCGTTTGATGGGTGAAACTGGCGAATACGTGGAACTGCTGGGTCGCGAAACCGACACCAACGCCCACATCCGCTCGCAGGGTTACAATGACATCATCGGGCAGTACCCGGACATGGTCAAGGTGGCGGTACAGTCGGCGAACTGGTCGCAGACCGAAGCCTTCGACGTCATGCAGACGATCATTCAGGCGAACCCGAACATCAAGGGCGTCATCAGCGGGAACGATACGATGGCGTTGGGCGCGGCAGCGGCCTTGCAGGCGGCGGGCATGACCGATGTGATCGTGGTCGGCTTTGACGGCAGCCCGGACGTGATGGAAGCCATTCGCCAGGGCACGATTGCGGCGACGGTGCTCCAGCCGGCGGCGTACATCTCCGAACTCGCGGTGGAACAGGCCAGCGTGTACATTCAGACGGGGGTTGCTCCGGACCAGGAAAAGCAGTCGGTTCCGTGCGAACTCATCACCCCGGAAAACGTGGATGAATACGGCATTTTCGCTCGCCTGAGCTAACTCAAGCGGCTAAGTTAAGCTGGCGGGGACTCCCCGAGTCCCCGCCACACTGCCTGTATCCACCCGCGCCCGCGAACCCAAAAAGATCAATAGACTTACTGAGTAACTGACCCCATCATTTTTGAGCGCGCAGTTTGAGCGGTGGAGAACGCTGATGGATGAACGCGAATTGAGATTGAAATCCATTCAGTACCGGCGCACGGTACTGGAGATCATTAAACTGGCGAATGCCGGGCATACGGGGGGCAGTCTCTCGTGTGTCGATATCTTAAATGTGCTGTACAACGACGTCATGAACGTCACCCCGGCCAACTTCCACGACCCCGATCACGACCGCTACGTGCAGAGCAAAGGCCACTCCGTCGAAGCGCTGTTCACCGTGCTGGCCGACAAAGGTTTTTACCCGCGCAGCGACCTCGATACCATCAGCCGCTATGGTTCACACTTCATCGGGCATCCCACCCGCAAAGTCCCCGGCGTTGAACAGAACACCGGCGCGCTCGGTCACGGCTTGTCGGTGGCGGTCGGCATGGCGATCGCCGCGAAGAAGGACAAGCGCTCGTTCCGGGTGTTCACGCTGCTCGGCGACGGCGAACTGGCCGAAGGCTCCAGCTGGGAAGCCCTGATGACCGCCGCGCACTACCAGCTCGACAACCTGACGGTCATCGTCGACCGCAATCACTTCCAGATCACCGGCAATACCGAAGCTGTCAACGGTCTTGAACCGCTGGCCGCCAAGTTCAGCGCCTTTGGCTGCGCGGTGACCGAAATCGACGGCAACGACATCGGCGCGCTGGTTCGCACGTTTGATCGCCTGCCGTTCACTGTAGGCAAGCCGAGCCTGATCCTCGCGCATACAGTGAAAGGGAAGGGCATTAGCTTTATGGAAGCGGGGTCGAAGTGGCATCACCGCGTGCCGACGGACAGCGAATTCGCCGCGGCGCTCGCCGAACTAGCGCAAGCGGAGGTAGAGGCATGATGGAAATCGGCAAAGCGAATCTCGACGTTTTCGCCGAGACGCTCCTCAGTCTCGCGCAGACCGACCGCGATATCCTCGCCGTGACCAGTGATTCGCGCGGGTCGGGCAAGTTGACAAAATTCGGCGAAACGCTGCCGGATCAGATTGTGGAAGTGGGCATCGCCGAGCAGAATCTCGTCGGTATCTCGGCGGGCCTGGCGTCGGCGGGCAAAAAGGTGTTCGCGGTGTCGCCCGCCTGCTTTTTGACGGCGCGCTCGCTCGAACAGATCAAGAATGACGTGGCCTACTCGGATCAGCGCGTGAAGGTGATCGGCATCAGCGCGGGCGTCAGCTACGGCGCGCTCGGCTCGACGCACCATTCGCTGCACGATTACGCGGTGCTGCGCGCGATCAATAACATCGACATCGTCGCGCCCGCCGACAACTTCGAGACGCGGGAAGTCATCCGCGCGGCGCTCAACCACCCGCGCCCGCTGTATATCCGCTTTGGCAAGCGCAACATGCCGCACGTGCACGCCCCCGGCACAACCTTTGAGATCGGCAAAGCGATCACGCTGAAGACCGGGACGGATGTGACGTTCATCGCCATCGGCGAACCCGTGCCGCAGGCCGTGCTCGCCGCCGAAAAACTGGCTGATGAGGGGATTTCCGCAGGTGTGATCAGCATGCACACGCTCAAGCCCTTTGACACGGACGCGCTGCTGCACGCGGCGGCCACTTCCCGGGCGATCATCACGGTTGAGGAACACAGCGTCTACGGCGGCCTTGGCGAACGGTGCGCGTCGATCCTCATGGAAAAGCGGGTCATGCTGCCCTTCAAGATTGTTGGTTTCCCCGATGAATACACGGTCACGGGCAGCCAGATGGAGATTTTCGCCCATTATGGCATTTCGCCGGACGGCTTAGCCGCCACGGCGCGCACCCTGCTGCACGCGGAGGTGACCGGATGAGCCTCATCCTCGCCCTTGATCAGAGTACGTCCGCGACCAAAGCCCTCCTGTTCGATGCGACGGGCGCGCTGCTGGATCGGGAGTCCCTGGAACACACGCAGCATTACCCGAAGCCGGGGTGGGTCGAACACGACGCCGAGGAAATCTACGCCAATACCGTCGCCGTGGTGCGGGCGCTGCTGGCGCGGCATCCCGATGCGCAGCCGCTCTACCTGAGCATCACCAACCAGCGCGAAACCTTCGTCGTGTTTGAGCGGGGCACGGGGAAGCCGCTGTACAACGCCATCGTGTGGCAGTGCCGCCGCGGCGAACCGATCTGCGAACGCTTGGCAATCCACAACCCCGCCGTGCGCAAGATCACCGGGCTGCGCATCGACACGTATTTCCCCGCCTCCAAAATGACGTGGCTGCTGGAAAACGAGCCAGAGATCAAGCGTAAGTTGGAAAACGGCGAAGCGCTGCTCGGCACGATTGACACCTACCTGATCTATCGTCTGACGGGCGGCGCGGTCTTCGCCACCGACCAGACGAATGCCAGCCGCACGCTGCTCTTCGACATCAATACGCTGGCGTGGAACGAGCAGATGTGCGGCCTGTTCGGCGTGCCGCGCGGCGCGCTCGCCGACGTGCGCGACAGTAACGCGACGTTCGGTGAAACCACTGTCGAAGGCGTGCTGCCCACCGCGATCCCGATTTGCGGCGTGATGGGCGACTCGCAGGCGGCGCTGTTCGCCGAGCACTGTTTCAAACCGGGCATGGCGAAGGTCACGTTTGGCACAGGCTCGTCCGTGCTGCTCAATATCGGCGACCAGCCGCGTACGGGCGGCACGGCCGGCGTCACGGCGATTGCGTGGCGCGTGCAGGGGCAGACGACCTATGCCTTCGAGGGGTTGATCAACCTGACGGGCGGGACGATCTCATGGCTGCGCGACCAGTTGCAGTTAATTAGCGATCCGCGCGAAACCGAAGCCCTCGCCGAGTCCGTGCCAGATAACGGCGGCGTGTACCTCATCCCGGCCTTCGTCGGGTTGAGCGCGCCCTACTGGCGACCGAACGCCAAAGCGGCGATCGTCGGGCTGACCCCGGCGGCGACGCGCGCGCACGTCGTCCGCGCCGCGCTCGAATCCATCGCCTATCAGGTCAAAGACGTGCTCGACCTCATGGGGGTGGAAGCCGGGATCACCATGCAGCAGGTGCATGGCGACGGCGGCATGGTCAACAACCACTTCCTCATGCAGTTCGTTGCGGATGTGACGCGTTTGCAGGTGCGGGCGGCGGCGCTGCCGGAGTTGTCGCCGTTGGGTGCGGCGCTGGCCGGGATGCTCGGCATGGGGCTGGCCAATTCGCTGGCCGATCTCGACGCACTCCCGCACGACTTCAACGATTATGTGCCTGCGCCGGAGGCGGAGAAGTTCGCCGCCGATTACGCGGGCTGGCAGGCAGCAGTGCTTCAGGTTCTTGTGTAGAGACATAGATAGAAAGAAGGCGACTTCGATGGGCAAAAAAATGACCTTAGGCGTGATCGTCGGCAACCGCGATTTCTTCCCCGATGTGCTGATCAGCGAGGGGCGGCGCGATATCCTTGAGGTGCTGGCAGAATTCAATATTGACGCGGTGATTCTCGACGAAGACGCGACCAAACTCGGCGCGGTCGAAACGTGGGATCACGCCAAGAAGTGCGGTGAACTCTTCCGGCAGAACGCCGACCGGATCGACGGCATTCTCGTCTCGCTGCCGAACTTCGGTGACGAACGCGGCGTGGCCGACGCGATCAAGCTGTCACGCCTCGATGTGCCGATCCTCGTGCAGGCGTACCCGGACAGCCTTGACCAGTTCAACGTCGAACGCCGCCGCGATGCCTTCTGCGGCAAGATTTCGGTGTGCAACAACCTGTACCAGTACGGCTACAACTTCACCGTCACCGATCAGCACACCGTGCATCCCAAGAGCGAGTCGTTCAAGCGCGATCTGCGTAAGTTCCTCGGCGTGTGCCGCGTGGTCAAGGGGATTCGCAATGCGCGCTTCGGCGCCATTGGCGCGCGTCCGAACGCCTTCAACACCACCCGCTACAGCGAAAAACTGCTGCAAGCCTTCGGCATGACCGTGAGCACGCTCGACCTCTCGGAAGTCTTTGGTCGCGCGAACAAGCTGGCGGACGGCGATGGCCGCGTGACCGAACGGCTGGAACGCATCGGCTCGTATGTGCGCACGGGCAAAGTCCCCGCGCCGGCCATCGTCAAGCAGGCCAAGCTCGGCGTGGTGATCGACGAGTGGATGAGCGCCAACGACCTCGACGCGACCGCGATCCAGTGCTGGACCTCGCTCCAGCAGAATTACGGCGTCAACGTGTGCACGCTCATGAGCATGATGAGCCAATCGCTGATGCCGAGCGCGTGCGAAGTTGACATCACGGGCGTGGCGTCGATGTACGCGCTGCAGCTCGCGTCGGATACGCCGAGCGCGCTGGTCGACTGGAACAATAACTACGGCGATGACCCGGACAAGTGCGTGCTCTTCCACTGCGGCAACTGGGCGGAAGTCTTCCTCGGCGACACGATGGAAATGGGCAACGCGCCGATCCTCGGCACGTCGGTCGGCGTCGAAAACACCTACGGCACGGTCAATGGACGCACCCCGGCTGGCCCTTTCAGCTATGCGCGCATCACCACCGATGACCGGAACGGCGTGATCAAGACCTATGTGGGGGATGGCGACTTCGTCAATGACCCGCTGGAGACGTTCGGCAGCCGCGCGGTCGTGGTCGTGCCCGGCCTGCAAAAGTTGATGCGCCATGTGTGCAAGAACGGCTTTGAGCATCACGCGGCGATGAACGCGTCCTATTCAGCGGAAACGCTCAACGAAGCCTTCACCACCTACTTCGGCTGGGAAACGTACTACCACATCGGCTAACGCACCGCTTTTTGCGCTCGTCCCTCCTCCGAGTTTGGGGAGGGATGAGCGTCCACCTGCTTCCTGCCGCTAGCAATCTCGAAAATTGAGCTTTGCGCTATAGTTAAACCACTCGCGATCAAGATCATGTAAGTGCCAAAACGAACCTTATGATCAACCGTCAGGAACTCCGTCTCGTTGCTAAAGTCGCCCGCCTGTACTACGAGCAGGATTTAGGGCAGGCTGAGATTGCCCAGCGCCTCGACCTGTCGCAGGCGACCGTATCACGTTTGCTCAAGCGGGCGCTCGAACAGCGCATCGTGCAAATTTCGGTGAGTCTGCCCGCGGGCTTTAATGCTGAACTCGAAGACGCGCTGCAAGTCGCCTACGATCTCAAAGAAGTGATCGTGGTCGATGCGGCGGACGACGACGATGAACAGCTTCAACGAGCGTTGGGCACGGCGGCAGCTTTCTACGTGCAGAACACGATCAAGGCGCATGAGGTGATCGGGCTGTCGTCGTGGAGCGCAACGCTGCTGGCGATGGTCGACGCGATGCGCCCGTTCCCCCGCACGCAGGACGTGCAAATCGTGCAAATTCTCGGTGGCATCGGCAATCCGAATGCGCGCGTTCACGCCAATCGCCTGACCGAACGCTTCACACAGTTGGTGCACGGCAAGTCGATGTTTTTGCCTGCGCCGGGTGTTGTCGGCTCGGTGGAAATGGCGCAGGTTATCTCGGAGGATACGTTTGTGCGCGAGGCGCTGACGCTCTTTGAGCATGTGACGTTGGCGCTGGTCGGTATTGGCACGGTCGAGCCGTCGAAACTGCTCGCCAGCAGCGGCAACCGCTTCTCCGCCGAAGAACTGAATCATCTGCGTGATCTCGGCGCAGTTGGCGATATTTGCATGCGCTTCTTCGACATTCACGGCCTTCCGGTCGTTAACCCGCTCAACAGCCGCGTGATCGGCATGACGCTGGAACAGCTTCGTCACGTGAAACGGTCGGTGGGCATTGCGGGAGGGCTGCGCAAGTACAGCGCGATCCGTGGCGCGCTGCTCGGCAAGTGGGTCAATGTGCTCATTACCGACCGCACGGTCGCCGAAAAGCTGATCGCCGAGAAGGATACGCCTCGCGGCTAAGGAGCCGGATGAACTAATGTTGAGACGCCGCCCGGCGTCTTTTTGTTTGCGTGGGGCGCCCCTATATTGGAGCTGCTGAGAACCGACCCTAGCTGCGTCGTTGATCACGCAATGGGATAGGAGTACTTATTCACGTTTTTTTCAGAATTTCATGATTGGCTGGAAAACTGTAATGTGCGAAGATTAACAATAATCCGCAGTAATTAATGAAATGCGTAATCTCGCATATATTGCGCGGTTTCAGGAGACAATGTTATGCAGCGTGCCGCCGTACCCGCTATCGCCCTGATGAACCGACTCAAATATCTGCAGAAATTCCTGCTGATCAGCGTGTTGTTCGCTGTGCCGCTCGTGATCGTGATGAGCCAATACCTCGTCAACGTCGCCCACGACATCGAATTCAGCGCGAAAGAACAGCTTGGTCTTGATTACAACGAGCCGTTGATCGACTTACTGGCGGTTACGCAGCTGCATGACGCTCTCATGAGTGCCGCGCTGAACGGTTCGACGCTGTTTGAGGCTGACATTGCTACCGTCCGCGAGACCATCAGCACGCGGATCGCCGCCGTTGACGCGGTCGATGCCGAGCTGGGCGCCGACCTGCAGGTCACCGAGGCTTGGGCGGCGATCAAAGCGACATGGGACGATCTCATGCTTGCGCTGCCGACGCTCACCGCCGCCGAAAGCAAAACGCAGCACCTCTGGCTCAACAATCAATTGCTGGCGCTGATTACGCAGGTGGGCAACAACTCCAACCTTATCCTCGACCCCGATATCGACAGCTACTATCTGATGAACAGCGTTATCACCACGCTGCCCCAAACGATGGAATACTTCAGCCAACTGCGGAGCGATGGCACTGCCGCGCTGGCTAAAGGCGCGCTCATGCCCAGCGATGTCACCCGTCTGACGATTCTCTCCGGGTTGGCGCAGTCGGCGCTGGACGAGAATATCCGTTCCTATGCTTACACATTTGCTGCGAATCCGGCGATTGAGGCGCAGCTCGCCGAGATTGCGGCGGCCAATGAGCAAAACCTCGAATCGTTCCTCAATGTGTTGAATACCACGCTGCTGACGGCGGATGCCGCCCGTCAGGATGGTGAAATCCTGACTTCGTTTGTCGCCATTTCCACTCAGGCGCTTGACAGCAGCTTCGGGCTGTACAGCGCAGTTGCGAACTCACTGGATGAACTGCTGGAGAAACGCGTCGACGGCATTGAGCAGGGACGTGCCTTTGTCGTCGTGGTCACGTTGATCACGCTGGTAGCGACCGCCTATGTCTTCGCCGGGTTCTATCTGTCAGTGAAGCAGACGATTGCCGCGCTGGATAAGGCTTCGGAGCGGATCGTCAAGAACCAGATCCCCGGTGATCTCGTGCTGCAAAGCCGCGACGAACTGGCGCAGGCGGCGGTCGCTTTCAACAACGTCGCGAAAGGTCTGGATCTGGCGCGGCGTGAAGCGGTCGAAGCCACACGCATGAAAGACCTGTTCCTCGCGACGATGAGCCATGAACTGCGCACGCCGCTCAACGCCATGATCGGCTTCCTGCATCTGATGCTCTACAGCGGGCAGTTGGACGACGACAACACGCACATGGCAGAACGGTCGCTGGCGAACACGAATCGTTTGCTCACTCTGATCAACAACATCCTCGACTTATCGCGCATCGCGACCGGCGGTCTGGAAATCGTGCCGACGCCACTGGCGCTGCGGCACATCTCCGCCGGGCTGTTCAACGATCTCAAACCGCTGGCGCAGGAAAAAGACCTGCGGCTCGAACTCTCGGTTGATCCGACGATCCCGGACAGCATCAACCACGATGAAACGCGCCTGTCGCAGATCGTGATCAATCTGGTCAGCAACGCGATCAAATTCACCGACAAGGGGACGATTGATCTCATGTTCAAGCGGCATGATGAGCGCCTGGTCATTCAGGTGAAAGACACGGGCGTCGGCATTCCGCAGTCCAAACAGCAGTTGATCTTCGACGACTTCTTCCAAGTCGATTCGACCTCAACGCGCAAGCAGCAGGGCGCGGGGCTGGGGTTGGCCATCGTCAAGCGGTTGGTACTGCTGATGAACGGCACGATCAACCTCGTCAGCGATGTGGGGCAGGGCAGCACCTTCACCGTTGAACTCCCGCTCAATCTGCCGCACTACGAGCCGACTGATCGCCGTAAGCGTGCCGAGTTTGTGTTCGCGGACAGCCTCAACGCGCAGCCCGCGCTGGATGCGCAGGGGAGCACCAGCAAATGATGAAGATTCCGCGCGCCTTTGTCGGTTGGGAGGTGCTCGTCGTGGATGACGAGCAGGATAACTTGGAGGTAGCCTCGCGCCTGTTGAAGATCGCGGGGGCGACGGTCACGATGACCAGCAACGGCGTCGAGGCGCTGCAGAAAGTGCAGGCGCGCTCCGCCCCGTACAAGTTTGTGCTCAGCGATCTCTCGATGCCGGATATGGACGGGTGGGAACTGCTGTATCTGCTGCAGCAGGAAAAGGTGATGCAGAACATCCCGGTGATCGCGCTGACCGCCCATGCGATGGCGGGCGACCGCGAACGCTGCATCGCGGCGGGGTTTCTCGATCATATCTCCAAGCCGCTGGACCCGATGAGCTTCATCCAGCAGATCATCAAGCTGCTCACACCGCTGCCGGACTACGCGCCACTACTCGAAACTATCTAGCCCTACTTAGGAGTTTTTGCCATGCCCTACAATCCCATACTCGTCGTCGAAGATGATCCGGATGGGCAAGAAGTCGTTGCCCGCATGCTCAGTCAGGTCAAAATTCAGTGCGAGATCGCCGGAACGGCCGAAGAGGCGTGGACGATGCTGCAAGCGCGCGCGTACACGGGCGCAATCATCGACCTCTCGCTGCCGGGGCAGGATGGCTTTCAACTGCTCAAGACGATTCGCGGCGATGCGCGCTTGAACGGCCTGCGCTGCATTGCGATCACCGCGTACCACACGCCCGAACTCAAGCACGACGCGCTCCAATACGGCTTTGACGGCTACTTTGCCAAACCGCTCAACCGGACGCTGTTCCTCGGTTCCATCGAAGACATCATGTTCAAGTAGCTAAAACACCCAGAGCGACTCTCCGGGAGTCGCTCTGGGTTGGTTGGACTGCTTGAGGCTGACACACGGTCAGCACTTGCGTCCGATCCCTCAGCCACCGCCCGGAGCGGGCGCGGGCGCGCTGCTCACGGACACATGCCCCTTAATCGCAATGCGGGATAACTTGCGCTGTGGGTATTTGCTGCCGCAGTTCGGGCATTCGACAGCATCGGCTTGGCTCATCGGCACGCGTTTTTCAAACGTCCGCCCGCAGCCCGGGCAGTCATACTCATAGATTGGCATCAGACAAGTCCATGAACGCGCAGATCAATACTGCGCTGACTTTACCGGATGCGCGCTGGCTTGCACTAGCGCCGATCGCTTATGTGCTGCCATAAGCCGAACTTATGGGTTTGGCGGCGCGGGCGTTTTCTTTCGCCTCATCAAACTTCATGCCGCGTTAAAATACGGTACAATGGGCTAGTTTTCCTGACCAGAGGAAGTCTGCATGCGGGTTATCACGATTGTCGGCGCGCGCCCCCAGTTCATCAAAGCGTCGCCTGTGAGCCGGGCGCTGCGCCAGCAGCACACTGAAATCCTTGTCCACACGGGGCAGCATTATGACCCCGACATGTCCGATGTGTTCTTTGACGAATTGGCCATCCCGCGCCCCGATGTCAATCTCGGCGTGGGCGCCTTGAGCAACCTTGAGCAGATCGCGCACATGATCCTCGCGCTGCAGCCGATTGCGCTGCAGGAAAAGCCCGATTACCTGCTGATCTACGGCGACACCAATTCGACGCTGGCGGGCGCGCTGGTCGGGCGGGCGCTCGGCATTCCCGTAGCCCATGTCGAAGCCGGACTGCGCAGTTACAACCGTGCCATGCCCGAAGAAAACAACCGCGTGCTGACTGATCACATCAGCAGCTTGCTCTTCTGCCCAACGGACGTGGCGCAGGCGAACCTCGCCCGCGAAGGCATTACGGAGGGTGTGCGCGTCGTCGGCGATGTGATGATCGACGCGCTGCTGCAGAACCGCGCGCGCACCAGCGACCGCGTACTGCGGGAAACGGGCGTTACAGCCGGTGAGTATTTCCTCGCGACCGTGCATCGTCCGGCCAACACCGACGCGGCGGAACCGCTCGCCAGCATTTTCGCGGCGTTCGCGGCGCTGGATCGCCCCGTCGTACTGCCCGCGCATCCGCGCTTACGCAAGGCGCTGGAGCGGTTTGCGATTGCACTTCCGGCGAACGTCATCATCATTCCTCCGGTCGGCTATCTTGACATGTTGAGTTTGAGTCAGGCGGCGTGTGTCATCCTTACCGACAGCGGCGGGCTGCAAAAAGAAGCCTACGCGCTCGGCGTGCCGTGCGTGACCATGCGCACCGAAACCGAATGGGTCGAAACGGTGGACGCGGGCTGGAATCGCATTGTCGGCGCGGATACCGGGGCGATCAGCGCAGGCGTAGCCGCCGCATTAGCCGCGCGCCCGGCAGCGCATCCTGATTTCTACGGAGATGGTCACGCCAGTGAACGGATCATCGCGGCGCTGACAGGGGCATGATGGCGCGCAAACACCTGTGCATCATTTCGTTATCGCTGCCGATTGAGGTCGACATCCGGCTGATCAAGCAGATCGAATATCTCGCGCCGCATTATCACCTGACCGTGATTGGCTATGGGAACCCAGAGCGCGTGTGGGACCACATCAGCTCGTGGAAGCCAATCGACCGGACCGAGAGCCCGCGGCAGAAGCTGTGGGAACGCGCGCTGGTCTTTGGGGGGCGCGTGCTGCCCAAATTCTATGATGTGTGGTACTGGCAGCGCCCGCGTTACCAGCAGGCGCTGAACTGTGCGCGCATGGCGCGCGCCGATGCGTTTCTTGCCGATGATTGGGCGGCGATTCCGCTGGCGGTGACCGCCGCCGGGCAGCGCCCCGTCGTCTTTGATGCCGATGAATACTGGCCGGGCGAAGTTGAGAGCAGCCGGGCGTGGAAGCTGTTTTTCTCCCCGCTGATTCGTCATTTTTTGACGAAATATGCGGGCAAAGTGCAGGCCTCGGCGACGGTCTCCCAACCGATGGCTGATCGCTATCATGCGGAATTTGGCCTCAACCCGATTCTCGTCTATAACGCGCCGAAGTTCGTGGACGTGCCGCGCCGTGACATTGACCCGGAGCACATTACGCTGGTGCATCAAGGCAGCCCTGTTCCGAACCGCCGTCTCGAAACCCTGATCGAAGCGGTAGCACTGGCCGATGCACGTTATACCCTGCACCTGATGCTCGTTGCGCCGGAGGCTGACCCGTACTATCGCAGCCTGGTACATCTGGCGGAGACGGTCGCGCCGGGACGCGTGTTCTTTCAGCCGCCCGTCTACCCGACCGAGATCGTGCGCGCCATTGCCCAGTACGACATCGGGATTAGCCTGATCCCCCCCGCAACTGCGACCTACTGGTTAACTTTGCCGAATAAAATCTTTGAGTCGATTGTGGCCGGGCAGCCCGTGATTGTCGGCCGGTCGCCCGCGATGGCCGATCTCATCCGCCAGCATGACGTGGGTTGGGTTACCGCCGATTTCACCGCCGCCGCGCTCGCCCAGACGCTCAACGCGCTGACCACCGACGATATCCGCGCGGCGCGGGAACGTGCCCGCCGCGCGGCGCAGATCCTCAATGCAGAAGTGGAGATGGCAAAACTGGTGAACCTGCTCTCTGAATTGTTGGCCAACGCCGATGTCGCGTAAACGCATCTGCATCATCTCGTACTCCCCGATCAAGAGTGACGGGCGCGTGCTGCGTCAGATCGAGTATCTTGCGCCGGACTATGACCTCACCGTGGTCGGGTTTGGCGCGCAGCCTGATATTTCTGGTGTGGATTGGCGGCTCTTTCCCGACCGCGACCCGCTGCTGGCCAAGATCATCCGCAACGGCTTGCAGACCGTCGGACGCGTCATCCCGGCAGCGTATGATCTGCTGGAGGTGGCGCGCGCGCGCTACTGGATCACGCGTCGGGTAGTTGATAAGCGTCCCGACGCCGTGCTCGCCGATGACTTGACCGCGCTGCCCATTGCCGCCCATCTCGCGCGCAAGTTCGGCGCGAAACTGGTCTTTGACGCGCACGAATATTCGCCGTTGGAACAGGAAACGCCGAAGTTCAAGCGTTTGGAGACGCCCAACCGCACCTACTTGATTCGCAAGTATGCCCCCCAAGCTGCGGCGACCATCACCGTATGTGCGCCCATTGCCGAACGCTACGAGCGCGAATTCGGCTTTCGCCCGATTGTCGTGATGAGCGCGCCCAAGCTGCGCACCGTCGCCGATCACCCGATCAATCCCGAGCGCATCCGGCTCATTCACCACGGCAAGTACAGCCCCGACCGCCAGCCGGAGGTCATGATCCATGCGCTGGGGCAGGCGGACAAGCGCTTTGAGCTGTATTTCATGCTCGTGGCGACGGATGCAGAGATCGAGCCGCTGCGCCGCTTGGCCGATGAAGTCGCGCCGGGACGCGTCTTCTTTGTGCCACCCGTGCCGCCCGCGCAGGTCGTGAGCGAAATCGCCAAATATGACGCGGGCTTTTACGTGCTCGCGCCGACCAACTACAACAATCAGATTGCGCTGCCCAACAAGTTCTTCGACTTCATCGTCGCGGGGTTAGCCGTGGTGATCGGTAGTTCCCCGGCGATGGCGCAGCTCGTCCGTGAGTATGAATTTGGCGTGGTCGCGTCGTCATTCACGGCGGCCGCGGCCGCCGCGGCGCTTAACTCGCTGACCGTCGACCAGCTCATCAGCATGCGGGCGCAGGCGCGCGTCGCCGCCCAAGCGATCAATGCCGATACGGAAATGGCCAAGCTGATCACCCTGTTCAAGCAATTACTCGGAGAGTAGACCTCTATGTGCGGAATTGCGGGAATTTATCGTCTGGATGGCAGCCCGGTTGACCCGAACTGCCTACTTGAGGCGTCTACGCTGATGCGCCACCGTGGGCCGGATGGTGACGGTTTTCTGCTGCTCAACACGGCGACGGGCGACCACAGCCTGCGCAATGGTCACGACACCGCGCCCATCATCCAGCATCCGCTGGTGACGGAACCCGCGCCGTTGACACCGGATCTCGCGCTGGTACATCGCCGCCTGGCCATTATCGACCTGTCGCCGGGCGGGCACGAACCACTGACCGTCGCCGGCGAACAGCTCTGGCTGACCTTCAACGGCGAAATCTACAACTATCTGGAACTGCGCGACGAACTCAAGGCGCAAGGGGTGGTCTTTCACAGTGAAAGCGATGCCGAAGTGCTGCTGCAAGCCTACGACCAGTGGGGCGTAAACTGTCTCGAACGCTTCGTCGGTATGTTCGCCTTCGCCATCTGGGATCAAAAGCGCGGGCGGCTGTTCTGCGCGCGCGACCGCTTTGGCATTAAGCCCTTTTACTACGTGAACAACCCCAGGCTGTTCGCCTTTGGCAGCGAGATGAAGGTGCTGCGTCCGCTTGACCCCGACGCCTATGCGCCCGACATGAACCAGTTATTCTGGTTCCTGCACTACGGCGGCGTCTTCAACCCGCCGTACACTTTCTTCGAAGGCATCCGTGAACTGCCGGGCGGGCATTACCTGCTGGTCGAAAATGGCGTCGTGCGCGAACCCGTCAAGTGGTGGGACATTGACCTTGAACGGGCGCGCGCGACCTACAACTACAACGATCCCGAAGGTGAATTCCTGCGCCTGATGCGCGAATCGGTCAAGCTGCGGCTGCGCAGTGACGTCCCGGTCGGCACCTGCTTGAGCGGCGGGCTGGACTCCAGCACGATTGTCGCGCTGGCGACCGAACAGCTTCACGGCGGGCGCATGAACAGCTTTTCGTCGGTGTATCCGGTGCGCGGCTTCGACGAGGGGCGCTACGTGGAGATCGTCGCGAATCAGTTCAAGACCATCGGCCACAAGACGACTCCGTCCTCAGAGAACTGGCTGTCGCTGATGAACCGCATTACGTGGCATCAGGACATCCCCACGGTGGCGACAGGGGTCTACACGCAGAATTTCGTCATGCAGTTGGCGCACGGTAACGTCACCGTACTGCTTGACGGGCAGGGGGCGGATGAACTGTTTGCAGGTTACCTGAGTGCAGTCATGTTCCACTTAGGCGCGCTGCGCCGCCGGGATCCGCGGCGGTGGGTCGGCGAACAAGCGGCCTTTATGGCCGAAGCGTATCCGCGCTTCTTCTCGCACTTCAACGCGCGTGAAATGGCGTATCGCCTGTACCAGTACGCGACAATTGGCCGTCAACCCGTGCATGTGCTCAAAACTGAGTATCAAGGCGCAGCCCACGAACGCGCCCAGCAAAAGATGCAGCGCACGCTCAAGGGCGCGGACGACCTGAACCAGCACCTGTATCAGCAGGCAGTGCGCGACAGCATCCCCGCGCTGCTCCACTACGAAGATCGCAACAGCATGGCCTACAGTATCGAGGCGCGCGTGCCGTTCCTCGACCATCGGCTGGCGGAATTCGCGCTCGGCGTCCCCGGCGATCTCATTGCATGTGCGCGAACTCCGCAATTACAATCAGGTGATCTATTCGATGGTCACCGCCGAACAGTGGCTGTCGCATGTCGAGAACAGCACTGTCGCGCCGATTCAACAAAAGAGCTGAACTCTCATGCACATTTTGATCATCCCATCCTATTATCCGAGTCCTGCGCAGCCGCTTACAGGCACGTTCATCGAAAAGCAGGCTCAGGCGCTGCGCAAAGCTGGGCACAAGGTCGGCGTGCTGGTGACTCCGCGAATCAATGTTACATGGGAGCACATCAAGCGCGAGGGGCTGGCTTCTATACGCACAGTCACGGTCGACGCGAATGAGCCTAATTACTCTGTTTACCGCATGCACTGGGGTTGGTTTCCTCGTGTGCTGCCTGTCGCCGTCACCTTTCTACTTCGACGGGCCGGGTTCGCTGCTTTCGAACGTTACTGCCGTGCGCACGGCAAGCCCGACGTGCTGTATCCCCACAACACGTTTTACGGCGGGTATCTCGCAGCTCAGATTCAGGTGCATTACGGTGTGCCCGCTATACTGCTGGAACATTCAAGCAGCTTCTTAGAGGGACTCGTCATTTTTCCGGGACAGGGGCAGATTGTGCGTGACGTGCTACGAAGCATGGATGCCCGTTTCTCAGTCGGGAAGGCGCTCATCCCGGCGCTGCACAAATACGCGCCTGAAGTCGAGATCGATGTGCTGGGAAATGTGATCGACACCGATCTCTTTGTACCGTCCAGTACGACTCCGCCGCCGCTTCCCTTCATCTTCACCGTAATCGCGCAGTTGAAAGAGCGACGAAAAGGTTTCGAAATCCTGATCGATGGATTTCATCAGGCGTTCGCTGGTGACGACACGGTAAAGCTCTACATTCGTGGCAGCGGGCCGCTCCAGCCGGAGATCGAAGCGCACATTGCGCGTTTGAATCTCGGATCACAGGTGGAATTCCTTCCCTACATGACGCTTGAACAGCTGCGCGATCTCATTCAGCGCAGCCATGTGATCGTGTCGTCGAGCCATGTCGAGACTTTTGCCGTGAGCGTCGCCGAAGCGATGGCTTGCGGAAGCCCGTTGTCAGCACGATCTCGGAGGCCGGAAGATTATGTGAACGACGCGAGCGGGTTTTTAGTTCCGCCGGGGAATCGACAGGCTCTCGCCTCAGCTATGCAGCAGATTAGGACGGAATACGCTCGTTTTGACCCGCAGACCATTCGCCAGATTTGTGTCGATCGTTTCAGTGAGGAAGCACTCGTGCGGCGGTTGGAGCAGGCCTACGCGCGCATTCGAAAGCGCAGTTAGAACCACTGCCTTGACTAACAACTCACCTGCTGGAGCGGCGCAGGCGCCTGCGCCGCTCCAGTTTCTGAGCTACAGTGACTC
This sequence comes from Candidatus Flexifilum breve, assembly GCF_016713355.1. Lineage (NCBI taxonomy): Bacteria > Bacillati > Chloroflexota > Anaerolineae > Aggregatilineales > Candidatus Flexifilaceae > Candidatus Flexifilum > Candidatus Flexifilum breve. The sequence continues at coordinate 302,881 of NZ_JADJPI010000037.1, forward strand.
AACCGCCGCGACGATGGTTTCGAGATCGGCTGAGGTCAGCTTGGGATGCACGGGGAGGCTGATCACCTGCTGCGTGACCAGTTCAGTCACGGGCAGCGACTGATTGTAGCCCAGTTCCGTATAGACCTTCTGGCGGTAGACCGGAACCGGATAGAAGATGCCCGTGCCGACGCCGGCGTCCGTCAGCTTCTTGACGGCGGCATCGCGGTCGCCGTCGGTCACGCGGATGGTGTACTGATGCCACACATGGCCGTAGCCTTCCGGCGCATGCGGCGTGACCACCCGCTTGAGGTGCTGATTGAAGAATTCGGCATTCTGGCGGCGGCGTTCGTTGAACATGGGCAGTTTGCGAATCTGCGCGAGGCCGAGCGCCGCGTGCATGTCGGTCATGCGGAAATTGAAGCCGAGCATGTCGTGGTAGTAGCGCACCTTCATGCCGTGCGCGCGCAGCAGCTTGACCCGTTCCGCGATGGCGGGGTCGTTGGTCGTGACCATGCCGCCTTCCGCGGTGGTCATGTTCTTGGTGGCGTAGAGCGAGAACGCGCCTGTGCCAAAACTGCCCGCCGGGCGTCCCTGATTGGTCGCGCCGTGCGCCTGCGCCGCGTCTTCGATCACGGCGAGGTTGTGGCGCTGCGCGATATCCATAATCGCATCCATGTCGGCCATCAACCCGTACAGGTGGACGGGCATGATCGCCTTGGTGCGCGGCGTAATGGCCGATTCAATGAGCGCGGGATCGATGTTGAACGTGTCTTCTTTGATGTCGACGAACACCGGACGCGCACCCGTGTAGAGCACGCTGTTCGCGCTGGCGATGAACGTGAATGGGCTGGTGATTACTTCGTCGCCGGGGCCGATGCCGTTCGCCAAGAGCGCGAGATGCAGCGCCGCAGTGCCGTTCGCCACGGCGACCGCAAACTGAGTGCCGGAGAGCTTGGCAAATTCCTGCTCCAATGCCGCGACTTTGGGACCCTGCGCGATGATGCCGCTTTCGAGGACTTCCTTGACGAGTGCCAGTTCTTCTTCACCGAACTGGGGGCTGGAAATGGGGATCATAGAGCGTATATTCCTACCAGAATCAGCAACAATGCTTTTACTATAACCTGCGAAGTCGAGAAAAATGCATTGAAGCCGAATAAGCGAGACCTGCAGATGGAGATGAAGGCCAGCCTCATCTCCGAGAAAAGTTCACGCTGCACGCGCCGGGCTAGACGTTGCCCACGCCCGCATACGTGAAACCGGCGTGTTCCGCTGCCGCGCGGTCGATGATGTTGCGCCCATCGACGAGGACGCGCGTGCTCATCTGTTGACCAGTGGCGGCAAGATCCAGACTTTTGTAGACGGTGTGCGCCACCATGAAGACCACGGCATGCGCGCCCGCGGTCACATCCACCACCGAGCGTTTGTATTCGGGCACATACGGGTCTTGCACAGCGGCGATTGCGCCGCGGCGTTCCAGTTCGGCAACCATGTAGCCCGTCGGGCTGTCGCGGTCGTCGTCCGTATCTTCGCGGAAGGCGTAACCAAGCACGGCGACTTTCGCGCCTTTCAGCACAATGCCATGCCGCGCCAGCGCGCCCTCGACCAGGTCGACCATATGCAGCGGCATGCGGTTGTTGACTTGCCGCGCGCTCGGAATCAACTGCGGCTGAACCTGATCGCGCGTGTTGGCAATCAACAGCCACGGGTCTTTCGGGATGCAGTGCCCGCCGACGCCCGCGCCGGGCAGCAGCATATTGCGTCCCGGCGATTTATTGAGCAGCTTGCGGACGTCGTACACGTTCGCGCCGAGCGCTTCGCAGATCAGGGCGACTTCGTTGGCAAAAGCGATCTGGACGTCGCGGTAGGCGTTTTCTGCCGTCTTGACGATCTCCGCGGTGAGGAGATCGGCAGGGTCAAGCTCGCCGGTGACATAGTTCTGGTACAGCGCGATCATCGCCTGCGCGACCGCGGGCGTCTGCCCGCCGACCGTGCGGCTCATGTGCGTCAGGTTGTGCAGCAGCAGGCCGGGGGTGACCCGTTCCGGGCAGTGCCCGAGATAGAAATCGCGGCCTGCCTGCTGGCCGGTCGATGCTTCCAGACCGGGAATGACCACGCGCTGCATGGTTCCCGGCGCAATCGTCGATTCGATGATGACGAGCGCGCCCGGCGCGAGCACGCCTCCCAACTGCGCCAGCACGGACCGCAGTGCCCGGTACGAGGGCAGATGTGTGCCTTCATCGACAGGAGTGTCCACGCAGATGACGATCACTTGGACGGTGCGCAGGGCGGCGTAGTCGGTGGTGGTATGCAAGCGGCCCGCCCCGACCACGGACGCGATCAGCTCGGCGATGCCCGGTTCTTCGCCGCCGATGGGCGTTTCGCCCCGGTTGATAGTGGCGATGCGGTCGGCGTCAATATCGATGCCGGTCACCTGAAAACCACTGTTGGCCAGCATACAGGCGACGGGCAGCCCGACGTAACCGAGACCGATCACGCCGATCGCAGCCGTCTTTGCGGTGATGTTCGCGGTTAACTGTTCGATCATTTAGTTTTCGATTTCCACAACTTGATGAGTCTGACCGGAGAGCACCAGCGCGTGGGCGATGCGCAGCGCCGCCAGGCTGTGCGCTCCGGTGACCCGCGGCGCGCGACCTTCGCGCACCGCACCGATAAAATCTTCAACTTCCAGCCGCAGCGGTTCGCGCTTTTCGACCGGTTCGCGGATCACGCGGCCTTCGCTCACGCCGCGCAGGAGCTGCAAGCTGCTGTAGTTGTCCTGCTGCGCCAGACCATTTTCATAGTAGGTCAGGTCCTGCGTGATGTAATCCACTTCATACATGCCGCGCGCGCCAAGGGCGACGAGGCGGCGGCTCTTGGTTGGCGTCAGCCAGTTGACCTCCAGCATGGCGGTGATGCCGTTGCCGAAGCTCAGAATGCCGCTCACCATGTCTTCGCGCGTGCTGTGGATATTCTGCTGCGTCTCCGCGAACACGCGGATCGGCTGGCTGCTGGCGAGGTGGCACAGAATGTCAATATCGTGGGTGGCAAGGTCGAGGACGACGCCGACATCCCGGATGCGGGCGGGGAAGGGACCGATGCGCTGCGCCCGCAGTTGGAAGATGCGCCCGAGCTTGTCGTCGCTGATGGCCTGTTTCAGCGCGGTGATGGCCGGGTTATGCCGTTCGATATGACCAACCGCCAGCACCACGCCGTGCGCGGCGGCCAGCTCGATCAGTGCTCGCCCATCGGCTTCGGTTTCAGCAATCGGCTTTTCGATCAACACATGGATGCCGCGTTCGATGGCGGCGCTGGCGACTTCGAAATGCAGCGCCGTGGGCACGGCGACCGTGACCACCTGCGGTTTAGCTTCATCAAACAATTGGCGGAAGTCACTGTAGCCAGTCACGTTGTGTCGCTGTGACAGGTTGGCGCGCTGCTTTTCGTCAGCATCGGCGATCCCCACCAGTTCAACGCCCGGAATTTCCCGGTAGACGCGAACGTGATGTTGACCCATTGCGCCCACCCCGATCACACCTGCACGTAGTGGTTCGTTCAAGATGGCTCCTTACGAGGCTGTGTAGACGGTCGCAGCCCTGCGACCGTTTATGGACAGGAACTATAGCGCGTTTCCGGCACAGCGGCGAACGTCTCCAGCAGCGCGCTGAGGGTGGGGCTGACGACCGGATAGCCGACTTCCGGCAGGAAGACGCGCGGAATCATCATGCGCATCAACTGGGTGTAGCCGATGTTCGCGCCGAACGGCCAGTCCGTTTCGAACGGCTCCAGAGTGAGTGCCTCCCGGGCCGCGGTCAGCGCAGTTGCGACTGCTGTTTCGTCACCGTCATAGCGGGCGAGGCAGGCGGCTCCATAGGCGCTCCACGCGCTATCGCCTTGACCCTGAATCACGGCTTGCGCAGTCACCAACGCGAGTTCGGCGGCAGCGCGGTCGTCCGCGCGGAGCGCGAACAGCGCATCGAAGACGGCGGCGCTCGTCGGGCTGGGCGTGATGGCGCGATAGTAGGTCAAGCCGGCCTGCGCCGCCTGCAGATCGCCCCGGCGCAGGTCGCGGACGATGCTGCCCGCCGTCGGCACGGTTTGTGTTGTCGCGGCGAGCACCTCAACGCGCAGCGGATCGGCGTTCCATGTCGGCAGCATCTGGAAATCCGGTTCGGTGATTAGCGCCAGTTGGTAGCTGGCACGCGCGCCTTCGATGTCGCCGAGCAGCGTTTGCGTCTCGGCGAGTTGATAGGTAATGTGCTGCTCGTCCGGGCTGACCTGATGCGCGCGGGCAATGGCCGCGCCTGCGCGTTCGAGATCCCCGGCGGCGCGGTAGAGCGCGTAGAGATTTAGCCAGCCGAGCGCGTAATCGGGATCAAGCTGGGTGTAGCGTTCAAAGGCCGCGATAGCCGCTTGCCTCTCACCTGCCAAGCCGTAGAGAAAACCCTGCTCATAGACGTAGAGCGCCATCCCGGAATCGGCCTCGACGACGCTTTGCAATTGGCGCGCGCCGTCCAGCGGCGTGAGCTCGCCTTTCGCTGTCTGCGTGATGATGCTGACATACTGCTGGTAAATGCTGACGCTCCACAACCCGGTCAGCGCCAGCACCAGCGCGCCAATGGGGACGGCGAAACGCATGATTTGCCGCCGCGTCCCGACCAAGGTGACGGATTCGAAAGGGGCGACGGCGATCACGAGCGCGACTAAGCCAATGAGCGCGATCACGGGGTTGAGGCTCGGTACATCAAACAGATGATGTCCGGCGAACGCCATGACGCCACCCGCGCCCGCGATGATGACAGGGTCACGGCGGGCTTTTTGAACGAGCGTACGTACGATCAGCCCGGCGCTGATCACCAGCGCCAGCAGGCCGAGCACGCCCAGTTCGGCGGCCACATGCAGCAGGAGATTATGGGCATGAGCATGCGGTTCACGCGGGGGATTGCCGTTGAAGCGCGCCAGATCGGTGCCAAACGTGAATAATCCGGAACCGGTGAGCGGTTGTTCGCGGAAGGTCTGCCACGCGGTTTCGTAAATCCATGTACGGGTGTCGAGCGAACGCCCACCAGGGCTGAGGATTGAGCGCGCGACGAGGAACGATCCGAGCGCCGCCACCCCGAAGACCATCAGCAGCACAGCGACGATGAGGCTCCGCCGAAGGGTATTCTGGGTTGACCAGACCGCCCGCCAGCGCTTTGGAGCCAGCCAACCCGCGCGCCACAGGAGCAGCACGACGTACAGGCCGACTCCCGCCGCCGCCCCGACCCACGCGCCGCGCGAGTAGGTCAGCCCGAGCAAGCCGCCGATCAAGAGCACGTAGAGTGCCAGCAGGCCGCGACCGATCCCTTTGCTGCTCCGTGTGGCTTCGAGCGCCAAGGGCAGGAGCACAGCGAGAAATGCGCCGAGCGTATTCGCGTTGCCGAGCGTGCTGACCGGGCGCGGCAGCGAAAAATCCACTGCGCCGTTGAGCATGAGCGGCAGCATTGAGGTGAACCAGGTGCGGGTTTGCAGGTAGCCGAAGGCAACGATGAGCACGCCGGAGAGCAGCAGTGCGTTCATGAGTACGCGCCGCGTGATGAGGCGATTGGCGAGCAGGTCGTGCAGCAGCAGCCACAGGAGGAGGTATGCGCCGACATACCACAAGCCTATGAGGATGCGCCGCGCCTGATCCGTGTTGGCCAGCAGTGACGCGCTCAAGGCGACCGCCCAGAGGAGGAACGCGCCATCGAGCACGGTGCTCGTGCTGCGCCAGCGCCGCCGCGCGACCAGCCACGCGCCGCCGATGGCGATCACGCCGAGCAGACCGAGCAGGCGCGTTTGGGGCTGCACTATGCCGTTGAAAGTTGCACCGAGCGTCAGATACAGGAGAAAACAGGCGTAAGTGATGGCGCGCGCAAGCATCGACCGATCCTTCTTGTTGCGGGTTAGCAGGAGCTAATTTGTCGTTATAGGATTGAATTGTACAGTGCGATCAAGTCGGCACTCACTTTATGTGCGGAGTATCGCTCGACTACATACTGGTGCAGAGCCATTGGATCATAGTTATGGGCAGAGGTTCGCATTGTTTGGAGTGCGTTGGCGAACCCTACTTGATCATCTACGGGTACAAGTAGCCCTGTTTCAGGCGTAACGATTTCGTTGGGACCACCACAAGCAGTTGAAACCACTGGAACACCACATGCCAAAGCTTCGATAAGGACAATTCCAAAAGTCTCAAATTGGCTTCCGAGAATGAATGTGTCAGCACGACGTAGCGCAGATCTTACCCCTTCCCGGTCAAGTTGACCTAGAAAGCTAACTTGGGCCTCAATACCATACTCATGAACGAGTTGCTCCAATTGCGGACGTAGTTCGCCATCACCGCCGACTTCGAGTATGACATCAGTGAGGTTGCCAAACGCAGCTGCAAAGCTCCCAAGTACCCAGTCGAAGCGTTTCACCGCTGCCATAAGTCCAATGGTCAAAAATCGAAACTTCCCATCATCTTTCTTTGAAGTTGTGTTTGGACTAAAAAAGTTTGTATCGATGACGTTAGAAATAACGCTTAGTTTTGATTGATCACACATGTCAGAATCAAGTAGTGATTGAGCAGCCGCTTGGCTAACCGCAATGACGTGCTGCGCAGACCGAAAAATCGGACGCAATTTACGTAGTTGTTCTAGAGAATAGAGATTTTCAAGATAGGCACTGCTGTGTTCAGTAATCACATAGGGAATACGCTCTGTTTCCCAAAGTCGAAGCGCCGCAAAGCCCGCGAAATCAGCCACATGGACATGAATTAGGTCGGGTCGCGAAGGCCGCTCAATATACTGCTTTGTTCCGAAAACATACGCTTGAGTACCTAACCAGCGTTGAAACCACACCATGTACCAAGCATGGAGGCGATATGCTCGAATTCCACCCTCATCGTGAAAACCAGTTCGTCTTAATCCATCGAACAAAACCCGCAAACTGAAGCGTCGCCAATAGTTGAGTTCCGGAAAAACGATACCGACTTGCACGCCTGCATTCTGTAAAACTTGCGCCTGTACTTGAGTAAAAATTCCATTGACTGGCATCTCTGGTGATGGATACCAGGATGGCAGAAACAAGACATGTAGTGGCCAATGTGGGCTCATGACAGGTTTACCTTGCGTACATAGAACAATGCTACTGCTGCAAAACCAATGCCTACCAGCAGGACAAAAGGTGTGTTTGACAACATAAAGCCTGCCAAGATCAGCAATCCATTCAGTGCAATTAACCCACGAAGTGACCACAACCAATCGCTTAAGCGCAAATCTGCCAGATGTAACAGCCAAACTAGATACACGACATAGATGATGAAGCTGGTGAGTGAGAAGAGTGCGACTCCGACTTCAGGTGAATTTGTCAATGCGCTGAGCAAAAGCGCTGCTACTCGTAAAACGGTCACTATCACACTGAAGGCTAGTCCAACTTTTTGCCGCTCGAATACGAGTGAGAGTGTGCTAAGTGGTGAGGAAATAAATGAGATTAGAAAGAAGGGTGCCAGAATCTGCGCGTAAACCCCCGAGGCTCGCCACAGTTCTCCCAGAACGATTGAGAAGAGCTGTCCACCAGCCACGAGTACAAAGCCGAAACCGGCCAGAGACAAGATGAGCAAAGCAGTTGCAATGTTCAAGAACAGCGCGCGTAAGGCTAGTTTATCTTCTCGAGCTTCGGAGAGCCGTGGATAAATGACTTGAGCGACCGCATTACTGATCAGAGATGCGGGCAGCGTCATCAGACGCATAGTCAGCGAAAAATATCCCGCTTCGGTGGCCGAAAAATAGGCCAGAAATAGGACTGCCGGTAAGTTTGTTCCGGCGATGTCCACCAGGGACGCTGCTGTCGTGAACAACGGAAAGTTCTTATACTCTCGTGCCAGCGGCAGCCATGTGCGCGGTTGAACATCCGGTAATGGCAGGGTGCGGCGTAGTGCAATTACACAGGCGATAAACTGACCGACCATGAAGCTTAGGGCTAGGCCAAACGCCCCCATATGAGCCACGCCAGCGATGATCTGAGCGCTGACTTGTCCAATATTGCTGCTAAGTTGGATTAAACTAAGCGGCGCGAATTGTTTGCGCCGCGTCAACCAGTAATTGAGCGCGAGTAGTACTCCGCCAATGATGAGGCCGACTGGCAGCAGTGGCAGCAGCTCACGGAGGCGCGGTTCGTTTAAGAGGCGCGTGATTTGGTCGGCAAATCCCCAGACCAGAGCCGTGAAGAGGATGGACAGCCCAACTACGAGTGATATCGTAAGTGCCGTCAGATTGGATGCTTCTGCGTCACTTTTGGGGAGCGGAATCGCGAACTCATAGCGCAGTGAATTCACAGCCAGAAGCAGCATCAAGAGAAATGAATAGCCAGCGCTCACTCCGAAATCCGCGGGGGTGAACAATCGCGCGATCAGTGGGGCGCTGGCTGTGACGAGGATTTGTCCGATCGCTGTACTGCCTGCGACCAAGGCGATCTGCGTTCTCAGGCGATCAAACGATGCTCCACGCAGTGAGATTCGGTTCAATGGGTGTCCCCAATGCACAGAACATCACACAAATCTGGGAAGGCTTCGGTTGGGCGGGTCAATCCTCGCCCGTCATTGATGACCAGTTCAAAGCGATACCCAAGCTCGCGGAGTTCTCCTAATACGAACTCCGGACTCGATCCTCCGGCGGTGAGCGCCTCCCGATTGAGTTCCATCAAAATCTGCGGCTTATGTTTTGCGAGCAGTTTTTTTGCTCCACGCAGCACGAGCGGTTCCGCGCCTTCGACGTCAAGCTTGATAAAGTCGATGCGGGGTTCGTGTTCAAGGAGGGTGTCAAGGAGTTCTACTGCAACTTCACCGACGACCTCGGCCCGCTCGGTCGACTGAAACAGACTTGCCAATCCTTCATTGACGCCTGCATGGGCTACTGCATCGGTCGACGTGTACATTGTCAGCGTGCCTGGTTGATCTGCGAGTGCCAAGTTATATGTGCGCACCTGTTGGAAGTGATTGAGCGCGATGTTCTCTTGCAGGAGCTGGTAAAGTGAGGGCTGCGGTTCGAAAGCGATAACCTGACCGTTTGTCAGGCGTTTTGCGGCAAAGAGCGTGAATTCGCCCATATTGGCGCCGATATCGACAAAGGTCATATCTGGGGACAACAATCGATTCAGAAGTAGTAATTCGTTGCGCGATTGATAGCCATGCCAGTAGATGAGGCCGCCGAGATAGGTTGACCGCCGCAGTTTCATCTTTAGGCTGCCGTCAAAGTCGTGAATGATAGTCCAGTCGGCTGGATTGCCCGCGTACAGCGGCGAGAATAACTTCCGCAGTCGATCTTGATAAAACCAGACACGCCAGTGAACAGGCGGAATTCTGCGGACAAGCTTTGCCATGACCGGAATACTCAGGCGCAGCAGGGATGCAAGCGGATGTGTTGAGGTTATCGTCATGATAGACGGTTGATTCCTTCGCTAGCAAGTTGTTCATACGGTGCGAGGTCAAGGATCGCGCGGTAGACGTTCAGCGCGGCATCGGGCTGCCCGTTGGCCTCATAAGCGGCAGCGAGATCATACCACGGCTGGAGCACTTCAGTCGGTGGGCCGGGCAGGCGCATCGACGGCAGCAGCTCGATCGAAGCGACGCGCCCCTGAAACAGCACGCCCTCAAAGTTCTGTTCGATGATGCGACCGGGCACGGCGACCGCGCGCAGACGGTTCAGCACTTCCGGCGACTCGACCAGCGCTAACCGGACCGCGTTGGGCAGTTCCTGACACGTCGGCCGCATGTCGGCAATGTCCAGATCGCGCTGCGCCGCCGCTGGCTCAACGCTCACCTCTGCCCGCGCCCGGGATACGTAGTAATCGCCATTGCCGCGGTCACGCTCGATGGCTTGGGTGAAGGCGTGCGCCGCCCGGCTGGGATCGCCCTGCACAGTCAGTTCATGCTGACCGACAATCCACCACTGCATGGCGCTCGTCGGTGTCGGGTTTACCAGCGAGACGGCGTAATCGGGATCGAACGTGGTAGCGACCCGGTAACGCAAGTCCAGCGCGTAGCTGTCTGCGCGCATGAGTTCGGCGATGGCCGCGCGGCGGCGCTCTGTCTGCATCCAGAAATCGGAGAGCGGGACTTCCGCATAAGTGACCATCTGGTAATTGAGCAGGATGTCGGCGTCCGGCGCGGCATTGTTGGCATCGCCGATGCGTGCCCAGTTGAACGCGCCCGTGTTGGCGTAGCGCAGTTCACGCGCCTGCCAGGCAGCATCGAGCGCGCCGCTGATGTCTCCGGCTTGTTCGCGCAGCCCCGCGAGATTCAGCCAGCCTGTTTCCCACGTCGGTTCGAGGGTGAGCGCCTGCTCATAGGCGGGGATTGTGCTGGTCAAATACGCGATTTGGAGTTGATACAGGTGTAAATGAGGATCAATTTCGGCGGCTTGCCGGGCCGCGTCGAGATCGTTCCCGCGGACGCTGGCGTTGAACTGCGCGTGCGCCCGGTCAAACTGGATGAAGGCGAGGCCGTATACGCTGATGACCGCGGCCAGCGCGCCCGCGCCCACGCGATTCCAGCGCGGCGGCGTGACGGTGAGCAATGACCCCGGTTCGACCGTGCAGTATATGATCAAGACGAGGCTGAGCAGCACCAACGGTGTATAGGTGAACGTGTCGAAAACGCTTTGGATCCCTAATGCGATCAGCGCCGCTCCCGCGCCTTCAAGCCGCCGCTGGCGCGTCGGTGTATCAGCCCGCCGCCACAGTGACCACCAGCGCAGCGCGATCACGACGCCGAAGCCGATCATCACCAGTACGCCGGGCAGTCCAGTTTCCGCGGCGTTGTTGAGGTAGGCATTGTGCGCCGTCGACAGGCGATCATCGACGTTGACCGGAGACCGGATTTCGCGGTAAGCGCGTCCGAACAGCCCCGGCCCAACGCCCGTCAGCGGGTCAGCCGCGATCATTGAGGCCGCGCCGCCCCACAAGCCGAAGCGTAAGTCGTCACCGGAGGCGCGGGCTTCTGAGCGCCCGATCCACACGATCAAGCCGATCACGGCGGCCAAGATCACGACCGCTAGCCCGAGAACCGGGAGTAACCGGGCGAACTGCGGACGCTTGATCGCTGGCGTGCTTTGTGCCGGAAGCACAGCGCGCAGCAGGCGCAAGCCGATCAACACGGCGAGACCCGCCCCCGCGCCGAGGAAACCGCCGCGCGAGAATGTGCCGATTAGGACCAGCAGCAGCATCCCCGCGATGCCGAAAAAGACCACGCGGTAGCTGCGTTTAGTCGAACTAAACGCCCAACCGAGCGCCACAATCATGGTGGGCGCGGCGAACCCCGCCATCCACGTGCTGACGCCGAGCGGAATGTAGATCATGGGCGTTTCGGGTGGGATGAGCAGGCCGACGTTCAGCCAACCGACGCCCGGTTCGGGGATCAGGTCGATGCCCGTATACCACGCCATCAATTGCGCGAGCGCCAGCACGGCGATCAGCGCGGTGACGAGGAAGAACGTCTCCATCAACAGGGATTCGCGCCCACGCCCGATCAAGTCGGCGATGATGAAGAACAGCACGACGTGTGACAGCGGAAACCACAGGTTTTCGAACGCTGAGCGCGGATCGAGGCTGAAGAACGCTGACAGCGCCCACACACCGATCAGCGCGCCGATGAGCGGGTTGAGCGGCGTGGTGGGCAGCCCGCGGCGCATACGCCGCAGCAGCCATACGCCGAGCAGAACCGTCACGACGGCGTGGTGCAGTACCCGCACACCGAAGATTTGAAAGTAATAAACGCTACCCCCGATCAACGTGAAGTAGACGGCGGCGAAGACGAACGCTAATCGGGATAAACGCATGGCGCAACCTCAGCGGGGCAGGTGAAACCGTCTACTTGTGATCGCACACATACGTCGCCGGGTCGACGCCTTCGGGCAGGCGTTCACCGCACTTGCACACGTAGCCGATCACATGCGCCGGGTTGCCGACCACGAGCGCGTAATCCGGTACGTCTTTGGTCACGACTGACCCCGCGCCGACCATGGCCCATTTGCCGATGGTGACGCCGCACACAATCGTGCAGTTCGCGCCGAGCGCCGCGCCCGCGCCCACGCGCGTGTACGAGATCTTCCAGTCGGTCGGGCTTTTCAGTGAGCCATCGGGGTTGACGGCGCGCGGAATCTTGTCATTAGTGAACACGGCGTTCGGGCCGACGAACACACCATCTTCGATGATCACGCCTTCGTAGACCGAGACATAGTTCTGGATTTTGACGCGGTTGCCGATTTCGGCATGGGCATCGACGTACACGCCGCGCCCTAAAATGCATTCGCTGCCGATTTTGACGCCGGGGCGAATCTGCACGAGATGCCACACCTTGGTATCCTCACCGATCTGCGCGTCAGCAGCGACGTCGGCGGTGGGGTGAATATACGTTGCCATACACCTGTCCCTGAAAGTAACCTGTCCGCAGTCGGGTTGCGGACACTCTGAATATGGCATAGTATAACCGTACTTCGACAGTTTTCACCCACAGGCATGAACCAGCTATATCAACACAAAATCATTACAGCGCCATTGAGGTCGGCGGGGGGATTGTCGGTCTGGCTACGGCGCGCGAACTGCTCTGCCGCCACCCTGACTTCAAACTAGCGCTGCTCGTCATCGCGCAGATGATTGTCAACCGGGCCGAGGCGGCGTTCGCGCTGGCCTAACCCTTCGGTCAGTGGGGTCGGGGCGCAGTAGTTTGCACCCCGACCGAAAGTCGCTGTTACTTCTCCGCCACGATCACAAACAGATTGCCGCCGTCGGCGTCGCCCGTTAGCGACGGGTAGAACATGATGCGGCTGAAGGCGCGCAGCAGGTGAAGATATTCGTCGTCGGTGTACGCTTGCAGCATCGATGTGTAAAGGGACTGTGCGCCGCTTTCCGCCGCGTACACGTAATGCTGGAACACGGCGTGATCCTGCTCAAAGCTGGCTTCGGTCAGGCACAGGTACGGCTCATCCGCGAACAAGCCTTGTTCGGCGGTGTACCATGACGGCGCACCTTGCCCCAGACGATGCACGACCGCATAGGGGTGCACTTCCAGCAGCAGTTGGCCGCCGGGTTTGAGCGCCGCGTGCGCTTTCGCGATGATGTGCTCGGCTTCGTCGGGCGCGAAAGCGTTGAGTTCGCCGAAGATCATGGCTGCGAAGTCATAGTCGCTCCCGTAATCGAGCGTGCGCACATCCCCGAGCACATACTCGATCTCCGGGTGCTGCTCCCGCGCATAGGCAATGCTGGCCGGGGAAATGTCGAGGCCGCGGCACGTATGCCCGAGCGCGGTCAGGCGGCTGGTGTAGAAACCGGGACCGCAGCCGAGGTCGAGAATGTGTGATGGCTGATCGCGCAGAAGCTTGCGCTGGATCCATGCCACCTGCTGATCGATGATCGTCTGGCGACGGCTGGCCATGTCGTGCGCCTGCGTGAGATGTTCCACCAGCATGCGGCGGCTGAACTCGGGGTCATGCCACGGGATTTTTTGCCACGCCGCCCCCGTGCGCGGGCGGTGAATCAGATGGGTGAACACTACAAATTCCTTTGCAGATGTAATCAGGTGAACAGCGCAGTGCTCTGCGTCCGCTCGACTTCCGCGCGCATTTCTTCATCGCTCGGGCGGCGTTCGTAGCGGCTGACCGCGTCGAGGACTTTGGGCAGCAGTGTCAGATCGCCGGGGGTGTTGAGGAAGAAGTTATCGCGTCCCAGCACCCAATGCACCGCCTTGTCGATCGCGGCTTGTTCGCTCAGTGGCTTATACCAGGTCGTGTGCGTGTGCGGCTGATTATCCCAGCCACCCTGCGCAATCGACTTGATGGCTTGCACGGCGACGTTGCGTTCACGGCACAGCGCCATCAGCGCCTCGAAATCGGCGGCGTACTGCGGGTTCTGCAGGAGCACGAAGTTATACGGCAGCAGCACGGAGTCGAAGTCGAAGCGTTCCAGCGACCGTTTGTGCATCGCTGCCACGCTGATGTCGTGCCCGGTGACGCCGATGAAGCGTGTTAGCCCTTGTTCGCGCGCTTCGATCAAGGCTTCGAGCGCGCCGCCCGGTCCCATCGCCACGTCCCACTCCTGCGGGTCGACCAGATAGTGCATCTGAATCATGTCGACCGAGTCGACGCGCAGCCGTTCGAGCGAGCGGTGAAACTGATCTTTCGCGCCTTGATAGGTGCGCTCGTCGGTTTTGGTGGCGAGGAAGAACTTGGCGCGATGCTGCGCCATCCACGGGCCAATGCGCAGCTCGGAATCGCCGTAGCTGGCCGCCGTGTCAATGTGATTGATGCCATATTCCAGCAGCAGATCGAGAATGCGGTCGGCATCAGCTTGCGGCGTTTGCCAGAAGGCCGCGCCGCCGAACAGGGCGCGGGTGCTCAGATGCCCGGTGCGCCCAAACGGAACTTGTGCAATCATCGTGTGATCCTTTCTCATGAAATTCACTTCAGTCGATTTTGCTGGAGACGCCATGCGCCAAGTGCCGCCTGACCGAGCGCCAAGCCGCCGTCGTTGCTCGGCACTTGACGCTGCACCAGCACCGTGAAACCGTGCTCTCGCAGCCCGCGCACCAGCGCGTCGAGCAGGCGCACATTCTGGAACACCCCGCCGCTCAAGGCGACTGTGCTGCCGTGACCGTCTGCGCGCAGGTGGTCACAGACGGCGATCAGTGCCTCGGCCACCGCGCTGTGAAAGCCCGCCGCGATCCGGCTGACTGGGACGCCCGCGCGCACATCGGCGGCGATCTGCGTGATGAGCGGCGCGGGATCGAGGACGAGCGCGCCCCCCGCATCCGCCACAATGGCGAGAGCGTAGGGCTGGGCGTCGTCTCCGGCAAGCCCTTCCAGTTCGATGGCGGCTTGGGCTTCATAGGTGACACGTTGGCGCACGCCGATCAGCGCGGCCACCGCGTCGAACAGCCGCCCCATGCTGCTGGTCGGCACGGTTTGAAAGCCCGTCTCGAACTGGCGCCGCAGAATTTGGCGTTCGGCAGGCGGACAGGCAGCGACGGGCGGCACATCGTCATTCCACTCAATGCCCGCCGCCCATAACTGCGCCAGCGCCATGCGATACGGGAACTTGACCGCCGCATCACCGCCCGGCAGCGGCACCGGCTTAAGGTAGGCCGCGCGCCGAAAATCGGCGTAGTCGGCGATTAGCACCTCGCCGCCCCAGATCGTGCCATCGGTGCCATAGCCCGTGCCGTCGAGGCACACGCCGATCACGGGCTGCGCGCCATCGTGACCATGTTCGGCCAGCACCGCCGCCATGTGCGCGTGATGATGCTGGACTTGAATGAGCGGCAGTCCCGTTTGCGCGGCGGCGCGCTGCGCCCACTGGGTCGTCAGGTAGTTGGGGTGCAGATCGCACACGAGGGCGCGCGGTTCGGCGCGATAGAGCTCCCGCAGATGCGCCTGCGCCCGCTCGAAGGCGGTGAGTGTTTCGAAGTTTTCCATGTCGCCGATGTGCTGGCTCAAAAAGGCGTAGCCTTCGTGCGTGAGGCAGAATGTGTTCTTGAGTTCGCCGCCCGTCGCCAGCACCGACTCCGCGGCGAACGGCAGTTTGATTGCAAAGGGAGTGTAGCCGCGTGATCGCCGGATTGGCAGTTCGCCGCCCTCGAATACGCGCAGCACCGAGTCATCGCACGGCGTGTGGATCGGGCGGTCATGCAGCAGCCACGCATCGACCAGCGGCGCGAGGCGGTCAAGGGCTTCGGCGTTGTCAATCGCAATCGGCTCGCCGGAGAGGTTGCCGGAAGTCATCACCAGCGGGTCGGGCAGCGCGTCGAGCAGCAGGTAGTGCAGCGGCGTGTAGGGCAGCAGCAGGCCGACGTACGGATTTCCCGGCGCGACTCCGGCGCTCAATGGGCTGTCGGCATGCTGTTTGACCAGCACAATGGGGCGCTGGCGGCTGACGAGCAGCGCCGCTTCCTCGTCGCTGATGTGGGCGATGTGGCGTGCCATTTCCAGATCGCGCACCATCACGGCGAATGGCTTGTCGACGCGGCCTTTGCGCTCACGGAGCAGCGCCAGCGCGGCGTCGTTGGTGGCGTCACAGGCGAGGTGAAAGCCGCCCAAACCCTTGATGGCGGCGATCTGCCCGGCGCGCAGTAGCTCACTGACGGCGGTCAAGGTGGCCTCTGTGCCGCGAACCGAGTCACCGTGTTTCGCCTGTAACCAGATGCGCGGCCCGCACACGGGGCAGGCGACGGGCTGCGCATGAAAGCGGCGGCTCAGCGGGTCGTGATACTCGGCGGCGCATTCCGGGCACATCGGGAAGGTGGACATGGTCGTGCTGGCGCGGTCGTAGGGAATCGCTTGAATGATGGTGAAGCGCGGCCCGCAGTGCGTGCAGTTGATGAACGGGTAGCGGTAGCGTCGATCCGCCGGGTCGTAGAGTTCGCGCAGGCAAGCGTCACATACGCCGACATCGGCGGGGATGTGCGCGCTCACGCGGTCACTGCTCTGGCTGGCGCGGATGCTGAACTCGGTCTCGTGGAGCAGGGGCAGTGCGGTCACCGTGAGCGCATCAATGTGCGCCAGCGGGGGGAGTTCGGCGGTCAACGCCGCGTGAAACTGCTGGAGTGCCGCCGCCGCGCCTTCGACTTCGATGAACACGCCGTCGCCGTTGTTGCCGACATGCCCGCCGAGTTCATAGCGAAGCGCCAGCCCATAGACAAAGGGACGAAAACCGACGCCTTGTACAATCCCCTGTACATGCAGACGCCAGCGTTCACTCATGCCATCCATACCCGTACTTGTTCCCATACGCGGGTGAGTATAGCGTATCCTGAACGCCCGTTGACACATCTCCTGACATCTCGTAGACTTAGAACCGTTGTGACCCATCCTAGACTCGGAGTGAACCATGAGCAATATTGTCACGCTGGCCGATGGCTCGACCGCCCGCCCGGCGCGGCTCGACGATGCGCCGGCCATGCTGGCCATCTACCACGCTGTTTCCCAAAAGCTGATTGGCGAGCCGGAAGAGACGCTCGAAGAAATTGTCGATACCATGCAGGAACCGTTCGTCGACCTTGACCGCGATGTGCGGGTAGTGCACACCCCGCAGGGCGAGCTGATCGGGTTTGGGTGGGTATATCTGCGGTTGCTCCGTGATGTGGAGATCGACTTGTACATGCATCCCGACTTCTGGGCGACCGATACCGTCGTCATGCCGTATTTGACGGCGTGGGCGGAAACCCGCGCTCGTGACGCGCTGGCGCTCGTCCCCGAACATGAGCGCGTGACCGTCACCGCGTGGTGCTATCACAACGATGATTGGTATCAGGCACATTTGCGGCAGTTGGGTCTGGAAGTGGTGCGTTCCTCCTACTTGATGTGGATCGACTTCAACGAACTGCTGCCCGCCCCGGTGCTCCCCGCCGGGTTGACCATCCGTGAGTTTCGCCGCGACGAGGATTGGCATTATGTCTTCGACGTACGCCGCGAAGCGTGGCTCGACATGTGGGGTTTTGTCCCGCGCACCTATGAGGAAGACTATACCGATTGGCGGCACTACTGGGAGAAGAATTTCCACGAAGGCTACTGGTTTGTCGCCGAACAAGACGGCGTAGCGGTCGGCGTGTGTTTGGGCGAACCGACCTACAACGGCGCTGATGATGTCGCCTATATTGCGAGCGTGGGGGTGCGCCGCGCGAATCGCCGGCAGGGGATTGCGTTCAGCCTGTTAACCTCGGCGCTGGCACAGTTTCAGGCGCGTGGCAAACGGGCAGCTTCGCTTTACGTCGATGCCTCCAGCCTGACCGGGGCGGTTGCTCTCTACGAGCGCGCCGGGATGCACGTCAAGCGCCGCTTTGACCGCATGCAGAAGGAACTGCGCGCGGGCGTTGATCAGCGTGTACAGGTCGCCGGGGCACTCGAGTAAGTCGGGGCGCATGAGGTGCGCCCCATATGTCATCCTCAGGTTTACGACCGTCCGCCGTAGTTCTCGCGGATGCTCTTCAGGTGATGCAGTTCGTGCCCGGCGATGATATACAATGCCGCGCGCACGCTGAGGGGGTTCTTGTTTGCCGCGCCGACGCGCACATAGGCCTCATCGTCGAACGAATTGAACAGTGACAGCGTCGCCGCGCGGATGCTGGTGTATTCCGCCCAGATCGACGCCAGCGAGCGCTGGTTTGCGCCAGACGAGGCCACAAATGTGTCCTGATCAAACCCGGCGAGTTCGGTGAGATCCGCGCGCGCGACGCGCAATGCACGATAGCCGAAGATCCGCTCGGTGTCCATGATGTGCACGAGGATCTCCTGCACCGTCCACTCATTTTCGGCGCACGGCTTGGTCAGCCAAGCCGCCGGGATCTCGTTGATCACGGTTTCGACTGCCGACAAACTTGTTTCCAAATGCTGCAAGACGAGGCCGTCATCGGCGACGAGCTTCATGTAGTCGAGCGTGTACGGCGCGTATTCACCCGGTTGGGGTTTCGCAATGGTTCGCATGGTTTTCTCTCTCAGAGAGCATAGGTCGACGAAGCTAGCATAACATAGCCGCGCCCGACTCAACTAGCTCCAGCCACATTTTCAGATAACTCACGCTAAAATGGAAACACTTCACCTAGTCGGGATGCCGCTCATGAAACACGTCTTACGCTTGATTCGGATTATCCTCATCGCGCTGATCGCCTTTTTGCTCGGCGTGTGGTCGGTGCTTGCGCTGCAAGGCTCAAACCCACCGCCGCCCACCTATAACCTCGTCTTCGAGCATCAGCCCGGCCCGGACGTGCCCACCCTGCAAGTGCTCGCAGCTGAGGCGGGCGCAGTCACCGACGAAGAGATCCTTGCCGCGGTCGCTGCCTACTATGAAGCGAATGCCGAACGGCTGGCACTGCTGTGGCGGGAAGACAACCCCACGCGGCTCGCTGGGATTTTCAGCATGTACATCAGCCACATCAGCATGCCCTACGGCGTGACCACCTTTCCGGCTTCGGTCGCCGAGTTTCTCACGCAGGAGCGCGCGCACTGTGGCACCTACATGGTGCCGCAGAATCATATCGCGCTGGCGCTCGGCCTGACCATTCGCACGATCGAATTTGTCGGTGAACATGCATGGGAAGAAGTGTGGGTCGATGATCACTGGGAGCTGTTTGATGCCACGACCAATACGTGGATGAGCCGTACGAGTCTGGAACTGCTGCAAGGCCTGGAACGCGAATATCGCTACTTCTACACGCCGATGCTCGACATCAACCATCCGGAAGCGCGCTTGCATCTTGCGGAAGGGTACGACATGCCGCGCTTACGGTCGCGCATGCCCTTGATGGGCATCGTGTATTTCCCGCCCGGCGAACGCCACGTATCGGATCCGTTGGGGCCGCTCGCCGACCAGATCATGGCCGCGAGCGCAGCCATCGACGCCGGTCAATCTTCTTAAAGCGGGGTTGAGGTCTGGAGTAGGGGCGGGACTCGTCCCGCCCCTCGCTCCTCAGGTTAAGTGCTGATCGCGTGGTACAGTCTGTTTGTGTTGTACATAGACCGCCGCACCCAGACCTACCAACCACCAGAACGCCCAGATCCAACGATCCGCCAGCGTGACCGCATCCGCCAGCCCGAAGATCGCGTGGGCGAGGAGACCGCCCGCCACGGCGACCGCCACGCCGCGCAGACGCACATCACCGCCGCGCCATACCTGCCATAAACACCACGCGAGCGCCACATGCAGGCTCACATAGGCCAGCAGCCCCGGCAGCCCCATGTCGAGTGTGACGTGCAGCAGTTCATTGTGCGCGTGCGGTGGATTGCGTTCGGGATAGCCGACGACGGTATAACCCGCATCACGGAAATCCGCCGCGCGGAATTTGTTGATGCCAATCCCCGTGATCGGGTAGTTCATAATTGCGCGCAGCCCCACGCTCCAGATGTCGAAACGCATCGACGCTGTCTGCTCATCCCGTTGATTCAACGCAATCCCGGCGGTTTGATCGCTAGCGGTGTCGAAGACGCCGGCTACCAGGCCGATCTCCAGCAGCATGAGCACGACGATCCCCGCGCACACGGCGACTTTCCAGCGGCGGCGCGGGATGAGCAGCGCGGCCTGTGCGAACAGCACGACGAGCACGCCCGCAATCGCCATGCGGCTTTGACCGAGCGCGATGGCCAGCGCGACGGCCGCGAAGCCGACGCCGTACAGCCCGGCATGCAGGCGCTTCGACCAAGCGCTGATGAGCAGCGCGAAGGCGAACGGCACGAACCATGCCAGCGCCCCGCCGATCTCGTTGACGTTGAAGCCGCCTTCCGCGCCGGGGAACTGTTTCCACACGGGCATGGCTTGTGCAATCGTCAGCAGTGCTGACGACTTGCCGATCCACTGCGAGCTGACGAGCGCCAGCAGACCCACGCCGAGCGTGAGCGCGCTGGTTGCCAGCAGCAATACGGAGAATGCGCGCCGTCCACGGCCAATATCGGTGAGAAGCTGCACGATCACGATGCCGAAGGTGATGCGCCCACTCATCTCCCAGCCCCACGTGAATGGCGTGATCAGATGATTGATGTTCGCGAGGAGCAGCAGAGCGAGCAGCGGGATGTCAAGCGGCGTGCGCACCCACAAGCGCCGTTGGTCGATGAGGCGGGCAATGAGCACGGGCACATAAAGCAGCAGCCACGGCATGCGGGCTTGATACGACAGCAGCCATGTGGCCGCGATCAACACGACCAAAACTACAGGCTGAAGAGCCAAAATCACACGGGCAATTTGACGCAAAATGCACCTGTTACTGTATCCAACCGAGCAGCACAGCCCCGCCGCCAACCGGCGCGGGGCCGGGGTGACGTTCTTACCGCAGCACGATCTCACGGCCTTCTGCGGCGGATTGATAGATCGCCGTGACCACCTCCAGCGAGCGCCGAGCTTCGCGACCATGCGTGGCGGGCAGGCGATTTTGACGGATGGCGTCGATCATCTCGATGTACTGTTCGCGGTGGCTGTAGCCGTAAACCGACGGCGGGTCGACCGCTTCGCGCATGAGCAGTTCGCGTTCATGTTCGAGGCTGCCTTGCACTTTCCAGAAGACCTTGCGATTGAGCGCCGTCCCGCCCACCTTGACCGAGCCGTGCTGCCCAAACAGCGCGACCGAGCCTTCGAGGTTTTCGGGGTAGGTGATAGTTGAGCCTTCGATAGTGGCCAGTGCGCCGCTCACAAACTGCAAAACGGCGACGCCCACATCTTCGGCTTCCATGCGATGCGCCAGCGTCCCGGTATAGGCCGTGACCTTTTTGACTTCGCCCATGAGCCAGACGAGCGCGTCAATGTGATGAATCGACTGGTTCATGAGCGCGCCGCCGTCCATCGACCATGTCCCGTGCCAGCCGTCCTCGTAATATTCCTGCGGGCGATACCAGCGCACCGTCGCATTGCCGAGGTGCAGCTGGCCGAGCTGACCCGAATCGACCAGCGCGCGCAGTTCCCGCATCGGCGGATTGAAGCGGTTTTGCAGCACCACGCCGAGCGTCACGCCTTCACGTTCGCAGGTTTCGATCAAGGCGTCGGCATCCGCCAGCGAGAGCGAAATCGGCTTTTCCATGAGCACATGCTTTCCCGCGCGCGCCGCCGCTTGTCCCATTGGCGAATGCAGCCCGGAGGGGACGCACACCGACACGACGTCGATGTCGGGATCGTCCAGCACCTGCTGATAATCGGTGTAAGCCTTGACGCCATACTTAGCGGCGGTGTTTTTGGCGCGGGAGTCGATGATGTCGCACACGGCCGTCAGCTTGACGTTGTGTGACGGCGCCAGATCGGCGAGCGCCTGCGTATGGCGGCTGGAGATGCGGCCGCAGCCGACGACGGCGAAAGTGAGCGGTGGTTGGGTGGTCATAGCGATTCCTGTCGAGCGATGCGCTGCAAGAGCGAGAGATAGCCGGTTTTGACGCGTTCGGGCGCGAGGTGTTGTTCAGCATAGCGGCGTCCGGCCTGCGCCAGTTGATCGCGCCGTTCGGGATCGGCGGCGAGCGCCCGAATGGCCTCCACCAGCGCGTTGACATCACCGATGGGGACGACGACGCCCGCTTCGGCGGCCTGCAGCAGTGTCGCGCCTTCGCCGCGAATGGCCGCGATGATCGGTGTGCCGGTGGCGAGACCTTCGTACATTTTCGCGGGCAGTGTGCCGCCCGCCACCGAGTGATCCGCCAGCGCGACCAGCGTAGCGTCCGCGCTCGCCCACGCGCTCGGCATATCGGTGTGCGGCAGCGTCCCCGCGAGGATCACGTTGGTGAGTTTCCGGGCTTCGACTTGCTGACGCACGCGCTCAAACTGACTGCCACCGCCCACAAAGTGAAAGCTTATTTCGGGGAGCTGCGCCGCCGCATTCAGAATTAGATCGAAGTCGTAGGTCAGGCTCATGTTGCCGACGTGGACAAGCGTGAATCTGTCCGGATCGAGGCCGAACTTCGCCCGCGCCGCCAGACGTTCATCTTCGGTCGGCGGGCAGAATTTGCGCAGATCGACCGCATTCTGAATCAGCGTGACATGGTCGGGTTTCCCATCGACGGCGATGATCCCGTCGACGACGCCGCTCGTCAGGCCGACGATGTGCGCGGCGTCCCGGTACGCCCATTTTTCCACCGGGCGCGCCAGTTTGACCAGCAGACTGTCTTCTTTCAGCACACCCGTCGCCACGGCAGACTCCGGCCAGAGATCCGACACATTGAGCAGAATCGGCGCGCGCTTCATCAGTTTGAGCCAGCCGCCCGCCAGACACACGAACAGCGGGTGCGACTCAACGAGAATGACGTCCGGACGCGGCAAAAACGTGCCGCGCAGCGCCGCCAGTCCCATAAAGCTGATTTGGTTGGCGAGCCGCTGACGCGCGCGTTTCTTGGGCGAGGCGTATACCCGCACCCGCTCCACGGTTACGCGCTCCAGTTGATCACGGTAGAACAACCGGGATCGATACTGCGGCGGAATAATGCCTTCCGGGTAATTGGGCACGCTGGTGATCACCGTCACCTCATGCCCTTCGTCGGCCACATCTCGCGCTAATCGACTGAGCCGCACGGCCGCCGCGCCCATTTCCGGCGGATAGAATTGAGTCAGAATCCAGAGTCGCACACGCACTCACCAGCGTTGAAGATCACACCTTGTCCACAGTACCACGAATTCGCGGACTGGTCACATTCTACTCGAAATCGAACATAAGCCTAATCTTCTGATGAGGTTTATGGGATGATATGGTCAGTATGCAGCGTCTAACACCTTGACGAGCCTTATTGTTTTCCATTGGGAGCTAGTTTGTTTATGTCGGCACCGATTCGCCGTGTCTCGATGATCTCGTTTCATACCTGCCCGCTGGCGCAGCAGGAGGGCAAAGAAACGGGCGGGATGAACGTTTATGTCTATGAGCTCTCGCGCCAACTTTCGCGACAGGGCATCGCCGTCGATGTGTTCACGCGCAGTCAGGACTCGCATCAACCGCACATCGTGCAGGTCGATCCCTTCTTCCGCGTGATTCATGTGCCCGCTGGCCCGGAAAGCCCCGTCCCCAAGAAGCAGCTCATACAGTATCTGCCCGAATTCGTAGCCAATTATCACAAATTCGTTGCTGAGCAGGGTGTGCAGTACGACGTCATGCACTGTCACTACTACCTCTCCGGCTTGATCGGCATCGAGATTCAAAAAACGACGCCGCTCCCGTTGATCATGACCTTCCACACACTGGCGCTGATGAAAAACCTCGTCGCGCGCGACGAACTGGAACTGGAAGAACGACCGCGCATTGACGCCGAATTCGAGCTGGTGCGCGTGGCCGACGCGATCATCGCGCCGAGCGAAAGCGATCAGCGTTACCTGCAATATCTGCTCGAAGCCGACCTCAACCGCGTGGTCGTCATCCCGCCGGGCGTCGATCTGGAGAACTTCAAGCCGATTGATCAGCGGGAAGCGCGCGCGCATCTCGGCATGGATCCCGACGAACTGCTGATCCTGTTCTGCGGGCGCATTGAGCCGCTCAAGGGGATCGACATGCTGCTCTACGCCACCAAGATCATGATTGAGCAGAACCCAGACATGCGTGTCGGGCTGACGATCATTGGTGGGAACGTGTCGCAGCCGCCGTCGCAGTGGTCGAAGGAGCTGCAAAAGCTGGAAGAACTGCGCCATTTACTCCGCTTGGCGCCGCTGGTACGATTTGCCGGGCAGCAGCCGCAGGAGATTTTGCCGTACTACTACAACGCCGCCGATGTCGCCGTCATGCCGTCGCACTACGAGTCGTTTGGCATGGCCGCCGCCGAAGCGATGGCGTGCGGCACGCCGATCATCACGACGAACGCCACGGGTATTTCCACGCTGATCGACGGACGGCATGACCTGCTGATCACCTCAGTGAACAACCCGCTCCTGCTGGCATCGCAGATGGGGCGTCTGCTGATGGATCGCGCGCAGCACGACCAGATCAGCCAGCAGATGCTCAACACGGTGCAAGACCTGAACTGGACAACGGTCGCCGAGCGCGTGGTCGACGTGTACGCGGCGACTTTGCAGCATGTGCAGCACTAGCCTGTGATCAAATTTCTGAATGCAATGTTGATGAGGCGACACGACAACATGAACGTCACCAAACACTGGTACATCTTCCGACATGGACTCGCCACGCACAGCAAGACTGGCTATGGCGCGCAGATTCGCACCGCGCAGGTGCTGCCGGAAGGCATTCCGCCCGTGCAGCGCTTAGGACGATTTCTCGACACCTGTCCCTATGACTGGGGGGCGCGCTCAGAATTCCTGCGCTGCCAGCAGACCGCGCAGATCGTCACCGACATTACAGGACGGACGTTTGTCGCCGACCCACGCCTGAACGAGCGCGTCGATGAGCCGTTCAACGAGATCGTCGACCGCGTCAAAGCCTTCATCGACGACGTGAACGTGACTGAACATCAGCATGTGTGGGTATGCACGCACGGCATTGTGATCGCCGCGCTCAAAAGCTGGCTCACGCGTGGAGAGTTCAGCCGCCAGCACGAAAACGACTACATTCAGCCGGGCGAACTGCTCAAAATCAACCCGGAAGGTGTCGAGGTGGTCAAGTTTGCGGTGCTGGTGTAGCTGTTGGGTCATATAGCCGTCAGCGGCTGCCCAATCAGCCCATCACCTGTCGGGACGAGGCGTGAGCGTATTTCACTATTGGCGAAATCAACCTCACCCTGCTTGCTGCGCAAGCCGTCCCTCTCCCTACGGGGCCCTACGGAGAGGGACACGATCCGCCGCGTCCTTTCCCCTCGCCCCTTGGAGACGGGCGGTTGAGCGCAGCGAAACGGGGTGAGGTTAGGCAACCCTTTACAGTTTCCCTACGAACAGGTTGCTGTTGTTTACGCTGTTCGCGCGGGCAGGCAGATGCGGAAGATTGTCCCTTCGCCGGGGTGACTCTCGACTTCGAGGCGCCCGTCATGCGCTTCGACCGCGCGTTTGGCGACCACCAAGCCGAGCCCCGTCCCCGCAATCCCCCCGACATTCGACGCTCGATAGAACGTGTCGAAGAGGTGCGGCAGTTCCGCTTCGGGGATGCCGATGCCGGAATCACAGACGGCGATGCACAGTTCTTTCTCATCCAAGGTGACCGCGATATCCACGTGATCCCGACCCGGTGAATACTTGACCGCGTTCGAAATCAGGTTGCTGATGGCTTGCTGGCACAGTTTGACATCCAGCAGCACGGAACCTGGCACCCCGTTCAGCGTCAGGTTGAGGCGGTGATCAGGCGTGATCGGCTGCATCTCATTGACGATGATCTGGCACAGCATGAACGGATCTACAGCTTCCAGCCGAAGCTGCACCGCCACCGTATCTGAGCGACTGATAAACAGCACTTCTTCGGTCATATCTTTGAGGCGATCCACCTGCGCCTGAATCTGCTGTAAGCGCTCTTTCTGCTGTTCGGGCGTCATGCGATGGCCGTACAGATTGATGAGATCGAGCGCGCTTTGAATGCCCGCCAGCGGATTGCGGAATTCGTGCGAGAGCATGGAGGTGAAACGCGCTTTCATCTCGGTGAGCTGCTTTTCGTTGACGAGCGCTTGCTCCAGCGCGTGGGTGCGCTGGGCGACGCGGTCTTCGAGTTCGGCGGCGTAACGCTGGAGCCTCTGATGCAGCGAAGCATTCTGCAGCACAATCGCGATCTGCGGCGCGAGCGCTTCTAGAAAGCGGAGGTCATCCTCGGTGTAGGCATTGAGCTTGTAGCTTTGCACCTGAACCACGCCGACGACCTGATTGTCGAGCCGCATCGGCACGATCAAAGCCGACCGGGTGTAATCTTCTTCGTCGTCTGTCCCATCGTAGACCTTGCTGTCCTGGTCGACGTACATAGTCGGCGTTTTGCCGCTGGTATGCGCAACAAAGTCGTTGATCAGCAGTGATTTGCCTGTATCGATGGCGAGGCTTTGCGTCGCATGCGGATTGTCACGCTGGAGCGGAATAGCCGGGAACACGGACAAGTCGAGCAGTTCGCCCTCATGCCGGGCGTGCAGGCAGCGGATGAGTTGGTCGTCGGCGCTGTAGCTGGAGAGCAGAAAGGTCGTGCAGTCCATCGAGCGGGACAGAATGGTATACAACCGCTCAAAGATCAGGTCGGGGTCAAAGGTGCTGCTCAATTCCTGACCGGACTGCACCACCAGATTGAACTTTTGGATGATCTTGTCACGAACGGTTTCGGTGTGGAGCGGGGTCGCGTGCAGCGCCATGAGCGAACAGTCGGTGTCGGCGATGGGGCGCAGACTGAACACACGGACCGAGTGACCGAGCAGCGCGAGATCGACGTTGTAGACGGTATCCGCGTCAGGCACCAGTGGGATGGCGTGCGCCTCGGGCATCAGACTGGACAACGAGCAGCCGCAGAGATCCGCTAACGATCGGTTCAGCCACGTGAGCAGAGCGCTGTTTGCCGCGCAGACCTTCAAGTGACTGTCAAACACGAGAATGGGCTGTGGGATTGCGTCAATGGTGGTCTGGAACTGTTCAGACCGGGTTTGCACGCACATCTCCAAACTCTTTCTACCTTTGGTACAGCATAGAATTGAGATGACATTAAGAATACTGAAGAATGTGTAATGCTCGCGTAAACGTTTTGTAAAATTCGCACATTTAGGGAAGAGTTTGGTAAATCCGCCCAGCGATTCGCGAGGCGGAATGGGGCACTCTGGTGTACGCTGAGAATCCATCAGTCAGTGTGTATGCTGTGCCCGTTTGACCGCCGCCAACTGCGTTCACGAGTCGCTTGGTTTTGCGGTGCACACCAGCACGTAGAGGAAAGGGAGTTTGTGCAGCTTTCGTTGCCGGAGCTGACGCTCATCATCGTCCTGTTCGCGACTGTAGCACTGATCATTTCGGGGCGGGTTCGACCGGATCTCGTCGGTTTGATGCTCATCGTCGGACTGCCGCTCACCGGGATCATCTCCCCGGAAGAAGCGTTGTCCGGGTTCAGCCGGTCGGCAGTTATCACCATCATCGGCCTGTTTATCATCTCGCAGGCGCTGGAAGACACGGGCATCATTCAGTGGATTGCGGCGCGCATGAAAGCGATAGGTGCGGGCTCTGAGATGCGCTTGGTCGCGCTGTTCATGCTGGCCGGGGCGGCGCTCTCGCTCGTGATGAACAACATCGCCGCGGGGGCGGTGCTGCTGCCCGCGGCGGCGCAAGTCGCGCGCGAATCGAATGTGGCGCCGTCGAAGATACTGATTCCGCTCTCGTTCGGCACGCTGCTCGGCGGGATGGCGACCTACTTCACCACGGCGAACATCATCATGAGCGGTATCCTGCGCGAACGCGGCCTCGATGCGCTCGGCATGACCGATTTCGCGCTGGTGGGCGGGCTGATTCTGCTGGTCG
The DNA here is from genome assembly GCF_016713355.1 of Candidatus Flexifilum breve. NCBI lineage: Bacteria > Bacillati > Chloroflexota > Anaerolineae > Aggregatilineales > Candidatus Flexifilaceae > Candidatus Flexifilum > Candidatus Flexifilum breve. The sequence goes on from NZ_JADJPI010000037.1 coordinate 330,697, forward strand.
GCAGCGCCTATATGCTCTTGGTCGGGCGGCGTCTGCTGCCGGCCAACGCCTCATCCGCGCAGACCGCCAGTGCCTATCTCCTCTCGCAGTCGCTCTCCAAAACCTATCACCTGGACGAACGTTTGTGGGAACTGCGCGTGCTGCCGGGATCGCGGCTCGCCCATGTGACGCTGGAACAGAGCCGCATCGGGGAAGCGCTCGGCTTGACCGTGCTGGCGATCTGGCGTGGGCACCGCGCGATCCTGAACCCGCTGCCCGTCGAGATGATCCAGCCGCAGGACTATCTCGTGATTCTCGGACGCGAGGATCGGGTTTCGCTGATGCATGATTGGGGTGTTGAGATCGGGCGTCCCGATGCCAAATCGAATGGCAAGCGCGATTACACCGTGGATTTGACTGAGGTCGTCATCCCCCCGCGCTCGGGCATCATCGGATCAACGCTCACCGATACGCGCTTTCGCAGCAAGCACCAACTGACAGCGGTCGCGCTGTGGCGAGAGGGGCGCAGCTACCGCACGGATGTCGGCAAACTGCCGCTGCAGGTGGGCGACGCGATTCTGATGGTCGGCGCGCCCGCGAAAATCCGCTCATTGGCGGAGGAGCGCGACTTCATGGTGCTGCAAAGCGGTCACCGTTACCGGCCACCGCTTCCGCACAAAGCGCCCATCGCGCTGGCGATCACCATCGTAGTACTGCTGGTCGCGATCTTCGAGCTGATGCCTACCAGCGAAGCGATGCTCTTTGGTGTAGCTGCGTTGGCGCTGACGCGCTGCATCAGCCTAGACGAAGCCTACCGCGCGATCGAGTGGCGGGTCATCTTCTTGATTGCGGGTATGCTGCCGATCAGTATTGCGCTCGTCAACACCGGGTTAGGGGCACGCATCGGAGAACTGCTCGTTGGCGTGGTCGCGCCGTATGGCGGCATGACGCTGATCGCGGCGTTGTTCCTCCTGACGATGCTGCTCACGCAGGTGATCGGTGGGCAGGTAGTTGCGCTGATCATCGGCTCGATTGCCATCACCGCGGCGGAGCAAATGGGCGTGAGCCCCCAAGCCATGGGCGTGGCCGTGGCGGTCGCTTGTTCGACGGCCTTCCTCACACCGATCGCCCATCCGGTCAATGTGCTGATGATGGGGCCAGGTGGCTACAAACCCGCAGATTTCGTGCGCGTCGGCCTGCCGCTGACCGCGCTTGTGCTCATCACGCTGCTGATCGGGATGCGGTTGTTCTGGGGTGTATAATGGTCGACCTGCCCGTGCTCGGGCAGGTCACTTGTCGCCTAGGTAGGATGTAGTCATGGATTGTCGGGTAGGGTGTGGCGCGTGCTGTATCGCGCTCTCGATTTCGTCGCCGATTCCGGGCATGCCGGAGGGCAAACCGGCAGGGGTGCGCTGTGTACAGCTCAGTGAAGATAACCGCTGCCTGATCTTCGGGACGCCCGAACGCCCGGAGGTGTGTAACCGCCTGCGCCCTAACGAAGAGATGTGCGGTCGCAGTTTCGCCGAAGCTTATACCTACTTGATTACCCTCGAACAGATCACTAGTCCGATCTAAATCTCAGGCGAATGCCGCGCCCGTAACTCCATCCATTGGCGGATGAACATATAAGTGATCGCTCGTATGATGTACCCGTATTTGTGAAATCAGACACAGGTAGGGGGACTACCATGACGCAATTCATGGGCGAATTGACACTGTATCGACCGGGCACGGCAGGTTATGAGGACGCGCGCAAGGCGTGGAACCTCAGCGTTAATCACCACCCGGCGTGGATTGTCGTGGCGCAGACCGCGCACGATGTTGCGGAAGCGGTGCGCGCGGCGGCCGCGGAAGGTTTAGGTGTGGCGGTACAATCGACCGGGCACGGTACGATCCGTCCGGCGGATGAAGGCGCGGCGTTGATCATCACCTCGGCGCTGAAGGATATCACCGTGGATCCGGAACTTCAGCGCGCCTGGGTTGGCGCGGGTCTCAAGTGGGGTGAAGTCGTCGCCCACACGCAAAACTACGGCCTCACGCCGCTGTTCGGCTCCTCGCCGACCGTCGGCGTGGTCGGCTATACGCTGGGCGGCGGGATGGGCTGGTTCGGGCGGAAGTACGGCTTGGCGACGGACAGCGTCGTTCGTTTGGAAGTCGTGGATGCGCAGGGTGACATTCTCAGCGTGAGCGCAGACGAGCACCCGGATCTGTTCTGGGCGCTGCGCGGCGGTGGCGGCGCGTTCGGCGTGGTCACGGGCATGGAGATTCAGCTCTACCCGGTGCAGACCGTGTACGGCGGTAATTTGCTGTATCCGATTGAGATGGCGGCGGATGTCTACCGCTTCTATCGCGAGTGGATCAAGACGCTGCCCGACGAATTTACCAGTTCGATTGTGCTGATGAACTTCCCGCCGCTGCCGCAGGTGCCCGAATTCCTGCGCGGTAAATCGGCGCTGATGGTGCGCGGCGCGTATGTCGGGGATGCGGCGCAAGGTGCGGCGTACATTCAGCCGTGGTTGGAGTGGCGCGCCCCCATGGCGAATATGTTCCAGACGCTGCCCGTCAGCGAAATGCGTGCGATCAGCAATGATCCGGTCGACCCGATGCCGAGCGCGACGAATGGCACGTATCTGCGCGAGCTCAGCGACGACGCGATTGACACGATCATCCGCTATGGGCTGGGGCAGGGCGGTCAACCGCCGCTGGTGTTTGCTGAAGTCCGCCACATGGGCGGCGCGATCAGCCGCGTGAGCGCGGACGCCAACGCCTACAGCCACCGTGACGAAACGCTCAATTTGGTCATGATCGGCGTCGCGCCGACGCCGGAAGCGGGCCAGTTCTTCCAGCAATATACAGCGAAGTTTATGCAGGAACTCGGCGCGGCGCGCTCTGAAGCCGTGTACGCGAATTTCCTCGACGGTGAGGAAGCGCAGCGGCGCATCCGCGAGGCGTACACAGCGGCCAAGTTTGAACGGCTGACGGCGATCAAGGCGCAGTACGACCCGCAGAATCGTTTCGGCTACGCGTTCCAGATTCCGGTGAAGTAACCTCCCCTGTTTCGGTGCGCTCAACCGCCCCTCTCCATCGGGAGAGGGGCAAACATCCCTACGATGTTAGGACGCGGCTAGATCTTGACCGGTTCCCCCGTTTTGGCCGACTGATACGCCGCCGCGACGATCTCCGTCGCGCGCAGGCCGTCAACGCCCGTGACAGTCGGGGCGCGTTGGTCGCGCACGGCGTCGAGGAAATCGCGGATCATCCCGGCATTCGCATCCGATCCCCAGAACGCCCAGCGCGGCTTATGCGCATATACGGCGATCCGCTGCTTGAAAGCGTCGGCGGTCGCCACGCCGTTCGTGCCGATGATATCGAGCGCGAGGCCGCCCCACGTCGGGTAAGCGGCGGGCTTGCTCCAACTGCAATCAATCGACGCGAACATGCCGTTCCGGAAGGTCAGCATGACGAGCCCGCCCGTATCGACGCTCGTTTTGTCCCGCCCAATGATCGTGTTGGTCTGCGCGTAGACCTCGGCAACTTCCGCGTCGAACAACCAGCGGAACAGGTCGGCGAGGTGCACCGTGTGGTCGATCAGTGCGCCGCCGCCTGCCAACTCGGGATCGGCGAACCAGTTTCGTCCCAGAAACGCGAGATTTTCCGCCTGATGAAACTCCGGCAGCGAGCCTTGATTGGTACTGTTGATGCCGTAGATCGCGCCCAGCGCCGGGATCAGCTTTTTTATTTCCATCACGGGCGGGCTGAAGCGCATGGGGAAGGCCGTCATCAGCGGGACATTGGCCTGCGCGCACACGTCGACCATGCGCTGCGCATCGGCGACGGTCGTCGCCAGCGGTTTTTCGCACAGCACGGCGACCCCCTGTGCCGCGGCCAGTTCCACCAGTTCGCGGTGGCGGCTGTTCTCCGAGCACACGATCACGCCGTCAATGCCCGCGGCGAGTAAGGCAGCATACGAGTCAAACAAGCGAATGCCGAATTGCTCGGCGAAGTGCTGACCGCGCGCCGTGTTGTCGTCCGCCGCGCCGACGAGTTCGACATCGGGCATGGCCTGTAATGCGCGCACATAGCCTTCGGCGTGGACGTGGGCAAAGCTCAGTAAACCGATGCGCATCATGAGGCACTCTCCAGCTTGACGGGACGCCCGGTCTTGGCCGACTCGACGGCGGCCAGCGCGATTTCCAGCGCGCGCAAGCCATCTTCGGCGGTGACGCGTGGGGTCGCACCGTTGACGATCACATCGTAGAAGTGTTTGATCTCGGTGACATACGGGCTTTCGGCGAGCGGACTGCGCGGCACGGGCACGGAGGCCGTGTCTTCGGTCTGATGCAGATACACGTTGACCGCCGTAGCGCTGCCGACCGGCTGTTCGATTACGCCCGCGCTGCCCGCTATTTCCAGCGCCGTGCGGAACATGCCCTGCGGGTAGCACCAGCCGCCCTCGACGTTCGAGATCGCGCCACTGGCATGCGTCAGAATGGCGATGCCGTAGTCGCCGGCCGCATCCGGATTTTGTCCGCGGGCGCTCCGGGCGTACACGCTGACCACATCCCCGGCGATCCACCGCGCGTAATCGAAGTCGTGGATCATCAGGTCGACCATCATGCCGCCCGACTTGGCCGGGTCGAGAAACCAGTTGGTTGCCCCTTCGACGGTCGTCCACTTGGGGACGGCGCTGCAGCGCGTCAGGCGCACGACCGCCGGGTCGCCGATGTCGCCGCGCGCGACGGTCGTTTTCGCGAGCTCATATTCGGGGAAGAAGCGCACCACATGTGCTATCAGAAAGTGTGTGCCGCGCGCTTGACACGCGGCGACCATTTCCCGCGCGTGCGCCACGCTGAGCGCGATAGGCTTTTCGCAGATGATGTGTTTGCCCGCGTTGGCCGCCGCCATGACGTGTTCGTAGTGGTAGTCGGTGGGTGAGCACACATCGACAATATCCACAGCGTTGAGCAGTGCGTCAAGGCTGTCATAGACCTGACAGCCGTAGAGCGCGGCCTGTGCTTCGGCCTGCGCCCGGTTCAGCGCGTAAAAGCCCGCCAGCGTCGCCGGGGTCTGCGCCCACCCGGCAGCGTGCGTCGAGCCCATCAAGCCAGCGCCAACTAAACCTACTTTGACCATGCAATAAGTCTCCTTTTTGCGTCCCATCGTGCCGAGGAAGAGTCATGAAGTCGATTCAGAATCAGCAATGTGCCTAACCTCACCCCGTTTCGCTTCGCTCAACTGCCCCTCTCCATAGGGAGAGGGGCAAGGGCTCGGTTATGTCCCTTTCCCCACGGAGAAGGACGGCTTGCGCAGCAAGCAGGGTGAGGTTGATAAGACGCGGATGTAATGAATCGCGTCCCTACCAAACGCCTATTCCAGCATTTTGACTGTCAACTGATCACTGTTCACTGTGAACTCGCTTCTACTTCACGGCGCCCGCCGTCAACCCGCGGATCAACTGCCGCGAGAAGATGAAGTACAGCACGATCACCGGCAGCATGGACAGCGTGAGCGACGACAAGACCGCGTTCCAGTCGCTGACGAACTGGCCAAGGAAGATCTGCGCGCCGAGGATCACCGTGCGCGATTCGGGCGCGGAGGCGAGCAGCAGCGGAAACCACAGATCGTTCCAGATTGGAATCATGTTGATGACCATCACCGTGCCGATGGCGGGACGCACGAGCGGCAGCGTCATCCAGTAGATGCGGTACTCACTCGCTCCGTCGACCCGCGCCGCGTCTTTAAGTTCTTTGGGCACTTGGCGCATGAACTGCGACAGCACGAACACCGCCAAGGGCAAGCCAGACGCCGTATAGATCAGCACCAGACTGATCAGCGGCGAGGGTGGGCTGAGCGCCACCAGCATTTTGAGCAGCACGACCGTCCCCAACCGGATCGGGATCATGATGCCAACGGCCATATACAGCCCGAGGAAGGTGTTACCCTTGAAGCGATACTCCGCGAGCGCGTACGCCGCCATCGACCCAGCCAGCAGAATCAGCAGCAGCGAGACGATTGTCACGATCAGGCTGTTGCCGAAGTACAGGTGAAAGGCCGAGCGGTCGAACACCGTCTCATAGCCGACCAGATCGAACGTTTCCTGCGTCGGGAAGCTGAGCGGACTCTGGAAGATCGCCCGGCGGTTTTTGAACGAGTTCATGACGATCAACAAGACCGGGGAGATGGCGACCAGCGTGTACAGGATGAGCGCCGCGTGGACGCCTAATTTTTGCAGCCATCTCATGATTGTTTGCCCGTCAACGTCGTCATAGCTGAATGTCCATTTTGAGGATGCGGCGCTGCCAGCCGAACAGATAGGCCAGCACACCCGCCGCGATGATCACGAACATCACGCCCGCGACTGCCGCGCCCATGTAGTCGTTGCCGAGCTGGAGCTGGAAGCCGAAGAACGTACGGTAGAACAGTGTTCCGAGGATGTCCGTCGAGAAGTTTGGCCCGGCCAGTGCGGTCTGCGTGGTGTAGATCAGGTCAAAGGCGTTAAAGTTGCCGACGAACGTCAGCACGCCGACGATGCCGACCGTCGGCAATATCAGCGGGAACTTGATGCGCCAGAACACGCTCCACGCGGTCGCGCCATCGACGCGGGCGGCTTCGACGATCTCGTCGGGGATGCCCATGAGCGCGGCGAGGAAAAGCATCATCGGAATCCCTACCCACTGCCACACCGAAATCAGCGAGAGCACGGGCAGCGCCGTCGTTTCGAGCCCGAGCCACGGCTGACTCTGAATGCCAACCGCCGCCAATAAATCGTCAGCGACGCCCCACACGGGGCTGAGGATCAAGCGCCAGATGAAGCCGACCAGCACCACTGAGAGCACGGTCGGCGTGAAGATCAGCGAGCGGTAAATGGTCGCGGCGCGGCTGCCGATCAACTGCGAGCTGATCAGCGCGGCGAGGAACAGACCGATCGGGTTTTGCACACACATGTGTACGATGAAGAAAATAACATTATTGCGCAGCGCGCCCCACAACCGCGGCGACCACAGTGGATCCGTCAGCAGGCGGATGTAGTTGTCTAGCCCGGCAAATACGACTGAGCCAGTCTCGTTCTGCGTGAAGAAGCCGAGACCGAGCGAACCGAGCAGGGGAATGATCATGAATGCCGTGTAGATGATCACCGCCGGGGCGAGAAACACCAGAATATGGACCGGAAAAGGTTTTTTGCTTTTCTGGGGCGTTGTGCTTTGGGAGAGGGAGCGTGTTTTTTCACGTACCATACTGCACACCGAGTCCTTTACGCCAGAACAGTGGCTCTATGGGCAGGGGCGCAGCATGCTGCGCCCCTGCCGTGTAACTCAGATGATGGTTGCTGACCGTGCCGGGAGACTTACGACCCCTGCTGCGGCGCGTACCACTGTTCCAGACCAGTCTGCACCGTGTCGGCGGCTTCCTGCGCCGTCACGGCGCCGTTCAGCAGCTGGGCGCTCTGCGTCCACAGGTCGGTTTCGTTGTTCGGCTCACCGCGCGACAGAATCTGGTAGGACGAGCGGATCGTCGTTTCACACTGACCGCGCCAGCTCAGGAATTCACCCGCGACCGGGTCTTCGACGCTGATCTCGTGGTTCGACAGCGTGAAGAAGCCGGGGAGCTGGTTGGTGTACAGTTCTGCGAATTCCTGCGAGGTCATCCATTCGAGGAACGTGCGCGCGGCTTCAGCGTTCGGGCTGGCGCTGTTCATACCCATGGCGATGTCGGTGTGATCGCTGATGTAGCAGGTGTCCGCGCCTGCGGGCGGCGGCGGGGCGAACGCGCCGAGTTCAAAGTCGATGCCGGAATTTTCGAAGTAGCCGATGTCCCACGAGCCAGCCGGGTAGACCGCGGCCTGCCCGAACATGAACAGGTTCTGCGCGTCGGCATAGGTCAGTGCCTGATAGCCGTCCGCCATGAAGGGCGTCCAGCGCGACAGGGCTTCAAACGCGGCGAGGAAGCCACCTTCGTTGTACTTGGCCGTGCCGTCGATCAAGCCGAGGCGGCCTGCTTCACCACCCCAGTAGTTCGGGCCGATGTTCTGGAAGCCCATCGTGGCGCTTTCCCACTGGTCAGCGGTGCCCATCGCCAGCGGTGCGTAGCTGCCGCTGTCCTTGACCGTCTGGAGCAGGGCGAGGAATTCTTCTTCGGTCGCCGGTTCGCTCAGGCCGAGTTCTTCGAAGATGCTGGCGTTGTACAGGAAGCCATGAATGACCGAGGCCATCGGCACGCAGAACACGTCCGAGCCATCATCGGTGATCCACGCGCTCTTAGCGACATCGCTGAAGTTTTCCATGCCGGGCAGGTCGTTGAGCGAGGACAGGTGCCCGTCAACGAACAGTTGGAGCGAAGCGTCAAACGGACGGCAAGTGATCAGGTCGCCCGCGGTGCCCGCTTCCAGCTTGGTGTTCAGCGCGGCGTTGTATTCGGTCGGCGCGGTGGGCGAGAAGACAACATTGATCTCCGGGTGCTGTGCTTCAAACGCGGGGATAATGACATCTTCCCAGATTGCCAAATCGTCGTTGCGCCAGCTTTCAATGGTGAGGGTGACGGCGTCCTGCGCGGCGACGGAGAAGGCTCCGACCAGCACGAGCAGCAAAAGTGAGAGCATAGCCAATTTCTTCATCAGGATCGTGTCCCTTCGCTTGTAGTAATAGATAATTTGAAACACAAACACGCACAGACTGACCTTCATCAGTTGCTTTCGCTTCACCTCCGTTCGCTTTCAATCGGTACCACGTTAGATTGTAACAACAATCACCGCCAGTGTCGAACCAATTTTACCCCACCCGCCCCTTATCGAAATATTCATGTTTCACTCAGCGAGAGCTTCACTTCGGTTGATTTAATGTTAAAAGTAAGGTATTGAGAGCGAAAACTGCCGCATGGGTCGGTTGACCCTGTAGACGAAAGTCAGATGCGATGATGCGGCGACTGGATCAGCCGGAACTCCTTGACCTCGGCGCGGGTACACTGGCGGAAGCGCACGCTTCCCTGCGCGATCTGGAACGGATTAATCGCTACCTCGGCGGTGTGAGCGCGCTCACCGCTCATCTCTATCCACGTTTACGCCGTTTGCAGAGCACCCAAGCGCCAATTCGGCTGGTTGATCTGGGCACGGGTTCCGCCGCGCTGCCGCGCCTGATCTGCGCCCGAGGGGGCTGCGAATGCTATGCGGTCGACTTCTCGACGCGTAACCTCGACTTCGCTCGCCAGCAACCCGCCGATGGCGTGTATCTGCTGCAGGCCGATGCGCTGCACCTGCCGTTCGCGCCGGGTCATGTCGATTATTTCCTCTCGTCGCTGTTTCTGCACCACTTCTCCCCCGAGCAAGTGATCACGCTGCTGCGCGACTGTTACGCCCGCGTGCGCCACGGCCTGATCATGACCGATCTGGTGCGCGGCGTGCTGCCGCTCGTTGGCTTCAAGCTGGTGCAGCCGATCTTCGCCCGCAGCGCCATCACCCGCTACGACGCCGATGTCTCCGTGCGCCGCGGCTACACGCCCGCAGAACTGCGCGATCTTGCGCGGCAAGCCGGGCTGCCCCACGCCCGCGTCCATCTGCATCCCTTGTTTCGGATGACGCTGGTCGTCGACAAAGACAGGAGGGCCTGATGCTGATTGTGATCGGGGGTGGTATCGCGGGGACGAGCGCCGCTATCCGCGCCGCGCAAGCCGACCTGCCCGTCATGCTGATCGAAGCGGGCACGTATCCCCGGCATAAGGTATGCGGCGAATTTCTGTCGCCGGAAGCCGTCAATTACTTCACCACGCTCGGAGCGCTCCCCGCCATTGAGGCAGAGCAGCCAGCGCGCCTCACCCGTGTGCGCGTCACTTCGGCGGCGGGCGGCGAGTGGACCGGCGCTTTGACACACACGAGCGCGGGCCTCGGCCTCAGCCGCCACAAGCTTGACCAACTGCTCATCGACCGGGCGCGCGCCATCGGCGTGCATGTCGTCACCGGCCAGAAGGTCACGGGCGTATCGGGAAATCTGACCGAAGGTTTCACTGTCACCATGCGGGGCGATTCGATCCGCGCCCGTGCGGTCATCGCCGCGCATGGCAAGCGCACAGCGTTGGATCGTGTGCTCAACCGTCCGTTCATGGCGCAGCCGCAGCCCTATGTCGGCCTCAAAGCCCATTTTCGCGGCGCGGTGCGCGCCGACACCGTCGATCTGCACGCTTTTCCCGGCGGTTACTGCGGCGTTTCCCGCATCGAAGCCGGGCTGGTCAACGTGTGCCTGCTGGTGCGTCTGGAGACCTTCAAGCGCGGCGACTCGATTCCCGCCTTTGTGCAGTGGATGCAGCGCCAGAACCGCCATCTGATGCGCTTTTTCGCCACCGCGGAGCACGTCACCGGGTGGTTGAGCATCAGTCAGGTGCCGTTCAACGACCATGACAAGCAGCCTGTCGAACACGACATTCTCATGGTGGGCGACGCGGCGGGGATGATCGCGCCGCTGGCGGGCGATGGGATGTCGATGGCGCTGCACAGTGGTTTGCTGGCGGCCGACCACATCACCCGTTATCTATGGGGGGAGAGCGACGCGGTAACGCTCAAACGCCTCTACACCACGGCGTGGCGCGAGCAGTTCGTGGCGCGCATCCGTTTGGGGCGCTGGCTGCAGGCGTCGCTCTTTCGACCCGCGCTGCTGTCCGCCGGGCTGACCTTGATCAATGCCGCCCCCGCCTTGGGTCAGTACTTTGTCCGTCAAACGCGTGCACCAGCTCACCCCTGACCGTCCCGATCATCTGGTAAGGAGATTTGTCTATGACCGTTCCGGCCATTCAAGCGCTCGCCATTGGCGTGCCCGACGCGCGTTACACCCAGGCTGAAATCGCCGAGTACTTCATCAACATTGCCTCCCGGCGGCAGGCGACGCGCCGGGCGCGCGCCATGCGCACGATCTTCGAGCGCGCGGGCGTCAGTTGGCGGCATTTCGTCACGGGCGACCAGTTCTTCCTCGAAGAACGCAGCACGGCGGCGCGGAACGAGTTGTACATGCGGGAAGCGGTGCCGCTCGGCGAAGCGACGATCCGCCGTGGGCTGGACGCCGCCGGGTTAGCGCCCACCGATATCGACGATCTGATCATCGTCTCATGTACGGGCTTCTCGACGCCGGGTCTCGACTTACAGTTGGCGGCGCGCCTTGGCATGCGCCCGGATCTGCGCCGCTCATGCATTCTGAGCATGGGCTGCTATGGCGCGTTCCCCGGTTTGCTGCGTGCCCAGCAGTCGGTGTCGAGCGCACCAGATCAGGAACGACGCGCGCTTGTCCTCGCGCTGGAATTGTGTTCCGTGCACATGCAGTTTGACGATTCGACCGAGAACGTCGTCACGTCGGCACTGTTCGGCGACGGCGCCGCCATGGCGGTGATCGGATCGCAGCCGGGAACAATCAACTACCCGCGCCTCGTCCGCAGTGCGACGCGCTGCGACTACACGACCTTCGAGCACATGACGTTCACGATCTCGGACACGGGCTTTCGCATGTATCTCTCCAGCTATGTGCCCGAACTCCTCGGTGCGCAGATCGGTTCCTTTGTCGACGATTTGCTCGCTGGAGCCGGACTCGCCCGCTCCGATGTGACCCATTGGGGCATCCACCCCGGCGGCGTCCCCATCATCGACCATGTGCAGCGGAGTCTCGACCTGACTGACGCGCAGGTCGCCGTCTCCCATCATATCCTCAACGAATTCGGAAATATGTCCTCCGCAACCATCTTATTCGTGTTAGACTACATCCAACGTTGTAACAAACCACAACCCCATGACTACGGCGTACTGATGGCGTTCGGCCCCGGCTTGACCATGGAAGGCTTACTGGTGCAGTGGTGACACATTCACTCCGCTTTTTCCCGCAGTGACAGGTTGCTCACTTCTGCTCAAATGCCGAATCGTGTCCGATTCCTGAGATTCACAATCCATTCGAACGCATCTTCACGCTAAAATAGGCAGAGACACACCTCGATCAAGGTGCGGAGGATTTATGCAGACGAAGTCGGAGCGATTTGGCCAGCGCGATTGGGCGCTTTACGCGGCCCGTTGGCTGATCATCCTATTGATTGCTGTGGCGATCATCGTGCTTAACGACCCGAACGCAGCGATCAGCGCGTATATCACTCCCATTGTGGAAGCGATGCTGGTGAATGTCATCCTGCTGCTCGTTTTGCAGGGACGCGGCGTCGGGTCGATGCTTTCCCCCTCATTTGCGGTGGCCGATGCCCTGACGCTCGCAGCGTTTGCCTTCAATCAAGTCTCGGATGCACGCGTGACTTTCACCGCAGCCTCGCTGCTGCTGGTGTCGGCGCTGGTGCGCCCGGATGTGCAGTGGAATGCGCTGCAAGCGCTCGGGTTGGTGATCATCTCGGCGCTGTCGGTTCTGCGGACGCACGGGTCAATCACCGAACATACGGGTGATTTGCTCAATCTGGCGCTGCTGGCCGCCTCGATGGTGCTCACGAGCTATGCACTGGATCGCTGGTATGGCACGCTGCGCCGCCGCATCAACGCGCTGCGCCTCGCCGAAGAGGAACACAATCAGGATCGGCAGGAATATACCCGCGCGATCTCCGAACTGACCTACACGCTCGGCGCGAATCTCAACTACCGCAAGGTGCTGGATGCGGCGCTTGGGGCGGGGCGGCTCGGGCTGGCGCTGCCGGAACGCGAAGGCAGCGGCTTGATCTCCGCCGTGTTCCTGTTTCACTCACTCGACAATAAACTGCATATCGCCTCGTGCCGCCGCTTCCCGCGTGCCGACGAAGATAAAACGCTGGCGGGCAAGCAGGGGATCGTCGCGCAGGCGCTGACTGAAGCCATACCGATCTTCGGGTCGGATGTGCGCAAAGACCCGGAACTTGGCTTCTTCATCGGTTTGCAGTATGCCAAGTCGCTGCTGTGCATTCCCCTGCGCGCTGGCTATGACAACTTCGGCGTGCTGATCTACGCCAGCGAACGCCCCAGCGCTTTCACGCAGGATCACATCGAAGTGCTGACGATGATCGGCATTCAAACCACGCTGGCGCTGCAAAACTCACTCCTGTACCACAATCTCCTGACCGAAAAAGAGCGCATCATCGACGCGGAAGAAGAAGCCCGCAAGAAGCTGGCGCGCGACCTGCACGACGGCCCGATTCAAGGTGTGGCGGCGATTGCCATGCGTGCGGGCTATATCACCAAGCTGGTGACTAAACAGCCTGCGCAGGTGCCGGATGAACTTAAGAAGCTGGAAGACCTCGCGCGGAATACGACCAAAGACATGCGCCACATGCTGTTTGTGCTGCGCCCGCTGGTGCTGGAGACGCAGGGCTTACGTGCTGCCCTGAATCAGCTCGCGGACAAGATGATGGAAATGCACAAGCAGGCGGTCTCCGTGCGGGTCGATGCGCAGATCGAATCGGTGCTGGATCGCCAGCAGCAGGACGTGATCTTCTACATCTCGGAAGAGGCAGTCAATAATGCCCGCAAACATGCCGAAGCGCAGATCATCAGCGTGAGTGTCACCGGTGAAAGCGGCATGGCCGTGCTCGAAGTCGCGGATAACGGCAAGGGCTTCAATGTCGATGCCGTCAGCGGGAACTACGAAACTCGCGGCAGTTTAGGTATGATCAATATGCGGGAACGCGCCGAAATGCTTGACGGGACGTTGAGCATCAGCAGCGCGCCGGGCAAAGGCACGAAGATCACGATCATCTTCCCGGTGTACATGCATGACACCGCGCGGCTGCTCAAGCAAAATATGACGACCAAACTCGCAATTGCCGCCGCGGAGCGCAGCAACAACGGGAAAGAGGCCTAAACGCTGATCCCGCACCTGCCGCATTTCTAGGCATCGACCCGCACGGTCGTCCGCACACAAGGGAGTCCATTCCATGCCGTCTGATTTGGCCGCGCTGCGCGGTGAACCGAGTTATGTGTGGCGCGCGGGCCAGGAACGCCGCTTGCAGATGATCGCTCAATGGGGCGAACTGGCGGCGAAAGGTGAGCAGGCGCGCGTGCTAATCGATGGCTGCGGCGTCGGCATGTACGCTTCGCAGATCGGGCGGCGTTACACCCCGCACGTCGAAGCGTTCGACATCGAATATGACCGCGTCGTCGATACCCGCGCCGATACGCCGACCGCCGTGGTCGCCGTCGCCGAAGCCGTGCCGTACCCCAACGACACGTTTGATCTGATCCTCTCGCATGAAGTGCTGGAACACGTCAATGATGACCGCGCCGCCGCGCTGGAGATGGTGCGCGTGCTGCGTCCCGGCGGACGCATCGTGATCTTCGCGCCCAACCGCTGGTATCCCTTTGAGACGCACGGCCATTACTGGCAGGGTGAGTATCACTTTGGCAATACGCCGCTCATCAACTACCTGCCGGATGCGCTGCGTAATCGCCTTGCGCCGCATGTGCGCGCCTACACCGAACGCAGTATCCGGCGCCTGTTCGCGGGCACGCCGACGCGTGTGGTGACGCATCAGCGCATCTACGGCGGCTACGACAACATCATTGCGCGGTTGGGTGGGGCGGGCAAAGTGCTGCGCGCCGTGCTGCAAAACATTGAAGGCACGCCGCTCGACACGTTTGGGTTATCGCATCTGCTGGTGATCGAAAAGGTGCGCTAGGGATTGGCGGATGGGTAGCGGGCAAAGCCGCGCCACGGCAAGCCGATATAGCTTTCGTTGCCGCATTGGTAGCGCGCGTTGTCGTAGACGGAGAGGATGCGCGTTGTCGGACGCACCCGCACGAAGCCATGCCCGCCATCCGAGCTGGTGAGCGCATTCAGCCCCGCAAAATCGAGGACAAACGGCGCTCCCGCGAACATTTCGCAGGGTTTGCCAAAGGTCTGCATCATTTGCGCGATGTTCGGCGCCGCGCGCGCCACGAACTGCACCATAATCGATTGAATGGTGCTGGTGCCGTTGAAGGTCAGAAAGACGCGCGTTTCCCGGTCGGCGGAATAGAAGACCCGTTCATTCGTATTGAACTGAAACCCGGCGGATCCTAAGATCACTGACGCCGCATCAATGCGCGTTTCTCCCGGCACGATCCCTAAGAAGCAGGGCGCGTCGGTGCAGGCGCGAAACTGCGCCAGTACGGCGGGCGGCGGTTGCCCATGTCCCAGTGGAGCGACGGCGAAGCTCAACCCGATGCACAGCAGACTGATAATCGTGGTGAGGCGCAGCAAGGCGGCGATGAGGCGTCTCCACTAACCCATGGCTGAGGCGAGGCGCTGCGCCTCGCCTCAGCTCTTCGAGAATCTGCTTGAGCGTTACTTCTCGTCAAAGAAGACGGGCAGGTGACCGAGTGCGACGATGTTCGACCATTTGGCGCGGTCGCCTTCGGTGAAAATGGCGGCTTCGACCGTCACCTTCGCGCCCGCATGATCCATGATCAGGCGCATGCCTTGCAGCGTGCTGCCCGTCGAAATCACGTCATCAACCAAGGCGACGTTCTTGCCCCGAATCAAATCGCGATCTTTCTCGTCGAGGAACAAGGTCTGCGGTTCGCCGGTCGTGATGCTCAGCGTTTCCGAGCGTAGCGCGTCGCCCATGTACGGCTTGAACGACTTGCGCAGCACCACGTAGGGCAGCTTCATCGCGACGGCGACGGCGTGCGCCAGCGGGATACTCTTGGCTTCGGCGGTGACAATCACATCGATGGGCTGGTTGGCCAGCTTCTCGGCCAGCGCCTGACTCACGGCTTGCACAAATTCCGTGTCGCCGAGGATGTTCAGGATGGCGATGCGGATGCCGGGCTTGATGGTGAACAGGCGAAGCTCGCGTTTGACGCCCGCGACTTCAACGGGATAGGTTTCGTAGGTCGAACTCATCGGAAAGACTCCATAAGGGCAATTTGCGAGCCCATTTTAACACTGCGTTGGGCAAATTGCCGTATGGATTGACAGGTAGTCGGCCTGTATGCGGTTCTAGAGTCGGAAACAGAATATTCGACCGGAATGTAGGGGCGCACCTGCGTGTGCGCCCACGGCTTGGGCAGATTCCGACCCCCTGATAGCCCCCGGCCCCTTCCCGAATTCGGGGAGGAGAGACAACAGCGCTTGCCAGGCGAATTCTTTTTCGTAGGGACGCGATTTATCGCGTCCGCTAGCGTGAGGTCGAAGTTATACGGATGCTTTTTTACCCACGCAAGCCTTGTCCTTACGCTAGAAACGAATATCCAAATTTCCGCTCGCTTGACCTAATGCACGATCTGTCCGTCGACCAGCGTCATGACGCGGTCGGTCTTTTCCGCGAGCGCGCGGTCGTGCGTGACGATGACGACCGTCGTCCCCGCATTCGCGCGGATCTCGCGCAGCGCCTCCAGCACCAGCACGCCCGATTCCGAATCGAGGTTGCCCGTCGGCTCATCGGCGAGGAGCAGGGGCGGGTTGTTCGCCAGCGCCCGCGCGATGGCGACGCGCTGCTGCTGCCCGCCGGAGAGTTCAGACGGGCGATGCTTCATACGATCCTTGAGGCCGAGCAGGTCGAGCAGTTCTTTGGCGCGCTTTTCCGGGCTGAAACGAGCTTTACGCGCAAACTGGATGGGCAGCACGACGTTTTCCAGCGCGGTCAGCGTCGGAATCAGGTTGAAAAACTGGAAGATGAAACCGATCTTCTCGTTGCGGATTTCGGTCAGTTGATCTTCGTTCATGCGCGTGATGTTCACGCCGTCGATCTCAATCGTGCCGCGTGTCGGTGTATCCAGCCCGCCGATCAAGCCAAGCAGCGTCGACTTGCCGCTGCCGGACGGGCCGACGATGCCTGCCATCTCCCCCGCGTAAATATCCATATCCACGCCGCGCAGCGCATGCACGACCGTTTTGCCTAGTGGGAGGTCTTTGGTGAGGTCGCGGGTGCGAATCACCGGGTGTTTGCCGTTCGGAAGCGTCACAGTTGCTCCTGATAGTTGCGTCGCTGTTTGGAGATGTTACGCACCAAGCATAGCGAAAGTTGCGAGTGAGGGATAGTTGTAAACCGCGTACCAGCCCCGAAAATTAGGGGGCTATACCTGCATCTTTCATTGTACGTTTATTCACAATGCCACAAGTGGAATGAGGATTACTGGAATGACGGTCCGCAACCAGCATTTGCTTCGCGAGTTCAACCGCGTCGACGAGCGCGTGACTCGCTGGATGGCGCGCAGCGGGGTGACGCTGCTGCGCATTTCGATGGGGATTATCTTCGTCTGGTTTGGCGCGCTCAAGCTGATTCCCTCGCTCAGCCCCGCCGAAACTCTGATCCGCGAGACGATCACGTTCGTGCCGATGGCGCTGTTTTTGCCGTTACTCGCCATCTGGGAAATTCTGATCGGGGTGGGCTTCATCACCGGGAAGTTTATGCGCGCGGCCATTCTGCTGCTGTTCCTGCAGATGCCGGGCACGCTCTCCCCGGTGCTGCTGCGGCCCGATCTCGTGTTCACGACGTTTCCGTTCGTCCTGACCATCGAAGGGCAGTACATTGTCAAAAATCTTGTCTTAATCAGCGCGGCTTTGGTGATCGGCGCGACCGTGCGGGGCGGTGGTTTGATCAGTGACCCGCTTCAGCGGCGGGGTCTTTCGGACGCAGAGCAGTAGGAATCCGGCAGCCTATTTGCCGGGCGGCATTTCGTGATAGCGGCGGACTGAGCGGTACAGGTTCATAAACGCCATCATGATATCAGAGGTCGTGACGATCCCTACGAGCGATTCGCCGAGGATGACGGGCAAGCAGCTGATGTGATTGTCGAGCATCAGGCGCGCGGCTTCGTCGGCTTCGGCGTCCGGTTCGACGACGATGGGAGCGGGGGTCATCATGGAGCGCACGCGCAGCGAGGTCGCCAACTGCTCATCCTGCCAGCGTTCGCGCAGGATATGCGGGGAATTGAGCGCTGTCCGCACATCGCGGTCGCTGATAATCCCCACCAGTTGGCCTTCACCGTTCATCACCGGCAGATGACGGCAGTGGTGCTTGTCCATAAGTTCGAGCGCCTGACGCAAAGAGCCGTCCTGATGAATCGAGACAGGCTTAGCGGTCATCATGTCGGATACATTCATTGGGTTCCCTCTGGAAAATTCATGACCCCTGCCAGCACAGGGGTCATTGTTCACTGCGTGATGGTGAATGCCAGTTACGGCTTGGGTTCAATGGCTTTGGTCTTTGATTCTACCAGCATGCGGAAAATATCGCTTTCGGTGATGATGCCAATGAGCTCGTCGCGCTGATTCACGACGGGTAGACCGCTCACCTTGTGTTCCAGCATAATCCGAGCGGCTTCCAGAACCAAATCAGTCGGATGCACGGTCAGGACCTTGCGCGACATCACGCGATCCACCGTCAACTGTGCCCACAAATAATTCAGTTCCCAGATGCTGAGGGTGGTCGCATCCGAAGGGCTGGCTTCACGCACATCGCCCAACGTGATGATCCCAACGAGCCGGTTATCTTCCACGACCGGTAAGCGCCGGATGCCGTAATCTTTCATCATCTGGTGCGCGTTCGCGATCGGGGTGGATGGGGTGATCGACAGCACCGGGCTCGTCATCCATTCACTGACCATAATGTTTTCTAACATGGCAATTTATCTCCCAAATCGCGGGAGGAACGGTTTAGTCTCCCGCTTTCTTACAAAATACGGGAGACTGTGTAAACGATGGTACTGTGCTTTGGGTGATGATCGTCACGCGGGGCGGACGACCGGTTTTTTGGCATTCAGTGGCAGGCTAATGGTCAAACAGGTGCCTTGTCCGGGAGCCGTATCGATGTAAACATCACCGCCATGCAGGCGCGCGCGGTGTTGGATATTGCGTAAGCCTAAGCCGGAATGCGCCTCGACTTCGTCGGGGTCAAAGCCGACGCCGTCATCGGCGATTTTGAGCTGGAAGGCGCGGTCGGTCTGCGACGCCGAGATTTTGAGATGGCTGGCGCTGGCGTGCCGAATCACGTTGCTGATACCTTCATTCGCCATCTGGCACATAGCCTCGTAGATCTGCGGGCTGAGTGTGGCGAGGTTTTCGGAGGGCGTGTCGATTTCGATGTTGACTGTACGTGGAATGTGCAATTTACGGGTGATATCGTAAATAAACTCGCGCAAGTTCCGCCCATAGCGTTCGCGCAATTTGAGGTTTTGAATATAACTGCGAATATCTTCGATCACATCGTTCAGACTGCCGACCATGCCCTGCAGTTCCGTCGCTTCGACGGGTTTCTCTGAGAGGCGCAGCAGTTCCATGTGCATGCCAATCGCATACAGCGACTGGATCACGCCGTCGTGCAGCTCCATGCTGATGCGGTCGCGTTCTTCCAGCAGCGCGACGCGCCGCTGCTGCTCCCGCAGGTTGGCTCCGGCAATCGCCAGCGCTGCGTACCCGGCCAGCGTTTCGATCAGCCATTGATCCTGCTCGTTGAACGGCTTGCCGTCGAGCCGATCCGCGAGGTACAACTGCCCATAAAGCACGTTGCCCGCCATGACGGGCACGCCCAGAAAGCGCTCCATATTGGGATGATTAGCGGGAAACCCGGAGGAGCGTGGATCGCTCTGCATGTGTTCGACCCGGATGGGCTGGCGTTCACGCATGACCGCACCGATCAAACCGCGGCCTAAGGGGAGATGCCCGATGATGGGGACGTGTTCTCGATCCATACCACTGAATTCGAAGAACTCGAGTCCGCCTTTGCCATCCGGCACGCCCAATGCGGCATATTTCGCCCCGACCAATTCGCGGGACGCCTCGGCAATGCGCTCCAGAACCTCGCCGAGCGTATCCGCTTCGGCGGCGCGCATGACCATCTCGGCAATTTCCTTTAGCCGAGGGAGTACAGATGACACGGATTTTTGAGCATATTCGTCACTAGATGTCATATGGTTACTTATGATATCCTTGCTAGTTACGAACCCTTAACGACAATTCTATCACTTAGGCGAGTTAAAGCCATGTCGAAAATCGTACGGATATTAATTGCCGACGATCATTCGGTTGTGCGTGCCGGGCTGAGAGCACTGCTCGAACGGCAAGGACACTTCCGGGTGGTTGCGGAAGCAGGAACGGGTGAAGAGGCAGTTGCCAAAGCCCAGGAGAATCACCCGGATGTGGCGGTTCTGGACATCCGTATGCCCGGTCTCTCGGGCATCGAGGCATGCCGCCGCATCGTCGAATCCGTGCCGGGTTGTCGTGTGATTATGCTCACTTCTTACGCCGAAGACGAACTCTTATTCACGGCCATTCAAGCTGGGGCATCGGGATATATTCTCAAGCGCATCGGGGATAACGAACTGGTGCAGGCGGTGGAGCGTGTCAGCCGCGGCGAGGGGATGCTGGATCCGGCCATGACGTCGACCGTTTTTCAGGAGATGCGCAAAGCGAATCAGGCGCAGCAAGCCGCCGCTTTCTCCGACCTCACGCCGCAGGAACTGGCCGTGCTCGCGTTGGTCGCCGAAGGGCTGACCAACCGGCAGATCGCGGTCAAGCTGTACTTGGGCGAGGGCACGGTGCGCAATTATGTTAGCAGTGTGCTGGCGAAGATCGGCGTTTCCAACCGCGCCGAAGCCGCCGCCTATGCGGTCAAGCACAACATCAACGAACTTGTTCCTCCGTCGAATCCGGACACGAAATAGAGACCGCACTCTGTCTTAGCGTTCTCTAGAGTCAGTTCTCGATCGAAATTCATGAGCGAACAGAGGGGCGCACGGCCGTGCGCCCTTGCAACCCCCATGTCCGGTTATTTACCTCTTGTCGCAGCGTGCTGCGTGTGCCGCTGTTATTGGCCGTTGTGCTTCGCAGCGACCAGCTCGGATGTCTTGCGTTTTTCCATTTGCTGCGCGGGCACAACATATACCGGGCAGTAGCCCGTCGCCAGCACCTTCGCCGTCACACTGCCGAACAGCCAGCGCGTGAAGCCCGAGCGCCCATGGGTCGACATACAGATCGCCTGTACATGGTGATCCTGGGCGATCTTCACGATCACCTCGGCCGGGTCGCCCACCTCCGCATAATACGAAACCAGCAGCTTCGACTTCGCTTCGATATTCGCGGCGATGCCCGCGAGATACTCTTTGGCGCGCGGCAGCGCATCACTGACCGTCTTGTCGTACTTTTGCGCCATCGTCGTGGTCATCGGATAGAAGTCGTAAATAGGATACTCTGGCGTCTGCAGCACCGTGAGGAGAATCAGCGTGCCTTCCGGCTTAACGATCTTCATCGCATGTTCAAGGGCTGATTCGGCTAAATGTGAGCCATCTAGGGGGACAAGCACGTAATCTAACATAATGATCACTCCACTATTTTCAATCTTAACCTTATCTTCGGCCTAGTCCGGGGTGCGGCGTAGTGTCATATATCGCTTGTGGCTTACGATGATTGACACTATTGCCACAGAGTAAAGGGGGGTAGGCTATGTTCGATTGTGAAAAAACCTACAGACAGATAATCGGATCATTCGAGGCAGATGCCTATGCAGCGCAGAGTGTGCATGATCACCGCCGAAGAGGCGGCAGCGAAAGTGAAGTCGGGGCAGCGCGTGTTCGTCACGGGCAACTGCTCCACGCCCATCCCCTTCCTTCAGGCGCTGGTCGCGCGTTATGAAGAGCTCGACAATGTTGAACTGGTGCAGGTGCTGAGCATCGGCATGCGTGAATACATCACGGCGGACATCGCCGATCATATTCGCGTGAACAACCTGTTCATCAGCGACCATATGCGGAAAGCGGTCAATTCGGGCACGTCCGACTTTACGCCCATTTTCCTCTCCGAAATCCCCTCCCTGTTCCGCGATGGGTTGCTCCCCATTGATATTGCCGTCATCCACGTCAGCCCGCCGGATGAACATGGCTACTGCTCGTATGGTGTTGAAGTCGGCGTGACCAAGAGCGCCGCCGAATCCGCCCAGATGGTGATCGCGCTGATCAACCCGCACATGCCGCGCACGTTAGGCGACAGCTTCATTCACGTCAATCAGATCGACTACTGCATCCATGTCGATTACGAACTGCCGCAGGTCAACCCGCATCCGGCCTCGGAAATTCAGGATCGCATCGCCGAGCACATTGCCGCGCTCATCCCAGATGGTGCGACCCTGCAAACTGGCATCGGCGGCATCCCGGATGCCGTGCTCAGCCGCCTGACCAATCACAAGAATCTCGGCATTCACACCGAGCTGTTCTCCGATGGCGTCATGCACATGGTGGAAGCGGGCGTGGTGACCTGCCGCGCCAAGAGCATTCACACGGGCAAGGTCGTCGCTGGCTTTGTGATCGGCACGAAGGCGCTGTTTGATTACGTCAACGATAACCCGATCATTGAGCTGCACCCGACCGAATACGTCAATGACCCGTTCATCATCGCGCAGAACGACAAGATGGTCTCGATCAATTCGGCGCTGGAAGTCGATTTGACGGGGCAGGTATGCGCCGACAGCATCGGCACGAAGTTTTATTCGGGAGTGGGCGGGCAGGTCGACTTTGTGCGCGGCGCGTGCCGGAGCAAGGGCGGCATGTCGATCATCGCGCTGCCGAGCACGGCCAAGGACGACACGCTGAGCCGCATTGTGCCCATGCTCAAGCCGGGCGCGGGCGTGACCACCACCCGCAATGATGTGCGCTATATCGCGACCGAATACGGCATCGCGACGCTGTTCGGCAAGACGATTGCGCAGCGCGTGCAGGAACTGATCAACGTGGCGCATCCCAAGTTCCGCGAAGAACTGGCCGCCGCCGCCCGCGAACAGTTCGCCGTGGGGCGCGTTTACTCGCTCGCGTAAAGATCGAGATTCAACGCAAAGGCGCGAAGACGCCAAGACGCTAAGAAAAGTAAATGAGGACGCCCATCTGGGCGTCCTTTGTTATTACGCTTTGCGCCTTTGTGTCCTTGCGCCTTTGCGTTGAATCTTTTGCCTTACTCTTTTCTATTTTGCGGTGACGTTTTCGTACACAGGCGTGAGCCATTCGCGGTATTTGTCTACGCGCCCGCGCACCACATCGAAGAACAGATCGCGCACCTTGCGCGTGATCGGCCCCATTTGTCCCGACCCGATGGCGCGGTGTTCGACGCGCGTCACCGCGGCGACCTGCACGCCCGTGCCGCACATGATCATCTCGTCGGCAATGTACACTTCCGTGCGATCTACGTTGCGTTCGACGACGTCGAGGCCGAGTTCGTCGCGCATGAGCGTGATCAGCGAGCGGCGCACGATACCTTCCAGTACATTCGACTCGACGGGCGGGGTGTAAACCACGCCTTTACGCACGATGAACAAGTTCGCGGCGCTGGCTTCCGCCAGATGCCCGTCTTCGTTGAGCACGAGCGCTTCGTCGTAGCCCGCCAGCACCGCATCCGACTTGATCAGCGCGCTGTTAGCATAGGCCCCGGTGATTTTACCGCGCGCAGGAATCGCGTTGTCATCCACGCGCCGCCACGACGAAAAGCCGACGTGCAGCCCTTCTTCTTTTTCGACGTAGCGCCCAAACGGCATGGCGAACATGGTGATTTCGTCGTCGACATCGTGCAGGCGCACGCCGATCATCTCGGTCGACTTGTAGGCCAGCGGACGAATGTACACGTTCTCGCGGAAGCCTTCCGTGCGCAGCAGTTCATTGAGGATGCCGACCAACTGCGGCACGCTGTGCGGCACGTTGATGCGCAGCAGGCTGGCGGACTGCGTCAGCCGCTCGAAGTGATCGTGCGGGCGGAAGACGAACAACTGGTTTTCGTCGTCGTTCCAGTAGCCACGCAGGCCGCCGAAGACGCCCGTGCCGTAGTTAAAGGCGTGCGTCATGACACTGATTTTCGCGTCTTCAATCGGGACTATTTTGCCTTCAAAGAAGGCGAACTTGGGTTTGCCCTGTTCCGCCATGCTCATGTGCTCCACTTGAGGTTGATGTGAGTGTCTTGATTATAGAAATGCTCGCCCACGGCGGCTAGAACCATATAAGGACGCGGTCGTTTACGGGCCGGTCAGGGCGAGGACATAGCCCGCGCTGAGCGCCAACACGCTGGTCAGCAGCACCAGTACGCCGACGATGCGCCCCCACTTGGTCGTGGACTTCAGCCCATCGGCGATCAACACGGTTAGCGGGAACAGGAGCAGCGCGTACCGGGCCACGCTCTGCGAGTACATGACGACGTTCGTCCCCCAGTCATAGTTGATTTTGGTGATCTGGAAGGCGAGGTTGACCACCACGTAGAAGACGAGCGCGGGGCGGCGGTGGCGCGGGCGGAATACCATCATCACGATGAGGCCAATCGAGAGGAACAGCGCCCACATATCCGGGTGAAACAGGGCGAGGTTGGGGTTGGCGGCGATCCAGCGCAGATTGATGAGCACGGCTTCGATGGGATTGACGAAGAAGGCGTAGGAGTAGCTGCTGTAGATGGCGTCGAGCGGCGGTAGGTTCAAACTGGCGCGGTAGGCGAGGAAGATCAACATGCCGAGCGGGATCAGCGCTAACCAGACGGCGCGCGGCAGCATTTGGCGCCCGTATGTGCCGAGCGCTTGACGCGGCGGCCAACCGTACCGCTCGATCAGCAGCAGCCCGCCGACGCCGACCAGGAACACGCCTTGTGACCGTGCCAGCGTGGCGAACATGCCCATGACGCCCGCCAGCGCCCAGCGATCTTTCAGTGCGCAGTAGACGAACGCCAACACGAAGGCGAGGTGAATCGATTCCGACATAGGCGCAGCGAAGAAGAAGGAGACGGGCATGAGCGCCAGCGCGACGACCGACCAGCGCGCCAGCTTTTCATCGCTGAACAGCAGCTCAACGACGCGGTAGAGCAGGGCGAGCGCCGCGCTGAAGGCGACGGTCTCCACCACCGCCGCAGCGAGATCAATGCTCCCGGGCAGCAGCGCATCGGCGGTGTGGAAGGTGAACGGCGTGAGCAGACTGAACACGGTCGCGCCTGCGTTGTCGAGGCGGTAGCCGTTCACGGCGAGGTCGAGGTAATGCACGGCATCCCAGCGCCGCCACACGCCGAAAACGCTCTGCTCCAGCGGTGAGGTCAGCGCCGGGAGCTGCGCGTTCACGCTGTGAAAGTCGATGCGCGTGCTGCCGAGGCTCGCGCCGACGATACCCCACACGATTGCCATCCACAGGGTGAGCAGGACGCGGTGCGCCAGCGCGATCCCGATGCCATAGATCAGGGCTGCGCGCCATCCTGTCAACGTCGCCTGCTGCTGCTTGTCCACCACTGCTACTGCCATGTCATCCCCTGTTCTCTAGCGTGATTATAGCGGCAGAAACCGTCACGGCGGGGTAAAGATGGGGTTGGGGAAACAAAAGGACGAGGCAGCTGCCTCGTCCCTACGTTGGTTGTACCCTGGTTACGCCCCTCAACCTCCGGAGAGGGGTTGGGGTGAGGTTAATTTTTACGCGTCAGCGCGGCGCAGGGTGACCTGTCGCCCGCGCATCGTGCCCGTGCGCATCCGCTTGAGCACGCGCTCGACATGCATCTCGTTGACATCCACGAACGTTTGGTTCTTCTGGATGTCGATGGCGCCGATCGCGCGACCGGGGATGCCCGCTTCGCTGGCAATCACGCCGACCACATCGCCGGGCTGAATGCCGTGCACGCGCCCCGCGTCGATCATCAGGCGCACCATGCCCGATTCGCGCTCACCCGTGCGGCGGCGCGGACGGTCGCCGTCAAAGCTCTCGCGCTCACCACCGCGCTCTTCGCGACTGCCGCCGCGTTCGCCTTCACGCCCGTAACGGCGCTCGCCGCCAAAGCGTCGATCACCTGTGCGGGCGGCCTGCCGTTCGGCGTAGGTGCGTTCGCGCGGTTCCTGAATATCTTCAATCGGACGCTGCGTTTCGAACGAGCGCGCCACGCGAATAGCCGCCGCGGCGATTTCCGCCTGATCATAGCCGACCGCGATCAAGCTGTTGAGGAAGTTGACCTCACGCTCGAAGTCTTCGGTCTCCAGCATGCCGCTCAACTTTTCGGTGAAGCTCTGATCGCGCTTGGCGATCACTTCGTCGACCGTGGGCAGCTTGCCGCGCTTGATCGGCTGGCGGGTGAACTGCTCAATCGTCTTGAGCCAGCGGCGTTCGCGCGGCGTCACCATGGTGATGGCGATGCCTTCGCGGCCCGCGCGCCCCGTACGACCGATGCGGTGCACATAGTCTTCCGCGTCGTAGGGCACGTCAAAGTTGACGACGTGCGACATATCCTGAATGTCGAGGCCGCGCGCGGCGACGTCCGTTGCGACGAGGATCGTGATCTGCCCGCGGCGGAAACGGCGCATGACCGTCTCGCGCGCTTCCTGGCTGAGATCGCCGTGCAGCGCTTCGACCGGGAACTGCCGCGCCAGCAGCGTATCGGCCAGGTTGGACGCGCCGATCTTGGTGCGCGTGAAGATCAACGCGCTCGACACATGTTCGACTTCGAGCAGCCGCGTCAGCGCCGCGACCTTCGAGTTTTCTTCCACGAGATAGTAGCGCTGCTCGATCTGCGGCACGGTGAGCGTCTTCTGTTCAATCGCTACCACCTGCGGATCATGCATGTATTTGCGCGCGATCTCACGGATCGGGTCGGAGAGCGTCGCCGAAAACAACGCCGTTTGCCGTTCGCTCGGCGTCTGGTTCAAAATGGTCGTGACATCGTCGATGAAGCCCATTTTCAGCATTTCATCGGCTTCGTCGAGCACCATGTAGCTCACATGATTCAGGCGCAGCGCCCGCTTTTCAATCAAATCGATCACGCGGCCGGGCGTGCCCACGACCACATGCACCCCTTCTTCCAACCGCTTCAACTGCCGCGCGTACGATGAGCCGCCGTAAATCGCGACCACGCGCGTCCCCATATGTTTGCCGTACTGATAGAGCGCTTCCGTCACTTGCAGCGCCAGCTCACGCGTCGGCGTGAGAATCAGCCCCTGCACATTGCGGGTGCTCATATCTAAGCGTTCGAGCAAAGGCAGCGCGAAGGCGGCCGTTTTGCCCGTCCCCGTCTGGGCTTGTCCAAGAACATCACGACCCTCGAGGAGCGCCGGAATGGCGCGTTCTTGAATGGGAGTCGGGTTCTCATAGCCCAGTTCCATCACGGCTTGCACGAGTTGCTGGCGCAAGCCCAGACTTTCAAACGTGAGTGTCATCCATTACCCTTGTTATGTGAAAACGCCCCGTGTAGGTTGGACAGGGCGAACATGCGTAGACTTACACTTACCTGTGTGGAAATTATAACACACAGGCTTAATTCTTCCAATGCTGATTATCTAAAACGTGGATAAGTAGTGAGTGTTGAGCCTGCCTAAAGCTTGACTCAACACCCTTTTCGACCTGTGGGATTACGCCTCTTTTAATCCATCGCCTGAGCCGCGTAGGTCGGCTGTACCGGGCTCAGGACGTGGCGCGGTTCGCGCACCACAAACGCCACCACCGCCGCTGTGATCAATGCGCCGACTGTCGCCAGCACAAACGTGGTCGGAATTCCCGTCGAATCGGCCAGCAGCCCGGCGGCAATCGGCGCGATCAGCGACATGGGCGCAACCAGCGTGCTCGCCAGCCCGATGTAATACGGACGTTCGCTCTCGCTGCAAAACTCGACGTTGAGCGCCATCGGCGAGGTCCACAGCGCGCCATTGGCCGCGCCCATCAGCGCGAACACCAGATAGAACCACTCCGCCGACGGCGCGATGAACGCGATGAACGCGCTGGCGCCTGCCAGCAGCATGCCGACCGCGAAGGCGGCGCGGTGACTGTAACGGTCGCCCAGCCAGCCGAAGAACGGCGTCGCGACCGTCACTGCGAGGCTGAGCACGCCCGCCATCACGCCGACCGTGCCTTCCGCCACGCCAAAGTGCCGGACGACATGAATGGTATAGAAGGCCGCGCCCACCACGCCGACCTGCCCGATGATGCGCGCCACGATGAACCAGCGGAAATTCGCATTTTCGCGCAGGATAGTCATCAGCTTGTGCCAGTATGCGCCCCAACTCATCGTCATTTCTTTGGGCGGCTCAATCGCCGGTTCACGCGTCAGCGCCAGAAACGCGAACGAGAGCATCATCGCGATGCCGCAGATGATGAAGCACAGTGTGAAGTCGAGCGGCGATGGGAGCGTTTGCAGAATGATGCCCGATAAAACCGCGCCGCCGATCCCGGTCAGGTTGGCCAACCCGGACTGCGTCCCGTAGAACGTACCGCGCATGTTGTCCGGCATGATCTTCGCCACCATGCTTTGCCACGCAGTCGCTGTCAGACCTGCGCCGAACGCCTGCCACATGATGATGAGGAATGTCAGGATGAGCGCCAGCTCACGGTTGAGCACGCCGACCGCCAGCCACGCGACCAGCGCGAGCAGGAAGTAGGGGATGCGCTCGTTGAGCGTCATCTTGAGCACCATCGGGCGGAAGCGCGGCAGTTGTGCAACCGATTTCGCGGTGAGCAATTGCGGGAAGAACCAGCCAATCGAGTGGATCGCGCCAATCATGCCGATCAACAGCGTCGAGTCGGTCAGGGTGGAGACAAAGAGAGGCAGAATTGTGCTAAACGAAGCAAAGCTCAAGCCGAGGCCGTAGAACCCGGCATCAGTGACATTCACAGCAAAATTATGGCGCACGTGCTGGCGCAGTTCTTCACGCAAGTTGGGTTAACTCCGAATCCTAGGAACCAGATCATTCTACCATCCGGAGTCGGTACCATTGTATAAGACCATGTGAACCAAGTGGGAAGAAAAGTTTACAGTGGTCAGTTGACCGTCAAAGCGCGTAGTTTTGCAGATGCGTCGGGGCAGGGTGTGCCATGCCCCGACTGGATTTTAGGCATGCGGAGAATTACAGCGCGGACTCGTTCTCACTGTCCACTGTGAACTGCAGACTGTCAACTTCCCGCTGATGCCGGAACTGCGTTTCGTACAACTGCGCGTACAGCCCCGCTTGCTCGATCAATTCGGCGTGCGTGCCGTGTTCGATGATGCGCCCGCGATCCATCACCAGAATCTGATCCGCGGCCAGAATGGTGCTCAGGCGGTGCGCGATGACGATGCTGGTGCGGTTGTGCATGATCTTTTCGAGCGCTTCTTGAATCAGCGCTTCGGACTGGCTGTCGAGATGACTGGTCGCCTCGTCCAATACCAACACGCGCGGGTCTTTGAGGATGACGCGGGCGAGTGCCAAGCGCTGCTTTTCACCACCACTGAGGCGGTAGCCGCGCTCCCCGACGATGGTCAGGTAGCCGTCGGGCAGCCCCATGATGAAGTCATGGATATTCGCCGCGCGACAGGCCGCTTCGACGTCGGCCTGGGTTGCGTCCATGCAGGCGTAGAGCAGGTTCGTCAGGATGGTGTCGTGGAACAGATACGTTTCCTGCGTCACCATGCCGACCGCATGCGTGACCGTATCGAGCGTCAGGTCGCGCAGATCGTGCCCGTCGAGCAGAATACGCCCCTGCGACGGATCGTACAGGCGGGGAATCAGGTAGGTCATGGTCGTTTTGCCCGCGCCGCTCGGCCCGACCAGCGCGACCAACTGCCCCGGCTGAATCGTGAATCTGATGTGTTCGAGCGCGGTTTCGCGCGCCTGCGTGACCGGGGCGGTCGGCATCTGCAGGCCGTTCGGCGCGGCTTTGCCGTCGCCAGAGAGCACCGCTTTGACATTCTCCATACGCCCATAGCGGTGCACGTCGCGCAGACCGCCCGTGCCGGTCGGCTGATACAGGAAGGTCACGTCGTCAAAGACCAGCTCACCTTGAATCTCTTTCGGGGCTTTGGCGATGGCGTGCGGCTTCTCGTCGATTTCGATGGGCAGGTCGATCACTTCGAAGACACGCTCAAAGCTGACGATGGAAGTGGAGAATTCGACCGGGACATTGATCAGGTATTCGAGCGGGCCATAGAGCTGACCGAGATACGCTGCGAAGGCAACAATCGTGCCGATCGTGAATACGCCGCTCAACACGAGATGCCCGCCGAGCCAGTAGACCAGCGCCGTGCCGATCACGCCGACGCCGCCCAGAATCGCCCAGAACTGACTGCCGAGCACCGCGCGCCGCACGCCGATGTCGCGCACCCGGCTTGCGCGTTGGGCGAAGCGGTCGGTTTCGAGGCTGGTGCGCCCGAACAGCTTGATCAACAGCGCGCCGCTGATGTTGAGCGTTTCGTTCATCATGGCGTTCATCTCGGCGTTGATGTCCATCTGTTCGCGGGCGATATCGCGCAGCTTGCGCCCGATCAAGCGCGCGCCGATGATGAACAGCGGGAAGACCGCCAGCCCGATGATCGTCAGCCGCCATTCTAGGGTCAGCATGACGGCGAGCGTGGCGATCACCGTGACGATGTTGGTCACGATGCCGACAATCGTGTTGCTGATGGCATTCTGCGCGTTGACGACGTCGTTGTTCAGACGGCTCATCAACTCGCCGGATTTCGTGTTGGTGAAGAAACGCAGCGACATCCGCTGCAAATGCGCGTATAACCCCCGCCGCAGGTCGTAGATCACGCCCTCGCCGATGGTGGAGTTAAGGCGGCGGTTGATGATGCCGATCACGCTGTTGAGGATGGGAATCAAAATCAGCGCCAGCGCCAGCAGGTTGAGCCGTTCGACATTCCCCGAAGGCAGCGTATTATCGATCAAATCACGGAAGATCAGCGGCGTGAGCAGACCGAGACCGCTCGTGAACAGAATCAGCACCAGCGTGATTGCAATCTCGCGTTTGTAGGGCGCGGCGTAAGCTAGCACGCGCTTGATCAAGCCCCACGTGATTTTACTGGGCTTCTCATCCTCAGAACCGGGAAAAGCGTAACGCCACATACCGCCACCATGTCTCATCTGGTTAAACATCCTGTCTCACTATATGCGAGAAGTGAACCAGCGTGAACTGATCGAACGGTTAGTGGCTGGATTTGGCTCAAGCGGTCACAATCTACGTTGTCCTCACAGGGCATCACTTTACTTGCCTCGTTCGCGCTCAATGATTTGCTGCGCGTGGGCTTCGCTGTCCGCGAAGTGAAAAATCTGCGTTTTGCCCATGCCCGCGATGATGCGGCGGTAACCATCATAGGCGGTCTGCACCATACCGTTCGCGCCCAGCACCACTTTGACGCCTTCGTTCGGGTGCGTTTCCGGCGTGGCGACGCTGCGCGCCTGCCCGAGAATGCTCAGCGGGTTGATGGCAAAGCTGCCTTTGCGCAGGTCGATGATGAAGTCGACCTTGTGCTCGACGGTGTCCATGAGCTTGATCGTCGCGTTGAGCGCGCGCTGCAAATCATCCCACGTCCAGCGCCCTTCGGCGTTGCAGCGAATGATTTCCTGATTTTTATCCTGCCAGCCGACATTGATCGCCATAGTCTCTTAGCCTCCACTGTTTGAAGTATCCGCGCCGCCGGTGGCGTCCGCGTTGATCGTGAAATTGATCGGCGAACCGACGAGCGCGCCATCCAGCGTGATCTCGACGCTCCAATTGCCGGGGACGAATTCCACCGCCGCCGACGGCAGATGGAACCAGATGCAGGCCTGCGTGATATTGAAGTTCGGCGTCCAGTCGTAGCGGGCAATCTCAGTGCCGTCGCGCAGCCAGCGCGAGCTTAAGGTATTGGCCGAGGACAGGTTGTAGGCAATTGCCGTCGCGTAGATGTCGGTTGTCGCACCCGAGAAGGTGGTCGACGCGCCGAGCGGACAGTCATCCGGGCCGACCTGTTCCGCCAGGAGAATATTATCGAGGCGTGGCACATTCGGATCACTCGTAGCCAGTGGAGTCGGGGTAGGCGGGTTCTGAATGGTGATGTTGCCGCTCGCCGCCCCTTGACCGCTGATGACGGGCGTCACGAGGTTATTGGCCGGGTTCGCGGTCGCGCCGGGGTCGTTCGCGGGCGCGATGGGGGTGATGGCGCTGGTATCGATGATGGGCATGCCCGCGGCGACCATCGTCGCGGCGATGCGCGTGCCTTGCTGCTGCATGATGCCGACCGAGGTCTCGACGAATTGCAGCGTCACCAGCAGCCGGTCAGCGCCGACCGTGGCCGTCTGGCGCACCGCGGCGATCTCCGTGTTGGCGAGGTCGTTGGCGAGGTTTTCGGTTTGGAGATCGCCGGGCTGCGAGAAGAAGTTGCACGCACTCAGGGCATACGCCGCGCCGATCAACAGCAGCATCAGGAATAGTCGTTTCATATCAACCTACTCAAACTTTGCTGTACAGCCGTCCCAGTGTAGCAGAGCGTGTCAAACCGTCGCAAGACTGCGGCGCTCAATCGATGCCTGACATGTACGCGAGTATTGGGGTGGTGTATGCATGGGTAGGGGCAAGGCGCGCCTGGAGCTACGCTGGATAGCGTGGTCCCATCAGCCTCACCCCTAAATCCCCTCTCCCACGGGAGAGGGGACTTCACGACTGCGCGGTTCTCCCCTCTCCGTTCGGAGAGGGGCAGGGGGTGAGGCCAAAAACACAGACTTCACGTCACCTATCGGCGAACCTTGCCCCGACACGACGAACCCCGTTGATCTACCCCCTGAAATCCGGGGGAGACTCTGCAACCCTGCGCCCGCTCGCTCGTATATATATACGAAATGACCATGATGAAGGGAGCACTACGATGGGTCTGGGTCGCGCGTTGTTATGCATACTCCTGCCGCCGCTGGCAGTGATTGACCGGGGCTGCGGCACAATTTTGATTGTGCTGGCGCTCACCGTTGCAGGATGGGTGCCGGGCGCGCTCGCCGCGCTGTTCCTCAATTACGTCGCCGCCAACGAGCGCCGTTCGGCCTAACGCCAAGGTTTCTCCGCCCCTCGTGATTGAGGGGCGGACGCGGCTTTTCCTCGTTTTACATGACATTCCGCGCTAATCGAATTTTGATTTGATTATTTAATTCAACTTGCGTTACAATCACAAAGCAATGCAGAAAAACCCCTAATAATGTTTGGGAGGATATACCTTGCACGTCGTCGTATTTACACGCAGTACGCCCGACACCGCCGCGAAGGTGGAGGTGGATGGAGCGGGCAAAGTCACGTGGGGAGACGCCGCGCTCGTCGTCAACCCGTGGGACGAATACGCCCTTGAAGAAGGCATCGTTCAGGCCAAAGCCGCGGGCGGCAAGGCGACCGTCGTCGCCATTGGCCCGGACATGCACAACGAAGCGTTGAAGCACAGCCTCGCGATGGGGCTGGATGAAGCCGCCCGCGTGTGGGATGCGGCGCTCGAAGGCGCGGACTCGCTGGCCTACGCGACTGTTGCCGCCGCTGCTGTCAAGAAGGTTGGCTCGGTCGATCTCGTCCTCTTCGGGCGCGAGAGCATCGATGTCGGCACCGATCAGCATGCGTACCAGACCGCGCGCAAGCTCGGCTACAGCCTGTTGAGCAATGTCTCGAAGATCCTCGCCATTGACCCCGCTGCCAAGACCATCAAGGTCGAACGCACTGTGGAAGAGGGCAAGCAGGTCGTCACCGCCAAGCTGCCCGCCGTGCTCACCGTCCTCAAGGACATCAACGAGCCGCGCTATCCGTCATTCATCGGCATCCGTAAGGCGTCGAAGGCTGTCATTCCCGAATGGTCGCTGGGCGATCTCGGCGTGGCGCTGCCCGCCGTCAACGCGAAGGTGACCAAGTACAAGAATCTGCCCCCGCGCGACACGCGCTTTGAATTGATCGAGGGTACGCCCGAAGAACAGGCGCAGAAGTTGATCGACCGCCTGCTGGAGGAAAAAGTTCTATGAGCGCCGTTTTTGTCTGGATTGAGACCTTTCAAGGCAAGGCGATTCCGGCGGCGTGGGAAGCTCTCGCCGCGGGTCGGATGGCTGCCGATGCGTTCGGCGTGCCGCTGACCGCTCTTGTCTTCGGAACCAATGCCGCTGCCGTCGCCGCAGAAGCCGCGACCTATGGCGCGAACAAGGCGCTGGTCAGCGACGACGCGACGCTGAAGGAATTCCGCGTGGAAGCCTATGCCGCGCTCGTGACCAAGCTGGTCAAGGAACAAGCGCCGAAGGCCGTGCTCGCCGTGGCGACTACGCGTGGCCGTGAACTGTTGGCCGCGTCGTCGGCGGACACTGACAGCCCCATGCTCGGCGACGTGCTGTCGCTCAGTGTGGACGGCGGCAGTGTGACCGCGGAACGCGGTGTCTATGCGGGCAAGGTGCTGAGCGAAAATGCCATCACCGGCGGCGCAACCATGTTCATCACCGTGCGTTCGCGCACGTTCAAGGCGGCGACGCCGAATGCGGCGGCGACCGCCGACGTGACCACCGTCGCCCCGGCGTTGAGCGAAGATCAGATCAGCACCAAGATCGAAAGCTTCGAAGCGGAAGCGGGTACGGTCAACCTGTCCGACGCGGCCATCATCGTCTCGGGTGGGCGCGGAATGGCGAACAACCCGAAGGACGCCCCGGCGGGCGTGTCGGGCGACGATGCGGCGGTCTGGAAAGCCAAAGATGGCTTTGCGAACGTGCTGCAGCCATTGGCCGATGTGCTCGGCGGCGCGGTCGGCGCGAGCCGGGCGGCGGTTGACGCGGGTTACATCTCCTATGCGCATCAGGTCGGGCAGACGGGTAAGGTCGTCGCGCCGGATCTGTACATCGCGGCGGGCATTTCCGGCGCGATCCAGCATCAGGCCGGTATGCGGTCGAGCAAGATCATCGTGGCGATCAACAAAGACGCCGAGTCGCCCATCTTTAAGATGGCGCGTTACGGCCTCGTCGGCGATCTCTATGCGCTTCTCCCGGCGATCACCGCTGAAGCGAAGAAGCGCCTCGGCAAGTAAGCAGTCCAGCATTCGCTATGTAGGGGCGCACCTGTGTGTGCGCCCTCAAGGGCAGACACGTAGGTCTGCCCCTACATCCCCACCGTAAGGCAACTCCATGTCTAGCTCCATCACTTCTCGCCCGTCCCGCATTGACTCCGAAGCCGACTTTTTCCGCGTCCGCCAACTGCTCATCGACCTGCATCCGCTCGTCGGTCCCGGTTACGTCTGGGAGATCCGGCACTGGGACGGTCAGCGCTATCACAATGAGGATGCAGTGCTCAGCCCGGAGTGGGCGCAGAATATCCGCCTGTGGGAGACCGCCGACGGCCAACTGATCGGCGTGGCGCACGCGGAGAGCCGACCGGGCAACGCGCACTTTGAGATTCACCCGGATTACCGCAGTCGAATCGAAGCGGAAATGGTCACGTGGGCGGTTGAAACGCTGCCCGCGCCGAACGATGACGGTCAACGCCAGCTCGAAACGGTCGCCTTTGAGCATGACACGCCGCGTCAGCAGGTGTTGACTCAGCATGGTTTCACCAAAGGGTCGTATTTCTGGATGCTGCGGCATATGCCTCTCGGGAATCAGCCCCTGCCAACGGTGACCATGCCCGACGGGTACAGCCTGCGGGAAACGCGCACCGAACAAGCCGATTACGAACACATGGCGGCGCTGCTCAATGCGGCGTTCAATCGTAACATCCATACCGCGCGGGAGTACGAGAATTTCGTGCTGCGGTCGCCCTCCTTTCAGCACGCGCTGAATCTCGTCGCGGAAGCGCCGGATGGCACGTTCGCGGCGCACGTCGGTCTGACCTACGAGCCGACCAATCGCTACGGCGTCTTCGAGCCGGTGTGCACGCACCCTGATCATCAGCGCAAGCATCTCGCGCAAACCCTGATGTTCGAAGGTCTGCACCGCTTCAAGGCCTTGGGCGCGCAGCACATCTATGTGGAAACCGGTTCCGGGGAAGGGCAGAACGCCTTCTACAACACCATCGGCTTCACCGAAGCGTATATCGGCTATTTCTGGACGAAAGTGTTCTGATGCGCTTCTTATGCGGGTGGCGTTTACTTCTCGGTTAAATTCTGCTAAACTGATCGATGTGGCTAGCACCACATCTACCCGGGGGTGAAATAGTCTCGACGGTAGAGGCTGGGGCTATGTTGCAGGTCGCAGCGCCTACCTGCGTTAAAATGGGCACGGCTATAAATGCCAACAACAACCAACCTGCTCTGGCTTACGCCGCCTAAGGCTGTATAGTCAGGGTGCTGGGTCATAGTAACCCAGCCGTCCACGTTGTCCGTCGCTGTGCGGAGAACTACTGGGCGTCACCAAATACAGCGTGCGGCACCCGCCATGTCGATTCACGGGGTCAAAGAACTATCGGCTGGTAACGCCCGTACCACGTCGGATGGGGCTAGGCGTTACGAGAACAAACATCTGGCTAAACCTGTAGACGCATAGTTTCGAGTCTATCGGACCAGGATTGCGAAGTCCTGCACCTCCATAGCAAGCAAAAGACCTCGCTCATGAGCGAGGTCTTTTGCTCCGCTGGGGAAATCGGGGGGAGGATGTGCGCGCGTCGAACGCATCCCACCAAACAGATTCTCATCGGGGCTGTAGGTATTTCCGATCCACCTTTGGTCAGACGGAAGTCGGTCAGGCTATTCTCTGGAGCTACTGGCATGGCCTGGTCCTTTGCTTTTGGTTTGACCGTTCAATTGTGGCCTAGAGGTCTGTCCCTGCACAAACTGTGCAATCCGCGCGCCGATCTTCTTGGCGCTGAGCGGGGTCAGGTGCAGCCCGTCAAAGCTGAACGAGTAGCCGCCTTCTTTCTGCGCCTTCTCGAACTCGTTCCAGCCGGTTTGCTCACGTTTGCCAATCGTCAGAATGAAGCCGATATCCAGTGGCTGACGCTCCGGTACATGTGCCGGGTTGAATTCGCTCATCAGGTCGAGCACGGGCACATTCATCGACCGGGCCATCTCGCGCAAGCGCTGATTGTAATCATAGAGCGTATCGGTGACCGTCTGGTTGTACTCGGACGGTTCCAGCCCCACCCACGTGATCACATGCGCGAGCTGGAGCTGCGTGAGCAGATCGCGATAGCCCGTTTCGAACATCTCCGGCGTGACAAACCCATTCTCGATGTCCTGTGCCTGGCGATAGTACGAGCGCGTTTTGAACTGGCTATATGAGATCGCGTCATTGCCGCCCACCATGACGAACACGGCGTCCGGTTGGTGACTGAGCACGTCGCGCTCAAGCCGCCGCAGCAGATTGAGCACCGTGTTGCCGCCTTCGCCCGCATTGATGATCTCGTGGTCGGGGAGCAAGCGCCGGACTTCATCGACGAAGTTGCCACCATAGCCGCCCCACGTCAGGCTGTCGCCGAGAAAGACGATTTTCACGCCTGCCAATACCGTAAGCCCAGTTCGTTAAGCCGGCGACTGGGTCGGGCAGGAGCACCATGAGGTCGGGAATTGGCCTCTGCTCTCAGGCTCGTAAAACTGCGGGAGAGACGCTAAAGAGATTTCAGGTGTCGTCGTTGAGTTCACGGGCGAAAGAGGCGCGATTACCCCTCGACGGGCTCGCTCTGCCAGTATTCGGAGTCGTAGGCGGGCAGTTCGCAGCGCAGATTGCCGTCGTGCCGGTAATCAAGCGCATAGTCGGCCTGCATCAACTGGTGGATTTCGCTGGTGCCTTCGTAGATGACCGCGCCCTTGCTGTTACGCAGGTAACGCTCGACCGGGTACTCATCGCTGAAGCCGTACGCGCCGTGAATCTGCACAGCTTCCAGCGCGGCCTGCACGCTCATGTCGGTGGCATACCACTTCGCCATGCCCGTCTCGCGCGTGTTGCGCATACCCATGTTCTTCATCCAGCCCGCCTTGTAGATGAGCAGGCTCGCCGCGTCGTACCACTGCTGCATGTAGCCGATCTTCTGCTTGATCAACTGGTGATCGGCAATCGGCTTGCCGAAGGTGCGGCGTTCCTTGGCATACGTGATGCTGTCTTCGAGGCATGCGCGAATCAAGCCGACCGCGCCCGCACCGACGGTGTAGCGCCCGTTATCCAGCGCCGCCATCGCAATCTTGAAGCCTTCGCCGTCTTCGCCGAGACGGTTGGCGACCGGAACTTCCACGTTTTCCATGGCGACCCAGCCCGTCGAACCCGCGCGCACGCCGAGCTTGCCGTGAATATCGCCCGTCTTGACGCCCTTCATGTCGCTGGTAACGATAAACGCCGTCAGGCCGCGATGCCCCGCGCTCGGATCAGTCTTGGCGACGACGAGGAAATTGTGCGCCTTGGTCGCGAGGCTGATCCACATCTTTTCGCCGTTGAGGATGTACACGTCGCCTTCACGGCGCGCGGTCGACGCCATGTTGATCACGTCACTGCCGACGCCCGGTTCGGTCAAGCCGAATGCGCCGTACTTCTCGCCTTTGGCCTGCGGCACGAGGAAGCGCTGCTTCTGTTCTTCCGTACCCCATTGCAGAATCGACAGGCTGTTGAGGCCCGCGTGCACCGACATAATCACGCGCAGATGGGTGTCCGCGCGTTCCAGTTCTTCGCAGACGAGGCCGAGCGTGATGTAGTCAAAGCCCTGACCGCCGTAGCGGACGGGGATGCAGATGCCGAGGATGCCGAGTTCCGCCATGCGCGGCAGGAAGGCAGGGTTCATTTCTTGCTTACGATCCCATTCGCCGATGACCGGGATCACTTCTTTGGCGGCGAAGTCGCGCACCATTTTCTGAGCTTGCAGGTGTTCTTCGGAGAGCGAGAAATCCATGAGTGACCTCAATACTAAAAGTCTGCTGGTTCGTTTTGTGAATTATTGACGGTCAACGCTCTGAAGATTTGGGCAAATTGCCCGATCCTGAGCGCGTTGTTTTCATCAAAATAGATGAATGCCGATTATAACGGATTTGGATTAAGAGGGGTATGCTGATGACTGCGCCAGCGAGCGATTTTCCTGAATTCCTCATCATTACGTATCTCGAAATGACCGATGCCACGCTCTTCATGCCCGCCTTCATCCAACGTGACGGAGTCGAAATTCGGCAGCTGACGACGCCTGATGTGCCGCTCTACCGCCGCCTGTATGACGGTGTCGGCGAGGCGCTGTTCTGGCGTGATCGGCGGCTGATGTCTGACGCCGACCTGCTGGCAGCGATCACGCGCCCGGAAGTCAGCATTTACGTGCTGTCTGTCGATGGGGTGGTGTCCGGGTACTTTGAGCTGGAACGGCAGGGCGACGATACCGAAATCGCCTATTTCGGCTTATTCCCCGGCAGCATGGGCGCAGGGCTCGGCAAGCATCTATTGAGCACGGCGATTGATCAGGCGTGGAAAGATGGGGCGAAGCGGGTGTATGTGCATACCTGCAACTTGGACAGCCCGGCCGCGCTTCCCAACTACATCAAGCGCGGGTTTGAGGTCTACGACGTCCAGCGGCAGCTCATGCCCGACCGCTACAAGACCTAAATGCGGAAGAAACTATCGTCGAGGCTCAGGTTCGTCTCAATGCTGACCGGGTTGAGCTCGGACTCGACTTCGTCATCCCACAGCACCTCAATTTGCCGCGGGAACATGATGTCACCGATCTGTTCCTGCCCATGCGTCGCGCGCAAGGTGTAGATCTGTTCTTTTTCCGTGAGCGGGTTAAAGCACACCGTGCCGATCTGATGCACCGTTTTATCGGCGTTCAACTGCAGATTGACGCGAATATCCGTCTGCGTATTTTCGACGACGAGCGTCGTCTCGCCGAGCATGCGCACTTCGACCGAGGGATCAGAGAGCGGCGTAAGCAGCATCACCGCCATGGACCACAGACGCGCGCGTAATGAATGGAGCAGCCCCGTATCCGTGTTGACCTCGGAACTCCGCAGCACGCGCGTGCGCCGCAGCGCCGACCCATCGAAGGCTTCGCTCATGTTGCTCACGGGCAGTCCCACCGGACGCATGGTGAAATCCCAGCGAATCGCCGAGGGAAATTTAACGTACACCGTCGCTTCGACTGGCATCCATGTCGTCGTAAACGGCAGTTTAACGCGGCTGCGCCCCTTGAGATCGATCTTCGTCGTTTCGATCATCGGCGGGCTGTGACCATAGCGCGCCTCAATCGCTTGCTTGAGCAAGGTGCGGCTGGCTT
Source organism: Candidatus Flexifilum breve (assembly GCF_016713355.1). Lineage (NCBI taxonomy): Bacteria > Bacillati > Chloroflexota > Anaerolineae > Aggregatilineales > Candidatus Flexifilaceae > Candidatus Flexifilum > Candidatus Flexifilum breve. Next base: position 370,451 of record NZ_JADJPI010000037.1, read on the forward strand.
GGTCACCACGCGAGAGCAACAAAACAGGCATGTGACATCCCTAAAAGTGATCTTGATCCAATTTTAACAATCTCTGTCACCATGCAGATAGCCTAAAGGTCAGGATTCGATAGAATTTATGAAATTAATTTCTAAGGTGGAGATGAGCCTGATGACATGGTTAGAACGAGCACGGGATGAAGGTACCCCGTTAATTGATGGTGATCAAGTGACGTTTGTCTGGTATGGCGAAGGCGCGGAACCTGCTCCAATACTGGTCGGCGATTTTAATGACTGGGATGGCGCGGGGCGCCCGATTCAGTTGGAGCAGATTGAGCCGGATGTGTGGGCACACACCATGACTTTGCCCGCCGACGCCTATATTGAATATGCCTACATGCTCTCGCGCGAGGAGCGACTCGCCGACCCGTTTAATCCGCATGTAGTATGGAACGGCATGGATGCGGTCAACCATGTGTTCATCATGCCAGAATGCGACCTGACCGATCTGGTGGCGCGCAAAAAAGGCGTGCAGCGTGGGACGGTGACCCGACATCTGGTCGAGGCGGGGAGCACGGTGGCGAGCGCGCCGCGCGAGGTCTACCTCTATCAGCCGCCTGTGACCGAAGCCGTGCCGCTGGTCGTGGTGTGGGATGGGCCGGACTACATGCGCCGTGCCTACCTGTGCAACATCGTCGACAACCTGATCGCGCAGGGGCGCATTGAGCCGATTGCGCTGGCGCTGCTCGGCAATGGCGGATCGGCGCGCATGGTCGAATACACGGAGAACGACACGACGCTGTACTTCGTGCGCGAACATGTGCTGCCGCTGGCACAGACGGAACTCAACCTGATCGACATCAAGGCGCAGCCGGGGAGCTACGGCGTGCTCGGCGCGTCGATGGGCGGGCTGATGGCGTTGTGGGCGGGCGTGCGCATGCCGGAGATCTTCGGCAAGGTGATTAGCCAGTCGGGGGCGTTCGGGATTGCGCCGGATGGCCGCGAAATGCTCATCGATAAGTTGATCAAGCTGGGCGAGGGCCGGTCGATCCAGATCTGGCAGGACGCGGGCACGCTCGAATGGCTGCTCACGGGCAACCGCCAGATGCACGAACTGCTGCGCACGCACGGCTATAACGTGATTTATCACGAATTCAGCGGCAGCCACAATTACACCATGTGGTCGAATACCGTGTGGCGGGCGCTGGAAGTCATGTTTGGAAAGGGGAATTAGGTGCAAAAAGACGAATTACTCACGAAGATGCGGCAAGGCTACGCCGAATTTGTCGCGTATCTGCACACGCTGACACCGGAGCAGCATTCGGTGCACACCGACGCGGTGGGCTGGACGATCAAAGATCATGTCATGCACGCGGTGGTGTGGGAAGACAGCGTGTGGGCGCTGCTCACCGGGCGGTCGCGCGCCGAGGTGATGGGTGTTGACGCGGCGCTGTTCGACCCGTTGAATGTCGATGGGATCAACGCGGCGGTACAGGCGCAGACCAAGGATATCCCCTTTGACGAGGTGCTGCGCCGCCTTGACGCGGTGCACACACGGCTGCTGGCGCACGTGGAGTCGATCAGCGAGACGGACATCAACGCGCCGCTGGTCACGTATCTGCCGACGGCCAGCGAGCGTTACCGTCAGGAACCGTTCTATCTGTATATCGCCGGGAACACCTATGAGCATTACGAAGAACACCTGCCGTGGCTGGAAGCCATCGCGCGTGGCGACAGCGCAGACGACGATCCCACAGACAAAGCCGATCTGCTGAGCCGGATGCGCGAGGGGTACGACGATTTTATCGCCTTCGTGACTCCGCTTGATCTGACGCGCGTTACGATTGCGACGGATGCGGCAGGTTGGACGATCAAAGACCATGTGATTCACCTCGCCGTGTGGGAAGATGGCGTCGCGGCGCTGCTCAACAAAGGTCCGCGCGTGGCGACGATGGGCGTGGATCAGGCGATCTGGGATCGCCATGAGCTGGACGAGATTAACGCGGCGATCCAGCAGAACAACCGCTACCTGTCATGGGGCGAAGTCCTGCGCCGCTTCGAGGCCGCGCATGGGCGCATGATGGCCGCGCTCGAACGCCTGTCGTGGGAGGACTTGCACCGTCCCTACGGCAATTTCCTGCCGGATGATCAGGCCGACAACGAAGGCCGCCCGATCCTTGATTACGTCATGGGCGATGGCTATCTGCATTACGCCGAACACCGCCCGTGGATTGAAGCGATCCAGATGACCGATCCCATCGATTCGCTGGACACTTTGGTCGCCTACGCGGACAAGGCGTGGGACTACCTGCGCGGCTACTGCGAGTCACTCACCGAAGCCGAGGCGACCGGAGCGACCGATGCGGCGGGCTGGACGGCGAAAGATCATGTGATGCATCTGGCGGTGTGGACGGGCGGGGTGACCGCGCTGCTGAACAAACAGGATCGCAATGCCGCGATGGGCATCGACCCGGCGGCGTGGGCGGCGCGCCAGTATGACCTGATGAACGAGCAGATTCGCCAGCGCACGCACGCTGTGCCGTGGGACGAAGTCAAGCGGCGCATGGCGGAAGCGCATCAAGGGTTGATCGCCAAGGCGCGCTCGCTGACATGGGCGGATTTGCAGAAGCCCTATGGCGCGTACATGCCCGCGGGTCAGGAGAACAGCGACGGCGACCCGGTGTTCACACGCATCGCCGCCAACACCTTCTGGCATTACCCCGAACACATCGAATGGGCGGATACGATCATTCGCGGAAAGTAAAGCAACCGGGGAGCATCCACGCGGGTGCTCCCCGGCAGTTAACAGGCGTCTCAGGGAAACTCTATGAAGACGAGCAGCTCACTACCCGTTGGTGTAATCATTCTACTCACGCTCTTGAGTCTGGGGTGGTTGTCCAAGGCACAGGCGCAAGTCGATCTTATCCCGTTTGATCTGTCTGTTGTGGCCGTTATCGACCGGAGTCCCGTACCTCGCGCGGTGACGACTCTGCCGCACAACCTGTGCGGTTTTGACCCCGTATCCGGACATTCGGGCTGGATTCTAATGGATGATCCCAGCGGAGAGGCGGTGTTATGTCAAGCAGAGACCGGCGAATTGCGACGACTGCCGATCAGCGCCGCTTGGACAAGCTACGAAAATGGCGTGTATCGTCAGCCTAGCCTATCACCGGATGGCGGTTGGCTGCTTTTGGGCGCTTACGGCGACAACCGCTATGACTATTACGCGGTGTCAACCCACACTGACGATTTTGTCAGTTTAGGGGCGATTCCCTATGACCTGTTTTCGAGCTATCCGCCCTATATTTTGAGTTGGTTGAGCGCGACTCAGGGTGCCATCATCAACACAACCAACAGTGACAGTCTTTGGGATACGCTTTACGGCTTCGATGTAACAGCACCAAACAGCCTGAGCGTGATTTTCGACGGTTATCCCGACATCATCACTCAACCAAGGGTACGAGCGGAAATGCTGATCAGCGGACGCTGGCTCTCTCAGATGGCCGGAACCTCGATGGGCAGTGCGCCCTGTCAGTTCACGATGTACGATGCGGCTGGACTGCGCGAATATGATCTGGAGACCGATTGTCAGATCGAAACGGTTCTCGCCGGGCCAGAAGCCTCGTGCGGCATTATCCGCTCTGATGGTGAAACGCTCACCCTGCTGCGGATCATTGATGCGGAGGCCGGACAGTCCGAGCTCGTTTCGCTCGACGTGACCTCAGCCAGCAGCAGACCCACTGTGCTGTATCGTGGCGAGATCGACTATATGCTGCAGCAGGCGCACGGCGCGACACCTGTCAGCCTTAGGCGCTGATGGGCAGATTGCGGATGCGGCTTTGCAACCCTGCTGGCTGGCAGATGTTCAACCGTTTATGGGAACGGATCTGCTGCTGAGCACGAACCGGGGTGTCTATGTGATCGCTGCAGAGGAGCTCCCGCATGACCAATTCGTTGAAATTCTGGCGACCTCATCGGATCAAGCGCGTATGCTGCTGAGTAATGGCGCGATTTACGATGTGGTGGAAGATCGACTGGTGGCGAATCTGACCGGAGGCGCTTTGATCAACTACACACATATCGAATGGTTCGAAGACGGACGGCTGAGGTTCACTGGATATTATGATCCGGCGACCGATGAGCAAATCACTGTTCGCCTGATTGAATCTGAGGGTTAAAAGGACAAGCGCAACCGAAGCCGCGCTTGTCCTGAGTGATAATCTGGCCTAGTACGTCGGCAGGCTCGTGTCGATCTGCCGCGCCCATGCGAGGATGCCGCCCTCCACGTTGATCAGCTTGTCGTTATCCCAGCCGACCTGCCGCAGCAGCTTGATCACATCCGCCGAGCGCACGCCCGAACGGCAGTGCACGATCACCTCGCGGTCGCGCGGAATCTGCGCCAGCACCGTCTGCTCGACCGTCTTGCGTCCGGCCTTCACATCTTCCACCGCCAACTGAATCTGCGGCTTGGGAATCTTGACCGTATCCGGCATGATCGCGATCTCGAACTCTTCTGGGTTACGCACGTCGAGCACGAAGGGGGTGCTGCTGTCATACAGCGCCTTCAACTGCACCACGTCGATGCCCTTGACCGGAGCGTTCGGGTCGGTGACTTTGCCGTTGCCATTGCCGTTCACCGCCGCCGCGCTCGGCACATGGTCATGCGCCGGGACGCCGCAGAACTGCTCGTAGTCGATCAACTGCACCTGCTCGTGCGGGATGCCGCACACCGGGCAGTTGGGGTTCTTGCGCACCTTGATCGTCGTGAACGTCATGTCCGACGCATCGTAGAGCAGCATGCGCCCGACCATCGTCTGGCCGATGCCCGTGATCAGCTTGATCGCTTCGGTCGCCTGCATCGTGCCGATCACGCCGGGGAGCACACCGAGCACGCCCGCTTCCGCGCAGTTCGGGACGAGTCCCGGCGGCGGCGGTTCGGGGAACATGCAGCGGTAGCACGGGCCTTCTTTGGCGTAAAACACGCTGAGCTGGCCTTCAAAGCGCAGAATGCTGCCGTACACGTTCGGCTTGCCCAGCTTGACGCAGGCGTCATTGGTCAGATAGCGCGTCGGGAAGTTGTCCGTGCCGTCGATGATGACATTGTACGGCGCGAGGATTTCCAGCGCGTTCTCGCTGGTCAGCGGGACGTTGTACTTATCGATTTGCAGGAACGGGTTCAGGTCGCGCAGCCGGCGCTCGGCGCTGTCGACTTTGGTCACGCCGACGCTGCTTTGCCCGTGCACGATCTGCCGCTGCAAGTTGGTCTCGTCGACCACATCATAATCGACCAGCCCGATGCGCCCGATGCCCGCCGCCGCCAGATACAGCGCCAACGGACTGCCGAGGCCGCCCGTGCCGATGATCAGCACACTGGACGCCTTCAAACGGCGCTGACCGTCCATGCCGAATTCCGGCATAATCAGGTGGCGCCCGTAGCGGTTGATCTCCGCGTTGGACAGGTCACCTAGTTCATTCACTAATGGTTGCATATCCTGTTGTCCCTAGAGTAGGGACGACGCATGCGTCGTCCTCTGTTTGGTCAAGCGTGAGCACAAGGCATACCTTGTCCCTACAATTCACTTCAGAAAGTGAACGCTATGCCTGCAATTGTGCCTTCAATTTGTGAAAATCGGCAACACCGTGATTCACCGCGCGTGTTTGGCCGTAGCCGTCGATGACGAAGGTCGTCGGCGACGAGAACACGCCCCAGCGATCCGCCGCCTCCGGGTCTTCGCAGGCATCGACCTTGACGATCTGCACTGTCACTTCGTTGCGCAGGCGTTCCAGGGCGGGCTGCTGCTGCGTTTTACACGGCACGCACATGGGCGTGGTGAAATAGACGATCACCGGAACGCCCGGCGCGACATTGGTGAGCAGCGGGTCGACCGGCACGAGCGCGTTGACCGTGCCCTTCTGCCGGGCGATCCACACGCGATAAGCCACATAGCCTGCCGCCAGCAGCACGGCAGCGATCAGCAGTCGCTCAAGCATAGACCTGTCTTTCCCCTAGTCCGGAATTGGCGCGTACTTGAAGCCGGGAACACCGAAGCGATTGAGCTGATAGTACATCAGGCAGCCCACGCAGAAGTTGAGCCAGAAATTCAGGTTGGCCAGCACGATCACGATCCACACCAGCACCCAGCCGACGGTTGACGCCCCGCTCAGCAGCGCGAGCGTCGCCACACCGTTGAAGATCGAGCCGACGAGCATGGCGAAGCGATGCGGTTCCGGGTTGTCGGTGATGACGTTCGGCTTGACGAAGCGCTGCCCGACGGTCTTATAGGCCACGCGGAACGGCGCGAACGACACATCCAGCGCGCCGAGGAACTGCGAAATCGCGACGATGGCGACAAGCAGCGGACTGCTCAGAATGAACGCCGCCAGCAGCAGGATGATAGTCAGGGCTTGCCCGGTCTTGAGACCGCTCTGGTCAACTTTGCGCATTGATCAGCCTCCGGCGATGCTGGGAATGATACGCAGCAGCGTATCCGGGTCGATGTCGGTGTCCAGCCCGCTCAAAAAGCGAATGTCTTCTTCGCCGAGGTACACATTGACGAAGTTGCGCAGTTGGTCGCCATTGAACAGGTGCTGTTTGAGTTCGGGGTACTGGGTCGTCAGGTCGGTCAATGCCGCCCCGACGGTCTCGCCGCTCACCGTGACCTGAGCGTTGTTGCCCGTGTAGACGCGCAGGGGCGTCGGAATTTTGATGCTTGCCATGACTCTCTGACTCTCGCTTTCATTGCCATTAAAAGTTCCAAGACCCGGACGGGAGTCGAACCCGTTCACACGATTTTGCAGACCGCTGCCTAGCCGTTCAGCCACCGGGTCGTATCAACCTCACCCCTAACCCCTCTCCTTTAGGAGAGGGGAAACGAGCGCAGCGAGTGGGGTGAGGTTACTTCAATCTGCGGCGATGGATGCGCCGCGCAGTGTCCACTGTTCGTCGAGATACCCGCCGACGAGGTGGGTCATCGTTTCGACCTCGACCAGAAACGAGTCGTGGCCGAATTCCGCGATCACTTCATGATGGCGCACCGTGCGCGCCGCCGTATGCAGCGCGTTGACCAGTTCCTGCGCCTGCGCCGCCGTGTACAGCCAATCGCTCGAGAAGCTCACGACGAGGAACTTCGTGTCGGGGCTTGTGCGCCGCAGCGAGTCCGCCATCGTCGGATAGTCTTCCTGAATGTCGAAGTAGTCGAGCGCCTTCGTGATATACAGGTAGCTGTTCGCGTCAAAGCGCTGCACGAACTTTTCGCCCTGATGCTGCAAGTAGCTCTCGACCGTGAATTCCGGCGCGAGAAAGGTGTACGGCAGCTGCTCATGCCCTTGCAGCGTGCGCCCGAACTTGCTTTCCAGCGACCGTTCGCTCATGTAGGTGATGTGCCCGACCATGCGCGCCACCGCCAGCCCCGCATCCGGCGCTTCGCGATCCGCGCCGTAGTAGTCACCGCGATTCCAACGCGGGTCGGCGTAAATCGCCTGCCGCCCGATCTCGTTGAAGGCGATATTCTGCGTCGACGAGCGCGGCGTCGCGGCGAGAAACAGGCAGTTCGCCACGCGTTCCGGCGTATCGACCGTCCATTGCAGCGCCTGCATCGCGCCCATGCTGCCGCCCGCCACCGCGAACAACCGCTCAATGCCGAGCCGGTCCATGAGTAACCGCTGTGCCGCCACCATATCGGCGATGGTCACTACCGGGAAGCGCAGCCCGTACGGCTGACCATCCGGAGCGGGCGATGACGGCCCGGTGCTGCCCTGACACCCGCCGATCACGTTTGCACAGATCACGTAGTAGCGGTTGGTATCGAACATCTTACCCGGTCCGACTGCCTCATCCCACCAACCCGGTTTTTCGTCGGGATCATTCGTGTAGTACCCGGCGACGTGCGAATCGCCGGAGAGAGCATGGCAAATCAGAATCGCGTTCGAGCGATCCGCGTTGAGCGTCCCATAGGTTTCGTAAGCCAGCGTAAACCGCTCCAGGACCTGCCCGGTGCGCAGGTGGAGTGGTTGGTCAAAGTGTGCATATTGTTTAGCTACGATCCCGACTGAGTTCGGCTCGTGCGTGCGCATATCCCTCTCCGGATGCTGCGCGCCGGGGTAGGGCGTCCCCCGCCCCGGCGCTCGGATGCAATGGTTACGACACCGCGTGGACGCTCACGCCCTGCGACACCGCCAGCGCCTGATCCAGATCCCACAGAATGTCGTTGATGTCTTCAATGCCGATGGCGAGGCGCACGTAATCGTCCGTGACGCCGGTCGTCGCCTGTTCCTGCTCGCTCAATTGACTGTGAGTGGTCGTGGCGGGGTGAATCGCCAGAGAACGCGCGTCACCTACATTAGCAAGGTGCGAGAAAATCTTCAAGTTGTCGATGAACTTGCGTCCGGCATCCTTGCCGCCCTTGATGCCGAAGCCGAGCACCGCGCCTGCGCCCTTCGGCAGATATTTCTGCGCGCGTTCGTAGCTGGGGTGATTGGGCAGACCGGGGTAATTGACCCATTCGACCGCCGCGTGCTGCTGGAGATATTCAGCGACCGCCTTGGCGTTGGCGACGTGCTTCTGCATGCGCAGCGACAGCGTCTCCAGCCCGATGATGTTGAGGAACGTGTTGAACGGTGCCTGACTGCCGCCGAAATCACGCAGGCCGACGATCCGCGCGCGGGCAATGAACGCCGCTGGCCCCGCCACATCGGCGATGACCGCGCCGTGATACGCCGGTTCCGGGGCGACGATGCCGTCATGGCGACCGCTGGCCTTCCAGTCGAAGTTGCCGCCGTCGACGATCACGCCGCCGATGCTCAGGCCGTGCCCGCCGATCCACTTGGTGGTCGAGTGCAGGCTGATGTTGATGCCCCACTTGAATGGGGAGAACAGGTACGGCGTGCCGAAGGTGTTATCGACCACGACGGGGATGCCGTAGGCTTTGCCGAGCGCGGCAATCGCTTCGAAATCAGGGATTTCCAGCTTCGGGTTGCCGATAGTTTCGAGGTAGATCAGGCGGGTCTTGCTGTTGATTTTGGCCTCGATGCCCGCCACATCCGCATTTTGGACGAAATGCGCGGTGATGTTCAGGCGGCGCAGACTCTGCGAGAACAGCGTGTAGGTGCCGCCGTAGAGCGCCGAGGTCGCGATGATTTCGTCGCCCGCGTTCGCCAGCGTCAGCACGGTGAGCGTTTCGGCAAATTGGCCGGACGCCGTCGTCAGACCCGCGATGCCGCCTTCGAGCGCGGCGATGCGTTCTTCGAACACCGCGTTCGTCGGGTTCATGATGCGCGTGTAGATGTTGCCCGGTTCGGCCAGCGCGAACAGGTTCGCCGCGTGTTCCGTGTCGCGGAACTGGTAGGAGGTCGTCTGGTAGATCGGGACGGCGCGTGACCCCGTCGTCGGGTCGGGCGAGTAGCCCGCGTGCAGCGCCAGCGTATCAAAGCCCTTTTGGTGTTCGGTTCCGTTCGTGCCTGCCATCGTCGTTCTCTCTCATTCCTTCGTAGGGACGAGGTCTTCCTCGTCGTTCTGTCACAGGTTGGAAGTTGGGCGGACGAGGCCTGCCTCGTCCCTACAATGTTTCTGCTTTTGGTCGGGCAAGGCATGCCGTGACCCTACAGCGATGTTTTTCACCCCACGCCTCAAGGAGAGGGGCAGGGGTGAGGTTGATCTTTCACTGTGAACTGTAAACTGTTCGCTGACTACTGTTGTTTTACGGCTGTTCGCCCTTGCGGATCGGCGCGCCGATCAGGTTGCCCCATTCGGTCCACGAGCCGTCGTAGTTGCGCACGTTCTCGAAGCCGAGAATGTATTTGAGCGCGAACCACGTGTGCGACGAGCGTTCGCCGATGCGGCAGTACGCCACCACGTCCGGCACATCCGCGCTGATGCCCTTCGCACCATACAGCTTGGTCAGTTCTTCCTTCGATTTGAACGAGCCATCTTCCGCGACGGCCTGCGCCCACGGGATGTTCGCTGCGCCGGGGATGTGACCGGGGCGCTGCGCGGTTTCGCTCATGCCGGGCGGGGCGATGATCTTGCCCGTGTACTCGTCATTCGAGCGCACGTCGACCAAGCCGAAGCCCTGCTTTTCGAGGCGCTGCTTGATGTAGTCGCGGTCGGCGCGCAGATGGTGATTGATCGTTGTGACGGTGTAGCTCGTGGCGGGGTAGGTGGGGACATCGGTCGTGGTTTCGCGGCCTTCGGCGATCCACTTCTTGCGGCCACCGTCCAGCAGGCTGATGTTGGTGTGGCCGTAGTACTGGAACAGCCAGAAGGCGTAGGCGGCAAACCAGTTGTTGTTATCGCCGTACAGCACGACATGCGTGTCCGGTGTAACCGACGCCTGGCTGAGCAGGGCGGCGAATTCTTCCGGCGAGGCGATATCGCGCGTCGTCTGGTTCTGGAGCTGAGTCTGCCAGTTGAAGGCGACCGCGCCGGGGATGTGCCCCTGTTCGTACTGCGTGGTATCCACGTCGACTTCGATCAAACGGACACTATTCTTGTTGTCGGCAACCCATTGGGTCGTCACCAGCGGCTGAGCCATCGTCTTGTTCTCTCCTCTAACATCCAATATGTCTGCATCAAACGCAGTGCGGTCGTCACGCAAGCGCCACGCGTGCATCTCGACGGCCTGCTGGTTTTGTACTTGGGTGATCAAATAGGAAAAATGGGGTAGAGCGTGGTCACGGTCATAAACCGAGGGAATTGCGGGAGAATCCGGGTGGCTGTGGTAGTAGCCGACGAGCGTTAGCCCGCGTTCATCCGCTTGATCTTCCAGACGCGCCCAGTCGAGCGGTGTCATGGCGTAGCGGTGATACTGCTCCTCAGCCTCGAAGACATTCTCGACGGGAATCGTCTCCGTGATGACGAGCGTATCCGCCGTCTGCGTCCCGAGCAGGAAACCGCCGCCCTCGTTGGGGTAGGTCGATTCCAAATGTGCAAAGATGCGCTTCTGCAGCGCTCGTTCCAAGATGACGCGCATACTTTCTCCCAAGTGCGGTGTAGGGCAAACCCTACGCAAATAACTCATCACGACCAGAAACAAAAAGAGCCGACCCCGGAAGGTCGGCTCTCACATTTCAGCGTGATATACGCGGTTAACGACTTACACTCTACCGCGCAGCGCGACACGTCCGGGGGTATCCCTGTACTCCAGACAACACATCATCATGCTACACATCAGGCCGATGTGCGCGGGGTGTTTGAAGTCGACGTGTCCACTCAAGTTAGTCATGTTGAAGAGACTATCATAGTCCGAAAAACTTTGCAAGGGGTTACGCGACCTCAATTACAGACTGTTTCAAGCTGTAAGGTAAGTCACCACGTCGTCTGAGCATCTATAGAGTATGCCGTCATGCCTGAGGTTCGCCCATGTGCAGACGGGAGATTTTAAACGGCTGCGCGTTTGTGCAAAACGCTGGCTTTGGAATGATGACTGTCAAACCTGGCGTTTGGCAGTATAGCGGTTAGGGCACACGGGCGCATCAGTCGCCACCATAGCATGGATAGTGGCTGGCAGTGCGGGATGAGCACGACCCGTAAGCTACACGTAAACCTTAGCGTTCCCCACATTTCATTCCATTACAGAACCAGCTAGTGTAAAATATCCCGTCAAAGGTATGTCACCTATCATGCGTCGAATGGCGAGTTTCAGGTAACTTTGACAGTCAAAGGCTTGAACACGTCAAAATCTATTGAATGGAAGCAAAAATGCCCAACGCCAAGCTCATTTTGAATGACAAGGAATACGAGTTCCCCGTATTCGCAGGTTCGGAAAACGAAGTCGCCATCGACATCAGCAAGTTGCGCGCGCAGACCGGCGCAATTGCGTATGATCCCGGTTATGGGAATGTCGGTGCGTGCAGCAGTTCGATCACCTACATTGATGGCGATGCAGGCATTTTGCGCTATCGCGGCTATCCGATTGAACAGCTCGCGACCCAGGCAACGTTTGTCGAAGTTTGCTACCTGCTGATCTACGGCCACCTGCCGACGGCGGATGAACTGGAAAAGTTCAATGCTCGGTTGAACAAGCACTCGCTCGTGCACGAAGACATGAAGAAGCTGTTTGAAGGCTATCCGCCGAGCGCGCACCCGATGGCGATCATGTCCGCGATGGTCATTTCGCTTTCCGCTTATCATCCCGATCTGCTGGATCCCGAAATCATCGACACCAACATCATGCGTCTGCTGGCGAAATTCAAGACGCTGGCGGCCTTCACCTACAAGAAGTCGGTCGGCCAGCCGTACGTCTACCCGCGCAGCGACCTGAGCTATACCGCCGATTTCCTGCACATGATGTTCTCGGTGCCGACGCACGACTACGACATTCCGGATGTTGTCGTCAAGGCGCTTGACCTGCTGCTCATTCTGCACGCCGATCACGAACAGAATTGCAGCACCTCGACCGTCCGTATGGTCGGCAGCAGCCAGGCGAACGTGTTTGCCTCGGTCGCCGCGGGCGTCAACGCGCTGTGGGGGCCGCTGCATGGTGGCGCGAACCAGGAAGTCATCATGATGCTGGAAGACATCCACAAGGATGGCGGCGACGTGCAGAAGTACGTCAACATGGCGAAGGATAAGAATTCCCACTTCCGCCTGTTCGGTTTCGGTCACCGCGTGTACAAGAACTTCGACCCGCGCGCTAAGATCCTCGGCAAGGCGGCGGACGATGTGCTCAACGCGCTCCATGTGACCGATCCGCTGCTCGACATCGCCCGCGGGCTGGCCGACGCGGCGCTCAGCGACCCGTACTTCATCGAACGCAAGCTGTACCCGAATGTCGACTTCTACAGCGGCATCATCTACCGCGCGCTCGGCATCCCCACGTCGATGTTCACGGTCATGTTCGGCCTCGGTCGTCTGCCCGGCTGGATTTCCCAGTGGAAAGAAATGCACAACGACCCGCAGACGCGCATCAACCGCCCGCGCCAGATCTACACGGGCGAAACTGCCCGTGACTACGTGCCGGTCGATCAGCGTTAGCTCGTATTCGTGTAACACCTGGGAGGGCGCAGCTCTGCTGCGCCCTTTTTATTTGGGGCGCTCAATCGCTCTTTCGCTTGTTACGAACGGCACAAATCGCTATACTCACGCGCTACACAACCCAGCCCGTAAGGAGTTTTGAGCGATGAGTCAGGCGAAAAAGGGACTCGATGGCGTTTCTATTGGTGATAGTCGACTAAGTCTTGTCAACGGTACCGAAGGCAAATTGATCTACTCCGGTTACAAGATTGAAGACTTAGCCGCCCACGCCCTATACGAAGAAGTCGTATATTTGCTGTGGGAAGGTAAGCTGCCGAATGCGACCGAACTGGAGCAGCTCCGCGCCGCAATTGCTGAGAACGCTGGCATCCCTGATGAAGTGCTGACTCTCCTCAAAACGTTCCCTAAGGATGCCAATGCGATGGCAGTACTGCGCACTGCCGTCTCCGCGCTCGCCTTCTACGACCCGGACAGCGAAAACTATTCGCTTGACGCGCTGCGCCGTAAGGCTGTGCGTTTGACCGGGCAGGTGACGACCATCAGCGCGGCTTGGATGCGCATCCGTGAGGGCAAAGAACCGCTTGCCCCGCGCAAAGACCTGAATCTCTCGGCGAACTTTGTCTACATGATCACGGGCGCTGAACCCGCCGCCACCGCCGTCGACGCCATCAACGCCTACATGGTGCTGCTCACCGAGCATGGCATGAACGCCAGCACGTTCGCCTCGCGCGTGACCGTCAGCACGGGCTCGGATATGCACAGCGCCATCGTCAGCGCCATCGGCACGCTCAAAGGCCCGGCGCACGGCGGCGCGAACACGGAAGCCATGCTCCAGTTCATGGAGATCGGCGAAGTTGAGAATGTGGACCGCTGGTTCAATGACAATATCAAGAATGGCAATCGCCGCATCATGGGGATCGGTCACCGTGTCTACAAGGCACTCGATCCGCGCGCGGCGGTGCTGCGCGAACGCTCCGAGGCGCTGGCGAAGGCGTCGGGCAACATGAAGTGGTTCCTGATCGCCGATAACCTCGCCAAGCTGGCGCGCGCTGATCAGTATTTCATCGAGCGCAACCTGTACCCGAACGTCGATTACTTCAGCGCCATCGCGCTCTACACGCTCGACATCGACGTGGATATGTTCACGCCTCTGTTTGCGATGAGCCGCATGGCGGGGTGGACCGCACACATTATCGAACAGGTGGAGAGCAACCGCCTCATTCGTCCGAGTGTGGATTATGTTGGGCCGCTGGGGTTGGCGTGGAAGCCGCTTGAGGAACGGGAATAGGGCAATAAGGACTGAGGTTTGAGGACGGACGGCCGTGCGCCCTAACAAGGTTTTGCCCAGTGCGAAAACTCAGACGTCCGCTTAGACGCCTTCGGACTGCCTGATGCTGTCGAGCAGAGCCGCGCAGCCGCGCTGAATCAAGCTGTAAGCGCGGTCAAACGAGTTGTCGTAGTACGGGTCGGGCACTTCATCGCCTGTGACCGCGCCCGCGAGTTTGGCATAGGTCAGGAACAGCGTGATTTCCGCTTGCGCGCCCGTGCCGTTGCGCAAAATGTACTGCAAGACTTCCCGATCCATCGCCAGCACGTAATCGAACTTGTCGAGGTCGACGCGCTCAATCTGCCGCGCGCGCCCGTCGTAGCTGATTTTGTTCTTCGTCAGAATCTCCAGCGTGCCGTTGTGCGCGCGTTCGCCCACATGCCATGAGCCAATGCCCGCCGAGTCAACCATGATTTTGCTGCTCAGTCCGGCTTTGTTCACCATATCCTGAAAGATCGCTTCGGCCATTGGTGAGCGGCAAATGTTGCCGAGACAGACGAATAACACCCTGATCATGCCAGCTTCCCTACCGTAGTCCTAAGTTGATTGTCGTGGTTCGTCGGTCGGCGTGTCTTTGCCGAAGTCTTCGTTGGTCTGCCCGGCTGTCCAGTCGCCGCCGACGTGGAGTTCGTTCTCGTGCCCCTCGCTGATGTTCTCGACGAGGCCATCCTGCACGGTGTCGCCCGTGGGCTGGTCGAAGAGTTCGTCCACATCGGTCTCGGTTGCGCCGAGACTGTTCGTCGTATCTTCCGGTGCTCCGGTCGGGGTGACGGCAGGTGAGACAGCGTCAACGTCGGCGGGTTCGCTGGTCGGCGTGACGGATGGTGAAATGGCATCGGGGTCGGCAGGGATGTTCGGCGGATCGAGCTTGAGCTTGTCCATAGAACTCTCCTTTTCCTCGGCTGTTTCTTCCAGTTTGGGTACGGCGCTGCCCGGCGGCATCTCCTGGCTGATCATCGTGATCTTGCCGTCGATAAACGCGCCTTCTTCGGTGGTGAGCGCCGCGGCACGGATGTCGCCCCAAATGCGACCCGTGCGCAAAAGCTGCACCTTCTTGCCGCTGACATTGCCGCGCACCGCTCCGGCAATCGACACATTCTTCGCGTTGATGTCCGCGTTGATCTTGGCGGTTTCGCCGACGAGGACATTCCCATTGATTTCCAACGTTCCGGTAAACGTGCCATCCAACCGAACATTGGCGTTGCTGCGCAGCGTGCCTTCCAGCGTCGTATTTGCGCCTAAAACCGTTTCGAAGCCCACAGGCTGCGACGGGGCAGCGGCGGGCGGTGGTGCTTGGGGCTTCGGCGGTGGCGGCGGTGGTTGTTGTTCAGATTGACGGCGGTTGCCGAAAAACGACATAAGTTCCCCCTCCCATTCAGGAGTCGGTCATTCAGAGTCTCATTCTACACGATCAAGCTCGCATTATTCAGCGTTTGAGCGCCCGACACGCACAAAAACAGCGGTTGAGTCACGTCACCCCCCTAAACGATTTTTCGTTTTACTGCGCGTCGATATTATCCTGGGAGGAAGGTGCCCCCTGATTGAACGGATAATCACGGCGAAAGCGTCGCCGGCGGCGCCGATGGTGACCGTCGTTCCCTCAACAATGCCAAACAACGGCGCGCTGAACAGAAATGCCGATATCCGACGGTGAACTCGATGTTGCGCGGAATCTGGCAGCCCTGTCAACATGTAGCCCGGCGGCCGCGGTCGACAATCAGGTCGAATACATAGCCATCGGGCAGCGGTTCGGGCGCGGTGAAGGTGTATTCGGTCGGCATGGCATCCAGTGTGGCGACTGCTGAGACGTCGCCCGTGTACTGGCGCAACGCATAGGATGCGCCGCTGGTGTAGAGCCAGATCAGGATGCTGTGCTGCCACGACGGTGCGGCGAGCGTCACCATTCCGTCGCGCACGTCAGCGAGCAGCACATTGGCGACCATCACCCGAAGCTGTCCGTCGACTGCCGCGAGTACGTCGACCCGATCGCCAATTTGCAGTCCTTGAAGAGTGTCTGATTCTAGAGGGAAGCCAATGGTCCAATAGCCTTCGGGGACCTCGGGACAGTACGCTTGGGCCGATTGCGTCAAGTCGAGGTGCCCGCCAGAAGTTCAGTAATCCTCTGCAAGGATATCTGGCTGCGGTTTGCCCGAAGCGGTTGTCGCCGAGAAAGGTGCGTCCGGCGCGTACCCACCGCCCCCATATCCGCTTCGTTGAGCGTCACCTGCCGCCATTTGCCATGATCAGATCGCCGTTCGGGAACCGCGTTACGGGGATGCTGTAGGTGTGCGTAATGACCGCGATGATGTAACCCTGACTGGCAAGTTCTGTGAGCAGCGCGGAATAGAACGCTGGTTGCGCGCCAAATCCCGGTGAAAAATGAGCGACAGGATCCAGATGTCTTGCCCCTGCGGCCTGGACGGGTCGCCAGCCGATTGGCGATCCCATTGTCACTCGGGTGACCCCCGTCGCAGCGGGAAGCATCCTTCATGGGCGGTTCCTCACTGCATAGCTGCGTCAGGTCTTCCAGCCCACGACAGAGGTGACTGGCGACGGTGCGTTCGGCGGGTTGAGCAGCGCGACCTGGTCCGCAGTCGAAGAAAGCAGAAGGTGACCTTGGCGGCGCGGGGAGAGAAGTCGTGGGCATCCGCCGTGCAAATTGCTCTTCGCGAAGCACTCCGGGGCCCCGGCTTCAATTCCGCATGTCATCAAGGCGAACTGACCGCATAGTCTCCTGGTGGGGCGGGCGGAGCACGTGCGAACGGCCGCCGGACTCGAATTCTGCGCCGCGACAACCTTCACGGGACACCGCGAGTGACACCCCGCTGACCACGCGGAGCAGTAGGCAAACACGCGCGATAACAATGCCGAACCTTTCAACATCGCACCTGTTCCATGAGGGCTCCTCATAGGCGATAAGCGCTGGCACGTTTAACTGCCTACGCAGTTCCCCAGTTAAAAAGCGGGCGCGAATTTACGCATGGAGAGGATGCGGGGGAAGAATCAGCCCCCAGGAGGCCTGGCACAGAGGCGCTTAGAACAGACCAATCGTTTCGCCGTCGTCGTCAATATCGACGTTTTCGGCGGCGGGGTGTTCGCCATAACCGGGCATGGTCATCATGTCGCCGCACAGCGGGTAGATGAAGCCCGCGCCGACGCTCGCGCGCACTTCGCGGATGGGCAGCGTGAAACCCTTGGCGCGCCCTTGCGCGTCGGGTCGTGGCTCAGGCTGAGGTGCGTCTTCGCCATGCAGATCGGCAGCTTGCCGAAGCCATTCGCTTCGTAGTCACGAATCTGGCGTTCGGCGGCGGCTTCGAAGCTCACGCCGTCCGCGCCGTAGATTTCTTTGGCAATCGTCTCGATTTTGGTCTTGATCGGCAGGTCGAGGTCATACAGCGGCTGGAACGTGCTCTCGCCTTCCGCCGCGCTCATGACCATCTCCGCCAGTTCGACCGAGCCCGCGCCGCCTTCCGCGAAGTGCCGCGAGACCGCCGCGCCGAGCGCGCCTGCTTCGACCGCGATCCGCTTGATAGCGGCGATTTCTTCGGCATGGTCGCCTTCGAACACGTTGACCGCGACGACCGGCGTCACGCCGTGCTTCTTGACGTTCTCGATCTGCTTGATCAGGTTCGCCGCGCCCGCTTCCACATCCGCGACGTTGAGTTCGAGCATTTCCGGCGGCAGTTTCTTACCTGCGACGACCTTGTAGCGCCCGCTGTGCGATTTGAGCGCGCGCACCGTCGCGACCAGCACGGCGGCATTCGGCTTGAGCCCGCTCGTGCGGCACTTGATGTTGAAGAACTTCTCCGCGCCGATGTCCGCGCCGAAGCCCGCTTCCGTGAAGACGTAGTCACCGCATTTGGTGGCGATCAAATCGGCGAGGATGCTGCTGTTGCCGTGCGCGATGTTAGCGAACGGCCCGGCGTGCACGAACGCGGGCGTGTTTTCCAGCGTTTGCAGCAGGTTGGGGCGCAGCGCTTCTTTCATCAGCACGGCCATCGCCCCCGCGCCGCCGATCATATCGGCAGTGACGGGCTGCTTGTCGTAGGTCAGGCCGATGACGATGCGCCCGAAGCGTTCGCGCATGTCTTTCAGCGAGCGGGTGAGGGCGAGGATCGCCATGACTTCGCTGGCGACGGAGATATCGAACCCCGTTTCGCGCAGGTAGCCGCCTTCGGTCTTGCCACCCATGCCGACGATGATATGGCGCAGCGCGCGGTCGTTCACGTCAAGCACGCGCTTCCACGTGATCGTTTCCGGATCAATGTTGAGCGGGTTGCCGCGCAGCAGGCGGTTGTCGATCATGGCCGCGAGCAGGTTATTGGCCGCAGTGACGGCGTGAATGTCGCCGGTCAGATGTAGGTTGAACGTCTCCATCGGCACGACCTGCGCATAACCGCCGCCCGCCGCGCCGCCCTTAATGCCGAACGTCGGTCCCTGCGAGGGCTGGCGCATGGCAACGATGCCGCGCTTGCCCAGGTGTTTCATCGCCTGCCCCAAGCCGACGGTCGTCGTCGTTTTGCCCTCGCCGAGCGGCGTGGGCGTGATCGCCGTGACCACCACATACTTCGCCGTCGGGCGGTCTTTCAGCTTCTCGATCACGTCGAGGTTGACTTTGGCGACGTACGGACTGCCGTACGTATCAAAATCTTTGGGCGACAGTCCCATCTCCTCCGCGATCTGGCTGATCGGTTGTAATTTGGCTTGCTGGGCGATGGCGAGGTTGGAAATCATGGCTTAAGTAACCTTTCAAAGAACGTCAGTTATGGCTAAGTATACGAGCTGACTCGCAGCGCAACATATGCAGCTTGTCTAAAGTGCGGGCGCAGAATGTCCCATTCTGATTTTGGCTGAAAAATCAGCGATTTATGGGTGCTTCGTACACTGCTTTTTAGCAGCATTCTTCACTAAAAATTGAGAGAATCCTTTATATCCAACACGGTCAAATGGACTTATTGTGGAATGTGTCATCTCGTACTAGGGTTGTCTCTGGCGACTCAACCAAGTTTCATTGGATCTTCTCTACCATGCTGGATACACAAGTGCATAACGTCGATACCGAGCGATCGAATTTCAATCATCTCGTGATAGATATCGCGTGGTTCGGTTTGGCTTTTGCCGCGACGAACCGTTTTCTCCCGGTGTTCGCCATTCGTTTAGGCGCTTCGCCCTTTGAATTGGGGCTGATCAGTTCGGTGCCTGCGTTTTTGCTGCTGCTCACATCGACCCTTGGCGCTTGGTGGCGTAATCGTTATCAGACCACTCTGCGCGCGCTGATTCCGGTCTCACTGATCGTCCGTTTACCCTTCTTATTGCCGGTGTTTGCCCCACTCTTTCCCACCGCTTTCCAACCGTGGTGGCTGGTCTTATCGGTCTCGCTGCCTGCATTGGCGCAAGGGATGGCGTCCGTCACCTTTGTGGTCTTCATGCGGGAAACCGTTTCTAACAGCCGCATGACGGAACTCTTGAGCTTCCGTCAGCTTTCGCTCAACGTGACGCTGGGTATCGCCGCGCTCCTCTATGGGATGTGGCTGGAACACGCGCCATTCCCGCTGAACTACCAGTCGATGTACCTGCTTTCGTTCGTCTTCGCCTTGATGAGCGTCTATCACGTCTCGCGCTGCAAGCCGATTTTGCCGGAAGCGGCGCTGACACACGTCAAGGTGTCGCTCAAAGAGTCGCTGCTGGCGCCGCTCACGGCGTGGCGGTCGCGCACCTTTCAACCCGTCATTCTGTTCGCGTGGCTGACGCATTTCACCTTCATGGTGGCTGCGCCCTACGTGACCCTGTTTCTCGTGCGGCATCATAATGCGGCGGAAGGTTTCGTCGCGTTGTTTGGCCTTGTCGAACTGGCGTCGGCGGCCGCGGCTGGTTTGATCGCGCCGCGCGTCGTCCGCAAAATCGGCAACCGTCCGTTGATGGCGCTCGGCATGCTCGGCACTGGCCTCGGCATCGTGATCATTACGCTGGCGCCCAATGTCAATCTGACGTTGATCGGCGCGCTGTTCACCGGGGCGAGTTGGGCGGCGACGGCGGGCATTGGCTTGTTCGGCTTCTATATGGAGACTGCGCCGACCGAAAATGGTGCGCCGTATTCTATCGCCTATCATCAGGCGCTCGGTCTCGGCATGGCGCTGGGGTCAACGCTGGGTGGTGCGCTGGCGGGCGGTGGCGCTGTGCTCATCCCCGTGCTGTTGATCGGCGCGACTTTACGCATCACCTCGGCGATCATCATCGAAGCGACGATGGCGCGGCAGCATTCGAATCGCTTGGCCGTGCGGGTCGCACACGCGCCCTCTCCTGGCGGCGATTAAACGCTAATTGGTAGTTGAATCTGAAGGACGAGGCGCCCCCTCGTCCTTTTTGTTTACGCGTTCTGAATGGTGTTTGGCGTGGGGGTAATGGTCGGGATAGGCGTGCTGCTCGGCAGCGGCGTGCGGCGGTCGCGCGTCGCGGTCGGCGGCGCGTCGGTGGCGCTCGGAATTGGCGTGTTGGTGACCGTCGGCGGCGGCGTGAACGTGTTCGATGGAGTGGGGGTGATGCTCGGCGTCAGCGTCGGGTAGACGGCTTCGATCACCGTTTCATGCATGTACGCGATTTCGGCGCGGCGCGTATCGGGGTTCTGGTCGATGATATACCATTCGGTGCCGGCTTCCCGCCCGAGCACGCACACAATCGTCCCCTGCGTGAGTCCGGTCACGACCGGACCGTTGGGGGCGGGCAGTTCACGCACGACCGCATTCGGCACAGCCACACGAAAGTCCTGACATTCGGGCTGGATGGTCGCCGTGGGCGGCAGGCTGACCGCGCCCTGCGTGGCGAGTCGCGTCACCCGGACGGCGGTCGCGCTGGCGACGACGCGCGCTTGCTCGGTCGCCTCGACAACGCCCATGCCCCCCGTGCGGATGAAATTCGCTGCGCCCTGCCAGATATAGAAGCCGCCGAAGATCAAGGCCGCGCCCAAGACGAAGACCAGCAGCCCGGGCAGCCCGCCTCGATTTCTAGGCGTTCGATAAGCCACGTGAATTTCCTAGTTGATCAACTTCTGGATGTGTTCGATGAGCACCTGCCAGCCGCGCATTTTGGGGAAGAAGTCGTCTGCGCCCGCTTCTTCGGCATGCTCGCGCTCGCCCGATTTTTCGTCGTAGGCGGTGAGCATAATGACGGGGATCGCCTTTGTCTGCGGGTTGCTCTTCAGGTGTTTGCACACTTCATAACCCGACATGCCAACCATGCGCACATCCAGCAGAATCAGGTTCGGGATTTCGGTTTCGACCAGACTGATCGCCGATTTACCACTGTTCGCCTGCAAAACCGTGTAGCCAGCGCGCTTGAGGACGGTCTGCAGCAGTTCGCGGTTCAATGCGTCGTCATCAACTATCAGGATGCTTTTCGCCATTGATGTTCCTCACCTTGCAGCGGATAGGATGCTGCACGGGATTATACACCACTTCGTTGATCTGGCGCTTGTGCAGGGACGTATAACGGAGATTTACCTTCCCTCGCACCGGAGCACGAGGGAAGTAACAAACAATAAGTTAACGTCAGTTAGGGATAAGCTGCTTGTCGATCCATCCGCATCTGCGCCCATACTGTGATCACCCACCAAACCGCTCAGGACGAGGCATGCCTCGTCCCTACACAGACTCACTTATCTGTCGCCCCTCCCCGAATTCGGGGAAGGGCCGGGGTGGGGTCGGATGCGGAACGGCAGTTAGGCGTAACTACAGGTGCCTGTTTTATCTCTAACTGGCGCTAGGCTAGTCCATATTGCGGATGACTGCGCTCGCGAATTCGCTCGTTTTGACCTCGGTCGCGCCATCCATCTGGCGGGCGAAGTCGTAGGTGACGATCTTCTGATCGAGGGTCTTTTCGTACGCCTTGGTGATCAGGTCGCCCGCTTCTTGCCAGCCCATGTATTCCAGCATCATCACACCGCTGAACAGCAGCGAACCGGGGTTCACCTTGTCCAGATTGGTGTACTTCGGCGCGGTGCCATGCGTCGCTTCGAACAGCGCCACTTCGTCGCCGATGTTGGCTCCGGGGGCGATGCCGACGCCGCCGACTTCCGCCGCGACCGCATCCGACAGATAGTCGCCGTTGAGGTTGGGGGTCGCCAGCACGTCAAATTCGGTCGGGCGCAGCAGCATCTTCTGGAAGATGATGTCTGCGATGCTGTCCTGAATCAGGATCTTGCCCGCGGGCACTTTGCCGCCGTGCTTCTTTTCGACTTCATCCCACGAAATGGTTTCTTCGGGGAATTCCTCGCGCGCCACTTCGTAGCCCCACTTCATGAACGCGCCTTCGGTGAACTTCTGGATGTTGCCCTTGTGCACCAGTGTGACGCTCTTGCGCTTACGGTCAATCGCATATTGGATCGCCGCGCGCACGAGGCGCTTTGTGCCAAACGCGCTGATCGGCTTGATGCCGAGGCCCGCGCCTTCGAAGAATTCCGCGCCCAGCTCTTCGCGCAGGAACTTCGCCAGCTTGGCGTTGTCTTCGGCGCCGGATTCGTATTCGATCCCTGCGTACACGTCTTCGGTGTTTTCGCGGAAGATGACCACGTCGACTTCGTCGGGACGCTTGAGCGGGCTGGGGACGCCGTTATACCAGCGGACCGGGCGCACGCACTGATACAGGTCGAGCACCTGACGCAGCGTCACGTTGAGACTGCGGAAGCCTTCACCAACCGGGGTCGTCAACGGGCCTTTGATGCCGACTTTGTACTCGCGCAGCGCTTCGAAGGTTTCTTCGGGCATGTAGTTACCGCCGTAGAGATCCGCCGCTTTTTCGCCGCAGTAAATCTCCATCCATGCGATTTTGCGCTTGCCGTTATAAGCTTTTTCGACAGCGGCATCCCAGATGCGTTTGCTGGCACGCGTGATGTCTCCGCCGATCCCGTCCCCTTCGATGAAGCAGATAATGGGGTTGTCAGGCATATTCAACTTACCGTTCTCGACAGTGACCTTAACACCCTCGGACGGCACGACGATTTTGTCGAACGCCATAAGCGTAATCTCCTTGCAGTTGCTTTCGTTTTATAACAGTGTTCAGATAGCGGTACGCATTATAACAGCGTGCAGCGGGTTGTGCGATATTTCTCCGCATTGAAATAGCATGTGCAGGTCTTTGTCGCCCTGCGCTCAGCGTGCTGTCCGGTTTTTGCGATTTCGGCACATTCGCTTAGACTAAGGAATGCACAGCGCTTGCGCTCGAAGAGGGGAAATGCCATGACCGGATTAGGCATTATTGAAGTCGCCATCGGTTTGATTTTTGTCTACAGTCTGTTGAGCATCATCGCGACGACGCTCAACACGATCATTGCCTACTTGTTTAAAACGCGCGCCCGCCACCTGAAGCAGGGGTTGGACGCGATTCTCAGCGATCCCGAAGTCAAAGACCTGTTTCTGCATCACCCGCTCATCAATATGGTAGAGCAGAGGACGCGCGTCCGGGCGCACTGGCAGGAAGTGATCATCCGCTTTCTGACGAACGTGATTCGCTTCAATTGGCGCCATCCGTTGGCTCAGGCGCAGGAACGCGCGCAGGAGACGGCCTCGCTTAACCGCGTCGAATGGATTGACCCGAAGATCTTCTCCAAAGTCATGACTGACATCCTCGCGGAGAAGGCCGCGCTCACGCTCTTCGCGCCGCTCTACGGCGTCATCGACAGCGTGCTCGAAGGCGCGGAACGCGACCGCCTGTCCCATATGGTCGACTTGCTGCCGGGCGGTTCGCTCACGTTTGAGGAATTCCAGCGTGAGATCTACAAACTCGGCGATCCGTCGGATCGCGACGAACTGCAAAAGGTCTACAACCAGATCGACGCGCGGCGCAAGGCGCTCAACCTGAATAATCAGGATGGCAGCCGCGTGATGCCGCTGCTCGAAGGCCTGCGCTACGTCAACGAAGACTCGTTCCGCAAAGCGGTCAAAGTGCTGGTGACCTCCGCGCGCACGCTCGACGAAGCGCAGCAGCAGCTTGAAACGTGGTTTGATCAGCGCATGGATCAGCTCACCGAGCTGTACAAGCGGCGCATCACCCTGTTCTCGCTGGGCATCGGGATTTTTCTGGCGCTCGTGCTGAACGCCGATTCGCTCCAGATTGCCCGCTCGCTGTTTGATGATCCGTCGCTGCGCGCGGCGGTGGTCGCAGCGGCGAATCAGGTCGTGGACAGCGGGGAACTTCAGCAGTTGGTTCCCACGGCCACGCCGACGCTTGAACCGACACTCGAACCCACGCCCGAAGCGACGGTTGAGGCGAGCGCCGAAGCGGGGTTGAGCGCGCAGGGCGTTGAGCCAACGCTCGAACCGACGCCCACGCCCGAACCTGCCGCCGAGACGAATCCGCTGGTCGAAACGACCGTCGCCATCGCGCAGGTCGAACAGCTTCTGAACCGCTTGTTGGCGCTCAACCTGCCGATTTCGTGGGAAAACACACCGCTCACGGTCGACTGCTTCACCTCAGACGGCGATTCGCGGTTGCTGTGCGATAACACGCGCAATCTGTGGCTGCTCAACCCGTCCAATAACCCGGACTGGCTCGGCTTCATCCTGCGCAAGCTGATCGGCATCGCCATTACCAGCCTCGCCATCGCGCAGGGCGCGCCGTTCTGGTTTGACCTGCTCAACCGGCTCGTGCGTGGTCGAAGCAGCAGTTCCAGCAGCTAACGGAGGCGTGCGCAATGAACCCACTGGAACTCGGCATTCTCATCACGGTTGTAACGCTCGTCATTGTCGGCATCATCATGGTCGTGACGCTGCTGATTCTCAGCCGAGTGTCACGGGCGCAGATCGCGAAGGCCCGGGAACAGTTTCCGCAGGCACTGGCGGTGCTCAACGCCAATTTCGCCGGCCTGACCGCGGATCCGAGTGTGCGCCTGCGCGGAAACGGCATTCTGGTCATCACGCGGGATGAGCTGTACTTCAAGCAGTGGGTGACGAATCGCGAATTCCGCGTGCCTATCCGGGGAATTCAGTCCGTAGAACTGGTGTCAAATTTCATGGGACGCTGGTCGTTCACGCCGATTCTCAAGGTGAACTTCACGGGGGCAGAGGGTGAAGCCGCGGCGATTGGCTGGCACGTGCGTGACGCCGAGAGTGTCAAACAGCAGATCGAAACCTTGATCAAGTAACAAAATATGAACCACAGAGAACACAGAGAGCACAGAGAAAATTCATTAAACTTTCACTCTGTGTCCTCTGTTCGGCCTTTGCGTTAAGTATCTTTGCTTTTAGTGCCCGGTGACGCGCTGACCCATCGCGTCGCCCGCTTCCAGCAGCGCCTTGACCGCTTCCGGCGTGCGCGCTTCCGCATAGGTGCGCAGCACGGGTTCCGTCCCGCTCGGGCGGATCAGCAGCCACGAATTGTCGCTCATGTAGAACTTGATGCCGTCCATCGTGTCGACGCGTACGACCTGCTCGCCGTTGAGCGTCGCCGGGGCGCTGTCTTGCAGCGCTCTGACGATCTGTTTCTTCGGTTTTTGCGCCGTGAGGTGCACGTCCAACCGCGAATAGTGCGCCGGGCCGTGTTCCGCCTGCAAATCCGCGACGATTTCGTGCAGCGGCGCGCCTTCTGTCGCCATAATTTCGAGCAGCAGCAGTCCCATGATGATGCCATCGCCTTCGGGGATGTGCCCCTTGATGCTGATACCACCGCTTTCCTCGCCGCCGATCAGAATGTCTTTGTGCATCATCAGGTCGCCGATGTGGTTGAAGCCGACGGGCGTCTCATGCAGCGTGAGGTTGTGCTTCCGACAGATCGAATCGATCATCAGCGTAGTCGAGACGGTCTTGACGACTTCGCCCGTCTGCCCCTTGCGTTCGACCAGATGCCGCAGCGCCAGCGCCATCACGTGATGCGGGTCGATGAAGTTGCCGCGCGCATCAACCGCGCCGATGCGATCCGCGTCGCCATCGGTCGCGAGGCCAACATCGGCTTGGTTGCGCTGCACAGCAGCGACCAGCTCGTTGAGGTTCTTGAGGATCGGTTCGGGGTGAATGCCGCCGAAACCGGGGTTGAGCGCGCCGCGAATTTCGGTCACGTGGCAGCGCGTGCGTGACAAAATGCTCGTGAACGCGCCGCGCCCCGCGCCCCACATCGCGTCCGAGACGATATTCAGCTCGCCTTCGGAGATTTTGTCGAGGTCGACGAGCGTGGCAAGATGCTGATAGTACGACCACGCCGGGTCAAAGCGCCGGATCAAACCCTGATCAACCGCTTTCTGAAATTCCATGATGTTCGGGCCGCGCGCATCGCGTTCCATGTCAACCAGCGCCTCTTCGACGCGGGCGCATTCCTCGGCGGTCGCGCTGCCGCCATAGCTCGCCTTGAGCTTGAAGCCGTTGTAGCGCGGCGGGTTGTGGCTCGCGGTGATCACGACGCCCGCGTCGGCGCCGATTTCCTTGACATTGTAGGAGATCGCAGGCGTGGGCGCGTCGGTGCGCGTCAGCCACGCGATGATGCCGTTGCCCGCCAGCACGCGCGCCGTTTCCGCCGCGAATCGGTCAGAGAGGAAGCGCGTATCATAGCCGATCACGACCTGCGGCGGTTCGCTGCCGACGTGGTTCTTCTTGACCGAGTCGGCGACGGCCTGCGAGATCATGCGCAAATTAGCGAAGGTGAACGTGTCGGCGATCACCGCCCGCCAACCATCCGTACCAAAGCGAATCATAGTCTTTGCTGTCCTTCTTGCTTGAGGTGTACGTACATTGACAAAGACGCTGTCTGCGTCACACCGGGTGAGTGGACTCACGCCGGTGCGACGAGTTCACAGCCCACACCACTGGCGGGCTGAGCGTCAATGGGCTTAGCTCGATTTGTCCAGCCCGGTCTGCGCCAGAATTTCGTCGACGCGTTCCGAGGTGAGGTCGAGATCGTTCAAAATGCTGTACGGCAGGTTGTGCTTGCGTACGTAGTTCGGCAGGATGTTGATGGTGTCGCGGATGTCCTGTGCCGTCAGTTGGTTGAGGCGAATGCCCGCCGATTCCAGCGTGGAGCGGATCGACGAGACGTCCTGATTGTGCAGGGCGGCGGAGATGAGAATGCCCGGCGCGACCATATCGGCATACGTCATATGGCGCGTGACCATGCGCGGTTCGAGCGCGTAGGCGAAGTACTGTTCGCTGCCTTCTTGCGGGCGTGTGTGCCCCAGTTGATTGGTGATCTGCACTTCGAGACACATCAGATCGAGCAGGTTGCGCAGCGCTTCGACGTTGCCGCGTCCGACGCCCGCCGCGATCTTGAAGGCTTGCTGCGCAATGCCCGCCATGACCTTGGCCGCCCATTCGACGTAGCGCATGTCCGCCGTGTTCTTGTTATGCTCGGCAGCGTACTTCCAGTCGAGCAGCCCGGTGACAATCGTCAGCAGTTCGACGATGGCCGCGCCCCGGTAATGCTGCGGCGCGGTGCGAATCACGTCCCAGTCGATGTAAATGCGTTCCGCGGGGCCGGTCTCAACATAGCTGACCGAACCGCCGCCGCGCATGGCGACGATGGGGGTGAAAAAACCATCGACCGACAAGGCGGTCGGCATGACGACGGCGGGCAGCCCGCGGCGCGAGGCGATATATTTGGCGGCGTCGGCCACCATGCCCCCGCCGATCCCGTAGACCGCTTCAACTTCAGGTGGCAGATCAGCCGCGAGGCCGTCCAGATAATCCGCTTCCAGTCGTTCCGGGTTAGCCTGTACCACAATCGGCAGGCTCAGCAGGGAATTGACTGCGCGCCACGCGCGTTCCCCGGCGAGCAGGGCGATCGGGCGCTCTTCCACAATATCGACCAGATGCGTGATCTCCACGTTAGGGAGGGAATAGATCGTCGTCATTCAGGGCGCTCTCCGTTAAATGAGGGCTGCAATTTATAGGCTAGATAATACTCGGAATTGCGTTTCTTTTCCAATCGTTAGGATAATGCGGCCAGTCGCCCGCGTCCATGCGGCTGGGGGGAGCCGCGCGCCGCGATTTTTGCTTCCAAGATCGCGAACATAATGACTTGAAGGATAGGCGCGGATAAGACACAATTACGGTGTGTTTAGAAATATGACGGGAGTTTCAACAATGCGGATGTCTCTGCCGACTAATGACGCACTGACGGCGTTCAGTCAGGATGTTCCGTGGCTGGAAATAGAGCGCCAACGGCGGCAGTTCAACCGCCAGTTAGACACGCTGCAGCACGCGGGTGATACACTGCCCCTCAACAAGTTGTCCGAAGCGGTGGGCGCTCCGGTCAGCCTCTACAAAACTGACGATGCCGCTGGTTCTGGTGGAAATGTCATTCTTTCAGAATATGGTGGCCGCAAGATTATTTTGGGCAGTGTCGTCAGCAGTCGTTACCGCGCTGGGCACAGCCTCGCCGAAAGCATTGTCCCGTACAACATGAACCCCAGCGTCAACCACACGAATGTGGCGGAGACGGAAGACTCGATCACCCGGATGCGCGTGATCGGCGCGGAGATCGAACTCGGCTTGCTGCACCCGGATGGCGCATCGCCCTCGGAACAGTCCGTGCAGAATTTCATGAGCGCTTATTACAACCATGCGCTGCGCATCGGCATTTACCCCAAGCTGGATCGCGAAGCCTGCCAGTATCAGGTCGAAGCCCACATTGCGCCGAGCGTCGGCTATGTGAAGACACGCAACGCGCTCAACGGCATTTTGACCGCGCTCGCCGCTGCCAGCCAAGACACCGGGTTGATCACCGCCGTCTTTTCGTGCTACCCGACCGAATCTGACTTCAAGATGACCGATCACCCGAAGGTGCAGACGGCGGTCGATCTCATGCTGGAAGTCAACGGTCTGTTCCCGGAATACGCGCAGCGGTTGGCGGATGCGCAGGCGCGCTTCCATGTCGATCCGGCGACCTGTCACCATGTGAACATGTTCCGCAATCAGGGCTGTCACATTCACATTGACTTGGCGGGCCGCTCCGAAGCGCTCGGCTTGCTCACGTTCTACACCATCCTCAAGAGCGCGACGGCGATCGCCAATTCGGCGGTGCTCAAGGGCTGCCCGTTCATCAACGGCACCTGCGATGCGGAACTGCTCGACGCGCGCGAATACGTCCGCGCCACGACCGTCACCGGGCGCTATCTCGAACTCCCGATCAGCCCGCATTTGATGGCGAATGGGCTGGATCAATATGCCGAACTGCTGCTGCTGGAACGCGCCAACGCGACCGGGCGCGCCACCATGTACAATGACGACCTCGGCCTGCCGATTTCGGTGATGCACAACCCGATCGGGCGCGTGCGCCCTGACCTCACTACGTCGAAGCGCGTGTGCACGGTCGAAAGCACAGGCATGCCGACCAACATCAGCGCGTCGCGCATGGCAGCGGTCATCACTGACTTTGAATTCACGCACGCCGTAGTCGAATCGTATTTCCGCAAGCACGGCTGTGACCTCGGCCCGATGCACGACAACAAGGTGATGTGGGACATCCTCGGCCCGCTCTCGATTGAATCGTTCCACGCGCAGCAAGATCAGTCGGATCGCGTTGGCACGGACATGGTGCTGACCACGGCGGGCGGTCGGCAGATGCGCCTCTCCGAGTTCTATTCGCTGAAGCGTCGCTTTATGCATGCCGCGCTCGAAGAGATTGACGAAGTGATGCCGCGCGACATTGACGAGGTGTATACCAGTCTGGAACGGATGCTCGAACCGCTCAGCGGGCACGAAGCCGAAACGATCCAGCAGTACATCAATGATCCCAAGCTGCGCAGCACGGGCAACTGGGGGCGCATCCTGCGCAACGCTTACATTGAACAGGGCGGCGTGCCCGGCGAACACTGCCCGGATGCCGTGCTCAAGGTCGTGCAGGAGACGCACGCTGCCATGCACCAGCGCTATCTGTACAGTTAATGTCGCCGGGACGCCCGCGGTTCGGCGTCCGCTGAGGAACTAAACGATTTGGAATCGATCTCCGTTGTCATTCCGGCATACCGCAGCAGCGAAAGCCTGCCCCCGCTCATCGCCGAACTGGAGCGCGTGCTCCCCACGTTGACGGGTGGCGCGCCGTTTGAGGCGATCATCGTCAACGATGGCAGCCCGGACGGCGGTAAAACGTTGGCGGCGATTCGCGAACTGGCCGCGGGCTACCCGTGGGTGCACGGCATCAATATGATGCGCAACTATGGGCAGCACAACGCGCTCCTCTGCGCTATTCGCCAGGCGCGTTACGAGTTGATCGTCACCATTGACGACGATTTGCAGCATCCGCCAGCCGAAATCGCCAAAATGCTGGACTATCTCCGCGCCAACGATCTGGATGTGGTCTACGGCGCGCCGGAACACGAACAGCACGGCCTGCTGCGCGATCTCGCGTCTCAGGCGACCAAACTCGTCCTGCAGAGCAGCATGGGCGTCGATATCGCGCGCCAAGTCAGCGCGTTTCGCGTGTTCCGTGCGGTTCTGCGCGACGCCTTCGCCAACTACAGCAGCCCGTATGTCTCCATCGACGTGCTGCTGACGTGGGGGACTACCCGCTTCGGCGCGGTGACCACGCGGCATGAGCAGCGCACGATTGGCGTCTCCGGCTACACCCTGAGCAAGCTGATTCGCCATGCTATCAACATGATCACCGGGTTCAGCACACTGCCGCTGCAAATTGCCAGCATCATTGGTTTGGTACTCGCGGCGTTCGGGGTGATCATTCTGGTATATGTGATCGGACGCTACCTGGTCGAAGGGCAGGTGGTGCAGGGCTTCCCGTTCATCGCCTCGATCATCTCGATTTTCAGCGGAGCGCAGTTGTTCGCGCTCGGCGTCATCGGCGAATACTTGGCGCGCATTCACTTCCGCACGATGGACCGCCCGGTCTATACGGTGCGTGAACACACAGGAGCGGCATGACTGATCTTTGCCAACGCCTCGACTGGGATCCCGACTTCTTCGGCTTTAACATTGGTTGCGCCAACGTCAATCAACTGACCGCGGAGACGTTGACGCAGATCGAAACATGGTGCGCGGAGCAGCCGGTCGACTGCCTGTACTTCCTCGCCGATTCGGCGGATCGTCAAACGGCATGGTTGGCGCAGCAAGGCGGTTTTATGTACGTTGATAACCGTGTCGTGCTGACGGCGAAGCTCACCGCACCGCCACCGCAGCCCACCGCCATCCGCTTGAGCCAACCGGAAGACCTGCCCGTGCTCCGGGAGATTGCCCGCACTGGACACCGGGACTCGCGTTTCTATTTTGACCCGGTCATCCCCGACAATCGCTGCGATGATCTCTTTGTGACGTGGATTGAGCGGAGCATGGCCGGGGCGATTGCCGATGCGGTGCTCGTCGACCAGGGCGACGAGCAGCCCGTGGGCTATTCAGCGCTGCAAATCGCGCAGACGCCGGAAGGCCGCCGCGCCAAGCTCACCTTGATCGCCATTGGCGAGCAGGCGCGCGGTCAGGGCTTAGGCTCCAGCCTCGTTCAGGGGACGCTGCGCTGGTTCTGGGAGCGCGATTTCCGCACGGTTGAGGTGGTCACGCAGGGGCGCAACGTGGGCGCGCAGCGTTTATATACCCGGCAGGGATTTGTCCCCACGGCGACTGGCAGTTGGTATCACCGCTGGTCCACGGCCGTTCTCGCCCGCCAGCGGAAGCTAGGTTAACGGCAAATGCGCATTGCTTTGCTGTGTGCGACGCGGCGCGGCTTCCGTGTCCTCGAACAATTGATTCGTCAGCAACCGGAGGCCGAACTGATCGTGTTCAGCTTTCGCGAAGAGGCGCACGAACCGCCGTTTCTGGATGATATCCAGCAGTTGGCGGAAGCGCATGGCGCGACCTTCTACGAGGCGCGGCAGGTCGGCGCGCCCAAGTGGGCGGATTTCTGGGCGAACACTCCCATCGACTTGATGTTGACCGTCAGTTGGCGCTATCTCATTCCGCGCGAAGTCTATGAGCGGGTGCGCCTGGGGACGTACGTGCTGCATGATTCGCTGCTGCCCGCCTACCGCGGTTTTGCGCCCACGGTGTGGGCGATCATCAATGGGGAAGATCACACCGGCGTCACCCTGTTTGAGATCGCCGAGGGCGTCGACAGCGGCCGCATCATCGCGCAGCAGCGTGTGCCCATTGGCCCCGACGACACCATCGCCGATGTGATGGAAGCCGTCACGCAAAGCTATTTGGCGGTGCTGGCGGCGCAGCTCCCCGCGCTGCTGGACGGGACGGCGGGGCGCACGGAACAGGACGAAAGCCGCGCGACCTATACCTGCAAGCGCATCCCCGAGGATAACCGCATCGACTGGACACAGCCGACGGCGGTGATCTACAACCTGATCCGCGCCGTGAGCGCGCCCTATCCCGGCGCCTTTACCACGCTCAACGGTCATCGCCTGTATATCTGGGCGGCGCAGCGCGTCGCCGTGCCGCCCTACGTAGGGCGCGTGATCGGGCGCGTGATCGAGATTCGCCGTGGCGAAGGGGTGGTCGTGCTGACGAGCGATGGCGCGCTGCTCATCCAGCGGGTGAGCTGGGAAGGGGAGCCGCCTGTGACCGCCGAGCAGGTTCTCAACAACCTGTCGCATACGCTGGGAAGATGAGCAGATTCTCAAGATTTGCGCCGTAATGTGGATAGACAGATCGCGCGTTTGAGATTTATGCTATAATGGCCAGAAATAGCTGATGTTCATCAGACTTTTAATGATCGTCTGCTCGGAAGCTCCGCCGAGCGGTCCCAAAGAGATTGCATCAATTTATTACGAGACTTGCATTTAATGTAAGCTATCTTTCGTATTGAAAGGAAGACGAGGGCGCCTGTGTGCGCCCATTCACCTATGGCAAAAACAAAACCGAAGCTCCGAATCGTCCCGATTGGTGGGTGCGGGGAAATCGGAAAGAATATGACTCTGTTCGAGTATGGGCGCGACGCGTTCATCATCGATACCGGGGTGATGTTTCCTGCAAATGACATGCTGGGCGTCGACTATATCATTCCTGATTTCCGCTACATTCTCGAACGTAAAGACCTGATCCTGCATGGGATCGTCTACACTCATGGTCACGAAGACCATACGGGTGCGGTGGCCCATGTCATCGACCAGTTCCGCAAAGTGCCGATCTACGCCACACCGCTCACGGCCGCGCTCATCGAAGTCAAGCTGCGCGACGCGCGCCTGAGCAACGAGACGACCATCAACGTGTTCAAACCCGGCGATACCATCACGGTGGGGCCGTTCACGCTGGAAAGCTACCATGTCACCCACAGCATTCCCGACTGCGTGGGTTTTGGCATCAACACGCCGCACGGCCTGATCGTGTACAGCGGCGACTACAAATTCGATAACACGCCGATTGACGGCAAGCGCACTGATTACGCCAAGCTGGCGGAGTTCTCCCGCCGCGGCGTGCTCATGCTCATGGGCGACAGCACCAACTCGGAAAAACCGGGCTGGACGCAGTCGGAGATCATCGTCAATGCCGCCTTTGACGATATTTTCCGCGATGCCAAGGGCCGCATCATTGTGGCGACTTTCGCCTCGCACATTTCGCGTATTCAGCAGGTGGCTAACTTGGCACGGCGCTATGGCCGTAAGCTCGCGATTGCGGGTCACAGCATGCGCGAGAACGTCAAAACGTCGCTCAAGATTGGTCTGCTCGACATTCCCGACGATATGATCGTCGAACTGGATCGCATCAGCAGCTACCAACCGCAGAGTATTGTCATCATGGCGACGGGTTCGCAGGGTGAACCGACCGCCGTGCTCGGACGGTTGGCGACGGGGCAGCATCGCAGCCTCGACGTGATGGAAGGCGACACGATTGTGCTGTCGTCGCACACCATCCCCGGCAACGAAGAGACGGTCAGCCGCACGATCAACCGCCTGTTCCAGCGGGGCGCAGAAGTCATCTACGATCCGATTGCGCCCGTGCACGTGTCCGGTCACGCGAATCAGGAAGAGATGCGCCTGTTGATGAGCCTGACGAACCCGAAGTTCTTCATGCCCATTCACGGTGAACTGCGCCATCTGCGCGCACATGCGCGGTTGGCGATGCAGTCAGGCATCCAGCCGCAAAATGTGTTTGTGGTCGAAAACGGGCAGGTGATCGAAGTGGATCGCCACGGTGCGCGGATGACCAATGAACGCATCCCCGGCGGTTATGTCTTTGTGGACGGCAGCGGCGTAGGGGATATCGGTCGCGCTGTGTTCCGCGATCGCGAAATTCTGGCGCGCGACGGTTTCATGATGGTGGTGGCAACGGTCGATGGTGACGGACGCCTGATCGGCGACCCCGAAATCATCTCGCGCGGCTTCATCTATCTGAAAGACGCCGATGAATTGCTCGAACAGATCAAGAGCACGGTGATCGAGGTGCTTAACAGCACCCGGCAGATCCGTAATGGTCGCCGCCGGGATCGTCTGCAGGAAGCCCTGAGCCGCATGCTCTACAACGAAACCAAACGCCGCCCGATGGTGTTCAGCCTCATCAACGAGCGGTAAACGCGTACTGAGTAACTACAGGACTGAGGACTGAAGTAGTTTTCCGAAAGTCCTTATGTAGGGGCAGACCTCTGTGTCTGCCCATTGTGGGGCGCACACCTAGGTGTGCCCCTACAGCACCTCGTGGATTACTTCTGCGAACTTACTTGAAACAAACCGTGTCGGTTTGTTACTCAGTCCTCAGTCCTTTCACCTCAGTCCTTCACTTTTTCCACGGCATAAACACACGGCGGAACCAGCGCGCCAGAATGTTCGAGCGCGCATCGACCCAAGCGCGGTCAGCAGTCTCATGCTGCAGCGCGATCGGCTTCACGCGCCGGACGTCCGTAACGCTCGGAGCTGTAGAGCCGCGTGATCGCGTTGATGGGCGGCTCGGCAAGCGGTAGCTCGCGCACAATGGTTTGCGCGCGTTCGCTGGGCGTCTGCTGCGGCGATGTGCGAATGCCGATCATCGGGATATAGCGTTCGAGGCGGGCGTAAGCGCGCGCAATTGGGCTCATCCCACGCATCCCGCGCCATTCCCACCACCAGTAAATGAACACGCCCAGCCCTGCGAGCAGAATTACGGCCAGCAAGACCAGCAATGCCCCGGCAATCGCCGGAATCAGGAACGAGCGGTGAGCGCGGCTGTGGGCAGATCGGCGGCGGCTGCGTCGGGATGATCACGGGCGTGGGGAGGGCGTTGGTGTCGGCGTGTTAGTCAGCGTAGGCGGAATGAGATCCGAGCGGCTGTCGGTCGGCGCGACATCCTGCGGTTCCGGCGTGTTAGTCGGCGTCGGCGAGGGCGTGAAGGTCGGCGTCGCGCTTGGCGGCTGTGTCGGAGCGATCACCGCGGGCGGGTCATCGTTTTGACGCACGAAGGGCGGTTGCGCCGCAGTTGGCTCAAACTCCACCCAGCCGTAACCGGGGAAATAAACCTCCACCCATGTATGCGCGTCTTTTTCGCGCACGACATAGGCGTTTTCAGCCAGCATCCCATTCACCTTGCGCGAAGCCTGCCGCCATGCGCGCGGGGATACCCATGGTGCGCAGCATGACCACCATCGCCGACGCGTAGTAGTTGCAGTAGCCGCGCCGCAGATCGAACAACACCCAATCAACCGCATCCCGGTTGGCGGGCGGCACCGGGGATCGTCTCGCTGTACGTGATGTTGGCGCGCAGCCAGGCCTCAGCGCTTTGGCGCGGTCGTACGGCGTCACTGCGCCCGCTTCGTTGAACGATCTGTTGGGCGAGCCAGCGTGCGGGCCGTCGCGCTGGGGATCGCCGACGGTACACGTGTCGCGCACCCACTGCGGATAGTTCGTCCCCGCTTGGCCGCAGTTGATCGCCCGTCGCGTTGCGCATCAGGCTGGTCGCGGAATACGATTCGCCTTCGTAGACGACGCGCATCGGACGGATGACCGAAATCACCATGCTCTGATCGGGCGAATTCTCGGCGGCGGTATAGCTCAAGTCCGTGCGCGTCGGCAGGTCGACGCGGAGCGGCTGCGGCGCAGTATACTAAGCGTGACGCATTCAAACCCATCGTGAAGATCTGCTGGACGGGCACGCGCGCGCCTCCGGGAAGTAGGCTTCATGCAGGATGTCCAGCGGCGCATCGGGATCCGTGAGGCGGATCTGCGCGGCGGAGGTCCACGTCCCGGCGTTGTAGTTGTCAAAGGTGCGTGACCGCCAGTAGTAGCGCCGACCCTGTGGCGCGCTGGCGAGAAACACGACCCGATCGCCCAAACGGATCGATCCGCTGAGGCTGAGTTCGTCGCTGCCGTAGTAATCGGTCGTGGCTGGGCCTTGCGTCTCCGCCGATTCGAACAAGGCGATTCCAGAACTCGCTGAACTGCATCAGCGGGTCGTTTTGCAGGATTCCTGAAAGCGGTTGAGCCGCTCCTGAATGTCGTTGGAGGGAATGATGAAGGCGGCGGTCAAAATCACCAACGCCAGTACCGCGCCCACGCGGAAAAACTGGTTACGGACTTTGCGCGGGAAGCGAATGCCCCGCAGATACCAGTCCCACTCACGCGCGTCGAGGTTCGAGCGGATGATCAACAGGAGACACAGGAATACGAACAGGATCAGGTAGCCGTCGAGGTTGTTCGCCCCGGTGTAGTAGATGCTGTTCGCCAACAAAATCAGCGCGGGCGGTAGAATCGCACGCCACACGCGGTCGATGCGGAATAGATGCCATGACAGGTTGTAGCCGAGAAAACCAGAACAGACTGGATACCAGCAGCGTGAAGATCAGATTGTCCTGGTTAATGCCACCCGTCGTCGCGTCGACAATCCAGGTGAACAGGCGGATGAACACGTTATAGATGCCGCGCCCCAATCCCGCGGGGTCATTGAGCGCGGCGATCAGCACGACGAAACAGCCGCCGTAAATGGTGGTGATGATTAAGCCGATCAGCTCGTTGTACTGGCTGCGCGCCAGCACAAAGCCGAAAAACACGCTCAGCGCCGCGACGGGCAGCAGCGTGCGCATATCGAGCAACCCGCGGCGCTGTTCAGCGACAGGGCGGGCATGAGCAACAAAAGCACCGCGATCACCAGCGCGGTGATCTCCCCGTGGGCGTAATAGGAACGCACGCGCTGAAGCAGGCGGCGCAGTGAACGCTGGGGAGAACTCGGTTTGACGAGGGTAGCCATCCACACTTCCTGTAACAATACCTGTCTCATTGTAAAGGCGATGACAACCCACGTCTACCCAACTATTTACCCGCTGTTCATGTGAATCCGCCCTCTGTGCGGCGCGCACAAGCGTCTATAATGGCAGGTGTGTCCAAGCAGGTCAGGTGATCGCGGCGCTGCGGCGTCGAGGAAAGTCCGTCCTCCATAGGGTGCGGTGCCGGCTAACAGCCGGGCGGGGTGACCCGACGGAATAGGGCAACAGAGAGGTATATTGCCGTCTGCAAGGGCGGCGAGGGTGAAACGGTGGTGTAAGAGACCACCAGCGCCGGCAGTAATGTCGGCGGCTAGGCAACCCCACCGGGAGCAAGGCAAAGCAGGCGCACTGGGGCGACCCGTCCCGCGCCGGGTATGCTGCTAGAGGCGGCGAGCAATCGCCGTCCCAGATAGATGATCACCCACGACAAAAGGCGGCTTAACGACCTACTTGGACACTCCTTAATAGTAAGTCAATATATTGTATGACGGTCTGTATACTAGGATAGACCGTTTTTTTAAGGCGTTAGGCAGATAAAAATGGCGGGAGATTGCCCCGTCCCTACACACAAATCGTCCCTACTTGCTTCGGCGATGAGGCATCAGAACTATGTTGACCGAAGGTCAACGAGCGGACACAGCGAAAACCGAAGTTGCCGCTCACGCCTTCAGGGCTGTTTTGTTACGAGCCGCACCCCGGACGACCGTGCCCGTGAAGTCCCACGCGCCGCCGCGTAAAACGCGCAGTACGTAGAATGATTGTTCTGATACGCGGCGATTAAAAGCTATTTGCGTTTCGTCCGCTTCACGCCCGTCGTTCTCGCGGTACGGGTATGGGAACAGCCCCTGAAAGTTGAGTGTGAGCTGTGAATAGTCGAGCTCATCGTAGCGTGTACTCGTCCATTCATATACATTCCCGCTCATGTCCAGCGCGCCCACCCACGACGCACCGCCCGGTCGGGCAGGGTTGCCCTCTGCATCCACCACATCCGCTGTCCCTTGCGCTGCGACACGGTTGTAGACCACGTTTTCCGGCACGAAAACATTGCCCCATGGGTAGGTCAGGCTGTCGGGGCCGCGTGCGGCATACTCCCATTCGCGTTCGGTAGGCAAGCGTGCTTCGCGCAGTGCACAAAAATCGCGCGCCTCGAACCAGTTGATGTTCTCGACCGGACGAGCCTCACCGGGGAACGCGAAATCTGCTGCCATCTCGCCATTCAGCGCGGTGAACTGCGCAGGAGACCCTCGTAGCGGTCATGCGGAACGGTTCATTGAAGCACTGCTCATGCACGGGGACCTCATCCCCGCCCGCCACGCTGCCCATTATAAGCAGCCCGGCGGTACTTCGACCATCTCGATCTTCACGCCCTCAATTTCCTCGACGATGATGCGTGGTTCCCACAGGCGAAGCTGCGCGATCCCGGTCAATGTTGGCAGCAGCAGTTCTGGCGTCAGTGTGCCCGGCGGAATGACCACCGCACCTGCCGAGAGTGTGCCGATACGCGCCTGCTCGATACCGAAATAGGTTGCCTGTGCCGCGACTTGCGTCCCCTGCGCCTGCACGGCGCCGAGTGTCGCCGTGGCATTTGCCACGAGTGTTCCGGCATCTGCCGCTGCGTTCTCCGCACCGATCCGTGCGGTTGCAGCAGCGTCTAGCTGTCGGTTGGTATCGTTGACAACTTCATTGACCAAAGCGGAAGCGTAGGTCGCTTCCGCGCCCGATGTGGCTACGAGCGCTGCCGCATCCGTGACTTGTGCATTGGCGGCGGCAAGCGTGATCGGGATCGGGGTCAGTGCGGCATTGGCACTCAGCACCTGCTCGCCAACGAGGGTCAGGGGTGGCATTCGCCTGCTCTGATTGGCAACGTATTGGGCATTAGCCAGGAAGAAGGCGACTGCTGCAATGAGCACAGAGGCGATCAAAGCAAGGAGGATGATACGTGCTCGGTTCGCCGCGGCAACCGATGCACGGCGAGATGTCTCAGCGCGTTCGGCGGCTTTCACCAGCTCGCGCTTGCGCGAGAGTTCGAGCGCTTCCAGTTGTGCTTCTCGTTCCGTCCCCGCGCGTAGAAAGGCCGCTTCGTCGGCGCTTGGCAGGTTTTGTTCCGCCCATTGCAGGGCCTCACGCAGGACTCGCCCACTGTAGAGCGCTCCGTAGTCTGCTTGCCGATTGTCTTTGACCCATGAGAGGGTATCTGCACTAATCTTCTTCTGAAGCAGAATATCCTCGCGCGCTTCGTGCAGCCACGTGCCCAAGCGCTCCCATTCGCGGATGAGCGCTTCGTGCGCCACTTCCAGCGTTTCTGTGTCTCCCGTGCGGTTGGTGACCAGCAGACGTTCATCGACGAAGGTATCGGCGACGGTGCGTAGGCGTTCGGTCTGAGAACTATCAGCGAGTGTCAATTCAGAGCGTTCGGCGCGGCGGCGCACAGTGTCCTGTTCGGTGGCACCCGGCTCAATCAAGCGCAGAAATAAGGCGCGAGCTAAGGTGCGGTCGGCATCCGCTGGTAGACCCGCATAGACTGCTTCGGCGTGTTTCGCCAGCGCGCCGCGCACGCCGCCGATAGCCTCATAAGCGGATCGCGTGAGCCGCCGGTCAGTGCGCGCCTTGTACAACTGGTCGAGCGCGAATTGCAGCAGTGGCAGCGAGCCGGGCTGCTCGCGGACTTCAAATACGAGATCGGCGGCCAGTCCCTCGTCGAAGGTTAAACCCGCGGCGGTGGCGGGTTTCTGCACGGCGTCAAAGACTTCGGCCAGCGCCATCGGCAAAATCGACACCGCTGTGCGCGTCCATTAGCGCGCCGAGTTCTGGATAGTTGAGCGGTCGGTCGTAGAAATCCGCGCGCAGGGTGAGCAGCACGATCAGCTTGCCGTCCGGCTCGGTAATGGCCGTGGTCAGCAGGCTGATGAACTGCGCTCGTTCTGCCTCATCAGCAGTTTGCGTGAACAGCTCTTCGAACTGGTCTATGTAGAGTACAACGTGTTGTTCCCCGCCAACTCGCCCAGCTAGGCGGTGCAGTCCGCGCCCGTTCGGATTGCGCAAATCCTCATCAAGGGCGGTCATGCTCACGTTGGGCAGCACGCCAGCCAGTGCATCAGAGAGGCTTTCCAGTGGGTGTGCGCCGGGCACGAGCGCTGGGAGATAGTGCCACTGGTTGCTGTCAGCAATCCCGCCGCCACGCAGCTTCGGGAGGAGACCCGCCATCAGCACCGACGACTTGCCAGAGCCGCTGGCGCAATCACAGCGAGCAGGCGCGGTTCGTTGTTCCGCAGCGTTTCGTCGAGCTTGTCCACGAGCTGCGTGACAAAGCGCTCCCGCCCAAAGAACAGCGCCGAGTCTTGTTCGGTGAAGGCGCGCAGTCCTTTATACGGATTGAAGATGGGGACTTCAGCCGCCGCCGGTGGAACGATGGCCTCGGGCACGGCAGGCGTGATGCCTTGACCGCCGAGCGTCGCGATGATGGCCGCCAACCCCGCGCTGTACTTCTCACTGCGAGCGTCAATATACTGCGACTTGAAGCGATCCATCGTGATCGCTTCAACCCAGTGCTGCCCGTCCGCCCACACCGGATAGACAGGCACGTTATACATGCGGGCGATAGCAAGTTCAGCTGAGACGGGTTGGGACTTGAGTGACTGAGGCGTCGCAATCAGCAGTACTGCAGAAGCTTGAGAGATCGCTGACCGAAGGGCTTGTTCCCAGTCGGGCGTTCCGGTTTTCAGGTTGAGCTGGTCAATCCAGACGGTGATGTTCGCATTCTGGAGATCAGGGATCAGCCGCGCGACGAACTCGCGGTCAGCACTGGCGTAGGACACAAAGATATAGGTCACTGCGGCTCTGCCTGCTCTGTTGGACTATAGGTTTCACATAGATTGACTTATTCTATAGTCATTTCGCAGGTTCTGCCGCTGACTCAAGACGATAAGTACCTAACGTCGGACTTTTGTCGTGGCCAAGATAAATCCCTTACTGTTTCGGCTCTGCTTGGCACCTTCTACCAGCGGTAAACTACAGTGAGGCCAATAGGCAAAGAGCCTCTCTAGCAAAGGCTCTTTGACTATAGGGCTTCGAGTAAGTTCCTCAGCTACACAGGCTTTCAGCCTAAGCTGATTACTCCGCGTCTCCTTCATCAACCTCCAGAATTTCTAAGCTTTTTAGCTCCAACTGGAAGGTGGTCATGACGACCGCCTCCGTGCCGTCCATTATCAAGCCGAGTGCCAGACCAATCGCGACTCCGAGAATAAGGAAGCTGGGGATGAACGTGTTGCTGAAGGCTGCCACAAAGTTACGGTCATTTTCGGGGAGTGTGCTCAGCAGCCAACCGATCAGCGCGCCGATCACGCCTCCAACCAGACCAAAGGCGATGGTCACCCGCACCGCGCTTTGTAGCGTACGCCAGATGCCGGAATTGGGGCGCGTGCGCAGATCAATTGTCTCGCTTTTTCGCAGACCCCGACGACACCCCCACCGAGTACGAACGATAAACCAAGGATGAACGTCAAGCGCAGCACGCGGCGGTACTGGGCGTATTCGTCGGGGCGCACGATGATGTTGAGGAAGCCAGCTTCGTCTTCCAACGTGATGAAGTGATGCCCTTTGGCGGTCGGCGGCGCCTGATGCACGAGAATCTGCCCGGCCACCGTCACCGCAGCCCCATCCTGATAGCGGTCGAGATCGCGGCTGACGAGCACGCCCCGTTAGCGGAGCTGCGCGCGGTAGAGCGTCATCAAATTGTCGCGCAGTGAGAGGCCGAGTAGCTCATACTCCAGCCCTATCACCTTGAGTAGCGAAACGGGCGGCTTTTGCTACTCGTCGGTTCTCTTTTAGTACCTCCGAAACGAACCGAGGCTGCAAGGACATGTCACGACCTCCTGGTGAAAGTGAGTCTTTTCAGCGCATTTTCCCTCACAACCCTTTCTACATCGATCCGCAGGCAACATCCAATTGCGGAAGAACCACTCTTCGGGGCAAGCTCGGTACTGGGTTAACCTTCACAGGAAAATACTTCCGGGAAGATGCGTCCGTGCCGTGATCTGCTAGCGCCAGCCCGTTGACCGATATCTGCCCGCTGATGACATACACGAACAACTTACGCTCAGCGTGCAGTGTGTGGCGAACGGTCTGCCCCGGCGTAATGTTCGCCATGAAGACCCACCCATCCGCCTGCATGACCAGTGCACCTGATGGCGGATGGGTGTCCATCGCCGGGACGACGACTGGGTACAGGATGTTTTTCGGCTGCACACCTATGAAGTCAGTGCGCGCATAGTCGGGCGACAGGTTCGGCGCGATTGGGATGAACCAAATCTGGAACATGCGTACTGCTTCCGGCGACGTGGTGTGTTCGGCGTGGTAGATGCCCACCAGCGGTGATGCGTTGGACGCTACCCGCCGCCATACGCGTAAGGTTGCCCGTCGAGTCGCGGTGTGTGACCTCGCCTTCTAGGATGACCGAAACGATCTCCAGATTGCGATGTGGGTGCATGTCGAAGCCCTGCCCTGGATGCATCAGACCGTCGGTGAACACCGCCAGCGAACCGTACGGCATGTGGTACAGCACCGGGCTGCGCATCTGTATCCAACCCCAATCGACCAGTTCAACGTCGTCGCGTCGAGAGAGGGTGATCATCGTGCACCTCCCTTGGTGTACAAGCTTTCGCTGCGCCGCCTGATCTCGTCGTTCATCGCCTCGAACCCGCCCGCAGCGCCCTGCATCATCGGCAGTCGTTGGATGATTGGG
Source organism: Candidatus Flexifilum breve (assembly GCF_016713355.1). NCBI lineage: Bacteria > Bacillati > Chloroflexota > Anaerolineae > Aggregatilineales > Candidatus Flexifilaceae > Candidatus Flexifilum > Candidatus Flexifilum breve. The sequence goes on from NZ_JADJPI010000037.1 coordinate 413,558, forward strand.
GAGAGCAGCCCGCTGTAGCGCTCGTAGTTATGCAATTCAGTCGCCTCTGTCCCAACCGGAGTAAGCACGAAATGATGCTCGCCGTCGAAGATGCCGACCAGCGCGGTTTTTTGCCGCCACGCGAAATGCTGATTCGCCTCCAGTGTGATGACCTCTGGTGCAAAGCTGTAGGTCGGACCACCCGGTATTGCCAGCCGCAGCCGGATCGTCGCGCCGAGTTGGGGGAGGTCGTCTGTTCGGCGTGCAGCAGCGTACTCCACTCAGTGTAGCGCCCCACGTCCATCAGTACGCCCCACAGCAAAGCAGGCGGGGTGGCAATTTGCGTGCGTGCTTCAACCATGAACATCGTGTTTAACCTTTCTCGCCGTCAGGCAGTAAATGCAGCGGCGTAGTCACGGGCGAAAACGGCGAAGGGCGTGGCGGGTTGTCCGGTGATCGCCTCGACATGCTGTGTGACGGATTCACGTTTGCCCGCGCGCATCAGCCCGTACAGCCCTATCACCGTCTCGACGACGGACGCGGGCAAGCCGATGCCAACCAATGACGCGCGTGCTGCTTCCTCGGGAATATTCACGTACTGAATTGCGCGTCCGGTCACATCGGACAGGATGCGGACGATGTCGTAATCCGACAGCGCGTCGGGTCCAGTCAGGTGATAGGCTTGTCCGGCGTGCGCGGCGGGATCGCTCAGGACGGCGGCGGCGGCGCGGGCGACATCGCGGGCGTCGATGTAACTGACGCGCGCGTCACCTAGCGGCTCGTACAACGCCGATTGAGATCGAATGGTTGCGCCGAAGGCGCTGACGAAATTTTGCATGAACGGGATTGGCTGAAGCAGGGTGTAGGCCATGCCGCTTTCAACGACTAATTCATCAGTGATCCGGTGCGGGTTGTAGATTTCATCCGGGTCACTATAGGCGGATAAGCGAATGATGTGGCTCACGCCCGCCATGCGCGCCGCCGCGATCGCCGTGCGTGCATAGTCGATCGCCTCGCCCGTGTTCGGGGTGAGAAGAAACAGGGTGCGTACCCCGCGCAATGCTGAGTCCATCATGGCAGGCTGTGCAAAGTCGAATGGGACGTACTGCGTTATGCCGTCGGGTGGCACATCCGGAATGGTGCGCACGCCCGCGCGGGCAGCGATACCATGTTGCTCAAGCTCGGCAATTAGCGCGCTCCCAATCGTACCAGTCGCGCCGGTGATCAGAATGTTGGGTTGGGACATCAGGCTGTCTCCGGGGTATCAAGAAACGATGTCACCATTGTAAAATGTCAGTGTCAGAAAGCGTGATACGCATTCATGTAATGCACATACATTTATGTGCCTAAGTTATGAAAAGGAACTGAACCTCATGCATCCGAACGAATTTGGTCTGCGCGGTGTGCTGGAACTAGTGGCGGATAAGTGGGCGATTCTGATCATCTATCACCTGCACGGTCGCACACTGCGCCACACACAGTTGAAGGTGCTGCTCGAGGGAGTTTCGACTCGGATGCTCACGCTCACCCTGCGCCGTCTGGAACAGAATGGGCTGGTAAAGCGTAAGGTCTACCCAGTCACGCCACCGCGTGTGAGTATTCACTCACAGCGCTGGGCGAAACGTTGGTCGAGCCGCTCAAACAGTTGTGCGCGTGGGCAGAGTCGCATGTGGATGATGTCAGCACCGCGCGGGTTGAATACAAAGCGCGGACAGAGTTACAGGCAGAAGAAGGTCTACTATAAGGAAAAAGAGTTTGGCCTACCTTGGTTCCCTGGATTGGCTTGATATATTCAACTGTTTATACAATGACTGACGCGCAGTTTGATCTGACGAGACGTCCGTCGCCAAAGTAGATCATCACGGTTGTGTTGCCTAATTAGCGCATCTGAATGACTATATAGGTGACATTCCTAAACTTGTCCTAAAATATCCCTTTTAATACGAGAAAAGAGCCTTTCTTGACTCACTTGCGGGAGAAAGCAGCGCAAAAGGTCGGTTAACGCTCAGGATTCTCGTATTAAAACCCCTCAGTCATGAACGAAAACTCCCAATAAACATAGTTTCTGGATTTACTAGGGAGGAATGGTGGGGGTGTTGGCCGCCGCTGTTGCGCTTGTAGTTCCGTTTGCTCATCTCTTGGGCTATATCTCATTGCTGGAAGTTGTAGCGCTTTGGATGATCGGAAGTGCCCATTTACCTTTTCCTGAGTCTTCCAGGTGGCTATGATAAGCAATTGAAAAAGCAGCAAAATAATGTGTAGCCTGGTATGCTATTGGAGGCTTTTTATTATGATTCGTGAACGCCGCAAGCTCAGGATTGCGGCTAAGAAAATCCCGTTTACTTCTGTGAACTGGCCTATCCCTTACTGAAAACTGTTTACTGTCGACTCAAGATGAAAACCAGCGACATCGCCAAAGCACTGGGCGTTCATGTGAATACCGTTCCCTCTACGAAGAAGCAGGCTTTTGCCGCCCATTCCACGCGGGGAGAATCGCTATCGCCAGTACAGCGAATTGCATCTGGAGTATGCTAGGCTCGTGCGCCTGACTTTGCATTGGCCGTATCTTGGCGATAAAGAGCCATATTTCAGCTTTTGCGGAATGCCGCTAACCAGAATTTCGGCACGGCGATTGAATTAGCCTTCCAATATCTGGCACTTATCCGCATGGAACGCACATCCACCGAAGCAGCAATTGAATTTCTGGAGCAGTGGGCGGCAGGAAATTTGCTGGATGCCTTTGAGGATACCGTCACGATTGGCGAAGCAGCAAAGCGCCTCAATGTCAGCGTGGATATGCTCCGCAACTGGGAGCGCAATGGCCTGATCACTGTTCCGCGTGAAGTACAGAGTGGTTATCGCCTCTATGGGATGCGCGAATTTGGGCCGGATCTGCGTGATTCGCAGCTTGCTACAGGCCGGCTACAGCCTCATGGCGATTTTGCGCATGCTGCAAGCTTATGAGGCAGGCCAAAGCGAAAAGCTCGGCGAAAAGCTTGAACTCCCGCTCGAAGAAAGCGCCAATGAATATATCGAAGTCATCGCTGATCACTGGCTCTCAAGCCTCCTCGAACTCGAATCCCGCGCCCAAGCCATCATCCAGCAACTCAGGAAATTGATTGAGCTATCGCGCTAAAACCCTCCATCTATCCTCCAAGCCTCTATCATGAAAATAGCCAAGTTGATCAGGAGGCCATATGGACGATATTCATAGCATCGGGCGCTACATTCAGGAGCACATCAACCAGCATTGGGAAAGCCGTTTTCAGCATTGCCAGAGCAAGATGGTAGAAATGTATCCGCATATTGGCGATAGTGTCTACGCGATTTATGGCAAGCAGCTTTTCCAGCAGGTTCATGAGCGCTTCAAAGAATTGGGATTGCAGGCGAGTCCACGCTTGCCCGGCAGCTTGATGAATTCGCGGGAATGGGGCGAAAATGAGAGCGAGAGGCAGCGCTGGATGTGGAGCAAAATCAGCCGCAGTGATGGCAGTGCTATCGGAACAGTCGTGATTGTCGTCTTCCATGACCATACACAGATACGAATCCCGCGTGCATTTCAGGTGATTGCCTTGAAAGTCAGCAGTCCTGCCGCCGTGATTAAGGCACTCTCGGAAATCTCGCCCAGGTCAAAAATGCGCCTGATATGAAGCAGGAAGTCGCCGAATATCTGGCAGCGAATCCCGACAAGAGCTAAAAGCCTTCACCTTTCCACCAGCCCCTTAAAATAAGGGAAAAGGAGGTGGTATGAAAATCAATCACATCAATCTCACTGTGACGGATGTCCTCGCAGCAGCGGAATTTCTCGAGAAATATTTCCGCATGACGAATCAGGGCGGCAACAAAGGCTTTACCGTGCTTTTCGATGACGATGGCCTTGTGCTCAGTCTGATGAAAGGTTCGGGCAGCTATCCCGAGACCTTTCACATTGGTTTTGGGCAGGAAAGCGAAGCAAAGGTTAATCAAATCTACGAAGTCCTGAAAGCCGATGGTTTCGATGTTGCCGCGCCCGAACACCATCATGCCTGGACGTTCTATGTCAAAGCTCCTGGCGGATTTACAGTCGAGGTCATGGCCTAAGTCTCCAACAGTACATCAGCCCTTTAGGATAAGGCTAAGAAGCAATTGGAGAACAAAATGAATCAAAAAGAATGGATGACTGTCCCCGTATTGTTCGCTGCTTCGCTGGATGAAACGCTCGATTTCTGGGAAGCGCTCGGCTACGAAAAAACCTATTATCAGAAAAGCCCCTATGGTTATGGAGTGATGAGTCGTGGCGAATACGGCCTGCATTTTATCCAGCAAAATGGGCTAAAGCCCGAAGAAAACCCCTGTAACTGTCTGGTGATGGTGACAGATGTCGAGGTTGTACACCAGAATTTTTCCAACGCCTTGAAGGGGAAATTGGGACGTGTTCCGAACAAGGGTTTACCACGTATCACGCGCATCAGACCAGGCCAAACGCGCTTCACCGTGACCGACCCTTCAGGCAATTGGGTGACATTCATCAAATTTGGGAATGAAGACGAAGAAATCACAGTCAACTCCGAGCAAAGGGGAGACCAAAGTCCAATGGAGTTTGCGATTTCACGGGCTACGCGCTTCCGCGAGTTCAAGCTTGATTTGTCTGGCGCGGCAAAAATTCTGGATGTCGCGCTAGAACGCCATTCAGACGAGGCAAAAATCCTCATTGCTCGTGCGCTTCTGCTGCGTGCGGAAATCGCACTGGACGTGGAAGAAACAGCAACCGCCAGCGCAAGCCTGCAAAAAACTGCGCGAACTCCCCCTCAGCGAAGAAGAACGCGCCAGTCTAAGCAGCGAAATCGAACGGCTTTCCGAAATAAAGAAGCGTGACTAGAGATTATTCGCCAACCGCAGACGACGGCGAGGTCGTCTGCAATGCATGTGGCGTAGTCTAATTGAGTAATTCGAGAAACTCATCGACGGTCAGATCGGCATCGCGGATAATTCTTCGTAACATGCCGATCTTCAATTCGCGGTGGTTGGGGACGGTGACACGAGCAGCCGGGTCTTCGCAGAATCAGTGTGATGTGGCTGCCGCTTTGCCGGTCAACCTTAAAGCCGATTCGCTGCAAGGCACGGAGACAGTCGCGCGCCGAAACGGGAGAAAGCTTACCCATGCTGTACCTGCCTCGACTGAAAGCAAAGCCGCTACCTAGATCATCCGTGAAATTGTGAACCGAGAACAGGCCGAGCCTAAATCGTTGCCAGCTGGATCGGCGCGTAATCCTCGGGCACTTCCTCACCGTGCGCAATCATGCTCTCGATATGGAGATCAATCGCCTCACGAATATTGGCGAGCGCTTCTGCCTCGGTCTCTCCTTGCGAATAGCAACCGGGCAAACTAGGGACTTCGACGACAAAACCGCCGTCTGGATCGGGGATGAGGATAACCTGACGCATGGGATACCTCCTGAACGTTTTGTCATTATACTGATGAACCTGTTCGGCGTCGATTGTACTGAAATGGGCGTCGAGCAGGAGTTATTTCTCAGCCATACCTCAGCTTCAATTCTTTGCGGGCTTTCCGCGCATCGACCGCTTGGGCATATTGGAGCGTGGTCTCGCCGCGACTGTGGCCAGCAATCGCTTGTACCGTTTGAATTGGCGTCCCAGTGGCCAGTGCCTCGGTAATCAGCGTTCGGCGCAGGTCATGCGGCTTGAATTCAATCCCTGTGAGCGCTTCCGTCGCCTTGACGATGCGGTAAATATCAGTCCCCGTGATGGGTTTGTCTTTGCCCAGATGGCCGCCGCGCTCGACGGGGCAAAAGACATAGTCCCGTCCAGATGGCAGCAGTGCGCGCCATGCGTGGAGGGCTTCCAGCGCATAATCGCTGGCGACCGGGACATCGCCCTGCTTGTCGCCTTTGCCGTGAGCGATATGGATGATGCCGTTCTCAAAATCGATATCCTGCCAGCGCAGGGATGCCGCTTCGGCGCGGCGAATGCCGGTCAGAGCGAGCAAGCTGATGAGGGCACGATTGCGGCGTTCCGGGGCCGTATCACCGTCCCATGCTCGCAGTACCTTGTCGGCTTGGGCGGGCGTCAGCGCTCGGCGCGCCCGCGTCTTGTCGCTGACGCCTTCCGTGGGTGGTCGGACGAATCCGTAACGCCTCATAAAAGCGGCGAGTGTCGTCCGTCGGATTCAGAACATAGGCCATCTGCGCCAACTTCCGGAGTGCCGACAGCTGCCGCTTGCGCGTCGCCGCTGTGGTATCACCTTCGCTGATGAATTCCAGTACCACCGCCGGGCGCAGGTCGAGCGGGTCGAGGCCGTTCAGGTCGCACCACGCGCACCACGCCTTCAGCGTCTGCCCATAGACCCGCGCGCTGGTCTTGGCGACACTCCAGAGTGTCATTTCCGCCAACTCGGCAAACTTCATCGCGGCGGTGGTATCCACAGTCTGAAGCGCATTGGGCTGTTCTTGAGGTGGTTGAATCATGGTGGTCATGTCCTGAAAAACGGTTCAAATCGTCGACTTGCTACCTCCCATTCTACCACAAATTACGTACGAAAAGGCGGATTTACGTACGTAATTCGAGAGAAAAAAACGGCCACTTCTAATGGCGATTCCGCTGCGCAATCGCTAGAGATTTTACATATTTTATTTCAATTCTCGGATATAGTACTGAACAGACATGGTTGCCTCTTTCCACAAACCGGTACAGTGTAACTTCTGGGATGGAAACCGTATGAACGCTTGTCCTTTATGTGGGGCTGACCTTCAACCGAACCGGCTCACTTGTCTGAACTGCGACAAACCAACCGGTACGCTTCCCAAGCTACGGATTCTGGGAGAGGCGGATACCGAGGGCGATACGCAACCGAGTGCCGCTATCGACACTAAAGCTTGCTGATCTTCGAAATTGACGTACAACCCCGCTCCATAGTGACTTTTCCCCTTGCGACGCGATTGGTGGTCGGTCGTTCCGATGAAGAGCATTCAGTCCATGTGCCGATTGATCTGACCCGTTATGGAGCGTTGCAGCACGGTGTCTCACGTCGGCATGCCTGCTTCTTGTGGCATGAGCGAACGCTGCTGCTGACCGATTTGAGCAGCACCAATGGGACATACTTGAACTTGGCTCGACTGCGCCCCGGATTCCAATATGTCGTCGAACGCGGTGACGAAGTTCGTTTTGCTCACTTAATGGTGCGCGTTTATTACCAAGAGGAGGGGGTAGAACAATCTCCGCCTGATTCTTTCAAAACCACCTACCTCGGACGATGACCACCCGAGAAGTCTCGATCATCGGTGTTGGTGGTTGGTTCCTCCGATGACCATGTGGAAACCGTTTCCGAGCCGAGATGCCACCGTCAATCTGACTTGATCTTCAGCAGGGTAATGCCACGGCGCGTATTGTCAGCCCGCCGGATCAACCCGCGAGCCTCAAGATACGAGAGGTGCGCCCCCACTGTACCGGGACGAATGCCGCACGCTTCCGCGATCTGCGCGTAGCTCGGTGCTTTCCCATGTTTCCCGACATAATCCCGAATAAAGCAGTAGACCTTCTCTGTCGTTTCGCCCACTATACACACCCTCTGCAAACGCACTAACCCCTGCTGAGGATGGTACACTTGTTCTATGATTATGCGCCAGTGATAGGATAGAGGAACATGACAAAAACTATCGTGAGCATAGGATGAGGCACTGCCTCATCCTGCTTGTTTAGTTCGGGGTGTAACAAATGATATTCAGCTCAGGATAGTCGAGTGACGCTTCCCCTAGCAGTCCCAGAGGCTCGCTGCGCAGGTAAGTATCGAAGAACGCCCGTGCGTAGGTGCGCACGATTTCGATATCTCGTGGTCGAAGGGACGCCATCAACATAAGGCTATGGGCTGATCCCTCTTCATCTGTGCCCGAGGGCAGTCCGGGAAGATCCCAGGCCGGGAAATCGAAGAACGTCAAATCATTGGACGTAGGGTAAACACTGTGGTACGGTCCCAGCGGCAGCTCTGCACCTTGGGGCCAGTGAAATTCTAGGTATGCCTGCTCGAATTGGGGTACGGGTATACCGTTCGTCCCCATACCGATCACCGCGTCAATGCGCGGATCTTCGGTTGCGGCCAGCAAAACGCCCGGGACGTCGAAATAGCCACCGATGATGCCCACATGTTCCAGATCAAGCTGCTCTTCCAGCAAACCATCCGCAGCATTTTCATGCTCCAACTGATCCAGCACAAAGCGGATATCCTGGGCTAAATAATTAACGATGATTTCTTCAGTTCCACGCCAGAATCGGAACTCGCCCCCCATAAAGTTCCATCGCCGTAAACGATGGGGTAAGTGTGATAAATTCCAACAACGATATAGCCCTGACTCGTCAATTCTTCTGCCAGCATCGTGAGCGTTTCCGGGGAAAAGGCGTCGTGAGGAGGATAACGGGATAGCGTTCGAGCTTGATCGCTGACGGGGACGTCAATCCGTGCATGAGAAGCCATTGCGACGAACTGTCGGTCGTTGCGATCAGAGGTGTCAAAGCCCCACAGAGGAATCACACGTTCTGCCGCTGGGCCGACGAAATCAGGCATATAGGGTGCAAGCGGGGCATCTGGAGCTTCGATGGAGGGATACCATACACGAGCCACGAGGTGGCGGTGATGCAGAGGATCGTTCACCACCGAGGCGTCAACATTGATGAGCTCAGCGGCAACGACCCACCCCGAATACTCATCAAACGTGATATTGGCCCAACGCCCATCAAGGACTGTGATTTCCACAAGTTGACCTGTTTCCGCCGTTGTCACCGCCGCCGAACGCCGCGTTGGTTCGGCTTTTAGTAACGTATCGGTCACGGTGAGCGCCATACCCTGGCTGGAGATCGCTTTCTTGCGTGAACGTCTCGAAGTCGAAGCGGTTTTCGTCTATCCAGTAGCGCGATGTCAAGCCGATAGGAAAAACTCCGGTAGGATCGAGCAGGATAACCTGCTGCGCTGTCAGCGGTGTCTGTGCTGGCAAGAGCAGCAGCAAGCTGAAGAGGAGGAGTAACCCGATACGCTGTTTCATGATGCATGCTCCCAATTATTCAACTTTGTTGCAGACATGATGGGCCACTTTTTGATAGGCGGGTTTAACAGCTAACTCCGTCTGTTTCTTTATTCAACTTCGAACGCGCTGAGATCAATTAAGCTGTCCGGCAGGCGGATAGGTGCGGGCGCACTATCGACTGTCCGCAAATGGGCGAAGATGGCTTGGATCACCGGGAAATAATCATCCCAGCGTTCAGGTTCACGCGTAAAAGCGGTGGCGAGGTGAAACCAGCCAAAATTCAGGGACTCGGCGAAACCCACCACCAGATAGTAATGCTGATCATCTTCAACCATATCGACGAGCAAATAGCCAGAATGAGCATCAATGATCGCATGGTCAATCACAACATAGTTAGATTCAGCCGAATAAGCTTCGATCAATTCAGCGGCAGCTTCGGCGCTGGTACGATCATCCCCCTCGTAGCCAAATGAGCTGAAGCGCAGCAGTACCTCATAGCCTTCGTAATCGGTTGACGGCGGATAAAGTAAATAGCCGCTGCTGATCCGATCAACGGCTTGCCAGCCCAAGGGAACCGATACATACGCGCTCACTGGGAAGTACACGAGACTCCATCCGTGATCGAGGTAAAACACAGAGTTGACATCTTCGAACCAGTCCAAGCTGCTGCTTTCGTCGTAAAGTTCGGCAGGCGGCAAGTTTGGTGGGACAATTTCTGCCCACAATTCATTCAACCGCCCTAAATTGTTCAAAATCAGTTGATGCCAACCATGCGCTAGACCGGATTCCGGATTTATTTCAAGAGCATGCTCCAGATCCGCAAGCGCGAGTTCATATTCGCCCAGCTGCGAATACTGCTGTGCGTGCCCGATCAGCGCGTCTACATCATCAGGGTTCATCGCCAGTATCTCGCTATACTGATCGAGCTGTGGTTGTACTTCTGACCACAGCGTTTTCATTGGAACACACGTGAGATCTGGCGCGAAATAGTAGCGGTTGTCATAACGAACAATTGTCCAAATCGTATTTTCCAGTTCGGCTGAACCAAGACGATACATAGGGACACGACTACCGAGATGAGTATTGTTTGGGCAGGTGTGATGTGGACAACGATACAGTGTCACCATCTCATCACTTACACAAAATGTGCCGGGGGAAGTTTGGGCGAACACTGGAGAACACACAAGCACAATCACTGTACAGAGCAGCAATCGAAGGGCAAAACGTGGGATCTGTCTGGTAGCAACTGCTCCCCGTTGACCTTTGCTATCCGTAATCGTCAGTGGATTAATCATGACCATGCTCCTTGGCTAAAGCAGGCGGAATGATCCTTTCTTCTACGTTAGTGGATGCTCTGTCCTGTTGTCATGTGGATAATGTCCCGACTTTAACCGGAAACTTGGGACGCGTTTCAAACTTCAATACGCATACGTGTTATGCTATGCCCTATGCGCCGCTAATAGTAATCGGTAGTGTCTATGCCCGCCTCTTTGCTCCCACACTCATCATGCTGATCTGTTTGTTCAACGAATGCTGAAACACAACAACCTATCGATATTGTAGATTTCCGGCAGCATCAGTTCGAATATAAAAATGAGAGAAGGATTAACATGAGAACAAAGATGTCATTTTGATGGACTCTCATTCGACGTATTGATAGAAATGCGAAAAAGTGCGTTTCAGCCTAATCATTCACACAAACCAGGTCAGGAGAACTTCCCGTGAAATACATGATGCTTAAATATCGTGACGAAGCCGCCGCCGCCAACATGACGAAGGAAGAACAGATGCAGGAGATACAGGACTACAACGCCTTTTTTGAATATGCTCGCCAGCGCGCCACCATCGTTTCAGGCGAAGCCGTCCACCCCACCTCTGCTGCCACCACCATCCGCGTCCGCGATGGCAAAACGCTCACCACCGATGGCCCGTTTGTCGAAACCCGCGAAGGTCTGGCTGGCTTCTACGTCATCGACTGCAAAGACCTTGATGAAGCCATCGACATCGCCTCGAAAATCCCCGTTGCGCGAGAGGGCAGCGTTGAAATCCGCCCAGTGGTTACGTTTGAATAAACGTGCATGTAGGGGCGGATTTCAAATCCGCCCGTCTGATGACGGATAGAGGATGACCACAGGACAGATTGCGGCACAAATCGAGACCACCTTCCGGCAGGAGCATGGCAAAATCCTCGCCGTGCTGATCGCCACGCTAGGTGATTTCGAGCTGGCAGAAGATGCTTTGCAGGATGCGCTGATCGCGGCATTAGAACAGTGGAAGCAGGACGGCGTCCCCCGTAATCCCGGTGCATGGATCACCACGATTGCGAAACGTAAAGCGATTGACCGCATCCGCCGCGACTCGAACTTCACCCGCAAACAGCAGGTCATCCTCGACTCCCTTCAAGGGGATGAAGACGATGAGGAAGAAGAAATGAAGACTATCCCGGATGAACGCCTGAAGCTAATGTTCACCTGCTGCCATCCCTCGCTCAATCTGGATGCACAGGTCGCACTCACCCTGCGTACGTTAGGCGGCTTATCCACGCACGAAATCGCCCGCGCTTTTCTCGTCCCGCCGACGACGATGACACAGCGTCTGGCGCGAGCACGCACCAAAATTCGGGACGCAGGTATCCCCTACCGTGTACCCCCCTCCGAACTGCTCCCGCAGCGGTTGGACGCACTGCTGACCGTGATCTATCTGATCTTCAATGAGGGCTATGTCGCCACCAGCGGCGATACCCTGATTCGACACGAACTTTGCAGCGAAGCGATTCGCTTATGCCGTATTCTGGTGGAACTGCTGCCCGATAAGCCGATCAGTGCGGAAGCACGGGGCTTGTTGGCACTGATGCTCTTGCATGACTCCGGCGAGATGCCCGTGTCAACGGCAACGGTGAACTGGTCGTGCTGGAAGATCAGGATCGCGCAAAGTGGAATCACGACCGCATAAACGAAGGGACAGCGATCCTCGATAACGCCCTGCGGCTGCTCAATCCCGGTCCTTATCAGGTACAGGCAGCGATTAGTGCCGTACACGCACAGGCAGAAACCGCCCAAAAGACTGACTGGGCGCAAATCGTAGAACTCTACCAGACGCTGTTCCAGATGACCGCTTCGCCAGTCGTAGAAGTCAACGGGGCAGTGGCGATGGCGATGTCGGGAAACCCACAGGCAGGGCTGCAGATTCTGCACCGCCTGAAGCTGGAAATGGAAGAATTTTTCCGTTTCATGTCGCCTACGCCGACCTCTTACGCCGCACAAATCAGCGTGAAGCCGCCGCAGGTGCCTATAAACGGGCGCTGGAATTGTGCCAGAATAATCTGGAACACGCCTATCTGCGGCGCAAGCTGGATGAACTGGCATAAAGATCGTAGTGATCTGCTCCCTATAACTAGTCCACAGAGAGTGAGAGTCAAATTTGTTCTGCAAAGGCAGCCGTAACAAGGTAGCCGAGGCTGCTATGCGGACACCCTCTAATTCGATGTTGGTATCCGGACACAGTTTTATAGAGTTTTCTGAATCTGCGAAGGGCTATTCCATACACTTCGGCTAAAACGAAAATCAAGCAACAGTTTCGTTTCAAACCGATTCTTACCTGCTACATAAGTCCGAGAAAAGGCACTTATTGTAGTGGGTATGGATAAGGCGGCTTAACGACCTGCTTGGACACTCTTACAGTCTGCAATTACGCAGACTATTTTGTTTCTCAGCCAAACCTTGATCCCACTCCGTGGCCTACCGTTCGAAGGAGCACACAGCGTGCACACGAGGCAGCGTCTTTATGAAAACTTGACACGGCCTTGACGAAATCTTTCCGGCGGTTGGCGTATCCCTAATGCCCATTTGACGGCTGACCGCCGTACACTTGCCCTCGTACTGCATGAGGAGCAAGTTCTGCTATGACTATTCGTGATCTCCGTGAGCAATTTGCCTCCACGCTGATTGGTAAACGCCTGCAATCCGCCGAAATCGCGCATCAGACCGCGCCCAACTTCATCGCGCTCGCCGTGCTGGCGAGCGATGCTATGTCGTCGGTGGCTTATGCCACTGAGGAAATCTTGATCATTTTGAGCACGGCAGCACTGACCGGGTTCACGTCAATCTGCGCGGGGTTAAGGAAAGCGCGCGGGTATTTTCCATCCCGACGTATTTCTTCCTCGGCACGATGGGGCTGACGCTCATTGTCGGGTTTGTGCGCCTGCTGACGGGGTCGCTCGGCACCGTGACCGGGGTCGAAGCCATCCATGAAGCAGTCGAGCCGGTGACTCTGCTGCTCCTTTTGCGCGCGTTCTCGTCCGGTTGCACAGCGCTCACCGGGATCGAAGCGATTTCCAATGATACGCAGTTGTTCAAGCAGCCGCGCGCGAAAAATGCGGCCAATACGCTCGTGGTCATGGCGGTCATTCTGATCACGTTCTTCCTCGGCATTACGGTGCTGGCGAACGCCGTTCAGGCCGTCCCATCGCACGAAGAAACGGTGATCAGTCAATTGGCGCGCACGGTCTACGGCAGTGACGGGATCGGTTATCTGGGCTACGTGCTGACGATCATTGGGGCGTTCGCGGTGCTCTTCATGGCGGCGAACACGCCCTTTGCCGACTTCCCGCAGTTGGCGGCGCTGCACAGCTCGGATGGCTTTCTGCCGCGTCAGCTCACTTATCGCGGGCGGCGTCTGGTGTTCACGTGGGGCGTGCTGACACTCTCGATCAGCGCGATGGTGTTGGTCATCATCACGGGCGCGGTGGTCACCAACTTGATCCCGCTCTATGCGATTGGCGTGTTCCTTGGTTTCACGATTAGTCAGGCGGGTATGACGCGCCGCTTCTGGCGGGCGGGGCAGTTGAAGCCGGGTGAGTTCACCTATGGGCTGGAAACGAAGATTACCTATGACCCACGCTGGCTGATCAAGATCGCGATCTCCGGGTTGGGCGCGGTAGTGACCTTCATGGTGATGATCGTCTTCATCATCACCAAGTTCTCTCATGGTGCTTGGTTCATCGTGCTGCTCATCCCAACGCTGGTGTGGGTGTTCTTCCGTATTCACCGGCATTACAAAGAGACGGCCGCGCGATTGAAGCTGGATGAAACCCCGGTCTTTGCCCAGAAAGCCATCGTGTTTGACCCCACCATCCACAGCGAAATGGCGGTGTACTTCTGCGATACGTGGTCTAAACTGGCGGTGAGCGTGGTGGGGGCGATCATCAAGCGAGGCATCCCGGTCAAGATCATTCATATTGGCGTGGACGCCAAGCGGGCAGCGGCGTTCCAGAAGCGGTCGCAGGAAATCGCCGAACTTAACGGGTGGGATCGGAGCGTGATGGAGGTCATTGACGACCCCTACCGCGACTTGTACAGCATGGTCACCACCATTCTCAAAGACTTGATGACGCAGTATCCCGATGTTCACCTCCTGATCTATATCGGCGCGCTGCGTACGCACTTCCCGTACAACCTGCTGCACATGTCGACCGATCGGTTCCTGCGCGACGCCCTGATGGAAGCGGGTGACGACATCGCCCTCACGGTCAAGCAGGTGCATTTGGATGCGCTGCCTCTGCCGGAAGGCTTCAAGGTGACGTTCGAACATGCGACGGATCACCACATCGACGAACAGGCGGAAACCGCGTCACACGCCGCCACGCCGAATTCAGCCACCTAGTTCCGCTCGGCATTCCCGTCTTTACGGTTTTTTTGCGGGAATGCCGAGCTTCCTGTCCGCTCTTTGACCCAACCTCAACCTACAATGACCCTAGCTGTGGTTAATACAGGTTCACCCATGAAAACCATCCTAGTTCAATTTGCCGAAGCTCGTTGGACAAGCGAGGCCATCACCCAAGCGTGCATCGTCGCGCGCAACAGCCAGGCGCGCGTCATCGTGCTGCGCTTGATCCCCGTGCCCCACCCCGGTTATCTGGGTACGGATATCGGATATCTGCCAACCACCCCGCGCGAATACCGCCGCCTCGACGAATACCGCGCAACGGCTGAAGATTACGGCGTCAACCTGACCATTGAAGCGATGCATTTCATCTCGTCATTTGACGCACTCCTGCAAGCCGTGGAGCATTTTGGAGCGGAGATTGTATTCGCCCATTTCCCCCGAAGCTGGATCCCTTACTGGCAGCGTTTCCAAGTGTGGCGCGCTGGTCAGTTCCTCGGCAGCAAACTCGTCACGTTGGATCAACCGATGCCTGTGCCGAAAGAGGGGCCGCTGACGATTGAAATGATCACTCATCCACCTTTAGCCGGTAGCCTACCCCCGGTTCGGTGATGAGCCAACGCGGCTGCGCGGGGTCAGCTTCGAGCTTGTGCCGGAGCTGACCCATGTAAATGCGCAGGTAGTGGGTTTCTTTTTCATAAGTTGGCCCCCAGATCTCTTTGAGCAGCTGCTTTTGTGTCACGACTTTGCCCGCATAGCGGACGAGGATCGTCAGCAGTTTGTACTCGATGGGCGTGAGGTGCACCTCGGCTTCAGCCACGTATACCTGCCGGTGTTCGAGATCAATCCGCACGTTGGCAAAACTGAACACGGGCGTTTCCACATACAGTGTTTGCTGGCGGTGCCGCAGACTCACGCGCAAGCGCGCGAGCAGTTCCTCGGTGCCGAAGGGCTTGGTCAGGTAATCATCTGCGCCGCGATCCAGCGCCTGCACTTTGTCGCCTTCCTTGTCGCGCGCGGACAGGACGATAATCGGCGTGGACGTCCACTGGCGCAGTTGTTCAGTGACATCGAGACCATCCACATCCGGTAACCCGAGATCGAGAATGATCAGGTCGGGATGTTGGGTGCTGACCAGCCGCATCCCCTCTTGCCCGGATGTCGCTTCGAGCAGGCGATAGCCGCTGTTCGTCAGCGTCGTCCGCAGGAAGCGGCGAATTTGCGTATCATCTTCGATCAGCAGAATCAGCGCGCCCGGCAGCGCGTCCGGGCTAGACATTGGTGTCATATTCTTCCTCAAGGACGGGCGGTTGCTCTCCGGTGAGCGGCAGCGTGAACCGGAAGACGGCGCCGCCATCCGGGCGGGTTTCCGCCCAAATCCGCCCACCATGCGCCTGAATGATCCCCGGCAGATGGCCAGACCGAGTCCCACGCCTTTCGCTTGCTGCGGGGTGTGAGCGGTAAAACTTGTCGAAGATGCGGTCTTCGTCACCGGGTTGAAGGCCCGGGCCGCGATCCGCGATTTCGACGAGTACTTCTTTGTCAGCGGCGTGGACGGCAATGGTGATCGGTGTGCCACTGGCGGTGTATTTTAAAGCATTTTCCAATAGATTAATTAACACTTGCTCGATGAGGCTTTCGTCAAATTGGACGAGTGGGAAATTCGGCGGGATAGTGACGTGCATGGGATGGGGCGCGGTCTCGCTGTGGACGCGATTCAGCGCGGTGCCGATGACCTCTTCGATCAACTGCCACTCTTTATGCACATGGATGCTGCCCGATTCCAGCCGCGTCATGTCCAATAAGTTGCCGACAAAGCGATTCAACCGCTCGGATTCCTCAAACGCGACGTGCGCCAATTCGCGGCGATCGGCGGCGGTGAGCGTCGCTTCACGCTGGATCAGACTCGAGGTCGCGCCCGTAATCACGGCCAGCGGCGTCCGCAGGTCATGCGACACGGAACTGAGCAGCGTATTGCGCGTCCTTTCGGTCTCCAGCTTGATCTGCGCGTGCGCCGCATCCTGCGCTAGGCGTGCGCGTTCGAGGGCCAGCGCCGTTTGGTTGGCAAATGTTTCGAGCAAATGGAGTTGTTCACTGGCCGTGAAGCGTTTCGCGTCAAGGGGAAAACCGCCAACACGCCGACCACACCGTGCGCGGCGGTCAGCGGCAGGTATAGACCTTTTGAACCCGGTAGGGTATCGGTATTCAGCCCGGCTAAGCGCTGATGGTCGTAAACCCAGCGCGCGACCGCGGTCTCGGGCTGAACCGACGTTTCGTCATGGGGTGAACTCGCTGTGAGATCCCCGTGGGCGTCCGGGAGCAGCACGCTGACGCGGCTGGCGAAGACCTCGGTGATGTGTTTGGTCGCCAGGCGGATCAGCGTGTCGCTGTCCCGGGTATTGGCGAGGTCGCGGCTGAGTGCGTACAGGCTGGCGGTGCGCTGTTCACGTTCGCGCGCCTGTTCGGCCTGCTGCTTGATCTGCACGGTGAGTGTACTGATCGTCAGCCCAACGATCAGCATGGTGACAAACGTAAAAATGTACTGGGTATCGGTGACGGCGAACGTCAGATGCGGCTGCACGAAGAAGAAGTCGAAAGTGGCGACGCTCAAAAACGAAGCGAGCACTGACGGCCCGCGACCATAGCGTGAGGCGACGATGACCACACCCACCAGATAGATCATGACGAGATTCGCCGGGACAAACAGCGGGTAGACCAGCGCGGCCAGCAGCGTACAGATCAGCACGATGGCCAATGCTTGCGCGTAAGCGCCCCAACTGCTCGTCCGGCGCGGCATTTGCGCTAACAGCGGGCGCGATTGTTCCGGTTCGCCGGTGATGACATACACATCGATGTCCCCGCTGCGCCGCATCAAATCGTCGAGCATCGAGCCGAACAGCAGGTCGCGCCAGCGCGGATGCGTCGGTTTGCCGACGATCACCCGGCTGATGTTGTGTTCACGGGCGTAATGCAGCACTTCGTCGCCGACCTGCGCGCCGTGCAGCGTGACGGTCTGCGCGCCAAGCTGCTCCGCGAGGCGGAGTGTCTCGGTGATGCGCAAACGATCTGCAGGCTTCAGCGGGCGCGGCGTCTCGACATACACGGCGATCCAATCGGCGTGCAGGCTGGAAGCTATGCGCTTGGTGGCGCGCACCAAGCGCGGCGCGAGCGGACTCGGGCTGACGCACACGAGCAGTGTCTCGCCCGCGGGCCATGTCTGCTGAATAGCATGATCGCGGCGGTATTCTTTCATCTGCTCATCGACGCGGGCGGCGGTGTTGCGCAGGGCCAGTTCGCGCAAAGCCAGCAGATTCCCGGTGCGGAAGAAGCTGCGCAGCGCATTCTCGATCTGCTGTGGCTGGTAAATTTTGCCGTCTTTGAGGCGCTTGATCAGGTCTTCGGGCGCGAGGTCGATCAATTCGACCTCGTCCGCCGACTCAATGATCGAATCCGGCACGGTTTCCTGCACCGTCACCCCGGTGATCTGGGCGACGACATCGCGCAGGCTTTCGATGTGCTGCACATTGACGGTCGTATACACGTCGATGCCCGCCGCCAGTAGTTCTTCGACATCCTGCCAGCGCTTTGGGTGGCGTGAACCCGGCGCATTGGTGTGCGCCAGTTCATCGACGAGGATGAGCGCGGGGTGGCGGGCTAGGGCTGCGTCGAGGTCGAACTCGCGGAGCTGTGTGCCTTTGTAATCGATCATGCGCGGGGGGACGGCTTCCAGCCCGTCGAGCTGAGCCAGCGTTTCCGGGCGGGGGTGCGGTTCAACGTAGCCGACCACCACGTCGATCCCGTCGGCGCGACGCAGATGGGCGGCATCAAGCATGCTGTAGGTCTTGCCAACACCCGCCGCCGCCCCGAAGAAGATCTTCAGCCGACCGCGTCGCCGTTTCTCCTCTGCCGCCTGGATCTGCTGGAGAAGCTCATCAGGGTTGGGTCGATAATCGTCCATGTCTGCCCTTACCACTCCTACTCACTCCGATTATGTACCCTCGAGCGCGTCTAGTGCGAGATTGAGTTCCAGCACGTTGACGCGGGCCTCGCCGAGTAAACCGAACGTGCGGCTGTCGGTATGCTGAGCGACCAGTTCGCGCACGACGGCGGCGTCTAGGCCGCGCACGGCGGCTACGCGCAGCACTTGATACTCGGCGGCTGCCGGGCTGATGTGCGGGTCAAGGCCGCTGGCCGAGGCCGTCACCAGATCCACCGGGATCGCGCCGCTCACGGTTACGCCCGCGGCGGCATTAGCGGCTGCCAACGCGGCGATGCGCGTCTGGATCAGCCCACCCTCACCGATCAGCGCGGGATTGAGCGGCCCATAGTTCGAGCCCGATGAAGCTGCCGCGTTGTAGGGGACGGGGCTGGTCGCCGACGGGCGTCCCCAGAAATAGGCGGGATCGCTGAACTCTTGTCCGATCAGCGCCGAGCCGATGACATTGCCCTGCGCATCGGTGATCAGGCTGCCGTTCGCCTGATACGGGAAGATCACTTGTGCTAACCCGGTGATGAGCATCGGGTAAAGCGCGCCCGTCAGCACTGTGAAGAAGATGATCGAGATGATGGCCGGGCGCAGCACCTGCGCCCATTCCACTTTATGTTGCTGCTGCATGCTCTTGTCCTTTACGTCAAACCCAGGGCGACGAGAATCAGATCGATAACCTTAATGCCGATGAAGGGAGCAATCAGCCCGCCCAGCCCGTAGATGAGCAAGTTGTTGCGCAGCAGCGCCGACGCCCCAATGGGACGATACTTGACACCGCGCAGCGCCAGCGGGATCAGGCAGATGATGATGAGCGCGTTGAAGATCACCGCCGACATAATCGCGCTGTTCGGCGTGGCCAGCCCCATGATGTTGAGCGCGTTCAACTGCGGGTAGACCGAGGCGAACGCCGCCGGGATGATGGCGAAATACTTCGACACATCGTTGGCAATCGAGAAGGTCGTCAGCGCGCCGCGCGTCATGAGCAGCTGTTTGCCAATCTCCACGATTTCGATCAGCTTGGTGGGGTTCGAGTCGAGATCTACCATGTTCCCCGCCTCTTTGGCCGCCTGTGTGCCCGTGTTCATGGCGACCGCGACATCGGCCTGCGCCAACGCGGGGGCATCGTTCGTGCCGTCGCCCGTCATGGCGACCAGGCGCCCGCCTTCTTGATGTTCGCGGATCAGCTTGAGCTTCGCTTCGGGCGTGGCCTGCGCGAGATAGTCGTCGACGCCCGCTTCCGCGGCGATGGCGGCAGCGGTCAGCGGGTTATCCCCGGTGATCATCACCGTCTTGATGCCCATGCGCCGCAGTTCGCCAAAGCGCTCCTTGATGCCGCCCTTGACGACATCTTTCAGGCGAATCACGCCTAAGACCTGCTTCCCATCGGCGACGACCAGCGGTGTCGCCCCCTGCCGCGCCACCTCATCGACGATCTGCCGCGCCTGTGGCGGGAACTGTCCCCCGCAATCCATCACAAAGGATTGGATCGAATCGGCTGCACCTTTGCGAATCTCACGTCCATCGATGTTGACGCCGCTCATGCGCGTTTGCGCAGTGAATGGTACGAACGCCGCGCCGAGTTCCTCGATGTTGCGCTGGCGGAGCTTGAACTGTTCCTTCGCCAGTACGACGATGCTGCGGCCTTCGGGCGTCTCATCGGCGAGCGAAGATAACTGCGCCGCATCGGCGAGCTGCGCGGCGCTCACACCGGGCGCGGGGATGAATTCGGCGGCTTGGCGGTTGCCGAGGGTGATCGTTCCGGTTTTGTCGAGCAGCAGCACGTCGACATCGCCCGCGGCTTCGACCGCGCGCCCCGACATGGCGATCACATTGGCCTGAATCATGCGATCCATGCCCGCAATGCCGATGGCGGAGAGCAGTCCGCCAATCGTCGTCGGGATAAGGCACACGAGCAGCGCGACCAGCACGGTGATGGTGATCGGCGTGCCTTGCCCGCTGGCGTTCACCGCGTACAGCGAGAAGGGCAGCAGTGTGACTGTCGCCAGCAGAAAGATGATCGTGAACACGGAGAGCAGAATGCTCAGCGCGATCTCGTTGGGCGTCTTCTGGCGTTTCGCGCCTTCGACCATGTTGATCATGCGGTCGAGGAACGCTTCGCCGGGGTTGGCAGAGATGCGCACCACCAGCCAATCGGAGAGCACGCGCGTGCCGCCCGTCACCGCGCTGCGGTCACCGCCGCTTTCGCGGATGACCGGGGCGCTTTCGCCCGTGATGGCGCTTTCGTCCACCGAGGCCACGCCTTCGATGACTTCGCCGTCGCCGGGGACAATGTCGCCTGTTTCGACGATCACCACGTCTTCACGACGCAAGGCGGAGGCGGGCACAGTGGTGAACTGCGAGCGGTTGCGCGGATTGTTCAGTTTCTTAGCGTTCACATCACGGCGCGCTTTGCGCAGCGTATCCGCTTGCGCTTTACCGCGACCTTCGGCCATCGCTTCCGCAAAGTTAGCAAATAGCACAGTGAACCACAGCCACACGGCAATTGCGAAGATGAACGGCGCGGCACCGCGTGAGAGTTCGGCGGCGCGTTCCGGCGTCTCGCCGACGCTCAGAGCGTACTGGGCGGCTTCACCCTGGCCGATCAGCGCGAGGATGAACAGGATGGTCGTGAGTACGGCGCCCACCAGCACGATGAACATCACCGGATTGCGCAACTGCTGCCGCGGATTCAGTTTCTTGAACGCATCGATCACCGCCTGACGCACAATGGGCGGGTCAAGCAGGGGACGCGTGTTTGCTCTGGTTTCGAGAGTCATGATCTCAGCCTCCAATCATCATGAAATGCTCGGCGATGGGACCCAGCGCCAGTGCCGGGAAGAAGGTCAGGGCGCCGACGAGAATGATGATCCCGATCAACAGGACGACGAACAGCGGCGTGTGTGTCGGCAGCGTGCCTTCACCCGCCGGGATGATCTTTTTCGCGGCCAGTGACCCGGCAATCGCCAGGGTGGGGATCGCCAGCCAGTAGCGCGCGAACAACATGGCAATACCGAGCGCCGTGTTATAGAACGGCGTATTCGCGCCCAACCCGGCGAACGCGCTGCCGTTGTTGTTGCCCGCTGACGAGAAGGCATACAGCACTTCGCTGAACCCATGCACGGCGGGATCGGTGTTGTAGACCGTCGCCAAGCCATCCGTGCTGATGACGGCGATTGCCGTGCCGATCAATACCACCGCGGGCGGAATCAGAATCACCAGCGAGGACATTTTCATCTCGTAGGCTTCGATCTTTTTGCCGAGATATTCCGGTGTACGCCCGACCATCAGGCCGGAGATGAAGACCGCGATAATGGCGAAGATCAACATGCCGTAAAGACCTGATCCAACACCACCGTACACGACCTCCCCTAACTGCATCAGCCACATGGGAACAAGACCGCCAATCGCCGTATACGAGTCGTGCATGGAATTGACGGATCCGTTCGACGCGGCAGTAGTGGCTACTGCCCACAAGACTGACGTCGGGATGCCGAAGCGTGCTTCTTTGCCTTCCATATTGCCGCCGAGATTGACAGCACTTGCCGTTTGATCAACTCCGTCAGGGAAATTCGGGTTGCCCCCTTGTTCGGCAAAGGTGGCGACGCCCAACAGCACCACAAAGATGATCGTCATCACCGCGAGAATCGCCCAACCCTGCCGCGTATCCCCGATCATCTTGCCGAAGGTGTAGCACAGCGCCGCCGGGATGAGGAGAATGGCGAGGCATTCGAGGAAATTGGACAGTGGTGTTGCGTTTTCGAGCGGGTGCGCCGAATTGACGTTGAAAAAGCCGCCGCCGTTCGTTCCCAACTGTTTAATCGCTACCTGCGCTGCGGCGGGGCCAACGGCGATTACCTGTTCGGTGACTGCGTTTCCGTCAGCATCCGTCAGTGCAGTTGAATCGACCACCTGTGCGGTCTGATAATTGTCGAAGGTTTGCACGACACCCTGAGAGACCAGCAGCAGCGCGAGGATGATGGACAACGGCAGGAGGATGTAGAGCGTCGAGCGGGTGAGGTCTACCCAGAAATTGCCGATGACGCTCGTTGTGCGACGAGACAGACCGCGAAACAGCGCGACCAAGACTGCCATCCCGGACGCCGCCGAGACAAAGTTCTGCACAGTGAGCCCGACCATCTGGGTTAAGTAGCTCATCGTCGTCTCGCCGCCGTATCCCTGCCAATTGGTATTACTGGCAAAGCTGATCGCCGTATTGAACGACGAATCGGGGGAGACTGACGCGAGTCCGGCCGGATTGAGCGGCAGGCTTCCTTGGGCGCGCTGGACGACGTACACGATCAGCAGCCCGATAAGGTTGAAGGCGAGGAAGGCGAGCGCATACGTTTTCCAATTCATTTCGACGTCTGCCCGGGTGCCGAACAAGCGGTAAAGACCGCGTTCAACGGGCGCGAAGATGCGGTTCAGCGCGGACTTGCCCTCATAGACATTCGCCATGTACGAGCCGAGCGGCTTGACGCAGAGCAGCAGCACAACGACATACAGGATGAGTTGTAGAATCCCGATGCTGGTCATGAAAACATCTCCGGTTTGAGCAAAGCGATCACCAGATAAATCAGCAGTGCCAGTGCGATCAGCCCGGCAACGATATACAACACGGTCATCAACGTATCTCCTAGACCCGTTCACACAGTTTGATGAAACCCCAGGACAAGGCAAAGAAAATCAGAACTAAGATGACGAATACGACATCCACTGCGGGCACTCCCTCGATTTACGTTCGGTTGGTGAAGAATTCAGGTGAGTTCGGCGAAACGATAGCCAATGCCGGGTTCGGTGACGATGTAATGAAACTCACTGTCCGGATGATCATTTAGCTTTTTGCGCAGCGTATTGATGTACACGCGGACATAGTGCGGTTGAGCGGCTTTGTCATCGTGCCAGACGGTATCGAGCAGCATCTGGTTGGTGACGATGCGACCGGGATGCGCCGCGAGCATGCGCAGGAGTTCGTACTCGGTCGGCGTGAGATGAATCTCTTGCCCTTTGAGCGTGACACGGCGCTTGATGAGATCGATCTTGAGGTCGTGCACTTGAATGATCCCACCGGGGTTAGCCGATTCGCCCACTGATGCCCGCCGCCGAATGGCGCGAATCCGGGCTTCCAGTTCCGCCATATCAAAGGGCTTGGTGACGTAATCATCTGCGCCAGCTTCAAAGGCGGCGAGTTTGGTCGCTTTGGTGTCTTCTACAGACACGACGAGGATGGGAATGGACGACCATTCACGAATCGCCTTACAGACGGCCACGCCATCGGGCGCGGAATTCAGTTGGATGTCAACAATGATGGCCGCGGGCTGTAACTGGGCGGTCAGTGCAATGCCGTCTTCGCCGTTGTCAGCCGAAAATACCTGATAACCATAGCCCTTCAGCCCATGATCCAGTAACCGACGAATCTGCGGCTCGTCATCGATTACGAGGAGCTTGAGTTTGTTCATGCTTGAATACGCCCAATCGTTCTGCGCCTGATCGTAAACTGCCTCTGATTATTGAACTGAACAGTCGAAAAAGGACGCAAGGAAAGTGCGCAAAGCCGTAAAAACGGCGTAAAGGTGAACTAGGGTGGGGTGGGTGAATCTGGCGCTGTCGACAACATACAGCCGAAGGAAAGGGAACGATTGTCTTTGGTAGGGAGCAGGCCGCTGATCGACGCGCTTAGGCACACGGTCGTAACCTAAGCACGGTAAAGCAGCGGCGCTGATGAACGCAGGCTAACTCGTTACGCTGAAGTTGATTTAAAGGGAGGCTTCCGGTGCCGCGAGCTGATAGCGTCCCCGGATGTAGGTCGCAACCGCCGCCCAGATCACGCCGCACAGCGCGGCCACCTCGATGCTCTCCAGGGTGATCGGGTTTGCCGTCACCACCAACAGCAGCAGCCAGATGAACGCGCACAGGCCACCTTCGACAATGGATCGCAGCAGCCGCGCGCGGGGTTTTTGCATGACCCACTGCGGCCTGACCGCCACCAGAATCAGAATCCAGAACGCACAACCGATAATGGTGAGTGCTATTTCAATGATTGCGCTAAATCCGCTCATAGGTAGCCTCCCGCCTTTTGCTTCGACTTCCAGTCTAGCAAGCGACTTTGAGACGGATCTAAGGTTGATCTAAGATCGCTCTTACCAACAGCTCGGCGGTGTGACGGGTAAACCCACCTGCACTCGCGTTCCCTGACCGACGGTGCTCTCAACCCCAATGTGGCCGCCGTGTTCCAGCACAATCTGCTGGGCGATAGCCAACCCCAGCCCCGCGCCGCCGCTGTATTTGCGATCCGCTTCTGCCCGGTAAAAGCGGTCGAACAAATGGGGCAGATGCTCCGCGGGGATGCCTTTGCCGGTGTCCCCAATGGTGATCTGGACGTCGGTCTCGGTCTTGCTTCCGGTCACATGAATGGCTCCGCCCTGCGGTGTGTACTTGACCGCGTTGTCGAGCAGATTCAAGAACAGCCGAATGAGGTGATCGGTATAGCCCAGCATCGGCAGCGCTTCGGGGAAGTCGGTCGTCACGCGAATCTGTTTGTCGGCGGCGATTAAGCCGATCTGGTCGACGGCGGCGCTGAGTAGATCGCTCAGGTCAATCGGTTCCGGTTGGATGAAGGCCGGAGCCGCGTCCAACCGGGTGAGGAACAGCAGATCGTTGGCAAGGCGGATCAGGCGATCCGTTTCCAACTGCACCTGACTCAAAGTGGCCTCATATTCGTCCGGCGTGCGCGACCGCGCCAGCGTCACCCCAATCTGACCTTTGATCGCAGTGAGCGGCGTGCGCAGCTCATGCGAGGCGTCGGCGGTGAAGCGGCGCTCTTTTTCGAAGCCGAACTGCAAACGGTCGAGCATGGAGTTGAGCGTGGTCGCCAGCCGCCCGATTTCGTCGGCGGTCTGCTGGATGGGGATGCGCCGCGTCATGTCGGTCGCGTTGATGGACTGTACCGTGCGCGTAATCGCATCGACGGGGCGCAGCGCGCGCGTCGCCATGAAGGTGCCGCCCAAGCCCGCCACGATCAGCACGAGCGGTACGCCGATCAGGATGATGCGCAGCACGCTGCTGCGCGTATCGGCGACCATGTTGAGCGACTGCGCCATTTGCAGCCACGCGTCGAACTGCTGGGTTTGCGTTTCGACGCGCTGCGTGAGGATGCGCCAGGTGGTGCCTTCGGCCTCCGCCGTCGTGAACCCGGTGCGCGTCGGCGTTACGGGAATACCCTCGGGGAAAATCCCCACTTCGGCGACGACCTCGCCGCTCTCGTTGACAAGGCGCAGGGCAAAGCGCGACTGCATCAACTGCGTGACCGCCGAGTCGGACATGGGGCGCAGCATGGGCGGATCGACGCTGTCGTCGACATCGACGAGCAGTTGGGAGGCGGCCACCTGTAACCCGGCGTCAACCTGATTGGCGAGGCTCAATTCCAGTTCAAACTGGAGGTACAAGCAGAAGCCGAGGACGGTTACGGCCAGCAGCGCCACATACCACAGGGTGAGGCGGGTGTGCAGCGTATTGAGTCTAGTCCAGTTCTTCATCGGTGCTCAAACGGTAGCCGATGCCGCGCACCGTCTGGATGAGCGGCTGCGGCGCGTGCTTGTCGATTTTGCGGCGCAGGTAGCCGATATACACATCGACCACGTTCGATTCGTTGTAGAAGTCGAAGCCCCACACGCGCTCGCCAATCTGTGTGCGCGTGAGGACGTGCCCGGCGTTGCGCATCAGGTATTCCAGCAGCATGAATTCGCGTTGGCTGAGATCCAGCACGCGCCCATCGCGCCGCACCACATGCCGCAGCGTATCCATTTCGAGATCTCCCACTTTGAGCAGGTTCGTTGTTTGCAGCGGCGGGCGGCGCAGCAGGGCATGGATGCGCGCCAGCAGTTCGGAAAAGTCGAATGGCTTGACGAGATAATCGTCTGCGCCCGCGTTGAGGCCGCGCACCCGATCTTCCACCGCGTCGCGCGCCGTCAACACCAGAATGGGCGTCTTGACGCCGTAATCGCGCAGCCGGGGGAGCAGCTGCAGCCCATCCATCTTGGGGAGCATCAGGTCCAGCACCACGATGTCATAGTCGAGGTTCGCGGCGTGGTCTAGGCCTTTTTCGCCGTCCTGCACCCAGTCGACCGTGTGCCCGGCTTCGCGCAGTCCCTGACAGATAAATTTGCCGATCCCTTCTTCATCCTCGACGAGCAGTAATCGCATCGATTCGCGTGTCCTCTACCAGCCTGATTAACCACTATCTTAGACTCGCTTTTAAGCTTTCAGTCAGAAATAAGAAAGTTCTTAGAGTCATCTTAAATGCATCACAAGTTGGGGCGCTAAGCTGAAAATACCCGATAGACCATTGGAACCGATATGGAATTTGCGCTGATCCTGATCCCATTTGCGCTCGCCGCTGCGCTTCCCATCATCGGCGGGCGCATGCACGCAACGCGACTGAACTGGCTGCTGGCGGCGGTGCTGCTGGCGCTGTTCGGTTGGCTGCTGACGTTGTTCCCGACGATTGCCACGCAGGGCGCGGTGATCGTCGAACAGGCGTGGGTCGCCAGCTTCGGCCTCACGTTCGCGCTCTACATCGACGGGCTGGCGCTCCTCTTCGCCCTGCTGATCACCGGGATTGGCGCGGCGATCTTCCTCTATGCGGGCTACTATCTCGACGACGATCCCCGCGCCCCGCGCTTCTTCGCCCTGTTGATGGCCTTTGCGGGCAGTATGTTGGGCGTTGTCCTCTCCGGCAATCTCATCCTCTTGTTTGTGTGCTGGGAACTCACCAGCCTGTTCTCATTCCTGCTGATTGGCTTTGATGGCACCAAGCCGGAAGCGCGGAGTGGAGCAGCACAGGCACTCGTGATCACCGGCGGGGGTGGGCTGGCGCTGTTTGTCGGCCTCATCCTCATGGGCACGGCCAGCGGCTCGTTTGATCTCGCGCAGGTGTTAAACGCGCCGCTGCGCGATCACCCCCACTACGCCGCGATCACGCTGCTCGTCCTCGCGGGCTGCTTTACCAAGAGCGCGCAGGTGCCCTTTCACTTCTGGCTGCCCGGCGGCATGACCGCGCCGACCCCTGCCAGCGCCTACCTTCATTCCGCGACGATGGTCAAGGCCGGGGTGTATCTGCTGGCGCGCTTCTATCCCACGTTGGCGGACACCGATCTGTGGTTCACAGCGCTCGTCGGTGTGGGCACGGTGACCATGCTCGTCGGCGCGCTGAATGCGCCCTTCAAACGCGATCTCAAAGCGCTGCTGGCCTACGCCACCGTCAGTTGGTTGGGCGCTCGTGCTGCTGCTCGGCCTGCCGCATTACGAAGGCTATCTGGCAGCGCTGGTGGGCATCATCGGTCACGCGCTGTACAAAAGCCCGCTGTTCATGCTCGTCGGCGTGATCGATCACGCGACGGGCACACGCGTAATCGACAAGCTCGGCGGGTTGGCGCGTTCCATGCCCATCGGCGCGGTAATCGCTATCGTCTCCGGCTTGTCGATGGCAGGCATCATGCCGCTCATGGGCTTTGTCTCCAAAGAGACGCTCATCCACGCGCTGACCCATTATCACGGCGAATACGCGACGTTGATCGCGCTGGTTGTCTTTGTGGCGGCGGGGCTGCTGGTCATCGTCGCGGCGATTTTTGTGTGGGATGTGTTCTTCCGTCCGGCGCGCTCCGCCGATGCTAGCACGCCAGTCGAAGAGGATCACGCCGCGGGTCACGCCCCACATGATGACGCCCACCACCATGCGCCGAATCGCCTGATCTTTTTGGGGCCGGCCGTCATCGCGATCTTGTCGCTGGTGCGGGCGCTGCTGCTCGAGCCGCTGATCAACCCGCTGCTGGCGACCATCTTGCCCGGCGAGTTCTCGCTGTACCTGTTCGCCGGGGTGAATACGGAATTCATCCTCAGCCTGATCATCGTCGCCGCTGGTATCGCGGTCTTTCTGGCGCGGCGCTTCTGGCTGCGGGAACTCCCGGAACCGCTCAGTGTGGCGCGCGGTTACAAAGCGCTGCTGCGGGGCGTTGATCGCGCTGGCGATTTCCTGCTGCGCGCGCAAAACGGCAAGCTGAGCCACTACCTCGCCGTGATTCTCGGTGTCGTTGGCGTGCTGATGGTGCTGCCGGGCACACAATACCTGCAGACCGTCGGCGTCGAGTTCAGCCTGCGCGACGCAACCGATCTGCTCAAGGCGGTGCTGCTCATTCTGTCGCTGGTGGCGACGCTGGCGAGCGTGCTGTTCAAAGGGCATTTGCTGGCGGCGCTGGCGCTGGGCGTGGCCGGGTATTCGGTCGCCGGGGTGTTCCTGCTCGAACCCGCGACCGATGTCGCGCTGGTGCAGGTGCTGGTCGAAACGCTCGGCGCAGTGCTGATCATCGTGATGTTGAGCCGCATCAGCGAAAAGCGGCGGCGGCGGGCGGCGGATGTGCTGTGGGGGAAGGGGCGCGCCACGCTGCGCCGCGATGTGCTCGTCGCCGTGATGGTGAGCGCGGGCGTGACCGCCTTCGCCTTAGCCGCGGTCATCAACCGCCCGGATCGCGAGAGCATCATCGCGGAGTGGTACCTCACCAACACCGAAAGCGTCGGCGTGACCGATGTCGTCGGCGCGATGATCACCGATTTCCGCGCGACGGATACGCTGATCGAAATCACGGTATTCAGCATGGCGGGGCTGGGCGCGCTCACTGTGCTGCAGTTGACCAAACGCCGCGACATGGACGGCGCGTTCCAACTGCCCATGCCCATGAGCCAGATCACCACGCCGCTGACCCGCTGGGCCGCCACGCTGTTCTTGCCATTCGCGGTGATCATCGCGCTCGCGCAGCTCTTATACGCGGGTAACGCGCCGGGCGATGGCTTTACGGCGGGCGTCATCGGCGGGATCAGCCTCGCGCTGTGGTATCAGGTGTTCGGCTACAGCGTCGAACGGCTGCGCCGCATCCGCGCGGATCGCTTGATCGGGGTGGGGTTAAGCCTCGCGTTGTTCAATGCAGCGCTGCCGCTGCTGCTGGGCAAGGACTTTCTGGCGCACAACAAATTCGGCGACATTCCGCTGCCCGCGGGGCTGCATTTCAGTTCCAGCACCCTGTTTGAAATTGCTATTGCGCTGACGGTTTTCGCCAGCATGGTCAATATTTTGAACGCGATCACCAATCCGGAAGGAATTGAACAGCTATGAGTATTCTGTTTGCGCTGACCACTGGGCTGATGTTCGGTTTGGGCGTCTTTCAAATGCTGCGTCGCGATCTGGTCAAGGCGGCGATGGGCTTCTATGTGGTATTCACGGCGGTGAATCTGTTCATGCTCTCCGCCGGGGTGTTTGATGGTCAGGTGCCCGCCTATACCGATCAGGCGGTCAACGGTCAGCCGAGCGACCCGGTGGTGCAGTCGCTGATTTTGACGGCGGTCGTGATCGGCTTCGGTTCGTATGCGCTGCTGCTTGGTATGGTCAACGCCGCGGCGAATCGCTACAAGTCCGTCGATTCCGATGAAGTCGATCAGCTCAAGGGCTAGGCGATGACCGGAATCGACAATCCGCTCATCCTCGCCCCGATCATTGTCCCGCTCATCGGCGCGGCGATCTGTCTGCTGCTGTCCGGGCGCAACCGCGCGCAGCGCGTCGTCGCCCTCGGCGCGGGGATCATCGCGTGTGTGGGCAGCGTGGCCGTGTTGCTGGCGAACCTGCAAGGCGGCGCGAACGCCGTGCAGATCTACCGCGTCGGCGGCTATGCCGTGCCGTTTGGCATCGTGCTCGTCGCCGACCTGATGGCCTCCGTGTTCGCGGTCATGGGGACGAGCGTGGTGGCGGCGGGGCTGCTCTACTGCTTGCAGTGCCGCGATCATTCGCTGACGTATCCCGTTTTCATGCCTGCGTTTTTGTGCGTGGGCGCAGGGTTGGCGGGCAGCTTTTACACCGGGGATGTGTTCACCTTCTTCGTGTTTCTCGAACTGATGGTGATGTCGTCAGTCGTCATGGTGGCCGTCTCCGATAACCGCCTCGGGCTGGAAGCGGCGATTAAGTACCTGTTTATCAGCGGGATTGGCTCGGTGCTGCTGCTGCTCAGTATCGCGGCGGTCTACACGACGTTCGGGACGCTGACGATGGCGCACATCGCGCAGGAGCTGGCGACCGGAGAGCGTCCGCTGCTGGCACTGCCCGCCGCCGTGCTGTTCATGAGCGCGCTGCTGATCAAAAGCGCGGTGGTGCCGTTCCACTTCTGGCAGCCGGACTTTCACACCACCGCGCCCACCCCGGTGAGCGGGCTGCTCTCGTCCGTCGTCGTCAAGGTCGGCATTTACGGCATCATCCGCAGCAACACGCTCTATTTCACGCAGGAAGCGCCGTTCATCCAGAACATTCTGATCGTTCTCGGGCTGGTCGGTATCTTCTTCGGCGGCTTGTCGGCGCTGCGTACATGGAACGCCAAGCGCATGCTCGCCTATTCGACGCTGGGGCAGGTGGGCTTCATGCTGGTCGCTATTGGGTGGGGATCGCCCATCGCTCTGGTCGCGGCGATCATCTACATCGTCAACCACGCCTACATTAAATCGGGCATGCTCATGCTGACCGGCGCCTTGGCCAGCCGCATCAACGGTCACAGTTCCGACATGAAAGACTTAGAAGGTGCGGGACGCGGTTACGTCCTGTTGAGCATCCTCTATCTGGTGGGTGGGCTGGCGCTGGCGGGCGTCCCGCCGTTCAACGGCTTCATCAGCAAACTGGCGCTCGTGCGCGGTGGCGTCGACGTGCAGAGCTGGCCGATCCTCGGCCTCGTCATCACGGGCGGCATCCTCACGCTGATCTACATGACGCGGGCGTGGCAGTGGATTTTTCAGCGCGCGCCGGGGGCTCCGCCGGATGCCGAGCCGCCCGCGCACGGCACGATTGAGATCGAGACGCATCGACCGGACAGCCCGCTCGCGCCGCGCTGCTGCTCGGCTTCTGTATTGTGCTTGGGCTCTTCGCCACGCCGCTGATTAGTGTGGCGGAAGCGACCGTCGCGCAGATCACCCAGCCGAATGTGTATACGTGCGCCGTGCTGCCGCCGAGTCTGCTGCGCTCTGAAGCGTTCGATTTGTGTGCCAGTTTGCCGCAGTTGGCGCAGGCCGGGGAGGTGCAGTGATGCAGATTCTCATTCCCGCGCTGCCGATCAGCCTGTTGTGGGTGGCGGTGACCGGGCGCGTTAACTGGGAGAGCCTCTTGGTCGGCTACGTGATTGGTGTGCTCACTCTGGCCGGCCTGAGTCTGGTGGGGCTGCGCTTTCATGGACGCTTCACCCTGCGCCAGTTGATCGCGTTGGTGCGCTACAGCGGCCTGCTCCTCTGGAATGGGATCGTCTCCAGCGTGCACGTCGCCCGCATGCTCATGCGCCCCAAAATTGATCTCAAGACCGGGATTCTGGCGCTCAAAACTGGGGACACCACGCCCGAACAACGCTTAGCGGCGCTGAGCGCGCACGGGCTTAACATGACGCCGGGCGAGCTGGTGATCGACTTTGACGACGATGGGACGCTCTACGTCCACCGCCTCGATCCGAAACGTCGCGTTTGCTGCTGGAGTCCGAGCAGCAGGAACGCCTCAAACTGCTGCGCGAAATATGGGGGTGACCGAGCATGAACGGCCTGATCGAACTGATTGAAAACCTCGCGCTGATCGTGCTGGTCATCGCGCTGGTGCCGGCGACCTATCGCATCTGGACGGGGCCGTCGGCGATGGAGCGCTTGCAGGCGCTCGACCTGACGACGAACGTGTTCGTCGGGATCATCGTCGTGCTCGGGCTGGTGCTCGACAACGCCCAGATGATCGACATCGGCATTGCGCTGGCCGCCTTTTCGTTCGTCGCGACACTGGCGATCGCTCGCTATATCGCGGAAGGACGGTTCTTCTGATGGTGCTGGAATTGATTGGCGCGCTCATCCTGCTCATCGGCGTCTTTTTCAGCGTGATTGGCGTGTGGGGCGCCATCCGCCTGCCGGATGTGTTCACCCGGCTGCATGCCAGCAGCAAAGTCTCGTCGGTCGGCATCGTCGGCCTGCTGATCGCGTCGGCGCTGCTGCTGCCCGCGACTGCGCCCAAAGCGGTTGCGCTCGGCATTCTGATTTTGTTTTCGGCTCCGGTCGCGTCGCAGTCCATCGCCCGGTCGGCGTATCGGGATGGCTGCGTGATCGTCGGCCTCATGCAGAATGATCTCGATGTGCAGTACATCGATTTCGCCTTCAATTACACCATCGGCGAAGCCTTTCCCGCCGAGGAAGAACCCCAGATCGAAGTGACCACCAGCAGCAGTGAGGACTAGAACGATGCCTAAAGCTTGCACCCATCTTGGCCTAGCCCAGCGCGTCACACCGAGCGCGCAGGGCTGTGAAGAGTGCCTGCAGACCGGGGAGTCGTGGGTGCAGCTCCGCATCTGCTTGATTTGCGGGCACGTTGGCTGCTGCGATTCGTCCCCGAATCAGCATGCCTCCAAGCACTTTCACGCGACCGGACACCCGCTCATCCAGACCTTCGAGAAGGGTGAAAACTGGCTGTGGTGCTATGTCGACGAAGTGCTGATGCAGCCGCGCCAGAAATAGCGCGGTGTGCCGCGTGGGTAAGTGCGTAGGATGCCGTGAAAACGGGTTGTAGGTCGGTTTTGGGATGTTGCGGACGCGATTTATGCGTTTCCCAAGCGGGAAAGGACCACGGTCGCCTTGTACGCCCCGGGACCGCAAGTTAAATTGCATTATTGCGTCCGCTGGCCCCAAAGAGACTGTAGCTACCAGCGAGCGCCGCTTCCGTGCTGCGCTAGTGGGCTACAGTTCATATTCCTCCTCGACGGTCGGCGCGTCACCGCTGACGGGCAGCGTGAAGCGGAACACCGCCCCGCCGCCCGGCCGATTCTCCGCCCAGATGCGCCCGCCATGCGCCTGAATGATGCCGCGACAAATCGCCAGTCCCAGTCCGACGCCTTTTGTGAGGCTCGGTTGGGTGCGGTAGAACTTGTCGAAGATGCGCTCCTCATCGCCGGGCAGCAGACCCGGACCCCGATCCGCCACCTCGACCGTGATTTCGTCCGCCCCGGCCTGCGCGCTGATGTCAATCGGCGTGTTCGGTGGGGAATACTTAAGCGCATTTTCGAGCAGATTATTCAGCACCTGTTCAATCAGGCTTTCGTCAAACTGCACCAGCGGGAAATCGGCCGGGATCGACACATGGATCGCCTGCCTGGCTGTGCGGGAATGAATGCGGTTGAGCGCCGCGCCAATCACTTCTTCGAGGAGCTGCCACTCTTTCGTGACGTGGATCGCGCCGGATTCCAGGCGGGTCATGTCCAGCAGATTGCCGACAAAGCGATTCAGCCGTTCCGACTCTTCAAAGGCGACCTGCGCCAATTCCCGGCGGTCGGTCTCCGTCAGCGCTTCCTTGCGCTGGAGCAGGCTGGAGGTCGCGCCCGTGATCACCGCCAGCGGCGTGCGCAGATCATGCGAGACCGAACTCAGCAGGGTGTTGCGCGTGCGTTCCGCCTCCACCTCGATTTGCGCGCGCGCCGCGTCATCGGCGAGGCGGGTGCGTTCTAGCGCGAGCGCTGTCTGATTGGCGAAGGTTTCCAGCAGATGCAGTTGATCGACCGGGATGAACCGCCGGGGATCGTTCGGAAACACCGCCAGCACGCCGACCACCCCCTGTGATGCGGTGAGCGGCAGATACAAGCCGCGCGCCGTGGACAGCGTATCGGTATGCAGCCCGGCCAAGCGCTGATGCTCATAGACCCAGCGCGCGACCGTCGCTTCCTGCGCGTCGATCAGCTCGGCGTTGAAGGCGGCGGGCTGCAGTCCACCTGCGGTTTGCAGAATGGTGACGCGGCTGTTGAACACGCCGCCGATATGCTGTGCCGCGAGGCCGACCAGCGCATCGGGGTCGCGGGTGTTGGCGAGGTCGCGGCTGAGCGCGTACAGGCTGGCGGTACGCCGTTCGCGTTCAAGGGCTTGTTCGGCCTGCTGCTTGATCTCCACGGTCAGTGTGCTGATGGTCAGGCCGACGAGCAGCATGGTGACGAACGTGAAAATGTACTGCGTATCGGCGACGGCAAACGTCAGATGTGGATGCACGAAGAAGAAGTCGAAGGCGGCCACGCTCAACAATGAGGCGAGCACGGACGGGCCGCGGCCATACTGCGAGGCGGCGATCACCACGCCGAGCAGATAGATCATGACGAGATTCGCCGGGGCGAACAGCGGGTAGACCAGCGAGGCCAACAGCGTGCAGATCAGCACGACGGCCAGCGCCAGCGCATAAGCCCGCCAACTGCTCGTCCGGCGGGGCAGGCGCAGGCGGCGCAGTTTAGGCTGCCCGTATGCATCGACACTGCCGCCCCCCGCCGCTGGCGTCGGTTGAAGAAGCCCGTCGAGATTGGGGCGCTGATCGTCCATTTCTACCCTTACCACTTGTGCTGATTTCAATTGTGTCGTGACATCCAGATCACGGGCTAGGGGAGGTCGGTGAAGCGATAGCCGATGCCCGGTTCGGTGATGATGTAATGGAACTCGCTGTCGGCGCGTTCGCCGAGCTTCTTGCGCAGCGTGTTGACGTACACGCGCAGATAGTGCGGCTGCGGCGCTTTGTCCTGACTCCACACCGCGTCGAGCAGCATCTGGTTGGTGACGACGCGTCCCGGGTGCGCGGCCAGCAGACGCAGTAGATCATATTCGGTCGGCGTGAGGTGAACTTCCTCACCTTTTAGGGTGACGCGCCGCTTGACCAGATCGAGCACAAGATCGCGCACCTGAATGATCGCATCCGCCGTTTTGGTGTCGCGCATGATCGAGCGGCGCAGCACCGCGCGAATCCGCGCTTCGAGTTCCGCCATATCAAACGGCTTGGTGATGTAGTCATCGGCGCCCGCATCCAGCGCGGCCAGCTTGATCGCTTTGGCGTCGGCGACCGACAGAATGAGGATCGGCACCGCCGACCATTCCCGAATGGCCTTGCACACGCCGACGCCATCTGGCGCGGTGCGCAGTTGGATGTCGAGGATGATGGCGGCGGGTTCAATTTGCGCGGCGAGCACGATGCCATCTTCGCCGTTATCGGTCGTCACGACGCTGTAACCGTAGCTGTTTAGACCATGCTCCAGAAGCCGCCGAATCTGCGGTTCATCATCGATCACGAGGAGTTTCAACTTGTCCATATTCACCTGCCAGTTTGCGGCTTGTGCATTCACTTCAGATTATAGTCCGCCCCGGCATCAGCGCGGCACACTTGCCGAGCGCAACCTGCTTCCTGATATCGTCCTGATTATACCTGCCCGTGGTTCGGACACAGCGCTATGAGCGAACCGTCAGCGAGAGGAGAATTGAGGATCTTGATCTTTCTTTGATGTCATCTTGATACTGCTTTGACCATATTGGTACGCATTCTGAGGCTCGGTTGACTACCCCCGGACGTATAATTTTGTCCGTGACCTAGTAGGAGCCAGTCTTGTTATGACCATCTACGATCTCCGCGAGCAGTTTGCCTCGACGTTGTTGGGCAAGCGCTTGCAATCCGCCGAAATCGCTCATCAAACTGCGCCGAATTTCATTGCCTCGCAGTGCTGGCGAGCGACGCGATGTCTTCGGTCGCCTATGCGACTGAGGAAATCTTGATCATCCTCAATACGGCGGCGATCAGCGGTTTCGCGCTGTTCGGTTTTACCGGAAATGCCATCTCTATCCCGATTGCGATTGCGATTGCGCTCCTCATCGGGATCGTAACGATTTCGTATCGCCAGACCATCTTCTCGAATCCGGCGGGCGGCGGCGGCTACCGTGTCGCCAAGGAAAATCTCGGCGAAGAACTGGCGCAGGTGACCGGCGCGGCGCTGCTCACTGACTATATTTTGACAGTGGCCGTGAGCATCAGCGCCGGCGTCGCCAACGTGATCAGCGTGATGCCAGATCTCGCGCCGTGGCGTGTTGAAATCACCATCGGTATCATTGCCTTCATGACCGTCATCAACCTGCGCGGCGTCAAAGAGAGCGCGCGCCTGTTCTCCATCCCGACCTATTTCTTCCTCGGGACGATGGGGCTGATGCTGATCATCGGTTTTGTCCGTCTGCTGACGGGCACGCTCGGCACAGTGCAGGGCGTCGAAGCCATTCAACACAACGTACTGGAGCCGATCACCCTGCTCCTGCTGCTGCGCGCATTCTCGTCTGGGTGTACGGCGCTCACCGGGATCGAAGCCATCTCGAACGACACGCAGTTGTTCAAGCAGCCGCGCGCCAAGAACGCCGCGAAGACGCTCGTGGTCATGGCGGCGATCCTCATTACCTTCTTCCTGAGCATTACCGCTCGCCAATGCGATGCTGTGCCGTCATCACGAGACGGTCATCAGCCAGCTCGCACGCACCTTTACGGTGATCAGGGGATTGGCTACGTGGCTATGTGCTGACGATCATCGGGGCGTTCGCTGTGCTGTTCATGGCGGCGAACACGCCGTTTGCCGACTTCCCGCAGCTCGCCGCGCTGGCCAGCGCCGACGGTTTCCTGCCGCGTCAATTGACGTATCGCGGTCGCCGTCTGGTCTTCACATGGGGCGTGCTCACGCTCTCCATTGGTGCGAGCGTCCTCGTCTTGATCACGGGCGCGATTGTCACCAACCTGATTCCGCTGTACGCGATTGGCGTGTTCCTCGGTTTCACCATCAGCCAGACGGGCATGCTGCGTCGCTTCTGGCGCTCCGGGCACGTCAAGCCGGGCGAATTCACCTACGGGCTGGAGACGAAAATCTTCTACGATCCGCACTGGCGGGTTAAGCTGGCCGTGTCGGGCATTGGCGCGGTGATCACCTTCGTCGTAATGATCGTATTCATCATCACCAAGTTCACGAGCGGCGCGTGGTTCATCGTGCTGCTCATCCCGACGCTGGTGTGGGTATTCTTCCAGATTCACCGCCACTATAAGGAAACCGCCGCGCGCCTGCGTCTCGACGAAACGCCCGTCTTTGAGCATACCGCCGTCCCCTTCGACCCGGCTGTGCACAAGGAACTGGCCGTCTACTTCTGCGATACGTGGTCGAAGCTGGCGGTCAGCGTGGTCAGCGCGATTGTGAAGCGCGGTATCCCGCTCAAGATCATTCACATCGGCGTGGATGCGAAGCGCGCGGCAGCTTTCGAAAAGCGGTCGCGGGAAATCGCCGAACTCAACGGCTGGGATCCGAGTGTGATGGTGATCGTGGATGACCCGTACCGCGACCTGTATCACATGGTAACGGCCATCCTCAAGGAACTGAAGTCCGAAACGCCGGATGTCCACTTCCAGATCTACATCGGCGCGCTGCGCACTCGCTTCCCGTACAATCTGCTGCACATGTCGACGGATAAGTTCCTGCGCGACGCCTTGATGGAAGCCGACGACGACATCGCGCTGACCGTCAAGCAGGTCAACCTCGACGCGCTGCCGCTGCCGCCGGGCTTCAAGGTCACATTTGAGCACGCGACTAACCATCATGTCGACGAGGCGGAACACGAGCACGCCGCGCATTCCGCGTAACCTGTTCAATCCAGTTGTCTGACGGCTAAAAGCACAAACGGGCGATCATCAAGATCGCCCGTTTTGTCTGTAAACGTCGGATTTACGGCAGCGTCAGCGTGATCGCGACGACGCCGTGCGGTGGCAGCGCAAACTTGATCGCGCTGCCCGTGCCCGTGGCTTCCAGCGTGGCGGGCTGTGTGATCAACTCCGCGGCCTGTTCGAGTTCGGCGAGCTGCGCGCGGGTGGGGTACTCGGGTTGACCCTGCGCGATCCACGCGGCCTTCGGGTTGAGGTGCTCATCGTCGATGTGGGCGATGGTCACGGGCGTGCTCGGGGCGAGACCGGGCAGATTGATGGTCACGTCTTCGGTGGCAATCGGCTGACCGGGGGTGTTGTGGTTATGCGCCAGCAGTTGCAGTGTGTGACCGCCACGCACGGCCAGCACTTCGACGGTCGCGTCCGCGCCGCCGCTCACTGCTAAGCGCTGATCCCCGAGGTTGTGCAGCAGCTCGAACACGCGGTAGGTCGGCTTGGGGATGCCGTAGATGTTTTGCAGGCCAAAGCCGCCGTGATACGGCGCGGAGAACTGCCCCGGCTCTTCGAACAGATCGGAGAAGGTCCAGAACGAATACGCCTGCACCAGCCCGTCATTGTCCGCAATCGCCTTGAGCGTGAGCGCCGCCGAATAGGCGTCATCATGAATGGAATCGCCCATCCACGCCGAGGTGTTCCACTCCGTGTAGTAGAGGGGCAGATCACCCGCCTGTTCGCGGGCGCGGGCGGTCATCTTGTGCAGCACACCGCGCTCGTATTTGCCGAATTCGTGCCCGAACTGCTTGTAGATCTCTTCCTCGCTGATGTCGCTGTGCCGCCACAGCGGATCGTCCGTGGGGTAGTGATGCGTGGAGACGAAATCGATGGGCACGTTGTTGGTGCGGCAGAACTCCAGCATTTCGGGGATCCATGAATTGACCGAGGTCGCCGGGCCGCCGACCGGGAGCAGGCTGTTCACGCTCTTGACGGCGCGCGCGGCGTGCTCGTACAGCTTAAAGTACTGCGCCTGCGTGCCGCCCCAGAAGTACGAGAGGTTCGGCTCGTTCCACACCTCAAAGAACCACGTCCGCACTTCGTCAATGCCGTAGCGGTCGACCAGATGCTGTGTCAACGCGCGGATCAGGTTTCCATTCCGCCCAATCGGCGGGCGGCGTGACGTTCGCCTTGTAGTAGAAGCAGGTCTGCGTGCCGGACGCCAGCACCGACGGCATAAAGCCCAGTTCGATGAACGGTTTCATGCCGATCTTCAGAAGAAAGT
Source organism: Candidatus Flexifilum breve (assembly GCF_016713355.1). NCBI lineage: Bacteria > Bacillati > Chloroflexota > Anaerolineae > Aggregatilineales > Candidatus Flexifilaceae > Candidatus Flexifilum > Candidatus Flexifilum breve. The sequence continues at coordinate 452,986 of NZ_JADJPI010000037.1, forward strand.
CGAAGATCGAGTCGATGTTGTAGAAGGAATAGCGCACCGTACCTTTCGAACGCCCGGCCGCATGATCCCAATCGCGCATCACGACGTTCATATCGTCGTCGAGCAGGCCATGAAAGCGCACATACTGGAAGCCGAGTTCGCGGTGACTCTTTTCGAGCTGTTCCCGCCAGTCAGCGCGCAGCCCCATGACGGCATGGCAGCTCCCGACACAGTGCTCCCAGTAATGCGGGAACGGACGCCCCGCACTGTGCGGATCAACGCTAAATTCGATCATCGATTAACTCCTTAAGGAGAGACTTGGCAATTTTCAAATCAGAGCCCCTAGTATGCACTGCTTAACGGTTGGCGAAAAGTGTGCATTCGTGGGGAAGTTACCAGAGGCATCAGGTGGAGGCAAACGGCGTGCGCGCCTGATCCGCTGCGTCGAAATAGGCCTGCAAATTGTCCATCAGTTCGCTGATCGTCCAGCTGGCCCCATCCGCCAGCGCGGCGCGCAACGTCTCCGCGGCCAGCAGTTGGCCGATCTGCTGGTGCAAGTGGAGCAGATCCTCCTCATCGCGATCTTCGGGCACGCCGTGCTGGTCCAGCGCGCCTAACCAGTGCGCCGCGGTTTCAATGCGCTGATCGTGGATTGCCAGTCGGATCAAGCCATACAAACCATGCAGATTGGCTCTTCCACTCGTGAGTGCCTGGGTGGTTCGCAGCCACGCTTGACCACTGCTGCGCGCTTCTTCCCACTGTGCGAGTAAGGCATGAATTTGCAGCAAGGATGACCATGCGGAACAGGCTTTATCTGCTAAGCCGATCACTTCGCTGGCGACTGCGGCCTGAGTGTAGTGGGTGATGCTCTCCGCGGCGTGACCGCGGATGAAGGCGAAGTAACCGAGGTTGATCTGGATCGTCACTACACCCCGTAGATGGTTGATTTCGGTGCAGATTTGTAGGTTTTCCCGCGCGTAGGCCTCGGCTGCCTCGTCTTTATCCTGACAAATAGCGGCGAGAAAGAGCGCCGTCAACGCATTGCCCATTTCGAAGCGATTACCGATTTCACGGAATGTGGTATACGCCGTTTGCGCCAGATTTTCAGCGGTTTCATATTCCTTACAGGTATTCGCGATATTCGACAACCGGGTCAGGATGCGAGCGTAGAACTCAGGATCGGGAACAGTTGCCAAGGTGTCGAGACTCGCCTGAAACTGCCGGCGGGCGTTCGGATAGTCACGATTTAAAAGGTAAAGCTCGCCCAGCGCAAAGATCGCCTTGGCCAGCTTCGAGCGATCCTCACCGGCTTGATAGGCAGCCAGCGCGCGCCGGATTGGGGCTTCCGCTTCACGGGCCAACCCGAGCACGATCAGCATCTGTCCCAAGCCGAGCTGCGCTTCGGCTTGCATGCTGGCGTCGCCCGTCTGTGTGGCGAGCGCGAGACTCGCCCCGTAGTGCGCGTGGGCTTGTTGGTAGCCGACTGTCTTCTGATAGGTTTCGGCAATGAGCGCATGTAAGGTGCTGCGTTCGCGAAGCAAGCGCGGGTTGTCGCCTACACGTTCCAGCAGCGAGACGAGCTGTTCGCGCGCGGTCTGGAAATCGCTCAGGCGCAGCCACTGCTGGGCGGCGCTGAGTGTATAGTGTAGTTCCTTCAGGAGATCGCCCGCTGCTTTCCAGTGCTGCGCGAGGCGGGCGGCGGACTCACTGCGGTGACCATAGAGCGCTTCGATAGCCAGCGCACAGCGCCGATGCAGCGTGGGGCGTTCGTCAGCCGTCAGCGCCGCGCTGATGCCCGCCCGCATCATATCGTGGGTGAAGCGCCAGCGGCCTTGTTCGAACTGGATCAGGCCGACATCTTCGGCGCGCAGCAGCCAGTCTTCGAGATCGAGCGCCGGGGCGAGCGTCGCAAACAGGGCGAGATCCAAATCGCGACCGAGCAGGGCGGCGCTGGACAACGCCGGTTGGTAAGCCGCGGGCAGTCGATTGCGCCGCTGCTGCGCGACGTTGAGCACGCTCTGTGGCACGATCTCGTTCGGGAGTTCCGCCGCGCCAATCGCTTCCAGACTGTCCGCTGCGGCGGCAAGCGTACGCAGCGTCTCGATGAGAAAGAAGGCGTTGCCTTCCGTGTGGTCGACCAGAAACTTGACGAGGTGGGGACGGGGGCTCAGATCGCCGATGATCGATTCACTGATGAGCTGCGTTTCGGTGACCGAAAAGGGCCTGAGCGGAATGACCTGCAGTTTGCTGAACATGGTCGGCGACCAGGCGGGATCGTCCGTGCGGTAGGCGCCGACGATCAATAGGCGCTGATGGGGCGCCAGTTCGCAGATCCGGGTGAGCGCGATCTGGCTTTCCGCCGCCCACTGCAGGTCGTCAAGCAGGAGTACGAGCGGCTTGGTCTGCTGGCGGAAGACCTGCAGCAGCGTGAAGATGAGGCGCTCTTGTTCGGCATCCGCAGAGAGCGGCGGCGCACTCGGAATCGGACGACCGAGCAAATCGTCAATATCAGGCACCAGCGCTTTGAGCACTGCCGCTTGTCCGTCTGTGACTTGGGTGAGGAGCAGCAGCTCGCGGACGATGCCGCGCCACAGCGCATAGGGGAGGCCACCGTCTTCCACGCCGCCACCGCGCAGTACGAGCGCGCCGCGCGTCACAGCGCTGACGCGCAGTTCGTCGAGCAGACGACTTTTGCCCGTGCCGCTGGCACTCATGAACACCAGGGCGCTGCCGTGACCGTTCAACATGGTATCGAGCGCGGTGGTCAACTGGGTGAGTTCGCGTTCGCGTCCCGTAAAGCGCGCGGATTGCCAGTAATGCTCGCCGAGGGTGGCGCTGAAGGCCGGGGCCGGGTGGTCAACCGCGGCGCATAAGGCGCTAATCACTGCTTCGGCGCTGGCATAACGAGCGGTGGGATGGCGCTGGAGCAACCGCTCAATCACGGTGCGCACCCCGTCCGGCGCTTGAACCAGGCTGAGATCCGGCGCTCGGCGAACTTTCGCTTGCAGGAGCTGCCCGATACTGAGTTTGGCGAACGGATGCACGCCCGCGAACAGTTCATAGGCGACAATCCCCAGCGCGTACAGATCGGAGGCGGGGCTCACGCTGAAAGTTTCGAGGACTTCTGGCGCGAGATACGCGAGTGTGCCATCCAACCCGGACGCCATCCCCTGCGGTGTTGCCAGCCCAAAATCGACGACGCGCACCTGACCGCTCTCGTCAATCAGAATATTGGACGGTTTGAGGTCGCGGTGAATGACATGATGGCGGTGCAGGTAGGCGAGGGCTTGCAGCGTTTCGATCAGATACTGAATTTTGCCGGCAGAGTCCGTCTGCCGGGCGGCGGTGAGTACATCCCGCGCGTGCTCATGCAGTACCATCGTGAAGAACGGGCGCAGTTGGTCGTCAAAGCCAAAATCGAGCACGCTGACGATGTGCGGATGATTGAGCTGAGTGAGGGTTTGAAATTCGCGCATCAGGCTCATGCGGGCGGTCGCCTGTTTTGCCCATGAGTCAGTGTCTGAGCGTGATGTGCCGAGCTTGCCAAATTTGAGCGCGACCATCTGGTTGGTGAGGCGATCCAGCGCGCGATACACGCTGCCCATGCCGCCTTCACCGAGGGGCTGGAGGAGTTGATAACGGTGATGCAGCAGATGAGGTAACGACATCTCGTTTCGCGCTTTTGATGTTAGCTGATCAGCGGCACTGCAGCGCGCGCTGATGCGCCACCACAATCCCTGTTTGGCTGCTTCAGTCTCGACTTTTCGCACCCATTATACTCTTGCCGCAGCCAACAAATCGATAGCCTAAGCACACGGGTACGTTCCCAAGTCGACCGTGACTTGACCGCCAGCTTCGTGTGCGGCTAACATCGGTGCTCGTTACTTGCTCTTGCCTGTTTCTGTAGGAACTTCCACTATGACCAGTACCACCGCTCGCCTCACCGTGCAGGCCGATCAGCCGAAGGCGATCAGCCCGGACTTGTTCGGCATCTTTTTTGAAGATATTAACTATTCCGCCGATGGCGGTCTGTACGCCGAACTCATTCAGAATCGCTCGTTTGCCTATTCCTCCGCCGACAACCCGGATTGGAACTTCTTCACCGGGTGGGAACTCGTGTCGGGGGCGGTACCTGCTCAATCGCGCTGGGTACGGATGCGCCCATTCACCCGAACAACCCGCATTACCTCGCGCTGAACGTCGACGGCGCGGTCGGGCTGCGCAACACGGGTTACGATGGGATTGTGATCAACGCGGGGGCGACCTACGATGTCGCGTTGTTCGCGCGGACGCTCGCTGGCACAATCGGCGCGCTGACCGTGCGGCTGGAAGGTCGCTTGGGCGAGGTGCTCGGCGAAGCCGTGCTGCCCGCCCCGACGGGCACGTGGACGAAGCTGACCACGGCGTTGGTGGCGACTGGCAGCGACAATCACGGGCGCTTCAGCGTGCAGGTGAGTGGGGTGGGTACTGTTGCGCTGGACGTGATCTCCCTGTTCCCGCGCGCGACCTTCCGTAATCGCTCCAACGGCCTCCGCCCTGATCTCGCGCAGGTGATCGCTGACCTCAGGCCGCGCTTCATCCGCTTTCCCGGCGGCTGTCTGGTGCACGGCGACGGGCTGGGCAATCTGTATCGCTGGAAAGACACCATCGGCCCCATCGAGACGCGCAAGGAGCAGTTCAACATCTGGAACTACCACCAGAGCGTCGGCCTTGGCTACTTCGAATACTTCCAGTTCTGCGAAGACATCGGCGCGAAGCCGCTGCCCGTCGTTCCTGCCGGGGTGTGCTGCCCGAATACCGGCGCGCGCTACAACGGTCTGTGGGAGCAGGGGCAGTGTGGCATCCCGTTGGATGAGATGGACGACTATGTGCAGGAAGTCCTCGACCTTATCGAGTGGGCGAACGGCTTGGTCGATTCGCCGTGGGGAGCAAAACGCGCGGCGGCGGGTCATCCCGAACCGTTCAATCTGGAATATCTCGGCGTTGGCAACGAAGACCGCATCACCGACGTGTTCAAAGAGCGCTTTCTGCTGATCACCAACGCGGTGAAAGCCAAATACCCGGAGATCACGGTGATCGGCACGGTCGGCCCACGCCCCGAAGGCGAGGATTACGAGGATGGCTGGCAGTTCGCCCGCGACTACCAGATCCCAATGGTGGATGAGCACGGTTATAAGTCGCCGGACTGGTTTTGGGACAATCTCGGTCGCTTCGACGCCTACGACCGCAGCGTCTCAACGACGGTCTATCTCGGCGAATACGCGGCGCATGACATGGGTCGGCGCAGCACCCTACGCTCCGCGCTCGCCGAAGCCGCCTACTTGACCACGCTCGAACGCAACGGCGACATCGTGCGCTTGTCATCGTATGCGCCGCTGCTCGGCAAACAGCGCCGCAGTCAGTGGGAACCCGACCTGATCTACTTTGATAACACCAATGTCTACCCGACGATCAACTATTATGTCCAGCAGTTATTCGGCGTGAATGCCGGCGAGAGCTATCTGCCCACCGATCTGAGCTATGCCGAAGACAAGACCCTCGCCGCCTCCACTGTGGTTGAAGTCCAGTCGGGCGACCTGATACTCAAGATCGTCAGCCGCGCCGACGTGTCCGTCGAGCTGCAGATCGATCTCGCTGGTGTGGTCAATCTGCAACCGGAGGCGATCTGTACCGTGTTGAGCGGTGCGCCGCTGGCAGAAAACTCGTACTCGTTCTGGCATACACATATCGTCAAGCCGGAGACGCGCCCGCTGATGGTCGCGCCGCGGTTCAGCTACACCGTGCCTGCCCACTCCCTGAGCGTGATCCGCGTCCGCACGCGCTAACGTGGGGCGCTGGTAAAAACAAACGGACGCCTCATGGCGTCCGTTTTGGTTTGCAGGGCTTAATCCACTACGGGGTGACGCTCATGGTTGCTTCCGCAGTCGTTTCGACCGGGACGGTGATCAGTTCGGTTGCTGATGGCTCTGGCGTGTTGGTGAAGGTCGGCGTGAACGTGGGCGTTTCGGTGGGGGTCTGGGTTGCGCTCGGGATCAGCGTTGCGGGCGTTTCCTGCACGACCAGCGAGTCGATCAGCCACACGTCATTGGTGTTCGCCGCGGGTATCCAAACGAAGCTCAGGCTGATGATCTGCCCGCGGAACGCGCTCAGGTCGAGCTCGATGATCGACCAGCCCGCCGCCGAGGGTGGGATGGGGTAGCTCTGCGTTCCGCCGCTGCTCGTGATCTGCACCTGCGCGGCTGAAGCGTTGGCTGCGGACTGGTACGACTGGAAGCTCACCTGCGGTACCAGCGCCGCGCGCAAATCGATGGGCGTCGACCACAGCAGCGTCGAGCTGGATGCGCCCGCGGTCGCGCGCCAGCCCGAGCCAATGCCATTCGCGGCCGCTTCGGTGGTCAGCATCCAACTGCCCGTCGCCAGCCAATCGGTCGCGCCGTTGTCAAATGACGCCGTGAGTGGCAGTGGCTGTGGGGACACAACCGTCGGCGTGAGCGTGGCGGTCGCGGTTGGCGTGAAAGTGCTGGACGGCGTCAAGGTGAAAGTGGGCGTGGCGGTGAGCGTGGGTGTAGCTGTTGGGATGAGCGTCGCCGTCGCTGCCAATGTGAACGTCTGGGTTGGTGTCAGCGAGAAGGTCGCGGTCGGCATGAGGGTGGCAGTCGCTGTGGATGTGAACGTCAGAGTCGGCGCGGCAGTCGTGACGGTCGCGGTGGGTGGCAGCGTGCGGATGATGCGCTGCGGGCGCGTCACGGGCGGCGCGGGCGCGAATACTTCAATCGTGACTCGCTCTTCGTCGATGCTGCCATCTGCTCCGGTCACGCGGAGAAGCGCTGTGAACATCCCGGCGCGCGTATAGGTGAACGGCGGCGGTTCCGGTGCGCTACTGTCAACCTGACTATCGCCGTCGAAGTCCCACGCATAGCTGGCAATCGTGCCCCAACTGTCGTCGGTGAACACGACCGTGAGCGGATAGTCGCCGGAGGTGCTGTCCGCGTAGAACAACGCCTGCGCGGGCTCAATCGCCGTGGTACTGGATCCGCTGGGCAGTGTAGGGCTCAGCGGATTGGTGCTGCCCGTCACCGTGATCTCCAGCGTCTCGCTGGCGCTTTCCCCGTCCTCGCCGTAAACCGTGAGCGTCACCGTGTAAAGGCCGGGCTGTTCGTAGGTGAACGGGAAGGGACGGGCATACGTGCTGTCCGGTTGATCATCGCCGTTGAAGTCCCACGCATACGCGCTGATTTCGCCGCGGCTGTTGTTCTCAAATACGACGACCAGCGGCGCAGATCCGGTAGTGAGATCCGCTGTGAAGCGGGCTTCCAGTTCGTCAACTGCGCGGGTAGCAGTCGTTGTGAGCGCGGGCGTAGTGCTGCGTGTCGTACGTGGAGTGCGTGTGCTCGTGTCCGTGGCCGTCGCGCTGGGCAGCGCCGTCCACGTGTTGGTAACGGTGGCAGTGACCGATGGGGTTTCGGTGGCTGTCGCCGGAAGTGTCGATGTCAAACTGGGTGTGGGCATCACGGTGATGACGATGGGAGCAGTCGGCATGAGCGACGACGAAGCTTCGACGACGGCTGTTTCCTCCGCGCTGACCAGCGGCGTGGGTAGATCGGAAAAGGGATGCAGCGTCGGCAGCGTCGCCTCGTTGGCGGCTCGGTCGCCTAACGCCATGCCGATGGAGATCGGCAGAATGACGAACAGGGCGATCAAGGCCGCGACCACCCATAACCAGCTTCGATTAGGGACAACGCGCGCTTTGCTCGCGCCCAACATTCCAATGAGTTCTGCGCTGCCGGCCTGTAAATCGACGGACGCGTCAATGAAGGGTACCGCGTGAATTGCGTGATCCAGCGGCGCGACCGCCACGGCGATGCAGCGTAAACCCCGCTGCCGCGCGGCGCGCATTTGCTGGCGCAGCAACGGATCACGCAGCGCCAGCGGGCTAATGATGAACACTGCCGCGCTCGGTGCGGCGATGGTCTGCCAGCGCGTGGTGCCCGCGCGCACGGGGTGAACGCTGACGCCAGCGGCCTCCAGCGTCCGAACGATCGTCACGGTGGCAGCGCGGTCAAATGGGCTGAAAAACAGCAGCAAACGACCCAAGAAAGCCTCCCAATGTAAAGGCTCTACCCGAGAGTAGAGCCTTTACCGGAATTAGTTACGCGGGCTTAGTAGCCGCTGCTGATCGCGCCCAGGCCATAGAAGGGATCGCGACCGTTCGAGCCGGGATGCGTAGCACGCGCACGCATTTCCGCTTCGACCTGCGCCGGAGCGAGGCTGCCGCCGTGCTCGCTGATGATCAGCGCGGCGATGCCCGCGGCGTGCGGGGTCGCCATGCTCGTGCCGGCTGACCAATACCAAGTATTGTTGCCCGTGCTATAGACGAGGTCAAAAATATCGCAGAGACGAGTGAGTGGGCCTACCGTGCAAAGCACTCCTTGCCCAAGTAAGGGCCTATCACCACCGGGGCCAGAGAAGTCGATCGCTGAGCGACCGTAGTTGGTGTAGGACGTAGGATAGTCAAAGGAACCGTCCCAATCGGGAAGCGCCCACCCAACTGGCGAAGTGGCGGAAATCGCGATCACGTTCGGCATGTCCGCGGGTAGGGTGAGGATGTTGGCATCGTGATCGCGATCACGACCGTCATTGCCCGCCGCGACGACGACCGTTACGCCGCGCTGCGCCGCGTAGTTGGCGACGCGGTTCATCATGACGCGCAGTTCGGCAACTTCGCGGGCTGTGATGCAACCGTCGGTATCGCATACCCCGCTTTGCGGAATGTCCGCGCCGAGGCTCATGTTGATGACGTCGACACCCTGATCGGCAGCGTACAGGATGCCGCCGGCAACCCAGCTAAACGCGCCGCTGCCGCTGTCCGCCAGCACCTTGACCAGCAGGAGATCGACATCTGGCGCGATACCAATCGTACCTACGTCGTTCTGCGCCGCGCCAATCGTCCCAGCCACATGCGTACCGTGACTAGCGAAAGTGGGTAGGTTGAACTGCGCAGACTCAGTCGGAACAAAACTAATGCTGCCGATGATATTCGGCGCAAGATCCGGGTGATCGAGGTCAAAGCCGCCATCGAGCACCGCGACGACCACGCCCTGCCCACGCACGCCGGCGGCCCAGGCTTCCGGCGCGTTCACCGCGTCATGACCCCATTGCAGATCGAAGCGTTCATCCGGGCTGCCGGAATTTGGCGGGTTGGCGACTGCTGCGTCAACCGATTCGCCTTCAACGACGAGCGTCGGGACATCAAACTGATAGACCAGATCGGGAATTACGGAGCGGACGCCGCGCACCTGCGTTTTGAAGTTGGGATTCGACGAGACGGCGACAGCGGCGCGGATTTGCGGGAGATAGTTGACCATGGTGCCGCCTGCCGCGGAGATCGCGCTGGCGAGGTTGCTGCCGTCCCCATCGGAGAGGACGATGTATGAGCGCTGCACGCCCTGCGCCGAAAGCGCAGAGACGCTGAGCAAACCGATAACAAAAACGACAAGCAAAACCAGACTGAAACGACTACGATTCATGTGGTGGCCTCCAAGCAAATAGTAAATTGTTTGGTACACGAGAACCTGCTAATACCTCTCAGATGTGGCGTCTAAGAGATACATTGTGCTGACACTAAATAATATAGCAGGAAGAAAAAGGTTATGCAAAGCATTGTTCATATGTAGTTTGTACGCTTTAGATGAAATCTAACTACCTGCCAGTGTTATATCTGGATTGATAGTGCTCCAGTATTATGCTTAGGGATATGCCGTGGACTTAAGAGAGGAAAACCGCCGATGACACCTTACCAGAACCCGTTTCCGCTGGGCAGTGACCAGCATGCGTTCTGGCACTTGTTGGTCGAAGTTGATATCGAATCGTTTGTGCAGGCGGACTGGGCGCGGCTGCGGTCGGCGTTCGTGTCCACGGGCTTCACGGCGATTGACGCCAAGGCGTCGTCCAACCCGGATGACTGGCGCTTGAGCTTCAGCCGTGTCGATGACTATGGCACGCTCTGGCTGGAGAATGCCCGTGCCATGGGTGCGCAGGTCACGCCGGACGCGCTGCGGCAGGCGTTCATCGACGCGACGCGCATGAACGATATCGAAGTGCAGGGCGATTCCGCGCTGCTGCACAAACAGCTCGATGGGCAGATCGTCACTCGCTCCGGCACGATCATTCCACTGCACTGGCAGACGCTCTATCAATGCGTGCGCCTCGACGCTGAGTGGAAGATCGCCGGATTTGTCGGCTTTTTGCCGCTGTCCGCTCGTTGATGAATTGGGATGTTCTTACGGCAGCGCCGCGATCTGCTCATAAACCGGGACGAGCGCCTCGTACATCGTGTTGAAGACCGGGTAGATCTGCTCGTAGACGGCCTGCGCGCTCGGATTGGGCGTGATCACCTCTGCCGTTTCGTTCATGCGCTCGATGATGCTGTAATCCGGGTAGAGGCCGATGCCCACGCCGCCGACGAGCGCCGCGCCCATCGAGGTGGCTTCTTCGAGCACGCTCAGGCGCTGAATCGGGATACCGTAGATATCCGCCATGATCTGATTCCACAGGCGTCCACGCGCGCCGCCGCCAATGACGCGCATCGCATCGATGTGCAGACCCTGCGTCCGGAACGCATCGAGGATGACGCGTAGATTCATCGTCACGCCTTCCAGCACCGCGCGGAACAGGTGCGCGCGTGTGTGGCGCATGGTCAAGCCGATGAAGGCGCCGCGCGCGTGCGGATTCCAGCGCGGGCTGCGCTCGCCGAGCAGATAGGGCAGGTAGAACAAGCCTTCCGCCCCCGGTTTGATCGTGTCGATCTCCGCGTTGATCAACTCGTAGGCGCTTATGCCCAGCGCCTGCGCGACCTGCTTCTCCGCGCCCGCCAGTTGATCGCGTGCCCACTGGTAAGACGCGCCCGCCGCCTGCATTGTGCCCATCGGCATGAACATGTGTGGGAGCACGTGCGCAAACGTGAAGGTGCGGTAATCCGGGTCAAAGACCGGGGTGGTCGATGCTCCGGAGATCCACGAGGATGAGCCGATGTAGTTATAAGCTGATCCAGCGCGCAGCACGCCCGCGCCCGCCGTCGCGCACGCGCCATCCCCGCCGCCGATCACGACGGGGGTGCCCGCGTTGACGCCCACCTCGTCGGCCACGTCGGCCCGCACACCGCCGACGACGTCAGTGGATGGGCGGATCTCTGGCAGTTTTTCGAGCGGCAGACCGACCGCGTCCAGAATGCGCGCCGACCACGTTTCGGTATTGAGATCGTACAGGTTCATCCCCGACGCATCCGACGGATCTGTGGCGAACACGCCCGTCAGCCGCGCGACGATGGCATCTTTGGCATGGACGAACTTGTGTGTCGCCGCATAGATGTCCGGTTGGTTGTCGCGGATCCACAGGATCTTAGCCAGCGAATACGACGGGCTGAGCCGATGCCCGCAGATGCGGTACATCTCTTCGAATGAGATGCGTTCGCTGATCCATTTTTCCTGCGCCAGCGCGCGCGTATCCGCCCAGATAATCGCTTTGCGCAGCGGGCGCGCTTCCTTGTCGAGCGCGACTGCGCCCTGCATCTGTCCGCTGAAGGTGATGCAGGCGATGTCGCTCTTGCTGACGCCTGTTTGCGTCAGCAGTTCGCGGGTGGATCGACACACAGCCAACCACCAGTTTTCCGGGTTTTGTTCCGCCCACCCGGTCTGGGCGTATTCGGTGTCATAGCCGTAAAACACGCTGCCGACGAGCCGGCCGTCGCGGTCATAGAGCGTTGCTTTGTTGCCAGTGGTGCCTAAATCGTGGGCAATAATGTGGGATGTGGTCATGGTTCCTGCTGTCAAAAAATGAAATAATACGCCTCAGAACTATACTCCACCGGAACCGCTCCTCACAACCCGGACGCAGTGGCCGCGGGCGGGGCGCGCCGCAGTGCACCCCGCCCGCCAACTATTCTGATGTTGAACTACCCCGCGCCGACCGTCATCGTGACCTCCAGCGGCGCGCCGTTGCGTATGATGCTCAGCGTGACCGTGTCGCCGGGGACCCGATTCTCCTCCAGATACAGCAGCAGATCGTTGCGTGAAACCAGCGGTTGCCCATCAATCGCCGTGATAATGTCGCCGCCATTGATGACATACCGGCGGCGCTGCACGGTCACAGTGGCGGGCTGTAAGCCAGCGGCTTGCGCGGTGCTCCCCACCGCCACATCGACGATCAGCAGCCCGCTCTGCACTGTATCTGCCGACATGCGGACTTCCGTGCCCAGCTCCGCGACCTGAATGCCCAGGGTGGGATGGATGAAGCGCCCGGTGCTGATCAAACTGGGAATGACGTGGCTGACGATGTTCACGGGAACGGCAAACCCGATGCCAACTGAGCCGCCGCTCGGCGAATTGATCGCCGTGTTGATGCCGACCACGCGCCCACGCAGATCGAGCAGCGGCCCGCCTGAGTTGCCGGGGTTGATCGCGGCATCCGTTTGGATTGCTTGCCCGATGACCGAGCCTTCGGTATCGATGCGGCGTTCCAACGCACTGATCACGCCCGTTGTCAGCGTGCGATCCAGCCCAAACGGATTGCCGATGGCGATCACCGATTGCCCGACCTGCAGTGCCGACGAATCGCCCAGTTCCAGCGGCGTGAGCGTGCCGGGCGGCACATCGACTTTGAGCACCGCCAGATCGTAGTAGTTGTCGGTGCCCACGACTTGAGCGGGCAGCGAGATACCGTTCGCCAGCAGCACGGTGATGTCGGTTGCGCCCGCGATCACGTGATTGTTGGTGACGATGTGGCCGTTGTCATCGTAGACGAAACCGGATCCGGTGCCTTCCTGCGGCTGCACGCCATAGAAGCGGGTGATGGTCTGCTGCAAGCTGGTGATATGCACGACGGACGGGCTGACCCGCGCATACAGACTCGTGATCACCTGATCGTAGGCTTCGAGGCGGCTGTAAATGGCTTCATCGGGCAGCGGCGGCGTTGGTTCCGGCGTTGGAATTTGCAGCGCCGAGACCGGGTGCGCGCGCGGCTCGACGACCAGCATCAGGGTCAGCGCGATGCCTGCCGCGAGGCCGAAAACGAATATTCCCATGAGGAGTGTGCGCGAACGCATGGCAGCCCTTTCTTCTGACATCTGTGCTTACCGCTCATGCTCGGTGATTGTAGAGACGAGTTGTAGCCAAAGTGTAAATTCTGGATAAGGCATCGCTGAATCCTCGCTGATGCCCACCAGCCACCGCAATTTACACACTGTTTACGTCTGCACCACACACTCCACATTTCCTACCGAAATTCCTCACACGCGGCGGCTATCCTGTGGTCATGTTCGATATGCAAACCCAAGGAGCACCAAACATGAAGCGCAATCTCACCATCTTCGCCGTTCTCGCCCTGCTGTTGCTGTCATTCGCGGTCGCCGCCTATGCCGATGACGAAGTCGTTCTGCCGGAAATCAATGACGGGCGCATCAACGAATTTGACATCGACGCCCCGGTCGCCGTGTACGCCATCTGGAGCTATCCGTATGCCGACGATGTCAACATGGGCGTGCTCGACCGCCTCGAATTCTGGGGCATTGACGGTGACGGCAATGTCGTTAAGGTGATGGATGTGTCGGCGGAACAGATTCTCAATGCGGAACTGAGCGACGGCAGCGCCGTAGTGGCCTCGGCCTTCAGCTATACCCTGTACCGTGAAGCCGACGGCAGCCTGACCATCACCGCGCCGACCGCCACGGACGGTGTCGCCTACCAATTTAACTGGGTGCAGTCCTTCTAGCCCGGTTGTCCCGTAAGACTCCCCCTCAACCAGACCCGGTCGGAAGCCGGGTCTTCCGTTTGCTCGGGTTAGCAACTCGCCAGCATCTAAACCAGATCTGAACATCTGGACGTTATGGTAGACACCATGTGGAGTCGGTCACAAGCAAACCGTCTTGGCACCGTGGTCATCGCTGAACCGTAAGCGGTATGGATAGGATATGCGGAAACTCATGAGCACCGCTCTACCTTTGTTACTCGTTGTGCTGCTCGTTCGGGTGGTTGTCCCGTTCTTCCAGTTTCTGCGTGCCGCGCAGACCATCCCACCTGTTCCCGAATAACGCATCCGCCGCACATGCAGTATGCTTGAGCTATTCGCTAGCATGAACCAAGCCGGACGTATGCGTACCGTCGACGAACTGCTCGCCGCTATTTTCGAGACTCGACCGCACCCCCTCTATGCTGAATTCGCGGGGTGGGTGCGGGAATCGCGGCGTTTCAAAGTTTTTGCCACCGACCACCATGCCAAGATTCGCTCTAAGCTCAAACAGGTGCGCGATGACGCGGGACTCAATGACCTGCGCACCGAACTGGAAACCGCCTTCCTGCTGCTGCGCGCGGAGCGTTTCGCGCTGGAATACGAAAAATACACCGCCTCCCGGCAGCGCGGGCCAGATTTCACGATCACCTACAAGACCCATACACTGGTCAATGTCGAAGTGCGGCGGCTGCGCGCCGTGGAAGCCAGCGACGACCCGCAGATCAAGCTGGTGGGCGTGCTGTGCGACAAAGTCGGGCAAATGCCCTCCGGTGTGCTCAACGTGCTGTGGCTGGCCGTCGAAGCGGGGGTGACGGAAGCGGAGTTCAACCGGGCGGCGGTCACGCTGCGCCAGCTCGCCGAAAGCAAAAACGAAGCCTTCTTCGCGCGGCGCGGGTTTGCCAGCGCCGCCGAATTCCTCAAGCAGTACCAGCACTTGAGCGCGGTTGTGCTGCACCACGCGACCGGGAACGCCGTCTGGTTGAATCCGCTGGCCCGCCACAAGCTCCCACCCGATCTCGTCGCCGCGTTTCAGCGCTTGACGAGCACGTAACGCTGGGATCAGCGGGATGTTAAGCAAACACCTGTGCTATAATAGGATGCAGCGTATCTGGTTCATCCAAGGAAGGGAATGACCCGTACCAAGCTCATCCTCATTGGTTTGATCGTCCTCACGCTGACCCTCACGGCCTGCTTCGCCACTGATCCCACCGCGCCCACGCCGAACCCCGATAGCCTCGCCGTCACCGACCCGCCCGGTGGCCTCGCCGCGACGCATCCGCTGAGCATTGCCATGCTGCGCGACCGCACCTACCCCGGCAGCGATTTCGTCATCGAGCAGACGCTCGAACCCGGCATCAACTACAACCGCTATATCGCGTCGTACCTCTCCGACGGGCTGAAGATCTACGCGCTGCTGACCGTGCCCATGAGCGAGCGCCCGCCGACGGGCTACCCGGTCGTGATCTTCAATCACGGCTATATCCCGCCCGACGAATACCGCACGACCGAGCGCTACCTCGCCTATACCGACGCTTTCGCCCGTGCGGGCTATATCGTCGTCAAGTCGGATTACCGCGGGCATGGCAGCTCGGAAGGCGATCCCGAATCGGCCTACACCAGCCCCGGCTACACCGTCGACGTGCTCAACGCGCTGGCGGCGGCGCGGCGCTACCCGGACGCCGACCCGAACCGCGTGGGCATGTGGGGGCATTCGATGGGTGGCTACATCACGCTGCGGGCGATGGTGGCGGAGCAGGGCATCCGCGCCGGGGTGATCTGGGCGGGCGTGGTCGATTCGTACACGGATATGCTGACGACGTGGTTTCGCCGCGACTGGGGCGACCGCATGATCGGGCGCTACGGCTCGCCGCAGACCAACCCCGATTTCTGGAACGCGATTTCCGCCAACAGCTTCCTCGGGGATCTCTCCGGCCCGGTGCAGACTCATACCGGCACCGGCGACGCGACCGTGCCCTATACCATGTCTGTGCGCCTCGATGAGCAGATCCGCGCGGCGGGCGGCACGAGCGAGCTGTTTTTGTGGGAGGGCGACGATCACAACATCGCCACGCACCGCGACGACGCGCTCCTGCTCTCGGTCGCGTTTATGCATGTGCACGTGCGCGGGTAGCGACCCGCGGTTGTGCCCCTCGCTGATCGGCTGTATGCTCAGAGGCGATGCTGCCTAAACGCTGAGGGAACGCCGTGAACTTCTCCGGGATATCACGCCAATCGCTGATCGGTCAACTGCTGCGCCTGCCGCTCGCGCTGATTCCACCTTCGGCGCGCGTCCCGATTTTGCAGGGCGCGCTGCGTGGTCGCTGGTGGATCGCCGGGTCGAGCAATCACGGGTGCTGGTTGGGCAGCTACGAATTCGACAAGCAGCAGCGCCTGAGCGCGCATGTGCAGCCCGGCATGGTGGTCTATGACATTGGCGCGCATGTGGGCTTTTACACCTTGCTGGCGGCGCAGCTCGTCGGGCCGGGTGGGCACGTGTTCAGCTTTGAACCGCTGCCGCGCAACCTGACTTATCTCCGCCAGCACATCGACCTGAACCACTTCGGCAATGTGACCGTGTTTGAGGCCGCCGTGGGGCAGACCGCCGGGGCGGGGCAGTTCAGCGTGCATGCCGCCTCGTCGATGGGGTCGCTGACTGCGGACGGCACGCTGACCGTGCCGATCGTCAGCCTGGACGAGTTGAGCGCGCAGGGACGTATCCTCCCGCCGCAGATCCTGAAGATCGACGTGGAAGGCGCGGAAGCGGACGTGCTGCGGGGCGCGCAGACCCTGCTGCGGACGCACCACCCGACAATCTTCCTCGCGACACATGGCGCGGATGTGCACCGCCAGTGCCTGACGCTGCTGCGCGAACTCGGCTACACGGTCGAGGCGCTGGACGACCGCCCCGTCGAAGCGACGGACGAAGTGCTCGCCCGCTACGCGTGAGTAGTGACACTATACTGATGCACTTCGACTCTGTTTATTCATATAAATGGAATATTTATAATTGTTTCGTGGGGTTACTCTACCTGAGTGGCTATATATTTGATCTAATGTGAAAGAGTTTCTAAATGTTCTCTTCCAACGACTTCCAACTCAGTTCGGATTTATGTTGATCAATAAACCAGTGTATCAGCCGCTCAATAGCCTCGTCTTCGTACTTGACGTTACAGTAAACATGAATTGCATAATCATATATATTTTGTGTGCCGTTTTGTTGCTCTCTCTTAAAGGATCCACGAACGAGATAATAGTGTTGGTTAGGAACTTGCGATTGAGCTTTGGGATCTACAAACATCATTGCGACTCTATCATCGTTTTCTGGATCTACAATTACAACTAGACCGCCAACAATAACTAGAGGCATAACGGACTCTCAATAGCGCTCATTTCATAATAGTATATTCTTTTTCTTAGATTGCGCCTAGTATTCTTAATATGGCATAACTAAGGCTGTAATGTTGCATTGCATTCCTCCTATATAGAGGTAAGTATGGACACATCTCAGAATTGGAATCGGAACGTCGTCAAATTGGCTCTCTATGTTGAGATGCGAAATCGTTCGGACGGGAGACGAGAGCCGCTAATCCGCGCTTACCCCATTACAGAGGGGAAATTACAAGTATCAGTTATGTTGACACGAGATATCTGGAAAGTACCTGTTCATCTAGACATTCTCAGTTCGACGGAATTTCAAGACCAGGACATTTCAGTTATTCGCTATAAAGTTGATCAGTTTGTGGATGCCCTTATTGCCGATGATCCGAATTTGCGAAGCGCAATTATTGACGAGCAAAAGCTGGTTTTAAGGATCCCAGATGAAGTTGTAAATCCCCTGAGGAAATTCCACGAGGATTACGGACGCACAAAAACCGCATTTCTTATGATGCAGTTTGCAGATACAGCTGTACATCGAGAGATAGAATCTGAAATCAAAAGAAGCCTAAGGCAGTTTAATATACTTGGTCTTCGCGCGGATGAGAAATACTACCATGACAACTTGCACTACAATGTTCTGACCTATATGTACGGTTGTGATATTGGTATCGCCATTTTCGATAACGTTTTGAAGGAAACGTTTAACCCAAATGTAGCCCTAGAGGTCGGATACATGCTGTCATTGCGGAAACCAATCTGTTTATTAAAAGACAGGTCAATACAGACGCTGCAAGCCGATCTAGTGGGCAAACTCTACGAACCATTTGATAGTTATAATATAACGGGGACAATTGGCCCTGCGATTTCAAAGTGGCTTTCTGCAAACACCGATTTTCAGTTTCCGGACAGTGTTGACACGAGTTCACACGTACACAATATATTCGTGAGGATTCTGGATTTGGGCGATCCTACTCAAAGCATACCTGCAAAAAAGATGCGTCTATCAGAACCACCACTCTTTTCAACTGCTCATGCGAAGTTTTACCTACTTTCCAGTGAGTTAGTTTGTCAAGTTGCTGTCCATATGTTTTGCGACGTGACTCCACAGGAATCAGACCTGTTTTCCTTGGTAGAGGATATCAGCATCTATGTAAAAACCCTGATAAACAAAGACGACACACTTCGATATGTAGTAACTGGCGGACGGTATATCCAGATTTAAAGCGAATTTATTAACATCGACGACGACTTTGCATAAGTCCGCCCTAGACCAATGATCAGTACGATCCTGAATAAGCTAGGTGTACACTAAGCGAGTCTGCTACACAAACCCAATAGGAGATCACCCTTTTGGCCAACTCGTATGTGACGATTCCCACCGATTCGCCCTACTTCGAGCGGCGGTGGCGCGGCTTAGTGTTCGTCGGCATTTCGGTCATCGTCATCAGCCTCGATAACACTATCGTCAATGTCGCCCTGCCGTCCATCGCGCGGGAGCTCAACGCCAGCACCACCGACCTCCAGTGGATGGTCGATGGCTACGTGCTGGTCTTCGCCGCGCTGCTGCTCACCATGGGCACGCTCGGCGACCGCATTGGGCGCAAGCGCGCGCTGCAAACCGGGCTGGTGCTGTTTGGGATCGGGTCACTGGCGGCGGCGGTCGCGCCCAACATCGGCGTGCTGACCGGGGCGCGCGCCTTCCTCGGTCTCGCGGGCGCGTTGATGCTCCCGGCCACGCTCTCCACCATCAGCGCCACCTTCCCCCCGGTCGAACGTCCGCAGGCCATCGCGTCGTGGGCGTCACTGTTTGGGCTGGGCGTAGGGATCGGTCCGGTGCTCGGCGGCTTCCTCGTGCAGACCTTCGGCTGGCATGCCGTGTTCCTCGTCAACATCCCGGTGATCGCGGTCGCCGTCATCGGCGGGCAAATCTATCTCGGCGAAACCAAAGAACCCAACGCGCCGCCGCCGGATCTCGTCGGCTCGGTGCTGTCGATCATCGGTCTCATCGCGCTGGTGTACGGCATCATCGAGGCGGGCGTCGTGGGCTGGGGGCAACCGAATGTGCTGCTCGCGTTGGTCGCGGCTGTCATCATCCTCGCGTTGTTCGCCGTGTGGGAGGCGCGCATCCCTAACCCGATGCTGCCGCTCCACTTCTTCCGCAACCCGGCGTTCACGGGCGCCAACGTCACGCTCACGTTGCTCACCTTCGGGCTGTTCGGCGCGGTCTTCTTCATTCCGCAGTTTCTGCAGTCGGTGATCGGCTACCCGGCGTTCCTCGCGGGCATCATGATCGTGCCGCTGGCCGCCTCGCTGACCTTCACGTCCAACCGGTCGGCGCGCGTCTCCAGCCGCCTCGGCACGAAGCGGACGGTGGTGCTCGGCATCTGCATCGGCGCGACCTCCTTCCTCTTTCAGTCGCTCGTGTACACCATCAATACGACCTATTTCCCGTGGGTGTTGATCGCGCAGATCTTTCAGGCGGGTGGCATCGGTTTGGCGATCAGCCCCGCCACGACCGCCATCATGAGTTCGATCCCGGTCACGAAAGCGGGCGTCGGCAGCGCCATGAATGACACCACGCGTCAGCTCGGCGGCGCGCTGGGGATCGCTGTGCTGGGGGCGGTCGCCACGACAATTTATCTCAACGGGGTCGCGCCGTTGCAAAGCAGCCTGACGCCCGAAGCGTTCGCGGAAGTCTCGGCGGGCTTGCAGACGGCTATCAGCCCGCACACCCTCGCGCTGCTCGACCCCGCGCTCGCGGATCAGGTGGTGCTGACGGCCAAGCTCGCTTTTATGGAGGGCATGACGCGCGCCTTCTTCGTCGCCTCACTGGTGATGTACGCCTCGGCGGCGTTCGCCTGGTTCGTGCTGCCAGACGTGATCAAGCGCGCGCAGCCGCATGGCGTCCCCGAAGCGCCGTCCACCGAACCCACCGCGTAAAACCTGATTACCCGGCCTCCGTAGGGGCGCACGGCCGTGCGCCCCTACAATCAACCACCGTGAACAACCCCATTTCCCATCTGCCGCAGATCGGCGTATAGTGGATCACACCATCAACGCCCAACTCGATATGCAGTCGGAATGGAGGTTAGCCATGAACCCGTCCCATCCGTTGACCCCGCCCGAGGAGCGTCTCGCGCGCGTCCTCAATGGACTGGCGGGGGGCCTCGTGCTTCTCGCTCTCGTGACGTTCGCCGCCGCCTATCTCAGTGTTCCCGGCAGCGCGCTCTACAATGCGCCGCCGTTCTGGGTGTCGAACAGCCTCGCCGGACTGCTGCTGGTCGCCTTTTTGGCGTGGCTCGCCGCCGGGGATGTCCGCCGCTTCCGCCCACTGATCATCATCGTGATTCTGTCACTGCTGGTCGGCGCGGTCGCGCTCTTCCTCACGCCGATCAACCTGCCCATATCGATCCAGTTTGTAAACCCACTTTACTTACCTTTGATCTTCATCCTCGCATCTGTATATATTGGCATTTGCCTATATAACGCCCCCCTCACGGCACCCGATTGGACGCCGTGGATTCCCGCCGTGCCACCCACGCCCGCCGAGAACACCGTGCGGATCGTGCTCGGTGTATTTGGTGTCGCTTCCCTCGGCGCGGCGCTGTTGAGTATCGCGCTTCCC
Organism: Candidatus Flexifilum breve; assembly: GCF_016713355.1. Taxonomy (NCBI): domain Bacteria; kingdom Bacillati; phylum Chloroflexota; class Anaerolineae; order Aggregatilineales; family Candidatus Flexifilaceae; genus Candidatus Flexifilum; species Candidatus Flexifilum breve. The sequence continues at coordinate 473,750 of NZ_JADJPI010000037.1, forward strand.
TTCCTCGATCCAGCGTCATCACTGGTCATCAGCCCGTTGTTCCTCTCCGGTTCGACGGTCAAGCTGGCGGCGCTCGGCCTATGTGCGCTGCCCATCGCCTACGATCCGCGCCGCTACACGCAGCACATCCCCATGATCACGGCGCTGATCGTCGGGAACGCTGCCTCGTTCGTCGTGATCAGCCTGCTCGTGCTGTTCGGCCTGACGCCGTTCTCTCCGCTGCCGATCACCATCGCCGGGTTGACGCTTTCACCGCTGGCCAGCATGGGCGGCGCGCTCTTGCTGGATGGTGTGGTCGTCGCGGGTTTGCTGTACCTCAACCGGATGATCAACCAGGCGCTGCTAGCCGACCTCAAATTCCTCAGCCCGTCCGAGTTTCGCGCACTGGAAGCGACCGTCGAAACGCTGATCGCCGGGGAGACCGCTGAACGCCTCGCGCCGGAGCAGGTGGTGCTGCGGACGGATGGCTATCTCGGCTCGTTCCAGTCGAGCCGCCTCAATCTGGCGAAAATGGCGGCCATCGGTCTCGGCCTCTTCCCGCTGATCTGGCTCAAGCCGCCGATCAACTATATGCATCCAGCGGCGCGGCAGGCGTTCATCAATGGGCGCTTCAAAGAGGATGTGCTCAACCCCAGTCCGCTCTATCGCTTTTTGAACAGCGTTGTGTTGGCCGTCAACAAGCTGATTCTGCGCGTGCAGGGTCGGCGGGCGGAAGAACTGGGCGCGGCGCTCAGCTTCACGGGCCTGATCGAGGCGATGCTGCGCTTCAATATGCAGCTGACCTACCTCGGCTACTACAGCCATCCGGCAGTCTGGCCGCGCGGCGACGATGGCAGCGGCATCGGCTATGTGCCGTTCTCGCAGCGCCCGAAAGACTTCGACGTGAAGCCGCGCCGCCCGCATCCGCCGCTGGATGTGACCACGCCCGCCGTTATGGAGCAGGCGAACGTCGAGACGATCACCGATGCGGACGTGGTGATCATCGGGTCGGGGGCGGCGGGCGCGATTCTCGCCGAACAACTGCTCGAACGGGGGCGGCGCGTGCTGATGATCGAGAAGGGGCGTTACGTCCACCCGGACGACTTCAGCGAGGACGAAGTCGATATGATCAGCCGCCTGTATGGGGACGGCGCGCTGCAAATCTCGCAGGCGCTGCGCTTCACCATTCTGCAGGGGAGCTGCGTCGGTGGGACGACGGTCGTCAACAATGCCGTGTGCTTCGATACGCCCGACCGCGTGCTCGAAAAGTGGAACGGGCGGCAGAACGTGATCAATGTGCCCCGCTTCCGCCAGTCGCAGCAGGCGGTGCGTGACCGCATGCGCATTCGTCCGGTGGCGGCGGGTACGCGCCAACCGCTTGACGGCGTGCTCAATCACGGCGATGGGGTCGTCACCCGCGGCATCAACAACTATTTCAAGAGTAACGGTTATCACTACGACGTTGTGCAAGCGAATATTGTCGATTGTTTAGGCTGCGGCTACTGCAACATCGGCTGTAAGTACGGGCGCAAGCTCTCCATGCTCGACGAAGTGCTGCCGAGCGCGCAGGCGAAATATGGCAAGGACTGCTTCCAGATTTTCTCGGAGAGTGAAGCCTCTAAGCTGGTCGAGGAGAACGGCACGGTGACCGAGGTGCACGTCACGGTGCGCGGCGGGCGCAAGCTGGTGATCAAACACCCCAAGACGGTGATCGTCAGCGCGGGGACGATTGCGTCAAGCTGGCTGCTGATGCAGAGCGGCATCGGCAAGGCGCAGAAGCTGCCCGTGGGGCAGGGCTTGAGCTTCAACATGGGCAGTCCGCTGCACGCGCGCTTCGATCAACCGCTCAATGCCTACGACGGGCTGCAAATCTCGCATTACCTCGCCATCGACGAGCATCCCGGCTTCGTCTACGAGACGTGGTATAACCCGCCCGTCGCGCAGGCGCTGGCCATGCCCGGTTGGCTGGATACGCACTTCCAGAACATGCAGCACTATGACCGCATGGCGGCGGTCGGCGTGCTGGTCGGCACGGAGTCGAACGCGCGCATCATGCCCGCGCTGGTCTCCGGCGGGCCAGACGTGGTTTTTCAGCCAACACAAGGCGATCTCAAGAAACTGCTCGACGCGCTGGTCATCCTCGGCGACATCTTCTTCGCGGGGGGCGCGCAGGAGGTCTACGCCTCGACGCGCACGTATCAGACCTACAAGAACGGCGCGGCGGTTTTCAGCGCGCAGAGCGAAATCGACAAGCTGCGCCAGCTCGTCCAGCGCGACGAAGATATTCTGCTCGGCACGGGACATCCGCAGGGCGGCAACGCCATCGGCGCATCCCCAACAGACAGCGTGATAGGTGAGGATTTTCGTGTGCATGGGTACAATAATCTGTATGTTTGCGACGCGAGCGTTTTCCCAACGTCGACCACCGTCAACCCGCAGCTCACGGTGATGACCATGGCACACTACGCCGCAGACCTCATCGCTCAATAAACTTACACAAGGATGTACAACACCATGAAGGTGATCCAGGTTGGGATCGGCAATATGGGGAATACCTGGCTGAATGCCGTTCTCAAGTCGACCGAAGTTGAGTTTGCTGGGTTTGTCGAAATCAATGACGCGATTGCGGAAGAGCAGGCGGGCAAATACAACCTCGACCGCTCGCTGATCTTCAAGACGCTGGAAGACGCCATTGCGAACGTCAAAGCGGACGCGGTGATCGACGTGACGCCGCCGCGCTTTCACATGCCGATGGCGGTCACGGCGATGAATGCGGGCTTGCATGTGCTGACCGAAAAACCGTTCTCCGACACGATGGAAGCGGCGCAGGCGATTGTGCGCAAGGCGCAGGAAACCGGGTTAGTGCAGATGGTGGCGCAGAACCGCCGCTACTTCCCGTCCGTGCAGACGGTGCGTCGCATTCTGCAATCCGGCGAGATGGGGCGGGTCACGGCGGTGACGGTCGAGCACTACCGCCACATGACCTTTTCGAACAACTTCCGCCTGCACATGCAGTACCCGCTGATCGTCGACATGGCGATTCACCATTTCGACATGATGCGCTGCATCCTCGGCTGCAACCCGCTGACCGTGTACGGGCGCTCGTGGAATCCGCCGTGGAGCCGCTTCGACTTTGATGCGTCGGCGTCCGTGCTGTTCGAGTTCGAGAACAAGGCGATTGTGAGCTACAACGGCTCGTGGGAATCGCAGGGCGGCGACACGTCGTATAACGGCAACTGGCGCTTTGACTGCGAGAAGGGCGTGCTGTGGATGCGCGATAATCAGGTCTATCGCGGCTACCCGGAAGCGTGGAACAAAGACATGGACGCGCCGCAGGAACCGCAGGACATGGACTATCTGCCGTACGCACATCAGGCGTATTTGCTGCACGAATTCTACGAAGCGGTGACGACGGGCAAGCCGCCGATCACGACGGGCGCGGACAACCTGTATTCGCTCGGCATGGTCTTCGACACGATCAAGTCGTTCGAGACGGGCTCGGTGGTGCGCTGCGGCGTGCCAGAAGTGTAATCGGACTCAATCCATAGAACGAGTGTGGATCTGGCAGTGAAAGGACGGGGCATGCCTCGTCCTTTTTGGTGATTAGTGGAAGTAGCTTCCTGACGCGCCCTTCACCGTCGATTCATGTGCAATTCATATTGATTGTGTTAAAATAACAAAATCTATTTCAGGATAAAGGCGAAGTAGAATGCGCAGAGCGTGGGTGGTTCTAGTGGCGGCGCTGTTAGCGGCGTGCAATTTGCAGACCGCATCCGGACCGACCGCCACACCACAAATCATCCCGTCGCCCGTGCTGCCGGAGACGACGATCCCTACGCCCGTGCGCGGCGTCGGCACGCCGACCAGCAGCATTCAGCTCACGCCGAATATAGTGGGGCAGATCACACGCTTGCCCGGTACAGGCGCGACCGCCGTACCCACGTCGAATGCGCAGGCGTTGGGGCAGACGTGCCGCGTTTACCTCGTGTATTCTGGTGTGGATCCGGCCAATGTGATCAGCTTGCGGGCACGACCGAGCGCGGATGCGCCGCTCGTCATCCGCATTCCCAACAACGCGCGCGTGTTCCTTGTGCCTAACGGGCAGGAAGTCGAGACCGAGGGCTATCACTGGCTGAACATTATGTATCTCGATGCGGGGCAGAATCGCTATCAGGGCTGGGCGGCGCGCGATTCGTTCATTCAGGGGGGCGTGCGCGATGCGTCGATTGCCACTTTGAGGGAAACTGGTGAACAATCACCGTGCTGACTGCTTTCAGTTTCGCCGATTTTTCACACTTTCCTGACGATTTCTTAAAATTCGAGAACCTAAACGCGCACAACAGTGTTCTTACTTTACGATACCGCTTGCAGGCATTTACCATTTTCAGAGGGATCATCACGAGTGATGAACGATAACACCTTGCAAATCATTCTCATTGTCGCCATCAGCTATCTGCTCGGATCACTCCCGACCGCGTATATCATCACGCGGATTAATGGTAAAAACATCTTTGAAGTTGGCAGCGGCAATATGGGCGGCACCAACGTCATCCGCGCGCTCGGCATCTGGTGGGGTCTGCTCGTCATCGCCGTCGATACCAGCAAGGGCGGTATTGCCATTGTGTTAGCGCGGCTGATCATGCCGCAGAACGAAATCCTCGCCACAGTTATCGCGGGGTTGGTCTCCATCGTCGGGCACAATTGGTCGCTGTTCGCGTGGATCATCACGGGTATCCTGCGCGGCGGCAAGGGTGCAGCGACCGCCTTTGGCACGCTGCTGTTCATCATGCCGTTTCAGGTGATCGCGGGCTTCCTCGGCATCATCGGCTTAATCCTGCTGCTGACGCGCTATATGTCGCTTGCTGTGCTGATCGCCTTCAGTGTGGCGACCGTGTGGGTGATGATGCTCATTTACCAGCACCTGCTGCCCCCGGAATACGGCCTGTATGTCGGCTTGATCGTCGTCATGGTGTTTCTCAAGTTTCGCGGTAACATTCAGCGCCTGCTGGACGGCACCGAGCGTCGCTTAGGTGAGCGCGCCTAAAACCCGTTCCGCGCTGCTGGAACATGACGAATAGACTCGATTTCGACCGCGCCGCGCCGATCTTCGTCCTCACGCTGGTGGACGTACTCGGCTTGACGGTGCTTTTGCCGCTGCTGCATCTGTACGCGGCGCGCTTTGGCGCAACTCCCCTGCAAATTGGCTTGGTGCTCGCTTCGTTTCCCCTAACCCAATTGATCGGCGTGCCGCTCATGGGGGCACTGTCGGATCGGTTTGGGCGCAAACCCCTCCTGCTCATCAGTCAAATCACGACCTGCATCGGCTTCATCATGCTCGGCGCGGCGACCTCGCTGGAAATGGTCATCCTCTCGCGCGTGATCGACGGGCTGTTCGGCGCGAATCTGGCGACGGCGCAGGCCGCGCTCAGTGATATCACCACGGACGAAACGCGCGCGCAGGGACTCGGCTTGACAGGTGCGGCCTTTGGCCTCGGTTTCGTCTTCGGCCCGCTGATCTCGATCCTCACGCTGGAAGTCAGCGATAACCTCGCGCTGCCAGCGTTTGTCGCGGCCATCTACTCGCTGATCTCGATCTTCCTCACGCTCTTCATGTTCAAAGAGACGCTCCCGGCGGAGCGGCGCGGCGCGCGCGGACGCACGACCAATGTGTTCGCACTGCTTAAGAGCGGACAGATCAATCTGCTGCTGGTGCTCATGTTCGCGCAGCAGTTCGCCTTTTTTGCCTTCGAAAGCCTGCTCGGCCTGTTCACGCTGAGTCGCCTTGGCCTGCTGGGGCAGGGCACATCGCTGATTTTTATCGTCGTTGGCGTGACACTGGTCTATGCGCAGATCCGGCTGATTGGCCGCTGGACGCGCAAGTATGGCGAACGCCGCGTGGTGCTGATCGCGCTGCTCCTGCTCGCCGCCGGATTGGTGCTCGTCGCGCTCACGCCGGAGCAGCCCCATCCGTTCTATGTGCAGCGCATCGTCGAACGCGCGCTGCTCGTCGATCCGGACGTGACCAGTACCGAAGCAGTGATCGGCGATATCGCCGTGCAGCTCCCGCCGGACGGTCAGAATGGCGTCGGCGGGCTGCTGTGGATGTTCATCGTAATCGTCCCGCTGACCATCGGCGCAGGCATGATTCGCCCGAGCCTCAACAGCCTCATGACCAAGCGTGTCGGCAGCCAGGCTTACGGCGGGATCCTCGGCTTGAGTGCGTCGGCAGTCAGTGCCGCGAATGCCGCCGCGCCCATCGTCGGCGGGCTGATCTTTCAGCAGTACGGAGCGAGCGCGCCGTTTTTGCTCGGCGGGCTGGTCATGGCGGTGCTCAGCGTAATTAGCTTCCTGTTCATTCGACAAGCGCAGACCAAAGGCTAACCATGCAGCGCGAATACCGGCACATTGTCTTCACCAATCACGCCCTTGAACGGCTGAAGCTGCGCCGCATCACCCAGGAGATGGTCGCCAGCGCCATCTATGAACCGGACAGACGTGAGCGTGAAGCCGACGGCGATATCGAGTTCATCAAGACGATTCAGGGGCGCAAAGTGCATGTGATCGCCTTCCGCTTGAACGATGAACAGAAATGGTTGGTCAAATCGACGTGGGTGCGCGGGGAAAGTGATCATCCGCTGCTTGGGCGCCTGTGGGCCTTCATCCGAAAGTTGTTGAAAGGTGGCTCACGCCAGCGTCGCTAGGCGTTCATTTCAAATAACATTTCATTTTAGGGCTCTGTAAGGTTAACCGTCCGAAGATAGACAGGGTACGCAAAAGGACGGGGACCATGCGTAAGCTGGTAAGAACGTTTTTTCAGTTCGTGACTGCGGTGACGCTGGTCAGCTTCATTGTGTACAGCGTCCTGCAAGGCGCGCCACCCCGCATCCCGACTGAAGAACAGCTTCCCACGCCGCCCCAACCCCTCCCCAAACCAACCGATCTCGACGCAGTGCTGCGTAACTATGAAGAACTTGTGGATCGTGGGGGAAACCTGCCCGGGATTCTCGGCAACTGGCGACCACCAGCCAGCGCATCAATTGAACTACCCAGCCTGACACCTACGCCCACGGCGATCAACGCCGTGACGATCTTGCCCAATCTACTGCGGTTAAGTACGTTGACGCCGCTCCCATTGGCGACGTCGACGCCTCGGGCGCTAACCGGGCAGCCGCCCGACGCAGCGACGCGGCCACCGGATACACCTGTTCCCTCAGCGCCGAATCAACAAGAGCCGCCGCCGACCAGCGCACCGAACACGTTAATTCTGGCGACCAACACTTCTGTCCCACCCAGCGACACCGCACCAGCACTCACGAACACCCTCGTCCCATCCACCAACACACCGGTACCGCCAACGAACACGCTGCTGCCGCCGACCAGCACGCCGATTCCACCAACGGAAACGCCACGTCGACCCACGCGCACGCCGCGTCGCCCGACCGAGACATCGGTGCCGCCAACGAACACGCTGCTGCCGCCGACCAGCACGCCGATTCCAGCGACGGAAACGCCACACCGACCCACGCGCACACCGCGTCGCCCGACCGAGACATCGGTGCCGCCAACGAACACGCTGCTGCCACCGACCAGCACGCCGATTCCAGCGACGAACACGCTGCTGCCGCCGACGAGCACGCCGATTCCACCAACGGAAACGCCACACCGACCCACGCGCACGCCGCGTCGCCCGACCGAGACATCGGTGCCGCCCGAACACGCCTGTCCAACCACGAACACGCTGTCCCACCAACATCTATGCCGCCCACCGTGGAACCGCCCACACCGCTTCCACCAACGTTAGTTCCGCCGACGCCCGAACCCCCGACTCCGGTGCCGCCGACCGTCGAACCGCCGCAGCCCACGGAGACGCCCACCGAAGCGAACAATGGGAATGGTGGTGGGAACGGCAATGGTGGTGGCCATGGCAACCGCGGAGGGAATGGGAACGGACGTGGCAACGGCGGTGGCTGAGGTTTGAACCAGACAGCAAACGGGCGATCCAACTGGATCGCCCGTTGTGATTTAGGGAACGGGTGCTTCGATCAGCCGCCGCCCGCTTCAGCATAAGTGAGCTGGACCGAGTCCGAGGACAGGATGCTGCCATCGAAGGACGAGGTGGTGAAGGCGTTCACGCGCAGGCGCGTGCCGGGTTGCAGGTTCTGCAGTTCGAGGATCACATCCCACGTGCCGTAGGCGGCCCCATCAACTGGGTTGATCGGGCGCGGTTCTTCGATCAGGATGTTGCCCACTTCGTCGAAGACTTGCACGGTGACTGCCTCACCAGAGTTCAGATCGGCGCGTCCGGCGATCAACAGCGCGTTATCCGCGGAGATGAGCGTGCCGGGCAGCGGCGTAGTGATTTGCACGAAGTTCGTCGCGTCTGACGGATCGCCGAAGGTGACGTAGCGCCGCGCCGCCGTGATGACGCTGCCATCCTGCGCCGACGTGGCGAACGCGTAGATCGAGCCGCGGGTGCCAGCGGCGGCGTTCACATCCAGCGTGAGCTGCCATTGACCTTCGCCACCCGTGCCCGCGTTCGGGCTGTCGACGGTGGTGACTGCTTCGGCCAGCACGCCGCCCTGATCATCCAGCAGGCGCACGAGCACCGTGCCTTCAAATAGGCGCGCGCCATAGCCGGTGATCGTCACGGGTTCATCCAGCGGCACAATCGCATACGGCAGCGGATCGATGATGGTGACGAACGGATTGGCGTTGGATTCGCCGACGACCACGTTGACCGCATCCGCGCCAGCGACGACGCCCGTCAGCGGATCGGTGACATAGGCGTAGATGGTCGCGCGTGTGCCTGTGGGCACGTCAAAGGGCAGCGCGAACTGCCACGACGATTCGCTCTCGCTGATCGGCGTGAGACTGCCGGAGGCTTCGCCCAGTACATTGCTTTCCGCATCCAGCGCGCGCAGGACGAGCGTGCCGTCGGTGAGACCGACCACGCGCCCATTGACGACGGGGTTGGCGAGCACAAACGTCTGGTTGTCCACGGGCGTGTTGATGATGACCTCGATGGCGCCTTCGATGGCTTCACCTGTGGGCCGCGGCGTCGGTTCGACGCTGGACGCGCCACCATACGTCACCTGAATCAGCTCGTCGGCGACGATGGCGCCATTCGCCGGAGACACAGCGTAAGCGTAGATTGAACCGGGCGTGCCGGGGGGCACAGAGATGAACAGCGCAGTCTGCCACGAACTGTCGCCCGCGGCATTGGCGGCGCTGGCGACGGCAACCTGCTGTCCGAGCACCTCGCCCGCCTGATTCAACGCGCGCACGACAATCGAATAACCGGCGATGCCTTTACCCGTCCCGGCGACGTTCACGCGGTCGCTGGTGTCGACCGTTCCGTTGGGCAGCGGCGTCAGAATGCGCAGGTTGGTGGTCGGGTTGGGCGTGGGCGGCGCGGCGGGTTGACGCGGCACGCGGAGCGGCTGCCCGACATAGATGAGGTTGGTGTTGTCGAGGCAGTTGGCCAGCGCCAGTTCGTTGATGTTGCTGCCCACGCGGTTCGCGATGCGGAACAGCGTATCACCCGCCTGCACGGTGTACACAAACCAATCGGTGCGGACGACACACGGACCGCCATAGGTGACGGTGACGCGCGCCGAGGCATAGACGAAACCATCGCCGGGGCGGGGCGCGAAGACGTAGATCTTGCCGCGCGTGCCCAGCGGGACGTTCACGGTCAGGTTAGCGATCCAGTTGCCGCTGACATCCGGGATGACGCTGGCTTCGGCGAGCACATCGCTGTTAGCGTTGAGCGCGCGCACCGTCAGACCATTCGCCAGCAGGTTGGTCGAGGTGCCGACGACCGAAACGACGACCCCGGTCGGGAAGATCGACTCGTTCAGCGGCGACAAAATGGTGATCGTGGCGGCGGGCGGCGGCGTCAGCGACGGCGTCTTGGTCATGGTCGGCGTGGGCGTGGTGGTGGCCGTGCCTACCTGCGTTCCGGTCGCGGTCGGCGTCGCGGTGAAGATTTCGGTGGCCGTGGACGTTGGCGTGAAGGTGGCCGTGGGGCTCGGCGTGAACGTCGGTTCCGCGGTCGGCACGGGGAAACCCCACGTGACCGAGACGGTGCTGGACGTCGCCAGCGTCGACAGATCACTGGCCACCAGATACGCGATGATATAGCCGGAGGTTCCCTTGGGGACGGCGGTGAGATCAAGGTCATTGGCGAACCAATTGCCGGAGCCGTCCAGCGCCAGCGACCGCGAGTCGAGCAGTACGCTGCTAAAGAGTTGGACGAGGACGGTGGCACCAACCGGGGCATTGGTGTACGTGCCGCTCACATCGACGAGCAGATTCGTGTCGACGGTGGAACCCCCGGTCGGACTCCCGATGGCAACGGTCGGAGTCTGGGCAAGGGCCGTCATGCTGGAGGCGAGAATGATGACGAGCGTCGTGAGTAGCAGGAAAACGCGGGTTTTGTTCATGGCTGCTCCTGTGTGATAGTACACAATTCTAACTATTATTAGACGACTGTTCTCCCGAGAATGAACCATACAAATTGCCTACGCTGAGGTAGGAAAAAACTAACGATCTTCATTTTTGTCAGAATGCGCTATTTGTGCAAATCTGGTTTAGAATATGTTTGTAGTAGGTTTTACTTCTAGAACCACTAATTTGCACACTTATGCTAAACGTTGCGCCTGATCTCAGCCATTACCGCATCTTGCTCGTCGACGACTCGCAGGAACAGCTGGACATGCTCCGGCGCCTGCTGGAAGTCGAAAGCTGCAGCATTGTCACAGCGCGGAGCCGGGCGGAGGCGCTGGCGCAGTTTCAGCAGAAGCTGTTCCACATCGCCATTGTCGACGTGCGCTTGGAAGAAAACAACCCGCGCAACCGCGATGGCTTGCAGCTCGTGCGTGATATTCACCGCCTTGATCCCGGCGTGGGCATCATCATCATCAGCTTTCATGCGGATTTACAGGATGTGCTGGAACTGATGCAGTCGCTGCCCGTGAAAACCGGGAAATTGGGTCAGCCGCGCAGCATCGCCTCGCGCTACCTGACCAAAACGCCGGATGACCTCAAGAAGCTGCCCGACCTCGTGCAGGATGTGTTTCAGGACGTCGTGCAGATCAATTGGAAGCTGCAGATCAACGACGGAAAGTCGGTGATGAAGGCGGTCACGGGCAATCTCCAGTGCACAACGCTGACGCAGCCGCCGCCCGAGCAGCTCGATGTGGAACTGGCGGAACTGCTCCGTAAGCTGTTCAACGAAGACACGCGGGTGGATCTGCATCCCATTGCGTCGCAGCGTTCCGGCTACAGTAAAGCCCACGTCATTCAAGTGGACAAGTACGCCGATGACGTCAAAGGGGCGACGCAGATCGTCAAGATTGGCGAATACCCGCTGATCGAACGCGAAATCCACTGCTACCATGACTACATTGGCCGCCTGAGCAACGTCAACCGGCATCCGGCAGCGCTGGAACCCTACCGCCGCACGCGCACGCTCGGCGGCATGATCTACACGTTCCTGAATATGAGCGGGCGGGTGGTCGATCTCGCCGAAGCCTATCAACGCGTCGCCAGTCAGGTGCAGATCGATCACCTGTTGACGAACCTGTACACGGACACGCTCTCGATGCAGCGCCTGTACACCAAGCACCTGTATCAGAATGTTGATATGGCGGCGATCTACACACAGCTTCTGCATCTCGACGCCGCGGTGCTGTTCGAACGGCAGGAAGAACTGCTGACGATGGCGGACGCCGTGCGCAAGGGGGCGCGCGCCAAAAAGTTCTATTTCCGCGACGGCACCGGTTTCCTCAACCCGACCGAGTTCGCTTTGACCGAACCGCTGCTCAACGATTACTACGAGACGGTCATGCACGGCGACCTGCACGGGCGCAATGTGCTGGTCGACAAGCGTTGGGATACGTGGCTCATCGATTTTGCCGATATGGGCAAAGGCCCGATCCTGCACGATTATCTGACGATGGAAGGTTGGCTGCTCATCAGCAGCATTGAGGGTGTGCCGCTGGGCAAGCTGTTCGCGTGGTCGAAAGCGCTGTTTGCCACGCGGGATGAAATCTACCCGGAACTGCCGGACGCGCTCAAGTTGGTGACGCCCGTGCGGAAAGCGCATCAGTCGATTATGACGGTGCGCCGCCTCGCCATCGAAGATCGGTTGGGCGACCGGGCGACGGCCTGGCGCGCCTATTTGATCGGCCTGCTGTTTACGTTGCTGCGCCTCATGAAGTCGAAATATCACCCGCCGCAAAAGCGCTTCCACGCGCTCGTGTGCGCGGCGCTGGTCGCGGGACTCCTCTCCACCTCGCCGCGCCGTATCGGCTTGTTTGCGTAAAACCAAATCGGCAATAATCCGTATTGTCTAGAGCACAACTGATCACAGGTGGATAGCGGCGATTAGCCTGAACTTGCCGTTTTGCTGGGCTCCGCTTAACATCCATACACGATACCACGCAGCGAAGGGGGCATCATGGCGGCGGTCAATTCCATACGCGGGTTATCTGAAAGCGAAGTCACGGCGCGGCGCGCCCGGGGGCAGGGGAATAACGTCAAACTGCAAACCGGGCGTAGTTACGTCGATATTCTGCGCCAGAACGTGTTCACATTCATCAATATCGTGCTGTTCAGCATCGGCGCGGTGCTGGTGGCGCTGGGACGCGTCGGCGATGCGGTCGTCAGCGTCGGCTTAATTTTACTCAACGTTGTGATCGGCGTGTATCAGGAAGCTCGGGCGAAACGCCAGCTCGACCAGATCGCGCTGCTCACGCGCCCCAAAGCGGCGGTCATCCGCGACGGCGTCGAAAAGACACTTGATCCGTCTGAACTGGTGATCGGCGACGCGATTGTCGTGCGCGCGGGCGATCAAATTGTCGTCGACGGCAAGGTGCTCGACGGCAAAATCGACGCGGACGAATCGCTGCTCACGGGCGAAAGTGACCTCATCCCTAAGCAGTCCGGCGATCAACTGCTCTCCGGCAGTTTCGCCGTGACCGGGCAGGCGATTTACGAGGCGACGCAGGTCGGCGCGGAGAGCTTCGCCAACAAGCTGACGGCCAGCGCGCGGGCCTTCCGCGTGGTCAAGACGCCGCTCCAGCGCGACGTGGATTTCGTCATCCGCCTGCTGATGGGTATCGCCATGTTCATCGGCTTTCTGCTGCTGATCTCGGTGATCCTGTACTCAATTCCGCTCATTCGCAGTGTGCAGATGGCCTCCGTGATTGCCGGGCTCGTGCCGAACGGGCTGTTCTTCATGGTGATCGTCGCGTATGCAATGGGCGCGCTCCGCATTGTGCAGCGCGGCGCCCTGATCCAGCAGTCGAACTCCGTTGAGTCCCTGTCGAATGTACAGGTGCTGTGCATGGATAAGACGGGCACGCTCACGGCCAACAAGATTAATTTCTATACCGTCCACCCGATCACCTTGCCGGACGATCAACTCCGCGCCACGCTCGGTGATTTCGCACACAGCGCCAGCTCGCAGAACAAAACGGGCGAGGCGATTGCGGCGGCGCTCACCGGCGAGAAGCGCAACGTGGTGGCCGAAGTCGCGTTTTCGTCGGCGCGCAAGTGGAGCGCGCTCGCGTTTGACGATCCGGCCATGCGCGGTGTGTACGTGCTCGGCGCCATCGAGATGATCGCGCCGTCGCTGCGTCCGGGCGACGAATTTTCGGCGCAAGTGCAAGGCTGGTCGAATGAGGGGCTGCGCGTGCTGCTGTTCGCGCACCAACCCGACGGACTGACGCTCTACAACGCGACCGAACAGCCCGCGCTGCCGGACGGCTTGATCCCGCTCGGTTTGATCGCCTTCACCGACGAACTGCGCCCGCAGCTCAAAGAGACGCTGCAAGGCTTTGCGGAAGCGGGCATCCGCTTGAAAGTGATTTCGGGCGACAACCCGTACACCGTTGCGGCGTTGGCCAAGCAAGCGGGCTTCGTCGGCGATTTGCAGGCGGTCTCCGGCACGGAACTGGCCGTGATGACGGATGCCGAATTCGAACAGGCAGCGCACGACGCGACGATCTTCGGGCGTATCACGCCGCAGCAGAAAGAAAAGCTCGTCGATTCACTCATCAAACGCGGCGCGTACGTCGCCATGATCGGCGATGGTGTCAACGATGTGCTCTCGCTCAAGAAGGCGAATCTTGGCATTGCTATGCAAAGCGGGAGCGCGGCCACGCGCGGCGTCGCGGATATGGTGCTGCTCAACGACTCGTTTGGCGCGCTGCCGCCCGCCTTCCTTGAAGGGCAGCGCATCATCAACGGCATGCAGGACATTTTACGTCTGTTCCTCACGCGCGCGCTGTACGTGTCGCTGCTGATTCTGTCGATTGCGGTGGTGGACGCGGGCTTCCCGTATGTGCCCAAGCATGTCTCATTGCTGACGCTGCTCACCGTCGGCGTGCCGACCTTCGCGCTGGCGGCGTGGGCGCGACCGGGGCGTGTCCACGGGCGCTTGCTGCGCTCGGTGACGCATTTTGTGTTTCCAGCGGCGATCAGCATTTTTGTGTTTGCGCTGCTGCTGTACGTCGGCTATTTCATCGCCGCCTTCAACGCGACGCTCAATGTGGAAGTGACGCCGGACGACATCCGCGAGTTCCAGACGTATGCCAATATCGCCTATGACATCGCCACTGTTGACGACTTCCGGTTTGAGTCGGCCAGCATCGTCGCGCGGACGGCGCTGACCACGTTCACGACGCTTGCCGGGCTCATGCTGATCATCTTCGTCGAGCCGCCGCATCCCTTCTTTGTGGGCGGCGATGTGCTGAGTCCCGACAAGCGGCCCACCTATCTGGCGCTTGGATGCTTCCTCGCGTTCATCGTCTTCAACGTGTACGAACCCGCGCGCCGCTTCTTCGAGCTGATCGTGCTCAAACCGACCGACTATCTGATTATCGGGCTGGCCGTTCTCACCTGGGCGCTGATTCTGCGGCAGGCGTGGCGGCACGACTGGTTCGAACGCTTCCTCGGCCTTGGACGGGCATCAAGCACATGACTCGAACTCTAGAAATCCGTTCGTATACCTTGAAAGCGGGAACGCGCGCTGCATTTCACGCGTTGTTTGTTGACCAGTCGCTGCCGATGTTACAACGTTGGCGGGTTGATGTGGTGGCCTATGGCCCATCACTCCACGATGAGGATTCCTACTATCTCATGCGTTCCTACGCGAGTTTGGAAGACCGTCAACAGAGTCAGGATGCTTTTTATGGCAGCGCAGAATGGCGCGAAGGCCCACGAGCAGGCATTATCGCTTTGATTCAGGACATGACCTCCTTTGTCATTGCAGTCGATGACCAGACGCTGGCGGGCTTGCGCGGACACAACACGCTGTAAGAAGCAGTCAGAATACTCCTGAGGTTTCTCGTAGGGACTCGGCGCACGAGCTCCTTACCTATGTATCTCGAAAATCATTACGCAAGTGCCAGAGGTCTGCCCCTACACCAGATTTCAGGCGCTTCACTACAGACAGATAATTTCCCAGACGATGTATCAAGCTCATTGTCCGGCGTTTTGAAAATTGCGCGCGAGGCTTCCGGTATCATTGATCGAGCGTAGAGAGCCTCATGGTTGAGCCTGCTCGTTGAATTTGGGCTGTTCCTACCCGGTAATCCGTTTTACCCCACCATTGATTTCCCCTCACGAACTACTCATCCTCTCCCCCCACTTTCTTGGGGTAAGTAATTTCGCTGATCATGATAATTTAAATCACGACAAACTATTTTATCCCGCTCCCCTGCGAACAGCGCGGACGCGGTTCACCGGAGAGAACATGGCTGTGAAAGCACCGGAAATCCAACAAACGAATACTCAAGGGGCATGGCACACGGTCGATACCGACGCCGTTGTCCGTCGTTTGAATGTAGACCTCGCCAATGGCATCAGCGAACAGGATGCCACCGCCCGTCTCGCGCAGTATGGCGCAAACGAACTCGTCGAGAAGAAACTCAAAAGCCCGTGGGCGATTCTGTGGGAACAGATTACCAATCCGCTCGTGCTGCTCTTGATCTTCGCGGCGGTGATCTCGGCATTCCTCGGCAAAGCCGACAGCGTGATCGCCATCAGTGCGATTGTGGTGCTGAACGCGATCCTCGGCGTCGTGCAGGAATACCGCGCGGAGCAGGCGATGGCCGCGCTCAAGAAAATGTCGGCGCCGCTGGTGCGTGTGCGCCGTGGCGGTCGCGTGAGCGACATTGAGTCGCGCAGCGTGGTTCCCGGTGACCTCGTGCTGCTCGAAGCGGGCAGCATCGTTCCGGCGGATGCGCGCCTCGTGGAAAGCGCCAACCTGCGCGTCGCGGAAGCCGCGCTCACGGGCGAATCGCAGCCCGTCGAGAAAGCGCCCGGCGTGATTGCCGACGAGAAAGCGCCGCTCGGCGACCGCTCGAATATGGTGTACATGGGCACCTCCGTCACCTACGGACGCGGTACGGCGCTGATCGTCGAGACGGGGATGCAGACCGAACTCGGTCGCATCGCCGAACTCATTCAGGGTGTGGAGAGCGAAAAGACGCCTTTGCAGCGGCGGATGGATGAACTGGGCGGCGTGTTGATCCGCGCGGCGCTGATCGTGATGGGCATTGCGGTTGTCGTCGGCTTGATCGCAGGTGACAGCATTCAGGATGTGCTGCTCAACGCCGTGGCGATTGCGGTCGCGGTCGTGCCGGAAGGTCTGCCCGCCGTGGTGACGATTGCGCTGGCGCTCGGTGCGCAGCGCATGCTCCGCCGCCGCGCCTTGATCCGCAAGCTGCCCGCGGTGGAAACGCTCGGCTCGGTCACTACGATCTGCTCGGACAAGACGGGTACGCTCACCGAAAACAAGATGACCGTCACCGTGATGGACGTGGCGGGCAGCCGTGCGAAGATGGACGAGGCTGTCGCGGTGGGCATGGCCCGCCTGATCACCGATGGCAGCGGCAATTCGGCGCACGCCGTGCTGCTGGCTGGTGACGCGCTGTGCAATGACGCGGCGCTCGAACAGGTGCAGCCCGGCGAATGGAAAACGGTTGGTGACCCGACCGAAGGTGCTCTGCTCGTCGCGGCGGCGAACTATGGGCTGGTTAAGCCGCATCTGGAACGTGTCTTCCCTCGCGTGGGTGAAGTGCCGTTCGACTCGGATCGCAAGCGCATGACCACCATCCACACGCTGGAAGCGAATGCGACGCTCAGCGACAGCGAAGGCTATGTGGCGCGACTGCTCAACCTGCGTCCGCTCGACTATGTCGCCTTCACCAAAGGCGCGGTCGATACCATGCTCGATCGCAGCACGCACGTCTGGTATGAGGGCAAGGCGGTGCCGCTGACCGCGGAATGGCGGCGGCGCATCGAAGATGCGACCAACGATCTCGCTCAGAACGGGCTGCGCGTGCTCGGCATGGGCTTCCGTCACCTGACCGAACTGCCCGCGAATATCAACCCGGAGACGGTTGAAATCGACCTGACGTTCGTCGGTATGGTCGGCATCATCGACCCGCCGCGCAAGGAAGTGAAGGATGCCGTAGCGGTCGCCAAGACGGCGGGCATCCGCCCCGTGATGATCACGGGTGACCACCCGCTGACGGCCTACGCGATTGCCCGCGAGTTGGGCATCGCCAAAGAGGGCGATCAGGTGCTCACCGGGCATGACCTCAATCAGATGAGCCAGACCGATCTGGAGAACGTCGTCGAAAACGTGGCGGTGTACGCCCGTGTGTCGCCCGAAAACAAGCTGAACATCGTGCAGGCGCTGCAAACGAAGGGGCATATCGCCGCGATGACGGGCGACGGTGTGAATGATGCACCCGCCCTCAAGAAGAGTGATATCGGCGTGGCGATGGGCATCACCGGGACGGCGGTCAGCAAAGAAGCGTCCGATATGGTGATCCTCGATGACAACTTCGCCACCATCGTGAGCGCCGTTGAAGAAGGCCGCACGATCTATGACAACGTGCGCCGCTTCATCAAGTACCTGCTGGCGAGCAATACAGGCGAACTGATCGTGCTGCTCACCACCCAGTTGATCGCCGGGATGACGCTGCCGCTCACGACATTGCAAATCCTGTGGATGAACCTGATTACTGACGGCATCCCCGCGCTGGCGCTGGGCGTGGAGCAGGCCGAAAAGGGCGGCATGAAGCGCGCCCCGTATGCCCCGAATGAAAGCCTGTTCGGGCGTGGCCTCGGTCGTCATATCGTGATCGTCGGCGCGCTGCTCGGCATCTCCGGCGTGGCGCTTGGCTACTGGGCGTTCGCCAACAACATCACGGCGGCCAATGGCGCGCCCGCGTGGAATACGATGGTCTTCATCTTCCTGACCATCGCGCAGATGGGTCACGCGCTCGCGCTGCGCTCGCACCGCGAATCGATCTTCACGGTTGGGCTGGCGGGCAACCGCCTGCTGATCGGCGCGGTCATCGTGACGATTGTCCTGCAGTTGATCGCCATCTACACGCCGTTCTTCAACAACCTGTTCAATACCAACCCGCTCACCCTCGACCAACTGCTGATCTGCCTGGTGCTGAGCACGGTCGTGTTCTGGGGCGTGGAACTGGAAAAGCTGCTCATGCGGCGCGGCATTCTCAAGTAACTCTGATACCTAAAGCGGCGGCCCACAGCACCGTCCGCTTGACCAAGCAGTCCCCATGTCTCGCCTACGCGGAGATCCTTCATCGAAGCGTAGGCACCTCCAAACCGGGAGAGAGGGAGTTTCCTCTCTCCTCCCTTCCTCACGAGGTTCATGGGGCAGAGACGACCTCACCCCCGACCCCTCTCCGGATGGAGAGAGGAGGCAAGCAGGGAAAGTCGATACAGCGTAGGGACGCGCAACGGCGCGTCCGCCAACTCAACCTCACCCCCAGCCCCTCTCCGAAAAGAGGAGAGGGGAGACAAGCAAAATGAATTTGGTGAGGTATAAATCAGAACATTTGTATCATAGAGTAGGGACGCGATTTGTCGCGTCCGCGGACTTGAAGTGGCGACCTCGGACGCCATGCATGGCGTCCCTACGAAAACAGTTGTGTATCTGGGACGCGGTAGCGTTGCCAATAGAGAGAAGGAAAACACACGATGCAATGCCCGATTGATGGAACCCCGCTGGTGATGGCGGATCGGCAAGGAATCGAAATTGACTACTGCCCGAAGTGCCGCGGCGTGTGGCTCGACCGGGGTGAGCTGGACAAGATCATCGAACGGTCGGCGGGGTATGACGCGCAGGCCGCCGCTGCGCCGACGCAAGGGTTAGCGCCTCGCGCCCCAGCCCCGCTCGGCGAGAAGCCGAAGAACGACCAGTATTACCGCGATCACGACTACGACGATGATGACTATCGCCGTCAGTATCCGCCGAATCAATACCCGCCGGGGCAGTATCCGCCCAAGAAGAAGAAAAACTTCCTCGAAGAGATGTTCGATGTCTTCGACTAGCGGGTAGCCGTTAGCAATTAGCCGTTAGCGGAGGGGCGCAGCAGATGCTGCGCCCTTTACGTTTGCTCCGGGCAGACGAAGAAGGTGTGCACGCCGAGCCTGTAGATTGCAGTCGAAACCAGAAACAAATGCGGTCGAAATCGCGGAAATCAGAGGCTTCCTCAAACAACCAGTTACCCAGGTAGGCGACCCTCTCTTCTTCCGATTTGGCGGTGCTCAAGATGGTCTGTAGTTCTGCACAGCGGTTCGGGTATTGAAGCATGGCGTAATGCAGATTAGTCAGGAAACGGGCAGCCCGTTCATGCTCTTCCGCCGCTTCTGGGAATTTCATCAGATCAAATTCTGAGTTGAGGGGGCGTCGCAGCAGCGCTAGACAGGTCGCTCAAAACATCAGCCTGTGCGTGGGCGCACAGCATCGTCGAGTTCGGCAAAGACTTCGGTTGTCTCGAGTGCGAGATACTTCCGCGCTTCGCGGATTTCGCTGGGTTGGATTTCGCGGAATTTCTGTTTTGGCATAGTTCGGGGCTCTGCTGGAAGACACGCTTCTATTGTAAACAAAAACGCGGCGATCAAGCGATCACCGCGTTTTTAGTTCCCCCTCTCCGCCCGGAGAGGGGGCTAGGAGGTGAGGTTAATCCGCGGCCATCTCCGGCGAGAGTTCGATCTCGCGTTCGCGGCGGAACTGCTGCGTGTACAGGCGGTAGTAATGACCCCGCGCCTTGAGTAGTTCGGCGTGTGAACCCTGTTCGCTCACGCCGCCGTTCTCGATGACGAGGATGCGGTCAGCCTTGCGAATGGTGCTCAGACGGTGGGCGATGATGAAGCTCGTGCGCCCCTGCATCAGCGTTTCCATCCCCTTCTGGATTAGCGCTTCGGTGAGCGTGTCCACGCTGCTCGTCGCTTCGTCCATGATGAAGAGTTCCGGTTTGGCCAGTACCGCGCGCGCCAGACTGATCAACTGCTTCTGCCCGACCGAAAGCAGGTTACCGCCCTCGCCGACTTCTTCGTCGTAGCCCTTCGGCAGCGTCGTGATGAATTCGTGCGCGCCCGCCAGCTTCGCCGCCGCTTCGATCTCTGCGTCGGTGGCGTCCAGGCGGCCGTAGCGCAGGTTCTCGCGGATGGTGCCGCTGAACAGGTGCGGCGTTTGCAGCACCATGCCGATGCGAGACTGGATCGCGTGCTGCGTCATGTCGGTGTAGTCGATGCCGCCGATGCTCAGCGTGCCGCCGCGCGGCTCAAAGAAGCGGCAGATCAGGTTGACCAGTGTCGACTTGCCCGCGCCTGTCGGCCCGACCAGCGCGATGGTTTCACCGCGCTTGATGGTCAGGTTGAAGTCGCGCAGAATCGGCTTGTCGACTTCGTCGTCATAGTAGAACTGCACGTTATTGAACACGATGTCGCCCGCAATCGTGCCGGGGTCCACCGCGTTGGTCTTATCGACAATCGACGGCTGGCTGTCCATTAGGGCGAACGTGCGTTCCGCCGAGGCAATCGCGTGTTGCATCGAGGCGAATACGCGCGCCATGTCGGCCACCGGCCACAGCATGAAGGTCACGTAGCTGATAAAGGCCTGAATGCCGCCGACGGTCATCAACCCGAGGTCGATCTGCATGCCGCCATAGTAGATGATGCCGCCGAGTGCGAACGCGCTCACCAACTGCACCGCGGGCAGGAACATGGCCGACAGCCACGCCGCTTTGAACGATGCCCGGTACATGGTATCCGTCAGCACGCCGAATTCGCGCAGGTTTTCCGCTTCACGTCCCAGCGCCTTGACCACGCGCACGCCCGTGATGTTCTCGTTGAACGCGCCCGTGATCTTCGAGTTCGCCTTGCGCGACTCGCGGTATTCGTCGAGGATGCGCGCCTGGAACCACACGGCGATCACGACCAGCACGGGGATGACCAGCATCACGCCGAGCGCCAACTGCCAGTTGATCGACATCATGAAGAACACGGCGGTGATCATGTTGACAATCGCCCACGTCACGTCGAGCATGCCCCACGTGATCAGGTCGGCGATGCGTTCGGTATCCGAGGTCAGGCGCGACATGATCCAGCCGACGGGCGTCTTGTTGTAGTAGCTGATCGACAGCTTCTGCAGGTGGTCGAACAGGGCGGTGCGCATGTCGTACATCACCTGCCAACCGAGCTTCCCGGTCAGATAAATGAAGATGTAGACCGACGCGGCCTGAATGACCATTAGCACGCCGTAGACCAGCACGATTTCGAGTAGACGTTCCCGGTCGCCGGGGATGATCGCCTCGTCGATGATCAGCTTGCTCAGGTAAGTGAGGATCATGCCGATCACCGACATGGTGCTCACCGCGACGAGAAAGCCCGCCGTCGCTTTCAGGTGCGGGCGGAGCTGACTGACAATGCGGATCAGCACACGCCCGTTGAATTTTGCTTTATAGTCTTCTTCTTCGTAGCCACCAAAATCAGACATTGGCGAGCTCCTTTTCGAGTTCCGACTCGATACGCATTTGCAGATCATAAATCTGCTGGTAGATGCCCGGTTGATTGACGAGCGTGTCGTGCGTGCCGCGCTGCACGATGTGCCCCTTGTCCATCACCAGAATTTGATCGGCGTTCATCACACTCTGAATGCGGTGCGCGATGATGAACGTCGTGCGGTTTTCCATCAGTTCGTCCAGCGCCTGCCGGATGTTCGCTTCCGTCTCCGTGTCCACCGACGACGTGGAGTCGTCGAGGATGAGGATGCGCGGGTTCTTGAGCAGCGTGCGCGCAATCGCCACGCGCTGCTTCTGCCCGCCGGAGAGCGTCACGCCGCGTTCGCCGACGACCGTGTTGTAGTTGTCCGGGAACGACATGATCACGTCATGCACGTCCGCCGCCTTCGCCGCCGCGATCACCTCTGCGTCGTCGACATGCCGCCCGACCCCGTAGGTGATGTTCTCGCGGATCGACCGGGAGAAGAGGAACGGTTCCTGCTCCACAATGCCGATATTCGAGCGCAGGAACTGCCGCGAAATCAGGCTGATCGGCACGCCGTCCAGCGTCACGCGCCCCGCCGTATAATCGTAGAAGCGCGGCAGCAGGTTGACCAGCGTCGTCTTGCCTGACCCGGTCGAGCCGAGCAGGGCAACTGAGCTCCCCGCCTTGACGGTGAACGTAATGTCCTGCAGCACCACCTGACCCGGTTCGTACTGGAAGCCGACGCTTTCGAAGGCGATGTTGCCTTCCAGCGGCTTATCCAGCTTGGACAACCCTTCGGTGATCGGTTCGCGGTCTTCGCGCAGAATTTTCGCCACGCGGTCGTAGCTCACCAGACCTTCCGACATGTTCACGATGATTCGCCCGAGACCGCGGATCGGTTCAATGATCCAGATGATCAGGCCGATGTAAGCGACGTATGTGCCGACCGTGATTGTCCCGTCCATGACCATGATTGCGCCGACCACGTAGCCGGAGAGCTGCTGCAAACCGCTCATCATGTCGGTCAGCGGCCAATAGGTCGCGTGTCCCTGCATGAACTTCACGCCGCGGTCAAAGTGCTCCCGATTTTCCTTCTCAAACTTGGCGCGCTCGTAATCCTGCCGCGCGAATGCCTTGACGACGCGGACGCCCGTCAGGTTTTCCTGCAGCGTCGCGGAGAGCGTGCCTTCCTGCTCTTGCAGGCGTTCGTACGCCTTTGAGATGCGGCGGAAGAAGATGAGCGACACCACGCCGATCACCGGGACGACGATCACCGAGAACAGCGCGAGCTGCCAGTTGAGCGCCAGCAGGGCGGTGAAGTTGATCGTGAACAGCAAGCCGATGCGCCCGAGGCCAATGGCCTGTTCCGAATAGAACCGCTGAATGTGGTTCACATCAGAAGTCACGCGCTGAATCAATTCCCCGGTTGCATTTTGCTGTGAAAGGCGAAAAGTCAGGCGCTGCAAGTGGTCGAACAGGTAGTTGCGCAGACGCAGCACTATCCCTTCGGCTGTTTGCGCCGCCCAACGACCGCTCAAATAGGTGAACACCGCTTCAATGCCTGCCATCGCGATGAAGCTTAAGGCGATCAAGACCAGTGCTCCGAGAATCTGATCGCGCATCAGCACATCATCGACGAGGTAGCGCAAGATGAGGAGGGTCCCCGTCTTGGCAGCCGCCGACAGCGCCTGAGCCAGCATCGCGCCTGCGTACAGACGACGAAAGCCAGCCAGCATCCGCCACAACCCGACGAGCCGGTTGGATGAAACTGTTGCTTTGAGATCGAGTGCTTGGTAATTCAAAAGCTGCGCCTCCTTGTAACTGATCGCGCATGGAGGATTATACACCCACCTTGGGGATGAAAATCAAGGGGTGTTTTGAGGAATTAACGTACCAATTTCGTTATCAATGGGTCATGAGGGTTCAATTCCTGAACCACCTAAACGTTGAGAGTCTCAATTCTACATGTAAATTCGCAGCCTGATCGTGAAGAGGAGGTGAGTTCACAGTTGACAGTTATCAGTTAACAGTCAGAAGAGGCCTTTACTGAAAACTGTCAACTGTAAACTGTGAACCGAAGCTTTTATGCTGTGCGTTCGATCCAGCGGATTTCGGGCAGCGCTCGGCGGTCGCTCGGCAGAATCAGGTGGCTGTCGCCGAATTCATGCCACAGGTAACCCGCGCGCACGGCTTCGTGATAGGCATCGCGGATCGTGTCCTGTCCGGCGATGGTGTAGAGCATGGCGAGGTGACTCGTCACCGGGTCGTGCATGCCCGTGATCAAACCGTCGACGACGTTCACGCCGCGCTTCGGATGAATGTACAGGCGGGTGAACCCGCGTGACGGTTCGACTTCGTGCCCGTTGAACGCCGTTTCCAGCGCGCGCACCACCGTCGTGCCGACCGCGATCACGCGCCGACCTTCACGCTTCGCCGTATTCACGCACTTGGCCGTCCTGGCGCTCACATGGTAGGGCTCGGGGTACATGGGATGCTGCTCGACCACGTCCGTTTCGACTTCGAGACTGCTCACGCCCGTATGCAGAGTGATCGCCGCGATTCCGACGCCGTTCTCCCGCAGGCTGTTCACCACGCGCTCGGTGAACGGGTACGCGGCCGAGGGCATCTCCGCGCTGCCGGGCACGCTTGCGAACACCGTCTGGTAGGTCGCGAGCGGGTAGCTCTCGTTGATATAGCCGTAGCGGATCGGTGCGCCAACGCGCCCCATCGCTGCGCGCACATCGCCATCGACCTGCGCGAACCACAGGCGCGGTAGGCCGGGATAGGGCGCGATCAGGCGGGCGGGAAGGCCACCGATCTCAATTTGCATGCCTGCTGTCACGGGTAGCGGCCCCGGCTGCGAGGTGCTCCAGCGCGGCTCGATCAGCCATGTGCCATTGCCAAAGTTGGTCGCCAGGCTCACTACAAATGTGCCGAGTTCGGCGCTGGTCGCGGGCAGGCTGGCGGGCAGCGTCGCGCTGTCGTTGACGACGACGAGATCGCCGGGACGCAGGTAGTGTGCCAGTTCGGTGAAGCGCGTGTGCGCATGACCGCGCTCGCTGCTCACCATCAGGCGCGCATGATCACGCGGGACGCCGCGGACTTCCGCGGGCTGCGTCGCCTGCAAGGCTAACGGCCGCTCGAAAACTAACTCAGACCGTTTCATTGACTGCCTCCCAATTCTGCGCTTGCGCCGCGTAGCGCCCGCCGCTCACCGCCGCCCGATCCTGTCCGAACAACCACGCCCAGAACGGCACGGTCACGTCCGGCAAAGGGCGGTCGGAGATGTCCTCGCCGGGAAACGCATCCTGATGCATCACTGTGCGCATGTCGCCCGGATCCACGCTGACCACGCTCACGCCCGCGTCGCTCAGTTCGTTCGCCAGCGTCAGCGAGGCGAGATCGAGCGCGGCTTTCGTCAAGCCATAGCCGCCCCAAGTCGGGTAGCCGCCTTTGGCCGCGTCGCTCGACAGGTTGATGACCAGGCCGCCGTTGGCTTTTAGCGCGGGCAGGGCTGCCTGTGTTAGCGCGATGGGCGCAACCACGTTGATCTTGAAGACGCGTTCCAGCGCGTCGAGCGGGAAATCGGCGAGTGGCAGCAAGGGCGATACGCCGAGATCCGACGCATTGTTGACGAGCACGGACAACCCACCGAGCGCATGAGCCGCTTCGATCACTGTCGCCCGGTGTGCCGCATCGGCCACATCACCGACCACGGTCTGCACAGGCACATTGAACGAGCTCAGCGCCAGCGCGACCTTTTGGAGCGGTTCGGCGTGACGAGCGGTCAGCACGAGCGCGTAGCCCTGACCTGCGAGAAACCGCGCCACAACTTCGCCCAAACCGCGGCTCGCCCCGGTGATGATTGCTACTTTCGCTGCCATGCTGTTCCCTCTTGGTCTACATTTCGAATTGTCTCTACTATAGGGCAAGGCGTGACCAAATTCGTCGGACAGAGGGCGGGTTTCCGGACTGTACCTCTGTACAGTTATAATGAGCGGAGGTTCAGAGAGGATGCCATGACCCCTTTGTTTATCGCGCTCAGCATTCTGATTGTGGTCGCTCAAGTTTCCGGGTTGATCAGCCGCCGTTTGGGGCAAACCTCAATGGTCGGCGCATTGATCGCCGGGGCGCTGCTCGGCGC
The DNA here is from genome assembly GCF_016713355.1 of Candidatus Flexifilum breve. NCBI lineage: Bacteria > Bacillati > Chloroflexota > Anaerolineae > Aggregatilineales > Candidatus Flexifilaceae > Candidatus Flexifilum > Candidatus Flexifilum breve. Next base: position 499,698 of record NZ_JADJPI010000037.1, read on the forward strand.
GGGCGGCGTCAATTTGTCGGCGCGCTTTCCGCCAGAGACGGATACCGCCATTCGCGCCTTCGCTGAGATCGGCTTTTTGCTGCTGGTGTTCAGCGCGGGCCTGAAATCGACCCGGCGCAGCTTCGCGAGTACGGCCGACCCATCATTCTGAGCGGCTGGCTGGGCGTCATTCTGAGTATGGTGTTGGTCACCCCGATCATGTTGCTGGCGGGGTTCGACTTTCCCGTCTCGCTGTTCGTTGCGATTGCCTTAGCCGGGACTGGTAACGGCGTCGCGACGCAGATGGCCTTCGAGATGAACCTCATTCGCACCAAAGAGGGCGTCGTGCTGCTCGGCGCGGCGATGATCGACGATGTACTCGTTTTGTTGGCGCTCGCCTTCCTGATCAGCTTCGGTCAAAGCCCGGATCTCGCTGGCATTCTGCTGCGTTTCGCCGTCTACCTGACCGCCTCCGGCTTGATCGGTTGGCTGGTGCTGCCGCGCCTCCTCAACTTCCTGGAGAATTTCAACATTCCCGGCGTGACGCTCGGCTTCGGCTTGAGCGTGATGTTCCTGTATGCATGGGCGGCGGATGCGGTTGGTGGAATGACGCCGATCCTCGGCGCGTTCATCGCCGGAATTGCGCTCGGTCGCGCTTCGTGCCGTCCCACGCTGCAAACGGGGATTCGCGCCGTCGCGGAAGGGGTCTTCATCCCGGTCTTCCTGATCAACATTGGCCTACGCACGGACATTCGCGCCTTTGACGCGGGGACGCTGCCGCTAGCCGTGGCGCTGCTGGTTGCGGCAGTGTTGGGCAAAATCGTCGGATGCGGGGGCGGCGCGCGCCTCGGGGGTTTCACGGTGCGGGAGGGGCTGCATGTTGGCATTAGCATGATCCCGCGTGGGGCGGTCGGCTTGGCGCTGACGACGCTCGGTCTGGAGACCGGCTTGCTTCCTGCCGATCTTTTCCCCGAGATCGTGCTGGTCATCCTGATCACGACAGTGATCGCGCCAATTTTGCTCCGCTGGTATGTCGCGCGGACGCCGGTGCTGGCGGCTTCCGCTCCGTGGGTTAGCATGGAGGAACGAGCATGAGCTTACTACCGGGGCTGCCGCACCAGCAGGCGGTGCTTGCGGCGATTGTGCGCCACTATGCTGACGACGCCCGCATTCGTGCGGTGCTGCTGTTCGGATCGCTGGCGGCGGGGACGTGGGATCCGTACTCCGACCTCGATCTCGACATTGTGCTGGCCGATGACGTCTCTATCGACGTAGCCGAAGAATTGGCGGGCTTGGCGGCGGCGCTGGAACCCGGGGCTCTCATCATCGCGCACGGCGACGAAGGTGATGTGCTGCTGCCGTCGCTGGTCGAGTTTTCGATTCGCTATCACGCGCTCGCCGATACGAATCCGAATATCCTCCATACGGCGCGGGCGCTCCACGGCCTGTTGGATCAAACAGCTTTGGAAGGTGCAGGTTTACTCAATCTGCAAAAGCGCATTGCCGAAAGCCCAGAGACTAAAATCAATGCGTTTCTCCGCTATGTGCTGGAAACGGACATCGCGCTGCGGCGCGGGCGCTTGTGGATGGCGCTCGATCTTTTGAGCCGCGTGCGCTTGCTCGGCATGGAGTTGTTCGCGCTCGAACGGGGCGCGATTCGCCCCATTCATACGTTTGATGCTCAGGCCGATCCCGTGCTTCAGGTGCAGTTTGCTGCGTTGCTGCCGTCGTTGGATGCAATTAGCATCCGCGCCGCGCTTATGGCTGCGCTGGATCTGCTGCCTACGCTGCCCGGCGCAACTTTCAACGAAGATCAGCAGGCCATGTATGGGCGGATACGCGCCCGCGTCACCGGGTGACGCGCTGCAACGCCTCTGGCAGGGGCGCGCCGCTGACCCAGGCGCGGATCATCGCCGTGAAGAGTTCCGGATTTTCGCCGTTCCACGCGTGATGCAGCCCCAGCGCGAGTCGCCCCTGTGCGTTGGGCATCAGCCCGGGGATAAGGCTGGCGCTCTCGACCATCGCTTTCAGCTCTTTGCTCCCCGCCACAACCAGCGTGTGTACGGGAATGTGGCGCAAATCCGGCAGCTTGAGCACATAGAGCTCGGCGAGAATGCGCTTGAAGGCGACGCGGGACATCGCCAGCATGCTTTCGGTATAGAGATCAGCCACGTCATTCGGCAAGAACATCATTTTTGCCTGTGCGCGCACAAACCAGGGGCTTTTCATGAAGCGGTACATGAGGCTGATTTGCAGACGCTGCAGTGCTCCGAGCGGGGGCGGTGCGGCGGTGACTCCGCTCACCACGACATGATCGATGCAGTCGGCGTATTTGCCGAGCGCATGCAGCGCTACATAGCCGCCCAGCGATAAACCGATGAGCGACGCCCGCCCGTCCGTGGCCCGCGCACGGATGATTGGCGCGATCAGGTCGGCGGTGTCCGCCATCGACACCCATTCGACCTGATTACTGAGGCCGTGTCCCGGCAGATCGACATTCAGGCAGTGGAAATCGGCTAACGCGTGCGTTTGGGCTTCCCACATCCAGCCACTCGTGCCGGAGCCATGCAAAAACAATAGCGTCGGCGCGCCCGGCGTGCCGCTCTCCTTGATATACAGTTCCATGTGCTGTCCTCGTCTGTTTAGTCTTCGGGAATGCTGAATAGGGCGAAGGTGTAGCGCCGTTTGGGGGGCGCGGTGGGGTCTTCGTCCGGGGCGGCGGCGTGGGGCAGTGCCAGTGAGCGGAACTGCTCGGTGAGCTGATGATACTGGTCGTCGGTCAGGTGCAGCACGGTCTTCGCATAGACCGAATCATCCATCCGGTTGGTTTCACCCTGATGCCGTTCCAGATAACTGGAGAAGTCCTGCAGCAGCGACGACAGGAAGACCATGAAGTAGCGCAAATGATCCTCGTCGCTGACAACTTCCAGCTCATCCGCGCGGATGCGGGTCGCGCCTTCGACCAGCGCGTAGACTTTCTCGACCGTGCCGCGCACCGGGCGCTCGTCGACCACACGGATGATGCCGCCGTCGAGCAGCGCGTTGATGTGGCGGTAGAGCGAGGTCTGCGGCACATCGCTGATCTCCTGCGCGATCTGGCCCGGCGTCAGCGGTTGGCCGCCGAGCGCCATGATGATCCGAATGCGGATCGGGTGGAGCAGTAAATCGATTCTGGACATCAGCTCGCCTCTATGTTTCCGTAAATGAGTATATTTCCAAAAATGGAAATAGTCAAGGGGCGGGCAACAATTGCGAACGTAAAAGCAGAGCCCACCCTCAAAACTGCGCGCACCAAGCTGATTCGCGGGCTGAATAGAGGTGGAATTGATATAAAGTTGTGACTTGTGTATTCAATCGTTGGTTAGAGAATGGTTTGAAGTAAGGAATTCTGAAGACTTGGTTAGACAGTCATTTATCTATTTGTCGATTAATTGTGTCAACCTTGAGCAATGATGAGCGATTACAGGCAGAAACTCACGGCCAGAACATGACGATAGTTCTATTCGATCTCCGTCAATATTCAATAATCTCAATGCTTCAAAATAGAGACCCATGCTAACTTAGAGCCAAGTGTTAATCATTCTGGTGAACGGACAACAGCAATGGAAACTCTTCTCACTATCATCACTATCTGGTTTGTGGCCTCCATCCCCGCAACGCTGATTCTGGCGCGTATCCTGGGTGCAACCAGCCGGATGCAAGAAGAAGCCACGGCCGAACTTCTCGCCGCTGCGACTGTCGAAGCGCAGTCGGTCGCCGTTCGCTAGAGCAGAGTTTCAGGTACTTCACCCGGTCTGGCCGTTGCGACGGTGCGGCTGTCCGACACGAACGCGGGTCGCATCGCTGCCTGCCTAGACTATTTGCGTTAGACGACTATCCGCTGAATTTCGGCGCGTGCCAACCTCATTATGGGTTGGGCGCGCTGTTTTGTTTGATCAAACCACCTTGGTTCCCGATACTAAACAGCTTCCTCGCATCTTAACGTATGTAAGCGTCTCTCTAAACGTTTTCCACCAGATGCCGTTGTAGCGCTATCGTCACAGCCTCAGTCCGATTCCCCGCGCCGAGTTTGGCCAGAATTGAACTCACATGAAATTTCACTGTGCGTTCACTGATCACCAACTGTGCCGCAATTTCCTTGTTTTGGAGGCCGCGCACCATCAGCGTGAGGACTTCGCGTTCGCGCGGGGAGAGCGCTTCGGTCTGCGGATGCTGTGCTTCGGTGATGCGCCGTAGCAGCTTCGAGGTGACAATCGGCTGTAAGAGTGACCCACCCCCGTAGACCACCCGAATCGCATTGAACAATTCTTCGCGCGGCGCCCCCTTGAGCAAATATCCCTGCGCTCCGGCTTGCACCGCGCTCAAAATGCGTTCATCGGTGTCAAAGGCCGTGAAGACAATCGCGGGGACTTCCTGCCCGCGTTCGCGCAGCGCATTGAGCGTTTGTACGCCGTCCAGTTCGGGCATCTGTAGATCGAGCAGCAGCACATCCGGCGGCGCGGCGGCGACGAGGTTGAGCACCTCGCGCCCGTTAGCGGCCCGCGCCATCACTTCAAAATCGGGCTGCGTGCTGAGGATCGCGGCGAGGCCATCCACGACGACCGGATGATCGTCGGCAATAAGTATCCGTATGCTCATGTTCTGGACTCCAACGGTAAGGTGATTTTGAGCGTCGTCCCTTCGCCCGCCTGTGTGGACACCTCAAACGTGCCACCGAGCAGACGCGTGCGCTCGTTCAAACCGATCAGCCCGAAGCGGTCTTTGGGCAGGGCGGTCGGGTCAAAGCCTTGCCCGTCATCCTCGATGACCAGTTCGACTTTCTCCGGCTGCGAGGTGAACACAACGAAGATCTGGGTGGCGTCGGCGTGGCGCGCGACATTGGTCAGCGCTTCCTGCGCGATGCGATACAACCCCGCCTCAATGCGCACGGGGAGCGGTCGCTGCCCGCCGATCAACTCGACGCTGGTGCGCAGTCCGGACTCTGCGCCGAACTGCTCCACTAGTGCTTCGAGCGCCTCGCAGAACGACCGTTTTTCCAAGGGTGCAGCCCGTAAATCCAGCACGGAGCGGCGGGCTTCCTCCATATTGGCGCGCGCCAGCGTCAGCGCCCGCATGACCGCGTCGTGCGCCTCTTCGATCTTTTCGAGATGCATGAAGGCATCAGCGGTCTCCAACTGTAAGGCGATCGCCGCCAAACCCTGCGCCAGCGTGTCGTGGATTTCGCGCGCGAGGCGGTTGCGCTCCTCGACCGCACCGAGTTCCAGCGAACGGTCGAACAGGCGGGCGCGCTCGATGGCAATGCTCACCATGCCGCCGACCGTGTTGAGCAGGCGCAGGTCGTCGTCGGAGAGCTCTTTCCAATCCGCGCTGACCACGTTGAGCACGCCCACGCGCCGATCATGATGGTAGAGCGGCACGCTGGCATGGTGGCGCAGCCCGCCGGAGCGGTCGGTCGAGAGGTACTTGAGGCGCGTGCAGGTGATGATGCTGACATTGGCGGCAGTGTCGAACGTGCCGAGCGCGTACTTTTCGAGGCAGTAGCAGTCGTTGCCCTCCATGCTGGCGGGATCGTTTTGCAGCCCCGGTGGCAGGTTGAGCGCCGCGGCGAGATAGGTCGCGCCCGTGTCCTCTCGCTGCAGCCAGATCCACCCGGTTTGCACGTTGAAGAGCGCGGCGATGCTGTTGAGCGCCGCCTCCAGCGCGCGGGAGAGATCGACTTCCCGGTTGAGCGCTTCGGCGATGGTGTTGAGGATCGACAGCTCGCGGTTGCGTTTCTTGAGTTGATCGGTATCCGACATGTGTTACCCGTTCACAGTTGACAGTTCACAGTGTACAGTCAAAACGATGTCAGGCGACAGATCCAGACGCAAAAACCGGGCATCAATGCCCGGTTTTGACCAGTTATGCAATTGTGGAGACGTGTTTCTAGCCCAGATAATCGCGCAAATTGTGAGCCAAACGCGGGTGACGCAAACGGCGCAGCGCTTCTTTCTCAAGCTGGCGAATGCGTTCACGGCTCAAACCGAATTTATTGGCGATTTCTTCGAGGGTGTGCGGTTCACCACCACCGAGACCAAAGCGGAGACGGAGAATATGGCTCTGGCGCGGGGTGAGTTCGCTCAACACTTCTTCGATGGTTTCTTGCAGTAAATGCTGGGTAGCTGATTCAACGGGGGAGGGGGAGTCCTGATCTTCAATGAAGTCGCCGAATTCGCTGTCGCCGTCATCGCCGACCGGGCGTTCCAGCGCGATTGCGTGCTGGCTGGCGTCCATCATCGCGCGGACGGTGTCGGCGGGGAGGTCCATCTCGCCGGCAATTTCTTCCGGTGACGGGCGGCGTCCCAACGACTGTTCCAATCCCTGAGCGGTGCGGTACATCTGGCGGATGCGTTCGGTCATGTGCAGCGGAATGCGGATGGTGCGCGTTTTCTGCGCCAGCGCCCGCGTGATTGCCTGCCGAATCCACCAGGTCGCGTAGGTGCTAAACCGATTACCGCGGCGGTAATCATATTTATCGACTGCGCGCATCAGACCAACATTGCCTTCCTGAATCAGATCGGGGAAGGGCAAACCCTGACCCATATACCGTTTGGCAATGCTGACGACGAGACGGGTATTGGCCCGACCGAGATGTTCCCGGGCGGCCTGACCATCGCTCACGAGCTTTTCGAGATGCGCCAGCCACGCGTCGCTGTACATTTCGCGGGAACCAAGCCGCGACAGGGTGTCACGCGCTTGCTTGCCCAGTTCGATGCGCTTCGCCAGCTCGATTTCTTCCTGCGCGGTGAGCAGCGGCTCTTGCGCCATCTGCCTGAAGTATAACCCGACCGGATCATCAGCCGAGACTGCGCTGATGTCGCCGACCGTCGGGTCTTGCAGGATTTCTTCTGGTTCGAACTCTGCTTCCCCCTCTTCGGCCAGAATAAACGAGTCCGAGGGTTCGCTTTCTTGGCGTAACTCGATGCCCAACTCATCCAGCTCGTAGAGAATAGTCTCAATGGCGTTTACATCGTCGCCATCCTCATCCAGCACTTCAAGCACATCTTCAAAGGTGACGTACCCGCGCTGGTCAGCCCGGTTCAGAAGTTCCTGTAACACGACAGCTTCTTGCCTCCGTCTCAGTTGGCATAACTTGTGCCACGTTCGTACTAATGTGTACAAACCCGTCGAGCATGAAAAAAAGCAACTCTATTCAGAAAACTTTCATATTCTAACACATTTCTTGTGGCTTTGTGAATTACTGTGCATATTGCCATAGCGTGAATCTTGCAAAAAATTTGCTTAAGTGTTCGTTGTCTCGATAGATAATTCACCAGAACTGACTACAATCTACGGCGTCTAAAGCTTGTTTCGTGACGCCGGACGGAAGGTTATCTTGATGAATGGTCTACTCGCTGCTGCTCCTCCGGTTGCGCCCCGCCAGTCGTGGATTAACCAGCATGCGGGGCTGATACTGCTCGGCCTGCTGGCGTTGGGCTTGGCGCTGCGTCTCTATTTCGCGTCCATGCCGGGGTATCCCGGCGACATTGATGGGTGGAGCCGCATGTCGGCGTTGGCGGTGCGTTTTGGGTATCCCCACATGTACGACCCCGGGATTTTCAACCGTGATGAAGGGGTCTATCCGCCATTCTATCATGTAATGCTGAATGCGGTTGGGCTCATCTACCGCCAGTTTGTTTCCCCGACGTTCGCGCTCGGTACGCCCGAACTCAACACGCTGCTCAAACTCTTTCCCATTGTATGCGAAATGCTTTTGGCTGCGACTCTGTACTGGGGGTTAGGCAAGACGGTTGACCGGCGGGCGGCGTTGGTGGCGGTGGCCGCGTTCCTGTTGAACCCGGCGATCCTGTACACCAGCGCTTACTGGGGCATGTTCGGCGATGCGTTCTACGCGCTGTGCGTGGTGATCGCGCTGTTCGCCCTGCAGCGCGAACGCCTGCTGATCGCCGGGGCGGCGCTGGCGGCGGGGGTGTTCTTCAAGTTTCAGACGGTGGCCTTTCTGCCGCTGATCGGCTGGTGGCTGCTGCGCCCGCTTCATTGGAAGCGCCTGCTCACATTTGCGGTTGGGTTCGCCCTCGCCACCGCGCTGATCTGGCTGCCATACGTGCTGGCGGGCACGCTGCCCAATGCGCTGCGCGCGCTGCGGAACACGGTCGGGCTGTTCCCGGTGCTGGCCGCTAACGCGCATAACGTATGGTGGCTGTACAGCGGCGGCGATGTATGGCAATCCGACGTCCAGCCCGTGCTGGCTGACTTGAGCGCGCGCACGGTCGGGCTGCTGGCATTCGGCGCGGCGCATGAGCTCGTGTTGTTCCGCTCGGTGGCGCTGCCCCAGCGTTTCGCCGCCGCGGCTTACATTGGCTTCGCCTTCTACATGCTCTCAACCGAAATGCACGAAAATTACCTGTACCCGACGGTCGTCCTGCTGGTGATCGCGGCGAGCGCTGCGCGACGCTATGCGCCGCTGGCCATCGTCATCAGCGTGACAGCATGCTTTAACATGGCGCTGCACGATGTACTGATCGACCCGGCGACGTGGCTGCCCGCAGGAACACTGGACAGCGCCCGCATGCTGAATGCGACGGTCAACGGCGCGGTGTTCGCCGCGTGGACCCTGAGTTTGCTCTGGGATGGTGCTCGTCAGGTTCGTCGGCTTGTCGTTCGGAACAGCGCGCGTACCACATCATGATTGCGGCATGACGTTTGACCCCATCCCTGCATTGGGCTGCGACGTTTCCCAGCGCGGGACGGTCTTCAGTCAATGGTGAGTAGGAATATTTCGTGAATTAACGTGGTTGCATTGCATAAAAAAGAACCCGCCATTATCATACATTACAGAAGGGTTATTCGAGGGCAGCATGACGACGCGACGCTTTACTGAACCATTTCCTCCCAATCCAGATGAACCATCCGCCGAGAACCGGCCAGCAGTCAAGCGTCCCCAGCCGATTCAGCCGAAGGCTGCGCCCCCGGCCGCTCCTCCGCCCACCGCTGCGGCGGCTCCCGCCGCGCCCACTCCTGAACGGAGCAGCGCCAGCGGCCCGCGCGGCAATGCGCATCTGCCGCGCACGCTGACGCAGGTACTCAACGAAGCTGACGACCGCGTCACACGCGGCGATCTGGTCGATTATGTGCCGCTGCCCACCGGGTTTGACCCGCTCGACGGGTTTATCGGCGGCGGTCTGCGCAAAACCGAACTCGTGCTGCTCGGCGGCGCGCAGGGCATCGGCAAGACGATTGCCACGCTGCAAGTCGCCCGCAATATCGCCATGCGCCCCGATCAGTACGTGTTTTACCTCTCCTACGAACACACCGAAACCCACCTCATGCATCGTCTGCTGTGCATGGAGAGCATCAACCCGCCAGAAATTGACCTGAGCCGCGGCTTGAAACTGCGCGATCTGTACCAGATCATCGTGGCGCAGCGCGCGAAGGAATTCATGGGGCGGGAAGGCGGCGCGGGGTCGCTGCAAGCCATTCTGCGTGACAACCCCAAGACGGCGCCCGGCCTCGGGCGCATTCTACGCTACGCCGACCGTATGATCCTCGTCAAAGCCAGCCCGGCGGTGACGACGCTGCGTTCCATCAAAGAGATGACCGCGCGCCTGTGCGATGCGACCGGCGGCAATGTCGCCGTTTTCATCGACTATCTGCAGAAGATCGCTGTGCATCCCGAACGCCCGCGCGACGAAAACGACAAGGTGACGATCATCGTCGAAGGCTTGAAGGACATCGCCATGTCGCTGGATGTGCCCGTGTGGGCCATCGTCGCGGCAGATCGTGAAGGCCTGAAGAGCAAGCGCATTCACCTGTTCCATCTGCGCGGCAGCAGCGCGCTCGACTACGAGTCGGATATCGCGCTGATTATGAACAACAAGTATCAGATCATGTCGAAGGATCACGCGGCCTTCAATCCGTATACCGCCAAGCAGTTCCGCGACTGGGTAGTGTGGACGATTGAGAAGAATCGCGCCGGGCGCGCCATGCAGGATATGGAATTCCAACTGCACGGCCAGCACTTCGCCTTTGACCCGCGCGGTCAAAAGGTGCAGCAGACGCTCATCGACGACAAGATCATCGAGACGTAAACGGATTTTCGGAGTGGAAATGCAAACGGGCGACCCAATGAGTCGCCCGTTTTTGTTTTATTCTAACCACCGCGTGTGCTTACCGAAGCGTGATGTAATTGAGCTTCGACAGCTCACGCACCTGCTGATCCGCGCGGTAGCTGCTGCGCACGAGCGGGCCGCTCTCCACCCACTTGAAGCCGAGTTCGTTTAGCCCGATCTCTTTGATGCGGTCGAATTCTTCCGGCGTGTAGTAGCGTTCGACGGGCAGGTGCTGCTTGCTCGGCGACAGGTATTGACCGACCGTGAGAATGTCCACGCCGCACTTGGCGAGATCGCGCATGACTTCGACCACTTCGTCAAAGGTTTCGCCCAGACCGACCATGATGCCACTCTTGGTCAGCACCAGCGGGTCCATCTGCTTGGCGTTGGTGAGTGTGGCCATCGCCCATTCGTAGTGATCCTGCGGCTGCACCTTGCGGAATAGGCGCGGCACCGTCTCCACGTTATGATTCAGGAATTTCCGGCTGCGCATCCATGACGATCTTGAGCGCTTCGGCATTCCCCTTGAAATCGGGGATGAGCACTTCGATGCTGCACCCCGGCTGGACTTCGCGGATGCGCTTGATGACCATGGCGAAGATCGGCGCGCCGCCGTCCTTGCGCTCGTCGCGGTTGACGCTGGTAATCACCACATGGCGCAGGTTCAGTGCCTTGACCGATTCCGCGACGCGGTTCGGTTCTGCCCAGTCGAGCGGGCTGGGACGTCCGGTCTTGATGTCGCAGAAGCCGCACGAGCGCGTGCAGGTGTCGCCCATCATCAGGAAGGTTGCCGTGCCGCGGCCCCAGCATTCGCCGAGGTTGGGGCATTGGGCTTCTTCGCACACCGTGTTGAGGTGTTTGTTGCGCATCAATTCGAAGACGCGTTCGTACGTTTCGCCGCTCGGTGCGCGCACCTTGATCCACGGGGGACGGCGGCGGGGATGCTCAGGATCGGGCTGCCACGAGGCATTATCCGTCGGGATAGCATTGGGGTTGATTAAGTCGGTCACAACCGGGCTCCGTTAAATAAACCGTACTGCATTATACGCCTAGCGCAGGATCAAATCGAGTTCCACCCTTACCTCCAACCGCCAATGTTGACTACTGGTAGGTTGAACGTCAGTCGTCGGATTGTGCGCGTCTCCACTTCCATAATGAATACGTTCGAGCTGTCCTCAACGCTGTCGCTCTGAATATACGCGATTTGCTTCCCGTCCGGCGACCAATTGCCGCTGCACTCGTTTCGGCGATAGTCGGAATTCAAGCGCGTGACCCCTTCGTTCACCTGTACATCAAACACGTCTTGGATGAACAAATCTGGAGTAATATACAGTCCATCTTCCAGTCTACTGCCGGAGCAATATACAAGGGCGCGGCTGTCTGGCGACCACGCCGGTCGCCCATCATAGGCATTATTTTGTGTGACGCGCTGGCGGTTCGCTCCATCTATATCAATGATGAAAATGTCGACTTCTTGAGGAGAGTAACCTGTATCGCTGGCGACAAAGGCGATCCGATTCCCATCGGGCGACCAGGCGGCGTCGCGTTCACTCACGAGATTGGCGGCTAAACGGAGAAAGCCGCTGCCATCCGCGTGGATGATCGCCAGATCGTTTTGACCATCGTCAAACTCAGTGGCGAAGGCGATCCGATTCCCATCGGGCGACCAAGAAGGTGATGCTTCGTTCGCAGGATTATTGGTGAGGTTAACGAGATCTGTTCCGTCGAGATTCATCACAAAAAGATCGCTTCCACGTTGGTCATCACGTTCGCCAATGAAAGCGATCCGCTGGCCATCTGGCGACCAGTCAAACCAGTACATGCCAATATCATCAAAGGTCAGCCGACAAACGCTGTCATCTGTGGGATGGATGATGAACAGTTCGGAGTTCCGACTACCGCCTGCAGTGATCAAAATACCGGTTGCTTGTTCGGCCCCGGCGCAGGCTGGGTAGGGGGCATAGGGTGCCGGGGTGATGGTTTGGGCATAAGAGATTGTCTCGCCCCTTTGATTCATTGTGCTGAAATGCAGTTCTCCATCTTCGCGCATCAGACCCGCTGGAGCGTGAGCTTGCGGCGGTACATACGGTTGTGGAACATAACACCGACCGGGAATGAAACATAAGCTTGATGCGATGAGGTTTGGGTTAACGAACAGCAACACCGTTAAAGCGAGCAGGAGGACCATCAAGAGGAAAAGTAGACGTGTCGACACGTAGGCGCGGCGCGGGATGAGCGGATATTTCTTTTTGCTTTTGCGGTGCTCTAAAAGCTCTGCATCAATTTGCAGTTCGCCATCGTCGCCAATTGGAAGGTTGTCATCTGGCATCATCGAAACCTTGGTGTTCATTAATAGATATAAGAGTTTATCTCCTCTCGCGTGGTATTCAAGCATGTGCGCAAGGTGTGCCATAGCCCGTGGGTGAGGAGTTCGCGAAAGACGATGACGACGACTGCTGTGATCGGTCCGATCACGATGGCCGCGATGGGCGGCGCGTTGAGGCGCACCAGTAGGTCGGGCAGCAGCGTGACGGCAACCACCGCGCCGAGCAAATAGGTCACGACCTGCACGAGCAGGTAGCCGCCGACCGCCAGCGCGAAAATGGTGCGCGTCTTGCGGGTGAGCGCGGGCACAAGCATGCCGATCAGCACGGCGACAATGCGCGTGTTGAAGTACTCGTAGAGCAGGAAGGCCCAGAAGGCCAGCGTATCGGCAAACCAGAAGGCGACAGCGCGCTCATGCGTGATCCACATCAGCCAGCCGCCGACGAGGAAGGGCGCGGCGGCCAACCCAAGGATCATCAGGCCGCGCAGCACCATCCGCGTGACGGGTGTCGCCTGAAACCACTGCGTCGCGTACACCCAATGCAAGCTGATCTTCCCGGCGGGCAGCGAACACAGCAAATCGTAGGCGCGGCGGCGGTGTTCGCCGGCGAGATACGCGCTGATGCGTTCGACCGTGCGCAGCCCGAAGAGCAGCGAGGCCAGCAGTGCGAGCAGCGGCGCGGGGAAGAAGATCACCAGCAGCGACATGCCGACGACGGGCGGCACGATGACGACAAACGCGGCGGTCATCACCGGGGTGAAGCGGTCGAAGCGCGGCTCCACATAGGTGACGAATTTGCCGAGCCGCCCCTCGTAGCCGCGCCAACTGATCGGGTCACGCCGCAGCGGGTTTTGCAGGGTGTGATGCAAGCGCCACGTTAGCACAGGGCCTCCATTTCGGCAGGAGTCGCATTCACCGCTGAGCGGAACTGCGCCCACAAGCGCCGGATGATCCATTCGCGATAGGCTGTGAAGACCAACAGCGTGATAGTGGGCAGTGTGAGCGCGATCATTTCGCTGCTGGCGTTGGTGAGACGATAGAGCGTCGGGAGCACCACGCCGGCGCTGAGCACGCCGATCAGGTAGGCGCTCACCTGCACGAGCACGAACAGCGTCACCGTGCTGATACGCACCGTCGAGATGCTGTTGACGCTGGCGGGCAGCGTCATGCCGAGCAGGGTGGCGGTGACCTGCGTACTGTAATGGTCGATGGTCAGCAGCGCGATCACGCAGGCGCATGAGAGCACCCAGAAGAGCAGCGCGCTCGTCCCCGTATATGTCAGGCCGAATAACGAAACGCTGCCGAACAGGGTGGTCGCTGTGCCCACCAGCACCATGGCTACGGCCAGCGTCCGCAGCGCGCGGTGATCCAGCAGCCAACTCGTCGCATGTGCCCAGTGCAGACCGACGCTGCCGGGCGGGAGCGCGCAGAGCTGGTCGTAAGTACCTTTTTCGCGTTCCCGGACGATGCTGCCGCTCACCTGATAAGCGATGGCGCCGCCGTAGAGCAGGTGCGCCAGCGGCACGAGGATGGGCGAGGTCGTGAAGACCACGAACATGAGGATAACCAGCAGCGGCGCGCCGAAGAGGATTGCGCCGATGGGCAGCACGATCAGCCCGACGCCGCGGAGCAGCGACGCAACGGCACCCACAACGGGGAGCCCTGCCGCTTCGCGCGCCAGATAGCCCCGGGTAAAGGTGGTGTAGCGCTGCCACCGTGACTCCAACTTTAGATTGGGGTCATCCAGCGCCCGCCGCAAGCGCCAGATCAGCATGTCCCATGCCCGCAGATGATGATCACCCGGTTGCTCCTCCGGAGCCGACCGCTATTCGGGCGGCAGCCCCCATACGATGACGTTCGGCGCGCCGAACATCGGAAAGATGCCTTCGCTGAGATCGGTGTATACGCCGGATTCGGTTTCCAGTGCCAGCAGCGCGTACACGGATTGATCGCCTTGCTGCAGTTCGCCGCCAAACGCGATGTAGCGGCCATCCGGCGACCACACCAGATGCGGCGGATTCGGCGTGCTTTGCTCGGTCGTATAGCCGCAGTATGCGGTCACCGCTTGCGTGCGCACATCGAGCACGTGCAGCATGGCCGCGCCCGTATCCGTAAGCGGATCTGCGCCCGTGAGCGGCGTCACCCAGAAGGCGATTTGCCGACCGTCTGGTGACCACGCCAGATCGCCCACCGCAATCCCGTTGATGCGGATCGCGCCGTACTCGTCGGTGAGCTGCGTCCACGGTTCGGGTTCATCGTCGCCGGGCTGAATCGCGTAGATTTCGGCGCTGGTGTCGGCGGCTTCAGTGGCTATACCCGCAGGCGCGGCGACAGGTTCAACATACGCCAGCCAGTCGCCATCCGGCGACCACTGGTGCGCGTTGAAGTAACTGCGATCCTCGCCAAGCAGCAGCCGTTCGCGCGGCACTTCAAGATTGATGAGCGACCGCTGGAAGTCATCACCATTCTGTTCGAGCAGCAGCGCATAGCGTCCGCCCGGCTGAATGGCGACGACGCCCGGCCCGGAGAGATATTCGCGCGCGACACCGTCGACGGGGCGCAGGTAGGCACTGCGGGCCGGTGTCCAGATCAAATACGTGTCGTCCGACCACCATTCGACATCCGACGCATACTCGGTGATCAAGCTGCGCTGGGTGCCGAGCAGCGTCATGCGGTTGTAGGCATTCGTCTGGTCATTAAAATACGAGATCCAACGAAAGTCCGGCGAGAGGCGGCAGTGATTCATGCAGGCGTTAGTGTCGGGCAGGGGATAGCGGCGGTCGCGCCCGACCTCATAGACCCACAGGTCGGCGCTGTCGAACTGCGTGAGGATGATGCCCGTCCCGGTGAAGTCTTCGGTGCGCGTCGTAATCTCGTCGGTCGGGCACACGCGGTTGACGGTGTCGGCGGCATGCGCGGCGGGCGCGAGGCCGATCAGCAGAACGAGCAGGCCGAGCAGCAGCGGGCGCAGGGCGGTCATAGCGACGAATGAGGCCGCCTGACTTCTAGAGACGAGTATGGAGGACAGGGCATGCCTTGTCCCTACAAATACCTCGCTTGTTGAGTTCATTGTCCGCTTTATAAACACCCGCTTCTCATGATGCTTAATGTGGTTGTGAAACTGGATCATCCGTAGATTTTCTTCTGCAAAGCTTCATCCGGGGGCAGCGGCTTGTCGAGCCATTCGACGCGCCACACCTGTACGCTGCTCGACCGCTCGGCGCTGCCGCCCTCCGCCACATACAACCAATTGTCGTGGAGCAGACAGTCCATTGGGCGGGTGAGACCCGGCAGGTCGTCGAGCACCGTGCTGAGTGGACGCTCTTCTTCCAATGTGAGGTCGAACAGGTGCAGGGCGTAAATCACCAGCGTATCGTAGTCGTAAGGCTCCCCGTCTGCGTCGATCTGTTCGGTGGGCAGGGCATAGGCGAAGCGGATGCGGCGGCAGGTCAGGAACAGATGCGGATGGATCAGCTCAATTTCCGCCAGTACGTAACTTTCGGCCACGCCGACCACCTGCATCGGCTGGAGCTTGAGCCGCCCGCTGAGCGCCATTTTGTCGGCAATGGACAGCGGCTGCACCAGATCGGCCAGCCGCTCGTTGACGCGCATCCCGCGATGCCGTGCGCCCGTGAAGTTCAGCGCCATTGTGTGCCAGCCGGTCTTCGGTGTGATGAGGTCGTCGGGCAGTTCCAGCGGCTGCACGGTCGTGTTCTGGCCTTCGAGTTCATCCACTGAGCGCAGCAGACCGCCATCGGACGCATAGCAATGCTGGGCCAACCAGCCATCGTCCGCGTAGATCTCTTCGACGTAAATGTGACCTTCCGGCGTAACACCGAGCAAACTGCAATCACCGTGGTGCGGGAGCGGTATCGTCAGATGGTGATGGAACAGGGGCGCGCGCATGTCTGACCTTTTTAACTTTTTTCAGGCGTGAACATTTGTTATACTACAAATGTCCTCTTCTTTTATCATTGAGGCTAGGTTCAATGACAGAACGGTTAGCCGACAAGATCATTATAACCGATCCACTCGCAGAGGGCGCGCGGCAATTGGACGATGAGGGGCAGACTCGCCATCAGCTCAAGCAAACCTCCACCATGCCCCCGCTGCGCTTGAATGGGTTGACAACGCCCCCCAGCGCCGAAACCGGATTGATTAACCCGGTCTTTCTGTCCCGTGAAGGCGCGGACGACGACGATCGGCAGGATGCTCTGCGCACCACTGCCGAAACGCAAGGCATTGCTCAACCGTTGGAAGACCGCCGACCCTCCGTCCTGATCATCGAGGACACGCTCGAACTGGCAGAAATCATTCGGGTGACGCTCGACCGCATGGGCTTGATCACCGCCCATGAGAGTCACGGTCAGCGGGCGTTTGTGCGTTTCAACAGCATGATGCCTGACGTGGTGCTGCTCGACATCAGCCTGCCGGATATCCCCGGTTGGAAGGTGCTGGAGAGCATCAAGGAACGGCAGAAGGAGACGGGCGGCGCAATGCCGATCGTCATCGTTATCACCGCCTACGGCGACCCGGCGAATCGTCTGGTCGGCAAACTGCACGGCGTGTACAGCTACCTGATCAAGCCGTTTACGCCGGGCGATGTTGAACAAATTGTCAGGAAAGCGTTGAGCGGCGCACCGCGTTAATGGCTCGCGTTTCGCCTCAGCGTTCTTTTCGGTCTTATGCACGGGCAGCGTCGATTTTGGCGCTGCTCGTTCTGTTTTCCGCCCTGCTGCTCGTCTCTCCGCTCAACCCCACGCACCCCTTTGAGCAAGAACGCGTTATGGAATCGGTGTATCATATCGAACGACAGGCACAGCGCGATGGTTGGACGGCGGATCTCGCGCGGCAGGCGGGCGATTTATGGCGCCAGTCGGGCGATCTGGTGCGCGCGGCAGCCTACTGGGAGAACGCGGGCGAGGATCCGCTGGTCGTGCGGGCGCTGGCGCAGGCCTATGTCGAATTGGGCGAGTGGGCGCGCGCCGTCGATACGCTCGAACGCCTGATCCGTTTCGCGCCGGATGATGCGTGGGCGAACTTTCAGTTAGGCATAATCCTCGCAGCGGTGGCACCGGATCGAGCGCTGCCGTATCTTAACGCCGCGCTGCCGACCTACGGCGACTCACTGGCTGAAGTGATCGAAGGGGTGCGGCGGGCGGATCCGCTGCGGGTGGGCAGAGCATTGGCAGAGGCGCGTCTGTGGGCATATGCTGAACTCGCCTTTGAGCAGGTTGGCTCAGCGCGAGCATATGCCTATGGCGGGTATGTGCGTGATCAGCAGGGCAAAGACGGCGGCGCGCTGCTGCAGATGGCGGTCGCGCTCGCGCCGGATGACCCGCAGGTGCGCTTACTCGAAGGACTGCACCTCCGGATCTTGGGGGACTATACAGCCAGCCTCGAAGCGATCATCGGGGCGGCGGCGCTCGACCCGGAGAATCCGACGCTGTACGCCGAATTGGGTACGGCCTATGATCTCGCCGGGGATGCGCTTTCCGCGCGGCGCTGGTTGGAATACGCGGTGACGCTTTCAGGAAATGATCCGCAGTTTGCGGCGATTCTGGCAGCTTTCGATGCGGATCAGCAGGCGCTGTTGGATGTGTTGGGAGTGACTGATGAACCTACTAGCGCGATTGCTGCCACCCCGACGCCAGTGGGATAACCCGCTGTTTCGGTCGCAGGTGCGGCTCATCAAGTGGGGCGATAGTTGGGGACGCATGCATGACGGAACTCTGTACTGGGCGCTGCATGTCGCCCTGCTGATCTTTGGTACATGGTTGGTGTTCATGCTGTTCCTGCGCTACGTTGCCTACAGCGCAAACTCCTTTCCGCAGACCTGGCTGTTGGTGTATTCGCAGAATTTCTGGGTGGCCGCGACGGGCGCGAGTCTGCTCACCAGCCTGGTCGTCGATTTTCGCGGCATCACGGCGGGAATGCCCGTCATCAGCGAGGAAATCGTGTCTGGACGGTATGAACTCATCCGTCTGACGTCGATCAGCCCGGTTGACGTGATTGTCGCGAAGTATGCGGTGGCTCGCGTGCGGGCGTGGCGCACCACCGCGCGCTTGATGTGGGCGCGCGCATTGCTCGCCGTGTTCGGACTCGTGCTCATTGCGTGGCAGTGGTTCACGACGGGTGTTGGCTCAACCGTCTTTGACCTGTTATATGCGGGTGCCGCGCTAGTGGTTGGCACGTGCGGCGCTGTGGTCTTCGTGCTTGAACCATACTGGCGGATGAAGGCGCTCACCGCGCTCGGTGTGGCGATTTCGGCGCGGGCTCTCAGCGGAGTGAGCGCGCCGCTGGCGTCGGGTTTGGCGCTGTTGGCGTTTTGGTGGCTAGAGTTAGTGTTGATCGTGACGCTCGCCCTATTGTTCTCAACGGCATCACTCTGGATGTTAGCCAGCCAACTGGCCGTCCTTGTTTGCATGCCGGTCGTCATTGCTGGTTTCGGCGCGGTCATTTATGGTTTCTATTCAGGTATTCAACATGCGAGCCTGCGCCACGCAGCCTTCCGTTTAGCTCTATTGGAGAGGTGATGATGGTCGATCCACTGGCGCGTTTGCTGCCACCCCCGGCGGCGTGGAATGATCCACTGTTTCGCACGGATGCCCGGGCGGTCAAATGGGGTGTGAGCTGGATGGTGCTGCGCGGGCGGGTGTTCCGCTGGGGCGTGCAGATGCTGCTGGTCTTGGCAGTGAGTATGCTGCTGCTGGCCGTGTTCCGCTGGAACGATCTGACCAACGCCGGGTTTGGTCCGATCGGCTCGTATTACTACTACACGCCGCTAAGCTTCCTCGGGGAATTCATCGCGATGGCGTTCGTCGGGTCGATTGCCTTGAACCTCATCCTTGACTTTGTCGGCATTTCCGGGGCGCTCGGCACGATCAGCAATGATTTCAACATGCGCCGCTCCGATCTGATTCGCACCAGCCTGCTGCGCCCCACGCAGATCGTCGAGGCGAAGCACAAAGTCGCGCAGGTGCGCGTGCTGCGCATGACCGTGCGCAGCCTGTGGGGACGGGTGTGGATCGTGGTTTTGATCGCGGCGGCGGGCTTATGGTCTCTATTGGATTCATGGTTCAGTTACCGGGGGCCAGCCTTATTCCCGACCATTGCGACGGGCATCATCGGCGCGCTGACGGCGATCACTTATATCATGGAACCGTACTGGCGTATGCGCGCTGTGACCTCGCTTGGCGTGGCGCTCTCGGCGCGGACGATGCACGGGGCGAGCGCGACACTCAACGCCGGGTTCTCGCTGATCGCCTTCTGGATCGGGCAGATTGTTGTCATTAGCGGGTTGGCATTCGTGCTGCAGCTCACGTTCACGTTTTACGTGGGCGAGGACTGGATTGCGTTTGCTCTGCTGTTTGCTTATTGGGGGATTATCACGGCGACCATTTACGCGTTCTACGCGCGCATTGTGCGCAGCAGTCTCTATCAGGCGGCGCATCGACTGGCGACGATGGATAACTAGCGCTTGGGCATCCGAAAGCCACAAGACAGGACGAGGGGGCCTCGTCCGCTAGCTGATAATCGGTCAGCGGCTGAGTGTAATTGTGTTACAATCTGTATTGTTTTTCGGAGAGAATTTGGCTTGGGCATGTGGAATGCCGTCGCTTGAGTGATCTCCTGTGTAAGTGAAAGGCGCGATTGTGCGAACTTTGCTGACCCTCCTGCTGCTGATTTCTGGTTCTCTTTGGTTTTATTCAACTGCGCGGACAGGCGGCCAACCTCCATTACGTGACGAGCGGCGCACCCGGTGAAGTCCTGTATGCCGCGGCCTTTGATGGCTTTCAGGATGAATGGGAGCTGTACAATGAAGAACGAATCGCTGAAATTACAGATGGTGTTCTTCGTTTGACCAATAACACCGTGAATAACGGCAGTTACTCAGTGACGAATTCACGCTTCAACGATTTTGATCTCACCGTTGATGCTCGGGCAGTTGCAGGCCCGCTCGACAACGGCTATGGAGTAGTGTTCCGATTGAAAGATCGGCAGAATTACTACACGTTTATGACGAGCAGTGATGGCTATTACCAGGTAGCGCGAGTAGTGGATGGGAACATCACAGAACTCAGTACATTCAATGTTGATTCGTCGATTGTTAATCAAGGCATTAGCACAGTAAATCGTCTACGAGTGGTAGCGCGAGGCAATCAATTCCAGTTCTACATCAACGGAGAACAGGTACAGGTCTGCATTCCGAACAATCCAGATGCTCAAAGTACGTACTTTATGGATTCGTGTATTGATGGCCAGATGCTGGATACTCTCACTGATGACGCTATTGCCCAAGGGCAGATTGGGGTTGTGGTGCAGACATTCAGTGAGTCGGGTGTGACGGTCGAGTTTGATAATCTGGTGGTGCTGGGTAGTTAGCCTCACCCCCGGCCCCTCTCCTTAAGGCGAGGGGAGTCGATCCGCGTGCGGTCGCTGTAGGGGCAAGTCATGCCTTGCCCTGACTATCGAGACGAATATGAGTGGGGTGCACCGCGGTGCGCCTGTGCAGGATTGGGCATGCGAATTCATTTGCGAACATTGGGCTGCCGCCTGAATCAGAGTGAGATCGAGACGATGGCGCGGCACTTTCGGCGGCAGGGACACGAAATTGTTGACGACCCCGCGCTGGCCGACCAGATTGTGGTCAACACCTGCGCGGTGACGGAAGACGCCTCCCGCGCCAGCCGCCGCCTCGTACGTGGGCTCAATCGCGAGAACGCCGCCGCGCAGATCACGGTGACGGGCTGTTACGCGCAAATCGCGCCGGATCAAATCGCGGTCATCCCCGGCGTGGCGCGGGTAGTCGACAACGGTACGAAAGATCAACTCGTCACAACGATCACGGGGCAGACGGTCGAACCGTTTGACTTAGAGCCGATCACGCGGGATACACCGACCCATCTGGCGCGCACGCGGGCGTTCGTCAAAGTGCAGGATGGCTGCGACAATGCCTGCACCTTCTGCGTGACGACCATCGCGCGTGGGGTCGGGCGCAGCCGCGATCTCAAGGATGTGCTCGGCGAGATTCATCTGCTCACGGCGATGGGCTATCAGGAAGCCGTCTTGACGGGCGTGCATCTCGGCTCCTATGGGCAAGATCGCGGTGAACACGACGGCTTGGTCATGTTGGTCAAAGCGATTTTGGCGGAGACGGATATTCCACGGCTGCGCCTATCCTCGCTCGAACCGTGGGATTTGACGCCGGACTTCTTCGAGTTGTGGAGCAACCCGCGGCTGTGCCCGCATCTGCACTTGCCGCTGCAAAGCGGGTGTGATGCGACGCTCAAGCGCATGCTGCGCAAGACGACGCAAGCGCAGTTCCGCGCGCTGATGCAAGCGGCGCGGTCAGCCATCAGCGACCCGTGCATCACGTCGGATGTGATTGTCGGCTTCCCCGGCGAGACCGACGAAGAGTTCGCCATCAGCGCGACGTATATTGGCGAGATGGACTTCGCGGGGATGCACGTCTTTCGCTACAGTAAGCGACCGGGGACGGCGGCGGCGCGCATGCGGAATCATGTGCCAGAAGCTGTGAAAAAGGCGCGCAGCGAAACGCTGATCGCGCTGGCGGCAGAGCAGGAGCGGCGCTACGCCGAACGCCACCTACACACCGAGCGTCCGGTCGCGTGGGAACATGTCTCAGGAGCGACTCAGGACGGCTTCGTCAACGTGGGTTATACTGATAATTATATCCGCGTCACCGCGATTCACCCGCGGGCGCTGACGGGGCACGTGCTCCCCGCGCGGCTGACAGATTACGATCCGGTGAAGCAGATGGTACGAGCGATACCACTAATCGAAACGGAAAGCGAATGGACGACGTAAAAGCAAAACTCAGCGAAGCGCTCAAGGCGGCGATGGTTGCCAAAGATACGGCGCGCCGCGATGTGATTCGCCTGATGCAGAGTGCGGTCAAGCAGATTGAAGTTGACGAGCGCAAAACGTTGACGAACGAAGATGTGCTCACAATTCTGCAAAAAGAGGTTAAGAAGCGCCGCGAAAGCGCCGAAGAAGCGCGCAAAGCCAATCGCGTGGACATTGCCGAGGGCGAAGAGGCGGAGATTGCCATCATCGAACAGTTCCTGCCGCAGCAGCTTTCGCGCGCGGAGATCGAAGTGCTCGTGCGTGACGCCATCGCTCAGACGGGCGCGACTTCGGCCAAGGAAATGGGCAAGGTGATGGGCGTCCTGATGCCGAAAACCAAGGGCGTCGCTGATGGCAAACTCGTCAATGAGGTTGTTCGCAGCCTGTTGAGTTCGTAACGATGCTGAGCGGCGTATCCCGGTTTCTCGACCGTTTCTTTCCTCCGGCTCGACGGGAGCAGCCGCTGTATCGACTGCTGCTGACGCTGGTGGCGGTGGCCTTCGTGTTGATCGCCACCGTAGTTATCGCCTTTGACAGCATTTTCCTCAGCCAGAACGCCGTCACGGCGCTGCAGATCGGCAGTATTGCGTCGAGTGATATTCGCGCGCCGTTCAGCGTCGTCTTCATCAGCGAGGTGCTGACCGACCGGATGCGGCAGGCCGCCGTCGCTGGCGTCAGCCCGATCTATGCGCCGCCGGACCCGAACGTGGCGCGCCAGCAAATCCAACTGCTGCGCCAGATCCTCGAATTCATCGATAACGTCCGGCACGATCCGTTTGGCACACCCGAGCAGAAGACGCGTGACATCAACAGCATCACCGCGCTCGCGCTCGATGCGGTCGTGATCGAGACGCTCCTCAACATGGACGATGAGACGTGGAATGCCGTCTCCGACGAAACGGTCACGGTGCTGGAACGCGTCATGCGCGAATCAATTCGCGAGAGCGAGCTGATGCAGATCGCCGATCAGATTCCGACGCAGGTCTCGCTGCGCTTTGATACGGAAGCCGCGGCGGTCGTCATCGATCTGGTCCACGATCTGCTGCGCCCGAATCGCTTCCTCGATGCCGCGGCGACCAGTGCCGCCGAGGTGGCCGCCGCCGAAGGCGTCGAGCCGCAGAGCCGCTCGTTTGAACGCGGTCAGGTGGTGGTGCGGGCGGGGACGCGCATCGAAGCAGCGGATTACGAAGCGCTGAGTCAACTCGGCTTGCTCAGCTCGCCGGATCGGCGCGCGCAGATGATCGTGCGCGCGTTCCTCGCCAGCTTGCTCGTGATGATCACCCTGGCGCTGTATGTGACGCGCAACGCCGACCAATTCAACACCAGCCCGCGCTCGATTGCGCTGCTCGCTGGGATCTTCGTGATCGCATTGGTGGGAGCTCGGCTCTTCAGCGGCGGCGACAACTTGCTCTACCTGTACCCGGCGGCGGCGATGGCGCTGCTGCTGGTGGCGATTGCGCATCTGGAAATCGCGATTGTGGCAGGCTTTTGTCTGGCGCTGCTCGTCGGCTTGATGAGCAACAATTCGCTCGAAATCGCGGTGTCGATTGGCGTGGGTGGCACGGTCGGCGCGTTGATGCTGCGCCGCTCGGATCGCTTCAACAGCTATTTTGGCGCGGGTTTTGTGGTCGGCCTGACCGATGTGGTCATCGTCACGCTGTTCAACCTCGGCTCGCTGGTGAGCGAAGACGGCACGTTCGGCACGCTCATCCTCTACGCGCTGATCAACGGCGTGCTGGCGGCCATGACCGCGCTGGCCGGGATGTATGGTCTGACGCTGTTGTTCAACCTGCCGACCAGCCTTAAACTGGTCGAATTGAGCCAACCGAATCAGCCGCTGTTGCAAAAGCTGCTGCGCAACGCGCCGGGCACCTACCAGCATTCGCTGCAAGTCGCGAACCTCGCCGAACAGGCCGCCAATGCCATCGACGCGGACGCGGATCTGCTGCGCGTGGCGGCGCTGTACCATGACATTGGCAAGGCGAACAATCCCGGCTTCTTCGTGGAGAATCAGGCGGATAACGTCAATCCGCATGACGCGCTGAACGACCCGTATCGCAGCGCGGCCATCATCATTGACCATGTGCTCGACGGGGACAAAATGGCGAAGCAGTCGCGCCTCCCATCCCGTCTGCGTGACTTCATCCTCGAACACCACGGCACGACGCAGGTCACCTACTTCTACAACAAGGCGCTGCAAGCGGCAGGCGATGACGAAGCCGTCGACATCAGCGAATTCACGTATCCGGGGCCGAAACCGCAAAGCCGCGAAACGGCGATCATGATGCTGGCAGATAGCTGCGAAAGCACGGTGCGCGCGCGCAAACCCGCCCACAAAGCCGAAATTGCCGAAATCGTCCAGGGCATCTTTGATGCGCGCATGCGGGATGGGCAGTTGGATGAGTGCGGCCTGACGCTGCGCGATTTGACGGCAGTCAAAGAGATCTTCATCGACATGCTGCAGGCGGTTTTTCACCCGCGCATCAACTACCCGTCATCAGGTGGTGCTCGACGACCCGCACAGGTCGCGGTGACGCAGCAAGTCCCGATTGAGGTCTATTCGCGACCGGATGAAGCACAGGCGACGCCGGAAGAACCCGCCGAACTGCCGCCCAAGCGCCAGACGAGCGAGGTGCGACCCGTCGCGCCGCCGACATCCAGCGAAGACGCTGACGAATCGCCGCTGCTGGAAGTCCCGCCGCTGCGCCGCACCCAGCGCATGAATCCGGCGGAGAAAGAACCTGATGATGATGTGTAAGGGCCGTCGGCACGAACTAAGGAACGAGCATGACCTACGAGATTGAAGTTCAAAACGATGACGCCTATCCGGTCAATGACGAGCGGCTGATCACGGCTGTGCGCGAAGTGCTGGAGCGCCACGCGGTCGAAGCGGGGACGGTGGTCACCATCGTGATCACCAGCAATGAAGATGTTGCCGCGCTCAACCGTGACTTTCGCGGAGTCGACTCGCCGACCGATATTCTCTCCTTCCCGGCAGATATTCCACCGATGCCCGGTGAGCCGCCGTATCTCGGCGATTTGATCATCGCGTATCCGTATGCCTCAGCGCAGGCGGCGCGTGAGGGTCATGTGCTGATGGAGAGCCTCGCGCTGTTGGTCGTGCATGGGTCATTGCATTTGCTCGGCTATGATCACGACACGCCGGAGAACAAAGCGGAGATGTGGGCGGAACAGGCCGAAGCACTGGTCGCTTTAGGCATCTCCCCGGAGATTGTGCCGCCGCTGGAAAAGGAAAGCGATCACGATGAAGGCTAAGATCGAGCATCACCGCATGGTCGATGCGCTGGTGAGCACATCGCGCATTAATCCGGAAGAGTTCGCCTACAAGACGAGCCCCAACCGCCTGAAAAGCCTGAGTTACGCGCTGGCCGGGTGGATCTACATGCTGCGCCGTCAGAAGAATACGCGTATCCAAGGCGTTGCCAGCATTGCGATGCTGGCGCTGGCGGCGTGGCTCGGCATTGAGCCGATCAGTTGGGCGATCCTCATCCTGACGATCACGATGGTGTGGATGGCCGAATTCATCAACGCAGCGGTTGAGGCGGCGATTGACCTTTCGACGAGCGAGTTTCACCCGATGGCGAAGGTCGGCAAAGATGTGGCGTCGGCGGCGGTGCTGCTTGGCGTGATGGCCTCCATCATCATCGGTTTAATCATCCTGCTCCCCCCCTTGTTGACGAAACTGGGGTGGGGTTGAAGTGTTCGATTAGGTTTGAGGTGAGGATTGAGCAATCTTGAAACTCCCAACATCGATGCCGATCAACCAGAAGAACAGCTAAACGACACGCAGACCGAGCAGAAAGACAAGCTGGTCACGCCGGATGGACAGGAAATCGACCTCGGCATCACGGGGACGATGAAGTTGAATCCGCCCGGACGCAAGTCGAACCCCAACCGCCTCGCCAGCGTCAAGTACGCCATTGCCGGGCTGCTCTATGTGCTCACGCACGAGCAGAGTATCAAATTGGCGACCATCGTCACGCTGATTGTGATTGTGGTTGGCTTGTGGCTGCAAATCAGCGTGCTGAGCTGGGCGCTGCTCACGTTTGCGCTCGGCAGCGTATGGGTGACCGAATGCCTGAATACCGCCATTGAAGCGGCCATCGACCTCGGCACGAGCGACCCGCATCCGCTGGCGAAGATCGGCAAGGATGTCGCGTCAACGGCGGCGCTGGTGAGCTCGATTGTCTTCGTGGTGATTGTGGCCCTCATCCTGGTGCCGCGCTTTCTGGATCGCGTTGCCGGGTGAGTTGCGCCCGCGCTCACGGCGGTGTATCGTGATGCTGAGTTTGCACGTTGTTCCGTGAAGGAATGGCTCATGGTTAAGCGTAGACAGTCGGGTTGAAGGATGAACAGAGACAGCAACGATTATTACTCGGACGAGACGCCGCGCTCCGGAATGCCGCCCGCCGATGACTTGCCGGAAATTCCGTTGGACGAGGAAGTCACGCCCGCGCACCCCATGCGTCCGGTGACCGACTGGGATGCGACCCCGGCGCGTCCGATGCGCCCGGTCGACGAGGAAGCCGGCGCGCCGCGCCGCAGCAAGGCGCGTGACCGCATCGAGAAACGCAAGCAGCAGACCCACGCCGTGAAATCCGGCGGTGGGGGGGCGCGTTCGCGTGCCAGTATGCCGCGCCAGATCAGCGTGCCGAGCACCCTGCCCAAAATCAATTGGAAGCTGGGGCGGGGGCCGCTGTATGTGATCGGTTCGGTGCTGCTCGTCCTCGCCGTGATCGCGATTCTTGGCCGGCTGCGCAACCAGCCGCCGGAAGTCCTGCCGAACGCCTTGTGGATCGGCACGGAATGGACGTATGACGCCTACACCGAAGATCAGCTCAAGGCGCTGGTGCAGCGCCTGCGGGACAACAAGATCGGCACGGTCTATGCGTGGGTGAGCTACCTGCAGGATGATGGCACATGGCGGCAGGAGACGACAGGGGCATGGGAGAATGTCAAAATCTTCCGCCAGCGCCTGAAAGAGTTGTATCCGGAAGTCGAAGTCTACGGGTGGGTTAGCCTCAACGTCAATCTTGGCGATGGTTACCGCCTTGACGAACCGGAAGTGATTGACGCGGTCGCCAATTTGAGTGGACGCGTGATCACCGAATTCAACTTCGACGGCGTCTATCTCAATGTCGAACCCGTATGGGACAATGACCAGAATTTCCTCGAACTGCTGCGCAAAGTGCGCGCCGAAGTCGGGTCGGACGTGCCCGTCGCCGCGGCGATCCCGCCTGACTGGAGCCCGCTCGGCGTCGACTTCACCATCCCGGCGATCATCGCGCCCGGCACGGTGTGGAATGCCGAATACAAGCAGAATGTCGCGCTGCTGGTCGATCAACTGTTGGTGATGGCGTACAACAGTACGCTTGCCTCGCCTGCCGAATATTCGCGCTGGGTCGCGTATCAGGTGGAGGTGTATGCGACGACGCTGGCCGAACGCAACATCGACACCGAAATTCTGATCGGCATTCCGACGTATGATGCTGAACTACCCGGTCATGACCCGATGATCGAAACGGTTCCGGCGGCCATTGACGGCATCAAATTGGGATTGGAGGACTCCGGCACGGCGGCGAGTTTCGTGCGCGGCGCGGCGATTTACGCTGGCTGGACGACCGACGAAACCGAATGGTCGCAGTTCAAGCGCGAGTGGGTGGATTAGGGCGAGTCGACAGTTTTCAGTTCACAGTTCACAGTGAAAACGCGCGTGGCAGGGGTGGTAACTTCCTGTCAGGGGTAGGTTTTTAATGCTTCCCAATGGAATGCGCGTTTCTTTCGCCAAAACCCCTGTAGGGACGAGGCATGCCTCGTCCTGTTTTTCTCTGGATTGGACGAAAAGCCTGCCATCCGTGAAAGCAAAAGAAGGTTTTAGCCAATAGGGTGACGGTTGTTTTGGCAAAGGAGGACGAGGCATGCCTCGTCCCTACAATTGAAAACCTACCCCTGTTAGGTGGTAACGTCGGGGCAAGGCATGCCTTGCCCCGACAAGCGATGCTCCAGATGAAGCTTTTCCGTTGCAGCGACACCAGTTTTTGACTGTGAACTGTTCACTGTCAACTGATAACTTGGCTTCTACTTCGCGACTTCTTCCAGATAGTAGATCGCCGTATCGATCCCCTTGTGGAACATGTCAATCGAATAGTGCTCGTCGGGGCCATGCGTGCCGTCGGTGTTGAGGCCAAAGCCGAGCATGACCGTGTTCACGTTGAGGATGCGCTTGAAGTCGGCGACGACGGGAATGCTCCCGCCTGTGCGCGAGTACAGCGGCGCTTTGCCCCACCCGCGTTCGTAGGCGCGGACGGCGGCCTGCATGACCGGCAGCGTCGGGTCAATTGAGGCCGGATCGCCCGCGTTGATCAGCTTGAGCTCGGCATGGACGTTGGGCGGCGCGATCTGCGCGATGTACGCCTTGACCAGCTCGTAGATTTCGACCGGGTCCTGGTCGGCGACGAGGCGGCAGCTAATTTTGGCCATCGCTTTGCACGGCAGCACGGTCTTCGCGCCTTCACCCGTCCATCCGCTGAGCAAACCGTTGATCTCCAGCGTGGGCCGGGCGACGATGCGCTCGTCGGCAGTGTACGCCGCTTCGCCCCACATGCCCGGCGCGCCGGTGATGTTCAGGTATTCCGAGTCGGGCAGCGCCAGCTTAGCGATCTCGCTGCGATCCGCATCCGTCAACGGGCGTACTTTGTCGTAGAAACCGGGCACGGCGATGCTGTTATCCGGGTTGTGCAGCTTGGCGACCATCTGCGCGAGGATCAGCGCGGGGTTGGGGATCGCGCCACCGTAGCCGCCGCTGTGCAGGTCTTTGCTGGACGCGGTGACATTCAGTTCCATGTACGTCAGACCGCGCAGCGACCGCGTGATTTCCGGCTGATCGGCGCTGGTCATGCCCGTGTCCGAAATCACGGCGACATCGGCCTTGAGCATAGCGGCATAAGTCTTGAGGAAATCCTGCAGGTTCTTCGATCCGATTTCCTCTTCGCCTTCGAGGATGAATTTGACGTTGACGGGCAGCTTGCCCTCAGTTTTGAGGTACGCCTCGGCGGCTTTGACGTGAATATACGCCTGGCCTTTGTCGTCGGACGAACCGCGCGCATAGATGAAACCGTCACGTTCGATCGGTTCAAACGGCTCGCTCGTCCAATTGTCTTTCACCTTGTCGGCGGGCTGGACATCGTAATGCCCGTAGATCAGCACGGTTGGCTTGTCCGCGCCCGCGTGCAGCCAATCGGCATACACGACCGGATGCCCGGCAGTCGGCATGACGGCGACATTCTCCATGCCGATGCGCTTCAGTTCCGCAGCCAGCCACTCGGCGGCGCGGCGCACATCGCCCGCGTACTGCGAGTCGGTGCTCACGCTGGGGATGCGAATCAGATCATGCAGCTGCTGGCGAAACGTGGCGCCGTTGGCGTGCGCGTATTCAATCGGGGTCGTCATCTATTTTCCTCTCATCCAGTAGGCGGCCTCCACGACCGCCCCGCAATTTTCTTAAGTGTGCGCAATTATGTCGCGGACGGCGAGTCCACTTTGGTATCCTGCCGCCACGCGTAAATCAGCCCGATGTTGAGCGCGCTGATCAGCCCGAGCACTACGCCGAGCCCCGTTTGTCCCGCGAGGATCAGCGCCAGCGCGCCGATCCCGAAGAACACGACGCGCAAGATCAGCAGACCGACACCCGTCAACCGCCGCTTCGATTGCGGCGCGCCCCACACCGCCCACACGCCGATGCCGATGACGGGCAGCAAGATGCATAAACCGATTTGCAGGACGGTGCCGTTCGTCGCCCCGGTGGTGTAACCCCAGTAGGCGAGGGCGGCGAGGACGCAGAGTTCGAGCCCGAAGGCGAGGGCGAGATTGGCTGATTTCAGAGCGGTCATAGCGAATAGGTTTCCTTGCAGGGTATTTAGGACAAAGCATGAGGGTGTTTCACAATTGGTGGCAATCCTCAACCTCACCCTGCTTGCTCTGCAAGCCGTCCCTCTCCGTGGGGAGAGGGACACGACCCGCCGTGCTTTTGCCCCTCTCCAGAGGGCGAGGGGCGGTTGAGCGCAGCGAAACGGGGTGAGGTTAGGCAAAATGCCAATTCTGAAATAGCCTCATTCCTTGTCCTTACGTGATAAATCTTTTCTTCCTAGGGACGCGATAAATCGCGTCCGCTGCCCAACCTAAGCAAAGGTTTCCGCTGCTTTTTTCCACATGACGGCCTTGTCGGCGTCACTGGGGGTGAACGGCATGTAATAGCCGACCCGATCCAGCAGGCCGGTGTAGCGCGCCTTGACCGCGTCCGCGAGTTCGTCGATGGGCGCGACGACCGCGAATTCGTTCAGCAGGTCATCGCTGATGAGTTCGCCCATTTCGAACCAGCGCCCCTGCCGCGAGAGCTCGTTCAACTGCACGTGCAGTTCCCCGAGTCCGTGCAGTTCGAGGACACTGCTGTAGCTCGGCGTGCTGGCGTAAAACGCGATCTGCGATTTGATAGCCAGCTTATTCTGAGCAGTTTCATCGGCGTTATTGCCCGTCACCACGAAGATCGCGCAGCTCAGCGCGCAGTCCTGCCGCGTGCGTCCGCTTTTGGCTGCGCCCTGTTCGATGTTCGGGATGATGAGTTCCCGCAAATACCGCACAGTATGGAACGGGTGCACATGAAAACCTTGGCACATTTCGCCCGCTAACCGACATAAATGTTCGTTGACTCCGGCAATGTAAATTGGAATCTCGGGGTGTTCGATGGGATTGGGCTTAAAGAACGGCGTCATCAGTGTGAATTTGTAGTGTTCGCCGAGGTAGCGCAGTGGCTTATTGGTCTGGAAGTTCGCCCAGATCGCCCGCAGCGACTCGATGTATTCGCGTAGGCGCGGAGTCGGCGCCGCCCACGGCGTCGCGAAGCGCTTTTCGATGTGCGGCTTGACCTGTGTGCCGAGCCCGAGCGCAAAGCGGCCGTTCGACTGTTCGGCCAAGTCCCACGCGATTTGCGCCGTGACCATCGGCGAACGGGGGAAGGCGACCGCGATGGCCGTGCCGAGCAGAATGCGCTGGGTCGCGGCGGCGGCGTGGGTGAGGGGCAAAAACGGATTATGGGCGGTTTCCGATGTCCACAATCCCGCGAAACCGTGATCCTCAACGGCGCGGGCGAGGTCGGCGGCAGTATTCAAATTTTCGGGAAAAATCGTGACATCAAAGCGCATTGTTGGTTTAACTTTCGAGCACCGAGAATTTCCGAGATTATAGCGCGGATTATGACGGCCTTGGTGCTATAATCGGTGCAAGATTAAAGGTGAAGATTTCATGATCGAACAGCCGCATCTCGACAAGATCGGGCAGGAACATCTGCTGACGCTGTACACCATCACGCGGACGATCAATTCCAGTCTGGATTTTGATGAGGTGCTCAACACGGTCATGGATTCGGTCATGCAGGTGACACGGGCGCAGCGCGGCTTCTTGATGGTCGCGGAAGATGACCCGAATCATATGGATGTGCGCGTCGCGCGTGGTCTGACCGGCGAGACAATTCAATCGGAAGCGCGCTACAGCACGTCCGTCGTCAACGAAGTGGTCGCCACTCGGCAGCCGCTCCTCACCAATAATGCCCAGTACGACGGCCGCTACAAAGTCGGGCAGAGCATCATCATGCAGGGGCTGCGGGCGATTTTGTGCGCGCCGATGATGGTGCGCGACCGCCTGATCGGCGTGGTCTACGTCGATTCCTCGATCCGTAACAACAACTTCAAAGAGGAGGACTTGCTCCTCCTGAACGCGGTTGCCGGGCAAGCGGCCGTCGCCATCGAAAATGCGCGCTTGTATCGGTTGGCGGTAGAACGCGGACGCATCGATCGTGAAATCCAAATGGCGCGCGAAATTCAGGAATCGCTGCTGCCGCGCAAGACGCTCAACATCCCCGGCTATCAGATCGCGGCGCAGTGGCGCTCGGCGCGCGAAATGGCGGGCGATTTCTACGATCTATTTCCACTCTCGG
The DNA here is from genome assembly GCF_016713355.1 of Candidatus Flexifilum breve. NCBI lineage: Bacteria > Bacillati > Chloroflexota > Anaerolineae > Aggregatilineales > Candidatus Flexifilaceae > Candidatus Flexifilum > Candidatus Flexifilum breve. The sequence goes on from NZ_JADJPI010000037.1 coordinate 531,991, forward strand.
ATGACACGTTCGGCGTGGTGATCGCTGATGTTTCCGACAAAGGCATTCCGGCGGCGCTGTTCATGGCGTCGGCCCGCAGCATGGTGCGCACGCACGCCTTCGCGGGCTTGTCGGCGGTCGAAACACTGGCGCGCACCAATGATCTGCTGGTGGAAGATACCGAAAGCGGCATGTTCGTCACGGTCTATTACAGCACCTTTCACCCGGACGGACAGGTGCGCGGCGTGAACGCGGGGCATAATCCGCCGCTGTTCTGCCGTCCGGCGTCCGATAGTGCCCAGTATTTACCCCGTGGTGGGCGGGCGCTCGGTTGGTTTCCGAACAATCCGCTGCACACCATCGATCTCCAGATGCAGCTCGGCGATGTGATCGTGTACTACACGGACGGCCTCACCGATGCGGAAAATCCGCGTGGTGATTTCTTCGGCGAAGCGCGCCTCATGCAAGTTGTGCGGAAATACGCGGACGGTACAGCCGACGAACTGCTGGCGGCTATCGAGAAAGCGGTCGACGATTTCTGCTGCGGTCTGCCCGCGTTCGATGACCTGACCCTCTGCGTCGTGCGCTATATTGGCGCGTAAAGCGTATCTTTATTAACGCCGTATTGTTTTTATGCTTGTAAGCACTTGCAGGCGAGGTAAACAGCTCTATGCATCAGGTTTCACCGAATACGGCCTACAGCTCTGTCACGCGCTGGGTCTTGACAGCGCTGGCGGTCATTATCCTCCTCGTTGCCGCGTGGATTATTCGCGGAATTCTCATGCTGACACTGGCATCGGTGATTTTGGTGGTCATGTTCACTATGCCGATCCGCTTGATGATCAGTCATGGCGTGCCGCGCACCATTGCGACTATCGCCTCACTGATTTTGGTGCTGCTGCTCGTGGTGATCTTGATTGGAACGGCGCTGCCGACCCTGATTCAGCAGTTCACGGTGCTGGCCACGGTGATCGTGCCTCAAGGTGTCGAGGCGCTGGCCGTGCGCTGGACCAATGGTGAGTTGCTCGCGCAGTATCCGTTCCTCAGCTTCTTGCAGGATCTCGATGTGCAGCCGTTCCTCGATACCGTTGGCTCGCAGTTTGCAACCGCGCTCGGACAGCTCGGCGTGCAAGTGCTCCCGGTGTTGGGCGGCGTTGCCGATACCGTCTTAAGCGTGCTCATCGTGATCTTCCTGAGTATGTATCTGCTCTCTAACCCGCAGATGCATCAGGAAGGGCTGATCAAGCTGTTTCCGCTCTGGTATCGCCACCGCGTGCGCGAGATCATCGCGCGATTGGATTTGATGCTGCGTGGATGGCTGCGGGCGACGGTCATCTCGATGGCGTTCGTGGCGATTGCGACGGGCGTCGGTATGGCGCTGCTCGGCATTCAGCAAGCGGCGGCGCTCGGCGTGCTGGCGGGCGTGTTGTCGTTCATCCCGAACTTTGGGCCGATCATTGCGCTCATCCCGTCCATCGCGGTCGGCATCGTACAAGCGCCCGAGAACCTCGGGTGGATCATTGTCGTGATTTATGGCGTTTCGTTCATTCAGAGCCAGATTGTCACGCCGATTCTCGTGGCGGGCAGCATTCGTCTGCCGCCCGTCCTCGTGCTGCTCGGGCAGATCGTCGCCGGGGCATTCCTCGGGTTCCTCGGCCTGATGCTCGCCGTGCCGATCACTGCGATCATTATGATTCTGGTGCAGGAAGTTTATATCAAGGACATGCTCGGCGACTTGTCGGTCAATGAGACGCTGGCCGCGCCGGACGAGGCGCTGCTCCCGGATGGGGTGTAGCAGCGGCGTTTTGGCTGAATTGAGACTCGTCAGGGTGCAGCTTGCTGCGCCCTGATCTTTTTCACCCCAAAATAGTGCAAAACTCACCCTTCACAGCCCCCACTTTAGGGGTATATAATCCCGCCTCGCTGTAGAGATTACAGCGCCGCACCTTCGAAAAGTTATATCCCAAATATCGCAAATCAGTTTGAAAAGAGTTTCAAATTGAGCGAGAAAAAGGATTGACAGTCCGCGAGGGCGACTGATAGAATACGTAACACATTCAGCAATGCGCTGAGTGCGAAACACGCACCTTAACAACAGAACTGTGAAGACGAAGAGATGAGCAAGTCAAACACTGACGGAGAGTTTGATCCTGGCTCAGGATGAACGCTGGCGGCGTGCTTAACACATGCAAGTCGAACGATCGCAAGATAGTGGCGCACGGGTGAGGAACACGTAGCTAACCTGCCTTTGGGTCTGGGATAACGTCGCGAAAGTGACGCTAAGACCGGATAAGCTCCCGGGTTGTAGAGACCAGAGAGAAAAGGGGCAAGACGCCCGAAGAGGGGGCTGCGGCGCATCAGCTAGTTGGTGGGGTAAAGGCCTACCAAGGCAACGACGCGTAAGGGGTGGGAGGCAGCAGTGAGGAATATTGCACAATGGGGGAACCCTGATGCAGCGACGCCGCGTGGGTGATGACGGCCTTCGGGTTGTAAAGCCCTTTTGCCACTGACGAGAACGGACGGTAGATGGCGAATAAGCCTCGGCTAACTACGTGCCAGCAGCCGCGGTAAAACGTAGGAGGCGAGCGTTATCCGGAGTTACTGGGCGTAAAGCGTGCGCAGGCGGTGCCATAAGTCAGGTGTGAAAGGTTCCGGCTCAACCGGGAAAACGCGCTTGAGACTGTGGGACTAGAGTGGGATAGAGGGACGTGGAATTCCGGGTGGAGCGGTGAAATGTGTAGAGATCCTGGAGGAACACAAGAGGCGCAAGCGGCGTCCTGGGTCCGAACTGCCGCTGAGGCGCGAAAGATTGGGGAGCGAACGGGATTAGAGACCCCGGTAGTCCAAGCCGTAAACGATGCAGACTGGATGTCCACTCCCGCAAGGGAGGGGGCGCCACAGCTAACGCGATAAGTCTGCCGCCTGGGGAGTACGGTCGCAAGACTAAAACTCAAAGGAATTGACGGGGGCCCGCACAAGCAGCGGAGCGTGTGGTTTAATTCGAGGCTACACGAAGAACCTTACCCGGGTTTGACATAGGCGTAGTAGCGAGCCGAAAGGTGAGCGACCGCAAGGAGCGTCTACAGGTGCTGCATGGCTGTCGTCAGCTCGTGTCGTGAGATGTTCGGTTAAGTCCGAAAACGAGCGCAACCCCCGGGGTCAGTTACACGTGTCTGGCCCGACTGCCTGCGAGAAGCAGGAGGAAGGTGGGGATGACGTCAAGTCAGCATGGCCTTTATATCCGGGGCTACACACACGCTACAATGGTCGGTACAGTGGGTTGCGAGACCGCGAGGTGGAGCCAATCCCCAAAGCCGATCGTAGTTCGGATTGCAGGCTGCAACTCGCCTGCATGAAGCCGGAGTTGCTAGTAACCGCGTATCAGCCACGGCGCGGTGAATACGTTCCCGGGCCTTGTACACACCGCCCGTCACGTCATGGGAGCTGGTCATGCCTGAAGTCGGAGAGCCAACCTTACGGGGGCAACCGCCGAAGGCAGGGCGGGTGACTGGGACGAAGTCGTAACAAGGTAGCTGTACCGGAAGGTGCGGCTGGATCACCTCCTTTCTGAGAAACAACGGGCAGACGCCGAGAGGCAAAGCCCAAAGCAAGACAATGACACGGAACACTCCGGTCAAAACGCGATTTGCTCCACCCTCTTCAATGAAGGATCTCTTCGTCTCACAGTTCTGTGGTTAAGGATGCACACGCTGCACCTTCACATCCACGGGGATATAGCTCAGTTGGCTAGAGCGCACGCCTGATAAGCGTGAGGTCCGGTGTTCGAGTCGCCGTATCCCCACACTGCATCCATTCGGGGATATAGCTCAGTTGGGAGAGCGGCGCCTTTGCAAGGCGTAGGCCAGGGGTTCGAGTCCCCTTATCTCCACAGATATTTCAATCGGTCAGCGTTCATAAGTCGCTTATGAGCGGTGACGGGGCGAAATATCGTCTCGGATGGCACCTTAACAACTTAATAACGCAAATGGGAAACGACGAATCAAGAGCAAGTCTTCGAAAGTAAGCGAGAGTATCCTCTTCTCCGTAACACAGGTTCAAAGCGGATAAGAGCATACGGGGGATGCCTTGGCGTCAAGTGCCGATGAAGGACGTGGTACACTGCGAAAAGCGTGGATGAGGCGTGTGCAGCCGTAATAGTCCACGATGTCCGAATGGGGAAACCCGGCAGGCGTGAGCTTGTCACCCCGCGAGGGGAGGGAACCGGGCGAACTGAAACATCTCAGTAGCCCGAGGAAAAGAGAAGGATTCTGCGAGTAGTGGCGAGCGAAAGCGGAAGAGCCCAAACCGGAGCAATCCGGGGTTGTAGGACTTCTATCAGCAACCGAAACTGAACCGAACGGCTTGGGAAAGCCGACCAGAGGGGGTGAGAGTCCCGTAGGTGAAGGGGACGGTTGTGGGGGGTATCCTGAGTACCACAAGGCACGCTAACCTGGTGGGAAGCTGGGACGACCACGTTCCAAGGCTAAATACACTTGACGACCGATAGCGCAAGAGTACAGTGATGGAAAGGTGAAAAGAACCCCGGCGAGGGGAGTGAAAGAGAATCTGAAACCGTATGCTTACAGACGGTCAGAGGGGGTAAAACCCTGATGGCGTGCCTATTGGAGAATGAGCCCGCGAGTCAATAGCTGTGGCCAGCTTAAGGGAGTGACACCCGGAGGCGAAGCGAAAGCGAGTCTGAATAGGGCGATTAGTGGCAGTTATTGGACACGAAACCAGACGAGCTAACCATGTGCAGGGTGAAAGTCCGGTGACACGGACGGGAGGCCCGAACTCACGTTTATTGCAAAAACGGGGATGACATGTGGTTAGGGGTGAAATGCCAAACGAGTTTGGAGATAGCTTGTTCTCTCCGAAATAACTTTAGGGTTAGCGTGTGGTGATGACGACCGGAGGTAGAGCACTGAATGGGCTAGGGGGCTGTGAGCTTACCGAACCCAATCAAACTGCGAATGCCGGTCGGTGAGCCATGCAGTCGGACGACTGGAGATGAGTTCAGCCGTCGAGAGGGAAAGAACCCAGACCCCCGGTTAAGGTCCTGAAGTTCATGCTCAGTGGGAAACGATGTGGTCGTGTTGAGACAGCCAGGAGGTTGGCTTAGAAGCAGCCATCCTTGAAAGAGTGCGTAACAGCTCACTGGTCGAACGCGACTGCGCGGAAAATGGAACGGGGCTGTAAGCATGACACCGAAACCAGGGACTTGCGTAAGCAAGTGGTAGGAGAGCGTCCCCACAGCGGTGAAGTCGCACGGGCAACGTGCGGTGGAGTGGTGGGGAGTGAGAATGCGGGCATGAGTAGCGAGAACGTTGTGAGAACCAACGTCGCCGGTAGTCTAAGGTTTCCGACGGAAGGTCAGTCCACGTCGGGTGAGTCGAGCCTAAGCCGAGGCTGGAAAGCGTAGGCGATGGACAGCAGGTCAAAATTCCTGCACCAGTATGTGGAGCGAAGCAGGCCATCGCTTGAAGGTAGCCGTTAGCGGGTGGATGTTAACGGATGCTGGATGGGGGTCAAGAAAAGACTGCGGAGCGGTGAAGCATACTGACCGTACCCCAAACCGACACAGGTAGACGAGTAGAGGATACTAAGGCGAACGGGAGAACCTCTGTTAAGGAACTCGGCAAAATAGCCCTGTAACTTCGGGAGAAGGGGCGCCCCTGCAAGGGGGTCGCAGTGAAAGGGCTCTACCGACTGTTTACCAAAAACACAGGTCTGTGCTAACGCGCAAGCGGACGTATACGGGCTGACGCCTGCCCAGTGCCGGAAGGTTAAGAGGAGCGGTGCAAGCTGCGAATTGAAGCCCCGGTGAACGGCGGCCGTAACTATAACGGTCCTAAGGTAGCGAAATTCCTTGTCGGGTAAGTTCCGACCCGCACGAAAGGCGTAACGAGTGGAGCGCTGTCTCAACAGGGGACCCGGCGAAATTGAAGTACGTGTGAAGATGCGCGTGACCCGCAGCAGGACAAAAAGACCCCGTGGAGCTTTACTGTAGCCTGTCATTGCGTTAGGACTGCGTTTGTGTAGGATAGCTGGGAGGGGGAGAAGCTGGGCCGCTAGGCTCGGTGGACCCGACGGTGAAATACCAGCCTGACGTGGTTTTGACCCTAACCCTTCGGGGGACAGTGGCAGGTGGGCAGTTTGACTGGGGCGGTCGCCTCCTAAAAGGTAACGGAGGCGTTCAAAGGTTGGCTCAGGCTGAATGGAAACCAGCCAGTGAGTGCAAAGGCACAAGCCAGCTTGACTGCGAGGCCAACGCGCCGAGCAGAGACGAAAGTCGGACTTAGTGATCCTACGACTCCGAGTGGAAGGGTCGTAGCTTACCGGATAAAAGCTACCCCGGGGATAACAGGCTAGTCTTGTCCAAGAGTTCACATCGACGACAAGGCTCGGCACCTCGATGTCGGCTCATCGCATCCTGGGGCTGGATAAGGTCCCAAGGGTTGGGCTGTTCGCCCATTAAAGCGGTACGTGAGCTGGGTTCAGACCGTCGTGAGACAGGTCGGTCTCTATCCGCTGTGGGCGTCGGGAGTTTGAGAGGATCTGCCCCTAGTACGAGAGGACCGGGGTGGACGGAGCGCTTGTGTGTCGGTTGTCGTGCCAACGGCACAGCCGAGTAGCAATCTCCGGAGCAGATAACCGCTGAAAGCATCTAAGTGGGAAACTGACCTCAAGATGAGACTCCCCATCGCGAAAGCGAGTAAGACCCCAGGTAGACGACCTGGTTGATAGGCGGGAGGTGGAAGCGCAGCAATGTGTGGAGCTGACCCGTACTAATGGTCGAGGGCTTTGAGTTCTGTGTTGCGGGGAAGAGAATACTCTGGCTGAGCTGGAGAAGCTGCGAATGATGAAGTCGAAACCCAGACAGCGCGATTGACCCTTCAAACGAGGGGAGAGCGTGCTAGAATACGCGTTATTGAGTGAACAACAACAACTTGTGAATGAACGAGAAGTGTGTGTTGGTGGTTTGAGCGGTGAGGGTCCACCCGGCTCCATCCCGAACCCGGCAGTTAAGCTCACCAGCGCCGATGGTACTGCAAGGGCGACCTTGTGGGAGAGTAGGTCACTGCCAACCCACCCTTCTCGTTTTTCTATTCCCAAACCGACATGCCCCGCCGAACGGACAGCCAACAGCGTCCGTTTTTGATTCCCTACCCCGTCGCAACTATCTATTTCGAGCGTCCCGCGTTACACTTCATGTTATAGAAGACACGGAGCAAATATGGAAGATTTGCGCATAGTGTACGTGACGAACAGTGATTTTGATGCCCGCGTGGTGGCTGGGCTGCTGGAGACCGCGGGCATTCCCGTCATCGTGCAGCAAGAGCCAGCGGGCAGCGCCCTTGGCATCACCGTGGGGCTGCTCGGTGAAGTCAAAGTGGTCGTGCGTCCCGAAGATTATGAACGCGCTCTGGACATTCTTGACGACGTCCCCGATGAGACGCTGCTGCCTGATGGCGATGATGACGACACCATTGGTGAATAACACTCTCACTGCCGTCCCCGGTTTTCGGGTCGGCCATATAACCGATCTTGACGCGATTACGGGCTGCACCGCCGTGATCTGCCCGCCCCACACCGTTGGTGGTGTGGATGTGCGCGGCGGAGGCCCCGGCACGCGGGAAGTTGAACTTCTGCGCCCGCTCTATCAGGTCAGTGAAGTGACGGCGGTCATGCTCGCCGGCGGCAGTGCGTTTGGTTTGGCAGCGGCCGATGGCGCGATGCGCTATCTGGAAGAGCATGGCCTCGGCTATTCCACCCGGATGGGTTTCACGGTGCCGATTGTCCCGTCGGCGATCCTGTTCGATCTCGGGATTGGTAACGGTACTATCCGGCCGGATGCCGCGATGGGTTACGCTGCCTGCGCCGCGGCGACCACTGATCCGGTGGAGCAGGGGAGTGTGGGGGTGGGGACAGGCTGTCAGGTGTGCGCCCTGCGTGGCAGCGCTTATGCGACCAAAGGGGGCATCGGATCGGCGGCCATTGATCTCGGTAACGGCCTGATCGTCGCCGCACTGGTCGCCGTAAACGCAGTTGGCGAAATCCTCGACGAGCAGGGCAAGATTCTCGCCGGATTGCGCGATGATGTTGGCGGTTTTATGCCGATCATGGAAGCATTTCGGCTGCTGCCACCGCCACCGGTTGCCGCAGCGACGGTTATTGGCGTGGTCGCGACGAATGCGCGCCTCACCAAAGCTGAAGTTAACAAAGTCGCACAGATGGCGCATGACGGGTTGGCCCGGGCGGTGCGTCCTGCCCATACGATGTATGATGGAGATACGTTCTTTGCGCTGGCGAGCGGCGTCATCCCTGCCGATGTGAACCTAATCGGGATGTATGGCGCAGAAGCCGTGACGCAGGCGATTCGCAGCGGTGTGCGCGCAGCACAATCACTCGGAGGTGTGCGCGCTTGTTATACGCAAGGTTAAATGTGTTAAGTAAATATCCCTCCAAGTTTAATTCTGAGTTAGTACAGACTTGATATTCTTAATCCTGTATCCAGTCTGGAGGTCTCAATGTCTAAAGTACTCATCGTAGAAGACGAAGAAACGCTGGCGCGCAACCTCGCCGATAAACTGCGCGGCGAAGGCTTTGCAGTGACGACCGCGGGGGATGGCGAAGAGGGTCTGGAGAAACTGCGGGACGAACATCCCGATCTGATTATCCTCGACATCATGCTGCCGAAGTTGGATGGCCTCAGCCTGTGCCGGTTGATTCGCCGCGACGCGGGTATGGCGCATATTCCGATCATCATGCTGACGGCGCGCGGCACCGAAGTTGACAAAATCGTTGGGCTGGAAAGCGGCGCCGATGATTACGTCGTCAAGCCGTTCGGTCTGGGTGAATTTCTGGCTCGCGTGCGTGCGGTGATGCGCCGTGCTCCCGGTCGTCCTGCCATGCAGGATGAACTCGTATCTGATGACCTGCGTCTCAGCCTGACGGGACGCCGCCTGTTTAAGAATGATACGGAAGCCAAACTGAGCAATAAGGAATTCGATCTGCTGGTCGAGCTCATGCGCAATCGCGGCGTCGTGCTCTCGCGCGATCTGCTGCTGACGAAGGTGTGGGGTTACGACTACTACGTCGACAAACGCACGGTTGACGTGCACATTCGCTGGCTGCGCGAGAAGATCGAAGATGATCCGTCCACGCCCAAGCGGATTGTGACTGTGCGCGGGGTCGGCTACCGATTTGAAGGGTAAGGGATGACGAGCTCGCAAGACATTCAGCGGCTGCGGCAGGCGATTGCCCAGCACGAGCAGGAATTTGAAACGCTCCAGACCACCATCGCCGAACAGGAAGCCGCGCTGACGCGGCTCAAACAGGAACTGAACGAGCGTGAACGCATTCTGACCAGCGTCCAGGTGACGCTCGGTCAGCAGGAACTGCGCGCACTGGAAGAGACGGTGGTCGATGAGAGCACCGCTCAAGAAGCGCCAGACTATAAGCTGGCGCTCGCGCTGACGCTGGCAAATGCTGCTTATGACGCGCTGATCGTGGTAGATGAGCAGTACCGCATCATCGGCATTAATGACAGCGCCGAAGCCCTGTTTGAAGTAACGCGCCCTATCGGGCAGTCGCTGGAAAGCGTGACGCATCTCCCCGAACTGGAGATGATGGTCGCCGATGCGCTGGCCAACGAGGAAGAGACCTACGAAGAACAGGTGACGCTCAACCGGAAGCCGTTCCGGGTGCGCTGCCGCGTGATTCGCCGCGATGAGCACCTGTTTATCGGGTTGGCGCTGCAAGATGTCTCCGAATTGGTGCGGCTCAACCGCGCGCGTCGCGACATGGTCGCCAATATTTCCCATGAGCTGCGCACGCCGATTGCCAAAATCCGCCTGATTATCGACAGCCTATTCCACGAGCAGGATAAACCCAAACGCAAGCAGAGCACCTCGGCGCTGCGATCGATTGCGCGCGAAACTGACTCGCTGTTGTGGCTGGTGCAGGAACTGCTCGATCTCTCCATGATCGAGTCCGGGCAGGCGATTCTGCGCATGGTCGAAACGCCGGTCAGCGAAATCACCGCCGACACGATTGAGCGGTTGGACGAACTCGCCACCAGCAAGGACCTGACGCTCGTCAGCGCGATTCCGGAAGGCTTGCAGGTGCTGGCGGATCGCGATCTGGTACGCCGCGTGGTGGTTAACCTCGTCCACAATGCGATCAAGTGGTCGCCGCCCAAACAGCCGATCACCATTCAGGCCGAAGCGGCGGGCGACGAAGTCATCATCAGCGTACTCGATAACGGCCCCGGCGTCCCCGAAGAACACCGCGAACGCATCTTCGAACGCTTCTATCAGGTCGATCCCTCGCGGTCTTCCGGGGAAGGTACGGGCTTAGGCTTGGCGATCTGCAAGCATATTGTCGAAGCGCATGGTGGGCGCATTTGGGTGGAGAACAACGATCACGGCAAGGGCGGGCACGGCGGTTACTTCCGCTTTACGCTCCCGAGCGCGGAAGCAACCTCTTAAGGCGGGTTCAGTTATCGACCCAGTAATTTAAGGTCATTCATCATTAATTTACACTCCCTGCTGCCAACCCACGTAAATCGTGCTATACTGGATGTAATAGCATAAGCCTTCGGGGCAGGGTGAAATTCCCGATCGGCGGTACAGCCCGCTACCCGTGACACGTCACGGTGGATCTGGTGAAAGTCCAGAGCCGACAGTTACAGTCTGGATGGGAGAAGGCGACTCGAGTGCGCGGAACTTCGGTTTGGCGCTCTCTTGACTTTGGCATATCCAAAGGTCGTTGAGGTCGTGCAATTACTCAACGCTTTTGACGTACCTGACTCCCAATGCCCCGAACTTCTAGCGATGACGGGGTATTTTTATGCAAGCGAATGGCCTCTACGACAATCTGCGCGATATGCAGCGACGAATTCCGAATGGACGAGCGCTCACACCGGTGATCGGTGTGCTGGCGCTGTTTGTCTTGTGGCAGGTTGTGACCCTGCTCGAACTCTATCCGGCGTTCATCATTCCGCCGCCGACCGCTGTCTTCGAGAAATTCGTCGAGGTGGTACAGGATGGCCGCTTGTGGCTGCATACCAGCACCACGCTCAGCCAGATGCTCGTCGGGCTGGGGATTGGAGTTTCCTTCGGGGTGCTGCTCGGCTACAGCATGGCGAAGTCGCGCCTCCTCGAAGATGTGCTCTCGCCGATTGTTTTGGCCTTCCAATCGACGCCCGTCGTCGCCTACGCGCCGCTCCTCGTCATCTGGTTTGGCAGCGGGGCGACGAGCAAGATCGTCACCAGCGCGTTGATCGTCTTCTTCCCCATGCTTATGAATACCATCGTCGCTATCCGCAACGTGCCGGAACATCAGCGCGAACTGATCCGCTCGTTCGGGGCGAATAGTCTGGAAACGTTCGTCAAGCTGGAGATTCCGGCATCGCTGCCCGTGCTGCTCAGCGGCCTCAAGGTGAGCGCGACGCTCGCTGTGATCGGCGCGGTGGTCGGCGAATTCATCACGGCGCAGGCGGGGTTGGGCTTCTGGATCAAGCTGGCGCGCGATCAATACGATACGCCGCTGGTGTGGGTCGGCATTTTGACGTTAGCTTTCATCGCCCGCGTGATGTACGGCATCGTCGCGCTGCTGGAACGGCGCTTCATTGTGCAGCCGCACAGCACGACGACCTCGCCGCTCGGCGAAGCAAAAACTCGGTCAAGTCAACGCGGCTAAATTCAATCTCTGAGCGAGAGTTCGGCAGGGCGAGGCGGTGACTACGCCGCGCCCGTGTGCCGTCTTGGATTTCACTGTTGCAGAGGAGCAAGTAGCGTTATGAAGTTCGTTCGTTTCCTGATGGTTTTCGCAATCGCCGCGCTGCTCGTGGTGGGCGGCGTGTCAGCGCAAGACCAGCAAGACCTCACCTTTTTTCTCACGTTTGTCCCGAATGTCCAGTTTTCCCCGCTGTACGTCGCCATTGACAATGGTTATTTCAGCGAAGTCGGCCTCAATCTGACAATTGAACACGGTGACGAACCGCTCGGCGTCGATCTGATCGCGTCTGGTCAGCGGCAGTTCGGCATGATCAGCGGCGAGCAGGTGATCGCGGCGCGGGCGCAAGCGCGTCCCGTCGTGTTCGTGTACGAATGGTTCCAAGCCTATCCGGTTGGGATCGCCGTGCCTGTGGAGCAGGGTATCACGACGGTTGATGGGCTGCGTGGGCATGTGGTTGGCATCCCCGGTCGGTTTGGCGCCTCCTACAGCGGCTTGACGGCGCTGTTGGCCGCCAACGGCATGACCGAAACCGACATTCAACTTGAAGAAATCGGCTTCAATGCGCCGGAAGCGATCTGCACCGCACGGGTTGAGGCGGCGGTCGTCTACAGCAACAATGAACCGCTGCAAATCCGCAACCGCGCAGCGGCGGGCGACTGCGGTTCGGTGACCGATGTCGTCGTCATTCCGGTGGCGGACGCCGCCGACATGGTCTCGAACGGGATCGTCACCAATGAAGATACAGTCGCCAATGAACCGGACCTCGTGGCGTCAGTTGTCGGCGCGTTTGATCAGGGACTGCGCGATACGATCAATAACCCCGCTGCCGCTTACCTCAGCAGTGTAAACTATGTGGAAAACCTGCCGCTGAGCGAGGCGTTAAGCACTGCGCTGATCACGGCAGCGGACGATCAGAACGTGTGGCTGACGGATAATCCGGACGCCACCCGCGCTGAGGTGGCCGCGCGCCGGGCTGAACTGCGCGCCGCCTTGGGCGAACAATTCACCGCCGACGAACTGGTACAGTTCGACGTGCTGCTGGCGTCGATTGAGTTCTGGGACGCCGATCAACTAGGTATCTCGACGCTCGACTCGTGGCAGGTGACGCAAGATACGCTCAGCACGATGAACTTCCTGCCCGCACCGATTGACCTCGAAGCGGCGTTCACCAACGATTTCGTGCCCGCTGCGGCGGAGTAAGCGCGCGGTTTAGCCTCACCCCTTTGTCCCCTCTCCCACAGGAGAGGGGATTTTTTATACGTCCACCTCATACCATTCATCGCCGCCCGGTTGCTTTTCCTCCCGCGCAATGTGTTACACTCATCCACGTTTAGCTTCATAAAATAGGATGAGATGAGCATGGCAGCATTTGATGTGGCGGCCGTTCGCGCCCAGTTCCCCGCGCTCAATCGCGTTATCGCGGGCGGCGGATACCCCATTTACTTTGACAACCCCGCGGGCACGCAGGTTCCGCAGCGGGTGATCGACGCGGTGAGCGGCTATTTCCGCGAAATGAACGCCAATTCCGGCGGCGCATTCCCGACCAGTCATGCCAGCGACGCCATGGTCGTAGAAACGCGCCGGAAATTGGCCGCGTTCCTCAATGCGTCTCGTCCCGAAGAGATTGTGATCGGCGCGAACATGACCACGCTCAACTTTGCGCTCTCCCGCGCCATCGCCAAGACGCTGCAACCGGGCGATGAGATTGTGCTCACACGCATGGATCACGATGCCAATGTGTCGCCGTGGCTGCGCATCGCCGAGGATTACGGGCTGGTCGTGCGCTGGGTCGACATCATCGAGCCGGAATGCACGCTGGATCTGGATACACTCGAAGCGGCGCTGACCGACCGCACGAAGGTGGTCGCGACTGTCCACGCTTCAAACGCCGTCGGCACGATCAACCCGGTCAAGCAGATCGCGGCGATGGCGCATGCCGCGGGCGCGCTGTATGTCGTCGACGCCGTGCAGAGCGCGCCGCACATTTCCATCGATGTGCAGGACATCGGCTGTGACTTCCTGCTGTGCTCCTCCTATAAGTATTTTGGGCCGCATCAAGGCATCCTCTATGGGCGTTACGAGCTGCTGTCGTCGCTGCCCGCGTATAAGGTGCGTCCGTCGAAGGACAAAGCGCCATACCGCTGGGAAACGGGTACACCCGCCTTTGAACTGATCGCCGGGATCGGCGCGTGCATCGATTATCTCGCTTCGTTGGGCGGCGGCAGCAGTACGGATCGCGCGGCGCTGGTCACGGGGATGCAGGTGCTCGGCGCTTACGAGCAGGAACTCGCCGCGCATCTGATCGAGGTGCTGCAGGCGACGCCGGGCGTGCACATTGCTGGCATTACTGATCCGGCGCGTTTTCACGAGCGTGTGCCAACCGTTGTGTTCACGCATGATGGGTACACGCCCACGGACATCGCCGCCCGCCTTGCCGCGCAAAACATCTATGTCTGGGATGGCAATTACTACGCGGTCGAAATCATGAAGCGGCTGCGCAACGAGGAACACGGCATGGTACGCGTCGGGTTGGCGCACTACAACACCCACGAGGAGATTGAGCGCTTTGCGGGGGCGTTGAAAACGCTGTAATCAAGGTAATGGTAACGTGGGGCAAGGGGATCATTGCCCCACGGTTAGGTTACTCTTTCGATACCACGGCGTCGAGCTGCGCGCTGACCAGTTCCAGCAGCATCACATCCTGCTTGGTGATGGAGCCGGGAACATCGCGGCAGGCGACGATCACGCCATAGCGGGTGGTGACGCCGACAGGTGTCACCGCGCCCGCGCCCAGCCGCCCGCGCTTGACCAGCGGGTGATTGATCTCGTCGCTTGGGCCGATGATCACACTTTCCCCGGTTACGGCGACGTGTCCCATGATGTCGTCGGCGGTGGCCTGTTTGGGCGCGACTGCTTGAATGGGGGCGGGACCTTCCTGCGCTTTGAGCGTGAGAGTCAGCGGTTCGCTGTTGTCCATGCGATAAAACGCCACATAGTGATAGCCAATATCAAAACATGCGCTGACTGCCGCCTGATGCTTGCCCGATTCGCCCGATGCTTTGCGCAGCTTCTTGGCGAATTCGCGCACAGGCGGAATCGCATCGGCGCGCAGCGTGTCCAGCCGCCGATCGGACATCAGCCGGTTGATACGGCGGATTAGATCGTCATTGACGAACGGCGCCGTCGAAATCTCGTCGGCGTTGCCGGGGATGGCGAAATCCGCCTCTTCATCGACCAGCACGATCAGCAGGCGCGGGTAGTCATGGCGGAGTTCACTGATGAACTCAAACGAGCGGTCGAGTTCATTGTCGAGCACGAGCACGTCGATCGGGTTCTCCTGGTTGTGGAGCGCATCAAGCGCATCCGTGGTTTCGTTGACGAGTGTGATGTTAAACGGGTCGTACGCCGAGAGATTCTTGTAGTAGCGACTGGCGAATTCACGGCGGACGGTGACGAGAACGGAGATCCTGCTCATCGAGTTTCCTTTGCAATCGTAATCAGCACCGCCAGTAAGTGACGGAGGCCAAGGGCGACGGGGCTGACTTCAACAAATTCGTCCGTGCGGTGGGCATTGCCCCCACGGGTGATACCGACGGTGACGGCGGGGCAGCCTTCCGACAGCGGGACGTTCGCGTCGGTGCTGCCGATTTCCAGCGACGCGCGCACGCCGAGATCGGCGAGGCTGGTGAGCGCGGCCTGCACGAAGGGATGCGCGACCGGAATCGCGCCGGCGGGACGGTCGCCCACAACTTCCACTGTGAATGTGAGATCGTCCTGCTCCAAGGCGCGAATATGCCCGCGCACTTCGTTTTCGAGCCGATTTAAGGCAGAACGCTCTTCCGAGCGCAGGTCGAGCCACAGGCAGGCCTGCGGCGCAATCGCGTTGATCGTCGTGCCGCCTTCGATCATGCCGATATTGAAAGTCGTGCGCGGACTCTGCGGCGGCTGCAGCGCGGCGATGCGCGCGCCCAACTGCACGATGGCATGCGTGGCGCTCGGGCGGCCAAAATGCAGCCAACTGTGACCACCGGACGTGGTCGCACTGATTTTGAGACGGCGCACCGAGATACCAGCGTAATAGACGTGGCCGAACGCCAGCCCTTCGATGTTGATCACGCCGCGAATCTTCCCCCGCAGGCGGTCATAGGCGGCACGTATCCCGCCCAGGTTGCCGAGCCCTTCCTCGCGGGTGGTGGCAACGAACCACACATCGGTGGGAAAACTCAGGTTGTCGTCGCGCACGGCCTTGATCGCGGCGAGCATCCCGGCGACGCCCATGCTGTTATCGCCCAGCCCCGGCCCGAAGATCAGGTCGCCTTCGCGCCGAATGGTGAGATCCGTTTCCGCAGCGAACACGGTATCCGTGTGGGCGGTCATCAGGATGCCGGGCTGATCCGATGCCTTGCCGGGCAAACAGCCGTACACGTTGAACATATCGTCGATGTCGACGGCGGTGAGGCCAAGAGCCGAAAACTGTTCAGCGACGTAGGCAGCGCGCGGTTGTTCCTCGAAGGTGGGCGCGGCGATCTGCTGAATTGTGATCGCTTGATCTACTGTCCACTGTGCAAGTTGCCTGAAGTCGCTGGTCTGCATCCCCGTCTTTCCTATCTGTTGGTCAATTCGAATTGCCGTTAGCTTACCTCAACTTGACCAACTTGTGCAGTAAACGCTTTGCCCGCGTTCCGTTCCTAGACTATAATGGACGACTCAACAGCGTGTGTGGAGGGACTATGGCAACTATTTTGCTGGTGGAGAAGACGGGAGCACAGCGAACCTCATTCGCCGACGCGTTACAGAAACGCTACGCCGTGATGACCGTATCCAGCGGCAAACAGGCGCTCACGCTCGTGCACGAAAAAGGCTGTCATATTGTCGTGCTGGATGCGATTTCCATGCGCACGCCCGGTGACCGCATCGCCCGCCAGCTCAAGGATGGCATTGGCACGATTCCCCTTATCCATCTGCACCCGGAACACAAAGCCACCAGCCCCGCTGATGTGCTGCTGTATCAGCCGTTTACATCGCGCAAGCTCGTCAACACCATCGAACGCCTGCTCACCGCCAAGCGCGGCAGTGATGAAGTGATCAGCGTTGGGCCGTTCACCATCAATATGGAACGGCGCTTGCTCATCGCCAACGGGCAGGAGACCTCGCTCACGCCCAAGCTCGCGCTGCTGATCGAAATGTTCTTTGCGCACCCCGGCGAAACGCTCGACCGCAAATTCCTCATGGAGCAGGTGTGGCACACCGACTATCTCGGTGACACGCGCACGCTCGATGTCCACATCCGCTGGATTCGCCGCCTTATCGAAGCGAACCCGGGCGACCCGCAGTTCCTCAAAACGGTGCGCGGCGTCGGCTACCGGCTGGACTTACCGGGGTACGTTACCGCCCCCGTCGCGCTTGAGTCTGTCGAAGCGACCTTACAAAACGCCTGAAATCTTCACAAATAAAAAATCGGCTTCAAGAGCCGATTTTTCGTATTTGGGATAACCGAGCGCGCTGCGTTACTTGGCGACGCGCTGCTTCATCGCGTTGAGCTGCTTCATCAGGCGGCTCTTGCGGCGGGCGGCGTTGTTCGCGTGAATCACACCACGGCTGGCGGCCTTGTCGAGATCCTGAATCGCCTTGCGGGTCGCTTCAATCGCCGCATTCACGTCAGAACCATGCTGGGCGACGCGGGCCTTCTTGACGAAGGTGCGGGCGCGGTTGCGGAACGTTTGATTGTATTCGCGGCGCTTCGCGTTTTGACGAATGCGCTTAATCGCGGAACGTGTATTTGCCATCTTGTCTCGTGCGGCAAAAGCGCCGCCGCTCCTCTCAAAAAAACATCACGGAATATCGAGCGATTTTACACGCCCATCCCGTGAATGTCTAGCGTCGATTAAAGGACAGCCTAAATCTGGCGCGAACTACGCCGACAGCAAGCTGATCGCCAGCAGTGCGGCGGCGCCCACGTTGATGATCACCAGCAGCACGGTCGCCAACACGAGCAGAATCGGCGCGCGCTGCCGCGTGCCGGGCAGGCGGGTCGGTTTGATTTCGCCGGGAATCTGCGCGAAGAGCAGACCTTCTTCCTCTTCCAGAAACTCCCCGTCCTGATCTTTGTCCGCATCGTACAGAATCGACGTGCTGGGCTGCTGCTCACTCGCTTGCACGAACTTATTAGCCGCTTCTTCAAGCTCCTCGTCAAAGCCGAACGTCGGCATCGGCGTGCTCGGCACAGGAGAGCGCGGCGGTGGGGCAGAGCGCGGCGCCGGTGGGGGAGCCGCGGGCGGCGGTGGCGAAATGCGCTTGGGCGGGGCATCCGGAATTGGGGCGGGCGCGGGCGGCGGTTCCATCTCGACGGCGGCGCCAAACGGTCCACCAGCAATATCATCGTCGAGATTGAAGTCGGTGAACGGCGAATTGCCCGACGGCTTGACCGTCACTGTGCCCGGCAAGTTGAGGTTCGTCACCCAGGCGTCAAGGTCTTCTTCGGATGGTTCTTTCGGCGCGGGCGGTGTCCACGCCGGGGCAGCGGCCGGTTCGGGCGCGCCCCATTCGACACTGGTCGAGGTCGCGCGGTTGGAAAACGCTCCGGAGTTCGCCGCGGCGCTCAACGGCGAGGTGGGCGGCTTCGGCTTTTGCTTGGCCAGATATTCTAACCCCTGCTTGGCGCGTTGATTATTCGGGTCAACAGCCAGCACATTTTCCAAACATGTCCGCTGATCATCCAGCGATTCCATCGTGCCGCTCAGCCAGAGCCAGGCTTCAGCGTTGTATTGATCCAGCTCCACGGCGCGCAGCAGCATCGCTTTGCCTTCATCTTTGCGCCCGGCCTTGATCGCGTTCATGCCCTCGCGGACTAAGCCTTCAACGTTAGCGGACATCTCACCATCACTCCTCCACCATCGCACACGTTTAATAGTATCACAAAGCTGTAGATCGCGAATTCAAAGGCGAAGGATTCGTGAATTTTTAGGGAACCTCATCTGAATATTCCGAGGGTTTCGTTATATTATGGACTCTGAGCAGCGCAGGTTTATTGAGGGACTCATGAGTCGCGTCGTTAAAGGTCCGTTTGAGGTGGTTTCCACCCGTCATATATACACTAACCCCTGGATCACAGTACGCGAAGACAAGGTAGTACGACCCGGCGGTACTCAGAGTATATTTGGCGTTGTCGAGATGATGGCCGGGTCTTCGATTCTGGCCTTGACGGACGATTGCCAAGTCTATCTAGCGCGTGAGTACAAGTACGGTCTGCAAAACTACTCCATCGAGACGGTGAGTGGTGGTTTGGAAGTGGGGGAGACCCCGCTCGAAACGGCGCAGCGTGAGCTGCGTGAGGAATTCGGCATGGAAGCGCGCGAATGGATCAGTTTGGGAACGATCTACCCGTTCACCAACGTGATCAATTCTGCGAGTTATCTGTTTCTCGCGCTCGGCGTTGAAGTGAAGCATCCGCCGAAACCCGACCCCGGCGAACACATCGAAACGCTCAAGCTGCCGCTGGAGCGCGTGGTGGAGATGGTGATGAACGGGGAAATTGTCAACGGGTCGGCTTGTGCCTTAATCCTCAAGGCGTATTACTACCTCAAATCCATGAAGCAGTAGTTCGTTAGTCGCTGCGACTGCGGCGGCGTAAATCCTTGACCTTTGACGACAGGTCCTGGAAATATTCGCTTTCCGTGATCTCTTTAACTTTTTCCTGCACACGGCTCTGATCAATTTCGACGAGCAGCGCCTGCACCTGCCGCTGGGCTTCTTTGAGTTCATCCTGAACTTTTTCAAAGAGGCGGGCATTGGAAATCGCAATCGCGGCCTGGTTCGCGAAGGCGGAGAGCAGCGGAATGTTCTCCTGACTGAACACCCCCTGTTCTACCCGGTTATCCGCGTACAGTGCGCCCACGACTTTGTCTTTCAAAATCAACGGAATGATCACAATCGAGCGCAGTTCGTTGAGGAACACGCTTTTCATCTCGGTGAAGCGGTCGTCTTCCTGCGCGTTGGTGCTGACGATGGGGCTGCGCTGCTCAATCGCTTCGTGGATCATCTGATGGCTGAAGGTGATGGCGTCCTTCGCGAGGTTTTCGGCGCGATTGTTGCGCGCGACGTGCACGCGGAGATCGCGGTTTTCCCCTTGCGTGAGCATCAGATAGGCGCGTTCTGCTCCGGTCAGCTTAATGACCGTGTCGAGCACTTCTTCCAAAACCTGATCGAATTCCAGCGAGGACGTGATGAGGGCAGACGTGTGTACCAGCTCCTGCATTTGCGTGAGCTGTTTCTGCATCTTCAGGGCGCTCTTATGCGACTTCTCGAGGTCATGCATCAGCAGCTGCGCCATACCATTGAAGTCAATCTGAATCTGGATACCGCGCTTGCTCAACACCTGCATCGTACGATCAAGCGTTTGCTGAAGCTTACCAGCCTGTTCGGTTGTCTGGTTGATATGCTCGATCAGTTCAGGTGTGTCACCATTCGTCGCTTCAGCCACATTCATCCCTCAAATCCAAACGCTGCTTATCCATCGCGCTATCTTGATTCCAATCTTACACCATTTCGAGCTATACTGAAATGAATTTATCTGAATCCATGTGTCTGAACAAAATGACCTACATCAGTCCCAAAGCCATCATCGAAGATCATGTTTACATCGGGCGGAATACAACCATTCATGCAGGCGTACATCTTAAGCGCGGCGTAGTGGTTGAAGACAACTGTATCATCGGGAAACCGTCGCGCGTGCAGATGAATCGGTTTCAGGAACAGGTGCGTTCATCCAGCAC
This sequence comes from Candidatus Flexifilum breve, assembly GCF_016713355.1. NCBI lineage: Bacteria > Bacillati > Chloroflexota > Anaerolineae > Aggregatilineales > Candidatus Flexifilaceae > Candidatus Flexifilum > Candidatus Flexifilum breve. Next base: position 552,486 of record NZ_JADJPI010000037.1, read on the forward strand.
CCGCCTGGAATTCGAAGATTACGACGCTGTGATCGATACGCCGACCATCATCGGCGAAAATGTGCTGCTGCACAGCGGTACGACCCTCTTTGCGGGCGTGACCTTAGCCGAAGGCGTGATCACCGAAGATAATGTGGTGGTGCGCTGGGATACGCAGGTTGGCGCGTTCACCAAGCTGATGCTGGCGGGGTTCGTCGGGTCCTACATCACCATCGGAGAATACTCGCGGGTGGGTGGGCTGCTCGGCAACCGGACGCAGATCGGCAGTTATGTCACGACCTTTGGCAATTTGCTGCACAGCTACAAGCAGTACGGCGCGAACCGCGTTGAACCCGCGCCCATCGTTGAAGACTATGTCATGATCGGGTATGACAGTAATCTGATCGGCGGCGTGCGGATTGGTAAGCGGGCGTATATCGCTGCGGGCGCGACCATCTCGAAAGATGTGCCGCCGGATACCGTCGTCACCGGGTACAACCAGCATCGTCCGATGTCGGCATGGCAGGGTTCGCTGAGAGATGATTATCTCGCTTCGTTCCCCACTGATCCCTTGAAGGATGAAGAATGAGCGACGCAGTTGAAGTAGGGCAAATCCTCAAAGGTTACGAACTCAAGGAAATCTTGGGGAAGGGTGGGTTCGGGGCGGTCTACCGTGCCTATCAACCGCTGGTCAAGCGCGAAGTGGCTATGAAGGTCATTTTGCCCGCATTCGCCAATCGTCCATCGTTCGTGCGGCGGTTCGAAACCGAAGCGCAGTTGGTCGCGCAGTTGGAACATCTGCACATTGTGCCGCTCTACGACTACTGGCGTGACCCGAGCGGCGCGTATCTGGTGATGCGTATGCTGCGCGGTGGCACGCTGGAGCAAGACCTCAAAAAGAATGGCCGCTGGTCAGTCGAGATGACGGCCACGCTGCTCGAACAGATGGCGTCGGCGCTCAACGTCGCGCATCAGACGGGCGTCGTGCACAGCGACCTGAAGCCCGCCAACATTCTGCTCGACTTGGAAAAGAACGGCTACCTGTCCGACTTCGGCATCGCCAGCAACCTGCGCGAAGAAGGTGGCGAGAACCTTGACGACAGTCTGGTCGCAGTGGGGACCCCCGCGTACATCACGCCGGAACAGATCCAGAACCAGCAGTTGTCGCCGCAGTCCGATATCTACAGCCTCGGTCTGGTGATCTTCGAAACGCTGACCGGACGGCGCGCGTTTGTGGCGCAGAACATCTACGGATACGTCTCGCAGCAGTTGACCAAAGACCTGCCCGATGTGACCGAAACCAACCCGGACATTCCGTTCGCCGTCAACGAAGTGCTGGCGACCGCCACGGCTAAGAACCCGACCAATCGCTACCCGGATGCGCAAGCGTTTGCCCGCGCGTTCCGGCAGGCGATTCAGGCGCGCAAGGACATTGGCATCTCGCTGGAAAGTCTCGACGATACCAACGATCTAATCCAGATCAGCGGGGATGTCGGCAACCTGACCATCACGCCCGAACTGGTGGAGATGGAAGCGCACAACCTGTCGCTGGTCAACCCGTATAAAGGTCTGCGCGCCTTCCAGCAAGGCGATGCTAAAGACTTCTTTGGCCGCGAGGAGTTCACCAACTCTGTGCTGGATCGCCTGCGCGATACCGAAGGCGCCTATCGTTTTCTGGCGATCATCGGCCCGAGCGGCAGTGGTAAATCGAGCGTGATCAAGGCGGGTGTGCTGCCCGCGCTGCGCCGCGGCGCAATCCCCGGTTCGGAACACTACTACATCGCGGAAATGGTGCCTTCGACCGACGCGCTGCGCGAACTGGAAGCGGCGCTGCTGAGCATAGCCACCGCGCCGCCCGAGAACATGTCGCAGCGGCTGCGCGAAGACCGCGCCGGGCTGCACGAACTGCTCAACGCGATTCTGCCGGACGACGACAGCGAATTCCTGCTGCTCATCGACCAGTTTGAAGAAGTGTTCACGCAGACCAACGACAACGCTGTACGTCTGCATTTCCTCGAAAGTGTGCGTCATGCCGTGAATGCGCCGGGCAGCCGCCTGCGCGTGATCGTCACGCTGCGCGCGGACTTCTACGATAAGCCGCTCTCCTACCCGGATTTCGGGGCGCTGGTACGCCAACGCACCGAGATCATCCTGCCGATGAACGAACGCGAACTGCAGCAGGCCATCACTGGCCCGGCGGAACGGCTCGGCGTGCGCGTCGAACCGGCGCTCGTGCAGAAGATGATCGAAGATGTGAGCAATGAGCCGGGTGCGCTGCCGCTGCTGCAATACGCTCTCACGGAGAACTTCGAACGGCGCACGGGTTACGTCATGACGCTGGACGCCTATATCGCGGCGGGTGGGGTGCTCGGGGCGCTGGCGCGGCGCGCGGAAGAACTGTACGGCCTGATGGACAAGGAACAAAAAGAGGCGGTGCGCCAGTTGTTCCTGCGCCTGGTGACGCTCGGTGAAGGCGCGGAAGACACGCGGCGGCGCATCCTGTGGTCGGAACTCGTGTTCATGCGCGATGTCGACGATCCGTTGCAATATGTGCTCGACATTTACGGCAAGTATCGCTTGCTGACCTTCGACACCGACCCGCAGACCCGTGAGCCAACCGTCGAAGTGGCGCATGAAGCGCTGATCCGCAACTGGGAACGCCTGCGCCAATGGCTGCGCGAAAGCCGTGAAGACCTGCGCGTGCAGCGTCGGTTGGCGACGGCGGTCACCGAATGGCGCAACGCGCATCAAGACGCCAGCTTCTTGGCGTCGGGCGTGCGCTTGCAGCAGTTCGAACTGCTTTCCAGCAGCAAAGACATTTCGCTGACTTCGGAAGAGAAAGCTTATATTCAGGCGAGTATCGAGAAGCGGGAGGCGTTAGCCCTTGAAGAAGCTGCACGGCAGGCGCGTGAAGAAGCGCTCGAAGCCCGCAATCGCCGCATTTTGCGCTGGTTGGCGGCGGTGTTCGCGGTGGCCGCGGTCGCCGGGTTGATCCTGGCGGTTGTGGCCTTCAACGGGCAGCAGGAAGCGCAGCGGCAGCGCGTGATCGCCGAAGGCGAGACGGTGCGCGCCGAGGCGGAAGCGGCGCGCGCTGAACGCGAAGCCGACGAATCGCTGAGCATCATCCTCGCGCAGCAGGCGGTGACCTTCCCGCGGGCGGGCGAGCAGCCGTTTGACGGTCTGGCCCGGGCGATGGAAGCGAATCGCTTGCAGGACTCGCCGGTCGATGCGCAGCGCACGCTGGCCGATATGGTCTATCAGCCGGGCGCCATTCGCCAATTCAAAGGCCACGCTAACTGGGTGTTCCAGTCGGCTTTCACGCCGGATGGCAGCCAGATGCTCACTGCTGACTTGAGCGGCGTCATCATCCTGTGGGATGTGGCGACCGGTGAGGAAATCCGGCGGTTTGGCGCGGATGGCATTGGTCACGATGACCTCGTATTCTCGGTCGCGGTCAGCCCGGATGGGACGACGGCGATCACGGGATCACAGAAGAAGAACTTCATCCTGTGGGATCTGGCGACGGGCGAAGCCATCCGCACGATTGGCGCTGGCGGCGAGGGCAACCTCGATGCCGTGTGGGCAATTGCATATCTGCCGGATGGACAGAGTGCCATCATCGGTTCGAACGACGCGAATGCCGAGCGCAATCTGATTCAGTGGGATTTGAACACAGGTGAAATCATCCGCCGCTTTGAAGGGCATGCGGGTGCCGTGTTTACTATCGATCTCAGCCCTGACGGCCAGTATCTGGCGTCGGCAGGCGGCGCGGGCGAAGTCCGCCTGTGGGATCTGGCGACGGGCGACGAAGTCCGCACGCTGGAGGGCTACACCAAGGATGTTTACGGCATCGCCTTCAGCCCCGACTCCGCGCGTGTGATCGGCGCGGGCACGGAATCAACACTCAACGTGTGGGATGTTGAGACGGGGGATATGCTGGAACAAGTCCCGGTCGCCGGGGTCGTGCGCGGTCTCGACTATTCGCCGGACGGCAATACGTTCGCGGCAGCGCTGCTCGATACGACGGTCGCGCTGTGGGACGCTCACTCATTTGCACCGCTGCAAACTTTCCTCGGGCATACCGGCCTCGCCATAGGCATCACCTATACGCCGGACGGCGGACGCTTTGCGTCGGCGGCGCAGGATGGCGTGATTCTGTGGGATGTGTACGGGCGCGGCGCGGAAGCGTGGCGACAGGCGGAAACGGCGCCGGTCTACGCTTCTGCCGCTGCTGGCGATCAGATCGCTGTGGCGACGGCTCGTGGGGTCAGCCTGCGCAATTTTGCGACGGGCGAACTGATTTCTGAGTTCAACGCGGAAACGCCGCTGTATTCGGTCGCCTTGCAGGGCAATGTGATCGCTGCGGGCGGCGCGGACGGCTCGGTGACGCTGTGGGATACGGCGAGCGGTGAGGTTGTACGCACGATTGCAGCGCACACGTCGCCGGTACGCGCGATCGCCATCAGCTTGGATGGAACGCAAATTGTCACCGGCGGCGGCAACATCCAGATCAGCCGCGGACGCCCGGTCGACAATGATCTGGTTCTGTGGGATGCGGCGACCGGTGCAGAAATTCGTCGTTTGAGCGGCCATACCGCGCCGATTCGGAGTGCTGTGTTCAGCGCGGACGGCACACGAGTGTTGTCCGGTTCGGACGACGGCAGCTTGATCTTGTGGGATGTGGCGACGGGCGAGCGGATTCAGACGTTTGCGCCGGATAACGCCGAGACGACGGATGTCATCGAAGGCCACACGCAAAGCCTGACGAGCGTCGCCCTGAGCGCAGATGGTACGCTGGCGCTCTCCACGTCACGCGACCGCACGGCGCTGCTGTGGGATGTCGCGACCGGGGCAGTTGTGCGGCGCTTGCTCGGACACACCGCGGTGGTGCGCGATGCGGCCTTCAGCCCGGATGGGAGCTATGTCCTGACGGCCTCCGGTTCAGAACGCTCGGGCGGTTCCGTCGATAACACACTCATCCTGTTTGATGCGGCAACGGGCAGCGCTTTGCGGCAATTCAGCGGAAACAGCAGCCTCATTCGCAGCGTGGTGTTCAGTGACGATGGCACGCAGGCGATCTCGGCGGCCAACGACGGACAATTGATCGCGTGGCACATATTCGATCTGCCGGCGCTGCTCGATTGGGTGTACGCCAATTATGAAGTCGACTGCGTGCCGACCGAGATCGGTTTTGACCAGAAGCTCGGCGCGAACCCCCGCTGCCAGCCGCTGACGGTCGTCACAGCGGCGGCGGAAAGCTTCGCGGCGTTCTCGCCCGCGCAGGCCGAGAACAGCGATGCCCTCGTGTGCGCTGCGCCAACCGCCGAAGGCTTCGATCTGCCGACGACGCTCGTTGAAACAACGCAGTTCGCGCGCGCAGTGCCGTTCACGATTGGTTACAGCCAAGCGTCGGATGATGCCCGGAGCGCCAATATTGCGGCGTGGGCGCGTTACGAAGCCAGCCAGCACGACGAGATCGAGACATTCGACGTGGTGAACGCGGACGGCGATTACGACGCGCAGGTCGAAACCGTGCGCGGGTGGATTGAGGCGGAAGCCAGCCTCATCCTGATCGAGCCGATTGAACAAGCCGATATGTCGGCGCTGCAAACTGCCATCGCGGATGCGGCGGCGGCCAATATTCCGGTAGTCCTGGTGAATCATCGCGTCGCGCAGCATGATTATGTGACGTATGTCGGCGTGGATGATTTCCAGGCAGGCTGCATCATGGCGCAGGAGCTGGTCGCGGCGCTGGACGGCGAAGGTACCTTCGCGCGCCTGAACGCGATCGATGCGACACTTTCGGATAATGGGCGCAAAGCGGGGGCGACGGCCGGTTTCGCCAACTACCCCGGCCTGTACGAAGCGGGCGGTTACGCGACCGGGTTTGATGCGCAGGTGATCGCCGACCGAATCGGCGAAATGCTCGGCGCGAACCCGCGCGTGGATGGCATCTGGTCGTACGACGGCACGATTTCCGCGGAAGCCCTCCAGATATTGCTGGACAGCGGGCGTCCCGCGGTGCCGGCGCTCGGCGATCAACGGGTAGAGTTAGCGCGGCTGCTGCTGGACAATAACATCGACGTGCCGCTGCTGTTCATCCCGAGCTCGATGGGCGCGGATGCAGTGCGGGCTGGTTTGAGTATTTTGAGCGGTGAATCCGTGCCCGCGTCGGTTGTGGTGCCCGTTGACCTGATCTGGCCAACGGCGGACGACCTCAATGACGGCGCACTGATCAATGATTTGGATGGTCTGCCAGAGGAATTTCACCCATGAGTAATGTCGGCGTGAATGTTTTTGCCGATTTGACCGGAGAGGGCAGCCTGAGCGAGACGGCGCGCACATCAGTGGGTGCGCTCCGTCGGCGCGGCGTCCCCTTCAGCTACAATGAACTGCTGTTCCCCTATGCCATGTATCGTGATGGCGTGGGGCTAGATGCCGATTACGGCGTCACGCAGACCGGGATGATCTACCCGGCGAATCTGCTGTGCTACAACCTGCATTTGTTCCCCACCTTCCCGAATGAGCGCCTCGCCGAAATCCGCGCCGGGCGTTATACGATGGCGCTGTGGGTGTGGGAAATGCCTGACCTGCCCGACTACTGGCATAACGAGTTCGACAAGCTGGACGAAGTGTGGACGCCGTCAAAGTTTGTGGCGGACAGCTTCGTGAAGGCGACCACGAAACCGGTGACGGTCGTGCCGCATCCGATTGAACTGCTGCCACAAACGCAGGGCCGTGCCGCGTTTGATCTCCCTGAAGATCGCACGGTGTTCCTGTTCACCTTCAGCGCAGGGTCGGGTGATGGACGCAAGAACCCGTGGGGCGTGCTGGAAGCTTACCGTCGCGCGTTTGGCAATTCGCAGGCGGCGGATCGACCAGTTCTGTTGATCAAAGAGCAGCACGCGGCTTACTTCCCGGTCGTGACGACGGCGCTCGCGGCGAAGTGCGAAGAAGTCGGCGCACGCTTGATCACCGAGACGTATTCACGGCAGAAGATGCACGACCTGTACTACAACATCGACTGTTTCGTGTCGCTGCATCATGCCGAAGCCTTCGGGTTGGCGATGGCGGAAGCGATGGCGGCAGGCAAACCCTTGATCGCGACGGCGTATTCCGGCGCGCTGGAATTCATGACGCCGCAGAACAGCTTCTGGGTGGACTATAAGCTGCGCGAAGTCGTGGCGGAAGATCATCGCTACCGTCCCGAAATGGTCGATCACTTCCGTCCCGGTATGATTTGGGCGGAAGGCGACATCGATCAAGCGGCCGAGTACATGGTCAGCGTGGTGGAAAACCCCGAGGCGGCGCGAGCGGTCGGCGCCCGGGCGGCACAGGATATCCGCGCCAACTTCAATTATGACGTGATCGGCGCAATCATGGAGCAGCGCGTGCGGCGCGCCTGTTTGGGCGCATAAACTGAGGTTAGGACGGCGATTAGGGGTATGGCGTGAGCCATGCCCCTATGTATTTTCGGCCTCGAGCGCGGCGATCGCGGCGGGCAGCTCGGCGAGCGACTGAATCTCCCGGTCAGCGTACGAGTTGGTGGGTGGGATCGGCGTCACCTGAATGGTGTGATGCCCGAACTGGTGCGGACGGATCACATCGTCGGTCAGATTATCGCCCACGTTGATCTTGAGCGCCGGGCTGTCAGCATACTTAGCATAGAAACGCGGATCGGTCTTGAGCGCGCCGGTGATGTCGGGCATCAGGAAGTCGTCAAACAGCTCGGCAATCCCTAGTCCGCGCAGGACCGGCATCTGATAACGATGTAAACCCATTGAAGCGACAACAAGCTTTCGTTTTGGCTGCACAATTTGGCGTAGAATGATATCAGCCTCATCGATCACCGTAATAAAAGGCGGTCGGCTGTATTCTGTGACGAGCGTGTGGACGGGGAGGGGCAGTTCCCAATCGTGACGGCGGGCGACGGTTACGCAAATATCGTCCCAATCCATCACCCACACGGGATCAGCGTGCGGTTGTGCAAGCCGAACCTGCTGCTCGGCCAGAAACTCCAGCGTGAGGTCGTGGCCAAAATGCTGCGTGTAGTGAGGAAAGACGGCGCTCAAAAACGGATTTACCAGTATCGTGCCGTCAAGATCAATGAAAAGAATGGTCTGGGTCGTCATACAGACAGGATAACCTGTGTTGCGGTTTTTGGGCAAAGTTCTCAATATCAAGCGCGGCGAAGAGCGGCGCTTGCTGCTGCTCAGTGTGGTGGTTTTCCTCTTTATTCTTGGCATTACCTGGGCGCAGATTGTAATTCCGGCGGCGTTCGTGGCGCAGGTGGGCGTCGCGACTCTGCCGTATGTGTTCGTCGGCGATGCAATTGCCATCATTGTCACGATGATGCTGTATTCGGCCTTCGTCGACCGGTATCCCCATACGCGCGTGTTGATCGGCATCGTCGTCATCGGGTTGGTCGGCATTGCCGCCGGTCACGTGCTGCTGGATCTCGGGTATACGGGCATTGGCTTCATCTACCTGTATTTGCTGTTCCGGGTCTTGATCGAGACGATCAGCATCCACATGGGCACGTATCTCGTCAGCTTCTTCGACGCGCAGTCGGCTAAACGCACGCTCCCGATTCTCTTTTCGGTGCTGCGCGTGGCGGTGATCATCGCTGGTTTGACCGTGCCGCTCCTCAATACCGTGGTGCGCGAAAAAGACATCCTCGTACTATGGGGACTGGCGTTTGCGGCGATGGCAGTCGTTGCCGGGTTCATCCCGCGCATGCTCCCGCCGCCCCAACGACCCGCGCCGATTGATCCGTCCGAGCGGCATGCCTCGTACTTTGCCAATGTGCGCGAAGGCTTGCGCTATGTCGGCGAGACGCCGTTCCTCCGCGCCATGATGATCACGGCGTGGCTCATCATCATCGTGATGACGATGCTGAACTTTCAGACGGCGCGCATCTTCAGTGATCAGTTGGTGACGACCGAAGCGATTTCCAATTTCACGGGCGCGCTGACGGCAGTCGGCGGCTTGATCATTCTGCCGATTCAGTTATTCCTGTACAGCCGCCTGGTCGCGCAGATTGGGGTGGGCAACATCAGCCTGATCTACCCGATCACCACGCTCATCGTCAGCGGCCTGATGATCGCCACTCCCGGTCTGCTCTCGGTGGCGGGGCTGGCGTTCTTCAACAGCAATACGATCAATGTGGCGTTCCGCGCCCTGACCGATGATTTGCTCTATAACGCCGTGCCCAGGCAGGTAAAAGGCCGGGCGCGCGCCGCCATCAATGGCATGATCGTCCCCTTCGGCACGTTGATCGCGGGTTTGATCCTCCTGCTCCCAACGGTGGTCGGCGCGACGTGGTTTGTCCCCGTGCTGATCGGCTTGCCAGCGATCTGCTATGTGCTCGGCGCGCTGATTGTGCGGAGCTTGTACGGGCGCGCGCTGATCAACTTGCTGGAACGCGAAAATTACTCGCTGATTTTGCGCTCGTCGGGCGCGTTCAACTTCAATGATGCGGCGACGATCAACTATCTGAAGGGCAAGCTGGAAGATCGCAGCGATACGAACGCGGTCATCATCACCGTGAGTCTGCTCATTGAAGGCATGGGCAAAGATGCCGTGCCGCTGCTCGAACCGATCATTCACGATGAGTCCCCGGATTTGCGCCTGGCCGTGATCGACGTGCTGGCGGAGTCGAATGTGCAGGGCGAAACGGTGCGCCGCTTGTACGTTGACTTGCTGCGCGATCCGGATTGGCGCGTGCGCAAGCGCGTCTTGCTCGGGTTGGAACATTTCGCGTCAGCGCATGATGAATCGTTCTTGGCGGCGGCGGTCGCACTGCTGCAAGATGACGATGTCGAAATCCGCGCGCAGGTGATCCCCGCGCTGCTGCAAACCGCGCATGAGCCGGATGCGCGCGCCGCGCTGGCTCGCCTCGTCTACAGTGACGATCCGGCGCTGCGCTCACTGGGCGCGGCGGTTCTGGGGCGGGTGAACAACCCCGATTACATCGAAATGCTGCTCTCGTGTCTCGCCGATCCGGTCGAAAGCGTCCATCTGGACGCGGTCATGTTGCTGGAGATGGTGATCAGCCGCATGGAAATCCCCAGCGGCTACAGCGGGTCGCTGGCTGGACGGCTGCGCGCGCTGCTGAACGATCACATTGTGCGCACGCGCCTCGCCTGTGTTCGCATTGCCGGGCGGCTCGATCCCAGCATCAGCCTGCCCATCCTGATCGCCGCGCTGGACGATGCCAGCCGCACCGTGCGGAATTCAGCGGTCGAAGCGCTCACGCGCTATGGCGAGACGGCACTCGGGGCGCTTAAACCGCTCACCGAAGCGGCAGATGGGCAAACGCGTAAACTGGCGCTGCTGCCCGCCGCGCGCATCCGCCCGGATGACTTCGTCACGGGCGTGCACGCCGCCATTGCCGGAGACATTGGGAATATCTACAGTCACCTCAATCGCCTGCAGCCGCTGGCCGCGCTGACTGGCGCGCCGAGCGTGGGGATTCTCCAATCGACGATTCGCGAATACTGCGACGATATCGTTGAGGATATTTTCGATCTCATCAGCGCACTTTACCCGCCCGAGCAAGTGACGGTCGTGCGCGAATCGCTGGTGCGCCCGGAAGCGCATGTGCGCGCCAATGCGATTGAAGCGCTCGAAACCATGATCCCGCCGACGTTGGCGGCGCTGCTGGCGCCATTGTGCGATCCCACGCAGACGGATACGGTGCGGGCGAATATCGGACGCCAGAAGTATGACTTGAATATGCCCACTGTGCGGCAGGCGTTCGGTGAACTGCTGGGCGACGACTGCAACCCGTGGTTCCGGGCGATCACGGCGTTTACGCTGGGCGAGATGGCCGCCGGGCAGGAAGAGCAGCCCAAACCACGGCGCGGCGATTTGCTGTCGCGGCTGTCGGCGCTCGACGGGAGCGGCGATGGCACGGAAACGCTCAAGCTCACCCAGCCCATGGGCCGGAAAGAAGTCGAAATTCTACTCGAGGGCTGCGCGCTCGATCCATCCGGAGAGGTGCTCATCGCCATCAATGCGGCGCGGCGGATGCTCAAAGGTCAAACCATAGTCGATGCACAACGCGAGGGAAAAATGCTGTCTGCTGTCGAAAAAGTAGTGTTCTTGAAGGGCGTACCCTTCTTTCAAGGGATGACGGTCAATCAGTTGAAGGTCCTCGCCAATGTGTGTGACGAGGAACTCTTCCCGGAAAACACAGTGATCTACGACGAAGGCAGCCCCGGCGGCAAATTGTACGTCATTGTGAGCGGCAAGGTGGGCATCGAACGCTACAATAAGGCGACCAAGAAATCGGCGCGGCTGAATACCCTGGAAGCGCGGTCGTATTTCGGCGAGGCGACCCTGTTTGACAATAGTCCGGAGACGACCACGGCGCTCGCCCTCAGCGAAACGCTCACGCTGCGCCTGCGCTACGAGCCCTTGGTCGCGCTGATGCAGGAATACCCGGAACTGTCGCTGGAACTGATTAAAGTTTTGAGCCAACGCCTGCGTGAAACAGGCGAGCAAGTGGCGGCGTTATCGCGCACAATGTCGCGTGATCTGCATCAGGTGTATGATAAATTGTAAAGCAACCGACAGTTACAGAGGAGAATACATGCACATTCAACGTCTGCTGAACTATGTTCTCATTGGGGTGTTCTGTCTGCTCTTTCTCGTCGCCGCACCCGCCGACAGCGCTCCGGTGGATCAAGGGCTGACCTGTGATGATCTCGTCACGCTGGCGACGACGACGGTCGGGTTGGCCTGTGACGGCATTGGGCGCAATCAGGCCTGCTACGGCAATACCCTCGTCAACGTCGAATTCAATGAAAATGCCGATTTCGCCTTCTCCAGATCGGGCGACGTGGTCGATCTGGGGCAGCTCCGGCGCATCTCGACGACGCCCTACGATCCGGCTACCGGCTCATGGGGGGTGGCGGTGGTCAAGGCGCAGGTGAACCTGCCGGATACGCTGCCCGGTGAAAATGTGACCTTCCTGTTGTTCGGCGATACTACGCTGGACGCGCTGTCGCCCACGCTGAACGCGGTGCGACTGCGCACCAATGTCGCGGGCACGACCTGCGACTCGGCTCCGTCGGGCATGCTCGTACAATCGCCGACCGGTCAACAGGTGACGATTAACATCAATGGCGCGGATGTCACCCTAGGCTCGACCGCGTTGTTCGTCGCCGAACCGATGGGCAGCATGAAGATGGCTGTCGTTGAAGGCTTGGGCGTGGTTGAAGCGTTTGGCGAAACGCGCATCGTGCCGCAAGGCGGCGAAATCGGTGTGCGGTTGGGCGGTGGCGATGATGGTCTGGAAATCACCGGACCGCCCTCGGGTCTGCGCCCGTACACGATTGGGGTCAACACCGCGCCGATCAATATGTTGGAGCGTCCGTTTGAGATCGCGCCTGCCCTCGATATCACGCCCGCTGGTACGGCGATGTCGGTGGGGACGCTGACGGCTACGCCCGAAGGCGGCGGCCCGACGCCAACCCCGAATGGGACATGCACGCCGCGCGCGGATTGGGCAGCGCGCTATAGCATCCAACCCGGCGATACGCTCTCCGGCATTGCTGGACGCGCCGGGCTGTCAACCAATGATCTGGCCGCGGGGAACTGCATTGTCGATGCGCGCCGCATCGTCGTGGGGCAGGTCTTGAATGTGCCGTTCCGTCTGGCGACGAACACGCCCACGCGCCCACCGGCGACCCCCACGTTCACCCCGACCGTGATGCAGGGGATGATCGGGCCGAATCTGCGCGCGGATACGCTGATTGTGCAGTATAGCCAGTGCACCAACATCTACTGGGATCTCGAAAACATCCGCGAGGTGTATTTCGAAGGCGTGGGTGTCGTTGGTCACGGTTCACAGCAGGTGTGCCCGTACAGCCAAACGACCTATCAACTGCTGGTCGTGCAGTTGGATGGTACGCAGGTGCCGTTCTACATCACGATTGACGTCGACTTCAGCACCAGCTAGTCCACTTTGAACCGTCGGGGGGTGTGGCTACAAGCCGCACCCCCAATTTGATCTTCTCCCCCGTTCACGCTCCCTGGCTTATAAATTTCACGCCCTCCGACTTTTGACCTAGACACCTAGGACAAGCGGCCTCAGTCCGAAATGTCATTGCCATTTTCGGAAACTTCATTACAGTTAGTGTATCGTCATGAGGAGGAGTTCAATGGCTTGGTATCGCCGCACATCGCTGCTGGTTGTCTTATTGTGCTTTTCCACGATTTTCGCTCAGGATAACACCTGTTCTGCTATGGTGACGCAGGCGCTGACCGTCGTGCAGGAGGTCTGCGCGCCCACCGGTCGCAATCAGGCGTGCTACGGCAACATCTCCATTCAGGCAACACCGCGCGCGGATGTGGCCAACTTCAGCTTTGAGCAGCAGGGCGACCTCGTCGACGTGGCGACGGTGCAAACGCTGCGCCTGCGCGCGCTCGACCAAGCACAGAATGTGTGGGGCGTCGCCATGCTCAAGCTTCAGGCTGACCTGCCCGATACGCTGCCCGGTCAGAACGTGACCTTCCTGCTGTTCGGCGATGTGCAGCTAGAGAACGCGGTCGATCCCAATGCGACGGGGGCACTGCTGCAGGTCACAGCGTCGGCCAGCGTCAATATTCTCAGTCAGGCCACTGCGAACGGCGCCGCATCAGGATCGTTAGCGGGCGGTGAGGTGACGATTGCCAATGGACGCAGCGCGGCGGGCGATTGGCTGCGCGTCCGCATTCCCGAAACCGACTCGTACGGATGGGTCAGCGCGGCGGCGGTGAGCGTGGCCGGCGACGCCGGGACCTTGAACGTCGTCGACTCACTGGACAGCGACATTCCGTTCACGCCGATGCAGGCCTTCTACTTTCAGACGGGAGTCGGCGGCAGTAGTTCGCTCGGCTGTACGCAAGCGCCCGCCGACGGCATGTTGATCCAGACGCCGCAGGGGGTCGGGCACATCAATTTGCGGGCGAATGATGTGGATATTCGTCTGGGGTCAACCGCGTACGTGCAGGCGACGCCGAATGGCCAATTCACGGTCAATGTGCTGGAAGGTCAGGGCGAAGTCCGGGCGTTTGGGCGCACGGTGCTGGTTCCGGCGGGTGCGCGGGTGAACATCCCGGTCGATGAGAACATGCAGGCCAGTGGTGAACCGGATGATCCCGAGCCGTATGAGGAGTCGTTCTTCGAGAATCTCCCGGTTGATATTCTGCCGGAGGAGATTGAGATCGCTGAAGCGATTGATGAAGACGAACTGGCGGCGTTGGAGGCGGACTTCGAAGCGGAATTGGACGCGCGGGACGATGCGTTCTTCGATGACGCTGACGACGCGGATTTCTCGGCTGACGACGAGGCTGATCTGAGTGATGCGGATAGCGAAGACTTCGGTGACGCTGGCGGTGATGACTTGGGCGCAGACACGGGCGGTGATTTCGGTGGGGACGCTGGTGGCGATACCGGCGGTGATTTCGGTGGTGATGGTGGAGGTGAAGGGTAACATGCGGTTGTTCCGTAAAGTAGGTCTGATGTTGGTGGTGTTGTGCTTTGCGACCGTCGCGGCTCAGGGTGACACGTGTTCAGATTTAGTGACGCAAGCGCTGACCGCGGTGCAGGCGGTGTGCGCAGAGACGGGGCGAAATCAGGCTTGCTATGGCAACATCTCGATTGATGCGACGCCGCGGGAAGCGGTGACCGATTTCACCTTTGAGCAGCAGGGCGATCTGGTGAACGTGGCGGCTGTGCAGTCGCTGCGGCTGCGCGCGCTCGATGTCGCGGAAAATGAATGGGGCATCGCGCTCATGAAGCTGCAAGCTGATTTGCCCGACACGCTGCCCGGTCAGAACGTGACGTTTCTGATGTTCGGCGATGTCGAGATCGAAAATGCCGTTGATCCGAGCGCGACCGTCCCAACAGTCGACGTGACGACGGCTTCGAATGTCAATATTCGCACGCTGCCGAGCACGAACGGCGGGATCGCCGGGTCGCTGGCGAGCGGTGAAGTGACAACCGCGAATGGACGCAACGAGGCGAGCGATTGGCTGCGCATTCGCATCCCGGAGAGCGACTCGTTTGGGTGGGTGTATGCGCCGCTCTTGACTGTCACGGGCGACGTTGCCGCGCTGAATGTGGTTGACTCACTGGATGCGGAAATCCCGTTCACGCCGATGCAGGCGTTCTACTTTCGCACGGGCGTCGCCGCTGATGTGGGGTGTACTGAAGCGCCGCCCAACGGCCTGTTGATCCAGACGCCGGAAGGGGTGGGCGAGATCAACCTGCGGGCGAATGACGTGGATATCACGCTTGGGTCGACGGCCTATCTGGAAGCGATTCCCGGTGACGAACTGTCAATCAGCGTGATAGAGGGGCAAGGAGAGATCACCGCGCAGGGTGAAACGGTGATTGTGCCAGCCGGGGCGTCAGTCGGCGTGCCGCTGGATGAGGATATGCGCGCAGCGGGCGCTCCTGAAGACCTCCGGCCCTATGATCCGGCGGCGTTCAGCAACCTGCCGATTCAGGTGCTGCCGCGGACGATTGAAGTCGCGCCGCCGCTGGATGAAGACGCGCTGCTGGATGCCCAGAACCCCGGTGGTGCAGGTGGATTCGCGGGGGATATGGAAATTGATCTCGATGCCCTTGCCGGGCTGGACATGGCGATGTTCTGTCCGATCATGAATCAGATGCTCGCCGACATCGGCATGAGCCGCGACGAGTATGTCGGGCTGCTGCGGCAAGCGTTAGTGTTCTCTGGTGGGGAAGATCAAGCGGATGTCGAGGGGTTTATTGCCCTGCTGCAGTCGTGCCCTGTGGGCGGTGAGCTTCCCGCTCCCGGTGATTTCGGTGCTGGCGGCGACAGTGGCGATGGTGGTGATAGCGGCGGAGAAGGCGGCTAGTTAAGCTGGTCGGGGCAAGCAGAGTCTTGCCCCGACCCGGTTTGGCTCAACTGACGCGAATCGTGCACGTTACTTCTCGATAAGCCGGAATGATTTCCGGTCGATCATCGGCGTCCGGCCCGTCGATGCCCGTGTTGATCGGGCGTCCGGTTACCGAACGCGATTGCAGCACGACCTCGATGTCGCCCGCCGTGGCGGGTTCCAGCAGCCAGTAAAGCTCAATGCCAAACGTGTTCGCATACGCGCCATCCTGCCCGTGCCACGGTCCGATACGGGTGTAGCGGGGCGTCTCCACTCCGTTGACGAGCAGTCGGGTCTCGGCGCGGCGCAGGAGCACGCGCGCAATGTCGAGCGATTGGTGCGGGATGTTCAGTTTGAGCACAATCGGCTCGCCTGCGGTGACGCGCGCCACCGGGCTGCGATTCGGGCGCGCGGCGGTGATGAAAAAGCACTGGTTGAGTTCCACCTGCTGCCCCTCGGGCGGCGGCAGCGGTGAGCGGACCTGGCGCGGAAGCAGCCGCCACGGCGCATTGGCGACGCGCCGTTCCCGGTTGAGGGCGGCGCGCCCCGGTCGCTGACCCCGGCGCGCCCGCACGCTTACGCCTTCGCCCGCCACTTCTGTTTCTCCGGCTGAAGTCACCTCGACAAACCCTTCAATCGTGTCGACGACCAACTCGTCGGCGTCGATTTGCAGCATGGCCGAACTGCCCACCTTGACTTCGATGCCGTTGATGAGGAAATTGACAGTCGTGTCCGTCGGCGCTTGCACGAGCAAGCCGCTCTCCGGCACTTCGCCGCATTCCAACCCGGTCAGGCGCGTTTCCAGCGTGAAGGCCTGCATGGGTGCGCCATAGTTGGGCGCGGTGGTGTCGGGCGTGAGTTCGGTGTCGCCGAAGACGATGAACGTCGCATTTTGACCGGGCAGCGTATCGGGCAGATCGGCTTGCAGCGAGAGCACGGCGACGCCCCAGATGTTCGTGTCGGGCTGGAGCGGCGCGGTAACCAGGCGGGCGAGATCGACGATGTTGGCGCGGTCGCCGGGGAGAGCGAACTGCACGGTCTGGACGAATTCAGCCTCAATCGCGTTGTTGCCATAGCAAAGTTCATTGCGACCCAACTCGGGGCAGGTCGTGCTGACCGCATCGATGGCGCGTTCGACGAAATCGGGGCAGGTGACGCTCTGGGCGGCCACCACACTGATCGACAGCAGCATGAGCAGCAGTGCGGAACCGAAGCCCCGACGGATCAAGTCATGAAGGATGGCGACGAGCGGCATGGGCGCACTCCTGCAGTGGAAACGATGTTCTCATTATAGTGCTATCTTGACTCTCACACTGTGTCACGGTTTACAGTGTATGCACCGGCACGCAGGAGGTATGACCGCATGCTCAAGATTGGCGAATTTGCCGCGCTGGCGCAAATCAGTATTCGGATGCTGCGTCATTACGACGAGATGGGTCTGCTCAAGCCGATTCGGGTCGACCCGGAGACGGGCTATCGCTATTACGATTATGACCAGCTGGCACGCCTCAATCGCATCCTGGCGCTGAAAGACTTGGGGCTGTCCCTGGAAGAAATCGGCTTGCTGCTCGATGGCGCCCTGAACGCGGACGAAATTCGCGGGATGCTGAAGCTGAAACAGGCCCAACTGCGTCAGCAGCTGCTGGCGGAAACGGCCCGCCTGAACCGCGTTGAGAATCGCCTGCGCTACATTGAAGCGGAGGGCCGGTTGCCCGATGGCGAGGTCGTGATCAAGGCGCAGCCCGCGCTGCATGTTATCTCATTGGCGGGGTCCGGTTATCCGGGCCAGGTCTTTGCCGAAGCGTTCGCCGTCTTGAAGCGTCACGGTCTCGCCCAGCACATTCACGGTGCGCTCACCCTGTACCCCGGTTCACTAGACTATCAGCGGACCGGTCAGCGCACGTCATCCTTCCACTGCGAAGCCGCCTTTATTGTCGACGAGACGGTACAGGCCTCGGTTCCGGTGACGGCGGAGCGGGAACTTCGCGTATGGGATGTGCCGGCTCAGGCGCAGGTCGCCAGCTTAGTCTCGACGAAACCCGATCATGAACGGGCACTTGACGCTCAGGCCTTGTGGGGCTGGATGCACTTGCATCACTATCGTCTGACCGCCCCCACGCGTGAACTGTATCTGCGCCGCCCCTGTGAGACGCAGAGCGGCTTAACCGAACTGATCTTTCCAATTGAAGTGATTCAGCAGGAGAAATAAAGATGCGGCATACTCACCGATACTTGTGGCTTGTGGTGCTCGGCTTGTTGGCCGGTGTCGTCCGGTTGGCTGCTCAGGATACCAGCCCCTTCACCCTGTACAGCATCGAGCCCGTCGTCCGTCACGGGGAATTCGGCGCATGGGATGGTCGCTACACCGACCCCGGTGCGGTTCTGTACCACGATGGTATGTTTCATATGTTCCGTAACGGGTTCCAAGCCTGGCCAGCCAGCGTCGAGATTGGCTACCTCACCTCGCCGGATGGCAGCACCTGGACGGAGGTGACCGAAGACCCAATTCTGTACAGCGCCGACGTCCCCCTGACGAATCTGGCCGCGTTAGCCTCCAGCGTCTTGGTCGAGGCGGATGGCACTTGGGTTATGTATTTCTATACCTGGAACGAAGTAACGCCGGCAGCGGAAATCGGGCGGGCGACCGCGCCCGAGCCGCTTGGACCGTGGACGATCGACCCCGAGCCGGTCCTCACGCACGGCGGGCCTGGGAGCTGGGATTCCGCCCATGTTGATGCACCGAGTGTCGTGCGTACGGAGGATGGCTATCTTATGTATTATGCCGGTTCAACCGACGCCCCGCGTACAGCTCAGATCGGTCTGGCGAGGTCGCCCGACGGCGTGCACTGGACAAAATATGATGATCCCGCCACAACCGAAGCGCCGTTTGCGGAGAGCGATCCGGTGCTGACTGCGGATCGCACCGATGTGCGGTTTCATCAGCCCCGCGTGGAGCGGGTTGGTGACGGTTACGTGATGATCTACCGGATGATGCCGATGAGTGGTACACAGATGGGACTCGGAATCGCTACCAGTCAAGATGGCATTCACTGGGAGAATCAGACCGAAGATTCCGTATGGGGACGGGGGAGTATATCCGGCGGTTCTGGCTTCTGGTACACGGCGACTGCCACCGATGAAGAGCGCCTCTATCTGTATATTGAGGGCGGACGCAGCGGCGGGACCGATATTTATCTGGCCACTGCTGACCTCGGAGCGCTGACTCCCTGACTACTTCGTCTTCTCGTTGCTCGGATTGCTTGCCGCAGGACAGACGAATTGTTGTTGTGGGCTATGCGAGACAAGTGGCGAGAAGGCGTGAACTACCGTGAAATCCGTCTGTCGTAGGGATGCGATCTATCGCGTCCGCCAACCCCCAAGAACCGACCTGTAATCTGTCTTCACAGAATTCTACGTACTTTACTCGTC
This sequence comes from Candidatus Flexifilum breve, assembly GCF_016713355.1. Classification (NCBI taxonomy): domain Bacteria; kingdom Bacillati; phylum Chloroflexota; class Anaerolineae; order Aggregatilineales; family Candidatus Flexifilaceae; genus Candidatus Flexifilum; species Candidatus Flexifilum breve. Next base: position 571,791 of record NZ_JADJPI010000037.1, read on the forward strand.
CCAGCGGCTTCTCAAACCGGCTTCAGCACCCGGAAGAACAGTACTTAACGTGAGTTATGGCTAACGCTTCTCTGACCCCACCCTCGGCCCCTCCCCGAATTCAGCTGACGGAGGGACAGTTTTAACATTGGGAACCATTAAGGCACGGTTTGAGGGGAAAAGAGTTCGTAGGGACGCGCAACGGCGCGTCCGTTTTGCCCACGATCTGGCGGACGCCCCGTTGGGCGTCCCTACAATCCTCTCGATTGTTAAAAGTGTCCTGTCCTCAACCGAATTCAGGGAGGGGAGCCAGCAAAAGCGCTGTTCGTCGCCCCTCTCCCCGCTTGCGTGGGAGAGGGGTTGGGGTGAGGGGGAGGCGCGAACGAGTCTTATCCCTAACTGACGTTACCTAAAACAGCAGACGCCATACAGCGCGTCTGTTTGCTTTTGTCCGCCTCCGGCAACATTACGCTTTTTCGCCGATCACCCGTGCCATAATCGGTGTAAGCGAGCGTATTTGCTCTGCTACTCCGAGGATGCACGGTAGAAGTAGTACTAATGGCGTATGAAATTTGTAAAGTGCGCTCTCGGCAAACGGGAGGCGCTCCGCTAACATTGATCGTTGGTGTACCGAGATAAAGGTGAAGCTACACATGTTTAAACGAGGTTTTCTGCTGCTGGTGATCGCGCTTTTGCTTTCTGCCGTGCCGCTGAGTGCTCAGGAAGGCCGCCAGGTCTACGCGTTCTACTTCGGCTGGTATACGGGCGAATCGTGGGGGGATGCGCGGCTCGCGGATCGTCCGGCTGCGCCGTATGACTCGCGGGATGCGGGCGCGCTCGGTCGCCAGATTGACGAGGCGCGCAGCGTCGGCATCGATGCCTTCCTGATGAGCTGGTTTGGACCCAAGAACGACAACTTGACACACCAGGTCTTCAACATGCTGCTCGATCAGGCGGCGGCACGAGGTTTCCACGCGGGCGCGGTGGTCGATATGCAGGACCCCGGCTACAACGCAACCGTCGACGAGGTGACGCAGTCGCTGGCTTACCTGATCAACGACCGCGCGAATCACGGCGGCTACCTGCGCTTTCAGGACAAACCCGTGATCTACTTCTGGAATCAGGGGCGCTTCACGCTGGCGCAGTGGCAGGCGATTCGCCAGCAGGTCGACCCGAATCGCAATACGATCTGGGTGATGGAAGGCACGCGTACGGGCTTGATGCCCGCATTCGACGGCCTGTACCTGTTCAACACGGCCTGGGCGGGCAACCCGGCGGCGACCGCTTCGCAGTGGATGCGGCGGACGAATCAGGCAGGCGGGTGGTTCTACACGCCGACCGTGCACCCTGGTTGGGATGAATCGGCGATTGCCGGACGCACCAACCCGACCACACCGCGCGCCCGCAACAATGGCGAATTCCTGACCAACAGTTGGAATGGCGCGGTTGCCAGCGGCGCAAGCATCATCCTCATCGTGAGCTGGAACGAGTATTTCGAAAACTCGCACATCGAACCGAGTCAGGTGTATGGATCGCAGTCGCTCGACATCCTGCGGCCGCTGGTCGCCGCATGGGAGAGCGGGCAGTAATTCGTTCCACTTGAGTTGGAAATGGCCGGGGCGCGGTGATCGCGCCCCGGCACATTTTTACTTATACTAAGTTGTGCTGGAATGGAGATTATTTGTGAAAACAAGCCGCTGGAACAGACTCTTTTTGCTCATACTCGTTGGACTCTTTTTCTTCAGCTTCGGCCCTGGGCCGCTTAGCGCTCAAACTGAACCGGTGGTGTGGACGCCGTGGGATCAGAAACCGATCACGGAAATCGGCAGTGACGGCAGCGGGTCGGAAGTTTCGTTGGTCGCGGGTGACTCCACGCCGCTAGGCGAGTCGTCGCTGCTGCTCATGCCGAGCGGCGCGAGCGACGAGACGAAAATCGTCGTACCGTTTCGCGGTGCGGCTCTCGCCGATTGGGCGAACGCCGATTCGCTCACGCTTGACGTGCTGCTGCCCGACGAAAACATTCGCAACCCGAACACATTCTTCCTCGGCCTGGCGGATGTGACGGGCGGCTCGTTCACGTGGGTGGAAGGTGTGTTTGGCGAGGCCAGCGGCACCTCTGGTTGGGTGACGGTGAACTATCCGATCCTGCCCACGATGCAGGCGCTGACCGCCGATCACCGCTATAACGTCTATCTCTCGTTCTTCTACGAAGCGAACGGTGACAAAACGCCGCTCACGCAGCCGATCTACCTCGGGCACCTGTATCTCGTTGGCGTCGAGCAAGCGGAGACCACCGTTAGCTCAATCGAGGTCTGGTCCGACTGGCCGAATCGCGACCTGAGCACGATCGGCGACGACAACACCGGGTCGAGCGTAGCCCTCGGCAATGTCGAGGGCGTGCCCGCGCTCATGGTGACGCCGGGCGGCTCCAGTGAGGAAACCAAGATCGCCTTTGGGCTGCCCGGCGCGGACTTAGCCGCGTGGGCGAACTATACGACGCTTGACCTGCAGGTGTATTTGCCCGAATCGAACGTCGATAACCCGAATAACTTCTTTCTCGGCATGGCCGATGTGACGAACGGCGGCTTCACGTGGATTGCGGGCGTGTTCAGCAGCAGCGACGCGCAGCCCGGTTGGAACACCATCAGCTACCCGCTGCACGAAGCCATGCGTGATCTGAACGCGGAGCACGTGTACAACCTGTATTTCTCATTCTTCAAGGATGACGGCAGTAAAATCCCACTGACTGAGCCGTTTTATCTCGGTACGGCGGCGTTGGGTGGCTTGATCGAGACGGTCAGTGGGAACGAGTACGATCAGGAAGTGGCCGACTTGCTCGCCATGAATGACGCCGATTTCATCGATGCGGTGGCGCGGACGACCTTTGACTATTTCTGGCTCGAAGCCAATCCGGAAAACGGCCTCGTCAAAGACCGCAGCACGCCGGACTCGGTGGCAAGCATCGCGGCGGTCGGGTTTGCGCTGGCGGCGCTGCCCATCGGCGTGGATCGCGGGTGGATCACGTATGACGAGGGCTATCAGCGGGCGCTGACCACGCTGCAAACCTTCACGAGCGGCGGTGTCGAGGGGACGCATGGCTTCTTCTACCACTTCGTCAACATGCGGACGGGTGAACGCGAGTGGAGCAGCGAACTGTCGTCGATTGATACCGCGCTGCTGGTCGCGGGCGCACTCGTGAGCGGGCAGTACTTCGCCGATACCGAAGTCGCGGCGCTGGCGGATCAACTCTACGCGAATGTCGAATGGGACTGGATGGCCCCCGGCGGCGCGCTCGTGCGTATGGGCTGGACGCCGTCGGGCGGGTATCTCGGCGCGGCGTGGGATCATTTTGACGAGAGCATGATCCTGTACGCACTGGCGATTGGCTCGCCGACCCATCCCGTCCCGCCGATTGCGTGGGATTTGTGGGATCGTCCGGTCAATCGCGATGGCGCCTATATCTATCTGGCGGGTGAACCGCTGTTCGTCTACCAGTACCCGCTGGCTTTCCTCGACGTGCGCGGTCAGGAAGACCAGTACGCCAACTATGTCAACAATACGACGCTGGCGTGCGTGCGCAATCAGCAGTTCGCCGTCGATCACAGCGATGAATACGCGACGTATGGTAACGGCGTGTGGGGCTTGAGCGCTTCGGATGGCCCCGAGGGCTACCGCGCGTATGGGGCGTGGAATAACAATCACGACGGCACAGTCGCGCCGTACGCCGCCGCGTCGTGCCTGCCGTTCACGCCGGGGATCGCGCTCGCTGGCATGCGCGCCGTGCTGACCGAATACGGTTCGCTGGCGTGGCGCGAGTATGGCTTTGTCAGCGCTATCAACGAAGATGTCGACTGGTACTCGCGCGATCACATTGGCATCGATCAGGGCGATATCCTGCTCAATCTCGTCAATGCGCAGGATGGCTTCGTGTGGGAGCTGTTCATGGCCAACCCGAACATCCAGAACGCCATCACGGCGATGGGCTTTGGCACGAGCGCCGGCGATTATGCCGTGACGCCCACCTATCTGGCAGAGGTTGGTGGTCCGTAAGCGCCGCGAACTGAAATCGGTGACGGGACAGCGCCGACTGTCCCGTCACGCATAAATGTAACTTGAATATTGAATCCTCTTCTAAACCTCAGGATAAAAAAGATGCTCACCCCTGACCACACTTACGCTCATCTGGTGTTCGCCAACAGCCGCCGTGACGGAAGCTGCAACCATACCCAAACGTGGGCGTGCGCGCCGAGCACGCTTAAAGCGGTGGACGGCAAACTGCCCGTCACACGCGAACAGTGGATCAGCCCGCCAAACGCGCTCGAACTCTCGTGGACGTCGAACCGCGGCGGCGCGTGGACAGCCGAAATTCTGGTCGAACAGTGGCGCGGGCGCAAAACGAGCTTGCAGGGCGATCACCTGTGCTTCTGGTTGTACGCCGCCGAGCCGATTGAGGGGCGCGCGCTGCCGATGATGCACGTCTTCAAAGAGGGGTGGGGGCGGTCGGTGCGGCTGCACCATGTGATCGATGGGCTGCCCGCGCGGCAGTGGGTGCAACTGTGCATCCCCTTCAGCGCCTTTGACACCTCGACTGAAGCGTTCGACTTTGGCGATCTGCGCGGCATTATGTTTAACCAGAGCATCGACGACGGCGTGCCTCACACTCTGTATATCGACGAGATCAAGGTGTGCACGTTGAGCGCGGATGTTCCGGTCAGCGCGCCCAGTGGGTTGAGCGCGCGCGGCTTTGAGCGCCACGTCGACCTGACCTGGGACGCGGTGAACGATCCCAATGTGCAGTATGTGCTGGTGGAGCAGTCGAGCGATGGCGAACAGTTCACGGCGGTCGGCATTCAGCACCCGCATTACAGCCGCTACGCCGCGCATGTCGACGTCAGCCAGACGGTGTATTTCCGGGTGCGCGCGGTGAATCAGGCGTATGTTGCGTCAGCGCCGTCGGCGGTGGTCAGCGCGGAGACGCGCCCATTCACCGATGACGAACTGCTGACGATGGTGCAGGAGGCGCACTTCCGCTACTACTGGGAAGGCGCGCATGCCGACGCCGGGCTGGCGCTGGAATGCATCCCCGGTGATCCGCATGAGATTGCGCTCGGCGCGTCGGGGTTTGGGATTTTTACATGGTTGGTAGGTGCGGAACGCGGCTTCATCACGCGTGCTCAGTTGATTGAGCGGATGCGCAAGGCGCTGACGTTCCTCGAAGGCGCGGATCGCTACCACGGGGTGTGGTCGCATTTCCTCGACGGGCGCACAGGCAAGACGATCCCCGAATTCGGCAAATACGATAACGGGGGCGATCTGGTCGAGACGGCGTTCATCGTGCAGGCGCTGCTGACCGCGCGGCAGTACTTCGACCGCGACACCGAGGAGGAGCGCAGCCTGCGCGCCCGCATCACGCGTCTATGGGAAGAAGTCGAGTGGGACTGGTATCGCAACCCGGCAGATCCGGCGTTTTTGTACTGGCACTGGTCGCCGGATCACGAATGGCACATCAATCATCGCTTGATCGGCTGGAACGAGACGCACATCACGTATTTGCTCGCGCTGGCGTCGCCCACACATCCGATTCCGCCCGAAGTGTACTACAGCGGGTGGGCGTCGCAGGCGGAGATCGCCCGCGAATACCGCGAGGGCTGGGGGCAGACGACGGCGGGCAATCAGTACACCAACGGGCAAACCTACTATGACATCCAGTTGGAGGTCGGCGTGGGGCCGGGTGGGCCGCTGTTCTTCACGCATTACTCGTATCTCGGCTGTGACCCGCGCGGCTTGCACGACGGCTACTGCGATTACTTCGAGAACAACCGCAACATCACGCTGATCAATTACCGGTACTGTGTGGCGAATCCGGGCGGCTATGCGGGCTACAGCGAGTCGTGCTGGGGACTGACCGCCAGCGACGATTATGCGGGCTATTCCCCGCGCGAAGCCAACCCCAAGAACGACAACGGCACCATCACGCCGACCGGGGCGCTGGCCTGTTTCCCCTACACGCCCGACGAATCGCTGCGCGCGCTCAAGCACTTCTATCGCGAGTTCGGCGCGTCGCTGTGGGATATTTATGGCTTCCGGGATGCGATCAACCCCGGTCGCGATTGGGTCTCCGGCATCTACATGGGGCTGAATCAGGGGCCGGTGACTGCCATGATCGAGAATCAGCGCAGCGGGCTGCTCTGGGGCCTATTCACGAGCAATCCGGAGATCACCGATCTGCGGAAAAAATTAAGGTTCATGAAGAAAGATTAACCGCTTTGCCCCCGGTGAATCGTGGTACAGTGAAACAAATAGACACTTGCGGATAGCTGTATGGCCAATATATTGGAAATAAGCCCCAAGACCCTCGAGTCTTTGGTGCAACGCGCTGCCCAAGAGGGCTGTACGGTTGACGAATTGGTGACTCGGTTGCTGGATCCTCCGCCCACGCCTGCGCAAACGCAGGAATCGCTCTACCGCCTGATCATCGAAAACAGCCATGACCCCATCTCGCTGCACAGCCTGGATGGGGGTTATACCTACGCCAACCCGATCCATGCCGAAGTCCTCGGCTACACCGTTGACGAACTGATGGACATGCCCGCCGAACAGGCGATGGGCATGATACATCCCGAAGACATGATGGTGGCGCTGCCCGTGTACCAGCGGGTGATCAATGGCGAGTCGGTCACGCGCGCCGAGTTCCGCATGGTGCGCAAAGACGGTGCGACGGTCTGGGTGCTGCTTACCGCTGTGCCCATTCGCAATGAGCAGGGACAGGTCACGCAGATTATGGGGATGACGCGTGACATCACCGACCGGAAACGGACGGAGGCGGCACTCCTGCACAGCGAAACCCTGATGCGTGAAGTGCTCGATTCGGTCGAAGATGTCGTCTGGTCGATCACCATCCCCGATTCTAAGCCCCTATATGTCAGTTCGGCGGTGCAGACTATCACCGGGCGCTCAATCGAGGAGTTTTATACAGGCGCACCAATTTGGCGCAAAGTGGTACATCCGCAGCACGCCGACGCGCTGGATGAGATTGAGCGCGAAGTGGCGGCAACTGGGTGGAGCGAACGAGAATTCCCGATTCTGCGCCCGGATGGCGAAATGCGCTGGGTGAGCGTCCGCGCGTGGTTGGTGCGCGACGCCGACGGGCGACCGCAGCGCATCGTCGGCATCGCGTCCGATGTGACCGATGACCGCAAGACGCAGGAACTGCTCGAACTGCGCTATTCCGCGCTCGAAGCGACTGCCAACGCCATCATGATCGCCGACCGCAACGGCTACATCCAGTGGGTGAACCCAGCCTTCACGCGCATGACCGGGTATTCGCTGGAAGAAGCGCGCGGCAAAAATCCGAATGCGCTGGTGCGCTCCGGGTTCTATGACGACGAATTCTATTCCGTGATGTGGGATACGATCTTGTCGGGTCAGGTGTGGATGGGTCGCCTCACCAACCGCCGCAAAGATGGCACGCTGTATACCGAAGAACAGACGATTACGCCGGTGCGCAACAGCGCGGGCGAGATCACGCATTTCATTGCCGTCAAGCAGGATGTGACCGAACGCGAACGCACCGAGCAGCTCCTGCTGGAACACGAGCGCCTCAAGTCGCGCTTCCGCCGCGAACAGGAGCAGAACTTCCTGATCGTGCGCACGATCTCCGCGCTGTCGCACGATTTGCGCACGCCGCTCTCGGTGATCTCCGTGGCGAAGGACATTCTCAGCCGCTACTTCGACCGTTTGAGTCTCGAAGTGCGCCAGCAAAAGCTGGACAGCATCGGGCGGCAGTTGCAGTATGCGCTGGAACTGCTGGACGATACAGTCGGGCTGGTCAACAGCAACCTGAACCACCGCATCTTCCACCCTGCGCTCGTAAATCTGGATGCCCTGTGCCAGATCAGCGTCGACGAGATCAGCGAGACCAGCCTTGGGCATACGCTCAAATTCCTCAACGTGGGCGGCGTCAAAACGGCGACAGTCGACGAGATTCTGCTCAGCCGCATTCTGCTGAACTTGCTGACGAACGCGATCAAGTATTCGCCTCAGGGAGGCGAAGTGCGGTTGGAACTGGATGCGACGGCTGATCGACTGGTGCTGCGTGTGATCGATCACGGTCTGGGGATTGATCCGGACGATGTACCGCACATCTTTGAGCCATTCTACCGTGCTGCGACCGTCAAGGCGATCAAGGGGACGGGCTTGGGCTTGAGCATCGTTAAAGACTGTGTGGAACGCCACAATGGGACGATTCGGGTGGAGAGCGTGGTCGGGCAGGGGACGACGTTCATCGTCGAACTGCCGAAGTAGAGACTTTAAGCGGTCGCGGGCGGCCCACTGGAGCGGCGGACGATCAGCGTTACGGGGACGATGACTTCTTCGACGGGCGCGTCGCTGTCTTCTAACCGCGCGATCAAGCGCTGCGCGGCCTCTTGCCCCATGTAATACGGATTCTGAATCACGCTCGTCAGGAATGGCCGCGGGTTGATCTGTTCGGGCAAATCATCAAACGTGGTCAGCGAGATGTCGTCGGGGATGCGCACACCATACTCATCAAGGGCAGTTTGCGCGCCAAAGGCGATGAAGTTGTTCGCCGTCACAATCGCCGTTGGGCGGGGGTGAATATCCTTGAGCATGTGCACCGCGAGCTCATAACCGCTGTGCTGGGTGAATTTGCCGAAGGACATCAGTTCGGGTTCCAGCGGCAGCCCGGCTTCCAGCAGCGCGCGTTTGTACCCCTCGGCGCGCTCGACGCCCGTCGAGACGTTATCACTCCCTGACAGCAGCATAATGCGGCGATGCCCCAGATCGAGCAGGTGTTTCGTCAGCAGGTAGCCACCGAGCACGCTGTCACTGCGGACCACCGTGTGCTTATCCCAGTTGGGCAGCACCCGGTCGAGGATGATGCTCGGCACGTGGTTGGTATACAGGTTTTCCAGCATCGAGCCGGTATAGCCTTCGGTCGGCACGACGATCAAGCCATCGATTTGCCGCTGCAAGAGCAGGTTAATGTAGTTTTCGAGCTTGTTCTGACGTTCGTCGGTATTGCATACGATCACATTGACGTCGTGTTCGTTGCACGCATCTTCGACGCCGCGCGCCACCGTCGTCCAGAAGGGGTTGGTGATGTCGGTGACGATCAACGCCACCATGTTGGTCTTTTGATAGCGGAGACTTTGCGCGAGCGCGTTGGGGATGTAGTTAAGTTCCTGAATCGCGGCTTCGACCCGCTGCCGGGTGTCTGGGCTGATATAGCCGGTGTTGTTGACGACCCGGGAGACGGTGATTGGGGCGACTTGGGCACGGCGGGCGACATCACGAATAGTGGTGCGTTTCTTGCTGGCAGACGACATATTCGCGGGTTCTCTCTTGCGGTCTCAACCGTGACAGTCAGCGCTGGGACGCTGATGAGTAGGGGCGGGTGGATGCCCGCCCCTACAACTTTCAGTGTAGTGCCCGTTTTACTGGTAGAGAACGGCGGCGATTTCTTCGTCGTCAATGGTTTCGGCGTTGTAGTACATGAAGCCGGTGTCGATGACGGGGTCAAGTTCTTCACCGCGCAGCGCCATCACGGCGGCTTCGACGGCCTTGTAGCCGATGCCGATCGGGTTCTGCGTGATCGCGCCGTCCTGCAGGCCGCTGCGGATCGCTTCGATCTGCTGCGCGCCGGAGTCATAGCCGATGATCGCGAGCTGGTCGGCCACATCGAGTTCGCTCACGGCGTTCAGCACACCGATGATCGAGCCTTCGTTCGCGCCGAAGAAGCCCTTGAGTTCGGGGTGGGCGAGGATGATGCTGCGGGCGAGGTCGGTCGAGCGGAGCTGGTCGCCGCCACCGTACTGCACGTCAACAACGGTGATGTCCGGGTACGCTTCTTCGATACGGTTGACGAAACCATTCACGCGGTCGATGCCGGTGCGGCTGGTCTGGTCATGCGCGATCACGGCAACTTCACCTTCGCCACCGATCAGTTCGGCCATGACGTCCGCGGCGAGGGCAGCGGCAGCCACGTTGTCGGTCGTAGCGGTGGTCACGGGGATGTCGCTGTCAACGCCGGAGTCGAAACCGACCACCGGGATGCCTTCTTCTTGAGCGCGTTCCAGCAGCGGAATGGCCGCCTGGCTGTCGAGCGCGGCGAAGCCGATAGCATCGGGCTCGAGGTCGAGCGCCGCCTGCAGCATGTCCATCTGGCGGTCAACCTGCGATTCGTTCTCGGGGCCTTCGAAGGTCATGATGACGCCGCAGTCTTCGGCAGCCTGTTCAGCGCCCAAACGCACGGCCTGCCAGAACTGGTGCTGGAAGCCCTTGGAGATCATGGGGATGGTGATGCCAGCGGCCTGATTTTCCGCGGCGATTTCCGGCGTGCAATACTTCTCAACCATTTCGGGGGTGGCTTCCGGCGTAGCATCCTGCGCGGAGACCGCAAGGGCGAAGACGAACAACAAGGCGAACAAGGTGAGGAACTTAAGGCTGAACTTCATGTGTATGCTCCATTTAACAAAGAACCTTAAAACTGCTGTTAAGCTCTTGTGAGAGCGCCTAACCAAAGTAGGGAACTGCCAGCGATCCTGACGGCAAACGGCTGGCTGCGCGGCGCCCTAGGCGCTGCGGCGGCGTGCCATATCGAGAAACACTGCGCCGATGAGGATCGCGCCGGTGACGACGAGCTGCCATTCCTGCGGGACGGACAGGATGCGCAGACCCGTGGTCAGCACGCTGATGACGAACGCGCCAATGACCGTCCCGAGGATCGAGCCTTCACCGCCACTGAGCGATGTCCCGCCGATCACCACGGCGGCGATGGCGTCCAGCTCGTAGCCCTGACCGAGCGACGGCTGCGCCGAATTCAGACGGGCGGCGATCATCACGCCCGCCAAGCCGGAGAACATACCCGCCAGCGTATAGACGAGCAGCTTCCATTTCGCGGTGTTCACGCCGGAGATTCGCGCGGCTTCTTCATTGCTGCCGAGTGCAAATGTGTAGCGACCGAGCAGCGTGCGGGTGAGGATGAACGCACCGATGATGGCCGCGCCGAACATGATCAGCACGCCGTTCGGTATTTCGATGACGCCGGGGATTTGTACGATGACGCCAATCGCGATATCGCTGAAACCGGAGGCACGATCAAAGTAGATTGGCGCGAGTTCCGCAATGATAAGCGATAAGCCTTTGGCGACATACAGCATACCGAGCGTCGCTACGAACGGTGGAACGCGCATCCGCGAAATCACCGTACCGTTGATGAACCCGGCAATCGCGCCCGTGAGGATGCCGCCGAGGATCGCGAGCGGGATGGGCAAGCCGAAATCGCTGGCCAGCTTGGCCGTGATGACAGCGGACAGCGTCATCACCGTGCCAATCGAGAGGTCAATGCCGCCTGTCACAATGACGAAGGTCACGCCGACGGCGAGAATGCCGTTGACGGCGGTCATGATCAGAATGCCTTCAATGTTGTTGGCACCCAGGAAAATGCTGCTGCCGTCCGAAGACCGCGGAGACGCAATCGAGAAGAAGATGATGAGCATGACGAGAGCGCCAAAAGCCAGGAAGCGCTGGAGGGCGTCGGATTTCCAAATGGTTTTCATGGATAATCCGGAGTTTTCACGGGGCAGCGTGCCAGTTTGCATAATGTAAAAATCCTCAATTCACAATCTTCTTGATGGACGGCGCGCGTCCTAGTTCTCTATGACTATCGACCCGCGGCGCGTGCGCTTAAGTGCTTTCAGCCGAGACCATCTCGGTGCGCTGCGTGGCGAGCTGCATAATTTTTTCCTGCGTGGCTTCGGCGCTCGACAATTCCCCCGTGATGCGACCCTCACACATCACGACGATGCGATGGCTCATACGCAGGACTTCCGGGAGTTCTGACGAGATCATGATGATCGATTTACCCTGCCGCGCGAGTTCGTTGAGCAGCTTGTAAATTTCACTCTTCGCACCGACGTCGATGCCGCGCGTGGGTTCGTCAAAGATCAGGATGTCGGTATCGGCGGTGAGCCACTTGGCGATGACGACTTTTTGCTGGTTGCCGCCCGACAGATTGCGCACGCGCTGCTTGACGCTCGGCGTTTTGACCGACAACGTCTGCACATGTTCCTGCGCGGTCTGCGTGATCTTCGCATCATTGATGATGCCGAGCGCACCGAGGAACTTCGGCAGGGACGCCATCGTGACATTGTTCGCCACATCCATACCGACCACCAACCCGTAGCGCTTGCGGTCTTCGGACAGGTAACCGATACCGTGCCGCACCGCATCTTTAGGGTGGCGGATGGTGACCGGACGCCCGTTGACGTGCAGTTCAATCGAGTCACAGGGGTCAGCGCCGACGATGGCGCGGGCGACTTCGGTGCGACCAGCGCCCATCAACCCGGCAAAGCCGAGGATTTCGCCGCGCTTGAGCTGGAAGCTCACGTCGCGGAGGACGCGCCCGCGATTCAGATTGCGGACTTCCAAGGCAATATTGGTCGATGGCCGCTCGGGAAGTTCCGGTTTGGATTCGTAGATTGTGCGCCCCACCATCAACGAGATGACCTTGTCAATCGTCGTGTCTTTGGTGATGAGCGTTTCGATGAAGTGCCCATCGCGCATGACCGTGATGCGATCCGTGATCTTCTTGATCTCTTCCATGCGGTGGCTGATGTAAATGATGCCGATACCCTGCGTGCGCAGGCGGTTGATCATGTGGAACAGCTCGTCGATCTCCGCTTCGGTGAGCGCGGCGGTCGGCTCATCCATGATCAGCACTTTGGAATTGTAGGAGAGGGCTTTGGCGATTTCCACCATCTGCTGGCGCGCCACGGTCAGCCCGCCGACGCGCTGCTTGGGGTTGAGGTTCAGGTGCAGCGACGCGAGAATTTCTTGCGCCTGCTGGTTGATCTTCTGTTCGTTGAGTAGGAAGGGAACGTTCTGCCGGGGTTCGCGACCGATGAAAATGTTCTGCGCGATGGTGAGATGCGGCATCAGGTTGAGTTCCTGATGGATCATGGTCACACCGAGCACTTGCGCATCATGGGGGCTATGGATCTCAACTTCATTTCCGCTCAGGAAGATGCGTCCAGCGTCTTTGCGGTACACACCCGCCAGAATCTTCATGAGGGTTGATTTTCCGGCGCCGTTTTCGCCCACCAGGGCATGCACTTCTCCGGCGCGGAGTTCAAATTGGCAGTCAGAACATGCGACAACACCCGCAAAGGCTTTGTCGATGCCTTGCATCTGAACCAATAAATCCATATAAAGCCTCAATTCAGAAAGTAGTTTTTCCGTCCGAGCTGGCACTCAAAGTATATTATGGTACGGGTACCATCTCGATGCCACTACGGTAACACGGAATTTTTCTGCTGTCAACAATTTAGATCAAGTTGCCCGAACCGACTCAAGTTAATGCTTGAGTCAGCCAGAAGGACACCATTATTCTGGGTCAAACGGCTGATTTTTGCCATGTCTTAAGCCTGATTCGCGTTGGGTGAGCCTTATATTGAAACACAAGTGCGTTGATGCATGAATGCTTGTTTCACATAAGGAATTGGTCTTTGCGGTACCTGAAAATCATCCTCTTGCTGTGTATCGGTTTCGCAGTCACCGTTGTTCTCGCCCAGGAAGAAGTGACATTTACGACGCCTCAAGGTGAGGTTGTACGCGTCAATGCCGCCACGACCGAGCTGTTCGATGCTCCTCATGTGTGGGAAACCTATGCTGCTCCGGATGGCAGCGGTGAACTCGCCGTGGATCGGGGCGTGTACCGTGCCTATTCGGAGACCGAAGGCTTTGTGTGGGGGCGCAATGACGCGACGCATACCGATGTTGTGATCGAAGCGGACGCGCTGCTGCTCAATATCTTCACCGAGAATGGCTATGGTATCGTCTGCCGGGCGGATCAGGCTAACGAGGGGGACGGCTATTTCTTCATGGTCAACGCGAACGGCTACTATGCGCTGTTCCTCGGCGCGGATGAGACGCTGACGCCGCTGGTCGAGTGGACGCCGTCCGATGCGATTCACGCGGGCATCGACAGCAATCACATTCAAGCGATCTGCTATGACGACTATCTTGCGCTGTATGCGAACGGCGAACTCCTCATCGAAACGACGGATGCGACCTACACCAGCGGCTACACCGGGTTAGCCGTGGCTGCGGGCGTCAATCCGGTCGACGTCGCGTTTGATAATGTGAGCATCTATCCCGTACCAGAGAATCGCTCCGCGCCTTGACTGATAACTCAGCCTGTCCAGTAGGGGGCTGGGCGAACCATGCCCCCTAAGGTTGGCTAACGGTTTTGGACGGGTGGCGGGAACGCCTGCTCCCGACTGGCGTTCTCTTCCTGCGGACTGCCCAGCGGATACTGATCGGCGGCGTCGATGGTCGTGAGCTGAACCGCCGCTTCGACCACATCAATCGGATCCGCCTCAATGGGCAGCGCGGGCACGCTGAAGAGGTTTGCATCCGTCGTCACATCCGACGTAAAGACCAACGTATTGGTATTGCACAACCACGTCGGCGCGTAATCACCAAGCGTGTTGTCAGTGATTTTGCGCGTTGTCCCGGTCGAGATCTCGTAGACGTACACGTCGAGATCGCCATCGAGGGCGGACTGGTAAGCGATGAGCGAGTCATCGGGCGACCACACCGGATTCAGTGCGTCGCTGCTTGGGTCAGAAACGGGGATCAGGTCGCTCCCATCGGCGTTCATCAGGTAGACCACACTCGTGCCATCCGCCTGGTACGAGCGGAAGACCACCTGCTGCGCGTCGTTCGAATAGGATCCGTCGTGATCATCCACAGTGCCGTCGCTCACGACGCGTGTCGTCCCCGTGCTCACCTCCAGCTCGTACAACTGCCAGAAACCGTCACGATCACTCTGGAACAGAATCCGTGTGCCGTCCGGCGACCATGAAGGATTCGTGTCGTTGCCCGGATCGGTGGTCAACCGCTGTTCGGTGCCCGTCGCCGCATCGAACAGGTAGATCTCCCAGTTGCCATCGCGATTCGACCCATAGGTGATTTGCGTGCCGACGGGTGACCACGCCGGATCCAGTTCCACGGCGAACGAGTTATACGTGACGCGCTGAATCTGGTCGCTTTCCACGGCGGAAATATAGATTTCCCAGTTGCCGTCGCGGTTGCTCACAAACGTGATCCATGCTCGGTCGGGCGAGAAGCCCGGCATGATGTCGAAGACGCGCTCGCCGACGCCGCGCGACAAGTTTGGATCGCCCGCTGCCCCATCCGGCAGCTCGCCGAGGCGGAAGATCTCCCAATCGCCCGTCATGTTCGTGTGGTAGACCAGCCAATCGGGGCAGGTTGCGCCGCCGACTTCAACGGGCGACCACGGCGCGCGTTCGACAAGCGCGGTGTCCACGCCGCACAGCGTCAAATCGATGACCGGGAAGCCGTTCGCGCCGGTTGTCGCCTCCACACCGCACGCCGGCGTCACCTCATCAGTCGGCGGCAACGGGGTGACGGCGGGTGGGTTGGTCGGCGCCGGCAGTGTGCCGGTCGGCGGTGGGTTGGTCGGCGCAGGCAGTGTATTGGTCGGCGGGACGTTCGTTGGTGGCGGATTGGTGGGTGGGTGGTAGATTCGTTGGTGTGATCGGTGTGGGCGAGAGCGTCCCAGTGGGCGTAACTGACGGCGTGTCAGTGGGGGTGCTGGTTAGGGTCGCAGACGGCGTATCCGTGGGGGTTGCGCTGAGAGTTCCGGTCGGCGTAGCGCTGAGCGTTCCCGTAGGCGTGGTGGTCGGGGTAGCGGTCGGTGTACTTGATGGCGTATTGGTTGGTGTGGTGGTGGGCGTGGCGCTGAGCGTGTTGGTCGGCGTCGGGCTGGGCGTGCTCGATGGCGTGTTGGTCGGCGTCAGGGTGATATTGGCTGGTTGGACGCAGAGCAGGGCAAGCACGCCGACGCTCTCAGCCGAGTCGCCGCGCAGGGTGTGGGCGAAGTCAATCTGATGATCGCCCGCCGGGATAGGATTCGCCAGTGGGAAGGTGAACGTTTCCCACGTGTCATCACCGGGATCCGGGACGTACAGGGTTTGCACGCCGTCAATGAGCACGTTGAGCTCTTCGTAGAGCTGCGGCTGATCACACGGATACACCCCATTGTCGTTATTCGGCCCGATCTGGCAGCCGCGATTGGGATGTCCCGCCATCGTGGCAATGATAAACGTCCCCAGACTGGCTTCTGGCAGGCTGATGTCGTACGTGCTGGTTCGCGGTTCGCGGTCCCGGAACAGCTCGATCATCATGTCTTGCAGGACGATGGTGGTCGTGTTCACCGGACATTCCAGCACGGGCTGCGGTGAGATGGCGGCCGCTTGCACGAGTGGCGCCGCGACCGGTTGGACGGCGAGCAGGGCGTCCGTCGCTTCTGCGGTCAGTGCGGGAACTTCGGCGGTCGTTTCCACGGTCACCTCGACGACTGGTGGGGTGTCCGTGCGGTCGGGTGCTGGCGGTTCGTCCGTGCGGTCGGGCACTGGCAGTTCGTTGGTCGCTTCGGGCAGAGGTGGCGCTGGTTCAGCGCTGGCGTCGATGGGTGGAGTGGCTTCGGTGGTCGCCTCACTGCTGGCGACGGTTGGTTCTTGAGTGGAACTTGGGCTGGCATCCGGTGGTTCAGCGGTGTTTGCTTGCGCCGCTCCCCCGGAAAGGGCTGTCATGCTTATGACCAGCAAGATCAAGGTGACGATAAATAATACGCCTAAGGTCGTGTTCTTCATGCTTTTTCCCCGCTGTAAGCTCCGATCAGGGGCAGCACAAACGCTGCCGATGTGGCGACGGCGCTAGGTTAGGGGTGGGTTTGGGTAAAACACAGATAGGAAGGCAGTTCTAGAGGGTGATACGGTGCGGACTAGTGCGGACAGCCGGCTTGCCATTCAACTGTGAGTTGTATTGCATTTCCCCTTTCACAACTCATCGGCTATATTATCGGCTGAAATTGCTTAATTGCGCAAGCGTGGCGTTAGTAAAGGTATGAAAATATCATGAATTCCGTAACATTGGAGCAAACTTATCTAGCGGCTAAAGAGCGCTATGCGGCTTTGGGAGTCGATACGGATACGGCACTCGAACGGCTGGCGCACATTCCGATCAGCTTGCACTGCTGGCAGGGCGACGATGTAGGCGGCTTCGAAGCGCCGGATGCGGCGCTCGGTGGTGGGCTGGCCGTGACCGGGAACTACCCCGGTAAGGCGCGCACGCCCGACCAACTGCGTCAGGATCTCGATAAAGCTTTCAGCCTCATTCCCGGCAAGCATCGCCTCAACCTGCATGCGATGTACGCCGAGACGGGCGGACAAAAGGTCGAGCGTAACAACTTGCAGCCTGAACATTTCGCGCGCTGGCTCGACTGGGCTAAGGCCAATGGCCTGGGCGTGGACTTCAATCCCTCATGCTTTTCTCATCCGCTGGCGAACGATGGTTTCACATTAGCACATCAGGATGCGGGCATCCGCCAGTTCTGGATCGAGCACTGCATCGCGTCGCGCAAGATCGGCGCGTACTTCGGCGCGAACCTCGGCACGCCGACCGTGACCAACATCTGGATTCCCGACGGCTATAAGGACAGCCCCGCCAGCCGGGTCGCACCCCGTCAGCGCCTGCGGGATGCGCTTGATCAGGTGCTGGCTGAGCCGCTTGATCCGCGCCTGCACCTCGATGCGGTCGAGGCCAAGCTGTTCGGCATTGGCTCGGAGAGCTACGTCGTCGGTTCGCACGAGTTCTATCTCGGGTACGCGATCCAGAAGCAGATTCTGCTCACGCTCGACGCCGGGCACTTCCATCCGACCGAAGGCATCGCCGACAAGATCAGCTCGGCGCTGTTCTACGTGCCGGAACTGCTGCTGCACGTCAGCCGCGGCGTGCGCTGGGACAGCGATCATGTCGTCACGCTGACCGACGATCTCGAAGCGACCATGCAGGAGATTGTGCGCGGGGGCTTCCTGCCGCGCGTGCACATCGGCCTTGACTACTTCGACGCCAGCATCAACCGCATCGCCGCGTGGGTGATCGGCACGCGTAACGCGCTGCGGGCGCTCATGCTCGCGCTGCTGGAACCGTGCGACCTGCTGACGAAATACGAGCAGGCGGGCGATCACACCTCGCGCCTCGCGCTGCTGGAAGAAGCCAAAGGCTTGCCATTCGGCGCAGTTTGGGATTACTACTGTCAGCGACAGGGCGTGCCTGTGGGTATAAGATACATGGATGACATCAAGTCCTATGAACAGACGGTGCTCGCCGCGCGCTCTTAAGGCTTGACTCATTTGCACGCTTTAATTCGGGGGCGGGGCGTGCCTCGCCCCTAAAGGTGACGTCCATGACATTTGAGCTCCTCTCTCCGCGCCAACAGCTTGTACAGATCATGAATCGCATCTACTACGGTGGCATGACCACGCTGTCCGGCGGCAACCTCTCCATTCGCGATGACGACGGCAGCATCTGGATCACGCCGAGTGCCGTCGATAAGGGTAAACTCACCCCCGCCGACATCATGCATGTGCTGTCAGACGGCACGGTCGAAGGGCTGCACCGCCCGTCGTCCGAACTGCCGTTCCACCGCGCGATCTACCAGCAGCGCCCGGATGTGCGCGGGATCGTGCACGCGCATGCGCCGGCGCTCGTTTCGTTCAGCATCGTGCGCAAGAAGCCGGATACGCGCATCATCCCGCAAGCGCGGCGCATTTGTGGGCATGTCGGTTATGCCCCGTACGCGCTCCCCGGCAGCGAAGAACTCGGCCACAACATCGCCGAAAGCTTCGCCAAGGGCAATGACGTTGTGCTGCTGGAAAATCACGGCGCGGTGACCTGCGGGCAGACGCTGCTCGCGGCCTTCCAGCGCCTCGAGACGCTCGACTTTTGCGCGCGCACACAGATGTACGCGCAGGCGTTGGGTAAGTACAGCACGCTGAACGACGAACAGCTCTCCCTGTTCGACAAGGACGATCACCTGCTGCCGGAATATACGCCGACCGCGCGTTCCAGCCGCGAACGGGAACTGCGCGAACTTATGGTCGACATTGTGCGCCGCGCCTGCCAGCGCCAGTTGATGATCAGCACCGAAGGTGTCGTTTCCGCGCGCGTGGACGCCGAGTCGTTCCTGATCACGCCGACGGCGCTGGATCGCCCGAGCGTTGTGGTGGACGACATGGTGCTCGTCAAAGAGTGCCAGCGCGAAGCGGGCAAAGTGCCGAGCCGGTCGGTGCGCCTGCATGACGCGATTTACCGCCAGCATCCCCGCGTGCAGGCGATCATCACGGCGCAAGCACCGTACATCACCGCCTACGCCATCGCGGAACGGTCGCTGGATACCAAGACTATCCCCGAAAGTTACATCATGCTGATGGACGTGCCCAAGCTCCCGTATGGCAGCCCGTACGTCGAGCATCAGCGCATTGCCGACTCGATCACGCCGGGGACGCCCGTGCTGCTGCTGCAAAACGACAGCGTGCTCATCAGCGCGAACAGTCTGCTGCAAGCGTTCGACCGCCTCGAAGTCGCGGAATTCACCGCCCGCTCGATCATCGAAACCGCGTCAATTGGCGAACTCAAGTCGATTGGCGACAGCGAGATCGACGACCTCAAGCGCGCCTTCGCCTCGCTGATGGGGTAGTCGAGAACGGATCTACCCGTTCTCCTCATGTATTCGAGGAGAACGGGCAACCTCTCCACTGTGGCAACTGCGGACTGGTAAACCCGCGCTTTTTCGCCACAATACACACCATTCATCAGCGTTGCTCAGAATGGTTCGTATGCGCCGGAAAAAGCCGTATTATGGCTGGTTTATCGCGATCACCTTGGCCTGCACCGAGACAATCTCCTGGGGGGTGCTCTACTTCGCCTTCACCGTCTTCATCACGCCGATGGAAGCCGAATTTGGCTGGTCGCGTGCCGAACTAATCGGCGGGTTTTCGCTGCTGCTGCTCGTGGCCGGGGCGATGGCATTTCCGGTCGGTGCGTATATCGACAAGCACGGGGCGCGGCGGCTGATGACCCTCGGCTCGGTCGGCGCAATGCTGCTGGTAATCGCCTGGTCGCAGGTGCAAACTCTGACCGGGTTCTACCTGGTCTGGGCGGGGCTGGGGGTATGCGGCGCGGCGATTCTCTATGAGCCTGCTTTCGCCGTGATCGCGCAGTGGTTTCACGTGCGGCGCAGTCTGGCGCTCACGGTGATTACGTTCGCGGCGGGGCTATCGAGCACGATTTTCCTGCCCCTGTGTGACGCGCTGCTGCGCGCGTTCGGTTGGCGCACGGCGGTGCTGATCCTCGGTCTCTTCCTCGGTTGCATGACCATTCCGCTGCACGCCTTCATGCTGCGCCGCCGTCCGTCCGACCTGGGACTGCTGCCCGATGGCGGCGTCAAGACCGACGACGATACGTTTGAGCCACCGCGGGGCTTACCGTTCCGCGCAGCGATGCAGGAGCGCATCTTCTGGCTGCTCACGCTGGCATTTGGTTTGAGCACGCTCGCCGCCGCGGCGATCCGGGTGCATTTCATCCCGTATCTGATCTCTATCGGCATCGACGCGAGTACGGCGGCGGCGGCGACTGGCATCATCGGCGTGACACAGGTGGTTGGGCGGGTGTTCTTTGCGCCGCTGGATCGCCGCTTCTCGGTGCTGACGGTCATCCTCGGCATTTTCATCATGCAGACGCTTTCGGCGGTGTGTTTGGTCGTCGGACATTCGGCGGTGTTGGTTGGCGCGTTCATCTTGTTTTTTGGGGCTTCTCAAGGGGCGGCGACGCTCTCGCGCCCCTCGGTGCTGGTCGAACTGTTTGGCTCAACGCACTATGGGCGCATCTCCAGTGTGCTCACCATTGTCGTGACGATCGGGAACACCGTCGCGCCGCTGGTCGCCGGGATGCTCTATGATCAAGCGGGTGACTACCAATTGGTGTTGTGGATCGTGATGGGGCTGGCACTGCTGGCGACGGTGGTCGCGCTCGTGAGTTTACGTGAACGAGTCACTCCGCTGGTGACCGCCTAGCTTACTTGCGGGTGCGCTGGCGTTCGGCGAATGCGCGCAGACTCTCGTCCTGCAGCACGAGCACGCCGCTGTACTTGGGCGAATCGATGCGCTGGGTGTGGTAGATACCGCGATGCCCGGAGACGAGATAAGCGATTACACAGCCGAGAATCAGGTAGAGCGGTGACCCGCCGCCGAACAGTTCGATGCCCATTAAGGCACAGGCGAGTGGGGTATTGCTCGCGCCCGCAAAAACGGCGACAAACCCAAGCGCCGCCATGAACGCCGGATCGACGCCGAGCAGCGTCCCGACCGTAGAGCCGAGCGTGGAACCGATCACGAACAGGGGCGTCACTTCGCCGCCGAGAAAGCCCGAGCCGAGCGTGATCGCCGTGAAGATCAGCTTGAGCAGAAAGGCGAAGGTTACGACGCCCGTCCCGTTGACGCTTTGCTGGATGAGCGGCAGACTCAAGCCGAGGTAATCGGTTGTGCCGAACAGCAGCGTCAGCGCGACGATGGCCACACCCCCGATCACCGGGCGGAGCGGCGGGTACGGGATATAACGCGCCTGGAGCGCTTTGATCGCGTGCGTCAGTTCGACGAACAGGGTGCTGGTCAAGCCGAAGGCGACCGCGGCGATCGCCACTTTGATGAGCAGCCCCGGCTCGATCTCAAGGTTGGCGAGATGCGGGTAATGCGAGTGCGCCGCGCCCCACCAGCGCGTCGTCAGGTCGCCGACGTAGGCCGCCACTAAGCACGGAATGATCCCTTCATAGCGAATGCGCCCGATGCTCTGCACTTCCATGCCGAAGACGAAACCCGCGACCGGCGTCCCAAACACTGATCCAAACCCGCCGCTGATTCCCGCCATGATGAGTAGGCGGCGGTCGGCGCGGGAGAGGCGCAGCACACGACGCAGGCTGTCCGCGAGGCTCGCGCCCATCTGGATCGCCGTGCCTTCGCGCCCGGCTGAACCGCCGAACAGGTGGGTCATGATGGTGCCGAACAGCACAAACGGCGCCATGCGCGCCGGGATGCGCGCTTGATTCACGTGCACTTCATCGATGACGAGATTGTTGCCCTGGGCCGAAGTGCCCGCAAAACGATAGTACAGCCAGCCGACGAGGAATCCGCCAAGGGGCAGCAGCCAGAGCAGGGCGGGGAAGTCGAGGCGGATATTGGTCGCCCAGCCCAACGTGATCAGGAAGATGGCGGAAGCTGTGCCGGAGAGCACGCCAACTGCGCCGCCGAGCAGCGTCCATTTGGCGAACGTCCGCCAAAAACTCGCGAAGTCGCGTAGATTCAGGTGCAACAGATCGAGCAGCACGGTTGCAGATTTATCCTAACTGAGACAGGCGCACGTTGAGCGGCGCGATGGGCACGCGCGGATCGAGCATGCGCTGGTCGAAGACGAAATCGTCATCCGGTCTGATGATCCAGCGGTCACCATGCCGCGCATTGAGCGCATTGGCGATTTCGTAAAACGTCCAATGCGTGTTGCTGTCCACCAGATACAATCCGGGCGCGAACGTCGCCAGCTGTGTCAGCGCGTCGGCGGTGTCAATTAAATGGGAGCAGGCCGGAAACCACAGGCGGCTGGCGCGAATCTGACCATGTTCGCGCGCCTGCTGTTCCAGATGATCGACCATGTTGTTCGACCCCGGCGCGTCGCCGATTTGCCAGCCCAGCCGCGCGATTACCGCGTTCGGATTCTGCGCCAGCGTGCGTTCTTCGGCCTGCCGCTTCTCATAGCCGTAGCCTTCAGTCGCGTCCGGTCGCGAATTCACGGTGAACGGCCCCGGCGCGAAGTCGCTGAAGACGGTCACGCTGCTGGTGTAGACGAAGCGCACATTGAGCTGACGACAAATCCACGCGAGTTCGCTCGTCCAGTGGTAGTTGACCAACCAACCTTCGTTGGCTCGTCCCGTGGGCTGTGAGGCAACCGCCAGATGAAACAGCACGTCCGGGCGCTGCGCGCGCGCGAAGGCTTCCATCGCGGCGAAATCGTCAATCGGCGTCTGGCGCCGATCCCAGCTCACAACTGTGTCGCCGTGCGCTTCCAGCGTCGTCTTGAGGACGCGCCCCAGCGTGCCATTTGCTCCTGTGATGATCGCTTTCACGAAACGCCAACTCCTCACTCGTGAGTATAAGCATACCGAATCCTAGCCGAACTCACGAGTGAGGGAGCATAAAGCTTCTGCGCGGATGATTAGCTCCGCAAGTAGGCCGCTCGGTTCGCGTCGATGATACCCCCCGTGAGCATCTCCGCGCCGGGCGAGGCCAAGAACGCGGCGGTGCGGGCGACATCGGCGGCGGCGTCTGGTCGGGCGCTGCGGGGCGTCGACTTGCCAATCGGCATCGGCGCTTCGGGCGCGATCGTCCCAGCAGCAATCGTGTACACGTAGATGTTGTGCGGCCCGTACGCGAGCGCCAGGCTTTGACCGAGCGCGTTCAAGCCAGCTTTGCTGACGGCATAGGCCGGGGCATCGGCTTGACCTTTGAAGGCGGCGTCGGCGGAAATGTTGATGATGCGCCCGCCGCCGATGCCGAGCATATGCTGAGCGGTGCGGTAAGCGACATTGGCCGTGCCCGTCAGATTAGTGGCGAGCGTGCGCGTCCAGGCGGCGCACCAGTCCGCGTAATTTACCTGTGTTGGTGGATGCGGCTCAAAGACGGACGCGTGATTGATCAGCACATCGATGCGCCCGAAAACTTCGACCACATGCTCAATGAGCGTGTCGACGCCTGCTGGGTCGCTGAGATCCGCGGCAATGGTCGTGTGACCTGTGTTGTCCAGCGCCATTAAAGTTGACCGGGCCGCGTCTGCATTCTCGTGGTAATGGATGGCGACGGTGCCGCCGCGCCGCGCAAATTCCAGCGCGCATGCTCGGCCAATCCCGCCTGAAGCCCCCGTGATCAGAATGTGTTGTCCGGTGAAATCCATCCAGCGCCTCTCCATGCTGTGCTGCCACGTGTGTTCCCTGAACCATAGTCGCGAAACCAGGCGGTGTCAACGGGGGAGAGGCTTGAGAAACGCGCCGCGTTCGGCGCAGGAACGCCGCGCGGTCAGTGAGGACTAGTTTGGTTTAGCGATCAACCGCTGCGCGAAGGTCATCAGATCGACGATGTTGACCGGCTTGACGAGGAACAGATCGGCCAGTTCGGCTTCCGGCGCGTGCGTCGCCATGGCGTTGCCCGTCACGACGATCACTTTCATATGCTTCATGCGCGCATCCTGTCGAACACGCGTCAGCACTTCCAGCCCCGTCATATAGGGCATATTGACGTCGAGGATGAGGATATCGGGGATCTCCTGCTCAAGCTGGCTGAGCGCTTCGCGGCCATCGACCGCGACTTTCACCGAAAAGCTGCGCGGGTTGAACGTGTGCGAAAAGATCTCACGCAAATCCCGGTTATCTTCGGCGATCAAAACTTTCTTTTTGTTGTCGGTGGTTGCGCCATTCGGCGGATTGAGCGCGTTGGGATTTGTCGGCGTGACCTTGAGTTCTGAATACGCGCGGATGGTATCCAGCAGCAGGAAGCGGCCCACCGGCTTGTGCAGCACCCGTTCGCAGCCCGCGGCGCGGCACGCGGCGGCGACTTCTTCGGAGGCATCTCCGGTCAACGCGATCACAGGCGTGTTTTTCAGCTCGGTCTGGCTCTTGATGTGCCGGGTCAGCTCGATCCCGCTCACGTCCGGCAGTCCCACATCCATAATGATGAGATCTGGTCGGGCGTTCAACGCGACTTCAAACCCCTGTTTGCCGTTCACCGCTTCCAGCAGTTCGTAATCGGTGATCGTGAGCATCTCCCGAATGAGAAATGTGTTGAGGGGATTATCTTCAACATACAGCACTTTGAAAGCCATGCGCTTAGTTCCTGAGGGTAGGTGGAGGTTCAGCGAGCAGCCTGTGCATCTGCGGCACAAGCCTTCTCTTAGTCTACGAGAGAGCAGATCTGTTTACAACTGCCAAGTGACTAGTTTTTGCAGTGGACTGCCTGCCTCGTCGGACAGGCCGATCGACTAGCTGAAGCTGGCGGCGCGATTTAGCCACTTGGAAGACGCGAGATACCATGCTCAAGAGTTACAATAAAAGAGTCTAACATTGCACTCTGAAGGTCGTCTATGGACACCATTGCTTCTCTATATGTTGCCGCTTTACTGCTGGGTTTCGCCGCGGTGCTGGTGCTCGCGGTGCATTCGCTGCAGTTTCGTCAGTTTCCCGGCGGTCGCATCTTCCTGTTATACGTGCTGTCCTCCGCCATTGCGCTGATGTCGTTTGCGATGCTGGCCATCAGCCGGGAGCCGAGCACAGCCTTCTTCTGGTCACGCCTGCGGTTCCTCGGCATCCTCACCAGTCCCCCGCTGTTTCTGCTGTTTGTGCTGGACTACACCGGAAAGACATTTCGCGGTCAGCGCGTGCTGGCCGGAATGATGTTCGTCATTCCCGCGCTCGCGCTGTTCGTGTTGTGGTCGGAACAGGTGGTGCCGCTGTTTTTCACCAGCTGGTCGCTGACCAGCTACAGTTTTCTCAGTGTGGAACGTTCGCAGTTCGGCCTGTGGTTTCAGATTCACGGGCTGCATTCCTATGCACTGTCGATTGCCGCCTATTATTGCCTCATCAGCAGCTACGGCGCGACCAAAGGGGCACAGCGCCCTGCCATGCTGTGGATTCTCGCAGGGAACGTGTTGGCTTATGGTGTAGCGGCAATACCCGGCCTGATTGGTAACGTCTTGCCTTTGAATATCGCTCCGTTCGGCATCTCCGCTGGGTTGATCATCACCGGGTGGGGGCTTTTTCGGCATCGCCTGTTCGATGTGCTGGCAGCCGCGTATCACACCGTGTTCCTGAGCTTTCAGGACGCAGTCATCGTGCTGAACAGTCAACAGGAGATCGTCCAGTGGAACCCCGCCGCTGATGCGCTGCTGCGAAAACGCGTGCCAACGCTCATGTATGAACGGCTGGATACCGTGCTCGCCCTGCACGGGGTCAGAGACCGCCTACCAACCGCTGCCGAAGCCGAGTTTGAGATCACGATGAACGGGTGCGACTTCAACGCGCGCTTGTCGGCCCTGCGAATGTCGAACGGTCACGCCGTCGGGCAGGTGCTGGTGCTGCGTGATATCACGGATGTCAACGCTTCCGAGCGAACCCGGCTGGAAGCCGAGCGGTTGTACCGGTTGTTGGCGGAAAACAGCACCGATATGATCACACTGCATACGCCTGCCGGTCAGTTCGTCTATATGAGCCCCTCCTCGCTGAACTTCACCGGCTATACCGAAGCCGAACTGCTGGCGCGGCCGCCCGAGCAAATCCTCAGCTTTGTCCATCCCGACGATCTACCAGTCAGCATGAACTATTACGTGCAGGTGGTCATGGGGGAAGCGGAGTCCTCAGTTGAGGTGCGGCTGCTGAAAAAAGACGGGACGCACTTCTGGGCGGAACTGCGGGCGACAACGATCCATGATGCTGCCGGGCAGTTGACCCACATCATGAGCGTGGTGCGCAACGTCGACGAGCGCAAACGCATGGAACAAGCGCTGCGGGATAGCAACCACCGCTACGATACACTGGTCACCAACATTCCGGCTATCGTCTTTCAACTGCGCCAACTGCCGCAGGGCGACCTCCTGTTTGACTTCATCAGCCCGAACTCGGTTAAGTATGGTGGGATGTCCCCGACTGCCATTATCGCTGATCCGTCGCTGGTCTTTCGGTTGATCGCTCCAAACTCGCTGATGTCGCTCATGGCGGCGCACACTGAGGCCTACGCCAACCTCAAGCCGCTGGTGTGGGAAGGGGAGGGCGCCTGGATTGACGGCACATGGATGCATATTGAGGCAATTCCGTCCCGGTTGGATGACGGGACGGTCGTGTGGAATGGGGTGTATCTCGATATCACGGCGCAGAAGCAAGCCGAACTGGAACTTGAACGCTCGCGCAAAATGGTTGAGCACATTGCCCGTACGCTGCCCGATGTAATCCATGTGGTGGACTTGAAAGATTGGACACAGGTCTATTCCAACCAATCACTTTATAAGCTGCTCGGTTATGACGACGATGAGGCTGCGGAACTAACCTGGAGCAATCATCTGGAAAAGCTGCTGCACCCGGAGGATTATCAGACAGAGCTGACTTACGGGAATCGCTATGCGACGCTGCGCGATGACATGGTACTGGAGACGGAATACCGTTGGAAGCACAAAACCAAAGGGATCGTGTGGTTGAATGTGCGCGAGGTGGTCTATGAACGCGACCCCGAGGGGCGGGTGCAGCAAGTCCTCGGCGTGATTCGCGATGTGACGGAACGGAAAACCGCCGAACAGCAGAACCAGCAGTTGTTGGCGCGTCTGGAAGCCGCCAATCAGGAGCTCAAAGATTTCGCGTATGTGATTTCGCACGACTTGCGCGCTCCGCTGCGCGGGGTGAGTTCTATTTCTCACTGGCTGATCTCACGCTATGGCGAGAGCTTCGACAGTGATGGCCGCGAGCTGATCGAGCTGCTCGGCGGGCGGGTGCGGCGTATGGAGCAGATGATCAACGGCGTGCTCGAATATTCGCGCATTGGTCGGGACAAAGCGGCTCCCAGCCCGGTTGATCTGGCTGTGGTCGTCCCGCAGATTGTGCAGGATATCGTGCCGACAGACCGCATCCCTGTGATCATCGAAGGCGATCTGCCGACCGTCACCGTCAATCCAACGCGCATCCGGCAGGTTTTCCAGAACTTGATCGATAACGCCGTCAAGTTCATGGATCAGCCACAGGGAGAAATTCGTATCGGCTGCCAACCCGATGACGGAATGTGGCGCTTCTACGTCCGTGACAGCGGCCCCGGCATCCCGGCTGAGCACTTTGACCGCATCTTCCAGTTGTTTCAGACGCTGCAGTCAAAGGACAAACTGGAAAGCACGGGCGTGGGACTGGCCCTGACCAAGCGCATTGTCGAATTGTATGGCGGGCGCATCTGGGTGCAATCTGTGGAGACATCCGGGTCGACGTTTTTCTTCACACTGCCGCAGGAGTGCTAAGTCGAATGGGCGCGGCGCTGACCTGCTGCGGGACGGCGAACACCGTAGTTGTTCGCCGCCTATTTTACTGGCATGCTTTATGTTTTCGTATTATCTTCTATCCGTCCGCTCATCACTAAGAAATTATCTGCCCATGGACGCCACCTTTCTCACTCATCTTCTCCCCATTCTGCTATCCCTGATTTGCTGCGCAGTCCTCGCGATTACGGCACTGCGTTACTGGGAGTTTTCCAGCGCTCAGGTCTATTTTCTGCTTGTCGTCACGATGATGTGGATGCTGCTCGCCTACGCGATGCAAGTGCTTAGCCCCGATGTGGGTCAGGCGTGGTTCTGGACACGGCTGCGCTTCATCAGCTTAGCGGTTCTTGCGCCGCTGCTGTTTGTTTTCTCGTTGGACGTGATGGGGCAGAACCCGCTGCGGAAGCGGTGGTTGCTCGCCGCGCTCGGCATTGTCCCCACCGTGACGCAGATCGTGATCTGGAATGAGGCCTGGCAGCATCTGTTTTTTGAGCACTGGCATGCGACCCGGATCGGTGGGCTGCTCATTGAAAGCATCGTCCTCGAAGGAACGTGGTTTCGCGTCTATCAACTCCAAAATCACCTACTGCTGGGGCTGATCGTTGTCCTGTTGTTCCGTTACGCCCGGCACGCGACTGCGATCGTCCGGCGGCAGATGCTTGTGTTTCTCGCCGGGACGTTCATCATCACGGTGATGATTATCGTTCCCAGTGTGTTCGGTTATCGCCCGCCATTTGTAGCCACGGCGAGCGTCTTCAGCGTGATTCTGGCGTTATTCGGCTGGGTGCTGTTCCGCTACCACTTCTTTGACACGTTCCCGATTGGCTTCCAGATGGGATATTTGAGCCTGAAAGATCCCGTGATTGTGTTGAATCAGCGCGGTGAAGTCATTCAGGCGAACGCCGTCGCGACCGAACTTCTCGGCGGGAGTCCAAAACAGATCGTGCGCCAGCCCTTGGAGCAGTTAGTGAAGTCATCAAGCCCCGCTTTTACCTTGCCCGGTACGCCCGAGGCTCAGTTTGAGCTGTCTATAGGGGATCGGGTATTTGACGCGCAGTTGTCCACGTTTCCCATGGCGCACGGCGCGATCCAGAATCGCATGCTGGTGCTGCGCGATATCACGCGACTTAAAACGGTCGAGGCGGCGCTGCGGCAGTCTGAAGAACTCTACCGTCTGCTCGCCGAAAACAGTACCGACATGATCATGTTGACGACGGTAGACGGGCACTACCTGTATGCGAGCCCGGCCTGCACGATTCACCTCGGCTACAGCAACAGCGAACTGATGGCCATGGGTCTGGAACAAATCCGCAAACTCTGTCATCATGCGGACTGGCGGCGGAACTACCTGTGGTTCAAGGGGTTGTTGGCGGGCGATTCCATGCCGCCGCTGGAATATCGTATCGTCCGGAAGGAAGGTACGCATTTTTGGGTGGAACTGCGCGCCCGCCCGATCTACAGCGGCGGTAAAGTCACCCATCTTCTAGTAGTCCTACATAATATCGATGCGCGGCGCCGCGCCGAAGATGCAGTTCGTGAAAGCAATCAACGCTTCAATACGATGGTGGAGAACCTGCCCGCCGTCGTCTATCAGTACCGCCAGATTGATGATGTTTGGGGTAGATTTGACTATATCAGTCCCAGCCTGCGTAAGTTTGATGGTCTCGAACCGGCAGAAGTTCTCGAAGATCCGCTGCTCCTCTTCAAAACCATCAATCCGGAAGATCTGTGTGTTCTGGTCGAGCAACTGCGTGAATCCGCTTTGACCTTTGCGCCCTTCGCGTGGGAGGGGCGTGTGCTCCGCCCGGACCGAGTTGATTGGGCGCGGATTGAAGCTATTCCCACGCGGCGTGAGGATGGCACGCTCATCTGGAATGGCGTTCGGCTCGACATCACCGCGCGCAAGGAGGCGGAGATCGAGTTAGCGCGAAATCGCAGCTTTATCCAGCGCGTGGCAACCATGATGCCCGATGTGATCTTCGTGTTCGATCTCTCGACCGGACTCCCGATCTACTTTAACCGCAGTAGTGAGGAGTTGGTGGGCTACAGTGTGGCTGAACTCGCTGTAATGGGGGCGAATGTCGTGACTGAACTGCTATATCCGGAAGATTTCGTCGACATCGGTGAGTCCCAGCGTCGCCTCAGCCAGCTCGCAGACTCGTATATTGACGAGTCGGAAATTCGGGTGCGGCACAAGACCCGCGGTTTCATCTGGCTGAACATGCGCTTGATGGTCTATGAACGGGCGGCAGACGGCACGGCTAAACAAATTCTGGGCGTCTTGCGCGACGTGACTGAACGTAAAACGGCTGATGAACAGCACCGGCAGTTGATGGTGCAGCTGGAGGGCGCCAACCAGAGCCTCCAGGACTTCGCTTATGTGGTCTCGCACGATCTCAAAGCACCGCTGCGCGGGGTCAGTTCGATTTCGCGCTGGCTGAGCACCACCTACGCCGATAAATTCGATGCGGACGGTCAGGAACTGATCATTCTGTTGGGCAAGCGCGTGCTGCGCATGGAGCAGATGATCAACGGTGTGCTGGAGTATTCTCGCATTGGGCGCGAACGGGAGAAGCACATGCCCGTCGACCTGATGCTGCTGGTGCCGGAGCTCGTTCAGGATATCGTTCCCGATCAGATGCATGTGGCGATTGAGACGCCGCTGCCGACCGTGCTCTTCGAGCCCACCCGCATGCGGCAGGTCTTCCAGAATCTGATCGACAACGCCGTCAAGTTCATGGATAAGTCAGCGGGCGAAATCGCCATTGGCTGCGAACAGGTCGACGACATGTGGATGTTCTGGGTGCGCGACAACGGCCCGGGAATCGCCTCGCAGTACTATGAGCGGATCTTCCAGTTATTCCAGACGCTGACGCCCAAAGACCAGTTTGAAAGCACCGGGGTAGGGCTGGCGCTGGTCAAGCGGATCGTCGAGACCTGCGGCGGGAAAATCTGGCTGGAATCGGCTCCCAACGCAGGCACGACGTTTTATTTCACCGTGCCCGCGTGAGCATTACTGCCAGAAGATGTCTTCCACCGCGCCAAGGAAGAGCGTCCGGTTAAGCGGCTTGGGGAAAAAGGCATTGAAGCCGGAATCCAACGCATCGACCTTGAGGCGCGGCGTGTGATAGGCGCTCATGGCGATGCAGTGCAGGTTGGCGAGTTCCGGGTCATTGCGAATGGCGTTCAGCAGTTGAAAGCCATCCTGCCCGGGCAGCGCCAGATCGATAATTGCACCGACGTAGCCGCCGGAACGCAGCATCGCCCATGCATCTTCGGCATTTGCGGCGATATCGGCCTCGCGGTTAACCTGCTTCAGCAGCCGGGCAACCAGTTCCTGCCCGTCGGGGTCATCTTCAACAATCAAAAGCGGATAGCGCGTCATTTTTCTACTCCAAAGGGAAACTAAAAGGTTTTCAAATGTTCGGCATACTCAGGGATGTCGATCAAAATGGTAATCAACTGGTGAACGAAATGCAGCGGGTCGAGCGGTTTGGTGATGTAGTTGTGAAATCCCGCCGCGAGACCGCGTTCGCGGTCGCCCGCCATCGCATGGGCGGTGAGGGCGATCACAGGCACCGCTTGCTGCCGCGAATCTTGCTGCAGGCGGTAGAGGACTTCCCAGCCATCCATATCGGGCATCGACAAATCGCACAGGATGAACTTAAACGGTGTGGGGTGCGCCGCGACCAGTTCCAACGCCTGCTTGCCATCCCGGGCGACGACGACGTTCGCGCCGCCGTATTTGAGCAAGCGGGAAGCGACTTCGAGATTATCCGGTTCATCGTCGATGACGAGCACATCCCAACCGACGAAGGCGCGGGGAATTTTGATCACGAGGCCTCCTCAAGGCCCGATAACGGCGCGAGTTTGTATTCGTTTGCCATGCTCCCGAGCGCCTGATCGGCGAAGCGCGGCGGCGTTTTTGGCTCGGAGCGCGGCAGATTGAGCGGTAGATCGACGGTGAACGTGCTGCCTACGCCGAGCTGGCTGGTCAGGTTAATGCTGCCGTTCATGAGCAGCGTCAGGCGGCGCACAATCGCCAGCCCGAGGCCTGCGCCTTCAAACATCCGCGTCGAACTGGAATCGACCTGAAAGAAGTCGTCGAAGATGCGCGCCTGATCTACCTCGGAAATGCCAATGCCCGTATCTGTGACCTGAATGCGCAGTCGATCCGCATGCCGCCGGAAGCTCAAGTTTACCACGCCGGTCTCCGTGAATTTGAATGCGTTGCCTACGAGATTCGTCACAATCTGCGTGATGCGCTGCTCATCGTGCTGGAGGCTGTCGGGCAGGGCCGGATCCACCTCCAGTTCGAAGCGGAGGTCAGTGCTGTGCGCCAGAACGCGAAGATCCTTGTGCAAGGTGTCCGCCAGCGCGCGCGGCGCCACCGGGGCGGAGACCAGTTCCAGACCGCCCGTCGTGATGCGCGAGAGGTCGAGGATGTTGTTGATGAGCGTATGCAGACGCTGGGTATTGGCCAGCGCGCGTTCTGCCATGTACAGGTTGTCATCGGACATCTGCCCGCTGAACATCATCAGGTGGAGGAAGCCGATGATCGCGTTGAGCGGTGTGCGTAGTTCGTGACTCATGGTCGCGAGAAACATGTCTTTCAGGCGCGTCGCCTCTTCGGCGGTCGCGCGTGCCTGTTCCAACTGCTTGATGTGGCGGGACAACTGAGAGGCCAGGTCGTTGTAGGCGAGGGACAAGCTGCCAAATTCATCCTGACCGGAGACGGGAATGCGGGCTTGAAAGTTCCCGCGCGCGAATTCGTCGGTGGCTTTGCGCAGCGCCGATAAACGCTGCAGCAGGTAGCGGCTCAAGGTGACGGAGACGGCAATTGTGATGACGAGGCCGATGAAGAGCAGCCCAATGATCAGCGTAAAGATTTGCTGGATGTGTTCGCGAACCTCATTGAGAACCGGGTCTACGCTGCTGATACTGGCGACTTCCGCGCTGATGTGCAGCAGCCCAATGAGGATGACACTCGCCGCGACCGCCGTGACCACAAAGATCAGCCCGAAGGCCAGCGCGAGTTTGCTGCGCAGCGAGAGGGAACTGAGCTGGTCCATAGGGGGTGCGTGTTGAGACGAAGTCATACCCGGTTTTCACTTTCTCAATGTCGACGGCGATTCGCTGCGGGTGCGTGTTTACTCATATTACATGAGTCGCCAGCGATCGTTATCCACCACTTGGATAGTTTCTCGACTAGACAGGTGGATAGGTTGCGCTGCGAACAGTGTCGGGACGCATGGGTGCGCGTCCCGACTCGAGCTAGAGCTCGATTTAGCTGGTGATCGGTGCGAGGCGGATGGTAAAGTGCCGCAGCACGGGCGCTTGGTAGACGATCTTGTAAGGGGGGAGTTCGGCGCGCTGCGCAAACACTTCGAGGATCACTTCGGCGAGGTAGTCGACGTGGCTCTGCGTGTACGTGCGGCGTGGGAAGGCGAGGCGCACCAGATCCATACTGGCGGGTAGTTCCGTGCCGTCGGGCTGCATGCCGAACATCACCGTGCCGATTTCGACCCCACGCACGCCGCCGATCAGATACAGCGCGTTATTCAGCGACCACGCCGGGTACTGCGTCGGCGCGATGTGCGGTAGCATGGCGCGCGCGTCCAGATAGACGGCGTGACCGCCTGTTGGCTGCACGATCGGCACGCCCGCCTCGATCAAGCGGTCGCCGAGGTAGGCGATGGAGCGGATGCGGTAACGCAGATAGTTCTCGTCGAGCGCTTCATATAAGCCCTGCGCAATCGCTTCGAGATCATAGCCCGCCATGCCGCCGTAGGTCGGGAAGCCTTCGGTCAAAATTTCGAGGTTGCGGCACTGCGCGGCGAGGTCATCGTCGTTGACGGCGAGGAAGCCGCCGATATTCGCCATACCGTCTTTCTTGGCGCTCATCGTGCAGCCATCGGCGTAGCTGAACAGCTCCTTGGCGATCTCCATCGGCGTTTTGTCGGCGTAGCCTTCCTCGCGCATCTTGATGAACCACGAGTTTTCGGCAAAGCGACAGGCATCGATGAGGAAGGGGATGCCGTGCTGGCGGGCGACGGCGCTGACGGCGCGCACGTTCGCCATGCTGACGGGCTGGCCGCCGCCGGAGTTGTTGGTCACCGTGAGCATGATCGCGGGGATGCGTTCGCGCCCGACCGTGCGAATCGTCTCTTCGAGCGCGTCGATATTCATGTTGCCCTTGAACGGATGAATCAGGCGCGGCTGCCGACCTTCGGCGATCACCAGATCGCGGGCTTCTGCGCCCGAGTGCTCGACGTGCGCGCGGGTGGTGTCGAAGTGCGTGTTGTTGGGGATGACGTCGCCGGGTTTGGCGATGGTGGTGAACAGGATGTTTTCCGCCGCGCGGCCCTGATGCGTCGGGATGACATGTTTGAAGCCCGTGATGTCCCGCACGGCGGCTTCGAAGCGGTAGAACGAGGACGCGCCCGCGTACGACTCGTCGCTGGCGATCATGCCCGCCCACTGCCGCGAGGACATCGCGCCCGTGCCGCTGTCCGTCAACAGGTCGATGAGCACGTCGTCGGCGCGCAGCAGGAAGGGGTTGTAACCCGCGGCCTGCAGCGCCGCTTCACGCTGCGCCCGCGTCGTGAAGTGCACCGGTTCGACGGAACGAATCCGGAATGGTTCAATAATCGTTTTGGGTTGAAAATCACGCATTTTGCTGTCCTTACGCCTGCAAAGATGATGCCCGCCATTATCCTGCGCGCGCGGCGGCTTGGCGAACATTCTGTGCAAAACGTCAGCGAACATGGGCTGTTCGTTACAAAAGTCCCACGCACAACTTTGTGCAGACTTTTTTTGACAGGCATTTTTTCTTGTGTTAGGCTGATTAAACGGCTGGTTAGTCGAAAATAGTTTCATACTCTTCTTGCAAAGGGATGCACAATGGTCAAAAGAGCGTCACTCGTACTCGTGATCCTATTGGTGCTCAGCGTCACTTCGGTGCTGCTGGTGAGCGCTCAAGAGGGCAATCAAGACATCTATGGGCGCGATCTGCCCGAAGATGCGGCTCCATATGAAATGCAAACATGGTCGGTACTCTGCGATTCGACCCGTACCGAAATGTCACTGTCGTCGATCATCACTGTGTATCAGCGTATCTGCGGTGATACGAACATCTTCGATCTGCTCGGCGACGCGCTGGTCAACCTTGATGAAAACCTGAACCTCATCCCCGGAGCCGCGGAAAGCTGGGAACCGACCGAAGACGGTACGGCCTGGCTGTTCCACCTGCGCCCCGGTCAGGTGTGGAGCGATGGCACGCCGCTGACGGCGGCGGACTATGTCGCTAGCTTCCGCTTTATGGCGGACCCGGCGAATGCCTATGACTTCGTGTGGATGTGGCAGGGCACAATCAAGAATTGGTCGGAAGCCGTCGCCGGTGAAGTTTCGCCGGAAGATGTAGGTGTGGAAGCCGTCGACGACCTGACCGTCAAGGTCACGACCGATGGCGCGCGTCCGTACCTCCCCGGCATGGTCTACTTCTGGCCGCCGCTGCAGGCCGCCGCGCTGGCCGAACATGGCCCCGGCTACGTGATCGACCCCGCGCTGAGCGTGTCGTCCGGCCCGTTCATGTTAACCGAATTTGAAGCGGGCAGCCGCCTCACGCTCGAAGCGAACCCGACCTACACGGGGTACCGCCCGCCGTACATCCGCCAGATCACGGCGACGTATGGCGATCAGCTCAATGGCAGCTTCCTCGCCTTCCAGAACCACCAGATCGACCGCGTGATGTACGTCCACCTCAGCCCGGCGGACTTCGAAGTGATCGCCAGTGATCCGATTCTGGCGGAGAACTACCTGCCGAACTTTGGCGACTTCCGTACGGACTACCTGTTCTTTGACACCTACACCGCGCCGTTCGACAACCTGCAGGTGCGTCAGGCGTTTGCCCACGCGCTCGACCGGGAGAGCATTGTCGAGAACGTGATCGGTTCGCAGTTTGGCGTGCCTGCCTATTCGTTCCTCGCCCCCGGCTTCCCGTCGTCGGATGCGACCGGGGACCTGCGCGAGTATCAGAATTACGACTGTGAACTCGCGCAAAGCCTGCTGGCCGAAGCGGGTTATCCCGGCGGCGAAGGCTTCCCGGCGCAGGAATTGAAGCTGCGCGGCGAAACCGAAGCCCGCGCCCAGTGGTGGATCGCGTCGGCGGCCTCGATCAGCGACTGCCTGAACGTCGAAATCACCGTCAACAACATGGAATTCAACGCCTTCATGGAAGCGCTGTTGGCGCGTCCGACGGGCATCACCTTCGGCGCGGTCTCCTACGGGATGGACTACCTTGACCCGTCGAACATGCTCGGCGTGTGGGTCTCGACTGCCCGTCACTCGTGGCGCAGCGCGGAATTCGATCAGCTCGTCAACGACGCCAACGTGCTCGTCGGCGATCTGGAAACCCGCGACCAGATGTACCGTGACGCGGAACGCATCCTTGTCGAAGAAGCGGCGGGCGTCTTCCTCGTCCACCGTATTCAGGGTGACCTGTTCCAGCCGTACGTGGCGGGCGAATGCTTCCGTCCGGACGCGCAGGGTGTGTCGGCGTGGCACTGGGGCAACGATTGGTGCTGGGGCACGTTCTACATCACCAATGACGTCGCGAACTACGACACGTACCGCGACTAACGTCCGCTCTGCATAGGGGCAAGGCATAAGCGTGTTGAAAAAGGTCAGATTCCGACCCCACCCCCGGCCCCTCCCCGAATTCAGGGAGGGGAGACAGCAGACTCGCCGTTCCGCCCCTCTCCCCGCTTGCGTGGGAGAGGGGTTGGGGGTGAGGGGTTTCTAAATTTGCTCATGCCTTGCCCCTACTTATGGGAATTGCCGAGCGTAACCCAATTTACCAGACAAGGGGCGATTCGCAGCCGGATCGCCCCTTTACATAGCAAGAAAACTTCATGACTGGATACCTCATACGCCGCATCATCAGCCTGTTCTTCGTGATGTTTGTGGTTTCGCTCATCGTCTTTGTCCTGATGAACAGCATCCCCGGCGGGCCGTTCAGCTTAGGCGAGCGCGGCTATTCGCCGGATGCACTGGCCAACCTCGAACGCAAGTACGGGCTGGATAAGCCGCTCGCCGAACGCTATATCAACTTTTTATTGGGCGCAGTCCGACTCGATTTTGGCAATTCCTTCGCGGTGGCGGGCAACCCGCCGGTGACTGAGGTCATTCTGCGCACGTGGCCGATCACACTGCATGTGGGCATCCTGACGATTGGCCTCTCGTTCACGCTCGGCATTGTGATGGGCATCGTCAGCGCGTACCGCCGCAACAGCCCCCTCGACAATGGGGTGACGTTTCTGGCGACGCTCGGCATCACGCTGCCGAACTTCATCATCGCGACGTTTTTGCTGCTCATCTTCGGCTATCAAAATGGCTGGGGTGTGCAAAATCAGTGGATTATCGGTCCGTTGTGGCAGGGCGGTCCCGCGATTCTCTCCAAAGATTATTTTCTCCCGGTGATCACGTATGCGCTTGCGCCGCTGGCGCTGGTGGCGCGCTACACCCGGTCGAGTGTGAGCGATGCGCTGAGCGCGGACTATGTGCGCACGGCGCGTTCCAAAGGGCTGGCGGATCGCAATATCATGTTCCGGCATGTGCTGCGTAACGCGGCCATCCCCATGGTGACGGTGCTGCTGCCGCAAATCCCGAATTTACTCACCGGGTCGCTGTTCATTGAAGTCGTGTTTGGCATTCCGGGATTAGGCAAATTCTTCGTGACCAGCATTTTTAGCCGCGATTACCCGATGATCATGGGGTTGGTGCTGCTGGTGGCGTTCTTCTGGGGCATCATGTATTTGGTCACCGACGTTCTGTATACCTTGATTGACCCGCGCATTCGGCTGGGTGGATCGGCGGCACGATGAGCAACTCGACAACTTCGAGCACCAAACCCAGCGAACAGATCGCCACGCTCACGCCGAAGACGGTCAAGCGGTCACTGTGGACAGACGCCGTGCGGCGTTTCCGCCGCAACAGGCTGGCGATGTTCGGACTATTCATCCTGCTGATCCTGTTGACGTTGGCCGTGTTCGCGGATGTGATCGCGCCGTACGAGGTAGACAAGGTCTTCCTAACGCTGCGCGCCAATACGCTGCCGTTCGTGAATTCGGCGCACGTGCTGGGGCTCGATGGCAGCAGCCGCGACTACCTGACCCGGCTGATTTTCGGCGCGCGCACGTCGATGCTCGTCGGCTTGATGGTGCCGCTGATCTCGTTCGCGATTGGCGTGCCGTTAGGCGCGCTGGCGGGGTATCTCGGCGGCAAGTTCGACTTCATCGTCATGCGCATCGTCGAAGTGGCGACGGCGATTCCGCCGCTGTTGTTCGCGCTGTTCCTGTTGAGCATCGTCGGCAGCGGCATCTGGAACGTGATCGCCGTGCTGGCGGTCACGGCGTGGATTGAGCCGACGCGCCTGACGCGCGCACAGTTCATCACCTACCGCGAGCGCGATTTTGTTATGGCGGCGCAGTCGCTCGGCGCGCAGCACTGGCGCATCATCTTCATCCACATTCTGCGCAATACGTTGTCACCGCTGATCGTAGCGTTCACGTTTGCTGTGCCGCTGGCGATCTTCGCGGAAGCGGGGTTGAGCTTCCTCGGCATCGGCATCACCGAGCCGACCGCCAGTTGGGGCAAAATGGTCGGGTCGGGGATCGGGAACTTCATCCGCGTGTACTATCACATTGCGCTGTTCCCGACGATCATGGTCGCGCTGACGATGCTGGCGTTCTCGTTTGTGGGGGACGGTTTGCAAGAGGCGCTCGACCCGCAGCGCGCGGATCACCGCTAAGTGTGATTTCTGCCCTTGGTAGGGGCGCACGGCCGTGCGCCCCTACAGCCGCAAATCTTAGGATTACTCCCCTTGCAGGGATTGTAAGTACGCATAGAGATTGGATGCGCCGGAGTCACTCAGGCGATTGGTCGCGTACTGGTGATCGACGCCCAGTTCGCCACCGGAGCGCATAAACGTGACGAAATCAGCTTCAGTGGCGGCATATTCCAGCAGCGGCCCACCTTGATCGGTCACGCCTTCGCCGTTCGCCCCGTGACAGCTCGCGCACTCCAACGCTTCATAGCGTCCGCGTCCACGTTCGACCTTTTCGGGGTCAAGGGCGCTGGCTTCGGCAGTCGCGTCACCAGCAGGCACTAAGGTCGCGGCGGCGGTCGCGACGGCGGGCGGCGCGGTCGGCTGTGTGAAGCTGAAGGTCGGCACATTCACCACCGGGGTAGAAGAAGCTGCCGGAGCTGAGGTGTTGTCTGTGGTATTTGCGTCAGTTCCACCACCGCAGGCGGCGAGCAGCAGCGCCATGCTCACCAGCATCCCTGTCATTCGTCGACCGCGCATAGTTTCCCGCTCCTTCTCTTTGATGGCTTGTTTGGCCTGTAATTATAGCGATTTGCGCGGCGAATGCGCAGAATTCCACCAGTCGGACATAAAGAGGAAGATTCTAGTTTCTCAAGGTAATCAGGAGGTGGTATGGATAAGCGCGTTCAATTCGACTTTGCGCTCACGTTCAGCAACGGGGGCGGCTTACAGGGGCAGGATTTTCGGCTGGATCTGGTCGGCGCTGAGATTTCCGATGCGGCGCTGGCGGACTACATCATCGCCGATTTGCGCCTACTCATGGTCGAGCAGGTGCAGATCCTCAATAAACGCATCATCGAAGAGGCGCACAAGCGCGGCACCAGCCCGGCCGCACGGCTGTACGTCGACCTGAGCCACACGATTCATGATGGGCTGGTGACGTATAAGGGGCTGCCCGCGCCGATTATCTGCGATTATCTCTCACGCGAGGAGTCGCGCTCACGCTATGCGCCGGGGACGGAATTCCAGATCGGCAAACTGGAGATGGTCTCGAACACCGGGACGTATGTCGATGTGCCGTTTCACCGCTACGCACACGGGCATGATCTCGCGCAGGTGCATCTGGAACGCTTTGTCGACTTGCCCGCCGTGGTCATCCGCGCACCCTATCAGAGCGGACTAGCCGTCGATGTTGTGGCGTTCGCCGGAGCAGCGCTGAGAGGGAAAGCTGTGTTGGTGCATACCGGCTGGGCGGAACACTGGAACACGTCCGCTTACTACGAGAATCACCCGTATGTGACCGCTGCCGCCGCGGCGTATCTGGTCGAGCAGGGCGCGGTGCTGGTCGGCATCGATTCGCATAACATCGACGATACGCGCAGTAATACGCGACCCGTCCACACGACGCTTCTCGCCCATGAGATTTTGATCTGCGAGCATCTGTGTGAGCTGGGGCGGCTGCCAGACACCGGATTCACGTTTAGCGCCGTGCCGCCCAAGTTTTCGGGTATGGGGACGTTCCCCGTGCGCGCGTTTGCGCGGCTGCAGGGCGTTTAGCTCGATTG
Organism: Candidatus Flexifilum breve; assembly: GCF_016713355.1. Lineage (NCBI taxonomy): Bacteria > Bacillati > Chloroflexota > Anaerolineae > Aggregatilineales > Candidatus Flexifilaceae > Candidatus Flexifilum > Candidatus Flexifilum breve. The sequence continues at coordinate 612,150 of NZ_JADJPI010000037.1, forward strand.
CTCCAGCGGACAGAACAAATCGACGACGTTGCCGTCAGCATCTTCAACCTGCGCGTAATGCTGCCCCCAGAAGGCGTCCCACGGGGCTTTGTGACTCGCGTAGCCCATGCCCGTCAGCCGGGCGTAGAGCGCGTCGACTTCCGCCGGATTGGCGCACAGGAAAGCCATGCCCCCGCGGTGCGAACCCGTCGGGGGCTGCCAATCCGGCTCAAACATCCGGATCACCTCCTGGGTGTCCCAGGCGATGCGCAAACCACTGGGCAGCACATATTCGACGTGGCCTTCGGTGTCCATTGCGGCGGGGATATCCCACCCCAGTTGACGGTAGAAGTTGAGGGCGGCGGGCATATCGCGCACGATGATGCCGATGAGATCAAGTTTCGGGGGCATGTGATCTACTCCTTGTAGCCAAAACCGATTCAATTATAGCCTGTAATCCGAACAAATGTGCACTCATTGGCAGGTCACCTCGGTCGGAACGCGCGTTGATTTCTCCGACAAAAGCCTGATGACACATAAGTCGTACCTGCCTATGATCGAACAGGATTTTTGCCACAGGCCACACCGCCGCTCTGTCACCTGACTAACTTCATCTTCAATCATTCCCCAGCGCACCCGCGGGCTGCGGTGGCATGTGGCTTTGTGATGATTACGGTACTGCTCACCGGTTTTAGGGGGAACAATGCAGGGAATCTCAAAGTATGCGGTAGGGATTGTACGCGCGGGATTACTGCTGGTCGTGCTGCTGACGTTGAGCAGTGGCTTCGCCCAGTCCGCGCTGACAGTCGAGTTGTTTGCCAACGCGCTTGATCAGCAGGCGAGCGCCAGCGGGTTTCCGAACGGCAACCAATCGATTCAACCCGTCGAGCAGTCGCTGGCCGTGGCGCTCTACGAGGAGGTCACGAACTACAGCCAATCGATGAGTCGGGCAGATGATTTTGGCCCGGAGGTCGATGCGTGGCTCGCAGAGTTCGATCAGCACGTTGGCGAGTTCAACCAGCAGATGGAACAGGCGGGCGCGGATGCGCCGATCGACGTGCGCGCGCAGATCATTTCAGACGCGGTCGACCAGTATGGACGCGACCTCGAAGAAGTTGGCTCAGTGCAACCGCTCGACCCGCGCGCGCAGGCTATCTCGGATGCGGTGGATGAGTACAGCCGCTATGTGGATTCGCTGAAAGCTGAAGCTCCGCGCGATCCGCGCGCTGAAGCGATTTCAGCCGCCGTCGATGAATACTCACGCTACGTCGACTCGCTGAACGCGCAGCCCGTAATCGATCCACGGGCGGAAGCGGTCTCCCATGCCGTTGCACAGTATGTTGCGTCTGTGGAGAACGAAGATCCGGCGACTGTGCGCCGTTCGGTCAGCAATGCGACGCGGCAGGCGATCAACCAAAGCGGTGTGCGCCACCCGAACCTCGTGAGGCAGCATATGGATAACCTCATCATCTGGGAAGTCCCGTCGTCACTGCTGCCCATCAATGGCAATTGGCGCGTCCAACCTTTCGAGATGGTGACCAGCGGTCAGTGCATCGACACGAGCGGTGATAACGGCGGCATGGGCTTTGGCGAAGGCGAAGAAGATCCCGGTCAGCCGCTGTGCGGTTACGCTAATCCGGGCGGGCTGCCGTTCATCACGTGGTCGGGTGGGACACATCCTTATCTACCGGGAACGGGCAGCATCTACAGCCAAGAGCCGCTGGTGATGCAGGAAGTCATACGCAACAGCAGCGGCGCGACCATCGGCAGCATGCAGCGGACGATCACGACCGAATACCGCGTCGTCGCGCCTGACCTCATCGAAGTGCACATTGTCGATCAGGAAGAGGGCGGCTGCACCCGAGAAGGGACGTTCAATCTCGAACTCGTGACCGCGGATGAGTCGGTGTGCCCGGCGTTGATCTCAATTGAGACGCCCGTGCCGATTTCCACACCGGTCGCCGGAACGCCCGACCCGAATGCGACGCCCGCGCCCATCATGACTGAACCTGCGCCGATCATCCGCGGGCTGTACCTGGCCGGTGAACCGCAGTACACCGACCCGCAGGTGTGTGGTGACGTCAACACGCCACCGCAGTTCGCTGAGGTGAACATCGACGTGCAGGACGATGGCAGTCTGCTGCTCGATTACGGGACAGGGACGCAGGTCGTCTACAGCCTGGGCGATGGCATGTATCAATACGACAGCGGCAACGACGCCAGTCCGCGCTATGACATCTTCGTGTACATCGAACCGGATGGCACAGGCAATATCAGTTGGTCACAGCAAGATGGTTCGGGCAATATCTGCTATGCGATGATCGACATCGCCGTGCCCGGTATGGAAGCGGCAGAGCCGACGCCGACGCCCGATATGGGCAGCGCGGACAGTGGCACGGTCGAAACGCTGGTCGTGCCCGAAGGCAGTTACACGGTGACATGGGCGCCGATCCCCGGTCTAGAATGCCCGGAAGCTCTGCTGCCGACCGTACTGACCTTTACTGAGGCGACGCTGACAACCACCGCGGATGGTGTGGTGATTGAAACAGCCGATACCAGCTATCTGCTGACGAATCAGGGCGGCAACTGGGTCTACATGGACTTCAAGGATGACGGTTCAGGGGCGTCACTCAGTCTGTCGCAGGTCATGGACGATGGCACCGTCACCGGCTCGTTTAACAGCTTCAACCCCAGCGGTGACTTCTGCCTGATGCAGTTTACGTTTACGCCTTAGGCCGGGTTAGCGTTCCGCTGCAGCGGGCAGGGTAATCGTAACGGATGTTCCCTGCCCGAGCGCGCTCGTTACGCAGATGCGCCCACCGTGATGCCCGATGATGCGGTGGGCGATGGGCAGACCTAACCCCAGACCGGGCGTAGTGTGCGCATTATCCCGCCGCCAGAACGTCTCGAAGATGTGCGGCAAATCCTCCGGGCTGATGCCGATGCCCGTATCGCTGATGTCAATGTGGATCTGGCCTTCGACCCACTGTGCGGACACGGTGATCGCCCCCTCGGCGGGGGTGAAGCGGAAGGCGTTGTCGAGCACTTGATAGAAAGCATGGGCCAGATGCTCGGCGTCGCCGGAGATCGTGAGCAGCCCATCGGGCAGGCTCAACTTCAGGCGCGGCCCCTGCCCACCTGTGAGCGCGACCCGCTGCGCCTCCGCCATAATCAGGCTGCTGACGTCAACCGCCGCAAACCGCTGCAAATCCGTGCTTTCGAGCCGCGCCATGAGCAGCAGCATGTCGACCAGCTCGGTAATGCGCCCGACTTCACCGTGAATTTGTTCCGCTTTGAGCGTGCGCCGCTGGGCGTCATCGCTGCGTGCCATCAAGTAGGTGCCGGTGCTGATGATCGATAAGGGGGTGCGGAACTCGTGCGCGGCATCCTGCACGAAGGTGGTGAGCAGATGCACTCGTTCACGTTCGAGCGCGAGATCAAATTCTCGCTGCTGCGCCTGCTTGCGCTCGCTGATGTCGCGCGAAATCACGTACATCGTCTTGAGGTTGCCATCCGCCGTATAGTTGAAGCGGGCACTGTCTTCGCGCCAAGAATACTCACCCGATGCCAGCACGATCCGGTAGGTATAGGTCGCCGTTTCGGCTTGCTGGCGTACGGCATCGGCGAATGCCGTCATGACTGCCACGCGGTCATCCGGATTCAAATTGCCGATTGCTTCGCTCAGGTCGAGGCCAATGAATTCGCCGGGCTGACGGCCATTTTGCCGATCATAAGCGGGCGACGCATAGGTGACTTGTCCAAGCGTTGCATCAAAGACCAGCAGACCATCCGAGGTGTTTTCGGCGAGCAGTCGGTATTTGGCTTCGCTCTGGCGTAGATCATCTTCCATCCGCTTGCGTTCGGTGATGTCGCGGGCGGCGGCATAGAGAATGTCGCCGACCGGATGGACGCGCCATTCGATGTAGCAGTAGGTACCATCGGCGCGGCGGTAGCGATTCGTGAAGTGGAGTAAGTCGTTTTGCTGGCGCAGATATTCGACGACGTCGAGCGTGGGCTGAATGTCGTCGGGATGAACAAAGTCGAGGAACGGGTGACTCAGCATCTCATCCAAAGGGTAGCCGAGGGTGGCTTCCCATGATTTATTGACCTTGAGGAAGGTGCCGGTGTTGTTGTCGGCGATGCACAGCAGGTCAAGCGCCACGGAGAAGAAGCCATCGAGTTCCTGATAGCGCTGGTTGAGCTCCGCTTCCAGCAGTTTGCGTTCGCTGACATCGCGCAGAATGCTCTGGAAATGCACCGGACGGCCATCCGTATCGCGAACCACCTCAATGTTGATTTCGGCGGTCACAGGCTGACCATTCTTGTGGCGCAGTGTACATTCGTACGGCGTAATCTGTTCACCATCGATCAGGCGCTGGTAGAACGCCAGCGTATCCGGGTAATCCTGCGGATACACGACATCGCGATAGGTCGCGCGGCTGAGCTCCTCGACCGTATACCCGAACATGTCCGCGGCGCGCTGATTCACCATGAGATGCTGGCCGTTGAGATCGACAATGAACACGGCGTCGTTCGACTGCCGGAACAGCGCTCGATAGCGCAGCTCGGACTGGCGCTTGTGCGTCACGTCGACCACGATCAGGTACAGTACGCGGCCTTCGGGTGTGTCGACGGGGGTGGCATACACATTGACATCGCGCATTTCGCCGGACGCGAGCCGGTGGCGCGTCTCAAAATAACCGTGCTCACTGCGCTCAGCCGCGAGGAGGGTCGTGCTAACCTCGGTTTCCGCATACGGGTTGAGATCGCGGATAGACATCGTTTGCAGTTGTTCACGCGGGTACCCGTAAAAAGCGGCGGCGGCCAGATTCGCATCCGCGATGGTGCCGGATCCCGGGTCAATGATCAGCTTGACCGCGCTGGCGCGGTCGAAGATTTGGTAGTAGCGCTGGTTGCTCAGTTCGACGGCGACTTCCGCCCACTTGCGCTCGGTCACATCTTTCTGCGCGCCGAGAAAGTGCGTAACTTGCCCGTGCGGGTCGCGAATGGGGGTGATGTGCAGCTCATTCCAGAACAGACTGCCATCTTTGCGATAATTGCGCAGCGTGACCACACACGCTTCCCCGGCTTGGAGCGCCGCGCGCAGGGTGGCTAATTCTTGCTGGTCGTGGTCAGTCCCCTGAAGAAAGCGGCAGTTCTTGCCGATGATTTCGGCGATGGGGTAACCGGTAAGCGCTTCGAACGCGGGATTCGCGTAGATGATGGGGAGGTCAGGTTGAAGCGCGTCGACCAGCGTCAGGCTTTCCGGAGTGTGGTCGATAATCTGCCGCTGCATCCAAGCGTTATCCGATGGCGCCTGTCTGACACGATGCGGAATACGATGGTTATGGCGGACAATCAATTGGGCGGCGGCAATCTTCATCTTGGCCTGCGATGGTTGAAGGGTAGTAAAAGTTGTGCGAACCAGTGTTACAGTGCCAGCATAAGAATAACTGGTGGCTGCGATCAGATCTATTATAACGCGCAACTCAATTGACAGTCGTAAAGCCTTACTGTCAGAATAATTAATTGATGATAAATGTAGAGTGCGTTAATTCATGTTGCAGTCTAAATTAATGTCGGCGATGCGTCAAGGTCAAGTGTCTGCGACCCTTTTATGGTTGCGCCAAGCACGGACAGATTCCACGGGCGGAATTGCCGCAGTCTTAACCCGCTCTGAACAGGTTCTGAATACGAATTACTTACCTTTACAGGAACTACGAAAACAACAGCCTGTCGCGGCCCATGCTGCCCACTTAATCGGCGGGGACTGCGGCGGCAGATGAAAGGATAGCGCGGTGAAAACTCTCCTGATCGTCGATGACAAACTCAATGCGCTGCGGCTGCTGACCGACTACCTGACGGAAAATGGCTTCCGGATTGTGACGGCGCGGAATGGCCGCGAAGCGCTGTATGTCGCCCGGCACGAAAAGCCCGACCTCGTACTGCTGGATATCATGATGCCGGAAATGGACGGTCTCGAATTCATGCGCCACTTCCGCAAGGAACGGCAGACACCCGTCATCATGCTGACGGCGCGCGTGGAGGAAACCGACAAAGTCATCGGTCTGGAATTGGGCGCGGACGACTACGTCACCAAGCCGTTTGGCATGGCGGAACTGGTCGCGCGTGTTCGCGCGGTGCTGCGGCGCACGGCGGAGCCCACACCGACCACGGATGTGCTGCGCGTGGGCGAGGTCACGCTCGACAAAGGGACCCACGTGGTGCGGGTCGAGAGTCGCAAAATTGATCTCACGCCTTCGGAATTTGATTTGTTAATCGTGTTTATGAGCGCGCCGGGGCAGGTCTTCACGCGCACGCAGCTCCTGGAACGCCTGAAGGGCGACCTGTTCGAAAATGTCGAGCGCACGGTCGACGTGCACGTGCGGAATCTGCGCGCCAAAATTGAACCGGACGCGGCGCATCCGCAGTACATCCTAACGGTGTTCGGTGTGGGGTATCGCTTCCGTGATGAAGGGGATTAGCCCGATGATGTGGCGCTCGCTCGCCTTTAAGTGGACGATGACCCTCGTGATCACCAGCTTGCTGGGCGTGATCCTCGTCGGCATTTTCGCCTATCGCACGACCTCCAGTGCCTACGATCAACTGCGCAGCGATCAGGCGCGGGCGCTGTTCATGGAGAATGTGACGACCTACTACGAGACGAATCAGACATGGGCTGGCTTGGAGGGCTGGCTGCGGACGGGCAGCGCCGCCGATGCTCCGCAAGACCGCTTTCGCTTTCCCGATCAGTATGCATTGGCCGATCAAAATAACACCATCGTCGTGGGGCATGGGCCATTTCGCGTCGGCGAAACGATCGATGCGTTCATATTGGCGAATGGCACGCCGCTGCTCATCGATGGGGTGCGGGTGGGGACGGTGCTGGAAGCCCAGCCGCCGCCCGCCCTCGACCCGCGCGAACGCCAATACATTACCGCGACGACGCAGGCACTCCTGATTGGCGCGGTCGGCGCGGGCGCAACCGCGCTGGTGATTGGCCTGCTGCTCTCCCGTCAATTTCTGCGTCCGCTGTCCGAACTCACGCGGGCGATCACCGCCATGCACTCCGGCGATCTCGATCAGAAGGTTGAGATTCGCACGAAAGATGAACTGGGCATTCTGGCGCGCACGTTCAACGAGATGAGCAGTAACTTGTACCGCGCCAATCAACTGCGCAAGCAGATGACCGCCGATATCGCGCATGATCTGCGCACGCCGCTCACCGTGATCGGCGGCTATGTCGAGGCGCTGCGCGATGGCACGCTCAAGCCAACGCCCGAACGCTTTCAGGCGATGAGCGAGGAAGTGAACCTGCTCAAGCGGTTGGTCGAAGACTTGCGCACGCTCTCGCTGGCCGATGCGGGGGAACTGCGCTTGTTGTGCGCAGCCACGCCGCCGCGTGAACTGCTGGAGCGCATCGCCGAGGCTTTCCAGCCTGCCGCCAGCGCGGCAGCGGTGCGCTTGCAGGTCAGCGTGAGCGCGGATTTGCCGCACGTGTGGGTCGACAGCGAACGCATGGTGCAGGTGCTGGGCAATCTGGTCACGAATGCGCTGCGCCACACACCCGAAGGCGGTTCGGTGACGCTGACCGCCGCGCCACAGGGCGATAAAGTCGCGCTGAAGGTCACGGATACCGGTTCGGGCATTGCGTCGGATGACCTGCCCAAAATCTTCGACCGCTTCTACCGGGCTGATCCGTCACGAACGTCGGACGGCGATGAATCTGGCCTGGGTTTGGCGATTGCCCGGTCAATTGTCGAGGCACACAAAGGCACGATCACGGCGGACAGCGCGCTCGGTCACGGCACGACGATGACCATTCTGCTGCCGAGTTAGGGCAGCTAGAAGCACGAACCCTATATTCTCCTGAGGAGGAGGCTGCTGCCGGTAGCTCCGCAAAAGAATGTGAAGTCGATTTGGAAACAGCGGACGCTATTTATTGCGTCCCTACACAACGACATCTTTCTCGCTGGGACACGCTTCTGCGTGTCCGCTGTATCCGACTCCACCCTCTCTCCACCCAGAATTCAGGAAGGGGCGACCGCTCGGAGCATTTGTGTAGGGATGCCCAACGGGGCGCACCGTCGTACGTCCCGTTTGTTTCTGCCTGGGTTGTGGTCGTTCACGCTCATCACGCGCAGACGTAGTCGCTGAAGTGAGTGGTCATGGTCGCTTGACCGCTCCGGTCGATCATGTAGGCTTCGAAGTCGGGCAGCGCCTCGATGAAGTACACGCCCATACGCCCCATAGCGAAGGCGGCGGTCGCCATGCGGTCGGCTTCCAGCACATCCGGCCCAATCACCGTGAGGCTGACGATCTCGTCAAGCTGATCGGCCTCGTCGCGCGGGTTGTAGATGTGCGCGCCGCGCATGTACGAGCCAGACGTGGCGATGCCGCGTTCATCCAGCGCGATCTTCTTGACGATCTGCTGGAGGTTGAACGGATTGCAGATGCCGACCGTCCACGGCTCGCCCTGCGCATTCCTGCCATAGACCTGCACGTCGCCGCCCGCATCGACAAAGAAGTTGCGAAAGCCCTCCATGTAGAGCAGGGAAGCGGCTTCGTCAATCGCCCAGCCCTTCACGATACCCGAGGGATTGAACGTGCCGTTGTGCCAGATGTCGAAGTAGCCGTGCGTCTCCTCGGTGGTTTGCGCGGCCAGCTTGAGGATCGTCTGCATGTCGTGGCAGGTATCGGCGAGGGCCAGTTCACCCCGGTTCACCCGCGACACTTCGCTGGTGTCTTTGAACGGACTGAACGTCTGATCGACATAGTTGAAGTAGGCGTAGACATCGTCAAACGCCCCGGCGGTGGCCGAGGCGTCGACGATCTCCACGGTGATGGGCATGCCCATCAACCAGCGGGTCTGCTTCATAGATCCATGCCAATGGCGGCGTCGAGCAGCGCCGAGTCGAGCGAGGCGACGAAGGCGCGGCTGCTGTCGGTGGCGCGGGAGACGAAGTTGACATCGGCGCTCTGCGCGGTGATCGCTTCACTGATCAGCGTGGGCAGCGCGTTGCGGGTGATGATGTCCGACTCGGTGGTGCTGCGCGGATAGTTGGCGATCAGCACATCGACCAGCTCACCGTCTTCAATGACGGCGACGACCTGCATCGTGCCCCAGCGTCCCGCGCTGACCGCGTCACCATAGTACTGGCCGTCATAGTATTCCGCGCCGGGCGCCAATTCGGTGGACTGCGTGGGCGTGACCGAGGACTCCGCTGGGGCGAGTTCGACCGCGGGCGGGTTCAGGTTCATGCCCTGCAGGTGGTGATCCGCGCCGCCGCGTCCGCCACGACCGCCGCGTCCCTGCGGGGCAGTCGGCGTGGTGGGGATCGTCTGGTCGGTGGCATCGGCGGAGACGGACGTGATGCCACTGTAGCCGATGATGGTCGAAAGGGCGAGGGCCGACGCGCCGAGCGCGTTACGCTTCCAGTGTTTGCGGAATGCTGCTTTCATGGTAGTTCTCTCTCCTTAGAGTGTGTGACGAGCAAATTACAGTACAAGGCTGCGATTTAGGCGCGGGCTGGGGTCCGCTTGAGGCGGTTGATCACCCAGCCGATGGGACGCCCCACGACGATGACAACGATGGTGACGGCGAGGATGAACCACAGGTTGTAGGCGACACTGCCAATTTCATCCCAGCGCAGGTCGAACAGGGAAGTGCTGCCAGCGTCGCCGCCTTCCGGCACCGTGAGGGCGGTGTCTTCCGTGCTGCCGGTGTCGCGGACCACCGTTTGGCCGCTCAGCCGTACCGCGAGATCGGCGACGGTGGTGCGCCCGCTGTTGACGACCGCGAGCAGGTTGTCGAGGCTGCGGCCTTCGGCGCTCATGCTGGCGCTGACGGCGTCCACATCGACCCCGGCGGCGGCCAACTGCGCGACGAATTCGTCCATGGTGAGCGTGCCCGTCGTGGCGGTTTCAGAGGTGATGCTCACATCAGCAGCGTCGGTTGTAGTGGTTTCCGCTTGAACTTCGGCGTCCACGCTGGTATCCACGGTGGTTTCAGCTGCGGTGGTGGCGGTGTCGCTGACAGTCGTGTCGGGTGGCGCACCTCGTTCGCCAACCATCGCGAACCCGGCGTCGCCGGACGAGACGTTGATGAGCAGGCTGGTCGTCTCCACCGGGCTGATCAAGTCGCCCTGCGACCACAGGTAGCCGCCGAGCACGGCGACGATGAGCGTGAGCACGATAAATCCCCGGATGCCACTGCGTTTTTTGGCTGTGTGGGCCATGATGTTCTGCTCCTGTGTCTCGTTACTTCGCCCGCGCCGTGAGCCGCGGAAGCCAGCCGAACAAATACTTGCTGCCGTTGGTCTTGATCCACTTCCAGTGCATGGCGATGTGCAGCGCGACCAGAATCAGCACGAATTCGGAGCCGACCATATGCAGCGTTTGCAGCGTCCGTGTGAAGTCTTCGGCGAGGCCGAGGCTGAGGCCGAGCGTACGTGAGATCAGAATGCCGCTGATAGTCACGAAGGCCATGTCCGCGAACAGCACGAGGTTGAGCACGTAGTTGAGGCGTGATTCGTGCAGCAGCATCTTGAAAAATGTCTTGGTAATGTTGACGACCCAGTCCCAGTGCAGCACGATGTGCAGGATGAGCGCCGCGCCGAAGAACAGACCAAGGAGCTCGTGCATTTGCAGGCCGAGGAAATGCTCTTCCTGTTCAACGATGAACACGCCGGTGAGCAGCAGGTCGAGGAAGACGTTGATCCTCACCTTGTTGAGTTTGCGCTTGGTGATCGCTCGCTCTTGAGCGATAGATTTCTGTGGAAGAAGTTGCGTCGCCGTCATGGCTTGGCTCCTGTTTAGCTGTGCGATTACGTCTATCACTTTAGCCGTTTCTCGGTGGGGCATGGTTATATGCGCCTCAAATATCCTTAAATCTGTTTTAAGTTGAAGCTTGGCAATGTTGTCAGACTGGGTATTTGCAGGAATAAGGTGACTAGATTTTGGTCAAGGGGCTTGAAGATCAACCCGCAGAGTTATTTTGGAAGTCCATACCAATGGCAGCATCAAGCAGGGCAGAATCGAGCGATTGGACGAAGGCAATGCTACTGTCAGTCGCCCGTGAAATAATATCAACCTCGGCATCCTGTGCCTCGATAGCTTCACTTATCAGCGCGTGTAGGGCAACACGGTTAATGATAGTTGATTCGTAGTTGCTATGTGGATAATCGGCAATGAGCACATCTATCAGTACGCCGTTTTCAATGACAGCGACAACCTGTACCATACCCCACTGATCTGCACTAACGGCATCCCCATAGTACTGTCCATCGTAATAGTCAGAACCTTCTACTGTGACGTTCGGCTGAGTTTGTTCGCTCTGTGCCGACTGCGTCGGGACATGTTCAATTGTTCCCGGGTTGGTGCCCACTTCGTCTAAAGGTTGTTCCGTTATCTGTACCGTTTCCGAGCTTGGTTCTGGTGACGTGGCATCGATCTGTACCGTTGGTTCTTGAGTATCCGTGTCAATATCGCTGCAACCTGCCACTGCCGTTAGCACCAAGAAAGACGCACCAAGGGCATTGCTCTTCCAATATTTACGTTGGGCTCGCTTCATGGGCTTGTGTTCCTCGCGGCTAAGTGTGATTACAGCGGTACGGTTACATGCCGATCGTCTGCACAACCGAAGCATAATAACCACTCGTAATGGTACACCTGATTTTCACAAACTAAGTTCGAAAGACGGGTGGCAGACTAGACTGACAGAGGGTTAAACTTCACAACGATTAAATTGCAGTACAGTTCAGCAAAGAGAAAACTTATGGCCTCTGATCAAGTTCAATCTATCCTCAGCCAGCTCACGCTGGAGGAGAAAGCCGCGCTCATCATCGGCGCGACCCCGTGGCAAACGTTCGCGGTGCCGCGCCTCGGCCTCCCGGCGATGACGGTCTCTGACGGGCCGCATGGGGTGCGCCGCTCGTCCGACATCACGTCGATGATGACCGGGAGTCTCCCGGCAACGTGTTACCCGGTCGCGGCGGCGGTCGCAGCGACGTGGGACAAAGACCTGTTCTACGAACTCGGGCAGGCGCTTGCCGATGAGTGCATCGCGCTTGGCGTGGACGTACTGCTCGGCCCGGGCATTAACATTAAGCGGTCGCCGCTGTGCGGGCGCAACTTCGAGTACTTGTCAGAAGATCCGGTTGTGGCGGGCGAACTCAGCGCCAAGCTGATTCAAGGTGTGCAGAGCAAGGGCGTCGGCACGTCGCTCAAGCACTTCGCCGTCAACAATCAGGAGACGCGGCGCTTTACGGTCAGCTCCGAGATCGATGAACGCACCCTGCGCGAAATCTACCTGACAGGTTTCGAAATCGCGGTCAAGCAGGGGAAGCCGTGGACGGTCATGTGCGCGTATAACCGCGTCAATGGCACGCTGTGCTCGGAACATCCTTACCTGCTGACGCAGATTCTGCGCAATGAATGGGGCTTTGAGGGCTTCGTCGTCTCCGACTGGGGGGCAGTACGCGACCGTGTACCGTCGGTAGAGGCGGGACTCGATCTGCAGATGCCGGGGCCAGCGCCGCACAACCTCCAACGCATTGTCGAGGCAGTCAACAGCGGCGAACTGGATGTCGCGGCGCTGGATCGCGCGGTTGAACGCCTGCTCAATATCATCCTGCGCGCACAGGCCACGCCGAAGACGGGCACGCTCGACATCGAAGGCCATCACGCCCTCGCACGGCGGATCGCCTCGGAAGCGATTGTGCTGCTCAAGAACGAAGGCGATTTGCTGCCGCTGACCGGGAACGAAACCGTGGCTGTCATCGGACGCGCGGCGCTCACCCCGGTGTATCAGGGTGGGGGCAGTTCGCACGTCAACTCGACCAAGGTCGATGCGCCGCTCGAACTCATCAAGGAACGCGCCGAAGTTAGCTTCACCGAGGGCGACAACTCCAAACCGTTCATCGATCAGGTGCTGATCAACGATGCGGTTACGGCAGCCCGCGAGGCTGATGTCGCGGTGCTGTTTATCGCGCTTCCCGCGCAAATCGAATCGGAAGGCTACGACCGGGGCAACCTTGACCTGACGCCGCATCAGGTAGCGCTGATCAAGGCGGTTGCTGCCGTCCAGCCGCGCACGGTTGTCGTACTGAACAACGGCTCGGTAATCAACATGGTGCCGTGGATCGACTCGGTTCCGGCGGTGTTGGAAGCGTGGCTGCCCGGTCAGGCGGGCGCGGGCGCGGTGATGGATGTGTTGTATGGCGTGGTGAATCCGGCGGGGCGCCTCACCGAGACCTTCCCGCTCGATCTCGCGGATACGCCCGCGTACCTCAACTTCCCCGGCGACGGCGACGTCGTGCGCTACGGCGAAGGCATTTTTGTTGGCTATCGTGGCTACGAAGCGACCAACCGCCCGGTGCTGTTCCCGTTCGGCTACGGCCTGAGCTATACGCAGTTCGCCTACAGCCAGCTGCGCGTGTCGCAGAGCGAATTCAATATCGACGATACCATCACGGTCAGCGTGGATGTGACCAACACGGGCAAGCGGGTGGGCAAGGAAGTTGTGCAGTTGTACGTGCATGACCCGGTGGCGCGTCTGCGCCGCCCGGTAAAGGAACTCAAGGCGTTTGCGAAAGTGGCGCTCGAACCCGGTGAGACCAAGACGGTGACGCTCACGCTCGGCAGCCGGGCTTTCAGCTACTATGACCCGACTTACAGCCAGTGGATCGCCGATGCGGGCGAGTTTGAACTGCTCGTTGGGAGTTCGGCGGCGGCCATTCACCTGCGCCAGACGGTCAAGCTGGTCGAAGGGACGCCGTTTGAGCCGCGCCTGCACCTCGAAAGCACCGTCGGCGACTGGATGCAGCACCCGCGCAGCGCCGCGATCCTGAAGCCGATGCTTGACCATTTCTACAGTCAGGGTGAAAGTGGGCTGAACAACGACACCCTCGGCGCGGATCCGCAGGTCTTCTTCCGCGATCTACCGCTGCCCATCGTAATTAGTTTCGTCGGCGGCGTGCCCGGCAAGTCGCCCGACGAAGTGGTCGAGGGTCTGCTCGCGCAGTTGTAAGCCCCGAGGCGGGACACGCCCTAGAGGCTGTGTCCCGCTCTCAACATCCTGATCACGACTTGGGCTTGACGGCCTGCAGGTAGAAGCGCCGGATGGTGAACTCCAACCGGGAGCGCGCGTGCAAGGCCAGCAATTGATCCTTGTAGCGCGGCACGGAGAAATCGGGCGGGGCGTTCCATGGAATGGCGCTCAGGTAGTAAACGAGCGCGCCCACATCGGCGAAGGTCATCGTGCCCGCCCAATTCTGGGCCGCTTGAATGATCAATCCGGCGTTTTCAAGGTCGGGTTGCAGATGACCGAGTGTGATGTGCAGATAAGCGGGCTGCACGCCGAACAGCGAATACAGGTCGAGCGCGTCGCGTCCGTCGACCTGCTGAGTGCAGAAGATGCCGCCCGGGCGCAGCACGCGGGCGATCTCCGCAGCGTCATAGGCTTCATGGCGATTGATAATGCGGTCGAGGCTGTCATCGGCGAACGGCAGAGCGGGATCGCGTTCGGCGTCGTAGGCGAGCACCTGCACACCGTGCGGGGCAAGGTTCGCTGCAGCGACGGCCATATTCGGCTCGTAGCCTTCGGTCGCCAAGACGCGCGGCGGGAACACGTCGCGGAATTCGAGCAGCTTTTCGCCGCCGCCCGTCCCCATGTCGAGCAGCGACTCTGCGCCCGGCAGCGCCGCCCGCACCAGCGCCTCATACGACCACGGCGGCGCGTCTTCGTGCCAGCGCCCGCGCAAGTGGGAGAAATCCCACCCCGCAAATGGTTCCTGCGCTTCCGCTTCCCACTGCTTAAGCAGTTCGTGTTCGTTCATCCTGCCTCGCTGACTCAGTACGACAATACGTAGCGCCACACCGCGTCCAGCACTTCGAGCGCGGTCAGGTTGCGGATGACATAGCCGTACTGCAAATTATCACCCGTGAAGTTGGCCGACTGCGCGAAATCCGTCTCGGACGGGTACGACGGATGTACGCCGTCCGGCGACAGGCCGGTATTCGGTAGCACCTGCATCGCGCTCCAATAGTCCCACAGCGGAATGTCGTTACTCTGCGCGATCACCGTGACCGCCTGATTGAATGGCGCAACGTCGAAGCCAAGACGATTGGGAATCGTGCTCACCACCGGGATGATGCCGCGATCCAGGCTGATCTGCACGATGCGCTGCAAATTGGTACGGTACTCGTCGAGCGGCACGTTGGCGACGTCATTGGTTCCGATCAGGATCAGCGCGACCGACGGCCGCACCACCCGGTATTCGCATTCGAGCGGCGTTTCGCCCGCTTGACAGATACCCGCCCGCGCATGGCCGGGATCAAGGATGTCGCGCGTCGTCCAGCCGTTGTCAGCAGAGAGTGAGATATTGGCGAACGAGTTGCCTTCGCGCGCGGTGGTTGACGAAAAGAAGTTGATCGCCGACTGCAAATGCTGGTAGCTGCCAAGGTTGTACGCGCCCCAACCGATCGGGTAGAGCACAAACGTGGCCACGGTCAGGCTGTCGCCGACTTTCGAGAACACGTCGCGGCGGTTGCCTAACTGCTGCCCGCGTTCGAAGATCAGCCGGGCATTGCTCGATACGCCCGAGATCGACCCGCTGTTGTTGGCGGCGGGCACGGTCGGCGCTTGCAGCGCTTCGCCTGTGACCGGAACAGCACTCACATCGGTCAGGAAGCGCAGGTAATTGCCCCACACCCAACCCGTCGCGCCGCCCGGCGTGATGATCTGATACCAACCGCCATCGCCTGTGCGCCCGATGATGTTCAACTGTGTGCCCGCCGCGAGGTTCTCCACGACGCTCGCCGACAGCCCCGGTTCGGAGCGCACGCGCAGCCCTTCACCGATTTCCAGCACTTCTGCGTCGGGGACATCGGGCGTCGGCGTGAACGTGGCCGTCGGGGTGAACGTCGGCGTCCGGGTCGCGGTTGGCGTGCGGGTGGCGGTCGTCGTGGGCGTCATTGACGGCGTCAGTGTGGCAATCACGGACATCGCGGTCGGGGGTTGGCTCGGGAGGACGGCGGGCGTAGTCGGGGGCGGCGTTGGCTCGACGGGCGTGACCGCCACCTGCGTGATCTGGCATCCGTTCAACACGAGAAGGGCGATCAGCACCAGTTGTCGAAGGGATGATTTGAGAGCGAACATGGGACCCTGTCAGGCACCCGCCGCCGGATTCAGGCGGCGGGTGGCACACTATGCTTACTGCAAAACGTCGCGCCGAAGCATATCCAATGCTTGCAGGGTGAGCAAGTTGCGGAGGGTCACGCCGTACGTCGCTTCTGAGCCGTCAAAGTTGAAGTAGTCTGGCCCCTGCGTGAGGTGGACGACATCATCCGACTTCGCGCCACCGTCCGGTAGGTCTTGCAGCGCACGGTAGAGGTTGATCAGCGGGATGTCCTGTTCGTTGGCGAGGTTGATCACGATGCTGTTGAACTGGATCGTCTGATCCAGCCGGTAGCTGGCGTGCATGGGGAAGGTCGTAAAGACCGGGATCACGCCGAGCGCTTTGAGATCAACGGCGATGCGGCGCATGTTGGTCTCGAAGAAACCCGCGTCGAACAGCCGCACATCCTGACCGCCGAGCAGCACAATCGCCACGCTGGGACGCAGGATGTCATATTCGCATTCCAGCGGCACGAGCCCGCTGCAGTATTCCGGCGACCAGGTACCGTCGAAGACCGCGCCGGAGACAAAGCCGTTGACCGCGCTCACGCTGGTGCGCACAAACGAGTTCGATACGTCGCGCACGGGCGAGACGGAGAAGAAATCGATCGTCGCCTGCAGGTCGGCATACGGCCCGAGGTTGTAGCCCGGCCCACCGAAGCCGTACAGGAACGGCTGCGTCGCGCTGACGCTGTCGCCAACCTTCATGAAGACGTGTGGGTTGTTGCCGAGGCGCAGCCCGCGGTTGAATGTGTTGTAGACGGTGCTGGTGGTGAAGTTGCTGAAGATCGGCGTCTGCATGATGAGATCCGCCGAGCCCGTGCTGACTGTGTCGCCGCTCGCCACCGCAACTGCCGGCGGCGCTTCGGTCAGCACCGGGATGGCGCTGTATTGATCCTGAATGTAGGCGATGAAGCCGGACGCCGCCCAACCCGCGAGGCCGCTGCCTTCCGCGCGGATGTAGAACCAATCGCCCGCGGGGTTGCGTCCCTCAATCGACACGAGCGCATCGACCGAGAGCTGGCCGATCACATTTTCAGCATGGCTGGTAGGGCCGCTGCGCACATTCAAGGTCGGCGCGACGACGCGGCCTTCGATGAGTTGGGCGTGCAGGCTGACCGGGACGGAAAAAACGAGGACAAGGGCAAGAGCCAATAGGCGCGTGAGCAATGATTTCACAGGATGGTCTCAATGAACTAGATGGGTTACGCGGACAAGTTTTCAGGCCGTGGGTCAACCACGCATGACAACTATTACATGCCATAGTGTAGATAAGAATAGAAACCTGTCAATTGAGGTTTTGACTAGGCGCTTTCCACAAATGGACGCCGTCTAAACTCGTGCGGGATCAGGTGGCGGAACCCTTCAAATACGCTAGAATTGCGCCGTTCTATTTCTTACGTAATGATAACTTTGAGGAGCTTCGGCATGTTGAAAAGATTTATGCTGCTGTTGATCGTGGTCTTCGGTATTTCCCTGTTCACTATCGGCGTGGCCGTGGCGCAGGACGCTCCGGTCGTCGCCGTGCTCACCCCGTATCTCGCCCAGCCGGGCACTCAGTTCATGGTCGAAGGCTTTCAGGCGGCGGCAGAAGGCCGCGGTTGGACGGTCAACGTGGTGGACACGGCGGGCGATGTCGCTGCACTGAACAGCCGTGTGCAAGACGCGGTCACGCAGCAGGTAGACGCGATTGTCATCAACGTCGATCCGTCGCAGATCCCCGCGCTGAGCGAAGCCGCGGCGGCGGGCATTCCCGTGTTCGGTATGGACGCGGGCAGCACGCCGGAAGTGCTCGTCAACGTGACCAGCAACGGCTATGACATGGCTGCCGTGACCGCCACCTACGTGGTCGACCGCCTGAACGGCGCGGGGCGCATCGTCATGTTCGGTTTCAACGCCTACCCGCCCGTGCAGAAGCGCGGCGTGGTCGCGCAGGCGATCTTCGGCAACACGCCCGACATTGAAATCGTCGAATTCATCGAACCAGATGTCACCGATGGCGGCATCGCCGATTCGCGCGCGCGCATGGAAGCGATCCTCGCGGCGAACCCCGAACCCGGCAGCATTTCGGCGGTGTGGGCGGCGTGGGATCAGCCCGCGTTGGGCGCGCTGCAGGCGATTGAAGCCGCGGGTCGCGAAGGCGAAGGCATCGTGATCACGGGCATTGACGCTAACCCGCAGGCGCTGGACGCGATTGCTCAGGGCGGCAACTTTGAAGCCAGCATCGCGCAGGACTTCAGCGGCATTGGCAGCCTCGTCGCCGAGCAGATCGAGCGCTACCTGGCGGGCGAAACGCTGACGCAGCGCGTTGTGTATGCGCCGACCACGCTCGTGACCGCCGCGAACGTCGCCGATTTCGTCGCCGCGCCCTAATTCCAGATTGTGAAGAGACGAACGGGGCAGAGCCTTGCTCCGTTCGTCCCCACGCATGAACCAGTCTGTTCTCCTCCGTATACGCCGCGCTTCAAAGGCCTACAGCGGCATCCCCGCGCTGGTCGACGCCGATTTCGACCTGCTGCGCGGCGAAGTCCACGCGCTGATGGGTGAAAATGGCGCGGGTAAATCCACCCTGATCAAGATTCTGGCGGGGGTGATCACGCCGGACCGCGCCGAGATTGAAGTTGACGGTCGGTTGGTGAGCATCACCAGCCCGCAGAGCGCCTTCGCGCACGGTCTGCGCTTCATCCATCAGGAACTGCATGCTGTCCGCCACCTCTCGGCTTCTGAGAACATCTTCCTCGGTCAAACGTACCCGACGCGCTTTGGGATTCAAGTGCGCTGGAAGCTGCTTCATCGGCAGGCCGAACAGGTGCTGGCGCGTCTGGGCATTGAGCATATAGACCCGCGGCAGACGATGGGGCATCTCAGCCCCGGTGACCAGATGCTGGTCAACATCGCGCACGCCTTCGTCGGCGATAACCTCGACGAAGACCGCGCGCTGATCTATGTGATGGACGAGCCGACCGCCGCGCTCACCGGGGCGGAGACGGCGCAGTTGTTCCGCGTGATCGACCGCCTGCGCCAGCGGGGCAGTGCGGTGCTGTACGTGTCGCATCGGATGGACGAGATTTTCACCATCGCGGACCGCGTCACGGTGATGCGCGACGGGCAGGTAATCGCTACCGCGCCGATCAGCGCGATCACGCCGCCGGAACTGATCGAGAAGATGACGGGGCGCGACCTGCAGGCGATCTATCCGGTGCGCACCGCACCGATCGGCGACAGCATTCTGCTGGATGCACGGGGAATCGCGACGGCGGCGGTGCAGCCCGCGACCTTCGCCGTGCGCGCGGGCGAAATCGTTGGCGTGGCGGGGTTGAACGGCTCCGGACGCACCGAACTGCTGCGCGCGATTATGGGCCTGGATAAGCTGACCGCGGGCGAACTCTGGCTCGACGGCAAGCGCCTCAAGCCGCATACCGCCGAACGGGCCTGGCTGGAGGGCATAGCCTATGTGCCGGAAGAACGGCGCTCGCAGGGGCTGGTGCTCTCACGCAGCGTCGGTGATAACCTGACGCTGCCGAAGCTCGCTAGTCTGAGCATCGGCGGGTGGATGCTGGCGCATGGCAGTCAGGGACGGGTGAGCCGGGAACTCGCCGAAACGGTGCAGTTGAAGGCGCGCGGCCCCGCGCAGATTGTCCGCGAACTAAGCGGCGGCAATCAGCAAAAAGTCGTATTTGGGCGGGCGCTGGTGCAGATGCCGCGCTTGCTGCTGCTTGACGAGCCGACGCGCGGCGTGGATGTCGGCGCGAAGGTGGATCTGTACCACATCATCCGCGATATCAGCGGGCGCGGCGCGGGCATTCTGCTCGTCTCGTCCGACCTGCCCGAACTGATCGGCATGACCGACCGCATTTTGATTATGCGCGGCGGGCAAGTGGCCGACACCGCCTATTCTTCGGGGCTGACCGCGGAGCGCTTGTTAGCCCTGTGCTACGGAAACATGGATCATGTCGGCTGAAAAGATGATGAGTTCGCGACCGCCGTTCGCGTGGGGGCGCTTCTTGCGCACTTTCGGCACGCTGATCGGCTTTTTCCTGATCGTCCTGTTCTTCGCCACTCAGCGTCCAACGACGTTTATGAGTGTGCGCAACCTGCTCAACATCACGCAGCAGGTGAGCATCCTCGGCGTGGTCGCGTTCGTGATGACGGTCGTCATGGTGCTGAATGACTTCGATTTGAGCGTGGGCACGATGGCCAGCCTTTCGGGCATCGTGATCGGCGTGCTGCTGCAAGCTGATCAGCCGCTGCCGGTGGTGATCATCGCCGCGCTGGTGGTGGGCATGCTCGGCGGGCTGCTCAATGGTGTGCTGGTCGCCTATGTGGGCATCACGCCGTTCGTCGCGACGCTCGCCACGCTGACGATCTTCGGCGGGCTGGCCTTCTCGATCAGCGGCGGGCGCACGATTTTTGGCGATGTATTCCCCGATGTGCTGACCGAGTTCGCCAATGGCGGTATTCCGCTTGGCACGATTAATGAGCAAGCCGTGCGCCTGCCGCACCTCACGCTGATCGCGCTGGCCGTGCTGATCCTCGTGTGGTTTGTGCTCGAACAGACGGTGTTCGGGCGGCGGCTGTACACCATCGGCGGGAGCATGGAAGCGGCACGCCTCGCCGGGGTGCGCGTGCGCTGGCTGCGGCTGCTGGCCTTCGTGATCACCGGGTTTGGCGCGGCGCTGGCGGGCGCGATGCTCACCGGGCAGTTGGCGACGGCCAACCCGACGCTCGGCGATGGCCTGATGCTCAATGCGATTGCGGCGGTCTTCCTCGGCATGACGATGAGTCAGGAGGGCGAACCGCATGTGCTCGGGACGCTGGTCGGCGTGCTGCTGATCGGCGTGTTGGCGAACGGCTTCACGCAGTTGGGCGTCGACACGTATATTCAGCGCATTCTGACGGGCGCGATCATCATCGCGTCGGTCACCTTGAGCAGCATTTCGCGCCGCAATCGGTAGACACAACCTCACCCCGTTTCGCTGCGCTCAACTGCCCCTCTCCAGAGGGCGAGGGGCAACAGCGAGTTGGCTTTTGTCCCTCTCCACCCGGAGAGGGACGGCTTGTGTAGCAAGCAGGGTGAGGTTTAAGCATTAAGAAGAACGCCTATGACCAACAATGCGATCTGGTTGATTGTGGATGTGGGGACGAGCGGCGCGAAAGCCGCGCTGATCACGGCGGCAGGTGACCTGCGGCGCACGGCGACCGAAAGCTACGCAACGTTCAGCGCCGCGGGCGGCGTCAACGAGCAGAATGCTGCTGACTGGTGGCAGGCCGTGATCGCGGCCTGCCGCGCGTTTGGCGACGATATTCAGCATGTTGGCGCGGTCGCCGTGACCGGGCAGATGCAGGATTGCATCCTCCTCGACGCGGACGGCGTGCCCACGCATCCGGTCATCCTGTACAGCGATACGCGGGCGCAGACCGAGGCTGACCTGATCACTGAGCGGATTGGTGCGGATCGGCTGATGGCGCTGACGGGCAATGAGCAGGGGGCAGACAGCCTGTGGGCGAAGCTGCTTTGGCTCACGCATCACCAGCCGGGAGCGCTCCAATTGGCACGGCATATTCTGTTCGGCGCGGCGGACGCGATCATTTATCAGTTGACCGGGCACGCCAGCACGGATACGACGGTTGCCTCCACGACGGGACTCATGAATTTGCAGACGCGCCGCTGGTTGGACGTAGACGTGCTCGACGCCATGGGGATCGGTGCGTGTGCGGCCAAGCTGCCACCGCTGGTCGCCGGGGGCGGGCAGGTCGGCCCAGTGACCGAACGCGCGGCGGCGGTGACCGGGCTGCCGGTCGGCATTCCGGTGTATCACGCGCCGGGGGATGCGGGCGCGGCGACGATTGGCGCGGGCAGCGGCGAGGTAGGGCGGGCGTATGGCTATCTCGGCACGAGCGGGTGGGTGGCGTTCACCTCCGCGGCGCCCGGATCGCCGCTCAACGGAGTATTCACGCTGGCGCACCCGCAGCCGGATCGCTACATCCAGATTGCGCCGCTGCTGACCGCCGCCGGAAATCTCGAATGGATCAAAGAGGTTTTCGCCGCCGGGGCAGTGGATGAATTCATCACCCAGGCGTTAGCACGACCCATCACGAACGTGATCTATCTGCCTTATCTCAACGGCGAACGCACCCCATTTCGCGATCCGCTGGCACGCGCGGCGTTCATCGGCATGGGCGGCGCGACCGAACGCGCCGATCTGGGGCGGGCGGTGTTGGAAGGCGTCGCCTTCGGCTACCGCCATGCGCTGGACGCGCTGATGCCACAGCCGCCGGAACGCTTGATTCTGACGGGTGGCGGCACACGCTCGGTGGGGTGGTGTCAGCTATTCGCCGATGTGCTCGGGGTCGACATTCTGATCGGCGCGGAGGCGGAACACGTTGGCGTGCGCGGCGCGTTGATCGCGGCGCAGGTGGCGCGGGGCGAACTACCGGGCTACACACCGCCGAATTTCCCGCCTATCGAACTGACGCTCACGCCGGATGCTGAGCGGCACGCGCAGTACAGTGCCAAATACGCGGTCTACCGCGCCGCCTACCCGGCCATGAAAGACCTGTTCGCGCAGATGGGACGCTAATCGACCTCCAGATAGGCGATGTCCTCGGGCGTGAGGGTGAGATCGAGCGCGGCGAGGCTTTCGCGGAACTGCGCCACATTCCGCGGCCCAATGATCGGCGTACATGGGAATGACTGCGACGTGAGGTATGCCAGCGCCACCGCGGTAATGGTCGTGCCGTAGCGCCGCGCCAGTTCCTGCACACGCTCAAAGCGGCGGTCGTTGGTCGGGTTGTCGAACCACAGGCGATCATCCGGCTTGAGGCGGTTCTCCGCGCGTTTGGTGAAGTAGCCTTTGGCCTGCGAGGTGTACGGTACGACTGGCAGCCCGGTCTCGCGATGAAAGTCCAGCGCGGCGGCGTTCAAATCGACGAGTGTCTGATCCGGGATCGCCGCCATGTTCGCTCGAGCGAGACTGCCGAGCGGCTGACTGGCAACCAGCCCCGCCAACCCGTAGGAGCGCGCGAACAGGTTCGCCGCGCTGATGCGTTCTGGCGTCCAGTTGGAGCCGCCCCAGTAGCGGATTTTCCCCGCGCGCACCAACTCATCCATAGTGCCAACAATGTCTTCGACGGGAACATTGACCGCGTCACGGTGCAGCCAGTACAGGTCGATCACGTCAACGCCCAGGCGTTCCAGACTCTCATCGAGATCGGACTCGATCTCTGCTTGGCTCATGCGCGGCACGTGCATTGAGTCGAGGAAGGGGTGCGCGCCTTTGGTTGCAATCGTGACCTGATCGCGCACGCCCCGCGTCTTGATCCACTGGCCGACGGTGCGTTCGCTGGCGCCCGCGCCGTGCGGTCGCCACACGGCGTACACATGCGCGGTGTCCAGGAAGTTGCCACCGGCGTCGAAATAAGCGTCAAACAGGGCGAAGACTTCGGCTTCCGGGAGAGTCGTCCCGGCATCAGTCGAGCCCATGACGATAGGGGCAACCTGCAAATCCGTGTTGGGAAAGGCAATTCTTCTCATGAGTTCGGGTCTCTTTTTGTGTGGTCAAGCCTGCGCGAATTGTCCACGCAGTGTGAGTTTCGTCAACTGGGAGCGGTTTACGAAGTTCAGAAATCATTACAGATGTCATTAGCTTGCGAAACAGTTGTTCAATTCCGAAGAATTAATTCTTTTTCTTCGTTTTAGTGCTATAGTAAGACTATAACCACAGTTTGATATGACTTGAGTACTATAAGGGGCAGCTCATCATGGAGTTTCTTTCCGCGTTCATTGTCGGCCTGATACCCGCGTTCTTGCTGATCGCCATTGTGGCCGCGCTGCCGTCGATGCTGCTGCTGGGCTATATCGGACTCGCCGTGGCGAAGCAAATAAAAACAGCTTTACACCCGGCGGCGAAGCCTGCTTACCACACCGTCGAAGTCTAAAGCTGTTTCTAGAGACGCTGCTGCGCTTGGGCTTACGGCTGCGTTAAGCCCAGATACAGCGCGTTCATCAGCGTGAAGTCCTCGGAGTCGAGGCTGACCTCCCACGCTGTCAAACCACCCAAACCCAATCCCTGCACGTACGCTGCCTTCCGGCGCGCCGATTCTGCGCTTTCATAGCTGATCGCGATATGCCGCGCCGGGTTGTACATCCACGAGACCAACGACAAATCATCGAAGTAGCGGATATAGTCCGAACTGCTCAGGAACGGGCCAAGATCGCGGTAAAACAGCGCTCCACCGTCCCGCGTGCCGAGCGGCACGCCGTCTGCATCCTGATACAGCCCGAAGAGATCGCCCGCGCGCACGTTTTGCCACGCCTGCCCGGAGAACGGCACGCCGATCACGAGCTTGTCGGCGGGTACACCGCGATCCAGATACGCGCGCACCGTCCCGTCGACGTTGTGCGTGCTGCGGTTGGCTTCGCGCGGGTCGCGTTCGCTGCCGTAGAGCGGCGCGATATGCGCGGCGATCTCGCTCCACGCGCCTTCATAGGCGAACGTCATCAGGTTGATATAGTCGAGCAGCGGGTGCAGGCTGGCGACATCATAGAGGCTGATCTGCGGTTCGAGCGCAGGCATGGTCATGGACAGCAGATAAGGGCGGGTGCGCTCATCGGTGAGGCTCGCCTCGTCGAGCGCGGCGCGCAGCTCTTCGATCAGTAGATTGAGGTTGGCCGTGTCTTCGGGGCGGGTGACGTTGCCGTCCTTGCCGCCTTCGACCGGGAAGCGCCAATCGATCTCGATGCCGTCAAAGTCGTACTGCTGCATGAACGTGACGCACGAACGAATGAAGCGGGCGCGCGCCTCTTCCGTGAGCGCCACATCTGAAAAGCGCGCCGAGTTATCCCAACCGCCGACGGTCATGACGATTTGCAGGTTTGGGTTGCGCAGCCGCAGGATCGGGAGCTGCTTGAAATTGCCGCGCAGCCGTTCGGAGAAACGGTCGCCGGGGTACAGGTACTGCGTGTCCGCGTAGGCGTCGACCGAGGCGCACTGACCCGTCTCAGAGATGCCGATGTCCGCGTAGTGCAGGTGTGTCAGCAGTTCGACCGGGATGTCCGTGACCAGAAATTCGCCTTGATCCGGGTAGATGTTGTAGTAGCTGTAGTAGGCGAGCAGTCGCGTGTTGATCAACTGTGCCGGGGTCTCATCCTGCGCGAAAATGTGGTGAACGCTCAGGCAGAGCAGGGCGACGGTCAGCACCAGTAAACGTCGTTTCATATCGACTCCTTCACAGTGTCGTTCAGTCCACCGCCGGAATCCAGGCGGGCGGTATTCCAATACAAAAGGGGTGCTCTTCACACCCCTTTGGCGTGTGGCAGCGCAGGTCGATTAAGGCGTATCTGCCGCGGTATTCAGCACGACTTCTTCGGGCGTGCAGTTGGTCTTCTGCACCTGCCGAATCTCAATCGGCCACCCGTTATTCGTGTAGGTGATGAGCACCTCAGAATTGTCGTAGGTGCGCTGCATCAGTTCCAGACCGTACGTCTGAATATCCGAGTACACCTGTGGGGTGGAGAGCACATAATCGATGTTGCACAGATTGTCGTTGAGCAGGTTGTAGCGAATTTCCGGGTCGGTGTCAACGCGGAAGAAGTGTTCCGTGTTCGGACGGCCAGCGCGCAGGTCGACAAAAGCATAGTTATCCGTTGCGATCACCGCGTCTTCCGGCGTGTTGTTCAGCAGCCACTGCACGGCCTGTTCCTGATCGCTCACCTGATTGGTGTTGTAAATCTGCGCGCGGTTGCTGTAGAACGTGATGAAGGGGTAGAGCAGCAGACCGGTCACCGCGACCGCGACGCCATAGCGCAGGATGTTTTCGGAATGGCCGTTGATCAGCTTGGAGACCGCGCCCGCCACAATGCCGACGTTGATTGCGAGGATAGGCAGCAGCGGAATCACGTCGACGGTGAAGACCGTTCCGGCGACGACGACATACAGCAGATAGCCGAACAGCATGTAGGTCGTCGCGCGCAGATCACGGTTGCGCTTGTCCCATGCCATCACGAGCACGAACACGCTGGCGAGCAGGCCGCCGTAGAGCAGAATCGGGTCGGCGGTGATGTTGGTGATGTCCGTCCACTGCTGGAAACTGGTGTTCCAGCCTGCGCCGAAGTTGAGGAACGCGCCATTCGACGGGCCGCGATCCGCGAGGCTTTCGAGCAGGCTCACATGCGGGAAGTTGCCACCGAACAGCCAGCCTTCGGGGAAGAGTTCCTGCTTCATGTTGGCGTAGAGCGGGAAGAGCAGGATGAGGAAGGCAGCCAGCGCGAACCACAGGTTGACGGCAAAGCCACGGTGATAGCGATCCGAGCGCATGCGGATGAAGAGCAGCAGCGCGGGCAGGAAACCGAGCACCGCGAACTTGGTCAGCACGGCTAAGCCGAACAGGATGGCGCTCAGGAGGTAATGCGTAAGCGTACGGCGGTCGCCGACCAGCAGATAGATCGCACCGAGCAGCGACGGCAGCATCAGGTTTTCGAGCAGCACGCGGCGCTGGTAGCCAATGGTGAGCGGCGAGAACATGAAGATCAGCGCGGCG
The DNA here is from genome assembly GCF_016713355.1 of Candidatus Flexifilum breve. Taxonomy (NCBI): domain Bacteria; kingdom Bacillati; phylum Chloroflexota; class Anaerolineae; order Aggregatilineales; family Candidatus Flexifilaceae; genus Candidatus Flexifilum; species Candidatus Flexifilum breve. The sequence goes on from NZ_JADJPI010000037.1 coordinate 638,845, forward strand.
ACGATGGCCGCGGTGTCGCTCTTGGTCAGCTTGCGCGTGATGCCATACACAAAGGCCAGCGACACGGCATGGCAGATGAGCATCAAGGCGCGTCCGCTGTGTGTGCTGAAGCCGAAGGCGTCGAAGCCGCCCGTGAGCCGCGCCCACGCCGCCAGCAGGAACGAGCCGGCCGGCGGTTCTTCGTAGGTGTAGGTATAGGGTGAGAGTTCACCGGTGGTGCTCACCGCCCACGCATTCGAGAGATTTGTCCCCTCCACGTCTTGAATGAAGGGGAACTGGAACAGGGTCTGGACATTGGCCGCGACGGCCAGCACGACCAGAATGATGACGAGAAAGATGCTCTTGCGGTCAATAATCGCTCTGGTTTCCATGAGTTACACCGTTCCCTGCGCGACGGGCGCACTCGACTGACGATGCAGGTTGGAGTGGGCAGTTTTCTCCCACGACGAACGATTGGTCACCAGACGCCAGATGGCGCGCGCGGCGGACAGCGACAGCAGCAGTTGGTACGGATAGTAGACCAGCGCCGTCTTGAAGCGGAACAGGAAGGGCATGCGTTCGCCGTAAGCCCGGGTGAATTCGCCGAGACCAATCAGGTTGACGATCAACTGGGTGATCAGCATGAAAATCGGGATCCACGAGATCAGCGCGATGGGCACGGGCAGCGACTGCGTCAGCATGATGTACAGGCCGAGCGGCAGATACAGCACGATGAGCGCCTGGAACAGCGAATTGAGCAGAATGTAGAGCGCCGTGATCTTCTGCTTCATGCTGGGCATGCGCGCCCAGTCACCCTTGAAGAAGACCTGATAGAAGCCTTGATTCCAGCGCGTACGCTGCTTGATGAACTGGTCGACCGAGTCCGGCGTTTCTTCCTGCGTGGCGTGCGTTTCATCGTACACGATCTGGATCTTCGCGCCCGCCTGGGTCAACCGCAGACCGATGTCAGCGTCTTCGGTGAGGCATGCTTCATCCCAACCGCGCACCTTTTCCAGCCACTGGCGCTTGAAGAAGACGGTGTTGCCGCCGAGCGGCGTCACGCCGAACATGCGTGTGAAAGCGTGCAGACCGCTCTTGAACCAGAAGAAGTATTCGAGGCAGTTGAGCGCCGAGAACCATGTCGACTTGAAGTTCATCAACTGCACGCCGGACTGCACCACATCGGCCTGGTCGCGCAGCATAACCGTGTTGATCACGTTGTAGATTTCCGGATGCGGCTGATCTTCGGCGTCGAACACGCACACCACATCTTTGGTCGAGGCGCGCAGACCGCGATTCAGACCGTTCGGCTTGTTCTTCGGACCATCGGTGAAGGTGATGACGTGGATGTGATCTTTGCCGATGTCACGGGCGGCGCGGTGGGCAGCGGCGATGGTGTCATCGTCGTCGTCATCGCGAATCATGATCAGGATTTCTTTGAGGTGATCCGGGTAATCGATGGCGTCGACCGCGCGAATGGTGTCATAGATCACGTTCTCTTCGCGGCGGGCAGGCAGAATGGCCGTGAACGAGAACTGCGGCGTGAAGTATTCCTTCGGCGAGCGATACTGTTCAGCGATTTCCGGATTGTTCCACGTGTACATCATGTAGAACAGCGTGAACAGACCCTGCGGCAGCAGCGTGAGCGTCATGACGAGGATGACGAGGCTGAACAGTTCCGGACGCGGCATGGTGATCGCCGCACGCACATCCGCCGGGATCAGATTGGCAGGACGCGCCAGAATGTCGCTGAGCGTCTCTTCGCGCACTACTTCGAGCACCGGTTCGACGACGTGCAGGCCGTTCGCCACACTGTAGCTCAGGTTGAGATCCTGCTGCACGCCATTCACGAAGATGCCCAAGCGCGTATCCGCATCATTGGCGCTCGGTTTCGCGTCGACGGGCAGGGGTAAGGGCGCGACTTCAAAGTCGAAGCTGGATGAGCTCAGCACGCCGCCCGCGTTTTCGGTGACAAACGTCAACGTGTATAGGCCAATGCCAAGCTGCGTCACGTCGATCTCATAGGTGAAGGGCGGTTCGTCATAGGTGGCGACCGTCGTGTCGTTGATCGAGAGCTGCGCGAAGGCGATAGTCTCGGCATCATCAGCGGTGATGGTGATGGGGAAGATGAAACCGTTGATCGCCGCCGGTACGACTTCTTCGACGACGACGGGTTCGTCGCCGCCGAGCAGACTGCCTTCAGCCAGCAGGCTGTCTTCGGGCAGGTTGTCAGGTTCCGGGGCGCCGATGCCGGCGAATTCGTTGATGCGCGGCTCGATGAACGGCGCGGGCGTCGGGTCGAGCCCTTCGTCAATCACGGGAATGTCGAGCGCGTTCAGGCCGTCACGCAGGCTGGGGATGTCCAGCATTTGCAGCGTTTCGGGCAGTTCAGCCGCGTCGACTTCGGCAGCAGGCTCAGCGGCCAGCGGTTGCCCCGGAATGCGCACAATCGCCCCGATTTGCATAGCGTAGACATCGACATTCGGATTGGCGGCTAGGAGTTCCTCGAACGACACATTGAAGCGGTACGTCAGCCCCCACAGCGTTTCACCTTCTTGCAGGGGCGTACTCAATCGTCCCGGTCGAAGGTTCCGGCGTCGGTTCGGGCGTGGCCGGCTTGAGCGCGGTGACGCCGGACAGGTTGCGCAGCGACGGAATGATGATCACTTCGCCAATCGGCAGTGCGTAAGGATCCAGCCCGGGGTTCGCGTCCAGCAGGTCGTCCAGCGTCAGCCCATGCGCCCGAGAGATATCCCAGAGCGTATCTTCCGCTTGGATGGTATAGGGCACACCGTCTCTGACGGCGGTTTGCGCGGCGATGGCGACGGCGCTCGACATAAATATGAGCACTACTACGAGAAGACCTACTCGAAACTTCGTCATCTCTCACTACTCCTCTGACTGAATCTGCCAGCCACCAGCCATGACCTATAATCCGGTGCCTAGCAATGACGTACCTACGTCAAGCGAACGGTTGACCTCAACTACCACATTCAGATGGATTAAGCGTGCAATTATTTAGAAATTGGCAACGCGGCGATGTTGAGTGTGATGCTGGCTCTTCTCCGGAAAGTTGAGCACTGTCTGCCAGGAGTGTGGCCAACCACCGATCGGATGACCTCTGAGCGCCGGATGGGCTCTGGTGCTTTCACCTGCGCTCGCTAAGAATGCGTTGTGTTCAAGTTAAGTGATTAATTGAAGACACTTTGCTATTGTATCGAAAATGTTTCGTGAATTCTGCATATTTTCTGTGAAATTTGCGTGCATACATCTTTACAAACGTAGACAATTCCATGCCGGAAGCAACATTGGTTGCTATAATGCGATGCGAATAATTAAGGCGCCAACATATGTGTCACCATGACTTAATTGGTTCGGACGCGGCCGCTTCGCTCAACGGGATTCAAAAGGCTGATTTGCGGCGCGATAAGCGTTTACTATTAATCATCAGCACAATGCTTGGTGGCCGTTAAACTCTCCTAACAAATGCCGTCCGGCGCATTCCATGGCCTGATAGGACATTTGGCCTAGTCCGGGGCAGCTAAGCAGGTTTTGCGGCCTTGCGGCTGATGATCAGGAAAGGATCGCTGCCGAAGTCGGTCACGATAGTAACCACGCCATCTGACCACATGATGTTCAACTGCTCAAGCTGCGTGCCGATTGGGAAGCCAAAATGGGCGCGCACGGGGTCGCCGGAGAGATAACCGCTGACGGCTTGCAGTTCGCGGGTGTAGGTGCCGGACGAGGTATTCAGCACGAGGCGCGCGCCGAGGCCAAACAGATTCGGTGTGCCGGGTGCACGCAGTTCTACTTGGAGGCTCGCGCCGCTGCACAGTTGATTCTCGAAGACTTGCGCGGGCGCGTTGAGGTTGTTGACGACGATATCGAGGTCACCGTCGTTGTCGAGGTCGCCCATGCTCATACCGCGTCCACCGCTTAGGCTGCCGAGTCCCCATTCCGGTGCGGGGACGAAGCGCGCGCCCGCATCATTGCGAAAGGCGTAATTCGGTTCGATCAGCTCGTCGTCGGGCAGATGCCCGAACAATTCGACCGAGGCCATGCCGTTGACAAGATAGAGGTCAAGGTAACCATCCTGATCGAGGTCGCCGAATTTGCTCGACCATGTCCAGCCTGTCGCGGCGATGCCATAGTCGGCGGCTTGATCGATCAGCCCTTGGTCGGCGGTTTGTTCTGGTCCGTAGAACATGTTGCGGCTGGCCTGCGTGTCGCCGGGCAGCACCTGCCGCGCGTTGAGGTCGGACGTGACGTAGCGCCATGCCGCCTCAGAGTCGGGGGTCTCGTCGACAGGATGCATATCCGCGGCAAAAAATTCAAACACGCCGTCATTGTTGATGTCGCCAAGGTCAAAGCTCATGGTGCTGAAAGTGGTGGTGGCGAACAGTTCAGCGGGCCGCCAGGCGCCATCGACGAACGACCAGCTTTGATCCGGCAGACTGAAGTCATTGCCGACGACCAGATCGAGCAATCCGTCGCCGTTCACATCGCTGACCGCCAGCGCGAGTGCCTGCGCCTGTTCTGCCAGTCGGGTGGATTCGTAGCCGTCACCGGTGTTTTCGTAGTAGATCACGCCCGCGCCGCCGCTATTGAGGAAGCTGTCGCGCAGCAATTGGAGCAGTTCGGCGTCATACGAGGCTGTGACGAGATCAAGATCGCCGTCCCGATCCGCATCGACCCACGCGACCGTATAGGCGGGACGCAGCACGTTGCCGAGCGGCGTCAGCGTGAAGGTCTCGTCGCCGTTGCTGCGCCACCACTGCGGCGCGCCTACCTGACTGGTGAAGATGATGTCGAGCCAGCCATCGGCGTCCACGTCGATGGTTTGTACGGCGCGCGTGCGCCCGGTCGGTCGGGGAAATTCCTGCGCGCGAAAGGTGAGATCGCCTTCATTCCAGAGAATGCGGTTCGACCCGTCGAGATTGCCCAGTACGAGGTCAAGCAAACCGTCGCCGTTCAGGTCGTTGATCGCCAGCCCGGAACCGTTGCTCTCGTAGAAGCGGACAGTGCTGCCACGCGACTGCGTCGTGTGGGGCAGGAGATGTTCGATGAATGCGCCGCTGCACGTCTGCGCGGAGATTGGCATCACTGGGAGGAGCGCGAGCAGGCCGAAGATGACCAGAAACACCGCGATCCGTCGGGAAGTGGCGGGCAGGTGAACATAAGTGAACAGCATGGTCAGTCATCCTCGGGAACTAAAACCGCCGCCTCGCTGATAACGGAGGCGGCGGCAGTCTAGCAATTACACGTAATCAGACGAACCTTAGAACAGGTCGTTGATTTCCGCATTCGCGCCGGGCAGAACATCGGCAGCCTGCGCCGTGCCCAGACCAATCGCGTCCATCGCTTCGTTCATAATCGTGCTGATTTCGCCCGCATAGTCGGCGATCGGGAACAGGAACGTGCCGCCTTCTTCATTCGCCTGTTCGACGAACGCGCTCACGTCCACGCCCGCATCCGCACGCATCTGCTGCGAAGCCGCGGCAGCATCCGGGATCGCCGGGAAGACGACGCCCGACGCGCCGATGATGTTCTGGCAGTCAGCCGACGCCAGGAACTTGACCCACGACCACGATTCTTCGAGGTGCGGCGTGCCAACCCAGATCGAGTCCGCGAGACCGTTGAACATGCTCTTACGGCCTTCCGGGCCAATCGGCAGACGACCGAAGCCGACCGGGAATTCGCTGGCGAGGAACGTGCCGATCATCCACGAACCGTTCATGGTCATGGCGATGTTGCCAGCCTGGAACAGGGTCGCCGAACCGAGCGAGCTGACTTCTTCAAACGAAGGCGCAAAGCCGTGTTCGACGGCGAGGTCGGCCCACCACTGGACGGTGTTGATGAAGCGTTCGTCATCGTAGTAGTATTCGTCGCCCCACGGGCCGTTGTTGAACTGCCAGCCGGTGCTGACGGCGAGAGCGCTCCACTGGGTCTGGCCGTACGCGCCGCCCATGCCATCCGGCACGAAGCCGTACTGCACGACGTTGGTCTTGTCGAAGTCGGGGCTGAGGCCATTGTTGCCATTGGCATCGAGGGTCAGCGCGGCGATGGTCTGCAGGAACGTGCCACCATCGTCAAGGTTCCACGTCCACTCGTCCATGATCGCCGGGTCGACGCCCGCCGCTTCAAACAGGCTCTGGTTGTAGACGACGGCGATGGTGTCCCAGTCCTTGGGCAGACCATAGCGCGCGCCATCCTTCGCCCACAGTTCGGCGAGACCGGGGTAGTAGATGTCGGTCGCGACGCCGTCACGTTCGACCAGCGGCTGCAGGTCGACGAGCTGTTCCAGCGCGACGAATTCCGGATACTTGGCGAGGTGGTCAGTGAACACGTCGGGCGCGTCACCGCTGATGAAACCGGTGGTGATGGCCGTCCAGTAGTCATCCCAGCCGAGCTGTTCAACGTTCACAGTGATGCCCGGGTTGGCGGCCATGAAGGCATCCGCGCACTGTTGGTACGCCGGAAGCTGGTTCGTGTCCCACAGGACGTAGCGGATCGAGACCCCGTCCTGCGCGCTCACGGCGGAGACGCTCAGCAGCAGGGCGACGACGAGAAGGACGAACAGGGAAGAACGGTGCTTCATTATGTAAACTCCCAAATATATAGAAACTGACTTACCCTGTGTAAACAGGCGGCAACCAACGTCACCGCCTGCGGAACACCACGATCATTTGAAGCCGGAGAACTGGATAGAATCGACGACCCGGCGACCGAAGAAGATGAACAGCAGAATGGTCGGCACGATGCTGACGACCGTCCCGGCCATCAGACCCGTCCAGTCGGGCGCGCCTTGCGGCGTCTGCGACTTGAAGATGTTGAGCGCCACCGTCAGCACGCGCAGGTTCTCGTCACGAGCGACGAGGAACGGCCACAGATATTCGTTCCACGTGCCGATGAAGGTGAGCAGTGCCAGCGTGAGCAGCGGGCCGCGCATCAGCGGCAGTGAGATGCGCCAGAACACGCCGAAGTAGGTCGCGCCGTCGAGGAGCGCCGCTTCTTCCAGGTCTCGGTTGAGGCTGATGAAGAACTGACGCATAAAGAACACCGCGAATGGCGTCATCAGCAGCGAGGGCGCAACCATCCCCTGAAACGTCCCGATCCAGCCCAACTGGCGGATGAGTACGTAGTTCGGGATGAACAGCACGATCCCCGGGATCATCAGGCCGGTCAGGTAAACGAAGAAGATCTGGTCGCGGAATGGGAACTTGAAGCGTGCGAAGGCGTAGGCGGCCATCGCGCTGAACAGTGACTGCCCGATCATCACGACGGTGGCGTACGCAAACGAGTTGCGCAGGAAGACCCAGAAATTGATCGAACCCGCGGAAATATTGCTGGCCCCTTCGCCCACGATGGTTGACGGGTCGATCATGCCGAGCACGCGCTGGAAATTGAACAGCGTCGGGTTGTAGGGCAGCAGCTCGCTGGCGTGTCCGAAGATCGCCGTTGGGTCGTTGAGCGCCGTGCGCAGAACCCAGTAGAACGGGAAGACGGTGACGAAAATCAGAAGGCCGAGCAAAACCCAGATGATGAGGTTGTTCCAGTTGAGACGCTTGGGCTCAACGGCGGAGTTGGTCGTTTTGACGCTGGTTTGAGAAATTGCGCTCATGATCCGCTCCCTTTAGCTGTAATCCGCAAGATCGGACTGGTTGCCACGGAAGGAGCGAATTTGCACGATGGTCACCGTCACGAGGATGAGGAACAACACCACGGAGGCGGCGGTCGCCATACCCATGTTGATGCGTCGTTCAAAGACCTGCTCGTAGATGTACACGATGATGGTGCGTGTCGCGCCTGCCGGACCACCTTCTGTCGCCACGGCGATGGTATCGAAAATCTGGAAGGAGCCGATCACCGAGGTCACCAGCACGAACACCAGCACGGGACGCAGCAGCGGCAGGGTGATGCGCAGGAACTGCACCAGCCCGTTCGCACCGTCGACGCGCGCCGCTTCATAGAGCGATTTGGGAATGGTCTTCAACCCGGCGTAGATCAGGATGGCTGTGTAGCCCATATGCCGCCAGATGTTGACCCCGGCGACGGACGCAATGGCTTGATCCGGGCTGCCGAAGAAACCCTGCTGACCGATCCCGATGTTTTGCAGGAAGATGTTGATGAGGCCGAGCGTGGGGTCGAGCAGCCACACGAAGAGCATGGCGACGATGACGTTGGGCATCAGCCACGGGAGGATCAAAATGCCGCGCAGCAGCGGCGAGTTGGAGATGCGTTCCATCAAGAGGGCAATGCCGAGCGCCAGCACCGTTTGCAGCGGAATATTCCACAGCACATAGGTTACGGTGATTTGCAGCGACCGCCAGAAGCGGTCATCCGCAAACAGCTCTTGGTAGTTTTCCAAGCCGACGTATTTCGCATCGGTCAGCAGGTTCCATTCCTGAAAGCTGATGAACACGCTGCGAACCGCGGGAACGGCGAAGAACGCGATGAACCCGATCAGGCTGGGCAGGATGAAGAGATATCCGAGCAAAGCCTGATTGTTCCCAAGCCGCGACATAAAGCTCGGTTTGGGGGGTGACGCAGAAGAAGCAACTCTTATTGCAGCCACGAACAATCCTCCGAAAAATAAACTATTTCTTGCGCGGCGCTCCACAGGATTCGCGCACGACCAACTGAGTGTGCAGCGTGACGTGCCGATTTTCAACTGGTTCGCCGTTGAGCAGCGCGATCAGCATTTCGGCTGCTTTGCGCCCATGCTCTTCATCCGGTTCGTTCATCGTCGTCAGCGGTGGATGGCAGAAACCGGCCAAACGCACATTATCAAACCCCACAATCGCAATATCTTCCGGGACGCGCAGCCCACGCTCGCGGATGGCGCGGATGGCGCCGAAGGCCATCACGTCATTCATCGCGTAGACCGCATCCGGCGGTGATCCGCTGTCGAGGATCGATTGCATCGCCGCGTAGCCCGTTTCCGGGTCAAATTTCCCCCAGCGGATGAGGTTCGGATCGACGGCGAGGCCGTTCTGCGCCATGGTGGCGCGGAACTGGTCGAGCCGAAAGTGGACATGGGTCTGTTGATCGTCGTACGTGATGCAGGCGATGCGCCGGTAGCCCAGATCGATTAAGTGCTGGACAATGATGTGAACGCCGTTCACCTTATCGACCGTGACCGAGTACACCGCAGGATCGATGTGATCGAGCGCGACGACCGGCATACCATTTTCGGTACAGTCGATGATATAGTCGATGTCTTGACGGGGTGGGCTGCCAAAGTTGATGATCGCGCCCGCGGCTTCGCGGCTTTGCAATAAACGACGAAACACGTTTGACGCATTGTCAGTCGCCGCCTGCTCGACGAGGATGCGAAAACCCGCGCGCTGCGTCACTTCGGTGATGCCGGTGAGCACACGGGGCAGATATTCATCAATGAAAACCTGACGGTGCGGTTGCTGCAAGACCAGGGCGATCGTGTCGCTGCGACCACGCGCCAAGGTGCGCGCGCCCGCATGCGGCGTATAGTTTAATTCACGCACCGCGTTCAGCACGCGCTCTTTAGTTTCATCACTGATATTGGCGTCGACGACATTGTTCAGCACGAACGACACGGTCGTCTGGGAGACGCCCGCAAGTTCAGCGACTTGTTTGCTCGTAATTCGACGCGACTTCATAAATCAGCTCAGAAACAATCGTAAAATGTTTACTAAAGGGCATTACTAACGCGCATTAGTAAAATAGCCCATTTTAGATCACCTGTCAAGCAATTCGTTGGAAGTGCCTAATTCACGGGATCAATCAGTCCAATTTTGTAACCGCTCGGGCGTGTATGTGCTTGTAAGCACACTGGAGCAGATCACGTGATCTGCTCCAACCGTTACCCAACTCCGCCTGAAACAGTCAGCGAAAACGGGTTGCATTACCCCTTAATCGCGCCGGAGGTCATGCCGGAGACAATCTGCCGTTGGAAGAACATGAACATGAGCAGCGGCGGCACAGTGATCACCAGCACGTTGGCGAACAATAGATGCCATTCCGAGTTGAACTGGCTGATATAGCTGTACATGGTGAGCTGTACGGTGACGTTTTGCGCGCCGGGCAGGAAGTACAGCGGCGAGGTGAAGTCGTTGTAGATGCCGACCGACGATACGACGACCACTGTGATGATCGCGGGGCGCAGCAGCGGCAGAATCACGCGCAAAAACACCTGCATGGGCGACGCGCCGTCGATGATGGCGGCCTCGTCCAGTTCGCGCGGAATCGTCGCCATGAATGCGCGCAGCGTGATGATGGCGAACGGCATGGTGAAGGCGACCTGCACGAAGATCAGCCCGAACAGGGTGCGGTACAGGCCGATGCTTTGCAGCAGGAAGATCGTCGGGACAACCGCCGGGGGGATGATCAACCCGGCGAGGATGATCGAACTGGCGAGCGCGGCTACCCGGTCACGCCGCCGCTGCATCACAAAGGCGACCAGCGCCGAGAACAGCACGATCAGCGTGATAGACACGACGGTGATGATCAAACTGTTGCGCATGGCGAGGAACATGCGCCCATCGCCGAATTCCAGCACTTCGCGGATGTTTTCGAACAGTTGGAAGTTTTCCGGCAGCGTGAAGCGGAACATCGCCGCATCCGGCCCGGTTTTCGCCGCGGTCAGAAGAATGAAGATGAACGGTACAATGAAGATGACGCCGATGACGAGCAGGGCAATCGCATCCAGCCATACCGAGCCAATGAAATTTCGCAGCTTCATAGTTCCTCCAGCTCGCGGCGATTGAAGAAGCGCATCAACGGGTAGACGATCACGGTCACGAGGACGAACAGCACGACATTGCCCGCGGTCGAAAGCCCGTAAAAGCCCGCCTGATACTGCTTGTAGATCACGGAGGTGAGCACATCGGAGGCGAAACCGGGGCCGCCTTTGGTCATCGTCCAGATTAAGTCAAACGAGCGCAGCCCGCCGATGAACGACAGCAGAATCACGGTGAAAGCGGCATTGCGCGAGAGCGGCAGAATCACATAGCGGAACTTAACCCAGAAACCGCCCTCCAAACGCGCCGCTTCGAAGTAGTCATTGGGAATCGAGAGGATGCCCGCGATGAAGATCACCGTGGCGATGCCGAGACCCTTCCACACGTCGACCAGCGCGACCGAGAACAGCGCGAGCCCCGGATTGCCGAGCCAGTCCGGCTTAGCCAGACCGATTGCGCCGATCACCGTATTGATGAGGCCGATGGAGGGCTGCATCAACGCGCCGAAGGTGATGCCCACCGCAATCGTGCTGACGAGCACCGGGAAGAAGATGATGCTGCGCAGCAGACCCTTCAGCTTGAGCCGCGAGGTGAGCAGCATGGCGAGGGGCAGGGAGATAAGCACTTTGAGACCGCTGGTCATGATGGCATAAATAATCGTATTGCGCAGCCCGGCGGTCAGCTGCGGGTCGTTAAAGAAACGTTCGTAATTATCCAAGCCGATGAATGTGGCATCGAACAGTGTCCAGCGGGTGAGGCTGAAATAAAAGGCCAGCAGCGTCGGGATGACGAAGAAGATCCCGAACACGATGGCGGCAGGCAGGTAGAACCAGCGCGGATACGTCCGCAGAACGGTCTTGGGACGAGTCTCGATTTGCATACGACCTCTCAGTCAGCGGGTGCATAGCGCAGAGGGACTGACCGCCGCAGCGGCCAGTCCCTCACACAAGTTGATTTCCTTACGGACTGCCGTTTACCAGCCGGGCAGGCCGAGCTGCTGCGCCTGACGCTCGACGTCGAGGTCATAGTTGGCGGCGGCTTCTTCCGCGCTCATCTGACCCGTGCCGACGGCCACGCACAGTTGTTCGAGGTTCGGCCCCTTGATCGGCGAGAGGAACTCCAGTGCCGGGTAGGAGTTGCCCGAGTCGATGTAGGCTGCGAGATCCTGCACGGCGGGCAGCACCGTGTCGGGCAGCGTCGAATCTTTAATGAGGTAAGGGCCGTTCGGCGGCACCATGGCGGTGATGGCATCCACACCTTCCACCGAAGCGATGAAGCCGAGGAAGCCGAGGGCGGCTTCGAGCTTCGCGCCCGTGGTGGTCACGGGGATGTACGTGCCCGCAGGCATCCAGATCGTCGCGCCGTTCGCATCCGCACTGGGGCCGGGCTGCGCGAAGAAGCCGATGTCGTTCGCCTGATCCGGGAAGTTGGTGGCGATGGTGGAGAGCGCGAAGGTCAGCATGGGGAAGTGCGCGACTTCGCCATTGGCCAGCAGCGACAGACCCTGTTCGAAACGCGTGGTCGCGTAATCCTGCTGCCACCAACCCTGTTCGTAACCCTGCTGCAGGTACTGGAAGCCCGCGAGCGCCGCCGGGGTGGTCGCGTACTTCGCTTCATTGGCGGTGTAAGCATCGGCGAAGCCCGGAGCCTGCTGTTCGACATTGTAGTAGTCGGCGAGGACGAACAACTGCGACGTCCACGTATCGCCGAAAGTCGCGAGGACCGGCGGAATACCCGCTTCGAGGAGCGCCGCGTTGTTCGCCGCGAACTCTTCCCACGTGGTCGGGACGCTCAGGCCAAGTTCTTCGTAGACGGCCTTGTTGTAGAGGATGCCGCCGCCCATCGCCGTGCCCGTGGGCACGCCGTAGATGCCATCGCCCTGCGACACGGTCGGCAGGAACGACTCCTGAATGTTGGCGATGAACGCCTGATCCGACAGATCGACCAGCGTCTGCGTCGGGTTGAGCGCCTGCAGCAGCGAACCGGAGTTGTAGAAGAAGATGTCGGTCATGTCGCTGGTGGCGAGGCGGGTCTTGACGATGTTATCGCCTTCGGTGCCGCCGGGACGGCTTTCAATCGTGAACGTGACGTTCGGGTTCAGCGCGGTGTAAGCGTCGGTGAGCGCCTTGGCCATGTCCTGACTGTTCTGGCTGTCGTCGACCAAATACGTCAGGTTGACAGCATCCTGTGCGGAAACTGCTGAAATGCTCAGCACCAATACGAGAAGAAGAAAAAGCACTTTCGTTTTCATGCGAAATACTCCCTAGAACGATGTAAGTTTTTCCCAAACGCGTCCGGAGGCGCGTCTGTTCACAAAAGTTAAGTAGTGCGCTCTCTGCGGTCACCGGCTGATCGGCGCAGGCCCGGTTGACTCCCGCACGATCAACTGCCAACCGCTCTCGATCACTTCCGGTGCCCAATTCGGTTCGGCAAGACGCCGGAGCAACAGGCGCACGGCATCGCGACCGTTTTGCTCCGGGCTGCCCGTGACCGTAGTCAACCGGGGGACCGAGTATGAAGCAAACGGGATGTTGTCAAAACTGGCGATGGAGACATCATCCGGCACGCGCAGGCCGAGATCGGCGGCGGCCCGCAGCGCGGCGATCCCCTGCAGGTCGTTGATGGTGAGCAGGGCGGTCGGGCGATCCGCGCGTTTGAGCAGTTCCAGGGCGGCGCGGTAACCATCTTCCAGACGCTGGCCGCAGCAGATCACCAGCGAGTCGTCGTACGGGAGCCCGGCGTTGGCTAAGGACTGGCGATAGGCTTCCAGACGGTCATAGCCTTGTTCGGGCACGTCCACGCCGTAGACGAAGCCGATGCGCTGGTGCCCAAGTTCGAGCAGATGCGCCATCAGCGCCAGCGTGCCCGCTCCATAACCCTGATGCACATAGTCGAACTCCGAAAGACTCCCTGAGATTTCGACAATCGGGCGCGCGGAACGTTTGAGCTGCGCGGTGACCTGTTCGGACAACTGCTTAAAGCCGATCAACATGATGAGTCCATCAACCCGTTGTTCGGCGAGTTCGCGAATACTCTGGTTTTCCTGTTCCGGTGTCAGGGGGTTGTGCGCCAGCAGCAGGCTGTAACCATGCGCTTCGGCCTCGGCGGAAATGCCGACGAGCATCTGCCAGAAAAACGGATTCTCGTACAGCGGCAGCAGCACGCCGATGGTTTTGGTCTCGCCGCTGCGCAGCGCCTGAGCGCGGGCATCGACCTCATAGCCGAGATCGGCGATGGCATCGAGGACGCGCTGCCGGGTTTCCGCTGAGATAGGAATGCGTCCGCCGTCCTGATCGTTCAAAACGTAGGACACGGTCGCGCGGGAGACCCCAGCCATGCGAGCGACGTCATGTTGCGTCGGGCGTTTCATCGTGCTTACTCCTTCGGGACGTAATACCCGACAGAATCATACACGACGACGGGCGCCGACGATGTACTCAAAGCCGCAGACCATCCAATAAAGATCATCGGAATAACCACTAATGACCAGAAAATAGTTTAATTGCACGAATCACCTGACACGTGTAATCTTATGCAGAGGCGGAGAAGTTGTCAAGTTTTTGCTCACACGGCGTGGACAAAACGCTGCTGTCGAGAAGATTCCCACGGGTCCTACCTGGAAACAAAACCGCCCGGTCAACGTTCGACCGGGCGGTTTTGTTCAAAAAGGGGTTTACGGGAGAGCGTTTATTCGCCGGTAACGCCGGTCATCTCAACCGACTCCACGAACCAGCGCTGCAATATAAAATACATCACGAGGAGCGGGAGAATGTTGAGGAATGTACCACTCATTTTGACCGCTTCGTTCAAGCGATCAAAGATGTTGACCGTCCCCGGTGGATACAGGTTTTCGTAAGCCTGCACGAAGCGCGACAACTGCATGGGCAGGGTCGTCACGCCGCCTTCGAGGAAAATGCCGGTGAGGAACGTCTCGTTCCAGTACCACACAATCGAGAAGATGAACGAGACGATGTACGCCGGAAGCGCGGTCGGCACGGCGATTTTCCGGAAGATGTAGAAATCGGTCGCCCCGTCCAGTCGCGCGGATTCTTCCAGCACCTTGGGCAGCGAGAGGAAGCTCTGGTAGAAGATGAGGATGAAGATCGGACTGCGGAAGCCCTGACCGAGGATCGCGGGCAGAATCAGCGCGAGCGGATTGCCGAGCAGTCCGAGATTGCGGTACGTCAGCATTTGTGGGATGACGGTGTTCTGCGGCGGGATGATGAACGTCGCCAGCAGCAGCAGGAACACAATCGGCTTGCCCCAGAAGCGATACCGCGCCAGACCATAGCCCACAATCGACGCGACGACCGTCTGCAGCGCCGAGGGAATCACGCTGATGAGCGTGGAGGTGAGCAGTGTGTCCGGATACGACAACACGCGCAGCCCTTTGTCATAGTTGCCGAGGAACAACTCCGTCGGCACCCACTGCACCATCGGGTTGAGCAGGTCGCTCGGGTTTTTGATGCTGGTGATGAACATGAACAGCAGTGGCTGTAAATACACGAAGCCGATAGCGATGAGCACGGCGTACAGCGCCATACTCATGGTGATGCCGCGATGATCGCGACCGCCGAACAGGATGCCCCGCGCGCGTTCGACGGCGGGGTGGTGGAGGACTTGCTGCATCATCGGGACCCCCGGCGCGCCCATTGACCCAAGACGAGATACATAATCACGAGCAGGATGACCATGACGACGAAATAGATGAAAGCCATCGCGCTGGCGTAGCCGATGCCGCCCTGCACGTCGTACATCTGGTCATAGATGTAGCGGATGACCTTGTTTTCGGAGAAGTGCGAGAGCGTGACGATGGTATAGATGGCATTGACCAGCGTCGCCGTCGACAGTGAGGGCAGCGTGATCTTCCAGAACATTTCCCAGCCCGATGCGCCGTCAATCGACGCGGCCTCATAAATGCTGCGGTCGACTTTTTGCAGGCTCGACAGGTAGATCAGAATCTGCACGCCGGAGAACCACAGAATGAGCACGAACGAGGTCAGCAGGTATTCGACTGGGGTCCGCAGCGCGCGCGGCAGGTCTTCGAGGAACGTCTGCACGGCAGGCAGGTTGGCGATCCCCGGTGCGGTGGCCGCGCCTTGCGCTGTTAGTTCGCGGATCACGGGGCCGCTGGTGATGACGATGGGCAGGAAGAAGATGACGCGGAACAGCCCTTTGAGCCGGAACTTGAGGTTCAGGAACATCGCGATGATCATGGCGAAGATCAGCACGATGGGGATCGACACGAGCGTTTCGACGGTGTAGGCGATCAGCAGTTCGACGAAGTTCGGGTCAGTGAACAGTCCGCGCGTATAGTTCGCCCAGTCGACAAAGCGCAGGTCGATGCTGGTGGCCGCCACTGTGACCTGATTGAAGCTGTAGCGCAGCGTTTCGGCGAGCGGCAGCAGCGTGAACAGCAGAAAACCGATCACCCAGATGAGGACGAAACCGTAGCCGTGCAGAGCCTCGCGGGTGCGGAGACTGACTTCGCGGCGAACCGGAGTGCGACTGGTCATAGGCTGCTCTCCACAAGTAGGGCGTCTTGCGCCGGGACGACGGTCGCGCCGTTCACATACAACTGATCCGTGTAGTTGACGATGATCTGCTGACCATTGGCGTAGGTGGTTGCGAACACCCCGTCGGCAAGCTGGGTATGCGCGCTGATCGCCTGACCGCGCACCGGGGCGAGCAGCGCATTCAGCCACTGGTAGGTCGTGCGAATTTCGTCACCCCACTGCTCGTACGACGACGTATAGATCCAGTTTGAGCGCGTGTTGAGGATGTTGGCCGTCGGCTCATGGGTGATGAAATACGACGGATAGATGCCGAATTCGACGTGGCGCAGCAGGTCACCCTGTTGGTCGGAGGAGAAGTTCAGGGCAGCCCCGTAATACGGCATGTAGCCCGCCAGCACAATCGGCAGGAAGGGCACCGATTCCGAGGTGTAGATATAACCGTTGTCACCAATCGGCATGTCATAGTAGGCCTGTGCCAGCCCGAAGAAATAGTCGTTCGGGCGGTACATCCCGAGCCGCTGCGGCGTCTCGCTCAGCAGACTCTGGTAGGCGTCGATCGCCTGTTCCCGGTTGAGCGGGGCGCTGCTGCGGAAATCGCCGTAGAGCATCCAACTCATGCCATCAATTGCTAGGCCGCTGTTAACGCGCGCCGCCATATCGCTGGAGAGGCTGTTCAAGCGCTGACTCAGCACATCGAGTGTGAAATACGAGCCGTAGGTGCGATTGAAGCCTTCTGTATCGATATTCGTGATTGCCATCGCGAGGTCGGTGCGCGCGGTGTAGCCGCTTTCCCGGAAATAGGCCATCTGTGGGTCGAGATACAGCGACAGATGACCGCCATTCGCCGCGATCTGATCAGTGAGGTTGGCCAAGTCGCCGACGCTGCCGAGGCTGCCTTCCAGCGTGAGGGTGGTTGGTGGCATCGTGGCGGCGCCGTAAGGCTGCCAGCCGTAATAAATCACTTCCGGATTTGGGAGTTGCAGCCCGTTGAGGATGTCACCGATCTGGCTGATAGTCGTCATCGGGACGAAGCGATTCCAGAAGAGCACCTGCTCTTTGTCGCCGCCGAGGACTTCCAGCCGCAGGCCAATATTCGGGTTGCTCTCGCTGAACGGATGCAAACGTCCATTATCGACCAGATACTGTTGGTAGCTGTGCGCCATGCCCACGTAATCGGCATCCGTCCCGGTCAGGAAGCGGAAATGCACGACGGCGTCGAAGTTGTTGCGATTGCGCTGCACGATGGTCACCCCGGCGCCCGAACGATTCGTCGCTTGGAAGTAGGGTTCAGCGTAGATGAACGACGTGTACAGGAAGTTGAAATTGGTGATGATGCCCGCCGGATGCACTTGCAGTTCTCCGTAGGCCGCGCCTTGATCCACAATTGAAATGAAGGCGTTCTCGCCTGCACCGTGCACTATGCCGAAGACCGGGTAGCCAATCGGCGCTGGGTTCGTCACCAGTGGATCGTAGGGCATCACGGCGGTCATGCCGAGATCTTCACCGTAGTAGCGCCCGTAGAACATGTTCTGCGCCCGGGTGGTGTCGGCAAAGTGGATGAGGCTGCCGGTGCCATCGGGGACGAGCATATACCCGTCGATGCTGCTGCCGCGCGCTGCGCCCAGGAAGGGATACACATAGATTTGCCCAAGACGATAGTTGGGGCTGGTCTCGCTGATCGAGGCGGCGGGAATTTCCACGCGCACACCCTCGGTTTCGAGCTGAAGGATCACCGTGAAGCTGATGCCGAATTCGGTGAACGTCACCTGTGCCGATACGCCCTGATCGATGGCCGTGATGTCGAGCGTGTGCTCGGCGTTGGCGATTGATGTGCGCTCGTTGATCGCGCGGTTATCCAGATATTCGATGCTGATGCCGCTCTGCGCGAACGCCAACCATGAACGGTTGAGGCGATCTTCTTCCAGCTTTTCGTCGACGCCGGAATGCCACAGGTAGCCGCTGCGCTTATCGCGCAGTTTGAAGGCCAGCGTTGCCGAATCGAGGTACATTTCAAACGTCTCGTTGTCGGCGACCAGCGCGTAGCTTGCGGGTATATCCTGCGGCGGAGTCTGCGCGTGCGCCGGGCCGACGGCCAGCAGTACGCCCAGCAGCCAGAGCACTGTGCCGAGGGCGAGTTTGGTCAGATGGGGGTACAGGCGGTTCAGGTTAGCCACGCAGACCGACCTCCCGGATAACTGCCGCGACAAATTCGTACAACTGTGTGAACAGCACGTACAGGATGTAGGTCGTGAGCAGGAACATCGCCATCGTGAACAGCGTCGCCAGAATGTTGCGCACGGTTTCCCCAAAGGAGAAGTTGTGCACCTCTTTGACCATGATGACGATCATGATGCCGGACCACAACCACACCAACTGCATCGAGAAGCTGTAGATGAACTCCTCGTTGAGCGTGAGCACGTTAGAGATGAGCGTGATGGGCAGGCCGAGCAGCACGTAGGGGAACAGGCTGTAGGCGCTGCCGATGATCACATGGCGCAGGCTGCCTTCACCATCGCTGATGGTCGCGATCAGGTAGTTGGCGATATTCCAGAGCGCGAGCGGCACCACCGTGAACACGATCTCCATTTCGACGTCGATCTGCCACCACGTTGCGTAGGGACTGAAGACGAAGCCCGTCAGATAGAGCGCGAGGACGCGGATGATCACAATCCACAGGTAGATCAGTCCCGCAAACAGCAGACTCCCGCGCAGATTCTTTTTGATGTAATAGAAGCTGTCCATGGGCTGCTTGATGAAGCGGAACATGAACACGAAGTCGTCGATCAGGTGAATTCTTTGCGCGCGTTCACCCAACGCGCGGAGCGGGTCGAGCCAGCGGTAGCGGCGTTCCAACCGTCCGAACACGCTGAAAGCGATCCACCCGAAGAACATGACGCCGATGGCGTTACCGAGATGGCGCTGCAGCACGGCGTTGCGCAGCTCCCAGAACGTTTCTGAATACCCCGCCCGGTTTTCCGCCAGTCGATAAAACTGAAGGGCGTTGGCGTAATCAGAATCCTTGTAGGCCGCGCTCGCCAGCGCTTCATAGGACAGGATGACCAGCCCATTGAAGTTGAGTACATCGTTGAAGAAGGGGCGGGCTTCGGTATAGAAGCCTTCCATATATAGTCGCACGCCGTTGTGCAGTTGGCGCGCAAAGGCGGTGACCTGATACGTGACGACGGCGTTCTTCTCTTTGTCCAGCACGTACAGGTTTTCGCCAACGCGCTCAATCGCCGTCGGATTACTCAGCAGACCGAGGCGTTGATCACCGCGATCCAGCCCGCCAAAACCGAACAGCAGAGCGCCGTTCTGGTCATATTCGAAGATCGTACCCTCTTGATCCACCGTGACCATGAGCCCGTCATCGCTCACGGTGATATCACGGAAGGTGCGCGACCCGAACATCCAGCGGTCGAACAGGTTGCGCCCGGAGACCGTGAACTTGCGAATTGCCTTGTCGCGATCCGCCCCGGCGGTGATGGTGTAAACCAGCGATTGATTGTCAATGTCAAGGTTGGAAGGAGAGGCTGCTTCGTTGCGAATGAACTGATCAAGCTGGTCTTCGGTCAGGAACATGCGCTGCAAAATCATCTTCAGCGACATTTCGGCAGAATTCGCGCCGAAGTAGCCGATGAAGTTGCCGCTCGTGTTCATCATGACCAGCCCATCGACCGAACTTTCGCTCACGATGTACAGGTTTCTGCGCGTGTCGACCGAGATTTTGCGCGGCAGGAATTCGCGATTCGCGCCGAACAGCGGTTCACTGGGGCGGCCAAACTCGTTGACGAGATTGCCATCAGCATCGAGGATGATGACCGTGTTCTTGCCCGCGTCGGCGATGTAGAGCGTGCCCTCTTCGTCGACGTACAGGCCAGTCGGCGCGTCGAGAATATCCACGCCATACTCGGCGACCACCTGAAAGGCCGCGTCGAGTTTGATGATGCGGCTGTTGCCCGTATCTGCGATATAGAGCGACCCATCCGCGGCGTAGAACATGTCTTCCGGCGCGTCGACGGGCAGGTCGATCTGATCGAGCGGGGTATAGGCGTCTTGCGTCGGCCACAGCGAACTACCCGGGCCGAGCGTCCACGTGGTGTACGGCGACACCGCCTGTGCGGGCAGGGTCGTACCTGCCAGCACGATCAAGAGGAGGAGCAGCGTCAGCAGCTTTTTCATTTCAGCCCCGAATGTGACATGGTGCTCATCACCTGGCCTTGCAGGAAGATGAAAATGATCAGATTGGGCAGGAACATGATCAGCGCGGCGGCGGCGGCGATACCTTGCCCGGCGACCGCGGTCGCCCCGGTCGCAGTCGTCTTGGTCAGCGTGCTCAGGTAGAACGCCAGCGTGCGCAGACTCTCGGTGTTGATGTAGAGCGTCGAAATGTCGGCGTTGTTCCACGCGGCCTGAAAGGTGAGGATGGCGATGGTCGCCAGCGCGGGACGGATCATCGGCAGTACGATGCGCCAGTAGATTTCGAGGTCGGTCGCGCCGTCGATCTGCGCCGCTTCCAACACTTCATCGGGCACGCCGTCAATGAACTGCTTGAGCAGGAACAGCCCCACCGGCATGGCCAGCACCGGGAGAATGTGCACCCAGAACGAATCGAGCAGGTTGAGGCGTTCGATCACCAGAAAGCGCGGGATCGTCACGGCGACGGGCACGAACATCAGCGCCACGTTGTTGATCGCAAACAAAGCCTGTTTGAGCTTAAAACGTTTTTTCGACAGTGAATAAGCTGCCGCGCTGGACACGATGATCGACGCGCCCACCGTCACCAGCGTGATGAGGATGCTGTTGAACAGGTAACGGCTGACCGGAATGCCCGAAGTCGACAGTTTTGAAAACAAGTCGGTGAAATTTTTGAAGGTCGGGTTGACGACGAGAAAGCGCGGCGGGTAGGCGAACAGTTCGTCCGGCGGTTTGAAGGCGCTGGAAAAGATGAAGATGATCGGGAGCAGCATCACGGCGGCCAGCGGCACCAGCAAGATGTAAAACTTGATCTGGCTGACGTGGAAGCCCTGCGGGTTGATGCCCCGATTACGCACCCCAGTGTAACGCTGATACCAGTTCATGTTCATACGGATGCTCATCATTAATTCCCGAACAGGCGGGTCGCGACGCGTGAGAAGAACAACACCATCAACAGCAGCACCACCGACACCGCGGCGGCGTAGCCCATCTCATAGCGCAAAAAGCCATAGTCTTCGATGTGGTTGACGATCAACTGTCCAGCGTACTGCGGTGTTGGGTTGCTGCCGGAGAGCGTCACCCCAATTGCACCGGCCTGGAAGGTACCGACCAGCGCCATCACCGCCCCGAAGAGCATTTGCGGTTTCATCGACGGGATGGTGATGTAGAAGATTTCCTGCCAGCGGCTGCTCATGCCGTCCATGGCGGCTGCTTCATAGAGTTCCGGGCTGATTTCGAGGATGCCGGCCAGCATGGCCAGAAAGCCGATGCCCATACTGCTCCACAGCGTCACGATGATCATGATCGGCATGAGGTACTGTGGTGACTGCAGCCACTGAATCGGCTCGCGGATCGTGCCAAGGCCCATCAGGAAGCTGTTCAGGTACCCGGTCTGGTCACCGCTGAACAGCGCTTTCCACACCACCGTCATCGCGACGCCCGCCGTCATCGATGGCGAGTACAGGATGAGCGCAAAGATGGTCCGTGGCAGGCGGGGGAGCTGTGCCAGCATCCACGCCAGCAGGAAGGCGAGCGCGTAGCCGCCCGGCCCGACGATCACCGCGAACTGAATGGTGTTCGCCAGCACATACTTCATGAACGTGTCGTCCTGCGTGATCAGGGCTATGTAATTGGTCAGGCCGATGAAGCGCGGCGGCTGAATGGCGTCGAAGAAGGTGAACGACAGCCCAATCGCCGCCAGCACAGGGATGACGATGAAGATGATGAACAGCAGCGCGTAGATCGACAGGAAGGCGTAGGCACTGCCTTCTTTGTTCAGCCAGTTGCGGATTGCGCCGACGATACCCCGGCGGGGCTCGGTGTACGCGCCCGCCAGCCCGTCTTGCGTTGGATACGTTTGCCTAATTTGCATTGTCTATCCACCCCTGCACAGTCTCAATCGTCGGGACAGTGAACTCCCGCAGGCGTTCGCCATCTTCGCTCAGGTAGCCGAACTCTTCCATCTTGCGGGTGATTTCCCGGTTGATGATGATGACGGAGCGATCAATGGCCACGCGCGGGTTGACGCCGTCAAAGACGATGCGATTCCAAATATTGCTGATTTCGCGTTCCTGCATGTAGCTCCCCGGCAGGCGGACGGGTTCCTGCAGCCACTCCCACTGTGCTGCGATCACGTCCCGGTGTTCGTCGGGGATGTCCATCGCATCGAGCGCTTCAAGATTGGCGGAGAACCACATGTATTCGCGCCCATAGTTGAGCACCAACTGCTCGCCGAATTCGCTCTGCGTTTCGGTGGATAGCCACCATTTGAGGAATTCCCAGCCTTCTTCGGCGTGATCGGTATCGCGGAACATGAGGCTGGTTTGCGCCGACCCGGTCGCGTAGTGGTTGACCGTGCCATCGGGCAGCACGGTGCCGGGATATAGGCTGATGTCCCATTGGCCGCCAATCTCCGGCGCGGCGGTCAGCAGCTTGACGTACATTTCGATGATGTTCGCCACGCCGATGGGCAGCGTGCCATAGCGGAAATCCTGATAGAAGCTGGCGGTGGTGAGCGGCATGCCGTAGATCGTGAAGCTGTCGGCCATGAAGCGGATGCCCGCGACCGCCTCGTCGCTCTGGATACCCGTCGAGAAGCCGCCGTCACCGTAGAGCGGCGCGCCAAAGTTGAACAGATAGGGCGCGGTGAAGATGTAATTGCGCTGACCCGCGCCGCTCGACAGCGGCGTGTTGAAGTTCATGCCGTAGCGCTGGAGTTCGGGCAGGATTTCGAGGACTTCCGTCCACGTTTCCGGCACGGGGATGCCCAGCTCGTTGAGGATGTCCCGGCGGTAGAAGGTCACCCACGCGTCTTGCGTTTCCGGCAGCGCGTATACCGAGTCGTTGATGATGTAGCCGAGCAGTGAACCGGGCGCGAACACATCAATGAACGAGTCGAAATCCGGGAACGAGCGCAGGTCATAGAGCGCGTTGCGGATGGCGAGTTCGTAGGGGCGATCTGTGCTCACGCCGAGCGCGACATCCGGCTGAATGTCCGCCGCATTCGCGAGGATCAGCTTCGACTCGTCGGGCATGATCGAGAAGCGCACGCGAATGCCCGTCTCTGGCGTGAAGGTCGAATCCGCCATGATTTGCAGGAGATTCACGTACTGGCGCGGACGGTTGACCCATACTTCCAGTTCGTCAGCACTCGCGCCGAGCGACTGGTACGGGTCGGGCTGGAACGAGTAGATGAAACGCTTGATCTCTTCGCCGATGGCCGTCGTGATGGGCACGGCGGGCGTCTGTGGAAGGACATCCGGCGAATGCACATAGATGCGGTCCAGCGCCAGCGGCTGATTTTGCAGCAGGGGCAGCAGCGAACCGAGCTGCTGCGCCGCTGAACCGGAACCTTCCGAGAAGCGGCTCATGTAGATCGGGATTTTGTCGGGGTCGCCCGTCAGGAACAGGATGTTGTCAATCGCCACCTGGTAGGTGAGCACTTCCGGCGATGCGCCGCTCGGGTCGATGGTTAGCAGCGTCTGCTTGTCGTCGATCAGATTCTGCGCGATGGCATTCAGGCGTTCTTCGACATCCGGGATGTACTGCGTGATCGCCCATTCCTTGAACGGGTCGCGCTGATTGCCCGTCAGATGGCGAATTTCCAGCGCGAGGTCATTGATGTCGAGCAGGGCTTGCTGGATGGTATTGATGGCGCGCAGGTAGGGCGCGTTGGTCGCCTCCACACTCAGTACATTCACGCCCGCGTTGAGGTAAAGCTTGTAGGGCGTGTCCCCGCCGAGGTGCACATCCATCCAGTCAGCGCTGGACGGGAAGGCGACCGCGTTCAATTCGGCAAAGGGCACCGCGCCGTTGACCGTGATGCGGCGGAACACCGTGAAATTGCTGCGCGTGTTCTGCATGGCGCGGAAGGTGAGGCTGTAGTAACCGGCTTCCGGCACGTTGAATTCATAGTAGACCGCGCTGCCGCTCTGATCCCAGCTTTCGCCGCCCATCGTGTTCATCAACTGGCAGTAGGTGTCATAGGGCGTGACCGTGAGACTGCGATCCGTCGCGGGGCGTACGGAGGTGTCATTTTTGTAGCTCGGCAGTTCGGCTTCGAGCGCGATCTGGATGCCGCTGCTGTCCGCGGCGGACTGCGCCGCGAGATACTGCGCGTAGTCGGGGTAGGGCGTAAAGGGCACGAGGTAGACACTGCCGAAATAGGCGATGCCCTCGGTCAGCGTCAGTTCGAAGCGATGCTCGCCCGCGCTCAACCGGATTTGCAGCGGGTAGGGTTCGCTGAACTCGACATCGCGCACGTCGGCGGTCGACCAGCGCGCCTGCCGGATTTGTTCGATGAGCGCATCGTTGCCGTAGCGATCTTTAGGGAAGACGCTGCCGTCGCTGCGGTAGTAGATCGGGAAGGAAACGCGTTCCAGATCGCTGATCGGGAACGTGCCATCGACGCGCAGTTCGCCTTCAGGACGACGCGACTCGGCGGTCGCAGCCATGTCGAAGGCGATAGTGTAGTCACCCTCGGCGGGGACGGTCGTGCTGAACGTCACCACTGCGCCTTCGGTTACGAGCGCGCTCGGTTTGGCGTACAACTGCGCGATCTCGTCCGCAGCCAGCGGCAAATCAAAGGTCTCCGCGGGAATTTCGATGGCAAGCGGGTGGCTAAGACCGCTGTACAGACGGGGAACGTCCGCCACCAGCGCTACGTTGGCGGCGCTGACCGCCGTTGCCGGAGTCGCGCAGGTCACGACGGCGGCGGCCTGCGCGTTGGACACGGGCTCACACGCCGCCAGCAGGCTGATCACTGTCAGGATCGGCCCGATTAGCCGGTAAAAGCGGTTGGGTTTCGAGCGCATCGCCAAATCTCCGGTCGTCGTGTGAGACCACTCTTGCGGGCGAAAGCACGACGTGCTGTGTTGGGTAGCAAAAAAGGGCGCTCAGGGGGTGAACGAGGTGGGCTGGTCTGATCGCCGGATTTTATAGTCAGGGTCAGTAAGAACAGATTGGCACAGTCGTGACTAGTTTGACGAGGGGCACAGTTAACCGCACCCCTCATTTACGCTTGCTGCTCGTCGGGAACGCCAGTGAACCAGCGCTCCCGACAAGTTGGTGATTACTTAGCTGCCGGTCATCGCGGCGGCGGCTTCGTCGAGAATGCCATTGGCGAACTCTTCGAGCTGCGGGGCGAGGTCAGCATACTGGAACTGGCCGGAGGCCACGTTGCCGAAGACGAAACCGAGGTTCACGTCGAGGTTTTCACCAATGTCAATGCCGGGCTTGCCTTCCCAACGCGCATTGATGTAGCCGGGGACGATCTTGGTCAGCGATTCGACGAGCGAACCATCGAGGTTTTCGAGCGCCGCGCGCAGACCGGGCTTGTCGCCCACGAACGACATGTACAGGTCAATCGTTTCCGGGGAGACGGTCACCGGCATACGGGTCGGGACGGTGCCTGCCGCCTGCGCGATTTCCGCTTCGGCCGTGTAGCCCGCCGCGGAGAAGCTCATCCACTTGGCGAAGTCATACGCAGCTTCGGGGTTGGCGCTGGTCGCCGATACGACGATGATGTCCGCCACGAGCGCCTGATTGCCGCCCGGAACGCCGACGAAGTCCCAATTGAAGGTGGCGTTCTGCGTGTACGCCGGGACTGCCCAACCGCCGTCCCACACCAGACCAGCTTCCTGATTCAGGAAGAGTTCCCACGGGCCGACGGCCGTGAAATTGGCCTTCTGTTCATCCGACAGACCCTGCCACGCGTTCGGGACCATGTCGATCGCCATCTGCACCGCTGACTTGAAGGCTTCGGAGTTGTAATTCATGTGCGTGCCGTCGAAGCTGAACCAACCGAGGCTGCTGTCCTGCGTGCTCGGGTACCAGCCCATGAACGGTTCAATGTCGTTCGTGCCGAGGACGCCCTGTTCGACGTCAGTCAGGTCGGTCACGGCAGCGGCGAAGTCTTCCACCGACACGCCGTAGGCCGGAGCGTCGAGGTTAGCGGCTTCGTACAGATCCTGATTGACGAAATAGCCCATGACGAACTGCGCCACCGGCAGACCGAGCACCTTGCCACCGTGGGTCACGGCGTTCTGCAGGACGGACGGAACATTCGCCCAGTCGGCATCATCCGCGACCATTGCGGTCAGGTCAGCCGTCCAGCCGTTCTGGATGTAGTAGGGGGTGTTGTCGGCCATCCACACATCGGGCAGCTCACCGCGCGCGGCGAAGTTGGTCAGTTTTTCGTCCCAGCGGCCATCACCGGACATATCGACGAATTCGATCGTGACTTCCGGGTGCGCGGCCACATACGCGGCGACGAGCTGGCGCTGGACGTTGTTCTCTTCTTCCGTGCCGAGGTTCCAGTTAGCGTAGCGGATGGTGACCGATTGGGCGCTGACCGGAGCAATCGTCAGGCTGATGAGCAGACCGAGAAGCAGGGCGAGGGCGAGTACTTTGGTTAAGGATTTCATCTCTTCATCTCTTTGTGATCTAATTATCGATGCTGAAACGGTGGGCGTGGTGCGGTCGGCAGCACACACCCTGTGTCGAAAAACGAACGTGTCGTGCGGCGCTGGCACTGTCCTTTCCGGGGTTACGTCCCCAAAACGATCTTCACCGGGTGGGTTTTCCCATCTCCAAACACAGGGAGAATATGGCTCGAATGCGGTTGTCCGTCAACCGTCACCAAGCGAATTCCGCCGTGAACGCGCTGGGGATTTTCGACTTCAATCGCGTACACCGCACCCCGGAAGGTGCGCGTGATCTTGAAGCCGGGCCAGTGCGCCGGAATGGACGGCTCGACGAGCAAGCCATCTTCCTGCGGGCGAATTCCAAGAATCCAATGGGTGGCTACGCGATGCAGCCACTGGGCCGACCCCGTGTACCACGTCCACCCGCCGCGCCCGTAGTATTCCGAGAGCGGGCCGTCGATGTTGCCGGGGGTGACGTACGGTTCAGCCTTGTAGGTGTCGATATCAGCGCTGCGATTCGGCGGGCAAATGCGGCGATACGCCTCATACGCCAGTTCCGGTTGACCCGCGCGGGCATACGCCCACACTGACCAGGTCGCCGCGTGGGTATACACGCCACCATTTTCGCGCAGACCGGGCGCGTAGCGCGTCACGTAGCCGATGTCGGGGCGGGGACGGGTGAATGCCGGGTAATTGAGCAGCGTGCCATAATCTTTGAGCAGGTACTGTGTGACCGAGGCCAGCGCTGTTTCGGCGCGCTTACCGTCGGCAGTGCCGCTCATCACCGCCCAGATGTTGGGCATGAGGAAGATTTTGCCTTCGTCGTTCGTCTGCGAACCGAGCAGCAGACCATCGTCGGTGGTCGCCATCAGATACCATTGGCCGTCCCACCCATGCTGATTGAGCGCGACTTTCAGGCTGTCGCGCACCAGCGCGCAGCGGTCGGCAAAGCGGTCGTCGCCGCGGCGCTGGGCCAGCGGAATGAAGCCGCCGAGCACCATGTGCAGGAACTCCGCGACCCAGAAGCTCTCACCCTTGAGCAGCGTCCCGACCGCGCTTAGTCCGTCGTTCCAGTCGTGATCGCCCATGAGCGGCACGCCGCGTGGCGAGAAACGTGAGAACGAACGCTCAATTGCCCGCTTGCAGTGCTCATACAGCGCTTCCGCCGGGCCGTTGAGGTAGGGAATCTGCTCGTCGAGGATGTCGTAGTCGACGGTTTCTTGCAGGTATGAGTGCAGGATGAAGGGCAGCCACAGCAGATCGTCCGAACAGTTGGTTCGGGGGCCACCGCCGCGGATGGTGAACCACCAGTGCAGCACGTCGCCTTCGATGAACTGGTTCGCCGCGTGCAGCAAAAGCTGCTTGCGCGCAAAGTCGGGGTCGCCGACGAGATAGACTTGACTGTCTTGTAGTTGGTCGCGGAAGCCCCACCCGGCGGACACCTGATAGAAGGCCGATTTGCCCCACAGCCGCCCGGAGATCGCCTGATACTTCGCCCACACGTTGGTCATGAAGTTGAACGCATCATCCGGCGTTTCGACCTGTTCGCGGTCGAGGAAGCGCGCCCAGAACGGCTGCAGCGCGGCGAATGCCTGCTCCGCCCCGGTGATCGAGGTGTAACGCGCGATCAACTCGTGGGCGTCTTCGGTGCCGTTTTCCGCCGCACCGAGTGTAAACACGATGGTCTTCGATGCACCCGGCGGCAGCGTCACCGCGACTTGCAGCGCGGCGATGGCATCGGTGAAGCGCCCGGTACGGCCGGCCAGCGTCGGCTCGGTCATAGCGCGCGGACGATCATCATTGTTGTACATCCCGATGAACGACTCTTTGTCGCAGTCAAACGACTTGAGCGGCTCGCTCACCGCCATGAACGCCGTATACGGCCAATCGACGTTGTTCCAGCGGCCTTTGTCGTCGGGGAAGCCCCACAGACATTTGGTCGCGAAGACCGCTTGTCCGGCACACGAGGTGTCAATGAACAGCTTGTGGAATTCGCGGTGTTCGTCTGGAGAGAAACCGAGCAGCCACTCCGCGTACGAGGTGACATCGAGTTCGCGCGTTTCAGAGCTGTTGTTCGTCAGGGTGAGTTGAATGACTTCGAGCGGTGCATCGGGCGCGACGAAGATCGTGAGCGTGCTGGCGATGTCTTCGACCTGCTGCATGATGCGCGTGTAGCCGATGCCGTGCACCACCTGATACTGCTGATAGGGATGCATGACCGGTTTGAAGGCCGCCGACCAGTAAGTATTGCGCTGGAGGTCGCGGATATAGAAGTACTTGCCCCAGTTGTCTTTGACGAGATCCTGGAACGAGCGGGTGATGCGGTTCTGGCCGGCGTTGCCCCGCCAACTATACCCCGAACCCGTCTGCGAGATCATCAGGCTGTAATCACCATTGCTGATGATGTTGCCCCATGGGCGCGGCGTGAACGGCGTCTTGACGACGTATTCCCGACCGTCTTCTGTAAAGTATCCGTACTGATTTTCGAATTTTCGATTCATTTTAGTTCGCTGAAATTGGTAACTTTACAATTCGCTGACTTTGCGTTAAGCTATCAATCAGCGAAGTGAAACGTTTCACTTTACTGGCAATTTACCATACTTATTTTTAGCTGTCAACAAATTCGTAGGGGTGTATTTCCAAAATTGGGTGGCTTACCAAGATACTTTTTCAGAATGCCTTGATCCTAGCCCGCCGCCTCAAACTTCGAAATTCACCCGTGAACGCTCACAGACAACGAGGACGTCTTGGGCTGCGGCGGAAATCGCCGCCCCAGCCCGCCGCAGTCGAAATGAACATGGGCTGCTCGTCCTGCGTAGATCGGGGAAAGTTTACGAGGATGAGGACTCGCCGCATGTCGACAATCACCACACACGGGCTGCTATCCGGAGGTCGTCCACGATGACGACAATTCGCGACGTGGCCAAACGCGCCGGAGTCAGCGTGACCACGGCGTCGTATGCGCTGAATGAAACGGGGACCATCGGCGATGCGACCCGTAAGCGCGTGCTCGCCGCCGCCGAAGAGCTCAATTACCACCCGAACGCGTTCGCGCGCAACCTCAAGCAGCGCAAAACCCACACCATTGGTGTGTTCATCGCCCGCTTCAGCGGCTCATTTTACGAAGACATCCTCGAAGGCATTCACAGCGTCATCCTCGATACCGATTATGAGCTGCTCGTGTGCCCGGAAAGCCGCTCGACCCGCCGCATGCTCCTGCACCGTCAGGTCGATGGCGCCATTGTGTTTGATCGCAAAATCCCGACCGAGTCGATCCTCAAGCTGGCGTCGCGGCGCTTCCCCATCGTGGTGCTGGATCGCCTGCTGCAAAACGAGTTCATCCTGCCGCTGCTGCTCGACAATCCGCAGGGGGTGCGCGAAGCGTTTGCGCATTTGTACTGTCAGGGCATGCGCAAACTGGCGTTCGTCGCCGGCGCGCTCGATTCGTTCGACAATGCCGAACGCATGGAGACATTTTTGGACGAAGCCGCGCAGCACAATTTAGATGTGCCCGTATATCAGGGGAATTTCACCGAGATTTCCGGCTACGAGGCTGCCCAGGCGATCATGCAAACGCGCGAGCTGCCGCAAGCGGTGTTCTGCGCGAACGACCAGATGGCGTTCGGCTTTTTGCGCGCCATGCGCGAACATGATCTGAGCGCGCCCGCCGATATCGCCGTGGTCGGTTTTGACGATATCCCGCTCGCCCGGTATATGCAGCCATCCCTGTCGACGATTGGCGCGTCGCGCTTTGAGTGGGGCGCGACCGCTGTCCGGCAGCTCATCGACTTTCTGGAAAACGATACGCCCTTCCAACCGCATCCGATTCCGACGCGCTTTCTGGCGCGCCAATCGTCAACGTTGTAAGCTGAGGCGCGGATTTCATGTGGAGAAACTAATCTATGGATGCACAAGCCCTGCTTCTGCGCGAACTGCAAGGCTCGGTAGATTTCTTTTTGCAGTACAGCAACCTCGACGCGACCAGCCGTGGGTACGGGCTGACGGTTGATGCGACCAAAGATCTGCGCATCGCGTCGATTGCCGCGACCGGGTTCACGCTGTCCGGGTGGGTGATTGCCGCCGAACGCGGTTTTATCCCCCGCCAGCAAGCGCTCGACATCACGCGGGGGACGCTGCGCACACTGCTGCACCATGTGCCGCACCATCGCGGCTTCTTCGCGCACTTCCTCAACATGACAGACGCGGCGCGCTGGGGTAAATGCGAATACTCTACGATTGACACGGCGTTGTGCCTCAATGGGGTGATTACGGCGGCGGCGTACTTTCAGGATGCCGAAATTCAGGAATTGGCGCAGGCGCTTCTGGAGCGCGTCGATTGGAACTTCCTCGTGTTTGAGCGTGACGGCGTGACGCTGTTCCGCATGGCTTACAACCCGGATCGCGGCGGCGACTACGTGCATGGCGATCCCGGGTTCATCGCTCAATGGGATATGGCCGCTGAACAAAAGATGATGTATTTGCAGGCGGCGGGACACATCGATCCCGACTTGGCGCGGCGGCTGTATCATGGCTTCCGGCGCGACACCGGCAAATTCGAGGGGCAGGACGTCATCATTAACCCCGGTGGCAATTTGTTCGCCTATCAGTTCAGCGAGGCGTGGCTCGATACCGCTCGTTATCTCGATCCTGACGGCATCGACTGGTTCAACAACACGCGCTTGGCGACGCTCGCGGATCGCGCGTTCTGCCTTGAACACGCCGCCGAATTCAAGACCTATCACGAGAACAGTTGGGGCATCAGCGCGGGTGACAGCCCGTGGGGCTACGATGTCTCCGGCGCGCCGCCCGCACTGGACACGCCCAAGCCGAACGGCACGGTGTCGATTTATGGCGCGATCTCGTCGCTGCCGTTCGTGCCCGATCTCGCGCTGGCGATGATCGACTATCTCTACCGCGAACATCCGCAGACATGGGGGCCGTATGGCTTTTACGACTCGTACAACCTCGCCGTCGATCCGCCGTGGTACAGCAGCGCGCTCTACGGGATCGACAAAGGCTGCTCCATGCTCATGGTCGAAAATTACCTGAGCGGGCTGATCTGGCGGACGTACACCGAAAGCCCATACCTGCAAAACGCGCTCAAGATTCTTGGCTTTTACAAGCGGCAGTAAGGGAAACACCCATGAAGACCTTCGAAGTCAAAGACGGGCAGTACTGGCTGAACGGCCAACCCGCGCTGATTCAAGCGGGCGAGTTTCACTATTTCCGGAACCCGGTAGACCAGTGGGAGCAGCGTCTCGACCTACTGCGCCGGGCGGGCTTCAACACGGTCGCGGCGTATATCCCGTGGCTCTGGCATCAGCCGCAGCCCAACATGTCGGATGTCGATGGGCATACGCACCCCTTGCGCAATCTGGCCGGGTTTCTCGATCTGGCGACGGAGATGGGCTTCTATATCATTGCGCGTCCCGGCCCCTACATCATGGCGGAGACGATCAACGAAGGCGTGCCGCCGTGGGTGTTCAGTCAGTACCCGCAGGTCGCCTATATCGGGCAGGATGGCAAACCGCAGAATATTGTCAGCTACCTGCACGCGGATTTCCTCAAGTGCGTTGACGACTGGTATCAGTCGGTATTCACCGTGCTGACGCCGCGCCAGATCACGCGCGGGGGCAACATCATCATGACCCAACTGGACAACGAGATGGGCATGATCCAGTGGGTGCGCAATCTGGTGGACATCAACCCGGATACCCTGGCGCGGTTTGCCGATTATCTGGGCACCACCTATGGCGATCACCTAGCCGAGCGTTACCCAACCGCTGATCTGTCTGCCTTCCTCCTTGAGCAGATGACACAGCCGCAGGCCGCGCACGCTGCCTCTGTCATGGAAGACTACCGCCGTTTCTACCGCGTCTACCTGCGCGACTACATGGTCTGGCTGTGGGAACGGGCGCGCGCGTATGGTATGGATGTGCCGCCCGTGGTCAACATTCACGGCTTTGGCAACGGCGGCAAAACGTTCCCCATCGGCATCTCGCAGTTGATCGACGTGATGGCGCTCGACGGTATGGTCAGCGCGACCGATGTGTATCCGATCTTCATCGGCGAAGGCAACTTTCATCAGCTCGTCATGGTCAATGAGATGACCAAAGCGCTGCACAACCCGCAGCAGGCGTTGTTCTCGATTGAGTTCCAAGCGGGTGGTAATCAGGATTTTGGCGGAGCGCAGTTGTCGCTCTACGACCTGCATACCCGGCTGTGTATCTCGGTCGGGATGCGTGCCATCAATCACTATCTGTTCTTCGACGGCGAAAATGACCCGGTGCTCAGCCCGACGAAGCGGCATAACTGGGGGCATCCCGTGCGGAAAGATGGCACGCTGCGGCGGCATTACGCTCGCTACGGACAGCTTTCGCGCGTATTGACCGCCTATGGTGCGGATCTTGTGCGGGCGCAGCCCAAAACGGTTACGACCATCGGCTTCCGCCTTGACGATTACATGACGGAAGTGAACAATCCAAGCACCCGCGCCGCCACGGACATTCTGACGCATCAGCGTGACGTCATTCTGTTCGACTTTCTGGCGCGTGGGCTGGCGCTCACGCACCGCCCGTTCGACGCGGTCGAACTGACCCGGGCGGAGCTCGACGCGGCGCGCACCCCGACGCTGTGGGCGATGGTCGAGCAGCAGTGTGACGCGGCGGCGCAGCAGAAACTGGTTGAGTATGCGCGGCAGGGCGGGAAGCTGATCCTTGTCGGACGCCTCCCGGTCGAAACGTTCGCGCATGAACCCTGCACGATTCTGCGCGACGCGCTCGGCGTCACGTCCGTGCAGACCGATCCACCCTTCACGCCCGTCAACATTCAGATTTTCGATGAGGCGGATGTGCCCGTCTCTTTCCTCCAGATTTACACAGGCACTTTCGCCGACGTCTTCGCCACGACCGCGGATGGACGCACGGCAGGTTTTGTGCAGACGATCGGTGCCGGGCAGGTATGGGTGTTGGGCGCGGCACTGGCGACTAACACGCCTGAAGACTTGCGCGTGTTCGATCAACTGGCGACTCGCGTGGGCTGTGCATCCCTGTTCAAATTGAGCGACTGGGCAGACGTGCGCTTGTCCGAAGGGCCGAACGGCAGCTTCCTCTATATCAACAACTATCAGGATGATCCGGTCGAACTCACGGTCACGATGGCGCGACAACCGCTGCTCGGCGGGCAGGCGGTTTCGCTCCCCGCGCGGCGCGGCGCGATTCTGCCGCTCGACTGGGAAGTCAAGCCGGGCGTGACGATCCACTACCTGACGTCCGAAGTGACCGAAGTGAGCGAAGATGGGGAGCGTCTGATCATCAAGACCGCGCTGCCCGAGTTCCGCGCCGAAGTGAGCCTGAATGGGTATGAGTGTACTAATCCCGCGATTGTGCTCATCACCGAGGATCAGCGGGTGACGCTGCTCGGGCAGGGGGGCGTGATCGAGTTGGTGCGAGTGTAACCGGCACAGGCATAAGTGGCTTTCATAGCGAATGAGAATACTCGACCTCACCCTGCTTGCTGCGCAAGCCGTCCCTCTTCCCACGGAGAGGGACAGTTGAGCGCAGCGAAACGGGGTGAGGTTAGGCAAACTGCCGATTCTAAATTGAATCTATTCCCCTACAAAGCAGGTTAACCTAAGGCCTGCGCGAGATCGTCGATCAGATCGTCAACATGCTCCAGACCGATGGAGACGCGCAGTAGATTCGGCGGGGTGGGGCTGTCCGCGCCTTCAATCGACGCGCGGTGCTCGATCAAGCTCTCGACACCGCCCAAACTGGTCGCACGTGTGAAAATCTTGAGCTGCGCGATCATGGCGAAGGCTTCCGCCTGTCCACCGTGGATCTGAAACGACAGCATGCCACCGAAACACGCCATTTGCTTTTGCGCCATGGCGTGACCGGGATGACTCGGCAGGCCCGGATAATGCACGACTTCCACGCGCGGATGTTCGCTCAGGTAAAACGCGATCTTTTCGGCGCTGCGCGCTTGTTCGCGCACGCGCAGAGGTAGAGTGGGCAAGCTGCGCAGAATCAGCCAGCAGTCAAACGGCGAGGGGACGCCGCCGCCGAGCTGCTGCAGCGTGCGGATGCGCGCTTCCAGTTCACCGGCCTCGCGCAGAATTAGCGCGCCGCCGAGTACATCACTGTGACCGCCGAGATACTTAGTTGTCGAATGCAGGATCACATCCGCGCCGAGCTGGAACGGGTGCTGAAACACGGGCGTTGCCCACGTGTTATCGACTAGCACCAAGGCACCGACGCGATGCGCGATGTCGGCGGCAGCGGCAATATCGACGATCTTCAGGCGTGGGTTCGACGGTGTTTCCAGCCATACCAGCTTCGTATTTGGCTTCAATGCGTGGGCGATGTTGCCCACATCCTGCATGTCGACGAAATCGTACTGCAAACCCCACCGCGCCAGCACCTCTTTGACGTAATGGCGCACGCCGTGATAGAGGTCGTCGGAGAGCAGCACATGATCGCCGGTGCTCAGGCTGTGCAGCATGGCCGCTGCCGCCGCTTGACCGGAGGCGAAGGCGATGGCCGCTGTGCCACCTTCCAGCGTGGTGAGCGCGGTTTCCAGCGCCGTGCGATTCGGGTTGCTGAGGCGCGTGTACACGTCATGGGCGAAGCTGCCGTCCGCCGCGCGTTCAAACGTCGTCGCCAGCGTAATCGAAGGTGTCACCGCGCCCGTGCCAGGTTCGACCGGACGCCCGGTATGCACAGTCAGAGTTTCGAGTCTCATCGGTTGATCTCCACAGTGGATTTGACAGTGGAGTTTCACCTGTTTGGGGCGGAAGTGCAAGCGCACTCCGCCCCGTTAAGCTCAATAACCCATATGGGCGGTCAGTGTGCAGCTTCCCGGTGGCACAAACGAGATGCTGCTGCCGGAGCCAGAGACCCCGCACCCCGTCCAAGACTGCACCGTACACTTCGCATCAACGGCGACCGCGTGGGCTTGCAGCAGCGTGCCCGGGAGGTACTGCGTCCCCTGACAGTTGGGCACGGTGTCGAGCAGCGCTGATCCACCGCCGAAGCATGTGCCCATGTCGATCGTCACGGTCACGGTGTAGCAGGCGCTGGTCTCGTCGCCAGGATCGCTGCCGCCAACGCAGGTCGCCGGATCCCACAGGCAGAGTCCAGCGGGTGAAGTGACACACTCGGCCGCCGGATGCCCGCAGGTGTCACACGAGCCGCAGGGCAGCCAACTGCCGCCCGGTTCACGTTCGTCGTCAGGGAACGGAATCACGTCCGGGATCTCGCCTTGCGGGATGTCAGCACAGTCGCCGAGCGCGGTGACTTCCGCCTGTGCGACCCACAGGCTGATCACCGCTTCGTGACCGGCAAACTGCGTTTTGTCGACCTGCCACCAGAGATTTCCGCCCTCATCGGCGGCCTGCCCGATCACCGTGTAGTCGATGCCGGGGTTGAGGAAGGTGAAAATGCTGCGCGCAGTGCCGGGACCGACACGCGCGGCCACGCCCTCACGGTCCGCTCGGATGGCGCACGCTGCGCCGCCGGGTTGATCGCCGTTGGGCGAGAACGTGACCGTCAGCTCATCGGAACACAGGAGGTCGCCCCGCGTCATCCACAAGACGAAGCGAACCGCGTCCAGTGTGGGCGGGAAATGGTCAAACGCATAGCTGGTACGGTCGCCCGGCAAGCTGAGACCGCCGCTGTAGGATTCGCTCCCGCCCGCAACCGAGTAGAGATCGAGCGCGAATTGATCCGCGCCTAACCCTGCGTCCCAGCCGACCGACAAGGCACGCACCGCGGGATCGGTCATGGCGGCGGTCAAGCCGAGATCCGGACAGCCGGTCATCTCGATGGTCAGGTCAACATGGACGGACTGCGTACACAGGACAATCCCGTCGACCAGCACCTGCAGCGTGAAATTGAACCCGGTGTAACCAATGTCGGGCAGTACCCACGAGAATTCCGTCGGGTTCCCGGCGATCCACTCGCTGTGCGTCAAATAGACTTCGCCGCCGCCTTCCGGTAGTCCGGTAACGTAGACCGCGTAACCATCAGCGCCAGCGAAGGCGTCCCAGCCGACCGTCACCCAATTCGCGGCTGTCGGACTTTGTTGGGCGGTGAGGTGTAGATCCGGGCACTCGTCGCCGGGGACAAGCTGCTCGACTGCGGGGCACGGGGCGCACACGGCGCTATCGGCGGCGGTGTCTCCCGCTGCGCAGCTCGGATTAGCGCCCGCACAAGTTACGAGCAGTCGAAGTGATCCGGTGGCCACGGGGTCGAGTGTGGCCACCTCGACTTCGTACTGACCACTGTCCGCCGCAACCGTGACCCAATCTTCAAGCTGGTCGCCGATCCGCAGCCGCATCACCGTTTGGCCGCGTTGATCGCGCACTTTGACGATGAAAGGCGCTGCGGTGGGTTCGGCGTTCAGGTTGGTGACCATCAAGGTCGTCGGGCAGTTGTCGGACTCAAAGCTGAAATAGAGGGGTAACGATGCTTGAGGGAGGGTGACGTCAAGCGCCTGTCCGCTCAGCAGCGGCGTCGCCTGCACCGGGGAGCGCCCCAACACCACGAGCAGATAGTCGCCGACGGTGTTGTTTTCACCGCTGAGGCGGAGCACATAAACCCCGGTTTCGGGCAGAAACACGGCGCTCTGGGCGTCCAGCGGTGCGTCTGTCAGCGGGTTTTGTTGGCTGTGAGCGAGCACGACGCCATTCGGTGCGATCAGATCCAGTTGAACGTCGAGCGTGCCTGTCCACGATTCAGCGGTGATGACGACATAGTCGCCCTGCTGACCGGAAAGGCTGTAGGTTACGGTCGGCGTGTCCGCGGTGATCATCCCGTAAACGCGCGCCCCATAACCGAGCGTACCGCCCGTCTGGGCGCGGACGCTGCTGTCCGCAAGGCTCAACAGGCAGAGCAGGATGATCAGCGGGAACCAGCGGGTCTGTTTCATGATGAACTTCCTCCTCTGATTCAGGCTAGGTCGCCGGACCCCACTCGACCGGGCCGAGTGGAGTGAAGGTGAGATCGGCAGTGCCCGCGCACAGATAGCCCTGCGGCATGTCGCCAAAGGCGCCGCCGCCTGTGGCCTCGGCATACGCCGCAACTTCGATCTGGTAGTGGTCGTATTCCGCCGGGAACACATCGGCGAGGTGATAGCTGGTTGTGTCACCGGGAGCGGTCAACACCCGAATACCGATTAATCCGCCATCATCAGCAGAGGCGTAGACATGGATTAAATACGCCGCCGCGCCCGTGACCGCCTCCCAATGGGCGACGGCCACACGCGCGCCCGGTACCGGGTCAACGCCGACGACCATGCCTGTACATTCCGCAGTGGGATGGTCGCCAAAGCTGACCACAACCGCCGCGAGGCACAGGGGATCAGAGCCGCCACCTTCCGCGCCCGCACTCACATAGGCGGTAAAGGGACCACGGGCCACGTCTGCGGGGGCAAAGGTATAGGCGTGGTTGGTGGTTCCCTCCAGCAGCAGCGCCGAATCCGGCAGCAGATCACCGAAGGCGTCGACGATGCTGAAGATGTACCAATCGGCGTCGGCGAGCGGCGGCCACGAGAACGCTGCGGTGTGTTCGGTCAGCGTGAATGTGAGCGCGAAATCGGCACATGCACCGATTTGCAGGCAGGGCGGACACGGGCGGCTGACGTAGCCACTTCCTGACAGCGCGGCCAGACAACCCGGCGCTTGATCTTCACAGGTCACGAGCAGCTGCACCGTTCCCGTCACCAGCGGATCGGCTGAGGTCACGATCACTTCGAACCGACCGCTGTTGGCCGCTACCTTGAGGCGATCTTCCAGCGCGTCACCGCCGTCAAACTGCGCAATCTCTGTGCCGATCTCGTCGCGGACGCGGATGTGAAACGGAAACGTGAACGGCTCACCCGCGCTCAAATTGGCGATAGTGAGCACCGTCGGGCAAGTCTGGGCGGTAAAGGTGTAGGACTGCGGCGTGGGGTTGATCGGAACGCTGACCGCCACGGGCTGACCGTAGACGAGCGGCGTCATCGTTGCGGCGGTTCGCCCCTGCAACCGGAGGATGAACTCGCCTGTCGTCCCCTGAGCGCCGCTGATGTGGAGCGAGTAGATGCCGGATTGCGGCAGAAACATTGTGATCTGCGCGGCGAGTGGATCATCCGAAAAGGGATAGGCGCTGCTGGTAGCGAGCGCTTGCCCGTTTGGCGCGACGAGTTCGAGCAGCGGGTCGAATGTGCCCGTCCAGTTGTGGATCGTCACGTCGACGAAATCGCTCACACTGCCGCTGAAGCTATAGGTGGTGGACTGTTCCGCGGCGGTGATATTCCCGAGCACACTGCTGCCATAACCGATTGCGCCGCCGATTTGCGCTTGCGCGTTGGGTGCGGGCCCGAGGAGCAGGACCGTGAGGAGCAGAACCGCGGCGAATGTCGAGAAGTGCGGGTGTCTGTCGGGTTGCATAGCCTCTCCTTTGGAGTTGGGGCAACGCCGATGGTGCTACACGCGGGGAGGCGCTGATGTGGGAGGATGCACGCGACGATGGGATCACACGCCTTGTGCGAAACTTCACGATTAACTCTATTTTACACCCGATTTTGGATTGATGAGGCAGGCTCTAGGCCGACTTAGGGATTGGCGGACGCGCTGCGAGGCGTCCGCCCATCCGATGAAACTGCAAGCGGCACTGATCTCCGGCTTATACCGACACGCCGAGCAACCCGCGCGCGATCTGGAAATCGGTGTTGCCCGTCTGCTGGAAGTGCAGTTTTTCTGCCCTATGAGGGTCCGTCCCAAGTCGTCGAGCAGAGATTGGGCTAGAAGCTTGCCCGGTCGATAAGCTGCGTCGAGCTCGGTCACGTAGCGGATGAAGGTGGCTTCGTCCGTCGTAATTTGCAGCACAGGGATCAGTGGATGCCCGAACATCGGCTGCTCAACGATGTGTCCGACGATCACTTCGACGCCCGCCGCCCCAAGGCCCGTGAGCATTTCCCCCCATTGGCGGGTGGGCATGTCCATGATGTGCAGGCCGGGGGACTGCGGCGTCTGAGCATAGCCTAAGGTCGTGTGCAGCTCGATGCCTAACGCCTCCTGATAGGCGGGATGCCCCACCACAGGATCGTTCGCCGGGAGGACGAACAGCCCACCCGCGGCGGTGATGCTGCGCGTGAGCACCGCCAACTCGACGGCGAGCTCTTCACTCACTCTCTGTTGATTCATCCAACCGACGCGCATGACTCCGGCTGGATGAGGACGAGCATTGGCGTGCGCTGGCGGCTGGTTAAACCAGTCGATCATCTTCGCCATGACCTTCTGAATGCCGCCATCCAACGGCACACTCGCCCAGCCAAAGCGCGCCGGGTCAAGCCCGCGCTTGGCCATCAACTGCTGCACGTAACCGTTGTGGGTTTTCTCACAGCCGTGTTCGAGCAGCAGCGCGTGCTTGACCAGTGGATGCGTGAGATAGCCGAGGAAGGTATTCGCCAATTCCGCCTCGGTAGTTGAACCGCAGCCTTCGGTATGCGCCAGCGCGACGAAGCGCGTTAGGCCAATGCTGCGGCCCACATCATGCTCGTTCAGCCATTCCGCGCACATCCGCGCGATCTGGCCGGAGCACAGGCTGGTCGGAAGGATCAAGCCGACTTGCTCGACGGGCATGCTGATGACCGGAAGACGCAGCGCGGGCAGCTCAGCGCTGGGGGGAATCGGCAGCGGTTGACCACTGTACTCGGTCGGGAGGCTGATTGGTTTAGGTGCTGGTCCCGTGCGCCGCCAGTCCCGCCAGATCTGCACCTGCGTGTGTCCGGCTTTTTCGCCTGCGCTCAACTGGCCGGACGCCACATCGATGGCGAGCTGCAGCGCCGCCGCGCCGACTTCCTCCAGCGGCGTGCCGTCAAGGTACGCGCCGGCGTTGACATCCATCTCATTCGCGAGAAGTTGGTAACGCTCGGTCGTCGTGACGATTTTGATGGTCGGCACAAACGGGAAATTGGTGATCGAACCATTGCCCGTGACGAAGAAGATCAGGTTGCAGCCCGCGCCGATCTGCCCGGCGACGCTTTCGAGGTCGTTGCCCGGGCTGTCCATGAAATAGAAACCGGGGTCGCGCATACGTTCGGCGTAGTCGATGACCGCATCCACGCGCAGATCCGGGTGCATTTTCGCCGCCGCACCCAAGGACTTGAGATAGATGTTGTAGAGGCCGCGGTAGATGTTGCCGCCCGAGGGGTTGCCGTCAGCGGATTGACCATGCCAGCCCATCCACGTGCGGAAACGTTCGGCAAAGTGGAGGAACTTGCGCGCCGTTTCCAGATCGCGCATGTGGCTGATGAGATAGGCTTCCGCGCCGATCAACTCGTCGGTTTCGGCGAGATTGGCCGCGCCGCCATAGCGCACGATCTCTTTGGTGACCCATGCCGCCAGTGGATTCCCGCTGATTCCGGAGAAGGCATCCGATCCGCCGCACTGCAAGCCAATCCTGAGTTCGGAAACGGGTACCTGTGACCGCTGCATCCCGCTCACCGTGGTGAGCCAACCTCTGACCACCTCGACCGCCGTCTGGATGTCCGCCTCAAATGACCGCGACAGCGACATGAACTGGTGCAGCACATCGCTGAGGGGGTATTGTTCACGTTCCAGATACTCACGCAGCGCGGCGTTATTCACGCGCTCGGTGCCGCGATCTACGACCAAGACCGCGCCCACGTTCGGATGCACGATCATCCCCGCCAGCGTGCGCAGCAGCAGGTCGCCATTATTGAAGTCATCGGTGCTGCCTTCGGTGTGCGCGACCGCGACGATGCCATCGATGTTGGGATACTGCGCGGCCAGATTCTTCAGGTGCGTTTCCAGCACGCGGACGAAGCCGCCCGTCAGCGCTGATGTGCCGAGCAGCACGATCATGTTGCGTGTGCCGACACCGCGGTTTCCCGCCCGGCGATAGCCCTGAAACGCCGGACACTGGTCGGCGCGGGGCAGGGCGGGGGCGGGGCGAAACTGGCTCTCATCCAGCCGGAACGGCGCGATCTGATCACTGAAATTCGGCTCCGGCGGCAGCGGAAAGTCCAAGGTGCGCCGCCCTAGTTCGCGCAGCACGTTTTCGTTGCACAGCACAGCGCCGGGCGCGATGGGGCGAATTACGGTGCCGAAGGCTTGTCCCCAGGAGGTCAAGAGGTCGCCGGGTTGGAGCGGCTGCGTGGCAAAGCGATGCCCTTCGAGTACCGTATGCGGCAGCGTCATTTCCAGCGCTCCGGCGCGCACGGTGAGTCCGGCGGGCAGCGTCCGCGTAGCGATCACGACATTATCCAGCGGAGCCGCGCGACGGCTCACCGTTTCCAGATCGACACTCATGAGTTTATTCCCGGCGTGAGATAGGTTTGCCTCCCATTTTAACCGCAGATGGGTCGACTGCGCGACGTTATGTTGCGCGCCCTAGGTCACACCGATTCCTTAGGGCGCTGGTTCGCGCCGCAGCGTCTCCAGAAGCTCAGACAGGGAGGCTTCCGCCAGCGCGATCGTCTCATCTGAAGCGCCGTAGTACAACCGCAGTGTGTCGCCGATGACGGTGGCGCCACACGTAAACACGACGTTCGGAAAAAAACCGTCGGTTTCGTAGGGGAGCTCCGGCGCAAAGATCGGCGTTGAACTCCGCGCCAGGACGCGCGTGGGATCGTCGTGGGCGGTCAGCAGTGCACCGAGGCAGTAGCGCTGCGTCCGATCTGCCGCATGATAGATCGACAGCCAGCCGTGTTCCGTCCATACAGGCGGTGCCCCGCCGCCGACGCGACCCGAATCCCAGCCCATTCGGCTTCCCTGTACCACCACCTGATGATCGCCCCAGCGCACGAGATCGGGCGAGGTCGCATACCAGATGCTGTACGCGCCGAAATCGCCGGGCATGGGACGGTGATAGCAGGCATACAGCCCGTTGACTTGACGCGGGAAGATGGCGACATCGCGATTCGATGGCGGGAAGATGATTCCGTGCCGCCGCGCCGTCTGGAAGTCGCGTGTCAGCGCCAGACCCGTAGCGATCCCGTGGCTGCTCACCGCGGAGTAGTTGATGTAGTACTCGTCGCCGAGCGGCGTGATGCGCGCGTCCTCTACGCCGAACGCTTCATAGGGGGTTTCCGCCTGCAAAAACGGTTGATCGCCGATCGTGAAATGCACGCCGTCACGGCTACGCGCGCAGCGGATGTGGCTCATGCTCGTGAGAAATACATTCCCACTGGGCAAATGGCGCACAAAGCGCGGATCGCGCGTGTCATAATCCGAATCATCGGGATGGACGCGCAGAAGTGTGATTTCCCCGCTTGCATCGAGATAGGGGCACACGATCCACCGCGGATCAGATTTGATGGGGCGTTCGGCGACGCGCACAAGCAGGATCGTCTCGCCGTGCACGAGTGCTGCTCCGGCGTTGAAAGCGCCGATAACTTCGTAATCGGGTCGGGAAGGGCGCAGATGCGCGGGCGTGATGAGCGGATTGAGTGGATGACGGGTGAACATCAGTCCTCTCCTACAATATGATAAGCATGCGGTTCGAGCAAGAGATCGCCCTGTTGACTGCGGATTTCGAGGGCAGTCGGGCGCGGATTGTAGACGAGCCAGCGGCGCGGCGCACGTTCGAGCGATAGACAAGGGACGTCGAGTGCGAATGTGAGCACATCCGGCGGTAGATCGGTCAGAAAGCCGGGGCGGCTGAACAAGAGCGCGCTCCAAAAGACTTCACCCGCACCGTACAGCTCCTTGCCGAGCTTGGCGGTATGCGTGAATTCCGCGGTCGCCAAATCCTCATAGGGGATATACGGGCAGGGACCGCGCCGCATGGACTCCGGCAGGAACGGGTCGAAGAAGGCGTAGTTATGGCAGCGCTGCAGATTGGCGAACGCTGCCATCAAACTGACGGGCAGTTTGGGACGCAGGTCATCCTGATTGAGCAGTTCTGACCACGCCCAGATCGTTTCGACATTCTCTTTGTAGGCCGGGTAGCAGAGTGAGGCGCACGCCTGAAACATACCGCGCGGATCGTAGAATGGAACGGTGGGATCTTTGCCCCAGTAGCCCATACGCAGCGCCAGGTTGACGAAATCGGCCACGCGATCTTCCCAGCCCTCGTACGGCCCAGCCGCGGCGGCGGCGAACGACAACTGCTGCGGCTCATGCGTCAACTGGTGCGGCGGCAGCTGCATGATCGTCGTGAGCGCCTGTCGGGCATCGACCATATAGTTGACATTGTCGGTCATCTGGTAGGCCAGCCAGCAGCCCGCCGCGAACATCCCGCTCACGCCCGCATTCAACAGACTCCCACGCGCTTGCCAGCCCTTGGCATCCGCGAACAGCGGCAGCAGATGCCGCGTTTTTGCGCCGAATTCGCGCGCACCATCCAGGGCTGTGAGAAAGGTCTGCCGGAGATCAGAGTCGCCCGTCAGATGCGCCACCCACGGCAGCTTGACCAGCGCGTTCTCATAAAAGTACCACGTATCCATGAACGTATCGGTCGGCTGGTACGGGTAGTGATTCGGCAGGTAGTGATGCGGATCGATGATCTGGTAGGCGCGTACCGCGTCCAGCAAGCGCTCGATGAGGCTGTCCGCGCCCGCCGCGCCGGTCCGTTCGCGCCAATGAAGCAGGGGCAGCAGCACGTCGAGCTGTGTCATCAGTTCGAAGCCCTTTTGCTCGTCACGCCCAATGGCTGAACTGCCTTTCACATAGGCGCGGAGTCCCTGCTTGCCACTCGCTTCAATCCAGCACGCTTCATTATGGAGGTCGCTCAGCGTGCTATGTGCCAGCTCGTCCCATGTCGGTGCGTCGGGGATGAGCGTGGGCTGCGGGTCGAGCAGCGGTGCGACGGCATCGATCAGGCGGCGCTGCGCCACCCACGGATCCGGCGTCGACTCCAGCGGCGACTGCTTGTACCAGAAGCGGAAATGATGCTTACCCGGCGGGAAGGTGAAGTTGGGGTTGGGAGTGTTGGGGACCAGGCCGAGACCATAACGCGGCGTCGGGCGATATTCGATCACTTCGCGCAGGGTCAGCTCATAGAAGCGGTGCGGCGACCACTGCAGGCTGTCCGGCGGGAAATAGACGATGGTTTCGGTGTGAGT
Source organism: Candidatus Flexifilum breve (assembly GCF_016713355.1). Taxonomy (NCBI): domain Bacteria; kingdom Bacillati; phylum Chloroflexota; class Anaerolineae; order Aggregatilineales; family Candidatus Flexifilaceae; genus Candidatus Flexifilum; species Candidatus Flexifilum breve. Next base: position 683,749 of record NZ_JADJPI010000037.1, read on the forward strand.
CGCGTGGTCGTAAAGATAGCCAGCGGGGAGATCGTTGCCGCCTAATCCCCCCTGGTTGGTCGTCGGCGCGCGCAGAATCGTTTGCCGCCAGGTGTGCGCTTGCCGATCATTCAGGTTGTCGAGCGCGCCCAGCCACACGATCTGCGCGGGATTGAGCGTGAGCTCGCGGGACGCCGTGAGGGTCGCGTCGATCCATGTGCCGCCGTGCGCGGGTGTGAACTGCACCGCCCAGTGCCAACCGTCACCCTCCCCGTGAGCGGGCGCACCACTCGTTAACTGCTCGTTGGAAATAAAGAATTGTGCAATTTGTATCATAAGAGAAGGGCTCATTTCTGATCTTCTTGACAACCCCTACGAACTCTACTATAGTCAAAACGTAAGAACAACGCAAGCGATTACGTAAACTAGTCTTTTTGTGGACATTACAGATGTCAGTCGTCGATGAAATCGCGAAAGCCTTAGGTGTTTCCGGCGCATCCGTGTCACGCGCCCTCAATGATCGTCCGGGGGTGAGTGCCGAACTGCGCGAGCGTGTCCTCGCCAAAGCGCGCGAACTCCACTACACGCCCACGCTGACGGCGCGCGGTCTGGCGACCTCGCAGACGTTCAACATTGGCTTCTTCTTCCTGCAAAAAGCCGGACTCCCCGCCGCTGCCGACCCGTTCTACACCGAGATTCTGCACAGCGTGCAGCAGGTGATCGCGCGGTCAGACTATCACGTCGCTTTCGAGACGCTCACGCCCGACACTCTGGCGCACCCGGTCGATTTTCGCTTCGTGCGTGAACGCCGCATCGACGCGATGATCCTCGCCGGACCCGATATTCCGGCGGGGTTCATCAACGCCATGCTGCACACGAAATTGCCGCTCGTGCTGGTGGACAATCGTCTGGACTTTACACCTGTCAACTGTGTCAACAGCGATGACGAGACAGGCGCGTATCTGGCGGCGCAGCATCTGCTCAACCTCGGCCATACCAAGATCGGGGTGATCGCGGGGCCGACGGAGTGGGCGAGCACGGCGCGACGCGTGTGGGGCTATCATCGGGCGCTGTCGGAGGTCGAAGTCGTCCACATGAACGAGACGACGATTGAGAGCGGACGGGAAGCCTACCGCCGTTTGAGCGGGGCGCATCCCGAAATCACAGCGATTGCCGCGGTCAATGACTCGATGGCGATTGGCGCAATTCGTGAGGCGCACCGGCGTGGTCTGTGCGTGCCGGATGATCTGAGCGTCGTCGGCTTTGACGACATCGCGTGGGCGGAACTCAATGACCCTCCGCTCACGACCCTACGTATCCCTCGCCAGCAGATGGGCAAAGAAGCGGCGCACCGTGTCCTGATGCTGCTTCAAGACCCTGATCTGCTGGCTTCGGAAATCATTGTCCCGGTACATATGGTGGAGCGCAATTCCACCGCACCAAGGAGGTGAAGAGTATAGCATACACGGCGGCCTTCGATGTTCAGAAAAATTGTCTGAGATTTACACGAAAGGACTAACCGATGAAGCGCTTTAGCTTGGTTGTACTCCTACTTGCATTCATGCTGACCATTAGCAGCGTGGCCGCTCAAGATCCGGTCACCATTCGCATTTCGACCTGGGCGGGCGTCGATGAGAGCGCCGAACTGCAGGGCTTGATCGACGAGATCAACGCCAGCCAGACCGATTACCAGATTGTGCATGAGCCGATCCCCAGCGACTACTACACGCAGGTGCAGACGCAGATTGCAGGCGGCACGGGCGCGGACCTGTACTGGATGGATCAGAATCACATGGCGCTGGCCTCGGACGGCGTGTTCATGCCGATTGACCAGTGCGATGCCGTCGCGAATGCTGCTCCCCAGACGGCGGGCGACCTGAGCGACTACTACCCCGGAATCCTCGCCGTGAATCAGTTCGAAGGCCAGACCTACGGCTTGCCGTGGATCGCGCAGCCGGTGGTCGTCTACTTCAACCGCGGCCTGTTCGATGCGGCGGGCGTGGCGTACCCCGAAGATGGCTGGACGTGGGATGACTTCACCGAAACTGCCATGGCGCTGACGCAGGACACGGACGGTGACGGCGCGGTCGATCAGTGGGGCTTCACCAACAACGGGTGGCCGCCGCCGTTCATCTTCGTATGGCAGGCGGGCGGCGAACTGATTTCCGTCCGACTTCACCAGCGTTCCGATTGACAGCCCGGAATTCGTGCGCGGCTTTGAGTTCTGGCTCAGCACGCTCTACAACCCGGAAATGTCGCCGAGCAATGAAGTGATCGCCGAACAGGGCTTCGGCGAAATGTTCAAGGCCGGCAAGATCGCCATGTTCATGGGCGGCGCGGCGGATGACCTGGATCGCGTGGATGGGTTGGATGTGGGCGTTATTCACGTCCCGGCGAACCCGGAAACCGGCAGCACCACGACGTTTGCATGGAACGCCAGCACAGTGATTAATGCCAATACTGCGAACCCCGAACAGGCTTGCGCCGCGCTCGTCGCGCTGACGGAAGCCATTCAGGGCTGGAAGATCGTCTCGCCGCGCATTTCGCAGGCGACCGTCGAACACCTCGTCTCTTCCGAACCGCGCAAGGAACCGAACGCCGCCGCGATTGTGGCCGCTGCGGGTGACATGCGCGCTCTGCCGATCTTCGGCAACTACGCCGAATTTGACTCGCTGTTCTGGAGCGAATTCTGGGGGCCGCTGCAAAACGGTGAAACGGATCTGAGCGTCGCCGAACTCGCCGCTGAAGTCCGCCCCGACCTTGAAGAAACCCTCGGCAACTAATTCTCACTTTTGCCCGCACTCGTGGCCCACGCCACGGGTGCGGAGCTTCTTTTGAACTCATTTATGGAGATGCCAAGATGGATCTGAGCGTGCTCAATACTTACATTCCCACGCTGATCCGTTATGTGCTGGTGGCCGGCGGGTTGGCAGCAGCCATGTTCATCGTCTATCAGGTGCAGCTGCGGCTCGGCGCGCGTTCCGAAGCCGCCGCCGGGCGGACGCTGGTCATGCCGTGGGTGGTCGGTTTCCTGATCTTCAATGTGTTTACGATTGGCGCGTCGCTGTACCTCAGTTTCACCGAATACAATCTCTTTCGTCCGCCGGAGTGGGTGGGTACGGAGAACTATGCGGAGCTGTTCGATCTGGCGTTTGCCCCGCTGGAATCGGCGGATCAGCGCAGTTCCAGCGCGTTACCCCCACGCTATGATGAGATCGTCCGCGTGCAGATTGCCGATGGCGGCTTTGTGCTGGGCGCGCGCGAAGAAAGCTTCTGGCGGTCGATGCGGCTGACGGTGGTCTATGCCATCGTGACTGTGCCGCTCGGGTTGGCGGGCGCGCTCGCCGTCGCTTTGCTGCTCAATCAGAATGTGCGCGGGATGGGCATCTGGCGCGTGCTGTATTACCTACCCGCCGTGCTGCCCGCCGTCGCGACGGCGCTGCTCTGGCGCTGGATGTTCTCGTCCAGCGGGCTGGTGAATTCCGCGCTGTCGCCGTTTCTCAATCTGCTCAACTTAGAGACTCCACAGTGGCTAACCAATCCCAGCCTGTCGCCGGTGCTGTTCATCATCATCAGCTTGTGGGGGGTGTTCGGCGCGAATTCGGTCATTCTGCTGGCCGGGTTGAAGGGCATTCCCAAAGAACTGTATGAAGCGGTCGATATTGACGGCGGTGGCCACTGGCCGAAGTTCCGCAACGTGACCATCCCGATGCTGAGTCCGGCGCTGTTCTACAACCTCGTCACCTCGCTGATTGGTGCGCTGCAAGCCTTCGAAGTCGCGGCCTTCATCCCCACACCTATTGAAGCGGGGACGTTCCTCAACTGGCAGATCTACCAAGAGGCGTTCAATTTGCGCAACATGGGCATGGCGTCGGCAATGGCCTGGATCATGCTCATGCTGATCATCGCGCTCACCGCGCTGGTTTTCCGGTCGTCGCAGGCCTGGGTCTTCTATCAAGGTGCGAGAGAAGGAGCATAAGCCATGACGGTTGTGATGCAGCGCGATCCCTTGCTCGTTGATCCGCCTGCGCGGCGTGGTTTTGATCCGCGGCGGGTGGTGGTGTATCTGCTGTTGATCGCGGGCGTGGCGTTCATCCTCATTCCTTTCCTGTGGATGGTGTCGACGTCGCTGAAAACGCAGGATCAACTGTTTGTGCGCGGGCTGAACTTCATCCCGAATCCGGCGGTGCCGGGGAACTATCTCGAAGTCTGGAATCGATTGCTCTCGATCAACCCGCAGATGACCTTCTGGCGCATCATGGGGAACACGCTGTTCATCACCGTGCTCGCGATGGTCGGCGAAATCACCAGCGCGTCGCTCGTCGCCTACGGTTTTTCGCGCTTCCGCTGGCGGGGGCGCGACGCCTTGTTCGCGGTCATGCTGGCGACGATCATGATCCCCGGCATTGTGACGCGTGTCCCCGGTTTCCTGATCTGGCGGCAGTTAGGCTTGCTCGACACCTATGACCCGCTGACGTGGCCGTCGCTGTTCGCGTGGGGGCCGCTGTATGTCTTCCTCATGCGGCAGTTCTTCATGACGATTCCGCGCGAAATTGAAGAAGCGGCCATCATGGATGGCGCGAACGTCATTCAAGTCTTCGTGTATATCATGCTGCCGCTCGTTAAGCCGATTCTGCTGGCAATTGGCGTGCTCGCTTTTCAGGCCAACTGGAACAACTTTCAAGGGCCGCTGCTCTATTTGAGCACGCCAGAAAAGTTCCCGTTGGCGTTGGCTATGCGTTTCTTTGACCAATCGCTGAGCAAGGAAGCCCCGCAGTGGCAGTTCATGATGTCGATGGCCACCATGATGGCCGCGCCGATTCTGCTGCTGTATTTCGTCGCCCAGAAGCAGTTCATCGAGGGGATCAACATCGGTGGGGTGAAAGGGTGATGCGGATGCGCAGTTTGTTTCTTGGGCTGGTACTGTTGGTGCTGGTCAGCTCGATTTCGGCACAGGACAACCCGTCAGCTGCCGATCTCGTCAATCTCGATCATCTGCTGCAGCTCACCGAACCCGTGACGATTGACGGGCGTGACATGGCGATTGTCCATATCTATTCGGAATACCCGGATTACGAGTGGGTCGACGATGCCGACGAAGGCATCAGCGCCGTGGATGATGTGGCGCGCGCGGCGGTCGTTTACCTGTGGGAGTACGAGCGCACCGGCAATGCCGATCTGCTGGATTGGGCGCGGCGCTGCCTCAACTTCATCATGTATATGCAGGCCGACGATGGCGAGTTCTACAATTTCGTCTTCACCCGCGAAGGCGAGATCAACGAGCGCGGCGGCACGAGCTACAAGAGTCTCGGCTGGTGGGCGATGCGCGCGCTGTGGGCGCTTGGCGAAGGCGTGCGCGTCTTTGATACGGTTGATCCCGGCTACGCGGACGAACTGGCGGCAGCCTATCAGCGCACGGAGGCGGCGATTGCCGCGTCGCTGAGCAACTATGGGCAGTACACGACGCTGCACGGCTTCGAGATCCCGGCGTGGATTCCCGCCAGCGAACCGGATATCGCCGCGATTGGCTTGCTCGGCATGAGCGCCTATTACGCGGCTCGTCCCAACGACGCCAGCGCCGATGCCATCACGAAAGTTGCCGATGCGCTCGCGGAGTACCGCTTGGGCACGGACAGTGAATACCCGTTTGGCATGCATCCGAGCAACGCCAATGCGCCGGGCTTCTGGCACAACTGGGGCGCGCATGTGCCGCACGCGCTGGTCGTGGCGGGTATGGCGCTGGAGCGTCAGGACTGGATCGACTCGGCGGCGGCAACGGCGGAGTCGTTCCTGCTGCGCCAGCTTGCGTTTGAACCGTTCCGGCATATCGGTGTCGTGCCGTATCGCCTGGAACAGCTCGCCTACGCCCCCAACATGCTCGTGCAGACTTACGCGGCGCCCTACAGTGCGACGAATGATGAGCGGTACGCGCAGTTGGCCGCGCTGGCGGGGAGCTGGTACTTCGGCAACAACATGGCCGACACACAGATGTACTACCCGGACAGCGGTCGCACTTACGATGGCATCAATGGCCCGGTGGCCTGGCGCGTCAACCGGAATGCGGGCGCGGAGTCGACCATCGAAGGCTTGATGAGCATGAGCGCGCTGGCGCGTCTGTCGGAGGCGGCTCAACCGTTCCTCTATGCCACCACACTGGATGAAACCCTGCCCATCATCCTGCAAGCCGAAGACGGCGAGCGCGTGATCGGAACGCCCGTGTATTACTCCGGCACGTGGACGGGTGAAGGCTATATCAGCGGTGGGCGCTATATTGGGCTGGGCGAAGGTCAGCGGATGCGCTTGACGTTCACATTGGACGAGGATCAAGCGGATGACTATCTCCTGTATGTTGCGCATGTGCGGCAGGCCGCGAACAGCAGTGCCTTCCTGATTCCGCGCACCGACGCGCCGCCGACGATTGATGGCAGCGGCGATGATTGGGGCGATAACGCGCTCGTGTTGGAGGCGAATACCGCGCGGCAGTTGCTGCGCGGCGGCGGTCTGTGGCAAGGCGCGGAGGTCGACAGCCATGTCGTGCACCTGCTCTGGGACGCTGAGCATCTGTATGTGCTGGCCGACGTGCGCGATCCCGAACATGTGCAGGACTTCACCGTCAGCGGCGTGTGGCAGGGTGATACGCTCTGGCTGTACTTCACCAGTGGTGACATGCGCGCGCTCGACGCCAAGCTGACCCTGGCACAAACGCCGCAGGGCGGTCAGGTGTGGGACTGGCAGCAGACGCGGTTTGCCCCCGGTGCGACGCTCGTCTGGCAGGCTGCGGACGATGGCGGAGGCTACACGTACGAAGCGGCGATCCCGTGGGCGGCGCTCGACATTGACAATCCTCAGGCCGGGACACGCATCGGCTTTGAAGCCGGGCGCGGGCTCGGTGGTAACTCGTTCATGGACTTGACCGGACGTGACCCGGATGTGGCGGCAAATCTCTTGCAGTTGACGCTCACCGCGCCCGGTATGGACGAAACACTGGGCGGCGCGGCGAATGTTGCCCTCAATGTGCGCCTTGACCGTCAGGACGAGTTCACGCTGCAGCAGTCGGTGTCGCCGGACTCGGATTACTTCTGGCTGGATGCGGTCACGCCGCAGCCCGTGCGCCTTGAGGCGGGCGACCATACGATCCGTTATGAGTATGCGGGCGACGAAGGCAGCAGCAACCCCGGCGTGAGCAAAATCGACGCCTTCTACTTGCAGCCCGTCGTCGGTCGCCGCGTCTACGCGCTGCCGAACGGTCAGCAGCTCACGCTGACCTACAACACAGTCACGGGCGCCTCGGCTTTACAAGACACTACCCCTTAGGAGAAACCATGCAGCTTAAACTTGTGCGGCATCCGCAAAGCCCGCTTTTGTACCCGAACCCCCTGCATCGCTGGGAGTCGCTGAACGTTTTCAACGCTTCCGTGCTGCAGCATAACGGGTTGTTCCACATGCACTACCGCGCGCAGGGCGTGGACTTCATCTCGTCCATCGGGTATGCGGTCAGCGCGGATGGGCTGGTGTGGAATCGGATGGAGAATCCGGTGTTCGCGCCGCACAACGGGCGCGAAGACTACCGCGGACTGGAAGATCCGCGCGTGACAGCGTTGGACGGTCGCTTCTACATGTGCTATACGGCGTACGGCGAGAATGGCAATTACCCGATGATCGCCGTGTCCGACAACTTGATCACCTGGGAAGATGTCGCCCCGCTGGAGAAGACCGAAAACAAGGATCATGTGCTGTTTCCGGAGAAGATCGGCGGGCGCTACGCGATTTTGCACCGCCGTCGTCCGCATATCTGGGTGGCCTTCAGTGATGACCTGATCACGTGGACGGATCACACGGTGATCATGTCGCCGCGCGCGGTGGGTGAAACGCCTGACGATTGGGACAGCAAGAGCATCGGCGCGAACGGCGTGCCCATCAAGACGGCGGACGGGTGGCTGCTGTTCTATCATGGCTACGGCGCGGCGCACGTCTACCGTTCGAGCGTCGCGCTGCTCGATCTCCATGATCCGGCCAAGGTGCTGCATCGCCCGACCACGCACATCATCGAACCGACTGAAACATGGGAAATTCGCGGCGACGTGCCGAATGTGATCTTTAGCTGCACGAACCTCGTCGTCGGCGCTGAACTGCGCTTCTATTATGCTGGGGCAGATCGCATGGTGGGGTTGGCGACCGCGCCGTTCGCGGATGTGCAGGCCTTCGCGCGAGGCGGGGCATGAGCTCACCACCCGTTGGTGTTGGCCTAGTCGGCGCAGGCGCGTACGGCGAATTCTGCCTCGCCGCTTTCGCTCTCATGCCCGAAGTGTATGTCGCCGCCGTCTGCGATTCGGACCGTGTCCGAGCTGAACGGTTCGCGGCGCAGTATGGCGTGCGCGCGTATACAGAGCTTTCCGCCATGCTGAACGATCCGGCGGTCGAAATCGTCGCGCTGAATACGCCGCCGTTTCTCCACGCCGAGCAGGGACTCGCGGTATTGCAGGCGGGCAAGCATCTGTTCTGCGAGAAGCCGCTGGCGCTCACCTTGAGTGAAGGCGAAGCGCTGCGCGCCGCCGCAGGGCAGACCGGGACGCGCCTCACCATCGACTATGTGATGCGCCAGAATCCGCTGTGGCGCATGGCTGCGCGCCTTCGCGAGGCGGGTGTGCTCGGCAAGCTGCTGCATCTGAGCCTGACGAATCACGCGGCGGGGTTGAGCCTGCCCGCGCAGCACTGGTTCTGGAATAAAGCGCAGAGCGGCGGCATCTGGATCGAACACGGCGTGCACTTTTTCGATGCGTTCGCGTGGGTGGTGGGCGCGGTTGGCACAGTCAGCGCGGCACAGCGCTTTGTCAACGCCGCCGGGCAAGAAGATCGGGTTGAGGCGTTGGCGACCTACGGCGAGACCGCCGCGCACTTCTATCATGGCTTTACGCACAGCGGCACGACCGAGCAGACGACGGTCGCCCTGACCTTTGAGCACGCCTATATGCACCTGCAGGGCTGGGTGCCGACGAATCTGACTTTCTCTGGCTTGGATGCCGCTGGTCACGCCGCAATTCAGCCGTTTCTGACCGACGATCTGCGTGTCACAGCGACGAGCGGCGCTTCGCTGGTGGTTGACACATCAGGCGACAAGTCCGCAGTTTATCGGGCCTGTATTCAAGCGGGGATGCGCGATTTGGCGGGCGCGGTGCGAGATCCCAATAAGTCACTGCGAGTCACCGTCGAACATGGCCTCGCGAGTCTGCGCATGGCACTGGAAGCAGAACGCTTGTAGTTCGAAAGTCGCGAATCGGCAGGAACCGGACGGCAGTGCGTAACCTAGTCCGGTTTCGCCGTCTCGGGTCCAGTCAACTATATGCCCGGCTTCGCGCAGCCCCTGGGTGATAAGGGTTCCGATCCCTATTCATCTGCGATCAACAGCAGGCGCATGTGCCCTAACCTTGACTCCATCTAGCGAACACCATCCATTGTAGAGGGTGATGGGCTGAAATCGAACACTTTACGCGCGCGGGCGGCTGGGGCGCTTGCTGGTGGTGGGCGCGCTGTTACCGGATGTGTTCGGCGAGAAAGGCGTGGATGACGCTTAAGGCGCTGACGGTTAGCAGCGTCAGCAATTGCTCCCCTTTGGCGGCGGTCGCGGGGCGCGGATCGCCGAAGACACCGCTGCGATTGAAGGTGTCCAACCGTGTGGGCGTGGCACCGAAGGTGGGCGGAAACTGCGGATACTCGGGCTGCGCCTGGTCCATCTGGACGGCATCCGGGCGCAGAGCCAGCACGACCGACGTCTCGACCTCGTCGGCGTGATAGAAGCCGGGCGCGGCGGGCGTCGACTCGCAGACGGCGGCGGCCGCTTGCTCAATGCCCGGGTAGTTCAGAATCATCGTCGGCAAATTGTGCTGTGTCATCAGTGCGCGGGCGGCCTGTTCCAGCGGCGCGCTGTTGCCAAAATGCCCATTAACGATGATCAGCGCGGCGACCTTGTGCGCGGCGAGCGCGGCGCCAATGTCAGTTGTCAGCGCGACCAGCGTATTGAAGCTGATCGAGATCGTGCCTTTCCAGCCTGCGGTCGTCCACGTCTCGCCGTAGGGCAGGGCGGGCAGCAGCAGCGCGTCGAGTTGATCGGCCAAGCGTTCCGCCAGACCCGTCGCCATGATCGTATCGGTGGCGAGCGCGAGATGCGGCCCATGCTGCTCCTGTGCCCCAACGGGCAGAAGCGCCACGGCGTTGCCCGCGCTGAGCCGACGTTCGACCTCGACCCACGTTGCGGTTTCCAGTCTCATGAGTCTTTGCGCCCCCGTTGATAGTGCTTGCCCAGCGCCGCGGGATCATTGGTGCGGCGCACGAACACGGCCAACACGATGATCGTCAGCAGATAGGGCAGCATCAGCATGAATTGGAAAGGAAGTTGGATGTCGAGAATTTGGGCGCGCAGTTGGAGCGCATCGGCTACGCCGAACAACAGCGATGCCCCGAACACGCCGACCGGATGCCGCCGTCCCAGTACGAGGAGCGCCAGCGCGATATAGCCGCGCCCCGCGGTCATGTTATCGACGAAGATGCTCGACGAACCAATGGAGATGAACGCGCCGCCTAACCCACACAGCATCCCGCACAGGATCAGAGCGGCATAGCGCGTGCGGTTGATGTGGATGCCGAGCGTTTCGGCGGATTCGGGCGACTCGCCGACAGGCAGGTAGGCGATGTAGGCCAGCGGATTTTGCCGGAAGAACAGTGGACCGATGATCGGGATGCTTTCCAGGATCGGGATGGGCAGCGTGCTCAAGCCCTCCACCTGCGGGCGCTGCGTCCCCACGGCGAAGAAAGCGCGATAGACGAAACTGGTCACGCCGAGCATGAGCAGATTGAAGGCGATGCCGACGATCACCTGATCGCCCGCCAGCGTGATCGTGAAATAGCCGATGATCAGGCCGAAGAGTGCGCCGAGGATCAGCGCGCCGACGATGCCGAGCGCCGTGCTGCCCGCATAGTACGTGACGACGAAGGCCGACAGCGCGCCGCCGAGCATCATGCCTTCCATGCCAATATTCAGCACGCCTGCCCGCTCGTTGAAGATGCCGCCGAGCGCCGCCAGCATGATCGGGAGGGCTAAGCGCATGCTGGCCGAGAGAAAGCCCTCGAGAGCGGGATCCACCAGAATTTCCATCGTGATTAGCCTTTAGCTGACAGCCGCCGCTGCAGGAAACTGAATGTCCCGCGCCCCATCAGCAGTAGGACGATCAGGTATTGGATGATAGTCGCAATCGAACTCGGGACGCCCACCGCGGATTCCATCGTGCTCGCGCCGACCTGCAAACCGGCGAAGAGGATTGCCGCGATCAACACGGCGAACGGATTGGTGCGCCCCAACAGCGCGACGACAATCGCCGTATAGCCGTAACCGGGCGAAAGATTCTCGATCATACGGCGCTGTACGCCTGCCACTTCCGCGAACCCCGCGAGCCCGGCCAACGCGCCGCTCAGCATCAGCGAACTCAGGATGACCCATGACGTATTGATGCCCGCTGCTCGAGCCGCTTCGGCGTTGTGCCCGGCGGCGCGAATCTGAAAGCCCCACACCGTGCGCCACAGCAGAAGCGAGGCGATGACAACGACCGCCAGCGCGATGAACACGCCGGCGTGCAGCCGCGTTCTTTCCAATATACGCGGCAGGCGTGCTGCTTCGGCGAGGCGGGCGGTTTGTCCTAACGGTGAATTCGGGTCTTGCAGCGGCCCGTGCAGCAGATAGCCAATGAAGAAGATGGCGATGTAATTGAGCATGATCGTGTTGATGAGTTCGCTTGCGCCGAGCGCGGTCTTGAGCACCCCGGCTATCCCGGCCCACGCCGCGCCCGCGAGCATCGAAGCGATCATCATGGCGGGGAGCACGATGTACCACGGTTGATCGCCGAGCAGCAGACCCACCCAGCCCGCCAGCAGGCCGCCCCAGAACAACTGACCTTCTGCGCCGACGTTGAAGACGCTGGCGCGAAACGCGATAGTCACACCGACTCCAGCCAGTGTCAGCGGAATGGCTTTGAGGAACGTTTCGGCGAGACTGTTGAGATTGCCTGCCGCCCCTTCGAGCAGGGCGCGGTACGCGGCAAGGGCATCTTTACCGAGCAGTTGGATGAGCAGCGCCCCGATGAGCAGGGCGATCACCACGGCAACCACGCTCTGTACCAGTTCCGGGTGCAGAATGGTGCGGCGCAGCCAGACTGGGAGGCGGAGCGGGGTGGTTCCGGAGTCGGCATTCACTGAGGGGAGCCTTTGTTCTGTCATCATTTAGCCTGCGAGCGGGCGCCCGCCCATGAGCAATCCAAGTTGATCGCGCGTCACCGTCGCGCGTTCCAGCGGTTGGCTCAGCGTGCCGTTGTACATCACAGAGATCCGGTTGGAAAGCGCCAGCACTTCGTCGAGCTCGGTTGAGATGAGCAGGACGGCGGCGCCGCGCGCGCACTGGTCGAGCAGGGTGGAGCGCACGTATTCGGTCGCGCCGATATCGAGTCCGCGGGTGGGTTGGACGGCGATGATCAGGCGCGGGTGGCGTTCCAGCACGCGCGCCAACACCAGCTTCTGCTGATTGCCGCCGGACAGCGTGCCTGCCGTTTGCTCTGGCGACTGGCAGCGAATGTCGTAGCCTGCAATGAGCGACTGCGTGAACGCGCTGATCGCCTTAAACCGCAGAAAACCAGCGCGGGAAAACTTGGGCTGATTGATCTGTTCGAGGACGGCGTTGTCGGACAACGATCGCCCCATCAACAGGGCAGTGCGCTGACGATCACCGGGGATGGTGGCCAACCCGGCGCGGATGCGCTGCGCCGGGGGCGCATGCGTGATTTGCTGATCTTCCAACCAGATCTGCCCGGCGTTCGGGAAAATCAAGCCGGAGAGCAAGCGCGTCAGCTCGTCCTGACCATTGCCGTCCACCCCAGCGATGCCATGAATTTCGCCCTGACGCACCGCTAGATCAAGGTTCTTGAGCACTGTTACGCCGCGGGGATTGGTATAGTGCACGCCGCGCAGACGCAGGACTTCCGGCGCGCCCGCGTCGACCGTGTGCGCGTTGGTCGGTAACTGAATGTGGCGTCCGACCATCGCTTCCGCCAAGCCTTCGACCGTGCTCTCGGCGGTGGTGCGCGTGCTCACGTTCACGCCCGCGCGCAGAATCGTGATGCGGTCGCTGATGGTCATCACTTCCTGAAGTTTATGGCTGATAAAAATAACGGCATTCTTTTCCGCGGTCAGGTTGCGGATGATGGCGAATAAACTGGCAGTTTCCTGGGGGGTGAGGACGGCGGTTGGCTCGTCGAGGATGAGGAGCTGCGCGCCGCGATACAGCGCCTTGATGATTTCGACGCGCTGCTGCTGCCCCACCGACAGGTTAGCAATTTTCTCGTCTGGGTCAATTTCTAAGCCGTAACGATCCCCCAACTGCCGCATTTCCCGCGCAATGCGGCGCAGATCTGGAAAAAAGCCGGCCTTGGTGCGCGCGGCGATGCATAAGTTTTGGGCGACGGTCAAACTGGGGATGAGCATAAAATGCTGGTGTACCATGCCGATGCCGAGCTGGAGCGCGGTCACGGGCGAGTCAATGTGCACCGGGCGGCCATGGAACTCAATTCTGCCGGACTCGGGTTTGACCAACCCACTCAGGACTTTCATCAACGTGCTTTTGCCCGCACCGTTCTCGCCGAGCAAGGCGTGGATTTCGCCGGGGCGTATGTCGAACTGGACCCGGTCGTTGGCTACCAGATCGCCATAGCGCACCACAATCTCGGACATTTGCAGCAGAGTTGCTGACATCAAAACCAACCTGAAGTGCTAAAGCAAACAAGCCCCGGAACAGACCGGGGCTTGCACTGCGGTTAAGTTTATTCGACGGGCGTCGTGTCTTCTTCGACGACGAAATCCCCACTCAAAATCGCTTCGATCTTGGCGTCGATCAGGTCTTGCAGTTCCGGCGTGACCACTTCAGCGAGGTCGTGGTACGATGCCAGTTCAATCGAGCCTTCGATCAGGCCAAACGACCAGTTGCGGCTTTCCCATTCGCCGGCGATCACTTCTTCAGCGACCCCCGTGACCAGCGGCCCGAGGTTCCACGTTACGCTCGTCACGACGGATTCTTCCCCGAGGAAGTTCTGGTCGGTCATAGCGCCGAGGGCGTATACGCCCGCTTCGTTGGCCGCATCGATCACGCCGACGCCCTGCGCGCTGAGCACGTCCGCGCCCTGTTCCACCTGTGCTAAGGCCGCTTCTTTGGCCTTGGGCGGGTCGAACCAACTGCCGATGAAGGTGAACAGGACTTCAATGTCCGGGTTGACTTCCGCTGCGCCCGCTTCATAAGCGTGCAGATTGGCGAGCATGTTCGGGGCGGGCATACCGCCGACCCAGCCGATCACGCCGCTTTCGCTGATGCCTGCGGCGAGCATCCCGGCGAGGTAAGCCCCTTGGTAATCCGGGTTAGAGTACGTGCCGAGGTTATCCGCGAGTTCGCGCGCCGTCCCGGCCATGAAGTACGTTTCCGGGAAATCTTCCGCGACCGACAGCGCCGCATCGCCAAACGAGAAGCTGTGCGCGAAGATCAGGTCATAGCCGCGGGTAGCGAAATCGCGCAGGACGCGTTCGGCATCCGCATCGGTCACGTTTTCGACGTACGCGACTTCAAGGTTGAGTTCTTCGGCAGCCGCCATCAGCCCGTTGTAGCCGACCATGTTCCAGTCGTTGTCGTTGATCGGGCCGGGCAGAATCATGGCCACCTTCAGGAGCGGCGCTTCGCTGGTCGCTTCTTCAGTGGCGTCCTGAGCCGCGGGGCCAGCCGACGCTGTGCCGCCCAACATGAATGTTAAGACCAGCAGAACCAACAGCAGAACAATCGAAAGTTTCTTGCCCATAGATGTCGTCCCTCCTCCTAACCTGATAATGATGCATCGCATAGTTCGCCATGCTGATGCAGTTTCCCCCATACGCACCGTCTGCTGTCGCTTTAAAACGTGGGCGGCGTGATCGCCCACACGGACAGCACCCGTTCTGTGCCAATATTGCGATACCAGTGCGGGCGCCGGCTGTCAAAGATGATGCTGTCGCCTGCTTCCAAGATAAATACGTCGTCGCCGAGATGGACTTCCAGTGTGCCTTGCAGCACCAGACCGCATTCCTCGCCTTCGTGCTGAAACGGCGAGTTCTCCGTCGATGAACCCGGCGCGGATTCCACCCATACGAATTCCAGCGTGCGCGACAGATCGGGCACGAGAAGTTCGTAGACGAAGTTCGGGTCGGGGATGCCGATGCGGCGGCGCTGCTGCTTCCGCACCACAATCTCTTGGTCGGCTTGGGGGCGCGGCTCAAAGAAGATGCCCAACTGCAGGTGGAGCGCCGAAGCTAGTTTGGAAATCGTGTTGATCGACGGATTGGCGAGGCCGCGCTCGATCTGGCTGATCATCCCCGCGCTGATGCCGGAGGCATCCGCCAACGCCTGAACGCTCAAATTGAGGTCCAGACGAGCGCTGTGCAGCTGCTCACCGATCAGTTTCAGGTCGGACGAGGCGCTCGCGGACTGCGGTGCGTCGCTGTGGGATGAAGCCATGCCAGCCTCTCACAGGCTCAAATGAGCGGGGTGTTCAATATATTGAACAATCTTCACTATACAGTCTAACAGGATTTGGGGCGTGGGCAATACGTTACTGTAAACGACAAGTAGGCGGTCTCAATTGGAGCATATAGACAAGTGCCGCTCTGGGGTGAACCTCGGAGCGACTGTATTACCCCGAGCGCGCGATTGGTTTCCCCACAACGGCCAGCATCGGGTAAAATCCGCCGGGGCTGTTTCGCGCCTTGCTCACAGGCACGCACGATGATCAACGGGCTGATCGATTTGCCCATTACGCCGACTGCGGGTCAACAGTTTGCTATGAGGCGGGCAGGGCGACCCCGTCCACTCGTGGGCGCGGATGCGGAGTTTGAGATCCGCTGAACTAAGGATTCTGGTTTTCGTAAACAGTGAGGATTTTTCTATGCTGAGTGCGCGCATTACTGGTTTTCAGCATTTGGGCGTTCCCGTAACCGACTTGCAGCGCTCCAAAGCGTTCTATCTGCGCTTGGGCTTTCGTGAGGCGTTGGCGACCACACTGACCATGCCGGAGGGTGACATTCTGGTCGCCATGCTGGAGGTCGCGGGTTTTGTGCTGGAGCTGTACCAACTTCCGGGAACGGGAGGCGCGGAAATCGGCACCCGTGGGCACGGCCATATCGACCACTTCGCGCTGGATGTCGACGATATTCAGCACGTGTGGACGACGGTCACCGGGGCTGGACTGACGCCGTTGGAAAGCGCGCCCGTGTTTCTCCCGTTCTGGGAGAAGGGCGTGTATTACTTCAACATTCTGGGACCCGATGGCGAACGCGTCGAGTTCAACCAGCGCATCCGGTAAGCGGCGCTCCCGCCGTTACCCCTTCGGTCGATCGCGCGAATACCAATCGACCTGAGCCTACCGCATCTACTCGCCCCATTGATTGTCATTTGCAGGGACAGATACTGACCAACGCCCGGTTGGTCAGTGTGGCTTACCTTCGTGATTCGCACAAGATTTGTGTAATTAGCGAGCAAAACTCACACAAAAGTGTGGATTGTGACAAATGTAACGTGTTTGCTGTGTACTTTAATTTCACGGAAAGCTCTTTAAAGTGTACACTGTGTGACAATATAGTGAAGGATTCCTCAATGATTCATTGAGGAATCACCGCAGGTATTTGGTTAGACGGAGCCGCTGATGAATCGTTGGATCACCGCTGGACTGGCCCTCGCTGCTGGAGGCATCATCATCGTTGTGGCATCCAGTTGCGCACCCGATACCTCCGCACCGACCCTCGCTCCTCGCAGTACCGCCAACCCGGATCGGGCTGGCCAAACCATCGCCCTCAATCAACTGCCGGCAACCCCGGGGCTAATCCCGTTTACAGATACCGCGTGTCTCAACTGCCATACCGATGAAGCCCGGTTGACGACCCTGGCGGTCGCCGAAGAAAAAACTGAGTCTCTCTCTTCGGGGCCTGGCTGAGGGGGTTCCGTGGCTCCGATGGAGCCATGGCAGCGCGTCTGGATTGACGCCGAAACCTACACCCAAGATATTCACTCCTACATCAACTGTACTGACTGCCATCAAGGGCAGGCGGTGGATGACATGGAGGCCGCGCACGAAGGCATGATCGCCTCGCCCGGCGCCGAAGCCGCGACCACCTGCGGCAACTGTCATACCGATGTCACTCCAGACAGCCTCAACAGCTTGCACAGCACGCTGGCGGGATACGACACCGCGATTTACGCGCGCAGCGCACCCGAAAACCACGCTGTGCTGGAAGATATGGAGTCCTACCACTGCAATAACTGTCACGCCACCTGCGGCGACTGCCATGTGAGCCAACCGGTTTCCGTCGGTGGGGGGCTGCTTTCCGGTCACGATTTCGTCGAAACCCCGCCGATGAGCAACACCTGCACGGCCTGCCACGGCAGCCGCGTCAAAAACGAATACTACGGGCTGAATGAAGGTCTGCCCGCCGACGTGCACTTCCGTGAGCGTATGGGCTGCACCGATTGTCACACAGGCGCCGAAATGCACGGCACAGATGTGGATGCGGCGCATCGTTATGACGGTCTAGCCGAGCCTTCGTGCATTAGCTGCCACGAAGATCAGGTTGGCGTCGGCTCTGGCATTGAACAGCACGAAATTCATGGCACCGAGACCGTGTCCTGTCAGGTCTGTCACAGTGTCGCCTATACGAGCTGCGTCAACTGCCATGTCGAACGCACGGAAGACGACATCCCGTTCTACTCCATCGAAGAGCACTCCATCGACTTCTACATCGGCTTGAACCCGCTGCAGAACGCCGAACGTCCATACGAGTACACCACGCTGCGCCACGTGCCCATTGACATCGACTCGTTCAGCTTCTACGGCGACGACTTGCTGTCCAACTTCGATGCGCGCGCCACGTGGGTGTATGCCACGCCGCATAACATCCAGCGCAACACACCGCAGACCGAATCGTGCACCTCGTGCCACGGAAACGACGAATACTTCCTCACGCAGGCAGTGGTCGCCGCCGAGGAACTGGCCGCGAACCAGAGTGTCATGGTCGACGGCGCGCCGCCGCTGCCTGCGGAATACGCCGACCGCGCGCAAGCGCAGCCTGAAGAGGTCGCGCCTGCTGCGGGCAGCGACGACGGGTTCTGGGGCGATGCCCCTCCAGCTACACCCGCGCCCGCCGATGATTTCTGGGGCGGGGCTGCGGCACAACCAACCACGGAAGCTACAGAAAGCGCAGATGCTTTCTGGGGAAATTCATAAAACGAGACCATCTATCGGAGTCGCTATACCATGAAAAAATTAGTACTGCTTCTCGCTATTCTGCTCCTTGCCTTCCCGACGTTCTTTGTCGCGGCGCAGGAAGCCCCGGTCGTCGCCAGCGTTGAGGCGTTCGGGAGCGCGCTGCCGCAAGGCTACGGCATGATCAGTGTGGATGATTTCAACGTCCTGCTGGTCGAACAGGAACTCACCCTGCTGGACGTTCGGGAAGTCGCCGAATACGAAGCCGGCCACATCGAAGGTTCGTTCAACGTGCCGATCCGCACCGTGGGCCAGAACCTGAACCTGCTGCCCGACCTCGACGCGCCAATTGTCGTCATCTGCAAGGGTGGCGGTCGCGCGATGTTGGCGGCGACGGGGCTCAATGTCCTCGGTTATACCAACGTCAAGGTGCTGCGCGGCGGTTTCGATGCGTGGGCCGGTGAAGAACTGCCGGTTACGCTCGACGCGTTTGTGCCGGAAGCGGGCAGCGCGCCGGAAATCGATGCGGCGGTGGTCGCGGCGGTAGATAACTTCTTCGCCACGCTGCCCGAAGGCTACGCGCTGGTCAGCCCGCAGAACCTCGCGGCTGAACTGGTCGAGAATCCCCCCATTCTGATCGACGTCCGCACGGATGAGGAATGGAACAGCGGTTACATTGAAGGTGCGCAGCACATTCCGGTCGCCGAATTCACGGCGCGTCAGAGCGAATGGCCAGCAGACAAAGATGCTAACATCGTCATCTACTGCCAGTCGGGCGTTCGTGGTGGCCTCGCGATGTCGCTCATGCGCATCATGGGTTACACCAATGTGCGCAATATGTCGGGCGGCGTCAATGGTTGGCTGGCGGCAGAGCTGCCGCTGGTGGGCGTGCCATTTGACCTCAACACTTACATCGCCAGCTATGTCGCCGGCCTGCCGGAAACCTTCAACGCGGTGCGCGTTGCTGACCTTGCGACCGAACTGGCCGCGGAAAACGATCTGCTGCTCGTCGACGTGCGCACAGCTGACGAATTCGCTGAAGGCTTCATCGCCGGGGCGATCAACATCCCGCTCGGGGAACTGACACAGCACCTCGACCTGCTGCCCAACCTCGACCAACCGATGGTCGTCTACTGCGGCAGCGGGCACCGGTCGGCGATTGCCATGACCGCGCTCAATCTGCTTGGCTACACCAACGTGCGCAGCATGCTCAGCGGCTTTGGCGGCTGGACGAATGCGGGCAACCCGGTCAGCACCGAATTGACCGAAGCGGTTGCAGGCACCGCGCCGGAATTTGACGTTGATGTCTTCGCCGCCGTCGATGCGTACATGACCAGCATCCCCGAAGGCTACTGGACGGTGCGTGCCCCGGACCTCGCCGTCGAACTGATTGAAAACCCGCCGATCCTCATCGACGTCCGTACGGATGGCGAATGGGCGGCTGGCTGGATCGAAGGCGCCGTGCACGTCAGTTTCGCCGACATGTTCACCCTGCAGGCGGAATGGCCGCAGGACTTGACCGCGTCGATCGTCGTCTACGACAACCCGACGCACCGCAGCTCGATGACCATGACCATTCTGCGGATGCTCGGTTACGAAAACGTGCGCGTGTTGGCCGGCGGCGTCGGCGCTTGGACGAACGCGGGACAAGCGCTCGTCACCGAATAATCACTTTCAAGATTTCGGGGGCGCGGTGTACTGCGCCCCTGTTTATATCGATTTTTCATCTTCTTAGGTCAGAAAAGCGTTGACCATGAGCCAACTTTCGACCCTTCGCCGCTGGATTATTCCGTTCGTCCTCCTGTTGATCGCCGGGGCAGCGTACGCCGTGTCGGCACAGGACGCGGAGGTCACCCCCGAACCCGTCCCGCAGGACTGCGCGGAATGTCACCTTGATATCGTTGCCAGTTGGCAAGACAGCCATCATGCGCAGGCGTACCACGACGCGGAATTTCAAACGGCGTGGCAAGATGGCGGCGCGCAAACCGAGTGCCTCGCGTGTCATACTACCGGGTTCATCCCGGCGACGGGCGAATACGCGCAGCCGGGCGTGACCTGCTTCGCCTGTCACGGGGCGACGCCTGCGAATCACCCGCCGGAAGTGGTCAGCACGGATCCCGGCGTGCGCGTATGTTCCGACTGCCATACGACCACCTATGCCGAATGGCAGATGAGCGAACACGGCACACAGCAGCTCGCCTGCACGACCTGTCACAACCCGCACCCCCAAACGCTGCGCTTTGAAACAGCTGACGCGCTGTGCCTGAACTGCCATGATGAACCGCGCACCGATTATGCGCACGTTGCGCATCCGGATCAGCAGTGCGTCGAGTGTCACTGGCACAAAGCCACGCTTGAGGCCGATCATGTGCTGACGGGCAACCTGATGCCCACCGGACACGACGCGAATGTCGAGACGAAAACCTGCCTCGACTGCCACGATGATCTCGACGAAACGCAGTTGATCTCGACGGGCACGGGTGAACAACCGCTGCTAGAAGCTCAGGTGCGCATCAGTGAACTGGAAGCCGAACTCCAGACCAAGCAGGTCGAAAGCGACAACACGGCGCTGTCGCTGGGCGTGCAGGGATTGCTCTTCGGCGCGGCGCTCACAGGTTTAATCGCGCTCGGTCTCTATGCGTTGGTCAGCCGCCGTTCGAGCGGAGGAAAATCGGGATGAGCGAGCAGTTCATCACCCGGCGCGACTTCATGCGGCTCATGGCGGGCGTGGGCATCAGTGTGGCCGCGGCTGCCGCCCTATCTAATGCCGATCAACTGCGCGCCCTGCTGGATCAGGAAATAGCGCTGGAGACGGGCGAACGGAGCGCGCACGCGCACGGCGATGCCCGCCATCGCTGGGGCATGGTGATCGATCTGCGCGCGTGCATCGGCTGTGATTACTGCGTGTATGCCTGTCAGGCGGTCAACGATGTGCTCGATGACATGCGCTGGAACGTGCATCTGATTGACCGAACGGAGACGGGCAACGTCTATCACCTGACGCGCCCGTGCCTGCACTGTCAGGATGCGCCCTGCGCGGCGGTTTGCCCGGTCGGCGCGACTTTCGTGCGCGAAGACGGCATCGTCATCATGGATTACGATAAATGCATCGGCTGCCGTTACTGTCAGGTGGCCTGCCCGTATGGCGCGCGGTCGTTCAACTGGACGGCGCGCGCGACGGCGAGCGGTTATCAAGCGGAATGGGGCGCGGCTGAAGTGGAACAGCGTCCGCGCGGCGTGGTCGAGAAGTGTACTTTCTGCGTCCATCGCATTGACCGCGGTTTGAGTCAGGGGCTGGTGCCCGGCGTTGACCGCGCAGCCACCCCGGCCTGCGTCAACATCTGCCCGGTCAAGGCGCGCGTCTTCGGCGATTTGAACGATCCCGAAAGCCCGGTCTCCCGGTTGATCGCGGCTAACCCGACCTTCCGCCTGCGCGAAGATCTCGGCACCGAACCGAATGTCTATTACATCCCGCCGGAGGGCTTAATCTGATGCGCGCGTTCACTCCCTTCAGAGTCTGGCTCGCCCTCCTCGCCGTGCTGTTGGGGATCGGGCTGGTGTCCGGCATTCTAGTCTTCACGCAGGGTCTTGGCATCACGGCGCTGACCAATCAGGTGCCGTGGGGCTTGTGGATCACCGTCGACCTGACGTCCATTGCGCTCGGGGCAGGGGCGTTCTCGCTCTCCACTATCGCCTATATCTTCCATGTTAAGTCGTTCCAGCGCATCGCGCGGACGGCGGTGTTCGTCGGGTTGGTCGGTTACACTTCGGCGATGCTGGCGCTCCTCATGGACATTGGGCGACCGGATCGCTTCTGGCATCCGATTCTGTTCTGGAATGTGCACTCCGTGTTGTGGGAGATCACCATGTGCGTGATCCTCTACTCGACGGTGCTGATGGTGGAATTTGGCCCCATCCTGCTGGAAAGCGACGTGGTGAGCAAGCGCTTCCCGTTCGCCCCGAAGATCGGGCACTTCCTGCATCGCCTCACGCCAATCGTCTCGGTGGTTGGTCTGGGCTTGTCGCTGCTGCACCAGTCGTCGCTCGGCGCGACTTACGGCGTACTCGTCGCGCGTCCGATCTGGTTCAAGCCGTCGCTTCCGGTGATGTTCATCGTGTCGGCGGTTGCGGCGGGGGGCACGGTCACGCTCGCACTCATCATCATCTATGAGAACCTCAAGCGCGTCCGCCAAATCGACTCGGCGCTGCGTGCCAATATCGCCCGCTTCGCTGGCCTGATGATGATGGCCTATCTGTACCTCAAGTTGTGGGATTTTCTGGCGACCAGCTATTACAGCCACTTGCCCGCCCGGGCCGAAGCCCAGAGCCTGCTCGATCAGATCACGCCCTATGGTGACACGTTCTGGCTCGTCGAAGTGCTGTTTGGCGCGCTCATCCCGGCAATTCTGCTGCTCGCGCCGCGCTTCCGCCAGCGCGATATCTGGATCATCGCAGCGGCGGCGCTCGCAACGCTCGGCACCGTCGTGAACCGCTGGAATGTCACGCTCTCCGGCTTGATTCTGCCGCTCGACTGGACGCCGGGCAGCGCCGAGTTGTTCGCGGCACACGGCTATTTCCCATCGCCGGTGGAATGGGGCGTCGCCGTCGGTGTGCTCGGCTATGCGCTGCTGATGTTCAGTTTGGGGCTGCGCTTCCTGCCGCTGCTCCCGTCCGAGTCAGGGCACGCGCATTGATCGTTAGGTCGGGCACAGACTAGGGTCAGCGCGATCACCTCGTGGGACGCGACTCGCGTCCCCACGGTTATCTGTCTTCCACGCCGCCCGCTTGACCGTGCAGGACGCGGGGCTATTCTGATTCCTCCGCTGCGGTGGTCGGCGCCGCGCCTGTTCCTCGATCTCCCTACAACGCATCCAAACTAGAACCCGTGCTCGTCCGGTTGCCTGTCGGCTGCTTCTGCCCCGGACCGTTTACACCGTTCACGCAGAAACCAAAACGGTTGAGGCATAAGAATGGTGCTATAATTAGTTAAGGATAAAGAACTAGATGTAAATACATTATTGAGATTGAGACTAAATACTTGGTGGAACTAAAATTAATTAACGTAATTTATGGATAGTACCTTCGACGAGCGCCAAGGCGCCGCGACTACCGTACGCAGCCGACGTACCCCCGCTCCCGCCCAAATTTGGAGAGGAGATTAGGCGCCGCCGCCGCTGGATCTACGATGGACTTATCTATAAATCACATTCACTGTCTTTGCTTCCGCCAGTGTTGATCAACGTGACCAGGCTCTCAGACGGCTCCTGAGTTTGCCGGATTGGAGGCTATAGAGCTTATGAGTACGACCCCCAACCTTGAACACCCTGCTCAGGTCTATAGTGACATTCTCGACAGCATGGAGGATGCCGTGCTGTCATTTTCCTTGTCGGAACGCCGCCTGATCTATGGCAGTCCATCGGTCGAGACCATACTTGGGCGCCCAATGCGCGCCTTTCTGGATGATCCGGAGCTGTTCAAACGGATTGTGCCCGCAGATGAGCTCGAATTCGCGTTGGCGGCCTACAATCAAGCTGTACGCGCGGGGCAGGCCGACTTGGATCATCGTTTGATTTGGCCGGACGGCCAAGTGCGGTGGGTGCATCATCGGCTGTGGGTGAACCGGGACGCGCAGGGCCAACCGATCCGTATGAACGAGGTCCTTCGCGACATCACCGACCGCAAACAGGCGCAGGGTTCGGTGCAAGAATCCGAAGAGACGCATCGCCTGATTCTGAACAGTATCTCGGATGCGGTGTTCTTGACCGACATGGCGGGCAAATTCAGCTTCATTTGTCCCAATGTCAGCGTGATTTTCGGCTACACCGCGGCGGAGGTGGAAGCGCTGGGGACGATCTCCGCGCTGTTGGGTACCAACCTCATCGACCCAGATCGACTGCGGGCGCACGGTGAAATCACCAATATCGAGCATGATATCCGAAGGCCGACGGGCGAAGTGCGGCATCTGCTGATCAACATCAAGCACAGCGCGCTCAAGCAGGGTGAAATTCTGTACTCGTGCCGGGATGTCACCGAGCGCAAACAGGCCGAAGCTGCGCTCCGGGCGAGCGAGGCGCGCTACCGCGGGGTGGTTGAAAGCACCGACAGCAGCATTGTGCTGCTCGACGCGCTCGGGCGGATGCTGTTCATCAATTCGGTGGGCAAGCGCGCTGTCAATTTGCTGGATGAGAGTTACGTCGGCAAATCGCTGCACGATTTCTTCCCGGCTGAGGTAGCGGATGCCCGACTCAAAGTGGTGCAGGCGGTTATTGAGACCGGCACCGGACAAATTCTAGAGGAAGCCAGAAACTTGGGTGGCGTGCAGCACTGGCTTCGTATCAGCGTGCAGGCCGTGCGCGATACCTCCGCTCCCGTCCCGTTGGCGCTCATCAATGTGAGTGATATCACGCCGCTCAAGCAGGCTGAAGCCGCATTGCGCCAGAGCAATCGGCTGTTCAGTAGTTTCATGGAACAGCTCTCCGCCGGGACGTTCATCCAGAATCACGAAGGCCGCGTCCAGTACTGTAATTCAATCAATGCGCGTTCGTTCCACTTGACGCCGGACGAAATCGTCGGGCGCTTGCCGGAAGACTATACCAGCCCGGAACAGGCGCGGCTTATCCGGGATGAAAACCGTCAGCTTCTGGAATCGGGCCAGCCCAGCATCGAGTTTGCCTATCAAGGCGAGCGCAACGGTAAGTATTACTTTTGGCGCATCCTCAAGTTTTTGATCCCGCAGGAGCAGGGGCTGCCGTTGATTGGCGGGATCAGCATCAATGTCACGAAAGAGAAGCAAGCGGAAAGCGCGCTGCAAACCCTGAATGAGCAGCTTGAACAGCGCGTCGCGGAACGAACGGTCGAACTGGAACGGGCGAAAGATCGACTTGAGGCGATTTTCAACCACAGCGGTGATGGAATTGTGCTGCTGGATGTCAACTGCGCTGTCTTGCAGGCGAACTTCGCCTTTGAGACCCTCTTCGGCGTGTCTGCCGCAGTTGACGTGCCATTTATGACCTACTTCCACCCAGATTGCGCCAGTCGCCTGGAGATGGCTGTGCATGAGGTGGCGGCCTCCCATGAGACCCAGCATATCGAAGCCTGCGCTCGGGGGGCAGATGGCAGCGACTTTGACGTGGAAATCAGCCTAGCGCCGGTCAATCGGTCGGGGCGGCAGGTCAATAATCTTGTGTGCATCATCCGCGATGTGCGGCAGCGCAAACTGGCTGAAGCCGCGCTGCGGAGAAGTGAAGAACGCCTGTCGATGATGCTGGCGGGCACGCGCGCCGGAACCTGGGAATGGTTTGTCCAGACCGGAGAGACCGTTTTCAATGAGCGCTGGGCGGAAATCGTTGGCTATACGCTGGAGGAATTGGCGCCGATCAGCATTTCGACATGGAGCAGTCTCGCGCATCCCGACGATCTGCAGCGATCACAGCAGCTCCTCCAGCAGCACTTTGCTGGCGACCTTGACTACTATGACTGCGAAGTCCGGATGAAACACAAGGCCGGGCATTGGGTATGGGTGTGGGATCGCGGTCAGGTGATGGAATGGACAGCGGACGGTAGACCCGTGCGCATGTTAGGGACGCATGTGGAGATCACCGCGACTAAGGCGGTGCAGCAGACCATTGCCGAGGAGCGGAACCTGCTGCGGGCCATCATTGATGCCGTACCCAATTTCATTTACGTCAAAGACCGGGAGCATCGCTTCAGCCTGTGCAATCAGGCATACGCTCAGTTCCATGGCTATACAGACCCGGGGGCGCTCATCGGCAAGACGGATACCGATCTCTTCCTGCCGCAAGACGCCGCGCGTTTCTGGGGGCAGGATCAAGAGATTCTTGACGCAGGCATCTCGCTTAAAGATTTGGAGAGCGAGTATCTTCAGGTCGGCAACAAGCACAACTGGACGCTGACCAACAAAGTGCCCTTGCGGAATCTGAACGGTGAAGTGATCGGTGTGCTGGGCGTCACGCACGATGTGACGGCGATCAAAACGCATGAAGAAGCGCTGCGCATCAGCGAGACGCGCTACCGCACCACCATCAGCGCGCTGTCGGAAGGCATTGTGATGCAGGATGCGGACGGCATGATTCAGGTGTGCAATGCCGCGGCCAGCACCATTCTGGGACTATCGATGACCGAGCTGCGCGGACTCACCTCGTTTGACGAGCACTGGCAGGCCATTCACGAAGATGGCACGCCGTTCCCCGGTGAATTCCATCCGGCGATGGTTACGCTGCGGACGGGGACGCCGCAAGCGAACGTCATTATGGGCGTGCGCAAACCAAATGGCGAGCTGTCATGGATTTCGATCAACACGCAGGCGGTCATCAATCCGGGGGATACCAAACCCACCGCCGTGGTCAGTACCTTCGAAGATATCACTGCGCAGCGGCTGGTGGAAGCGGAAATGCGGCAGAAGCGCCATGAGGAACGCCGGATGCAAGGCTATCTCAAGGCGCTGCACAATTCGACCATTCGCCTGACGCGGGCGGAAAATCTGGATGCGTTCTACCGCACCGCCGTCGAAGAGGCTTTAGCGCACTTCGACTATGAGCGGGTGGGGCTGCTGTTATATGACCCGCATGATGGCAGTGCTACCGGAACGTATGGCACGGATGAACACGGTCAGTTGGTCGCCGAATATCATCTGCGGATTGACCCCGGCAGTCTGACGGGGATCCTCAAGCGGACGCTGGATCGCGAAGAACGATTCGCGTTTGAAGAACACGCGCAGTTGTACGCCAATCTCAAGCCGATGGGCTTTGGGCATAATGCCGTCGCGGCGCTCTGGAATGGGGAAGCGCTCGGGTGGTTAGCGATTGATAATGGCGTGCAGCATCGTCCCATCACCAAGGCGCAAATGGATATTCTTGCGCTGTACGCGCTGACGGTCGGCGCGCTGCTCGCCCGTAAACGCGCCGAATTCGCCTTGCGCGACAGTGAGCAGCGGTACCGACTGCTGGCCGAAAACATCAAGGATGTGATCGTCAAGTTGTCGCCGGAGGGGCTGTTCACGTTTGTGACGCCATCTACCTACCGCCTGACCGGTCATCGACCGGAAGAGCTCATTGGTCACCCAGTGATGGAGAATGTGCATCCTGACGATGTGCCTGTTTCGACTGCGGCCTCAGTGCAGGCGCTGGTGAGCGGCGCGACGTTCTTCACCATTCAGCAGCGGCTGCGGCACACAGACGGACACTATGTGTGGGTGGAAATCACCAATACGGTGGTGCGTGACGCGGAGTCCGGCAAGCCGCTGGAGCTCATCGGGATCATCCACGATATCAGTCAACGTATGCGCGCGGAAGAGGCGCTGCGGCAGAGTGAGCAGCGGTATCGACTGCTGGCGGAAAACATTCAGGATGTGATCATTAAGCAGACGCTGGACACGACCTTCACGTTTGTGAGTCCGTCCAGTTATGCGCTCGCTGGTTATCAGCCGGACGAATTGATCGGGCGTTCGGGGCTGATGTTGGTGCATCCGGATGACCAAGCGCCGTCAATCCACCTCGCTAGCGAGGCGACTGCGGCGGGGGCGACCTATTTCAAGATTGAGGAACGTATTCTGCACAAGCTGGGGCAGATCATCTGGGTTGAAATTGCCTACACCGTCGTGCGGGATCCGGTGAGCGGTGCTCCCCTCGAATTTATTGGAATCTTGCATGATATCACCGCGCGCAAGGCAGCGGAAGACGCGCTGCGGGAAAGCGAAGCACGCTACCAGAGTGTGGTTCAAACCCAGTCCGAATTGATCTGCCGGTACCAGCCCGATCTCACGCTCTCCTTCGTGAACCGGGCCTACTGCCGGTACTTCGACAAGACAGCGGAAGAGTTGATCGGACACAGTTTCTTAGAGTTGATTCCGGAAGCGCAACACGCGGACATTCGCAGATTTTACGCGGAGCTTCTGCGGACACGTGGAACGAGCACCTACGAGCATCAGGTGATCCGGCCCGACGGTTCAATTCGCTGGCAGGTCTGGACCGATCAGGTCATTGTCGACGATCAGAATGAGGTCATCGCGATTCAGGCGGTCGGAACCGACATTACTGAACGGAAGACGGCGGAGGAAGCCCTGCGCGCCAGCGAGGAGAAGTTCCGCCAGTTTATCGAATCTGCGCCGCTCGCCTGTGTCATCAGTGACCGCAGTGGCAGGATCGTACTGGCCAACAAGGAAGCCGAGAAACTCTTCGCTTACGACCGCGAAGAATTGATCGGGCAGATGATCGAAGGACTGGTGCCGGATACCTTCCGATCGGATCACACCGAGCAGCGCCATGCGAGCACCATCGCCGAAAAACGCCGAATGGAGGCCGTTGAGGTGGCGGGACGGCGCAAAGACGGACGTGAATTTCCAGCAGAGATTCAGTTCAGCTTTGTCGACATGGACTCCGCGCCGCTGGTGATGAGCTTTGTGATCGACATCACGGAACGCAAGCAAGCCGAAGTCGCGCTGAAGCAGGCGCTGGCACAGGAAAAGGAGCTAGGCGAACTCAAGACGCGCTTTGTCTCGATGGCTTCGCACGAATTCCGTACGCCCCTGGCTGCGATTCTGGCCACGGTCGAAACGCTGACGATTTATCGCGACCGGATGGACAGCGCGCAACTGGACGCGCGCCTCAACAAAATTCGCCATCAGGTCGCGTATATGAAAGGCATCATGGATGATGTGCTGCAGCTTGCGCGGATTCAGGCTGGGCGGGTGGAGTTTCGACCCGAAAGCGGCGATATTCAGCGACTGTGCCGCGAAGTCGTCGAGGAGTTCGAGAGTCAACTGCTTTATCAGGAGCGCATCCGCTATGTCGCCCCGGATGATCCTGTGGTGGCGTGGTTTGATGAGCGCTTGATGCGCCAGATCATCAGCAACCTGATCTCGAACGCTTTGAAGTATTCGCCGGACGACAAACCGGTCGATGTGCGCCTGACGCAGGACGCGCATACAGTTACGTTCAGCGTGCAGGATGCGGGCATCGGCATTCCGCCCGACGATCTCAAGCATTTGTTTGAGCCGTTCCACCGCGCCGCGAATGTCGGCACGATTTCCGGCACGGGGCTGGGCTTGAGCATCACCAAGCAGGCAGTGGAACTGCATCAGGGCACCATTACGCCCGAAAGCCAACTGGATGTCGGCACGACCTTCAACGTTGTGTTTCCCAAAGGGGCAGCGCAGGCTATTGACCGCTCCGCCGACGAGGCCGAATGACTGCGGCTTCCCCGTCCGTAATCTCTGACCGCTCAGGGTCGGATTACGGACGTGAGTTGCAGCCCTGGGTCTAAAGCCGGACGATAGGATAATCCTGTTCTCGGCAGAGCGCATTAAACGCGGTGAGTTCGTCCGTGATCAATGTTTCGAAGCGGGCTTCCTGCTCCGTCACCTGCGCATCTAGCACGCTCCACAGATCGACCGCCTGCTGCGTCGGCGCGTTGTCGCTGCGGGCCACCTGATAGCTGAGCGCTTGCAGCTTGCCATCCACACGATCCGGGAAGTGGGTGCCGTCCAGTTCGCCGCTGTTTTCGTTCAAATCCGGCTGAATGAGCTGGTTTTCGATCTCGGTCAGCGCCGTGATCAAAGCTGTGCAGCGTGTCCCCAGTTCGGATTCTGCACTGAAATAACTCGCGCGCTCCACGAGCTGCTTACGTAGGCGGTACAACCGCCCGATGGCGCGGTGAATGTCGTTGACGCGGTCGCGGATGCGGATGAGCAGGTCGTACTGCGCTTGATACTCGCCGATGGTTGTATTCACGCGCGGATCCTTTCTCGACGACCAGCGGCGCCTCGTAGACCTGATCGCCGACCGTGAGGCGAATGGTATACGTTCCCGGTACGAGCGCGGCGGGCGTCACCCAGCCTTGCAAACCGGGCGTGATGTCGGCTCCCGGCGCGGTGATCGGCACGGTGAAGCGGTTGATCCCCGGCTGGGTCGGCACTTGTGCGCCCGGTTCATCCGGCAGCGTGAGTGCCCCCCACTTCAAGCCGAGTACTTCCTCACCGCGTATCTTTCCGCGCAAGCGTGATCCCCCGGCCAGCTTGTAGGCCAGCGCGCCGACCGGGCGCGGCTTGGCTTCCGGCGGCGGTTGGCTGGTGAACTGCTGCAAGACTTCGCCCGCCGCGTTGATCAGCGCGATGTGCACATCACCGGAGGGCGTTTCACGCAGATAGTAATCGACAATTGCCCCGTTCGGCGGATTCGGCGCGACATAGGCGGTGTACAGCGAGAGCAGACTGTCGAGCTTATGGACTTCGCGGGTGATGCGCGTGACAGGCTGCACCGGGAACAGATGCGCCGCTTGGTTCAGCGTGTCTGGCGTCAGCGTCCGCAGTGCCGAAATATTGTCGAGACTCCACATGGAGCGCCCGTGGGTCGCGATGATCACGTCATCTTCCTTGACGCACAGATCGTACACGACCACAGCGGGCAGGTTGAGCTTGAGCGCAAACCACGACGCGCCATCGTCCAGCGAGCACCACACGCCGCGCTCCGTCCCCGCGTACAGCAGGCCGGGGCGCTCCACATCTTCGCGGAGGATGCGGGCGAAGTCATAATCGGGAATGCCATCGGTGATGCGCGTCCACGTCGCGCCGTAGTCCTCGGTTTTGAACAGGTGCGGGCGGAAATCATCCATACGGACGTTGGTCGCGACCGCGTAGGCTTTCCCCGGCGCGAACCGCGACGGTTCCATGCGCACCGTCGACCACGCGGGGCAGTCGGGCGGGGTGACGTTCGTCCACGTCGCGCCATCATCGCGCGTCACCTGAATTAGCCCGTCATCCGTGCCGACCCAGATCACGCCGCGTTCAGCCGGTGACTCCGCCACCGAACTGATTGACGGGTAGGCGTAGGCGAGCGCGTCTTCGAACTGCACCGGACCGCCCGTGATGATCATCTTCGAGGGATCAGCGGTCGTCAGGTCGGGGCTGATGATATCCCAGCTTTGGCCTTCGTTCGTCGTGCGAAAGATGTACTGCGCGGCGCTGTACAGCACATTCGGATCGTGCGGCGAGAGCTTGACGGGCACGCACCAGTTGAAGCGGTAGCGCAGTTCCAGCTTATCCCACGCTCCCGGTTCACCCCACGGGCCGATCTCACGCAGTTGGAAGTTGCGGTGGTCGTAGCGGGTGATGCCCAGTCCCGGCAGGTCGCTCGAATACACGATGTTCGGGTCGTCGGGGCGCACGGCGATATAGCCGCTCTCGCCGCCGCCAATGTCGTACGATTCCTGCATCGAAAGTGCGCCGCGCTCCGAGCGGTGGGGCAGAGCGAGCGTGCTGTTGTCCTGCTGCGAGCCATAAACGCGGTAGGGAAAGTGGTTATCGGTGGTGACACGGTAGATTTCCGCGGTCGGCTGGTTGAGCAGCGTCGACCATGAGCGCCCCGCGTCAAACGAGACGGAGGCGCCGCCATCATCGCCGAGGATGACGCGACCGGAATCGTTGGGGTCGACCCAGAAATCATGCTGATCGACGTAGGGGACATTCAACTGCCCGAAGGTGCGCCCGCCGTCGGTCGATTTCCACAGCTTGCGGCTGGCGACATAGACGGTGCTGGCGTCCTGCGGGTCGGCGACGATGCAGATCGAGAAGCGGGCGCGCACCATGAAGTTGCGCTCGTCAGAGAGCCAGGTCCACGACACGCCGTAGTCGTCGCTGCGGTAGATGCCGCCTTCGTCTGCTTCGATCAGCGCCCACACCCGCCCCGGTTTGGCGGGGGAAGCTGCAATGCCGATCTTGCCCATCAAGCCGCGCGGCAAGCCGAGGTTGTGGCTGATGTCTTCCCACGTGTCGCCGCCGTCCAGTGAACGATAAATCGCGCTGTCCGGGCCGCCGCTCGTGTAGTTCCACGGCTGAATCAACTGCTCCCAGAAGGCCGCGTACAGGATATCCGGATTGTGCTCATCCAGCGTGATGTCAATCGCGCCCGCTTTGTCGCTGCGGAACAGCACCTGTTCCCACGTCTGACCGCCGTCGGTTGTGCGGTACACGCCGCGTTCTGGGTTCGTACCGAAGCGCCGACCGAGCGCCGCCACATACACGCGGTTGGGGTCGGTCGGATGCACGCGGATGCGCCCGATGGTGTGCGTCTCCGCGAGGCCGACATGCTGCCATGTTTTGCCGGAATCGCCGGAGCGGTACACACCGTCACCGCCGGAATGGAACTGCACGACGACGTTTTCGCCCATGCCCACATACAGAATATGCGGGGCACTCGGCGCAACCGCAATTGCTCCGACCGGAGCGGTTTGCAGAAACTCATCGGCGATGGGCGTCCACAGGTGACCACCGTCATCGGTCTTCCATACGCCGCCGCCCGACCCGCCGAAATAGAAGGTCATGCGATCCGTCGGATGCCCGGCGACCGCCGTCGCCCGTCCACCGCGGTAAGGCCCGAGTAAACGCCACTGCAAGCCACCAAGCCATGCGGGTTGAGTCGTCATGTGAATGTGTCCTTTAGCATTGATAGAGAATGAGCAGATCGCGGAGCATCGTCGAGGCCGACGGCAGCGGCGAGGTTTCGTGGATCGAGGCCGTGATCGTGCCGAACAGGTCGCTGGTGTAGCTCACGCCCATGTGCTGCGCGCCGAGCGCCGCCAGCGCGTGATCGCGCGGCAGTTCGCGCAGCCCGGTCGCCAGATCATAGCGCCCATCGTCCAAACGCACCGCTTCCGCGATGTATTTGAGCACATTACCGCGGCTTTTGGCCTCGGTGATCCGCTCCGGCGACACATCGCGCATGGACTCGCGGCGCACATCGTCGATTTTGGCGTTCATGCCGAGCACGGCGTTGGCGAAAATTACCAGCTTGATCACCGCGTCCCATCCGTCGACGTCGAGCGTCTCATCCTGGTCCGCCGCGCCCACGTCTTTCGCGCCCTGCACGGCGTCCGCATAGCTCCAGCCCTCGCTCATTTTGGCGAGGATGTAGCTGTTGGCGAGATTGGCCTGCGCTTCCAGCTTGGTGATGGTCGCGCCCGCGAGGTCGCGCTCGGCGATGGTGATCGCGGGCAACCCGCCGAACACCGTGCCGTCGTGCCGGATGGTCACGTTGTGCTGCCGGGCCAACGCGCGGAAGCCCGCGTAATCGAGCGCCAGCGGCCCTTTGTTCGTGGTGATGAGGTGCATGCCGCGCTGAATAGCCGCGCGCATCGCGCTCATGCCCGGTTCGCCATCGGTGAGGTTGACGCGCGTCGCCTCGAAAAAGACATCGGCGTCCACGCGCTGCAAGACGTCGAGGATGCCGAGACCGGGTTGACCGACGCCGGGCAGCGTGCCGACGCTGGCCTTGCGTTCGAGCGCCGCGATCGCCGCGAGATCGAGTCCGTTAGGGTCAATTGCGCCGCCGTCCACATCGACCGCCGCGACGAGGCGCACGTCGAGGCCGTATTGGTCGCGGATCTGCGCCTGTTTCTGGTTGAGCACCCACACAAAGCGCGACCCGATGTTGCCTAATCCGCTGATGATGCAGTTCACGCGGCGCATTGTACGACTCCCTAGGTACTTTACTGTGTAGGGATGCCATACATGGCATCCGCTTGTGTTATTCAGGCAACTAACCGGACGCAATGAATTGCGTCCCTACAAACTGTAGATCGATCTGCTCACCCCGCCGGGAAGAAATTCGGCAAATTGGCGCGGTGCGCTTCGAGCATTTCGTCGCGCAGACGATTCGCCAGATCGCGATCTGTCACTGCGCCATCGATCAGCAGCGCCTCGGTGAACAGTTCGCGACTGCCCGTCAGCGCGGCTTCGACCGTGAGCTGGTTCGCGGCGATCTTGCGGATCAGCACAGCCGCCAGCGCGTCGGGGAAATCGTCGAAGTGGATGGCATGCAAGCCGCCCGCCATCGCGACGCACGGGAATTCCAGCACCGCATCCGGCGGCAGGTTCGGGATCGCGCCGTCATTGGGCAGGTTGGCGTAGAAGATCTTGCGTTCATCCCACTCAATCGACTGCATGATCTGCAGCAGTTGTTCGTGTTCACCCACCCGCCGCTTGAGCAATTCTTCGCTCAGCGGTTTTTCGCCGTTGGCTTGCGCGCGCATCTCTTCGTAGACCTCGTCGCCCCAGATGCGAATCGCATCTTCCAGCGAGTAGGCATCGACGCCGAGCGTGCGCCCGTAATACTGGCCACCGGGAAAGCGTTCTGGGAAGAACTCGGTTACGTGGCGATCATTCGCCGACGGGTATGCGCCGTAGGCTTCGAACAGCGACCACGACAGCGGATTCGCGCCCATCGGATGATCGTCAAAGTTGTTGCCCGCCAGTGGGAAATTCTGCTGCGCAGGATCTTTGAACAGCGCCGCGGCTTTGGTATGCAGTGTGGGCATCAGGTCGCGCCCATGATGATACAGCTTGGTGAAGAATGTCAGATGGTTCAAGCCAAT
This sequence comes from Candidatus Flexifilum breve, assembly GCF_016713355.1. Taxonomy (NCBI): domain Bacteria; kingdom Bacillati; phylum Chloroflexota; class Anaerolineae; order Aggregatilineales; family Candidatus Flexifilaceae; genus Candidatus Flexifilum; species Candidatus Flexifilum breve. The sequence goes on from NZ_JADJPI010000037.1 coordinate 718,416, forward strand.
GGCAACACTCGTCACTTCATCTTCGGGGACGCCTGCCAGACTGGCGAGGTTGCGTTCGACGCGGAACGCGCCGTGGCACAGCCCGACGATGTTCATGCCGGTCGCTTGGCGCACCGCCCAGCAGTTGGCCGTCATTGGGTTGCTGTAATTGAACAGGTAGGCGTCCGGCGCGAGCGCTTGCACATCCTTGGCGATGTCAACCATCGCCGGGATCATGCGCATGGCGCGGGAGATGCCGCCGGGCATGACCGAATCGCCGACGGGCTGGAAGATGCCATACTTGCGCGGGATGAACACGTCCTGCTCCCACGCGCGCCGCCCGCCCACGCCAATCGTCGTGATGACGTAGCGCGCACCGGGGAGCAGCGCTTTGCGGTCAGTTGACGCCGTGATGGTGATCGCCGCGCCCGTGTGTTCGATTAATTTGCGCGCTAGTTTTTCCGCCACATCCAGCGCCACCGGATCGATATCCACCAGCGCAAGTTCATACGGGCCTAACTGGGGTGAGAAAATGAGGTCGGCGACCAGACCTTGCGTAAAGCGGGCGCTGCCCGCGCCAATCAACACGATTTTCATGGTTTCTTCTCCAAATGATTGGCCTCACCCCTCAGTCCCCTCTCCCACGGGAGAGGGGAGGTTGATCAACTTAGGTTCCCCTCTCCATCTGGAGAGGGGGTTAGGGGATGAGGTTAACTTTTCGCTTTTGGCAGCACCTGATTAATCAGCGGTTCGCCCGCCAGATAACGGCGCAGATTGGTGCTGAAAATATCAAAAATCACGTCAAAATAGCGTGACGTCAGCCCGGCGATGTGCGGCGAGATGATCACGTTGTCCATGCCCCACAGCGGACTCTCCGCCGGGAGCGGTTCGCGTTCGAACACGTCGAGCGCTGCGCCGCCCAGATGACCAGACTCCAGCGCGGCGATCAGCGCGGTTTCGTCCACTACGCCGCCGCGCGCGATATTGACCAGCACCGCGCCCGGTTTCATCGCCGCGAAGGCCGCCGCGTTGAACATGCCGAGCGTCGAGGCGTTGCGCGGCGTCACCAGCACGACATAATCGCACTCCGGCAGCATCTCCAGCAGGCGATCCGGCGTGTAGAAGCCATCCGGTTCTTTCCCCGGCAGGTCGAGCAACTGCGGCACTTGATACGTCAGCGGCTTGGGCAGCAGCGATTCCGGGGACGGGGCGACGGCCAGCACGCGCATGCCAAAACTGTGCGCGATGCGTCCGATTTCGCGCCCAATTGCGCCGTAGCCGATCACGCCCACGGTCGCGCCGAGCAGTTCGGACGGCGTGAAATCGCGTCGCCGTTCCATTTCGCCACCCCAATGGCGCGCGCCCTGCTGCCGCAGCATCAGCGGCAAACGGTGACTGAAGGCCAGCATCATCAGCAGCGCGTGTTCCGCCATGTTGGGGGGCGCGACGCCCGCCAGGTTCGTCACGGCAACCGTCGACTCCGGTTTCGCATACGGCGATTTCAGCACATGGTCAAAGCCCGCCGTGTCCAGTTGAATCCAGCGCAGATTGGGCGCAGTGGCCGGGTCAGGCAGTGCCTGCCAGGCGTACAGAATTTCCACCCGTGCCCACAGATCAGCGGGCACAGCGGCGGGGTCTTCCGTTGTGATCTGCGTCACATGGAGATTCGGTGCCAGGCCGCGCACCCGGTCGAGCCACGCCTCATCGAAGTATTTGGTGCTGAGAATCTCGATGGTTCGACCCGCACTCACGATTGCGCTTGTACTCCAGCACGCTTGGTCACCTTGGCGACCACCCAGTTGCCGACCGCGCTGATGATGTACCACGTCACCATGAAGCCGACGAGTTCGAGGCCAAAGCTGTGAAACTTATAGAAGAAGTTGGCGATCAGGAAAGAAATCAGGAAGTACGGCGCTTCGGCCACCATGAAGGTGCGAAAACCCTGCGAGCGGAAATAGGTGTACACGGTATCCCCCTTGAAAGCGACTAACGGGCATAGGCACGGAACGGATTAGCGTGCAGCAGTTGCTGGATGCCAGCTTCATGGATGCCGCGCGCTTGCAGCTTGGGCACAAACTGAGTCAGCAAGTACGTATACGGCTTGAATGTGCCGCCATTCATTTGAGTCGGATTATAGCCGGAGCGATCATGCGAGAGCAGCACCTGATCGGCATAGCCGCCGTCGAAGGCGCGCACAATCCAGTCGAGATAGGCGTCGTCGGGGCGGTCTTCGTCAATCGCGTCATATTCGATCCACGCGCCGCGCCGCGTGAAGGCCGCGTGCTGCTCGACATCCGGCTCGGTTTGCGTGTGAATCCAGATGAAGCGCGCTGGATCGCCGCCTGCCGCTTCGAAGATGTCGAGTTCGGCGTTGGCCAGCGCCGCGCCGACCGTGTGACTGCCGACCACGGCGTTCGTCGTCTGGCTCGCGTGTGCCGCCGCGCGCAGCAGGAGTTCTTCATGCGGCTGCACGCCGGAGTCGGTTACGCTCAACTTGATCCAGCCGGCGCGAAACGTGCTGCCGTCGATCTGTTCGGTTAGTTCGCGGATCAGCCAGTCGCGCAGACCACTTTCGCCGAGCCTGTGCGCCCACTCGGTTTTAGCGGGCTCTTTGAACAATCCCGTCGCGGCGATCAAGGGCAGCTTGATTGCTTGGGATACCGCCAGCAGCACATCCGGTCGGCGCGCGCCGCCGACCGCGGTGGCCTCCACCAGGGCCGTGATCCCGGCGGCTTTCACGGCTTGGAGCGCGGGTTCCATCCGGTCAATCACGGGCGCAATGGCCGTGGCCGCGTCATCGTCGGCGTAGAAGTTGGCGAAGACATGCTCGTGCGCCAGCATCCAGCCGACGTGATCGGCGCTGAGGTCGCCCAGTGTGGTGACGAGATGCGTGCTCATCGGCGGTTACTCGACCAGCACAAACGCGTCTTCGAGCGCAGTTTGCAGCACGTTGAGGAAACCCGCCGCTTCCGCGCCATCGGTCGCGCGGTGATCAGCACTCAACGTGACGGTCAAACGCTGCACCGGGCGCACGCGGTCGTCGGCGTCGAACACGGCAACTTTTTGCAGCGCGCCAACGGCGAGGATCGCCACCTGCGGCGGATTGATGATCGCTTGAAACTGACGGATACCGTACATGCCGAGATTGCTCACGGTGAACGTGCCGCCGCTTAGATCGTCCGGCTTGAGCTTGTTCTCGCGGGCGCGGCCAGCCAACACGGCGGCTTGCGCGGCGATTTCGGTCAGCCTGAGCGTTCCGCAGTCGTGAACGACGGGTGTGGTCAAACCTTCCGGTCGTGCCCGGTCGCCAACGGCTACGGCCACCGCCAGATTGATGTGCTCGTTGAGGATCAGCTCACCATCTGCAAAAGTTGCGTTGAGCGTGGGATACTCGGTCAGTGCCAATGCGGTCGCTTTGAGGATCAGATCGTTGATGCTGACCGTCTGCCCACGCCGCTTGAGCGATTCGCGCAGTTCCAGCGCCCGCCCCATGTCGATGTCGAGCGTCAAATAGAAGTGCGGAATGGTCGATTTGCTCTCGGCCATGCGCCCCGCCGCGATCCGGCGTAAACGGGTGAGCGGCACGCGGTGTTCGGCAGCGGTGCTCGGCGCTTGTGCCTGCGATACGACCGCGGCGAGAATGTCGCGCTTGATGATGCGCCCGTTCGGCGCGCTGCCCACGATCTGCGCCAGATTGAGGCCGTGCTGCCGCGCCAACTTGCGGGCCACCGGCGACACATCCAGCCGTGCCGACTTAGCGGGAACGGCGTCACGCTGCGTGACGGTGGCTTGGACATCCTCTTTGACGATGCGTCCGCCGCGTCCTGTTCCGCTGATCGCCGCCGGGTCGAGGCCGTGTTCGTGCGCCACGCGCCGCGCTACGGGGGAGATCGGCTGGCGGCGGGGGGCAGCGTCGACGATGGGTTCACGGGGAGGGGCAGCCGGAGCAGCGACTGCGATCCGCTCCGCTGCTTCTATAAAGGCGACCACCGACCCAACGGACACCGTCGTCCCGGCGGGCACAATGATTTCGGCCAGTTTGCCCGTCGTCAAGGCTTCCACTTCAACGGTTGCTTTGTCCGACTCGATCTCGAACAATGGCTCACCGCGCTTAATGGTCGCCCCCGCAGTCTTTAACCAGTTGAGGATGGTGCCTTCTTCCATGCTTTGACCCATACGGGGCATGGTGACTTCAACGCGCATGTTCGCCTCCGCTAGTTGAAGTACAGCGCCGTTTTGGCCGCGGTCACAATATCCGGCACAGAGGGCAGCACGTAGTTCTCCAAATCCGGCTGGAAGGGCAGGGGCACGTTGCGCGTGCACACCCGCTCAATCGGCGCGTCGAGATCGCTGAAGGCGCGTTTCTGCACCATGGCTGCGACTTCTGCCGCCCACCCGCAGCGTTCCACGCCCTCGTTGACGACGACGAGCCGGTTGGTCTTGGCGACCGATTCAAGGATCGTCGCTTCGTCCAGCGGCACAAGCGTGCGCGGGTCGATGACTTCGGCGGAAATGCCCTCCGCCGCCAGCAGTTCAGCCGCTTCCAGTGCGTAAAGTACCATGCGCGAATTGGCGACGATGGTCACATCCGTGCCGCGCCGCTTGATGTCGGCCACGCCGAAGGGGAGGGTGTAGTCACCGTCCGGCACGTAACCTTTGTTCATGTACAGCATTTTGTGTTCAATGAAGAAAACCGGGTCATCCAGGCGGATGGCGGTTTTAAGTAGACCTTTGGCGTCATAGGGCGTCGACGGGTGCGCGATGAACAGCCCTGGCACATGACACAGCCACGATTCGAGGCTGTTGCCGTGCTGCGCCGCGGATGACTTCCCCCCACCGCCCTGTGCGCGGATGACGAGCGGCACTTTCGCCTGTCCGCCGCTCATGTAGCGCACTTTGGCGACCTGATTCACGACGGCATCCATCGCCCGCATGACAAAGTCGAGGTATTGCAGTTCGGCGACTGGACGCAAGCCCGCCAACGCTGCGCCGAGCGCCGCGCCGATGATACTCTCTTCGGCGATGGGCGTGTTGATCACCCGGTCGTTGCCGTAAACCGCGCTCACGTTGACCGTTGTCTTATACGCGCCACCCCACGGGTCACGCAGGTCTTCGCCAATCAGAAAAACATTCGGATCGCGCCCCAATTCTTCAAACATCGCATCGCGCACGGCATCGCGGAAGGTGATCTCACGACCGCCGGTTTGTGGTAACGCGCTCACGGACGCACCCCCTGTAGTGCCTGTTTGCCCAGTTGTTCGTCAACGTATAGACCTTCGAGCGCCTCATGCAGTTCCGGCTTGGGCGCGGCTTCCGCGGCGGCGACGGCGGCGTCCATGCGTGCCTGTTCCTCCGCGTCGATGGTATCGAGATCGGCCTCGGTCGCCAGACCCGCGGCGAGGATGCGCTCGCGGTGGCGTTCCAGCGGATCACGCGCTTTCCACGCTTCGACCTCATCTTTCGGTCGCGCTGTGCCGGGATCGCCGATGTTGTGCCCGTAGTGGCGGTAGGTCTCGCAGTCGATGAAGGTGGGGCCGCCGCCCATGCGCGCCCGTTCAACCGCCGTGTAGACGGTGTTGTAGACTTCGACCACGTCGTTGCCGTCGACGCGGATGCCGGGCATACCGTAGCCGCACGCCCACTGCACCACGTCGACGATGCCCGTGTGTTCGACCAGCGGCGTGGATTCGGCGTAGCGGTTGTTCTGGCGCACAAAGATCATAGGGAGCTGCCACAACATCGACATGTTCATGCCTTCGTGCAGCGGACCGCTGCCGGTCGCGCCATCGCCGAAGAAGGCCAGCGCCACTTGATCGGTTTTGCGCAGCTTGCAGCTCAACGCCGCGCCCACGGCAATCGGCACGCCCGCGGCAATGATGCCGTTCGCGCCCAGAATGCCCTGACTGAAATCGGCGATATGCATCGAGCCGCCTTTGGCGCGGCACGATCCAGTCACGCGCCCGTACAACTCGGCCATGGCGCTTTCCACGCTGACGCCTTTGGCGATGGTGTCGCCGTGGCCGCGGTGTGTGCTCGCCATGAAGTCGTCGGAACGGAGGGCAGCGCACGCGCCCGTCGCAATGGCTTCCTGACCGATGCTCAGGTGCAGAAAGCCGGGGAGCTTGCCCGCGGTGTATACCTCGCGCGCAGTGCGTTCGAACGCGCGGATGCGCGTCATCGTGCGATAAAAGTCAATCCAACGGTCTTGATGCATTCCAAACTTCTTTCGGCCAGCGCAGGCACGCACTTTTTAAGTTGGGTCAATACGTCAATTTCAATCACAACATAGCGCGATTGTGCGCGATTGTCAATTATTTTGCAGTTTGTTGACTTTTTTTGGCGAATTATGATAGATTCTGAATGAATAGGCTGTCAGCGGCAGGTCAATTAGGAATTAAGAGATTTGCGGTATGATGTTCGCTCAATCGTGTTCCCTAGTCAGGCAGAGAAAAAGCACATGTTGAGCCACGAACGCCAGAAACAGATTCATGCCTTAATTCGACGACATAAATCAGCTTCGGTTAACGATTTGAGCACGCAGCTAGGCATCAGTTTGTCGACGGTACGCCGCGACCTCAAAGAGATGGAAGAGCGGGGTTTAGTCACGCGAGTGCACGGCGGCGCGCTGCTGGTCGAAGACGGCGCGGAACCGGAACGCCCAGCTCTGCAGCGTCATGATGTGAACGCCGACGCCAAACGACGGATCGCCGAAGCGGCAGCGCGCCTTGTCAACGACGGCGAGACGATCATCCTGACGGCAGGTACGACGGTCGAGGCGATGCTGCCGTTCCTCGTCGACCACAAGAACCTGACAGTCGTCACGAACGTCATCAACATCGCCTATGAGCTGTCCGCGTATCCGCACATCACTGTCGTGGTGCTCGGCGGGTGGCTGCGCCATTCCGAATTTTCGCTGCTCGGGCATCTCACTCAGCAGGCACTCAAAGACATCTACGCGCACAAGATCATTCATGGTACGTATGGCATTCATCCCGACTATGGCCTGACTGGAACGTACGTTCAGGAAGTCGAAACGGATCGCTTTCTCATCAACGCGGCGGCGCAGTTAATCGTGGTTGCCGACGCGAGCAAATTCAAGCAAGTTGGCTCGGTTCGTCTGGCTCCGGCGGAGCGCATTCATACGCTCATCACCGATACCGCCGCCGAAGACGACGAAGTGGGCAAGATCGCCGATTGTGGTGTACAGGTGCTCCGCGTGTAGCGCGCACCGACTTAGGGACAAACATGCAGACCTCTCCTTCCAGTTTTCAGACCCTCAGCGAAATTCTCAGCCAGCCCGAAGCGTGGCAGGACGCGCTCGACGAATTGGCGCGGCAGCAGGGCGCGCTGCGCGCCTTCTATGCGCAGCACCAGCCCGATCATCTGATCTTCCTGGGCTGCGGGTCGCCGTATTTTCTGGCGCGGGCCGGGGCGAGTTTGGCGCGTGGGCTGACTGGGATCCTGTCGGAAGCGCACCCCGGCTCGGACATGTGGCTGTTCACTGATCAGACGCTGATTGTCGGACGGTCAACGGTCATGGTGGTGATTTCGCGCTCAGGTGAGACGACGGAAGTGCTGAAGGCCATCGAGACGTTCAACGCGCAGGGTGGTAAAGCGATTGCCGCCGTCACCTGCTACGACGAATCGACCCTCGCGCGGACGATCCCGCTGACGCTGCTCGCGAAAGCGGGTCAGGAAATTGGCTTGGCGCAAACGCGTTCCTTCACCTCCATGCTCATTCTCACGCAGGGCTTGATCTATGCGTTCGCCAACCGCGAACTCAGCCCGCGGTTTTTGCAACTGCCGCAGTTGGGGCGCGCGCTGATCGAAAAATGTGCCGATTTCGCGCAGCAGTTTGGCAGCACGCTGCATCAACGGTTTGAACGGGTTTTCTTCCTCGGCGGCGGCGCGCTCTATGGGCTGGCCTGCGAAGCCATGCTCAAGATGAAAGAGATGTCGCTCAGCCTGTCTGAAGCCTACCAGACGATGGAATTCCGGCACGGCCCGATGTCGATGGTCAACGAGCAGACGCTGATCGTCGCGCTGGTCTCGGAGACGGCGACGACCGCCGAAACGCAGGTGCTGACGGAAATGCGTCAGCGCGGCGCGACCGTGCTGGCGGTGACCCCGGTCACGCTGCCAGAGGCCGCGGCGGACGAGCAGATCGTGCTGCCGGAGGGGCTGACTGACGCCGAACGCGGGCCGCTGTACCTGCCGATTCTGCATCTGGCGATCTATCACCATACAGTCGCCAAGGGCTTGAATCCCGACTTGCCGAACAACCTGACCGCCGTGATCGAGTTGAATGACGATCACACGAACAAAGCCCAATTGAGCTAGGGGACGTCTGCTGCGCGGGGCGTTCGATTAGTGCGCCCCCTGCCGCAGTTTGTGCTTACCATCGCGCCCAAGAGAGTAAATGAGGAGAAGTGTCATGCAGAAAAAAGGTTCTTTAAGCCGCCGCAATTTCTTGCAACTATCGTTAGGGGCCGCGGGTGGTTTGCTGCTCGCCGGTTCGCCGTTGAAGCGTTTGTCCGCGCAGGGTTTTCAGGGCGCGGCGGATTTCTGGGATTGGGAATATGAGCCGCGTCAGGCTTACATGCAGCAGTTGATCACGGAGTGGCAGGAAGCTAATCCCGGCGTCACGCTGAATTACACGACGTTCCCCTATGGCGACCTGGGCACCAAGCTGTTGACCGCCAACGAAGCCGAACAGAACCCGCCGATCAGCAACGTGCACGCCGACTGGCGTCCGGCGCTGCAGCGCGCAGGTCTGCTCGCCGCGTATCCGGAAGACCTGTTTGATTATTCGCAGCTCGCCAGCACGCCATTCCTGGCCGCGATGGACGGGCGGGTGTACACCAGCACCTTCGGCTATTACTGCTCGATCGTCTTCCTGAACAACACCATGCTGGAAGAAGCTGGCTTGACGGCCGCCGATGCGCCCGCGAACTGGGCAGACTTTGTTGAATTCGCCAAGCAGCTCACCCAATATGATGGGAGCGGCAATGTCGTCCGTCCCGGCGTCGCGCTGAACCACTACTATTCGCAGAAGTGGCTGTGGCAAGACCTGATCTATCAAGCGGGCGGCTTCCAGTACAGCGAAGACGGCACGCAGGCGATCTGGAACAGCCCCGAAGGCGTGGCGGCGCTCCAGTTCATCAGCGACTGGTATCATGTCCACAAAATCGACGATCCGCTGCTGGAACGCCACTTCGACATGTTCTCGACGGAACGCGCCGCGGGCTTCATCAGCCACGGTTACTGGGCGGGCAGCCTCGTCTCCGACGAAGCGTGGGAAGGCAAGTTCAGCACCGTGCCGGAACCGACGTGGTCGGGTGGCCCGACGCCGTCGTGGGGCTTGACGCTGCCGGAAGAAGGCATCGCCGTGTTCGCCAACTATCCGGAAGAAGAACAGGCCGCGATGTTCAGCTTCATCCAGTACGCGCTGGGCACCGACGAACGCCGCATCGAATGGGCGAAGGTGCACGCCGTCCCGCCGGATCGCGTTGATCTGCTGAACGACCCGCGCCTGCTGGAAGGCGACGAAGGCAATGTGCTGCAAAGCGCCGCCGTCACCATTCCGTACCGCGTCAACGCGGGCGAACAGCCGCTCGAAGCCGACACGTATCTGCGTGAAATGTTTGAACGCGTGATCCTCAATGCGGAAGAACCGCAGGCCGTGCTCGACGACGTGACGACGCGCTACAATGCGTTCCTCGCGGAACAGGGCGACCAGAACTACCTGATCACCGAACGCAGCTACGTTGCACCCGCCGAATAAGGCGCGGTTGCAGATTGGCGACTTTCAGCAATTGATTTAAGCACCGATGGTAGGGCGAACGAAGAGTTCGCCCTCTATGATCAAACGGAAGGAAAGCGCGATGGACTCAGCCCGCGTGAGCGAAAACCGCACTGCCGTCGACTGGCGCTGGCGTCGGCTGGACTGGGAACGGCTCGTCTTATGGATCGTGCTCGGGATCGGCTCAGTGGCGATGATCGGCCCGTTCTACTGGATGATCATCAGTTCCTTCAAGACGCAGCGCGAAGGCACGGCGATTCCCCCGACGTGGTGGCCGCAGGAATTCACCCTCAAAAACTGGCAGGACATCGGCAACCTGACGACCGGCAGCATGCTGATCTTCTTCCGTAACAGCGCTTTCGTGGTGATCGTCATCACGCTCATTACGCTGTTTACGAGCAGTATTGCCGGGTATGTGTTCGCCAAGTTCGAGTTTCGCTTCAAAAACGTGATCTTCTGGCTGGTGATCAGCATGCTGGTCGTGCCCTTCAGCGTGACGCTCATTCCGCTGTTCAACATGGTGGCGGATTGGGGCTGGCGCAATAACTACCTTGCGCTGATCGTGCCGATTCTCTTTACGCCATTCGGCATCTTCCTCATGCGCCAGCAGATCGCCAACATCCCCAACGAACTCATTGACGCGGCGCGCATTGACGGCGCGTCCGAACTCGGCATCTATTTGCGCGTGATTTTGCCACTTTCCGGCGCGGCGCTGGCAGCGCTGGCGATCTTCACGTTCACGTTCCAGTGGGACAACTTCCTCTGGCCGCTCGTGGTGCTCGACGACCCGGGCCTGTATACGCTGCCATTGGGACTGGCGCAGTTCCGCGGACGCGGCACGGTTGACATGGGGCTGGTCTCGGCGGCGTCGTTTGTCGCCGTCCTCCCGGTGCTGATCGTGTATGTGCTGGCGCAGCGCCGCTTTATCGAAGGCATTACTCTGACGGGTATGAAGTGACGGGGTGACGAATATGGCTGCTGCTTCCACACGCGCTGCGACGCGTTCCGTGCCCGAAGGCAAGAACAGCTTTCGCCGCAACCAGCAGATTTTCGTCTGGTCGGTGATTCTGCCGATGCTGTTGTTCTTCGCTGTCTTTTACGTCTACCCGATCATCTCGGGATTTGCCGGCAGCTTGACCAACTGGCAGGCTTTTCAGAATCCGGAAGAGCGGCGGTTTATTGGACTGGATAACTACATCCGGCTGATCAATGATCCCGTGTTCCAAGCTTCCGTCGTCAATACCTTCAAGTACGCGCTGATCTACATGCCGCTCTCGATTGTGCTGGCGCTGCTGTGCGCGCTGGCGATCAATGCGGCGGGACGGTTGGCGGGCTTTTTCCGTACCGTGTACTTTCTCCCGGTCGTCACCTCGGTGATCGCGACGGCGCTGATCTGGTCAGTCGGCTTTTACCAGCCGCGCTACGGCCTGTTCAATCAGGTGTTTGCGCTGGCGGGGCTCCCGCAGCAGCCGTTTTTGCGTTCACCCGCGACGGCGCTGTTCTCCGTGATCATCTACGCCGTATGGAAGAACCTCGGCTACGACATTGTGATCTTCATGGCGGGTTTGAGCGCGATCCCGTCCACATTCTATGAAGCGGCGCGCGTCGATGGCGCGACGCGCTGGCAAACCTTCCGGCGCATCACGCTGCCGCTGCTGCGTCCGACGACCGTGTTTGTGATCATCACGGGCGTCATCAATTCGCTGCAGGTCTACGGCCCAATCTACATCATGACTGTGGCTTCCGGCGCGGATAAGCCCGGCGGTCCGCTCAATTCGACGATTGTTGTCTCGGTGTATCAATGGCAGGTCGCCTTTGGTGAGCTTCAGCTCGGCTACGGCTCGGCGATGGGCATTGTGTTGTTCCTGATCATCCTCGTGATCACACTCCTGCAATCGCGTCTGCTGCGGCGCAACTGGGAATACTAGGGCGCAGCGCTTGCTGGTAACACATCAGACGAGCGAAGACGCTCTAGGAGCAGGGGACGCCATGAAGAGGGTGTCTAAAACGGTGGACAGTTATCTTAATGAGAGGTATTTGTAGGGACAAGGCATGCCTTGTCCTCTGTGAATTTCTCTGAAAATTAGGACGAGGCATGCCTCGTCCCTACAGATGATTACGTTATTGGACACTCTTTGAATCGCATCTCTGTCCAAGCAGCGCTTTCTCGTAGGGACATGATTGATCGTGTCCGCTGTGCCCCAGAAACTGCTGGGTAACCCGTGTTACGGGTTTGCCCGTCCACGTCCCACGCCGCACGAATATTGCATGATCATCACCCTTCGCCTGCAACCCGGCTCACGTTTCAGCCTGAGCGGGATTAGGGTGTGGCTCAGCGTATAATCAGGCTATGCGGACACATCTCCGAGGAGTAGACACACGACGATGAGCAAGTTTTTGTCCCACGCCAGACAACCCGACCCCGTCACCCAAGCAAAAATCGACGATTTGCTGGCGCGCATGACGCTGGAGGAAAAAGTTGGCCAGTTAGTGATGCTGAGCGCGTTTGCACCCATGGATTGGGATCAGGCGTTCAAAGAGCAGAAGTTAGCCGAGCAGAAGGGCGAAACGTACGAGTTTCCGATCAAAGTGAGTCCCCGCATCATCGAGAAGATCCGCAAAGGTGAGGCAGGCGCAACGATTTCGGCGGAGCGCATGGTGAATCACGAAATTCAGCGGACAGCGCGGCACGAATCGCGCCTTGGCAATTCCCATGCTCATCGGGCACGATGTGATTCATGGGCTGCACACCGTCTTCCCGATTCCACTCGCGGAGTCCTGCACCTGGAATCCTGACCTGTTGGAACAGGCGGCGCGCGCCGCGGCGATTGAAGCCTCAACCGTGGGGATCGACTGGATTTTCGCGCCGATGATCGACATCGCGCGGGATGCGCGCTGGGGACGCATCGCCGAAGGCGCGGGTGAAGACCCGTGTTTGGGGACGGCCATGGCGCTCGCGCGGGTGCGCGGCTTCCAAACCGACGATCTGCCGGTCGGTCACCGCATCGCCGCGTGTCCCAAGCATTATGTCGGCTATGGCGCGGCAGAAGCTGGGCGCGACTATAACTCGGTCGAATTGTCGGAGCGCACGCTCCGTGACATTTACCTCCCGCCGTTCAAAGCGGCGTTGGCCGCGGGCGCGGGCAGCGTCATGAGCGCGTTCAACGAGATCGCGGGCGTGCCGGGCACCTGTAATACCTTCCTGCTGCGCACTGTGCTGCGCGATGAGTGGGGCTGGAACGGCGTCGTGGTCAGCGACTACAACTCGATTGGCGAACTGGTGCAGCACGGGGTCGCGGCAGACCTGCGGGAAGCGGCCAAACTGAGCATCCTCGCGGGCGTGGATCTCGACATGGAGAGCGGTGCGTATGATCAGCACCTCGCGAGCCTGGTCAGAGATGGCGAGGTGCCCGTCGCGCTGGTCGATGAAGCGGTGCGCCGCGTCTTGCAGTTGAAGTTCAGCCTCGGTCTGTTCGAGCATGCCGAATTCGACACCACGCTCGCTAAAAATACGCTCATGGCTCCGGAATTTCAGGCGCTGGCGTTGGCGGTGGCGCAGCAGTCACTGGTGCTGCTCAAGAATGACGATCAGGTGCTGCCGTTGACAGCCGGCCAGCAGCGCATCGCACTGATCGGGCCGCTGGCAAACAACCGCGCGGATCTGCTCGGCATGTGGTCGATGGCGAGTCAAGCCTATGCGGTGGAGACTGTGCTGCATGGGCTGGCGCAGTACGACGCGCAGGTGATCTATGAGCAGGGCTGTTCCATCGAAGGGGATGACCTGAACCTGACCGCGGCGGTACAGGCCGCCGAACTGGCCGATGTTGTGGTGCTGGTCGTCGGCGAAAGCGCGGCGATGAGCGGCGAAGCGCATTCGCGGGTGTACCTCGGTCTGCCCGGCAGCCAGCCGGCGCTGTTCGATGCGCTCGTGGCGACTGGTAAACCGCTTATCACGGTGTTGATGAGCGGTCGTCCGCTCGTCATTCCGCAGATTGCGCAGAAATCAGCGGCGCTGCTGGTGGCGTGGCATGGCGGCATCCGCGCGGGGCAGGCGGTCGCCGATGTTCTGTTCGGCGCAGTCAACCCGTCGGGCAAGCTCACGGCCAGTTTTCCCCGCGCCGAAGGGCAGATCCCCGTGTTTTATGCGCACAAAGCGACCGGACGCCCCGCCGAAGGCGCGGGCACGACGCAGTTTTTCGAACCGTTCCGCTCGACTTATCTCGACGAATCCAATGCGCCGCTGTTCGCGTTCGGCGAAGGGCTGAGCTATTCCCGGTTTGTGTACAGCGACCTCGCCGTGCTGACGCCTGTGGTCGCCCGTGACGGAGTGCTGCAAGTGACCGCCACCGTGCACAATGCGAGCAACCGCGCTGGCGCGGAAGTGGTGCAGTTGTATGTGCGCGATCTGGTCGGCTCGGTGACGCGCCCGGTCAAAGAACTGAAAGGCTTTCAGCGGATTACGTTGGCGGCGGACGAACAGCAGATGGTGCGCTTCGAGATTCCTGTCAGCGAATTAGGTTTTCATGGCCTGGACATGCAGTATCGCGTCGAGCCGGGGGCATTCAAGGTCTGGATTGGGCCTGACTCGACGGATGGGCTCGAAGGCGCATTCACTGTGACTGCCTAACTGGGAGGAGGCCGCTGTGTCACTCAGGCGACACAGCGGACCGTGGTTTTAGCTCGGTGTGGCTTCCACGCGCGTCACGATGACCATGCGGACACGTCCGGCGGAGACAGCTAACCTGCGGATGGCTCCGGTTTCACTGCGGACGACATCGAACACCGCCCCTTCACCACTCGTCAGAAGATCACGGTTCACGACGCGCAGAGGTTGGGGAGCATGGTCACCAATGCGCAGATGCAGGGCATCCGCCTGCAGCGACAGGTGGTAGCTGACGTCCAACTCGTCGGAATAGTATTCGCCGCACAGCGTCTCGAGATCGGCTGCTGACACGGGATCAGACGGACGCTGGCGGTAGATTTCGGCGCCCCGCGGGCTGAACTCATCCTCCGTCCGCAGTCCGCCCGTCCCTTCGACCTCCAGATGGAAGCGGTACGGCAAGTTGGTCACGCGCCAGCGGCCCGCGGATTCTTGGACCAGCTTGAGCGGATACCCCGACAAAATCGCTACGGCCTCGCCATCGTGCTGCGTCAGTTCGATCACCGCGCGGGTCTGGTCACTCTGGTAGAACCCGGCGAACGGCGTCAGATCAACGGCTTGATCGGCGGGGACGGTGGGCAGTTCCGGCAGCGGCTCGGGGAACACATCGGCGAGGTAGAGATCGGCGACCTGTTTGGCGAGCTGCGACGGCGACATACTCCCCAAATTCGCCAGCACAATGACGGAAAAGCGCTGTTCCGGGAACCGCAGCAATTCGGCGCGGTAGCCCGCCCACGCGCCACCATGATGAATGGTCGGCAGCCCGCGATAATCACTGGTGAACAGCCCTAACCCATAGCCAATCGGCGTGCCATCGTTGAACTGGCCGGACGCCACCATTTGCTCGATCAGCGCTTGCCCGCCGCCGAGCTGGTTGGCGTAGAAGTTCTGATCCCAGCGGTAGAGGTCGCCCACGGTGGTGAGGATCGGGCCGTCGCCGAAGCCGCCCGGCTCAATCGCTTCGCTGCGGAAGCCGTCCTCGACGCTGCCCGAATAACTGAGCGCGCGGTTGCGCGTAATCCGCAGCGGATCGTCGTTGATGTCACTGGCGCTCATGCCCAAGGGCGCGAAGAAGGTCGCGCGCAGTAGGTCGGGGTATGGCGTGTTGGTCACGCGCGACGCGATCACGCCGAGCAGGAGATAGCCGGTGTTGGAGTACAGGAATTCTTCGCCGGGCACGAAGTTGAGGTGACGCTGGCGGCCAATCAGTTCCAGCAGCGCGTCGACATCTTCCATCACGTCAAACGACTTCCCCGCGAGCAGCAGCAAGACCAGATAGTCGCGCAGGCCGCTGGTATGGTGCAGCAGTTGGCGAATCGTGATCGGATGGTCGTACTGTGGCAGCTCCGGGACGTACTTCTGGACGGGATCATCCAGCGACAAGGCGCCGCGCTCGGCCAGCAGCGCGATCTGCATGGCGGCGAACTGCTTGCCCGTCGACCCGATGTCCAGCACTGACTCGGGCTTCAATGGCACGTCGCGCTCTAAGTCCGCCATGCCGTAGCCGCGCTGATAGATCAACTGGCCGTCCTGGATGACGCCGAGCACACAGCCCGGGGAGTCGGTGCGATTCCAACGTGCAAACAGTGCGTCGACCTGCTGCTGGGAAACTGGCATGTGAACTGCCTTTCGCGGATAGGGATCAGCCTTGAGATCAGGCTTGCCATTCTATCCAAGAAGCGGCTGCATCACGAATGCCGCGGTTCGCTCTCGTGGTGGACAGTACGGAAGTCGCGGTAAGATGTGCACTAGATCGCTGGTTACAAAGGGAAAGTGGCATGTCGGTGACATTGAAGGAAGTTCGTGACGTCTTGAAGCAGCCGTTGGTCGCTCGGCTGGGAACGGTAGATGCCGAAGGGTATCCACACATTACACCGCTGTGGTTTTTGCTGGAAGATGACCGGGATGAGGTCGTCATCATGGCGGATCGCACCGCGCGCAAAGTCCAGAACCTTGTCGCTCATCCGCGCGGTGCGGTGCAGGTCGGCGGCGATCCGCTGCCCGATGGTCAAGGTGGCCATACCCCCGGCGTCATGCTGCAAGGCGATTTCGCGGTCGAGGATGACCCTGCGCATGCGGTCACGGCGCGCATCACCCGGCATTATCTGCCGGCAGCCGCGGATCAGCTCTTGGAGACGTGGAAAAACGATGACATCGTCGTGCTGCGGCTCAAAATTCGCAAGGTGATCCGCGTTAGCGGTTAGCCGCGGGTTGGAAAGGGCGCGTTGAGGCTGAGTAGCAGGGACGAAGACCCTCCCCAAGTGTGGTTGAGGACAGGACACTTTTAACATGGGGACCCATTAACGCGATCGTTTGAGGGAAAACGTGTTCTGTAGGGACGCGCAACGGCGCGTCCGTTTCGTTAATTCGGCGGACGCCCCGTTGGGCGTCCCTACAATTCCCGCGATTGTTAAAACTATCCCTCCGTCACCCAATTGTGGGGAGGAAATGGTGTCGTTTAGCCTTTGACTGACCCTTGCAGCAATGCGGAAATAATCTGGCGCTGGAACAGCACGAAGACCACCAGCGTGGGCAGCAGGATCAGAATGGTGCCCGCGCACAGCAGGGGGACGTTGGTCGCATAGTGTCCCTGAAACGCGCCGAGCGCCCCGGCCATCGTGCGCTCGGTCGGATCCTCGACGAGCACGAGCGCGAGCAAAAACTGATTCCACGTCCACACCGACATCAGGATGCCGAGCGATGCCATTGGCGCGCGCGCAAGCGGCAGGTGAATGCGCGCGAACAAATCCCACAGTGTGGCGCCATCCACGCGCGCCGCCTCGGAGATCTCCGTCGGCATGTTGACGAAATGCGCGCGCATCCAGAACACGGCGAACGGCATATACAAACCGATCAAGGGCAGCACCACGGCCAACCGGGTGTTGTAGATGCCGAGCGCGCGTTCCAGATAGTAGAGGGGCACGATGATCCCGCCGAAGGGGAGCGTCAGCCCAAAGACGAACAACGCGAGCAATATGCGGGAGCCGGGGATGCGCAGTTGACCAATCGCAAATCCGGCCATCGTCGAGATGAGCAGCGACACGGGCACGACCGCGAGCACGATGTACAGGCTCGAACCCAACAGCGCGGTCATGTTCGCGACACTGAAGGCTTCGATGAAGTTGCTCCACTGCGGGTCAGCGGGCCATTCGAGACCACCGGGTACGGTGTTCGACGGATGCAGCGCGGTCATGAATATGCTGATGAACGGCAGGATGGTGATCACCATGAGGCCGAGCAGCAGCAGGCGTCCGCTGTACAGTTCGGAACGGTCAATCTTCATTATTTGGCCTCCCGGTTGAGGCGTTGGAAGGGGAGGATGATGATCAGCACCAGCGCGGTCAGGATGACTGCCAGCGCTGACGCCGGCCCAATCCGCTGCTCGGTGAACGCCAGAATATAGATCTGGATGCCGGGGACGGCGGTCGAATTGCCCGGCCCGCCCGCGGTTGATACGTAGACGATATCGAAGGCGGCCAGCGCGGCGATCACCGTTACCGTGAGGCACACGCCGATCTCGTTGCGCAGCAGCGGCACGGTGATGCGACTGAATTCGGTGAACCAACTCGCGCCATCAATGCGCGCCGACTCAAAGAGGGCGGGGTCGAGCTTGGTCATGCCCGTCCACAGGAGGACAGTGCAGAAGCCGAGCAGCACCCAAATGCCAATGAAACCGACGGCGGGCAGCGCCCAGTCGAAGTCACCGAGCCACGCCCGGGTGACGGTACTCAGACCGATGCCGCGGAGAATCTCGTTGACCAGACCGGGGAGCGACAGTAGGCGCCCCCAGATGATCCCAGCGGCCACCAGTGGAATGACTTGCGGCAAGAACAAAACGGTGCGCGCGGTCGCGCCGAAGCGCCCCGTGGCGGTGCGATGCATGATGCTGGCGACCACCAGCCCGAGCGACACCGGGATGAAACTGAAGAAGACGACCAACCGGAGCGAGTTGAAGATCGTTCCCAGCAGATCGGGATCTTCGAGGACGCGAACATAATTGTCGAGCCCCACCCACGTCATCTGACCGATGCCGTTCCAGCGCACAAACGAGTACTGGATGCTCATCAGCAGGGGGAGGAGCACAAAGACCGCGTACATGACTAAGGCGGGCAGGACAAACAGCCAGCCGATGAAGTGCTCCCGGCGTGCCCCCTGTTGGAAGGGGGTCTGCCGGGACACGTTGGGAGCCGCGGGACGATTGTCTGACGTGTTCATTGTCATAGTCGATCAGGCAGGCGCAGGCAATCGCCCTGCGGCCGTAACCTTTACTCAGAAAGCTGCCGCTCGTATTCGGCCTGTACCGCTTGGAGCAGACCCGCCGCATCCTGCCGACCGCCAACCATCTTCTGGAGTTCCGGCGTCCAGCCCTGCGCGAAGATCGCGCTGGTGGCGTTGGCGATGAAGTCCATCGACGTCCCCGCTTCGCCGATCACCGAACCGGCGGCGAGCGTTTCAATCGTGATCGAACCTTCGGCAACCTCGGGCATCGGCAGACCGGACGGGCCACCGGGGTTCGAGCCGCCGACATCCACGCCGATCTGGCGCGCCGTTTCGTTTGAGCCGACCCAGTTGAGGAAGAAGGCCGCGCAATCCGCATTGGCGGCGTTGGCCGCGATGCCGAAGGTCAGCGGGGCGGACATGGCCGCGGGCGCGCCACCTTCTTCAGCGGACGGCATGACGAAGAAGCCGACATTGCCAGCCATGGTCGCATCGTAGGCGGCATTCTGCCAGTCACCGTTGAAGATGAAGACGCCTTCGCCTTCGCCAAAGCGGGCATTGGCATCCGTGTATTCGATGGCGTTGATGTCTTCGGGGAAGTAGCCATTGGCAATCCAGTCGGCCAGATGCTGCGCGGCGACGAGATTCTCAGGCGTGTCGATGGTCGCGCCGGGCTTCTGGAAGATCCAGTCATTGATGGGATCGACCGAGCCGACCGACGCCATCAGCGCCTGCAGCGGGAAGGCCAAGCCCATACCGCTTTGCGCGCTGCCCCACTGCATGATGGGGAGCAGACCTGCGTCCTTGGCGGCGGCGAGCAGGGCTTCGAATTCGGCGAGGGTCGCCGGCGGTTCGGTCATACCGATCTGCGCGGCCTGTTCTTTGTTGTAGAAGATGCCCGTCAGGCTGTAGTTGAGGCCCATCGCGAAGAGCGAACCGGAACCGCGCGTGCCATCTTCAGCGACGCGATTCTGATTGAGCTGCGGCACGGGCCAATCGTTCCAGCCGAAGGCTTCCGCGTATTCATCCAGATTCTTGAGCAGACCCTGATTGGCGAACGACACCATGGTGGGCAGACGGATGAGATCCGGCGGATTGTCGCCCGAGAGCAGACGCGGAGTTGCGTTGATCAGGTTGGCGAACTGGTCCTGGCTGATGTCCCATGTGACATTCGGGAACTGATTCGTGAACTCTTCGGCAAGGCGGAAGGGCAGATCAAACCCGGTTTCGAAGTAGCCGCGGAGCGTCACCGGCTCGGTGCCGCAGTCGACCGCCTGCGCGGTCACCTTGGGCGCTTGTAGGGCAATGCCGAAAATTGCCAACACGGCGGCGGTGGTCAGGATCAGATAAAACAAACGTTTCATGCTAATATCTCCTATGTTTGTCAATCAGGTTCAATAATGGGCCTGGCGACAGAGTCGGGCGGCCACCCGGCTCTGTCCGTTTCTAGCGCTGTCGATACCTCGCTCCTTTCTCACCCACTGGCTCTCGCTTCGCAAAATTGTCAACAGAAGTGACGCTGCACCGGGCAGACGTGTTTCTGATGGCCCTTAAGTAGCATTCAGCCGCTGCGTGGTCTGGCGCACCACCAGTTCTAGCGGTGGTAGGTGCCGCGGCTTGACGTTGTCGGGTGTGCTCAAGAGGTCGAGCAGGGTTTGCATGCCGAGGTAGCCGCTTTGCTCCAGATGCTGGCGGACAGTCGTCAGCCCGACGTAGCGGCTCAACTGCACATCGTCGAAGCCAATCACGGAGATGTCTTCCGGCACGCGCAGACCAGCCGCGCGAATCGCCAGCATGCAGCCGACCGCCTGAATGTCAGACATGGCGAAGATGGCGGTGGGTGGCTCGCGCAGACTCAGCAGCCCCTGCGTCAGCTTGTACGCGGCTTCCTCGCCGTGGACACCCAAAGCGGTGTACTCCGCGTGGAAGGGGACACCATACGCCTCCAACGCCGTCACATAGCCTTGGTAGCGAAGTTCGCCCGTGGGCACGCCATAATCATTCGGGAATTCGTCGCCCACATACGCTACCCGCCGGTGCCCCAGTTCCAACAGGTGCTGCGTGGCCATGTACCCCCCATGGATGTTGTCGGGGCTGATGCAGTTGGGCTCTCCGGCGCACACATCACTCAGCAATACAAATGGGATGCCCGCCTGCGTCAACAGCTCCCGCTCCTCGTCGGTCACATTGAGCGTCGTGATCAGCAGTCCATCGAGATTGGATTGGTCGATCAGCGCGAGCAGTTGGTCGTGCTGTCGCTTTGGTTCGCTGACGGTATAGAGAATCAGGTTGAAGTCGTTGGCTTGGTGACTGAGGGCGGTCTGCATACCGCGCAGACGTTCCACAAACGAGGGCGGGGTGATATACGGCATGATGGCGCCAATGTTGCGATGCTGCGTGCCCGTCGACAGCTGCCGCGCGGCTTTGCTGCGGCGGAAACCGAGTTCCCGAATCGCGGTCAGGACCTTTTCCTGCGTTTCCGGGCTGACCCGACTGCTGTTGTTGAGCACGCGCGAGACCGTCCCCACGCCGACTCCGGCGGCTCGCGCCACATCGTAAATCGTTGGATTGGGCATCACAAACTGCACCCGTTCTAAATAACACTCTTTGTCGTGGAAGCGCTTCCATCATGGTAGAACTGTTTTAGAAGCCTGTCAAGTAGTTGGAAATGAGGAGGGGGTGAAAGGTGCGGAGGGGTTGCTAAACTGCGGCTCTGCGCTCGGCGTTAGGTTGGCGAGAACCTACTTAAGCTGCGGTTGACGGGGGGCTGCGGGCTGCTGCTGTGACTCAGGGCGGGCTGACGATCAATTCGCCGTCCACAAAGTCAGCCAGATGAACGCGGGTAACCGCTTCGGGCTGTCCGGATTGGTACAGCGGCGCGAGTTCACCGCTGGTCGCGTCGAACAGACTGAGGTAGAGACTGTCCGGTGGCCCGCCGTCCAGCGCAGCGATATAACTGGTGGTGAAGGTCACTTTCCCCGCGAACCAGCGCCACGAGCCCTCAGTGAAGTCTTGATCCGAACCTTCGCCGGTGCCGATGACCTGTCCCTCACGTTCGAGTTCGAGGCGCGGACGCCAATCCCGGATCACGGGCGCTTGCGCGTACCAGAACAGGTTGACGATCAGCACCCCATCATCGCGCGCGGTCGTCTGCAGGCCCACCAGCTTGGCGACGCCGTCGAGGCTGAGATCCTCGACCAGCTCCGGGCCGACGGGTAGTTGATCGATGGGAGGCGCGACGGCCAGCACCAGCAGCCAGCCGACCAATCCGGCGAGTGCCAATCGACCCGGCAGCAGCACCCAGCGGCGTGCATGTTCAAACAGCGCCAAGCAGGTAACTTCGACGAAGAGTACAACTTGCATGAGCGCGATCAGTGGCGTCCACCGGAGGAAGTAGTAGGCGAGGAAGCTGCCCAACCACCCGAACGGCGCGTTTACGGCATAGAGCAGATTCAGGGTGAAGGTAAACGCCAGTGTGCCCACCACCAGCCGTAAACGCGGCTCCTGCGCGAGGCCGATCAGAGACAAAATCACCGTGGGGTACAGGTAGCGCTCGTGAATCTGCGTGGGCAGCATGAAGAAGCCGAAGTACAGCGCCGCGCCCCACACGAATTCGCGTGAACAGTGCGCCTGCCGCCACATGCCGATACACAGCGCAGGTATAGACCAGCAGATCCGGCCTGAAAGTCGGTCAGCGGGCGAACCAGTGCCCCGTTGTCCTCGAAGGCGACGCCGCCGAGTGTGCCGAGCCAGTAACCCGGTTCGAGCACGTGCCACAAGTTGAGCGCGAAAATCGTCGTGAAGGGGAAGACATCGACACTCCCGCGCGAATAGGGAGCGAGCGCGTAAGCCCAACCGCTGCCGATAACGTAAGGCGCGAGGACGGCGCAAAACACGGCGATCCCGGGGGCGCCGCCTGCCAGCGCCGCCATGTCAGCACGACCAGCAGCGGCAGCAGGACAATACTCTGAAACTTTGTCAGCAATGCCAGCGCATACAGCACCCACGCGAGGCGTACTTTGCCCTCGTTGAACGCCATGAGCGCCACGACCAAGAACAGCGTAAAGATGGGGTCACTCTGCCCCCACATGACGGAGTCGAGGATGAACGCCGGATGAAGCGCGATCACCAGCGGAATCAGCCAGCGCAGAGCGCCCCGTCCCCGCAGCCAGCGCCACAGGATGAGAATTAGCAGGATTTCCGCCGTGATGGGCCAGAGTTTTAGGCGCATCGTCCACGTGAACTGCACCGATTCGAGGAAATTCCACACGAATGGGATTTCAGCCACGGCTTGTGACAGTCCGTTGAGGACGAGAAAGATGGGTGGGTGATTGGCCTCGGTGAGCCTGTAGACTTCAAAGCCAGCTTTGTACGACATTTCGCCCCACCACCCGTTCAGAAACAGGTCGCCGGGGACACCTTCAACACCGAGAAACGGCCAGCGCACCAGCAGTGCAAGGGGGATAAACCATGCGCGGAGCGGAGGGGGGGGGGGGGGGGGGGGGGGGGGGGGGGGGGGATAGCGGTGGTCACCTGATACTGCCTCAATCTGGATGCTGGGCGTGCACACAGCAGTCAAACCGACTAACGAAAAGTTCTGGTGCCGAAATAACTTAACCGAGAACCGACAACTATGCCCAGCGCAGGCGCGGCGGAAGCGGGACGTCAAACCGAGCTGCGTAGCGGTACTCACTTAATTTTATGCGCAATGTATGGTACGGAAGGCTGAAGAATTCGCCTGGTCCAGCAGCAAACTTGGCTAGGGTTCGAGCCGCAGTGCGGCCTTGCCACTCCACCTTGGATGACGCGTGTATCTGCCGAGAATATGGTGTTGGGTTTTTTTTGTAATGACAATCGAAATGAATTTTATAGTATCCTGATAAGACATTTAATTCTTCATTAAGTCACAAATGGATGGATTAGGAGCAGGCGGGCGTGAAACAAGCGGTGGATCAGCACTGGGAACAGCACACAGATCGGCTGCGGCGTGTGCTTGCATGCTCCCGCTTCGGCCTCATCTCGGACTTTGATGGTACGTTAAGCGCGTTCGCCCCGCATCCCGATGTGGCGACTATCGTTCCGGAGAACGCGCGCCTCCTCGACGGACTGGCGGAGCGGGTGACGGTGGTCGCGCTTGTGTCTGGCCGGAGCGTACAGGATGTCCGCGCGCGGTTTACGCGTCCGCAGCTCGTCTACTATGGGAATCACGGACTGGAACGCTGGTCCGCTGATGGGCCAAGGCTGGTCGAGACCGCCCTTGCGTGGCGGGAGCGCCTGCAGACCGTGCTCAACGCGGTGCGCGCTCTAGAGATGGCGGGCGTCATCGTCGAGGACAAAGATGTTACCGGGTCGATCCACTATCGTTTGGCCGCTGACCCGGAGGCGACCAAGGCGCAGTTACAGGCGTATCTGCTGCCGTTGTGTAAGCTGACGGGCCTGCAATTGAGCGCGGGCCAGTTCATCTGGGATATCAAGCCGCCGCTGCGCGTGGACAAGGGCACGGCCGTTCGCGCCATTGCCGACGACTATCGGCTAGAGAGCGTACTCTTTTTCGGCGATGACGTGACCGATTACGCCGCCATGCGCGCGCTGCGCGAACTGGCTGCCGACCCGACCCGCGACCTGCAAACCCTGTCGGTTGGTGTCGTGCATCCGACCACACCGCCGGATCTTTTCGCCGTTTGTGATTTGACAGCCAATGGCGTGCCGGATGTCACGCACTGTTTGCGCTGGATACTGGAGCACCGAACACCGCCCACTGCTCGTCAAAGCCTAGGGGAAAACTGATGGAAAACCAAACTGTGCACATCTTAGTCGTTTCAAACCGAGGACCGTTCTCGTTTTCCGTGCGTGATGGTGAGCCGCACGCCGTCCGCGGGTCGGGGGGGCTGGTCACTGCCCTCAGCGCGGTCGCGCGCCAGCATGAGATCCTGTGGATCTCGTGCGCGTTGAGCAAAGGGGATCGCGAGTGGCTGCACCTGATGGGCGAGGGCATCCACCAAGTGGGGGAGATGAGCATTCGTCTCGTGCAGCCCGACGCGGCGCAGTACCATGCCTACTACAACGTCATCAGCAATCCGCTGCTCTGGTTCGTGCAGCATCAACTCCACGATACGCCGCGCCATCCCATCATCGATGAGAACACGTGGAAAGCGTGGTCGAATGGCTACACTGCCATCAACCGGCAGTTAGCGCAGGCGGTCGCGGAGAGCATTCAGCAACTGGAAGGGCGCATCCTCGTGCTGGTGCAGGATTATCATCTGTACCTGTTTCCGCGGTTCCTGCGCGAACTGGTCGGCGATCGGGTCATCATTCAGTCGTTTCTCCACATTCCGTGGCCCAGCGCGGATGCATGGCGTATGCTGCCGCTGCCCATGCGCCGCGATCTCATCACGTCGATGCTGCACGCGGATCGCGTCGGCTTCCAGACGGAGCGCGATACCCGCCGCTTTCTCCAGACGTGTGTCGATGTGCTCCCGGATGTCCGTGTGAGCAAGCCGTGGCGCCGCCTCGCCTTCCGGGGACGCGAAGTTGAGGCGACCCCATACCCGATTTCGGTGGATGTGGAGTATCTGGAACAGCGCTTGGACAGCCCCGAAGTGCAGCAGCAGGTGGCGCGCCTCCAAAATCAGTACGAGGGGCAAAAACTCATTTTGCGCGTGGATCGCGTCGAGCCAAGCAAAAATATCCTGCGCGGTTTCCTCGCCTTCCGCAATCTGCTGCTCGCTCATCCTGAATACTGCGGTCGGGTGGACATGCTGGCGCTGCTGGTGCCATCGCGCACCGAAGTGACCGAATACCGCAGCTATCTGCGGGAAGTGATGGCGCTCGTCGGCGAGATCAATGCAACGTTGAGCGATGGCGAGTGGGAGCCGATCCGCGTGCTGCTGGGCAACAATTATGACCGGGCGGTGGCGGCGTTCACGTTGTATGACGTGTTGCTCGTCAACCCGCTCGCCGATGGCATGAATCTGGTGGCGAAAGAGGGCGCAGCGCTCAACCGTCAGGACGGGGTGGTCATCCTGTCGGAAGAAGCGGGTGTGGCCGAAGGCTTCGGCGATGCCGCGCTGCTGGTTTCGCCCTACGACGTTTACGGCACCCGCGAAGCGCTCCGGCAGGCGCTCGATATGCCCGAGGCGGAGCGGCACGACCGCGCCACCAAACTCAAAGCGCAGGTGCGGCAAAACGACATTCATCACTGGTTTCGCCTTCAGCTGGAGGATGCCGAACACCAGTGGAACGCAGGCCGCTAAGCGCTCCCGCCGTCCGATAACTATTGTGAGGGCCGCACGGTCGTACACCCCTCCAATATCCTCTTCAACTAATTCCCCGATACAGCACTTAAGTAACAATACGGCACATGCTCTGCCCGTTGACCAGCTAAACTCGGGATGCTGACCAACGGTATTACCGTCTTTTCCACGCCGTGAGGTATGCTCAGGGGAGGATTGACTTATGAGAAAGCCTGTCTATGAGTACCTTATTTGTTTTTGATGCTCCCTATTCTGGCGCTTTTCAAACCCTCTCTGATCCGCCGCTGCAGCCCGACGAAGTCCGCATTCAAACCCTCTATTCCGGCATCAGCGCCGGGACCGAACTGACTTACTGGCGGGGCACGAATCCCTATCTGACGCGCCGTTGGGATGCTGATCGGCGCTTATTCGTCGAGTCAGCGGAACCGAGCTTCAGCTATCCGGTGCTGAATCTCGGCTATGAGGAGGTCGGCCAAGTCGTCGAAGTCGGCACGGCGGTGAGCGACATCCAGGTTGGCGCACACCTGTTCGGCACGTGGGGACATCGCACGCACCATGTGGCCAAGGTCGACTATGCCCGCCCGCGCCTGATGCCCGCTGGTCTTGATCCGCTGTGCGGCATTTTCTCGCATCTCGGCGCAATCGCGCTAAACGGCGTGCATGATGCGGCGATCCGCTTAGGGGATACGGTCGCCATTTTTGGACTGGGCGCGCTCGGTCAAATCGTCGCGCTGACGGCGAAACGTTCCGGCGCGAAAGTCATTGCGGTCGACTTGCTTGACTCGCGCTTGGAGATGGCGCAGCGCCTGGGCGCGGATGTTGTGCTGAACGCGGGGCAGGGCAGCGCCGCCGAGGCGATCAAGGATTTGACGGGCGGCCTAGGCGCGGATGTGTGCATCGAAGTGTCCGGTTCGACCATCGCGCTCAACGAGGCGATTCGCGCCGCCGCCTACTCGGCGCGGGTGGTGGCGATGGGCTTCTTTCAAGGTGAAGCCAAGGGCTTGACGCTCGGCGCGGAGTTTCACCATAACCGGATCAACCTCGTGTGTTCGCAGATTTCCGGCGTGTCACCTGAACTCAGCTACCGTTGGACGAAGCTGCGCCTGTGGCAGTCGGCGATCCGCTTGCAGGCGGATGGTGTGCTCGATCTGCGCGCGCTGATTACGCACCGCGCCCCGTTTGCGGACGCCGAGTCGATGTACCGGCTGATCGACGAACGCCCGAACGAAGTGCTGCTCGCTGTGCTTGAATTTGGAGGTGTGTGATGCGCATTGGGATCATGGGTACGGGCGACGTCGCCGGACGGCATGCCGCCGTCATCAACAGCTTAAAGGACGAAGGCGTGGAGATTGTCGCGCTGAGCAACCGCACCGAGGAGAAAGCGCGCGCGTTCGCGGCGAAATACGCGCCAGAAGCCGCGATCTATACGGAGAACCATGCGTTGCTTGATGAGGCGCGGCTCGATCTCGTCGTGATCTGTCTGCCGCCCTTCGCCCACACGGATGAGGTGGAACGGGCCGCGGCCAACGGCATCCACATCCTGATGGAAAAGCCGATAGCGCTCGCTGCAGAGCAGGCATGGCGCATGGTCGATGCCGTTGAGCGGGCGGGGATCAAGACGCAGGTAGGGTTTCAGTTCCGCTTTGGCGAGGCGGTCGAGGCGTTTAAGGCGCTGCAAGCGGAAGGTAAAACAGGCGGCGTCGCCCTCTTCAACGGACGCTACTTCTGTAATGCGCTGCATGCGTCGTGGTGGCGCGACCGGGACAAATCCGGCGGTCAAGTGATCGAACAGGCGATTCATCTGTTCGACCTGATGCGCTATTTTATGGGGCAGCCCGTTGCGGTTTACAGCCGGCAGACCAATCTGTTCCATTCCACTGTGCCGGGCTACACCAGCGAAGACACGAGCGCGACGACGGTCACGTTTGCCAATGGGGGGATGGGCGTCATCACGGCGACCAACAATGCCGTCCCCGGTAAATGGATCGGCGATTACCGCGTGGTGGCCGAGAAGCTGACCGCCGATTTTGCGAGCGCCAACATGGCGGCCTTCACGCACACTGATCAGCCGGATACACCCGTCACCAAGATCGACTCGTTACGCGATATGCGCGTGGCCATGCTGCGCGATCTGCTCACGGCCATCCAATCGGGTGGACAGACGCGCACGCCGCTGCGCGACGGGGCGACGATCCTCGAACTGGTGCTGGCGGCGCGGCGCTCCGCTGAGGAACGCCGGGAGGTTGCCCTGTGAACGTTGTCCTACGTTCGGGAGTGCTGTCAATCGAGACCGAATTTGTCGGTCTTGGCGAACTGCTCCCGGTGATCAACGGCGCTCGAGTTGAAGCGGCGGTTTGGCGCGCGGCGCGACCGGGACGCTATGAATGTAGCTTGCCAACGCCCCTCACTGGAACGTTTTACGTTGAAATCAACCAAAAGTATGCGGATCATCTGCTCTATGGCCTCAGCGGCTTGCCCGCCGAAATCGTGCTCGACTCGTTCGGGATCGCCTTCACCCGGTTGACCAATCTGCGCGCGTTTCTGCGCATGGGCTACTACAGTTGGGATGGCGCGAGCTACATCGAACCGGAAACTGCGCCGCCCGGATTGATTCAAGGTTACGCGCTGACGCAATTGCTCCCGCGCTATGGTGCGGGGAGTGTGGTCATCGGTTTTCATCGACATGATCGCTTTCAACACACCCTCACGCTCGACAACCGCCAGACGCCGTACACGCTGCTCATTGAAACACTGTGGGATCGCAAAGCACATGCTGACGGGTGCGAATCTGAACAACTGGATATCATCGAGTCGACCAATCCCTACGAACATGCTCTTCAAGAATGGGCTGAACCGATCGGTGATGATCAACGTGGGGAAGGCTTTGAAGGCATTTCCGGTTGGTGTTCGTGGTACAACCTGTATGCCTCCATCACGGAAGAGAACATCCTTGAACACTTGCGGGCGACAGCGGAGGTCAACCAACGCGAGCAGCTCAACATGCGCGTGTTCCAGATCGACGACGGGTTTACGCCGGAGATGGGCGACTGGCTGGACGTGAAACCGCAGTTCCCGCGCGGCATGAAACCCGTGCTGGATGATATTCGCGCGGCAGGCTTCACGCCGGGGCTGTGGATCGCGCCATTCATGGTCGGCAACCGGAGTAAGCTGTACCGCGATCATCCCGACTGGGTGGTCAAAGATCACGACGGCCAACCCATCGCCCACATGCAGTTCTACGCCGAGTTCCGCTGGCACAAACGCAGCGAGGCCTACTACATCCTCGATACGACGCACCCCGACGCCTTCGCCTATTTGCGTGAGGTGTTCCGCGTGTGGCGCTATGAGTGGAGCTGTGAGTACTTCAAGACCGACTTTATGCACTTCGGCAGCGAATACGGGCCGGATCGGGCGGTGTGGCACACGCCCGGCCTGACGCGCATCGAAATCTGGCGGCGCACCGCAGAGATGATCCGCGAAACGATTGGCGAGGACGCGCTCTGGTTGGGCTGCGGTTGTCCCTTATTTGCGTCGATTGGATTGGTTGATGCGCTGCGCATCGGGCGCGATGTCGGCGTGGAGTGGCGCGGCGATTACTCGGCGCAGTCCATGCTGCGCGATAGTCTGCTGCGCAATTTCGCGAACGGGATGTTCTGGCGCGCCGACCCTGACTGCATCCTCCTCCGTGACCGCTTCCATAACCTGAGCGACATTGAAGTGCGCTCGCTGGCGATCTACGCGGGCATGGCGGGTCAGGTCATCATGACGAGCGATAATCTCGCGGAATTGTCGCCGGAACGCTTACGTCTTTGGAAATTGATCGCCCAAGATGCGGCGTTTGGCGCGGAGTGTGCCTATCCCCTGCTGGGCAAATCGACGTTCGCCTATGGCACGGATGCGCGTGGACGACCTGAAGGCCGCGCGGTTGACCCGGTCATCGTCCAGGTGAGAAGTAACGGCATTGATCGCGCCGTCTTCATCCTGAACGCTGGCGAAATCTCGGTCGAGCGCGTGTATCCACTGGAAGTGCTGGGCATCCCTGTCCAACAATACGCCTATGATTGGACGGCGGATCGCGCCTACCCCGAACCGATTGACAGAATCGCGGTCACGCTCGCCCCCCACGACGGCGCTCTGATCTTCCTGTCGAAGGAACCGATCTGCGCCGCGCCGGAGCATCTGCCTTAAGTAAACCTCACCCCCCAACCCCCTCTCCGAGCGGAGAGGGGGAGCTACTGCGAGTCTGTTGGCTCCCCTCCCTGAATTCGGGGAGGGGCCGGGGGTGGGGTCGGTACTACCCCGCAATCCACCGCGACTCGTACGGTGCGAGCTCGCCGTGTTCGACCGTCTGCGGCTGATCGCTGAAGTTAAACAGCGCGAGCACCCGCTCGCCGCCGCCCGGCGCAGTTCGTTCGAGGGCGAGCACGCGCCCGTCGTTGAGCGTGGATGCGCGCTGCGACCCGAGTGGATGAAAGGCGGGGTGGCCACGCCGTGAGCGCACGAGATCGGCGTAGGCGTTGAAGACCTGCGCCCGGAACGTGTCCGCGTCGCGCAGTTCTGCCTCAAGTGAGTTGGCGTCGAGTTTCGCGCGGTTGATCGCGCGGTTATAGCCGAGTTGCTCGACTCCCCGCGACATCATTGCGCGTGCCGACGAGGCTGTGCAGATAAATTGCCGGGACGCCGCTCAGCGAGAGCATGACGGCCTGCGTCAGCAGAAAGCGCTTGATATGCTGACCCGGCGTGATCTCCGGCGCTCCGGTCGCATCGACATAGGTGATGTTAAGCTCATACGGCTTCTGGCCCCCATCGGGGAGCGCGCGGTAGCTGACGCGCCCGCCGTTCGCTTCGACGTGGGCGATCATCTGCGCGAGTTCGTCCGGCGCTAGAATCCCCTCGACCGGGCGCAGACCGATCCCGTCGTGGGAGGCGGTGAAGTTGAAAAACGTGGTGCGCGGGGTCGGCGCGGGCAGGCTGTTGATCCAGTCCGCCAGCTTGACCGCGTGTCCGGTGATCAGCGTGTGCAGCAGCAGCGGCGGCAGCGTGAAGTTGTAGACGAGCTGCGCCTCATCCGCGCGCAGGTAGGAGATATTTTCGGCGTGCGGCACGTTCGTCTCGGTGATGAGGATGACATGGGGCGCGGACACATCGAGCACGGCGCGGAACAACTGGATCACGGCGTGGGTTTGCGGCAGGTGCAGGCTGTTCGTCCCGGCGACCTTCCACATAAAGGCGATGGCGTCGAGGCGGATGACTTGCGCGCCCTGTTCCACGTAGTACAGCAGCACGTCGAGGATGCGCAGGAAGGTCGCGGGCGCGCGGAAGTCGAGATCGACCTGATCGGCGCTGAAGGTCGTCCAGACATGCACCGTTTCGCCGTCCGCTTTGGTGAACGGGGTGAGCAGCGGCGAGGTGCGCGGACGCACGACGGCGCTCAAATCCGTCTCCAGCGCTTCGGTCATGAACAACTGCGTATAGTCAGGATCATCGGCGAGGAAGCGCTGGAACCAGTCGCTCTGCGCCGACATATGATTGATCACCGCGTCGAACATCAGTCGATAGTCACGGCTGAGCGCGCGTACATCGTCCCAGTCACCGAGCACCGGGTTGACCGCGTAATAATCGATCACCGAGAAGCCGTCATCCGAAGAATACGGATAGAACGGCAGAATGTGCACGGTGTCGATCAAGTCGTAGGCATTGTCGTCAAGGAAGTGACGCAGCGTTTGCAGCGGCTGTTCACCGTCACGGCGCAGTGTGTCGCCGTAGGTGATCAGGGTGATCGTCTTTTCCGAGAAGTAGTCGCCCTGCGCGGGCGGCACATGGAGTTTACGCAGTCGCTCGCCAATCTGGACGAACAGCGACTCGACCTGCTCCGGGTACAGGTCGCCGAGCAGTTGGCGAATTCGATCAGAAGGGTTCATCAAAACGCCTCAACGCTTCTTCCAGTACGCGGCGCGCGACCGTGTATGAGAAGCACTCGGTCGCCACACGGTAATTAGTCTCCGTCCAGTCGTCCCGCAGCGCCGCATCGTCGATCAGGCGGCGGGTCTGTGCGATCACGTCCGGAGTGAGGTCATAATGATACTCAACCGCCTTGATTCCGCGACTCTTGATGTCTGCTACATAGACCGGATACGTATGGATGATGAACGGCTTGCGGAAGTACATCATTTCCAGCATGGCATTACCGAAGCCTTCGTAATCGCTGGGATACGTCGCAATGTGCGCCTGCGGGTAAATGTCCCACAGCGTATACACCCGGTGGCCGTTCCGTTCGCCCCGCTCCGCGCCGATGTAGTCGGCAATGAACTGGTAGCGAATACCCGCCCGATCCGCTTCCTCTTTGAGCCATTCCCCGTAGCCGCCCGCTTCGTCGCCTTCGTAGCCCGTGATTAGCAGCACGAGGCGCGGATCGTCCAGCTTGCGCATCAGTTCGACCGCCTTCTCGATCACCTTGCGGCGGATGACGCGCGTGGGCTGCAAAACGATCAAGTCGTCGGCGCTTAAGCTAAGTTCCGCGCGGAAGGTCAACGCGTAGTCGTCGGGCGGCGGCGGTGAATTTTCGTAGTCGAAGATGTTGGGCATGTACAGCGATGGGATGCCGCGCCAAGCGTACAACCGCTGCTGCATCACCGTGCTGATCGACAGGTGGCGCACGGTTTCCAGCTTGGGCGGAAACGCTTCGTCGAGGATGCTCTGAATGCCATTGTTGATGAAGCGCGTGCGCTCGAAATAGTAGTCGTGCGAGTGACACAGCACCTTGACGCGGTTGCGCCGCGCCAGATCGGCAATGGCCACGCCGAGCGCCAGATTCATAGGGATGGCGTTGGCGTTCTGCGAGACGATCACCTCGATGCCGTACTGCTCGACAAACGCTTCGAGTTCACCGCGCAGGTAGTCGGCGCTCGCGTAGATCTCGCGGAAGAGGCGGGCAGGCGGGTGCGCTGTGCTGAACGCCTCGTCATGCAGACGTTTCGCTTCGGGGTGGGTGAAGTGCATCTCCGGCACGAGGCGCGCGGGCGGCGTGACCGGATCGAGTTCGCCCGCGCAGTAAAACGACGCGTGACCCATCTCCCGCAAGATCGTCACCAGCTTGGCGACTTCGAGGCTCACCCCGTCGACGCCAGCCAACCGCGTTGAGACAAAGCCAATGTTCATGGCTTAAATGCTCCCAATTGATCACGCAGACATAGGCCGCATTTGGCCACGCAAACCAGTGGCGCGCTACAACTTCACCTGTCATGGGATCGTAGGCTTCGGGCAGCGAACCGTCCCTTTCCCCAAGTTTCCGCAAATTGCGATGGACTATAGAGTCATCTAGGTGCTCGACAAGAAGCTGCAATTCTTGAATATCACCCAGCGCCCACGCCGCTTTGGTATGCACCGATCCCAAATGTCCCTCAAACCACGCCTCTTTATTCGCAGGCGAGAATGCAAAGTTCATTGTTTCTATCCATACCGGATCAGTCGCGTCGCACCAGCCCCAGGTTGGCGCGAGGACGGTCGGGAAGTCGTTGGCATCGTGATACAGGTGATGATTACCGCTGCCATCCGTCGCATAGGCGTAGATACGCTTACCGTTCCAGTCGGTGATGAAATAGCGATCCACGGCGGCGCGCATGTCGTCTTTGAGCGTTCCGGTATCCACGCCGAGCCGATTCAGCTTGTCGAGCGTCTTCCAGAACAGAATATGACTCGATAGGTGAAACGGCAGCGCAATCGGGTCATCGGCGGGCGTTTCGTCGGTGGGGAAGAGCGGCGCGAAATCAGCCTTGCGCGCGAACAGCATATCGAGGATCGCATACATGTGGCCTTCCAACCGCTGAAACGTTGTGCGATCACCCGTTTCCAGCACATATTCGGCCAGTTCGAGCAGCGGGAACACCTGCTGATCCAGTTGAAACGACGGGTCTTTGATCATGCCGTTGGCGAGGTAGCTGCGTCCCCACGCGCCATCGACGCGCTTGGCGATCTCGAACATCCAGATCAGGTGGCGGCGCACGATGTCGCGTTTGCTCTTTTGCTTGACGCCAGCTTAACAGCGCGCATGCGAGGTAATAGGCATCTCGATTCCATGACAGCGGCAGCAGCATATGATCGGTCAGGAAGCAGACGCCTTCGCCTACAGGAATCGCCATGCTCAGACTGTAGAACATCCCCCGCCACCAAAGCGGATCATCCGGCCCCGAATAGGCAGCATAATGTCGAAGCCATGAATTCTGGATTTCTCGGAGAGCCGCCTCAATATGATCCGCCGTTGGCGGGTAGAACGAGATCGCGTGGCTCTGCGCTTCCAGCGCGTTCATCCCCGTCGTGAAGCACAGGATCACGTCATCGCCAATTAGTGGCAGGTTGAGCCGCGTTGCACCGACCGTTTCGAGTTCATACGGCGCGCCACCAAAGTTTGCGATGAGGCACACAGCGGCGGGCAGCGCGGGATTCTCAATTGTCCATATTCCGATTGAACCATGCCGATCAAACGTGACATTCGTTTCAACCGGCGGCGCAGGGATCACGCCGCCTTCGGTGATCTGCGTATAGGCACAGCGCTGCACAGACAGACGACCTTGTATGCGCGCCGGGATGTCGTTCAGCTTCCAGCGTTGATAAGTCGTCACACCGTACACGAAGGTATCGGCTTCGACTTCGCGCCCGTCTTCAAAGGTAATGTCTGTACCGTGGTGCTGCCATTCGATTCTCGCTGTGCACCGACTGGATCGGCACGTCGAACTGCACGCCGAACCCCTCCAACTCGGCGAGGCTTTTGCGATAGGCGCGCACCGCCGCCACATCGTAGCGCTGGTCGTCGGGGAAGGGGTCGGCACTGGTCAGCGTGACGTAGCCGTGTTCCGGGTGGTAGAAGTTGAGCGCGATGATGCGCCCG
Source organism: Candidatus Flexifilum breve (assembly GCF_016713355.1). Taxonomy (NCBI): domain Bacteria; kingdom Bacillati; phylum Chloroflexota; class Anaerolineae; order Aggregatilineales; family Candidatus Flexifilaceae; genus Candidatus Flexifilum; species Candidatus Flexifilum breve. The sequence continues at coordinate 753,212 of NZ_JADJPI010000037.1, forward strand.
GACTGATCGACGCTGCCATTGATGCCATTCGCGCCGAAATCGAGCGGTTTCATGCTGTCACCTGCGCCACAGCCGGCGTAATCGCCTGACCCGTGTCAACATTCATCCAGCGGATTTTCGCCAGCGGGAAACGCAGCCACACCTGATCACCCATTTTGATCGGCGAATCGGGCGCGGTTGAAACTTTCACAATGTCTGAACCCACGCGCGCCGTGAGGAGATTTTGCGCGCCCAACGGCTCGACCACGTCGACGATGACGGGCAGCGTATCGGGCGTCGGCGTGGTGACGACTTCCATCGCTTCCGCGCGAATGCCGAGATAGATGTTTTTACCGTCGTAAGCGGGCAGGGCCGACTGGATAGCCGGATCGGGTGTGATAGTGAAATCGCCAATCTTGACGACATACGCGCTGCCGCTTTTCTGCACCTGCCCATGCACGAAGTTCATCGGCGGGTTGCCGATGAAGCCGCCGACAAACTGATTGCTCGGCAGGTCATACACGCGGGTGGGGACGTCAATTTGCAGGATGCGCCCGCTCTGCATCACGGCGATGCGGTCGCCCATACTCATCGCTTCGATCTGGTCATGCGTGACATAGATGGTTGTCGCGCCGAGACGTTTGAGCAGTGACTTGAGTTCGGCGCGCATTTCGAGGCGCAGCAGCGCGTCGAGGTTGCTCAAGGGCTCATCCATGAGGATGATGCGGCTCTCGTAAGCGATGGCGCGGGCAACGGCGATGCGCTGGCGCTGACCACCACTCATCTGGGAGGGATAACGTTCGAGCATGCCCTCGATATGCAACAGCTTGGCGGCATGGTCTACGCGCTCTTTGATGTGCGCTTTGTCGGCGCGGCGCATTTTTAAACCGAAGGCGATGTTATCGTACACCGTCATGTGCGGGAAAATGGCGTAGTTCTGGAAGACCATCGAGATGTTGCGGTCGCGCGGCGCGAGGAAGGTCACGTCGCGCCCGCCGATGGTGATGCGCCCATCGTCGACCATGCCCAACCCGGCAATCGCGCGGAGGAGTGTCGTCTTGCCGCAGCCGCTCGGGCCGAGCAGTACGACGAACTCGTGTTCGTGCACGGTCAGGCTGACGTTATCAATCGCCGTGAATTTGCCGAACCGTTTGATGGCGTTTTCGATCACAATTTCGGACATAAAACCCTCTATTTATTAATCGATCCCCACATGTTGAACAGGTAGCGCCGAATGAAGAAGATGAAGATCATCGTCGGCAGGAGCATGAAGAACGCCGCCGCAAACTTGAACGGATCGCTCGATTTATCCAGATTGTACAGGATGTGGGCGGGCAGCGTGCGGTTGTTGCTGGTGAGCAAAATCGCGGCGAAAACCTCATTCCACGAGAGCACGAACGTCAGAATGGCGGACGCGGCGATCCCCGGCAGCGCCAGCGGCAGCACCACATTGAAAAACCCCTGAATTGGTGTGCAGCCGAAGATCTGTGCCGCCTCCTCGAATTCATAGGGCACGCTGGCGAACACGCTGGAGACGACGAGCACAGTCGTCGGCAAGGTGAGTGCAGTGTGCATCAGCGCCAGCGTGACGGGCTGATCGTACAAGCCGAAGCGGATGAAGATTACCGCCAGCGGCACGGCCAACACGACGATGGGGAAGGCGCGCACCGAGAGCATCAGCAGGCGGATCGCGTCACGCCCGCGGAACATATAGCGCGCAATCGCGTACCCGGCGGGCACGGCAATGATGGTCGAGATCACGAGCGTGAGCACGGCGACGAGCACACTGTTGCCCAACGCCCGCAGGATGCCTTCACTGTTGATGAAGAAGCGCAGCGAATCGAGCGAAATCGGATTCGGGAAGAAGTCTTTGGGGAAGGCGCGCACCGCATTGGGTGTGCTGAACGCCATGTCGGTGATCAACCAGATGGGGAGCAGAATCCAGATTGCCAGCAGCACGGCGACGACATACACGGCTGCGCGGCGCACGCGCAGGCGGAGTTTCGCCCGTTGGCGTTCACGTTCATTCGGGAGCGGAATTGGCCGCTCCAGCGCTTGGGTGCTCATGCGGTTTGCGTGGCCTCCTCTTGGGAACGGACGGCACGGAGGTAGAACAACGACACGCCCAGTGAAATCAGCATGATGAAGACGGAGTAGGCTGCCGCCATGTTGGGACTATTGAAGCGGGCCGGGTCATACCAGCGGAAGGTTTCATTCGCCAGCACGGTGAGGATGTCACCGCCCGTGATGGCGATGACGATGGCGAATACCTGAAACGCGAGGATCGTGCGCAGAATCAGCGCGACTTGCAGACTCGGCTTGAGCAGCGGCAGGATGATGTGTCGCAGGCGCTGCCACATCGATGCGCCGAAGACTTCACCCGCTTCCATATAGTCACGCGGGATCGCTTGCAGCCCGGAGACGATGATCACCATGACAATGGAGGTCGCGCGCCAGATTTCTGCCAGCACGATGATGGCGATCATCCAGCCCATTTGCCCCGCCTGAATGAAAATGAACGGCAGGTCGAGGATGCCCGCTTCCACCAGCAGTGAGTTCAAAAAGCCGCGCTGCGTGAAGATGGCGAACCACAGAATGCCCGATACCAGATCGGACAGGCCGAGCGGAATCGCATAGATGTAGAGGAACAGGCTGCTAAAGCGGATCTGGCTTTGCAGCACGAGCGCCATGATGATCGCCAGCACAAACTGTGCGGGAATGATCAGGATGATGAGCAGGACGGTCGTCCACAGCGCGTCGTCGAAGCGAAAATCGGTGAACATGCGGTTGACGTGCGTGAGCGAGAATTCGCGCACCGCTTCGCCGGAGGTGACACGCGCGGTTTCAGAGGTGCGGCGGTTCTCGATGAACAGGTTGCGAATGCTGACCCAGCCATCGACGGTCGCGCCGCTGTCATCTTCCGCCTGGACGCGGTACCAGAACACTGGACGCTGCGCGCCGCTGGCGAGTGTCTCCTGCTGTTCGCTGCGCTCGGTGATGCGCACTTCAGTTTGCAGCGCCAGAGCGCCGGTCACGGGCGCTGTGTCGCTCGGCTCGGCGCGCAGATTCAGGTACTGCCCCTCGCGCGTGAAGGCGAGCTGGGCCGCCTGCGTCATGGGATAAAGAAAGAACAGCGCGAGATAGATCAACGAGGGCAAAAGTAATAAATAGGGAATCCAGCGATGGCGTTTCATAAGAAAATCTACTTTCGCCTAACTGCTGACGTGAGGGATTTGCGCCCGGCAAGTTGGTGTGAGGACGAGAGACGGTCTCGTCCTCGGCTCGATTTTTGACAATTGAAAACACTCAACCTCACCCCAACCCCTCTCCTTTAGGAGAGGGGATTTAGGGGTGAGGCTATCGTTCGTTACATGCCGCTGGCGAGCTGGCAGGCACCTTCGCTCGCCGGATCCGGCGCCCAGCATGGCGCGCCCGTTTCGTCGAGCAGCGTTTGCAGGATGACCGCCTGTTCGTCGAGCACGGTCTGGATCTCGCCGCCATCGATCACGATGCGCGTGAAGGCATCGCGGAAGATCTGGTTGAGCTCACCGCCGCGCGACCCCAAGCCGATGGGCAGCAGCGCGACTATCGAATCGGGCGAGGTGGCCTGCGCCGTGACTGCCGCCGCTTGTTCGGCTGCGCCTTCAGACAAGCCGCTCATATCCACTCCGGAGATTACGGGGTAGAAGCCGAGCTCGCTCAGGATGCCGGATTGGACTTCCGGCGACAGCATGTAGCGAATCACTGCTTGGGCCGCTTCGGGATTAGCCGACGTGAACGGAACCGCCAAGCCCGCGACGACCGGCATGAAACCGCGTCCCGCCGGGCCAATGGGCGCGGGGAAGGCGATGAAATCTGCCGGGCGTTCGTCGAAAGCACCCTTGAGGCGCGCCACGTGGTCAAACGCCACGAGAACTTCACCGGAGAGCAGCGGTTCCTGCATGAACTCATAGCTGATCGACTGCGGGTTGACATACGGCCACAGTTCGTCGCGCAGGAACGCGAACGCCGCCGCTGCTTCGGGGCTGTTGAACTGCGTGACCATCGCTCCCGTGAACGACGGGAAGAAATAGCCTTGCAGGAAGCGATGGAACAGACCCGCCACCGGGAAGCCGAGCTTGGCTTCGCCTGTCGCGTCGTACATGTTCTTCGCCCATTCGGCCAACTGCGCCCAAGTGAGCGTGTTCACATCCGCGCCTTCCGGCAGATATTCGAGGGCTTCATTGCTGGCCGCCATTGTGTAGGTGGCCTGCATCCACGGGATGTAATACTGATAATCTTCGGTACCCATCCGTCCGAGTTCAACATACGCATCGGAGATGTCGTATTCCGTCTCGATGTCGTTCAGCAGATCGGTGAGGTCGAAGACGAGGTCTTCGTTGGCCAGCGTCGGGAACGTGCCATGCAGCGCGCCGATCACATCGTTGACACCGGAGCCGCTCTGCGCTTCCGCGCGCAGCAGGTCGAGCATGGGGCCTTCTTCCGAGGGCACAAATTCGATCGTGCCGTCGGCATACCCGCCCAGCACACCGCGGAATTTCTCAGCTTCTTCGACGACATTGAACTGTGTAGAAATCAAAGTGACAGTTGGGCTGTCTTGCGCGACGACAGGCAGCGCAATGACGGCGAGGAGGAGGACACTCAACAGGATAAAACGATATTTTGTGGACATTTTTTACCTCTCTAGAACGAGCTATACAGGATGAAGAAGCGAGTTACTTCACACTGATCTGCCGTGCATCACCTCCTTAGTCCAGTTGATTCGCGAACAACAAGCCGGGCCGGAAGCAGAATCTGCGTTTCCGGCTGGGTCTGCCGGGTGATGAGCTGCACCAGCATGTGCAGCAGCCGCTGACCAATTTCGTAGACGGGTTGATGCACCGTGGTCAGCGCCGGGTGGGCGAATTCTGCCGGGGGGATGTCGTCGAAGCCCGTGATCGACAGGTCGTGGCCGACGACGAGCCCGCGCTTTTGCGCCGCGTTCATCGCGCCCAGCGCCATCAGGTCATTCGCGCACACGATCCCCGTGATCTCGGGAAACCGATTGAGGAGATCGTCCGTGAGCGCATAGCCGCCCGAGCGCAGCAGATCGCCGTGCAGCACATAATCAGTGCGATAGGGTAGGCCAGCGTTGACGAGCGCTTCGGCATAGCCGCGCCGTCGATATTCGGTATAGGCGAGTTCGGGAGGTGGCAGCAGCAGCGCAATCTCACGATGGCCGAGCGCGATCAGGTGCGCAGTAGCTTCGCGGATGCCAGCCTGACTGTCGGCGTCGATATACGGGAAGTGCGATTCCTCAGTCGGCGCGCTGCGCCCGGAGACCGCGAACGGATGCTGCATGTGTTTGAGGTACTCGATACGTTCGTCGGCCTGCCGCGTACGGGCGACGACCATACCGTCCACGCGCCCACCCCCCACAAAGCGCCGGTACGCGTCCATCTCGTGGGCGCCCGGGGTTTGGGCGCTGATGAGCAGGTCATAGCCCGCGCTGGCCGCGGCATCGCCGATGCCGCGCAAGAGCAGGTTGAAGAAGTCGTTTGAGAAACTTTGGTCGTTGGCCGGGATGATCAGGCCGATAGTCTGGGTGCGTTGGCTGCGCAGTTGGCGAGCGGGTTCGTGTGGCTGGTAACCGAGCTGGCGCGCCGTTTCGATGATGTGCTGGCGTGTCTGCTCATTGACGTCGCTGAAGCCGCCGAGCGCCCGCGAAATTGTCGTTACCGAATAACCGGTTTTAGCTGCTAAGTCTTTTAGTTTTACCATGTGACCCGTCAATAACAACCAATAATTGCACTACTTTTGGTCATCCGAAACGTTTCGGATTACGATAACTATAAAATATCACCAGTATTTCTTTACGTCAAGTTACTCGTGTATACGAGAAGCGTAATTAATCAAGATGCGGGTCTGTTTTGACCAGTGCGCTGCGGCTTTTCAGTTCGCTGAACGGGGACGCCAAGCCCTGATGAGTAATTTCTTTGAGGTGTTAAAGCGGATTTCGAAAGCCGTTAATTTGCGATTCAAAGGGTACCAAATTAGCCCCTCAAACCCGACCCCTTTTCCCATACAAGCGGGCAGAAGGTGAGAAACGTCGCTATTGTCCCTCTCCCCACTGTCGTGGGAGAGGGACAATAGAGCAGCGGGCGGGGTGAGTTTGTTGAGCCTTGTGGGCGTTCCTCTGACTCACGCTGCTTGGGGTTCGCCTTCGTGCCACTCTTTTTGCTTGACAGCCTTGCCGCCAAACTGACCGAGCAGGCGCGCGCCCAACCACCACAGCCCATACATGAGGAACACCATCAAGTACTCGATAGCCGGAATGCGGATGATCTCGTTGGCTTGATACGGCGCACGCAGCACAAGATACGTGAACAGGATCGAGAGCAGGTAACCCGCTCCAAACAGATATTTGACCCACGGTTTTAGGCCCAGGCCGTGCATCTGCGTGACGATGAAAATCGTCAGGAAGCCGAAAAGGAACATATAGACGATACCCGTTCCTTGACCGAGAGCGATCAGCGCGGCATGGGGTAAGACGATGATTTCGAGCAGGAAATTCCACTTCCGGTCCAGATGGGCGCGTGTGAACATCAATGAGCCTTGCAGCATGACGAGGATCACGTGCAGGAAGCCGAAGATGTGCCCAAACGTCGGCACCATGGGGTGAAACCAGAAGGTGAAGATCACGGCGAAGCTGAAAGCGTACCCGTGATAGCGCCGCAGCCAACCGTAGAACTCTGTGCGAAAGTTAAGCTTTTTGCCGAAGAACATGCCGCGGCGGCGGTTTTCCAGCGCGATGATCACAAACAGCATCATGATCACCGTGAACTGCGCCGTCCAACTCGGTAAGTCCTGCGCGATTCCATCGTAAAAGATCGCCGTTTGTCCGTAATGCAGCACGATGAACACCGCGTTGATCGCGAGCGCCCAGTAGTTCGCCGGGCGGAGTGTGCCCGTATATTTGCTGTAGCGTTCCTGCGCCCACCATGTCGCGCCCCAGATCAGCAGGTTGTGCACGGCAAAGCCGATCCATGCGGTCGCGGCGTTCCAGAAGTTGGGCGTGGCCAGCTGCCACTCATAGAAGAACCCATCGCTCAGGTCGGGCGTGGCCAGCTCAAACTGTGTCAGCCAGCCGCCGAGCGCGATGATCGCCAGGCAGATGATCAGGGTGAACCAGATGCCGAGATTGAGCGCCGTTCGGTCAGAGATTGAGCGTTGGGTTGTGGTCTGAACAGGGGGTAGTGCCGTCATACGATCCCATTTCTGTGTGGATGCTGATGCTTGGGTGCGGATGATAGCCGGGGTAGATGAGCACGGTTTAAGCTGAAGATGGGAGCTTCATAATTTACACCACACGGCAGCGACTTTTAGGCCGGGATCGAGCCGCAGTGCCTGTGTGTAGTAAGTGCGCATCCTGCTCACGTTCGATACGGTGCAGCCTGAAATGCCAGTCTGCGTCAAACGTTCCGTGTTGACGCAAGCTTGCCTCGTCAAGGCGCGGCGAACGTCCCGTCGAGGACGCTGTCGACTGGCTAGGATGTCCCCAGCCAGATCTGTTGACAAGCGTGAAAATCGCTGATATCGTTATCTGATAACGATATCAGAAAAAAGATTCTTTGATGACGAAAAAGGCTTCTAGTTCTCGAAATCCAAATCGTGGGGTCACCATCGCCGATGTCGCAACTGCGGCGGGCGTCTCCGTGCCGACCGTGTCGCGCATCCTCAACGGCAAAGAATACGTGGCGGAAGAGACGCGCCAGCGCGTTCACGAGGCGATTCAGGCGTTGGGCTATGCGCCGCATACGCAGGCGCGCCGTTTACGGGGCGGAGCGAGCATGACGCTCGCGCTCCACTATCCGATTGAATCTCCGCACGAACTCAGCAGCGTGCTGGAAACGCCGTACATCACGGGCGCGGCCGCCGCCGCCAGCGAAAAAGAATACTTTCTCAACTTCCTGATGTCGCAGCTCACGCCCGACTCTTTGCTCACCATGTACCGCAGCAATCAAATCGACGGGCTGATCCTGCTGCAGGTGCGCATGGACGACTGGCGGATTAATCTGCTGCGCCAGCAGCCTTACCCGTTCATCATGATCGGGCGGTGCGCCGATTTAGACGGCTTGAGCTTCATCGACCTCGACTTTGAGCTCGCCATGCGGCAGGCGTTCGACTACCTCGTCCAGCTTGGGCACCGGGATATCGGGTTTTTGACGTATCCCGAGGATTGGCGCATCCGCGGGATCGGCCCGGCGGTGCGCTCGCTCGACGGTTATCGGCAGGCGCTGAACGAATACGGCGTACACAGTTGCTACCGGGAAATTGGCCTGAACAGCGTCGAAGAAGGCTTTGAGGCGACGCTGGATTTGCTGCAGGAAAACCCGAACCTGACGGCCATTGTGACCGTCCGCCATTTGACGGCGGCGGGCAGCATCAAGGCTCTGGCGCAGCAGGGGCGGTCAGTACCCGGCGATTGCTCAGTGATGGCGGTCGGCTTTGGCGGGAATTTAGCGAGCGTGGTAACGCCCTCGCTGACCACGCTGGAATGGTCGCCGTATGAGATCAGTTATGAGGCGACTTTGTTGATGACGGAAACACTCGCGGCACAGCAACCGCTGACCAAGCAGCTGCTGGTGCCGCCGCAACTGGTTGTCCGGGAAAGCACACAGGAGGTGAAGTAGTTCCCGGTTTGGGTAGGGAAGTCAACAAACGAGCAGGAGACAACCAGTCCAGCGTGTGCGAAAGGTCGATGGTGCCAGCGCCGACCTGATAGTTTTGTTTTGCCTGTTTCAAGTTCGGCATGGTCGCGTCCGGTCATTGCGGGCGCCGCCGTGGTCTCAAATTTCCAAACATTGCTCATTTAGAACCACTATGGAGATTGATTGGTCATGAAAAAGCTAACCTTCATCGTTGTAAGTCTCTTGCTACTGCTCACTGTGGGCAGCCTCCAAGCGCAGGAGCCGATCACCCTGACCTATATGGCGAGTCAGGGGTGGGTGCCGGATGCCGAAATCGAGTTAGGCGCGCAGTTTGAGGCTGAGACCGGGATTCACGTCGATTACCAGATCGTCCCGGCGGATCAGTATTTCACGCTGCTGCAGACGCGTCTGAACACGGGGGAAGGCACGGATATCTTCGGCGGGCAGAGCGGCGTGACGGATCTGATCATCAACTACAACGTCGAAGCCAACGCCGTCGATTTGAGCGACCAGCCGTGGGTAGCGCAAATGGATCCGCTGGTGCTGGAGCAGGCCTCGGTCAACGGCAAAGTCTACGGGTTGACCTTGTGGGATGTCATGGGTACGACGTGGGTCGTCAACTACAACAAGGCCATCTTTGCAGAGAATAACCTGAGCGTTCCCACCACCTACGCCGAACTGAAGGCGACCTGTGAGACACTGCTCGGCGTGGGCATCATCCCGATTTTTGAGCCGGTGGCGTCCGGTTGGCATCATGTGTTGTGGTTCCCCGAACTCGGGCCGCGCTATGAAGAAGTCACACCGGGACTGGCGACGGCGCTCAATGCGAACGAAACCACATTCGCGGAAGATCCGACCATGCTCTCGGTCGTCGAGCAGTTGAAAGAACTGTATGACCTCGGCTGCTTTGGCGACAATGCGCTGGCAGATACCACCGAATTTACGACGGAAGCCCTGGGAACCGGGCAATATGCCATGGGCCTGACCAACCTGACCGGCCCGCAGTCGATTGAAGCGGATTACCCGGATGTGAGCGCCGACAATTTCGGCTTCTTCGTCATGCCGCTCGCCGATAATCAGAACCTGAACATCAACCCCGCTGGCCCGACCAAGTTCATCTATTCCGGCTCGGAACACATCGACGCGGCGCTGCAGTATTTTGAGTTCCTCACTCGCCCGGAGAGCCTGCAATATCTCATCGACAATAATCCGGCGATGCGTACGCTCCCGTTCGCAGGGCTGACCTTCAACCTCATGCCAAGCCAGCAGGAATTCCTCGACTCGTTCGCGCCGGAACAGCGCGGCACGGTCTATCAGACGGCGGTTAACTATGTGAACCCGCAGTGGATGGACATTGGGCAGGATCTGACGGCGATGTTCACCGACGCCATCGAACCGCAGGAAGTGCTGGCGCACATTGACGAACGCCGCGCCCAGATGGCGCAGGCCGCGCAAGATCCCGCGTGGGGCGGTTAAGGCGCACATCAACCGATAGCAACGATGACCCGGGCGGGCTGGTCTGCCCGGGTTGTCACCTGCCACCATCGTCAGTTGATCCTGAAAGTTCATCATGAAAAATAGCGTTTATCCTTTCTACTTTACACTGGGCGCGCTCCTCTTATATGTCGTGTTCGTGGTTCTGCCCGGTTTCATGGGGATTGCTTATTCCTTCACGGATTGGAACAGCTACACCACCGAGGTGAATTTCATCGGACTGGAGAACTTCAGGACGATCCTCTCTGCCAGTGAGAACTATCTCGGTTACATCCAGAATACGCTGCTGTTCACCGTGTGGACGATTACGCTCAAAACGATCATTGCCTTGTTTCTCGCCGTTCTCCTGAACTACGGAGTGCGGCGGTTTTCGCATCTCTATCGGGTCATTATTTACCTGCCCGTGGTACTGCCGACAATTGCTGTCGGGCTGGTTTTTCGCTCCATCCTCAATCCCCGGTCCGGTATTCTGAACGAGTTTTTGCGCGCGGTGGGTTTGGGTGGGCTGGCGCAGTCGTGGTTGGTCAACCCGGATATCGCCTTGTTCTCGGTGATCGGCGTCGATACCTGGAAAGGTGTCGGCTATATCATGGTGATTCTGCTCGCCGGGCTCCAGACCATCCCGCAGGAATACTACGAGGCCGCCGAGATCGACGGCGCGACTCCGTTCGCCCGCTTCCGGCACATCACGCTGCCGCTGCTCGTCCCGGCGATCACGGTTGTCTCCATTCTCAATCTGCTCTATGGTCTGCGCGTGTTCGACATCGTCTATGTGCTGACCGGGGGTGGCCCGGGGTATGCGACCGATGTCGTGTTCACCGCCGTCTTCGACGAGTTTTCCAAAGGGCGCTACGGCTTGGGGACGGCGCTGTCGACGGTCTTGTTCGTCATCATGACGGTGGTCGGCATTTTTATCGTGCGCCGGCTCACCCGCGATCCCATTGAGGCCTAACGATCATGCAGTCATCGACGAAACTGTTAAGTGGTACGCGCAACAACTTCATTGCGCTGCTGGTGTGTCTGCTGGTGCTCGTTCCGGTCTATGTGGTGCTGGTTAATTCGCTCAAAGACTCCGCCGGAGCGCGCACCATGAGCGCTGCCTGGCCCGATACGCTGCACTTCGAGAACTTCTTCACGGTGATTGATCGCGGCAAACTCGCGCAGAGCTTCGTCAACAGCATGCTCTACGCCACCAGTGCCACGCTCGTCAGCACGCTGCTGGCGGCCATGGCGGCCTATGTGTTGGCGCGCAACCGTACCCGCCTGAACCGCTTCGTCTACTTCTTCATCGTCATGGGCATCGCCATGCCGTTGAACTTCTTCACGCTGACGAAAGTGATGCAGATCACCCATCTGATCAACACACAGTTCGGGATTATCATTCTGTACGCCGCGACGCAGATTCCGTTCAACGTCTTTCTGATCTACGGGTTCATCGATGCGATTCCGCGCGAACTGGACGAAGCCGCCATCATCGATGGCTGCGGCCCGTTTCGGCTGTTCTTTTCCGTGATCTTTCCGCTGCTGACCCCGGTCATTGTGACCGCGGGGCTGCTCAACTTTGTCGGGATCTGGAACGAGTTTTTGCTGCCGCTGTACTACCTGAATAACAGCAGCTTCTGGCCGATGACGCTGGCGGTCTATAACTTCTTTGGGCAGTACCAGCAGGACTGGAATCTGGTCTCGGCGGACATTGTGCTCACCGTCGCGCCTGTACTGGTGATCTATTTGCTGGGGCAGCGGTTCATTCTCTCCGGCCTGACGAGCGGAGCCGTGAAGGGCTAGGTTCGTGCGCAGCGCCATCTAAGCGTTCTGGCGCTTGCCGTTTATCCGTCAACAGGGAGTCCAACTTGCAACTCATTCGCTACACCCTTCAGGGTAATGCTGTCATCATCGAAACGACGACGGGCTATCTCGGGCTGATCCCCTATGCCGACAGTGTGGTGCGCGTGCGCTATGCGCCGACGGCCGCCTTCGCCACCGAACCGAGTCTCATGGTGATCGCCTCCCCAGACCCGTCGGTGGAATTCAGCGTGCACGACACCCCGGACACGGTGATCGTCTCCCTGCCGAAGCTGACCATCCAAATCCAGCGCGCGACCTGTGCTTTCACCTATCTGGATAGTACTGGGATGCTGCTGACCAAAGAACCAGATCGCGGTGGCAAAGCGCTCATTCCCGTCGACGTGGTCAAGGCCGTGTTCGACTCAGATGCCGAGGCCTATGTCCGCAAGGATGTTGATGGTGTCCGGGCGGTGCGGTCATCCGCCCAGAAAGTGGTTGATCGGCACGCCTTCCACACCAAACTGGAATTTGAGTGGCAGGAGGGCGAAGCCTTGTATGGGCTGGGCTCCCACGAAGAGGGCATGCTGAATCTGCGGGGACAGCATCAGTATCTGTATCAGCAGAACATGAAAGTCGTGATCCCCGTGCTGCTGTCAACGCGCGGCTATGGCATCCTGCTCGACAGCTATTCGTGGATGAGTTTTCGCGACGACGCCTTCGGTTCGTATCTGTGGACGGATGTCGATGACGAACTGGACTTCTATTTCATCTACGGCCCGGAATTTGATCAGATCGTGCGCAGCTTCCGGCAGTTGACCGGGCGCGCGCCGATGCTCCCGCGCTGGGCCTTTGGTTACATCCAGTCGAAAGAACGCTACGTGTCACAGAGCGAACTGTTGGATGTCGTCCGCGAATACCGCGCGCGCGCCCTTCCGCTCGACTGTATCGTGCAGGATTGGAAGACGTGGCCGAATGATCTGTGGGGGCAGAAAACCTTCGACCCGGAACGCTTTCCTGATCCATCCGGCATGATGACGGAACTCCATCGCCTGCACGCCCGCCTGATGATTTCCATCTGGCCGATCATGAACCCGGGCGGCGACAACTGGCGCGAAATGCGGGCGGCGGGCTGTCTGCTCGGCAATCAGGCGACCTACGATGCATTTCAGGAACGGGGGCGCGCGCTCTACTGGCAGCAGGCAAATGACGGCCTGTTCGCCCACGGGATTGATGCGTGGTGGTGTGACTGTACTGAGCCGTTTCAGGCGGATTGGATGGGCGTGTTTAAGCCGGAACCGGAAGAACGTCTGCGCATCAACACCGAAGAGGCGAAAACCTACCTTGATCCGGAATTCATCAGCGCTTACTCACTGCTGCATTCGCAGGGCATCTACGAGGGGCAGCGGCAGACCGGATCGGCGAAACGCGTCGTCAACTTGACGCGGTCGGGGTATGGTGGGCAGCAGCGCTACAGCACGATCACCTGGTCCGGCGATGTGTCGGCGACGTGGGACACGCTGCGGAAGCAGATCGCGGACGGTCTGAACTTCTGCGCGGCGGGCATGCCGTACTGGACGACTGACGTTGGCGCGTTCTTCGTCAAAAATGATCCGAAACTCTGGTTCTGGAACGGTGATTATGACGGCGGCGTCGCCGATCTGGGCTATCGTGAGCTGTTCGTGCGTTGGTTTCAGTACGCGGTCTTTCTGCCGATGCTGCGCCCCCATGGCACCGATACCCCGCGCGAGCTGTGGCGGTTTGGCGAGCCGGGTGAACCCTTCTACGATGCGTTGGTCAAATTTCTCCACCTGCGCTATCGCTTGCTCCCGTATATCTATTCGCTCGCGGGCATGGTCACGCACGACGATGATACGCTGCTGCGCGCGCTGCCCTTCGACTTTCGCGCTGACCCGGCGTGCTATAACGTCGACGATCAATATATGTTTGGGCGCGCCTTACTCGTCTGTCCCGTGACGCAGCCCATGTATTACGCGCCAGAGTCGCGTCCGCTCACGGATGTCGCCAAAACGCGATCCGTCTATCTGCCGCAGGGTGCAGACTGGTACGATTTCTGGACGGGGCAGTGCTACACGGGCGGCCAAACGTTGGTCGTAGAGGCAGGCCTGGACACGCTGCCGTTGTTTGTGCGCGCGGGTTCGATTGTGCCCCTGGGACCCGTGGTCAGCTATGCCGATGAAGCGCCCGACGCCCCGCTGGATCTGCGCGTTTATCCGGGACAGAGCGGCAGCTTCACGTTGTATGCGGACGAAGGCGACAACTATAACTATGAGCAGGGGCAGTTCGCGACCATTCGCGTCAGTTGGGATGAGTCCGCGCGGCGGCTCACGCTGCATGCTCGGCAGGGCAGTTATCCGGGGATGCCTACGACGCGCGAGTTTCGCGTCAGCGTGGGCGGCGGCCTGAACGACGCACCCAGCGCCAGTCAAACGGTGGTTTACGACGGGCGTGAAATCAGCCTGATTTTAACATGAGGTAGGGATAAGGGGGTGCCTTTCACTCAAGGCGTTATCCCTATCAGGGGTAGTGTCCCCTCCCGTTCATGGGCGAGCACATAGGGTCGCCCCTACAGCCAATATCCGCGATCATTAGTTAAATGGCATAATTGCGTCCCTACGAGAAAAGCGTGGTTGTGTAGGGACGCGATTGATCGCGTCCGCAAAAGCCCAAGACCGACAGGTAACCCGGTTTCACGGCATTCTCCGCACTTACTGGCCTGCCTTGGCCTTTGGCTGACAAACGGTCATTGGCTTAGCCTGGTGCTGCGCTGACCAAAAACCTCTAGCTTTAATATATGCTGGTGCTTTGAATTCTCAATGATCTCTGAGGGCTCTATTAGATTGGCTGTTCATGGGAGTTGTATTATTGTAATTTTGTTCAGTTGAAGAGAGTGTTTATTCTAAATCAAGTATGTGCTTGTTGAAGTGTAGAAATGCCGCTCAGAGAATTGAGCAAAAATTTGGATTATAGTACTATAATTCTATTCTCAATTCTGAATCAAGTCGTTATGATGGGCGAAGTTGAGTACGGAGTGTGTCTCGCCAGTTCGTGTGCTGGGTCTGAAAGAGCACATCCATAGATTGAGAGAAGCATTCTGCTTACTCGCCTTTGCTCTGGTAGCCTCTAGTCATTTCTCTCACGGGCAAACGCCTAGCGTTCCCTTCTTTCAGCCAATCTAGTGACCAGTGTGCCGACATGCGTAGCTATCGAAAGATAGCTGTCGCTGCTTATTTCAACATGGGTAAGGATGGTTATAGTATGTTGTACATCACCGATCAAATACGTTGGCGTTCTCTGCTCAGATATTTCTTTGTTTTACTGCGGCTCTCAAGACCGGTCATAGCCGCAATCATCCTCTTCACACTCACTGCTAATATCTCAGCGATGCCTGAGCAGCAACAAATTGTCTCTGCCTTCCAACCGACCCGAGCTTCGATTTATGGAACGTTCTATTATCCTTGGTACCGTAACCCGGCGGTTGATGGCCGTTTTGCGTTCTGGGAGGGCAATAGTCATTCACCGCCGTCCAACTGGAATGCTAATTTCCTCCCGGTGCCTCCCGGTGCTTACAACGCTGCCACTGGTGTGATCAATCCAGCGGTAGGTCTGTACAGCTCCCTTGATCAGAACATCTTCTACTGGCAAATTAGTCAGATGGCGCAGGCGCACCTTGAAGTTAGCATTAGCTCATGGTGGGGTCGTTCATCGTCCCCTACCAGTCAGACTGCGGGGCAGTTTGCCACATCCGGTGGTCCAGACTATGTTTTTCGGCAGATCATCACGAATTGGATGAACCGTGCAGATAACCCTTACCCGAATCTAAGGTGGGCGCTCTATTACGAAAAGGAGGGGTTCGCTAATCCGACCGTGGCGGAGATCACATCGGATTTACAGTACATTAATGCGAACTACGTTAATCAGCCCGCGCATCTACAGGTGAACGGGAGGCCGGTTATCTTTGTATATGCCGACGCTACAGATGGCTGCGCAATGGTGAATCGCTGGCTACAAGCCCGAGCACAATCAGGGGTTAATTTTTACCTTGTCCTCAAATTGTTTTCCGGGTATCTGACCTGTGCCTCACAACCCGATAGTTGGCATCAGTACGCACCTGCGGTACGTTCTGGTACACACTCACCCCACAGCGCTTTCATCAGCCCAGGATTCTGGAACAGCGGCGAAACGCCAAGGCTAGCCCGTAATCTGACGGATTTTGAAAATGCCGCTGCTGTGCTCGTATCCGCCAATGCTCAATGGAAGTTGATCGAAACCTGGAATGAGTGGGGAGAAGGAACCTCAGTCGAACCTGGTATACAAGTGCAGCAGACAGTGAGTGGCACGGCAGTCACTTCGGTAAATGGCGCGCCATTCCAAAATGCGTATGTTGACGTGTTATCGCGTTGGTTGCCACCACTTCAGGCGGGGACAGGGGCGGGAACAACAGTTATTCCTATGCCATCATCGACGACTGTTCCACTGTCTCCAACAACCTCTGTGCCTGCGTCACAAACAGCCGTGACTGGAAGCGTCATTTTTGGCGCAGGTGGTGACATTGGTGCCAATTATCGTTCGGATGCCAGTTTGCGCGCAATCCCAACCAGTGTGGCACAATTCTTTCTTGCCTTGGGGGATGCTGACTACGATGAAACGTCGTCAGACCAAGCGTGGTGCGATTACGTTCGAGCGCGAGTTGGAGCGAATTTCCCATTCCAACTTGTCACGGGAAATCACGAGGAAGGTTCATCAACCAGCCCTGGACCTGACGGCTATATCGAGAATATGACGGCTTGTCTGCCCGACCGTCTGGGGGTTCAGCCCCTCATTCCTGGTCGCCCGGGTTATGCTGCGAACTACTATTTCGACTACCCTCACTCCAACCCCATTATGCGGGTGATCATGATTTCCCCGGATCTACTGTATGCCGGTGTTGATTACCAGTTCAATCGAACGGAACAGACAAACTACAATGCCTTGGCCGCCGCGATTGATAGTGCGAAACAGTCAGGGCGCTGGGTAGTCGTAGGGATGCATAAGAACTGCATCACGGCTGGAACAAAATCCTGCGAAATCGGTGTCGACCTCATGAACCTGCTTATTCAGCGCCGCGTTGATTTGGTATTGCAGGGGCATGATCACTCTTACCAGCGCAGTCGACAGCTCGCTTTGGGAGCATCATGTGCTGCAATCGTACCGGGCGCCTATAACCCGGGGTGTGTAGTGGACGATGGAAGCGACAACAGCTATACGCGCGGCGCTGGCACTATCATTGTCATCAACGGCAATGTGGGTCGGTGCTGCTATTCGATCAACATGAATGACAGCGAAGCTGGTTACTTTGCAAGACTTGTTGGTACAGATGGCGTTGATACGTCCGGTTTCGTCGTATATACGGTTTCCGCTGGGCGTCTTGATGCACGGATCGTGAACGCTGTCGGCACTTATGGCGATAGTTTCTCGATCCTTGGCAATCCACCTCCGCCGTCAACACCCACGCTGTCTCCCACGGCGCCGCTCCCGACCGTTTCTCCAACTACCACACCCGCACCTGCCACCTCAACACCCACCGGGCAAGTTACCTCGACTCCTGTTGTTGTCGGTAACACAGTGACGATCAATGCATCAGAGGATGCATACGTTAACAGCTCCAATGCAGGGAGCAATTACGGCAGAAACACGAGTATAAGAACTGATCGCAGTCCTGTTGTTCGTTCTTATCTCCGTTTCGTGGTCCCAAGCCTCAACGGAAGTATTGCCCGCGCAACGCTGCGTATTTACGCAACGAGCAGCGCAAGTGCCGGAATGGGCTACAGCGTGCAATCGACTGGCTCAAACTGGACTGAGATGACGCTTAACTATAACAACGCGCCTGCCGTCGGAAATGTGATTGGTTCAACTGCTCCGGTGATCGCTAACACTTGGACATCGGTGGATTTGTCCGCTTATATTACGGTACCCGGTACCTATGATTTGGTGCTGACCTCTAACGATAACCGTGCTGTTTCGTATTCCAGCAGGGAAAGTGCTAATTCGCCTCAGCTCGAATTGAGCGTTGCCGACGAATCCGTATCTGCCACGGTTCCGTCCCGCACGACGCCCACTCTAATGTCGACAGTCACACCAACAATCACCCCAACTGCATCTACGCAAGCTCCCGCCCAAACACTCTCATTCAACGCATTGGCCGATGCCTATGTGAATCAGGCTGTATTGACGACGAATTATGGCAGAAGTTTGGCACTGAGAATCGATGGTTCGCCCATGGTCAATACTTACCTCAATTTCAATGTCCAAGGGGTGTCGGGGCCAGTGACGAACGCGGTGCTGCGGATCTATGCCAACAGCAGTACTACGACAGGCTTTGATGTGTGGAGTGTAGTTGCAACACCGTGGACAGAAAGTACAATCACCTTTAGCAATGCCCCGGCACTGGAGAGTATCGTTCGGTCGTCAGGTGCATTCAGCGCCAATACGTGGGTTACACTCGACGTAACCTCGCTGGTCAGCGGGAATGGAACGCTTAGCTTAGGTCTGACAGGGTCGAATGATACGGCGATTAGTCTCTCCAGTCGCGAAGGCGCGAATGTACCACAACTCCTTGTTGAGGTCGGTGGGGCGACTATGATGCAGAGTCAGGCAATGGAGCTTGCGGCCTCATCTATAATTGGTCCTGAAAACGCAACTTTGGTAGACAGCACTTCTACTGCTGCCACCAGCGAAGTGCCGACCGCAGTTACCACTGTCGAACTCTCACCGCTGCTGACGGATACGTCACAGAACTTCAGCGGAACGCCGACCGCTCAAGCTTTTCCCACTGTCGACCTAGCGCTGCCAGTGACTCCCCAGCCGACAGTTACAGAGATGTATTTGGACCAGATGACTTCCACTCCATTCCCGACTCTGCCTATTCTAGGTCCCAGTATGCCGACGGTAGTTGCTCCCGATGAGGTCCTTCCGACCCCAACGATGGAATTTCCCATCGTTTCCCCGCCGCTCTACGACAGCATGGATACGATGCCGCAGGATTGGCAAGTCGCAGGGCTGTGGACGCTCAATGCTGCTGGTGCGTATAACGGGGTTGGGCTTGGCTGGTGGGCCAGTGGAGGTACTGAGAACATTCTGCATTGGGCGAAGCAGATTGATCTGCGGAATGTTCCAAATGCTCACTTGCTCTTCAGTGCCAGGGTTTTTGGGGAAGATCTGCCGTTAATCGTGGAAGTCAGCGCGACCGGAAGTCCATGGGCGCCTGTTTATTCGGTCATGCCCGCAACAGATTGGCAGTTCGTCGATATTGATCTCAGCGGATACTACGGACAGATCGTCCAAGTGCGTTTTGTCTGGCTAGCACAACGAGCCGAAAGCTTGGCGCTTCTGGATGAAGTGATGCTGTTGGCAGTCGATCCGGTAATCTCTGTCGCGACTATGCCCCCTGGCCCAGTTGATTCGACACAAGTTCAGATGTCAACGCCCGCTGTGCCGGAGCTTGTCACGCCTACATCGGAAAGTAGTGTCACCCAAAACCCTATTGAGGTTCAAGTGGAAACAACGCCGGAAGTCGTGCTAACGACAAGCCCATAAGGCACTGAGTACACGGAAATTGCTTGGAGAGTTCCGAGAGGACTCTCCAATGTCAAATACACTGGACTGCAATCAGCGATGTGTACTGTTTGAATACTAACCAACGCCGGTGTGAACGCGCTGATTCTGAACAGCACCTAATCAGAAGGTTGGTGTTCGCCATAATTGCTAATGAGGGTTAGGAGAGACAGGAAACTTCGCTTATCTCGCTGAAGTGCGCCATGGCGCACTTCGGTGGGACATCAAAAACGTTCTTCTACTTCCGATTGAAGTGCGCTGCATCCATTGTAGCCCACGGGATAGCCAGCACTAAGCCAGTGTCCGCAATCCGACAAAACAGGCCAAGGCAGGCCAATCGCTACGTAGCTTCTGTTGTTATATCCAGATTCCCGGCTGGTTAGCGGCTTACGGAATGTCTGAAAGCGGCATCCACTCCAGTTGGAAACCGAACGCAGCGTTTCCCTCGTTCCACTGCGGGAAGTTTGTCCCCCACGCATTGTTGAAGAGATTGATGTGAACTCCACCAGACATATCCGGCGGCACATTCGGGAAGCGCAGCAAGGCGGGCGCACCCGGCGCGACCAGCGGCGCATCGCGTGTGGTGATCTGGAGCTGCATTGTTTCAGCCGCGCAGGTGACGCGGTCAAACACGGCGTGTAGACCCCGACTGCCGCCAGAAACGACCCCCGTCGGGTCGACCCACTGATTGAGCTTCTCGAAGCGCCACCGGGCAGCCGGCGCCAGCGGTTGGAACGACAGCCACAGCGCTTCCGGTAGACGGCACGCGGGCTTGTCCGCCCACGTTAGGCGTACATCTATCAGTGGGTGATTTTCGTGAATGTGGTAACTGACGAGGATCAGGGGCGGCGCGCCGTACAAGCTTGACCAGGCATCCGGCAGCTTGAGCTGCATGATGACGGTCGTGCCCTCGTCTGTGCGCGTGCTTGACAGGCCGATCACCTGGGCGGGCGTCGGTACGATAGAGAGCGCCTTCCCCGCGATCCCGGGCTTGCCATAATCGTAGCGCGCCCACGCGGTGACGGTTTCGCGGTCTTTGCTCTGGATATACTCGTCCCAGAAACGATCATAGTCCGCAGCGTCGAACGTTTGATAGCGGAACAGCGCCAGCCGGTGATCGGGCGCTGCCCAGATGCGACCATCAGCCCGTGTGACTAAGCCGCTGATCGCGCCTGATTGGGCGTCAAAGTCGACCAGCAAATGCGGCGTTTCGATGTGGAGGGGTGCAGGCGGCGTCAACTTTGGCAGCGCCGGAGCTGCGTCGGGAGCCAAGCTCGCGCGGGCGCGTTCGTGCCAGCGTGTCCCTTCCAGTGCGCTGACTGCCTGATCGAGATAGGCGCGCTGTTCTGTCCACGACGAGGCCATCGTCTGAAACATGGGCGTCGCGCGGACGGCGGCGAGTTCGTCGGCAGTGTAGGCCGTATAGTTTGGCAGGTGCAGCTTGGTATCCATGCCCCACGTATGCTCGGCGGCGCACAGCAGCGCATCCTGAAAGGCGAACCACGCCGCGGACGTGAGATCTGCTGTGCCCGCTTGCACAATGGTACGGCGCAGGCGTACGAGTTCACGCCACGCCTTGACCTTCTGCGGATCGGTGCCGACGCCGTGAATCCACGAATCGCCGATCTCCTCGGTGATGACGGGCAGTTGATCGCGCACGCTTTCAAGCGCGCTGGCAAACGTGTCGAGCGTGGTCGGCGTGATCTGGGCTTGGGGGAAGCGCGCCCGTAGTTCGTGATAGACAGCATCCAGCGCGGCGAGGTTGGGCGGGCCGATGTTGTCGCCCGTCATTTGCAGCACCAGCGCAGCGCGCAGGCCGGGCACCTGCACCAGCCCGCCGTAATGATGCTCGTAGATCATGATTAGTTCGTGGCCGGACGCTGCATCGCGCCAGCGGAACACGGGCGGAACGTGCGGCATGGTCGACGCTTCGTTGACGCCGATGTGCATCAGCTTGATACCCGCTTCCGCCATCAATGGGACGATGCCGCGCGTATGCCCCGGCACATCGGTCATTTTGGCGGCAATCGTGGTCCGCCCGAAACGTCGATCCAGCGTCTGCGCGATGCTCAACCCGAAGCGGAAGAGATCCGCATCCAGGAGTTCGGTATGCGTGGTGAAGGGCAGGGCGTGCCAGGCGATATCGCCTGCCGCGATAGCATCTTCCATCAGGCGGCGGTCGGCGCTGGCTGCCTGTTCCAGATAGTGATAGATCAGCCATGATCCGGTCGTCCACACGAAGCGATCCGAGGTGCCGCGTTCGCGCGTGAGCTGGGCAAGACGCAGCGCCGCCGGGATGAAGTCGTCCATGTAGTGGCGGAAGACGACCCGCGCCAGATTCGTGAAGCCTAAGTCGAGATGAGTCTTGAAGACGAGATGGATCTTCTCCACTGACGCGCCGTGATCCGATGTCTGCATCTACATTTACCTGTGTTCGTGTCTGTCAAAATACAGCGGATTGGTGAGCGCGCGAAGGTGACCGCTCGCCGGATCGCTCAACTGGGCGCGTATGTAACTGCTGCCCGCGAGAGCAATATCCAGCGCTAATTGTACGCTGTCCTGTTCAATTGCAAGGGTGCGAATTTCGCCATGTGTGCCGAGAATCTGCAAGGTCGTCCCCGCGCCATGCTGCACGTCGATTTCCAGCACGAGCCGCTCCGTGAGTGGCAAACTGTCGCCCATGATCGCGGCGCCGGAGCGCAGGGTGAGCCGCGGCCCGGTCGGGCGCTCGGTGATGAAACAGTGACCCGCGCGGAGGGCGTCGCGGAGGCGGCGTGCGGTTGGCCGCTGATCAGGGGCGATATACACCGCGACGGTTGGGGTGCCCAGTTGATGTTCGTGCGCTTGGTGCGAGAAATGATGATCGCTGCCGCCCACGGCAACCAGTCGCTCACCCCGCTGCAAATGCGCCTCCCAAAAGGCGAGACAGAGCGGGTTGAGCAGTTCCCACGGACCATTCCATACTTCGACACAGTCGTAGCCGGTGACTTGGGGAAACGCCCAATCTGGCCCAAATGGGCGCGGATGGTTACACGAGACAAGGTAACCCTGCTCACGCGCAAAGGCGATGGCGCGGTCGAGATCCGCGGGCTGCTGGACGCGGAAATCGACCCACGCGCCATCGCCCCAGATGTTCCAGTGACCGTAGTAAGTCGTCACTTCGTAGCCGGGAATGAGCAGCAGCCGCGTTTGGCTCTGCAGGCCGTTGAGGTCGACCTGATGCGTCAGATTGTTGTGATCCATGATGGCGAGAAAATCGAGGCCGAGCGCTTCGGCTAGTGCGACGATCTCCGCCGAGGTCGAATCCCCGTCACTGTTGATCGTGTGGCAGTGAAGCTCCCCAAAGTACCAGCCATCCGGCTTGATCGGGAGCGTTTTGCTATCGTCCAACGGCAGCCGTGCGGGCAGACCGGGATCGGCGCCCTCAATCGCGGGGATCAGGCGGATGTCGAGCTGATAATTGCAGCCCTGCGGGGCGACTTTGTACGCCCCAAGGCAGATATTCCACGTTCCGGCAAAGATCGTCCCCGGCATGTAACCGGGAGTGGCAGTTGTGCGCCCCACGCTGAATTTGCGGCGGGCGCTGCCGCTCCACCCGCGATACCCCGCCTTGAGAAAGTCGACGCCCCGCGGATCGAAGATGCCTATGTCGATGGTGTTGCCGCCTGAGACCAGCGGATCGGAACTGATCGCCGCGTCGTAGCTGTAGGCTACGTCAATGCGCTCAATGTCCTCTGGCACCGTGAACGGCACATGCACATACGTCAGCGTTTGATCGGGGGTTAGCCGACCGTTGATGATCAGATGCTGGGCATCAGGCATGTGAGGCGCTTCCCATCTGCTGCTTAGAAGAAGACGCGCGCCGACGCGGGCAGCGCGTGTAACACAGGCTGATTGTACCACCGGCGAACCGCAGCACTGAACCATCAACCGAACAGGCGAGGAGTTTAATGGGCGTGCTGCCGATCACTCCCGGTCGCCGCCGACCGGGGCGGACTGAGAATTGAACAGGATTGCATTGACAAGTACATGGTGACAGGTCTGACGGGATCAGTTGACCAAGGTGAGCTGAAGCGCTCGGCTGATTCTATGCGCTCGTTTGAAACAGAACTTTAATACAACCTTACAGAAGATTCCGCAGAATGTTTACATGCGTTTGGCATCCTATCTGATCACCAGAATGAATACAGTTTAAGAGAGCAGAGTTGGCGATGCCTACGACCACCAATATATTCCGTCATATCAAAGACCCGATTAGTTACGCCGAAGGTGAGCATATCTTTCATCAGGACGACCCGGCTGACAGCATGTTTGCCGTGATCGAAGGTGAGGTGAACATTTTTGTTCAAGGTCGGCTGGTGCGCGCGTGCGGACCGGGCGAGATTTTCGGCGAAATGGGGTTGATCGAACACCAACCACGTTTGGGCGATGCGGTAGCGAAGACTGCCTGCAAACTCGCGAAGGTGAATGAGGACCGCTTCAACTACATGGTGCAGCAGACGCCTAATTTTGCGCTGACTGTCATGCGCGTGTTATCAGAACGCCTGCGTTCCGAGGATCTCGCTTAGCATCGACACTGACCGCAAAGGGGAGGGAAGCTCCTGCTCGACCGCTCACCTGTTATTCGATTTGCGAAGACGGGGTCGTCTGAAGGGCGAACTTCTGAAAACATCGAACCTTGTCTGGGACGCGATGAGCTTCACCCCCGACTGTGGGCGAAGCTCTCGCGCAGATTCTCCCTTAGCTGTGCATTTCCGTTCTAACCGTGACCTCCGGATAAGTCACTCCCGTTAATTCTTCCGATACCGTCCACAGGCGGGCAGCGACATTGACATCCAGAGCTGGCGCTGGAATGTTCGCCGCTTTCGGAAATCCCCGTGTTTCGCCCAGACCATTCGGCCCATAATAGCCGCCGCCCTTGGCCTCGGGAGCGGTGGCCGCGTACAGCGTCGGCAGAGCGCCCTGGGCGGCGGGTTGAAACAGAAGCGGACCGAGAAAGCGTCGCAGAAGTCCGCTCCGGCTGTTCGACCCAGCCCCGTTGGGAATCAACTCTGTGCGCGAGATACCCGGATGAGCCGCGATGCTCAAAAGAGTCCAGCCCGCCGCGTCACTGCGCCGTTGAAGTTCGAAGGAGAACAGCAAGTTAGCGAGTTTCGACTGCCCGTAGACGGCCATAGGGCGGTACGAGCGTTCCGCCTGCACATCATCAAAGCGGATCACGCCGTTGTTCGCCGCGATACTGGCGACGTTGACCACACGTGAATTATGTCCGCGCCGCAGCAGCGGCAGTAAGTGGGCTGTGAGGGCGAAGTGCCCCAGATAGTTCGTACCGAACTGCAGTTCAAAGCCGTCGGCTGTGACTTGGCGCTGGGGCGGTGCCATGACGGCTGCATTGTTGATCAGGAGGTCTAAGCGCGGGTGTTCAACCTGCATCCGTTGACCGAACGCCGCCACCGACGCGAGATTCGCGAGGTCCAGCACCTCAAAGCGGACGCTGGCACGCGGATTTTCGGCGCGAATTTTACCGACAGCTTCGACACCTTTGGCTGGATTGCGCCCGGCGATGATCACATCGGCTCCGGCGCGCGTCAGCGCCACCGCATCTTCATAGCCTAAGCCGCCGGTGCCTGTTACAACCACCAGTCGCCCCTGTTGGTTCGGGATGTCCTGTGTAGTCCACTGCGCCATGATAGTTCTCCTTATCGTTGTGCGCTCAAGCGCGAGTTGCAAAGCAAAATCTGGCTGCAGGCAAGCTGCAACCCCAAGTAAAGCCGCAAATATCTGAACTTACCGGAGAGGGAAGGGGATACCCGTCGTCATGCGGCGATCTCCCTGACTGAGTTGTGCCCGCGGGCTACTTCACGAGCTGTTTTACCATTCCCGCGGTGACCATGCCGATTTCACTCACTTTTGCGGAATCACCCGCCAGTACCGCTTTCCAGAAGGCGACTTTGTACTCAAGATAACGCAGATGTTCCTGTTTCTTCGCCAGTTCGAGCTCCAGCTTTTGCCGATGCGCTTCGAACAGCTCGACCTGCTCTCGTGCCCCGTCAAGGCCGTCCTTATGGAGTTCACGATACCTCCGCATATCATCAATCGACATCCCGG
This sequence comes from Candidatus Flexifilum breve, assembly GCF_016713355.1. Lineage (NCBI taxonomy): Bacteria > Bacillati > Chloroflexota > Anaerolineae > Aggregatilineales > Candidatus Flexifilaceae > Candidatus Flexifilum > Candidatus Flexifilum breve. The sequence goes on from NZ_JADJPI010000037.1 coordinate 778,879, forward strand.
TGGCTCGTAAACACGCCAAGGCCTCGATGATGCGGAGATCTTCCTCGGTATATCTCCGATGTCCGCTGCTGTCGTCACGCTGGACTTCGTCGAGTAAGCCGATGCGCTCATAATAGCGAAGCGTATGTTCACTCAGTCCACTGCGCTCAACCACTTCCTGCAGCGTAAAGTAATGCATTGCTGTCTCCAATTTTCACCATGTAGACGCAGTATTGCATACCTAGAGCGCTCTAGGTCAAGGGGGTCTCAAACGCTTGTCGACAATCTAGGCTGATTCTAATCTTTGCCCGACCAACGGAGCCGAAATCCTACCGCGCGATTGGCCAGCATGAAGGCGGCGCGACCACATCCAGGGAACGTCAGTTAGGGATAAAACAGCCGAGTGGCGATGATTTTGCGTGACTGCCCTGTGTATCCGACCACCGGCCCTCCCCGAATTGGGGAGGGGAGACAGATAAGGCGTTGTAGGGACGAGGCATGCCTCGTCCTGAGCGGTTTGGCGGGTGATCACAATAGGGGCGCAGATGCAGATGGATCAACAAGCAGCTTATCCCTAACTGACGTTAGGTAGTAAGAAAATCGCTGATTGACCTTTACAAAGGTCGATCAGCGATTTAGTCGCCCGGCGCGATCTGCTCGGTGATGTATTCCACGATGGCGATGAGGTGCGGATGCGGTCCTTGCTGCTACGGGCAGTAGGACTCGCCGCCACTCACTCGATCAGCCGCAGGCATCCTTGAGGCCTTTCTGTTGCCCCGATGCAGAGCCATCACCTTCCAGAGCGTGCTGTAGCAGAAGCTGAAAAGCGCCTAGAGCGCGATCACGCGATGCTCCCCCGCTGATTCGTAGGCCTTGTAGACCAACTGCATGGTCTTGAGGTTATCGTCGCCATTGGTTTCGCCATGTTCCAACCCCTTGAGCGCGCGCGCGATGTTTCGCTGCGCGGGCACGATGCTGGAATGCACAATGTCGTAAGCCGGGTCGGCCCACGAGTAGCGCGGCGGCTTGTGGCGCGTCGACAATGTGCCCGCGTCGGTCGTTTCGCGAATCCAGTAGTCAGGGCCGAGTTCCAAGAAGCCGCGATCACCTTCGATTTGCACATAAGTCTCCGGAAAGCGATCATGTTCGCGGCGGCTGGCATAGCTCATCTCACATACGACGGTCGCGCCGCTCTGCATGTGGAGCATGACCGTCGCCACATCTTCGCCCTTGATATCGCTGTGAACGCGGTATGTCTGGCAGGTGAGATGCGTCGCGTCACCGAACAAGAAGCGCGCGGTGTCTAATATGTGGCTGCCGATATCTGACAGGATGAACTGCTCGACATCTTTTAGAAATGGCTGGTTGTCGAATACCGGGAAATTGGTGCGGTAGTCGATACGGGCGCGAAACACCTGACCAATACGCCCGGTATCCAGCGCCGCTTTCAACTGGCGCATCGGGTACTGCCAGCGCCAGTTCTCATTGATGTAGAGCGGAACGTTGGCCACTTTACACACCTCGACCAGCGCCGTGCATTCGACCAGCGTAGTCGCCATCGGCTTCTGACAGACGACGGCGAGTCCACGGTCGGCAGCCATCTGCGTGAGCGGGTAGTGCGTTTCGATAGCGGTGCAAATATCGACAAAGTCGAGCTGCTCGTTGGCGAGCAGCGCCGCCGGATCATCGTAGACATGCTCGGCGGCAATGCCGAACTGCTCGGCGAGCCGCAGCGCTTTCGATTTTGTGCGGTTGTACAGCGCAACACATTCGACTTCCCCCGTCTCGTTCCAGCCATTGAGCTGAAACGTCGACCAGAAGCCCGTGCCAAACATGCCAAAGCGGAGTTTTGTCATCGTCATTTAATCCGTGATCAATGTGCGTAAGTAGGCGACGCTCTGACGTACCCAAGCGAGTTCGGTGGCCGCAGTGGCTGACATGGAGGCGTCTGGCGCGAGCCACGTCTCGATAATGGCGTTGAAGGATTTTCCGCGCAGTGCGGCCAGCAGCCACGGTACGTCGAGCATGCCCTGTCCCGCCGGGCAGCCGGTGACTTCGAAGCCCATGTTATGCGGTACGCGCCGTACCGTGAATTCTTTGACGTGCAGATTCACCACGTGGCGACCGAGCGCGGCGACGACGACGTCCGGCCCTTCCAGCGCGCCGAACGAGTTGACCGTATCGAGGCAGATGCCGACGTGCGGATCGTTCACTGCTTCGATGATCCCCGCCAGTGTCCGCGCTTTGAAACGGTCGTGATTTTCGATCGCCAGCCGAACGTCGGCTTGATGGAGGGCGGGCAGCACGGCGCGCACGAGCGCGACAACTTCATCGGGATCCGGGTGATGTGCCTTGGTATCGACGACCACACGCAGGATCGGCGAACCGAAATAGACCGCAAGCTCGATCCAGCGGTGCAGGTGATCCGTTTGGATGCCGCGCGTGCCCACTTCGATACTGATTTTCCGCGCCTGTGCCTCATCACGTAGCTGCGCTTGCTCTTCGGACGAGAGCGCATCGAGCGGGAGATTATCGGCGTACTGCACCAGCCGCAAGCCGAGCTCATCAGCCACGCGCAGCAGCCCGAAAGCGTCCATCGGGGTGGATGGCTGTTCGTAACCGGGCACGCCGATGTTCCACGCGACGCCGTAACTGCCTAAGCCGAGTCTGGTCATGGGAGACTGCCTAACAACTGCCGCGCGATCTCCCGGACAGCTTCCCGCGCGCCCACATACGCCCATAGACTGAATGTGTGCCGTTTTTCAGCTCGTTTGACAAAAGTGTCGTTGAAACCGAGCGTGTGTCCGCTGCACTCCATTTCGCAGAAGGGACGGCCTTGGTCGACCGCGCCGCCGTCGTTGTAGACGTGGACGGAATGGCCGGTGTTGCCCGGTTCTTCCGGCGGTTCTTCGGCATAGAGGTTTGAGGGATCATTGAAGAAGTGCCGAACCAGCAGATAGGCGCGTCCATCAGGGAGATCGTGCAGATAGCCCATCCGTCCGGTCATGCACAGCGCCTTATAGCCGATCTTGAACTGCTGCTGTCCATTCAATGGCAGATGCAGCGCGCCGTTCACGATCTGCCGCGCAAAAGCGGGGACCGGTTTGACATAATCCGATGCGCGCACCTCGCCGATCACCGGGATGATGAGCGTGCCCCCCGCGTTCAACTGCACGAGGTTCCACACTTCACTAAAGGGCTGCGGCTGATCATCGAGACGCTCCAGCGTGGCAAGTTGATCGTAGCCGAACGTCAGCACCGTCGGATCGAGTTCAGCTAAGGGGGGGCGCGTGCGCTCGATTCTGCGGATTAGGAGCACATTGGCCGAGTCGATGGGATTACCATGCTGGTAACCCTGAAGTCGCAAACCGGCGCTGAGCCCTATGCCCCTGTCGGTTTCAGTCAGAGTATAGCTGCCGGGATCCATAGCACGCGGAATGGCCCACGTCCCGCCGAAATCGCGGCGATCCCGCACGTTGTACGTGATCTCCGGCGCGATCCACACGCGGTCGCCACCGAGATTCCAGTGCCAACCGTCGGTGCGGTTGATGAAAGCGTTAAATGCGTCCGGCGAGTCGAAGGCGCTGCTCGTCCAGAAGAGATTGGGCGACTCGGGTGTTGGGAACAGACCAAGCACCCGCCCGCCGCGTTGGGTGATCAGCAGCGAGGCGTCCCCGGTCAGTGGGAGAACCGCAAAGGCTTCTCCCACCGTTTCGAGTAAGGCTGTGTAGTGCGCCAGCGTGGTCACAGGCTGACCTTAGCGATCCAGACTGTCCGTGATTTCCGCGACGCTGCGCTTGAGCGCATCCATGTTCATGATGTTCTCTTTCCAATCCGGCTTGAAGATCTTCTCGTAGGCGTTCTTGATGGCCAGTTTCGCGCCGTCGCTGAACGGGAAGCCGGAGAAACCGAAGATGATGGCGAATTCGATGCGCGCGTGACCGGAGAGGAATTCCCAGGCGGCTTCCGCCGGGACGCCCATCTTGACCGCTTCGTCGTACGCCTCTTTGATGGCCGAGATGCACGTCGCCGCGAAGGTTTCGACGAGCGCGGGCTCGAGGATCGCCATCTGTTCGACGGTGATGCGGTAATTGTTCATGACGGGCGCGTACATATCGCGCGCCAATTCGTCACCTTTAGCCCAATCTTCTTCGGGGCCGCGGTGCAGCGCCGAGACGATGTGGTGCTTGGCTTTGACGCCGCCGAACCAGTCGGTGCGCGCTTCTTCGGTCACTTCGTCGTTGAACATCGGCGGGTGGCACGGGTGCGAGACGTAATAAGTCAGGTCTTCGCGGAGCGGAATCACTTCCGCGTAAGCGGCGGCGGGATCGAGGCTGACGACCATTGACCCCGGCTTCAGGTCTTCGATGATCTCCCGCGTGATTTTGCCGATCAGCTTGTCGGGCAGGGCGAGAATGACCGCGTCGGCGTCTTTGAGCGCCTCGGCCTGTGGGGTGGGCTGCAAGCCGCGTTTAGCCAGATTGGCGACGCCCGCTTCGCTCACCTCCACATACGCCATCTCATATTTATCGGGGTGATGCATCAAATTGTCGGTCAGGCGCTGACCCATTTTGCCGCCCGCGCCCATCAGTGCTACTTTCAGTGCCATGAGATTACTCCTACTGCGAACCTCGCAGAATACTGCCAAAATAATCCACTTTGCCGACCTGTCCCGCCTTGAGTGAGATTTCCAGCCCATCAAACCGGGGATCAGCCGAATACGCGCGACAAATGGGCGCGCCCGGTGCAACCGGCGTCAGCGCGCCGAGCGCATAGATGCCAAGCTGCCGCGCGGCATAGCCGCAGGTGTCACCGCCCGTGACCACCGCCCGCCGCAGTTCGGTCTTTTCGAGCAGCTCGCGCAGGATTAAACCCTGCTGCGTGCCGAGGCGTGATCCCACCGTGTTCGGATCAAGCGCGAGCTCGGCGAGATGGGCTTTGGTGCTGGCGATATGCGGATCGTCGGGACCGCGCGCGCTGAAGAGCAGTACGCTCCTGCCGCTGCCAAGGTGCTCGAGAGCCACGCGCACGACTGCTGTCCGCTCGGTGTCCGCGCATTCAGGATCAACCAACCGTGCCGAGTCCAAACGCAGAAGTACAAAACCGTTGTTTTCCGCCCAGTCGATCTGCGCAGCAGTCGGCGGAGCGGCGCTGCCCGAGACGATGATCAACTGATTGACTGCGCCGAGCGGCGGTGGGGGCGGTGGCTGCGCGACGCGCCCGATATGCTGCCAATGCAGGGTGAGCGCGCGCTGCACCCCGGACGAGCCGACGACGAACAGCGGTTGGTCGCTGTCGTGGGCATCCATCAGATCCTGTAGCAAAGCGCCAATCGTGAGCAAATGCCCGTCGTCGATGGTGTCGAAGACCACGATTTCCGCGCCGTCCGCCTCCAGCGCTTGCCAATACGCGCTGACTGTGTCCGCGGGTTGGCTCAGGTGCAGCACATTCATAGCTGCGATGCGCCGCTGCGTCTGCTCACCGAGGTGCAGGCGGAGATCGGCTTCATGCATGGGCGTCATCGGGTGCTTGCTCATCACCGGGTGCCGATCCAGTCGATAGGTGGTGTCGTCGATGCGGGCGAACAGATTACTGAACGCCACATAGCGGCGCAAAAACGGCGCGCCGACCAGCAGTGGGACCGTTTGCTCGCCACAGAGGCGCACCCCGATATCGGTGGCGCGGCCAATGCTGCCGATGGTCGGCGACGAGTCAAACGTCGAACAGATTTTGTAGTGAAAGACCTGCGCGCCTAACGCGGTGAGCGCTGCGAAGATCGGCGGCAGAGTCGTCTCCATCTGCTGGGGACTCAGGCTGCGGCTGACCCCCGCCACGCCAACCGCGCGAATGTGCGGGAAGCGTTCCGCGAGCAGTTCGGGCGTCGGCGGTTCAAGGAATAAGAGGGTCGGAACGCCTGCCCATTCCAGCACTTCCATGACATCCGTGGAACCCGTGAAATCGTCACCATAGAAGGTCAGCGCGAGGCGTGCAGCGGCAATCATGCGCCGAACCTTTCGAGCGCGCCCGCGAGTTCAGTGTGCGTGCGGGCGTAATCCGCCAGCGCGATTCCCTCGCGCGCTGCCTCCCATGACTGCTGCAGTGCGCGCACGCCCGCCGCCGGTCCTTGCGGATGCGCCATGATGCCGCCGCCCGCCAGATAGAGCCAATCGGTACTATGCATCGTGCGATAGGTATCGGGGATTTGGCGCGCGCTTTGCCCGGACGAGAACACGGGCAGCACGACCGCGCCGACGCCCGGCATGGGTGTTAGGCATTCCCGGGCAGAGGCGATGACGCTGGCGTCCGTCTCGCAGAATTTGTTCTGCAGACCGTTGACGTGTAGATGATCCACGCCCGCGACGCGCATGAACTTCTGATAGGCGGGGTATTCGATGCCCAGCAGCGGATGCCGGGCGAACATGCCCCATCCCGCTCGATGACCGTGAATTGGGAGTTGGCTGTGGCGGCGCAGTTCGGTCACACCGACGAGGCCGACGGCCAGCATATTGACCATGATGCAGGTTCCGCCGTGTGCGAGAACTATGTCATGACCGCGCCTCATCTCATCCAGATCGCCGGTGACATTGAAGGCCACCATCACTTGTTTGCCCGTCCGGTCGGCGTGGGCATTGACCACGCGCATGACCGCCGCGACGCGCGCGGCCAGCGGCGAATGCGGCGCATTGGTCTGCAATTCATCGTCTTTGACGAAATCCAGCCCCGCATCGCACAGGGTTTGTACCAGGTCGGCGGTTTGCTCGGGCGTCAGGCCGACGCTGGGCTTGATAATCGTCCCGAACAGCGGGCGCTCGGTCACACCAATGAGCCGACGCGTCCCCTCAACGCCGAAGGCAGGGAGCGGATAGGCATCCGCGATTTCTGGGGGAATCTCCACGTCGAGCAGTTTCAGCCCGCTGAACGGATTCAGTTCGAAGAGATTGCCCGCCACCGTTGACCAGAGCGTCGTCAGCGATGCGCCGATGTTGGCGAACGGGAACGACAGCGTCACCTGCCCCCGCTGATACTGACTATCTGGCGACTTAGGTGGTTTCGCTCCCGGCAGCGCGGGCGCGTCGACCGCGTCCAACAGGGTCAGCGCTTCAATCCGCGCGCCGTGGGCTTCCAGCAGTTCGGGCGTCTCGCCGGGGACTTTGACGAACGTCCCGGCGGATTGCTCGCCCGCCATCAGTTCGGCGGCCTGCCGCGGATCGCCCGCCGTTTCGATCAGATAATGGGCAAGAATGCGGGTCATGCTGTGCCCTTCTGGTCGAGCCGCACGACCGCATACGGCAGCAGGTCGAGCGTCAGCCCGTTCGAGCCTGCCGTCACTGTGTTGCCGGGAGCCGCGCGGTAGCCTTCGGGGTCGCGCATGGCGAAGTCGGCGCTGTGTTCATCCAGCGCTTTGAGTTGCCACGCCCCGCTGATCCCGGTAATCGTCAAGGTTTGCATTTGTTCGGTATGGTTAGCGACGAGCAGCCGCTGTCCGGCGGCGCTCGCCAGTGCCAAGCCGCTGAACTGGAGCGGATGTGACGAGGTAAAGCCCAACACCTTGCTGCCGACGAATTCGATTACGTCCGCGAAGACGTGATACATCGGGAATACGCCGCCGGGGATCGATGGGAACAGGTCGGGTAGCGGTGATCCTGTGGCGCGTTCCATCACGCCGAGCCAGCCTGTCGTCTCGTAGAACGTCAGGCTGTCCGCGCCCGCCAGCGCCAGCGAGGCGATGGCACCCAGCGTCCAACCCGCGCCAAACAGCGACATCTGCCGCGGATCGACCCGCCGAGGCAGCTGACCGGGGGGCGTGGGCGCGTCGGGCGCGGTGGCGTCGGGGTTAAAGCCGATCTTGAGCGTGATCGGTGTGACCGCGATCTTTGCCTCCGGAACGATCTGCCGTGCGGATTTGACGGTTTCGCCGAGCACGGGCAGCGTTTCGATCAACGAGGCGTTGTCGAAGGCGTGGACTTGCGGATTGACCGAATAGGCGACGAACGCGGGTTTCAGGTCAGGATCAGGACGGTTGCGGTTCAACTGCGTGAAATAACCGTTCGTGCTGACTCCAATGTCCAAAGTGTGCGGATAATCGGCAAAAATCCGCTGCGCCGCCGTGAGAGTGGCTGGAGAAGTGACCAAGCGTCCCGCGTCGAGCAGCAGCAGACGAGCGCGAATGCGGTATTTTTCCAGCAAACCGCGCAGTTGAGACAATTCGCCTTCTACGTTCTCAGTCAAATGGACAGCGAGTTCGAGCCACCAACGGCTGGCCCAAGCATCATTCAGAACGTGACCGAGGCGCTGTTCCAGCCCATCATCGACGACGAGATCGACGCGTACATGCCCAATCAAGTTGCTCAGGCGCTGGAACTCAAGTGCGTCGTGTTCCAGACGATCCGCCGCAGCGCATAACCCGATATCGGACAGCCGGTTGGAAACGCTCGGATCAAGGTGCAGAGTGGGCGCGGAGGCGCGGATTTCGACGTTCGCCACATCCCCGATCAGCCGCACGGTGATCGTCTGGCTGATCTGCGTGCCTGCTTCGATCAGCGCGGGGAAGGGGAGGCCGAGCGGCGTGCAGTAGGTCTTGAACGACGCGTCCGTCCAGTTGCGCTGATCTTCCATCTCGAATGTGTCGCCCTCCATGCGGACTTCCGCCCGCACGCCCGGGATAACTTCATGCGTCAGCGCGCGCAGGTCAAAGTAGGGCTGATGCGGACTGATGGCTTGGGGAAACGCGCCCTGTTCGGTCGTGCCGTCCACATGCTCGATCTCGACCGCTTGTCCGGCCAGCGTCATCGGGTGCAGCACACAGAAGCCGATCCGGTTGCGCCGGAAGCTGGTCAAGGCTTCGCCGTCAAAGCGGAACGTGACCGTGCTCTCGGCGGTGCCTTCAATCGTGCCGCGCCAGACGAAGTGAAGATCGCCCTGCTGGTGCTCGCTGGTAAACGTGATAGTGAACGAGTCGGCCCGCTGATCAATCCTCAGATCGCGCAGCACCGCCGGGATCGTCCCCCAGTTGTGATCGCGCACGGCGGCATAGATGCCGCGCACGATTTCATGATTACCCAAGCGGAGGTAACGCAGCGTGCCCGCTTCATGTTCGACCCTCAGCGCACCAGCGGTCAGCGTGACGCATTCCGGCGCGGGTTGGCCGCTGCCATCATAGATACGCGGGCGCATGGTCAGTCTCCTGCGTCGGCGCGCCGGGCTTCCAGCGGACGGATGAAGCGCCGCTTCATCTTCTTCAGATTCGCTTCGCGTAGACTGTCGAAGAAGATCGCGAGGAAGATGATGAAGGCGCGCACCATCGGCTGGAGGTACAGGTTGACGAGGTTGAACTGCAAACCGGTGCCGACCATCTGGATCAGCACCGCGCCGAGCACCGTCCCAAACACGTTGCCCGCGCCGCCAAACAAACTCGTCCCGCCGAGCACCGCCGCGGCAATCGCGTCGAATTCGCGCGTTTCGCCAAAGCTGCGATCTACGCGCCCGCCCAACTGTGAAGCGAGGATGAACCCGGCCAGTCCGGCGCAGAAACCGGAGATGATGTAGACCATCGCCAACGTGCGGTCGGTGTTGATGCCTGCTTTCTTCGCCGCTTCGATGTCATTGCCGACCGCGTAGACCTGCCGCCCGAACTGCGTGCGGGCGAGGATGAACCACGCGGCGATCACGACCAGTACGAACACGACAATCGGCATGGGGATGACGCCGAGCACCATCGTCTGCCCGAAGGCATTCATGCGTTCTGGGAAGTCGATTTGCTGAGAGGAGGTGAACGCCGTGCCGAGGCCGCGCCCGATCACGAGCGTCGCCAGTGTGGTCATGAACGGGATGATCTTGAGACGGACGATGGCGAAGGCATTCAGCGCGCCGAACAGCGTGCCGACCGCCAGTGACACCAGCAGCGCGGGGATGATCTCCAGCCCAATCGAGCGCATCAGCAGACCAGCCACGACCACCGACAGGTACATGTTCGACCCGACCGAGAGGTCAATGCCCGCCGTGAGGAGCACGAACGTCATGCCGACGCCGATGATCCCGGCGAAAACCGCCGCCTGCTTGATGATGTTGAGCATGTTTTCCGGCAGCCAGAAGCGCGGGAAACCGGCCTCGGTGCGCGGCGACGACAGCCCGAACAGGATGAAGATGATGATGAAGAGAAACACGGTCGAATTGTTGAGCAAAAACTGAATGAGATTAAAGCGCCGCTGTTCCATCAGGCTTCCTCGTTTCCGGCGACGGATGACTGCGCGGGGTCGTGAACATGCAGCATGGGCAAGTCCTGTTCACGGAAAGCGGCGCGCAGTACGCGTTCCTCCTGGAACTGGTCGCGGGTGAATTCACCGTAGAGTTCGCCGCGGCTCATGACCAGAATACGGTCACACATGCCGATCAGTTCTTCCAGTTCGGAGGAAATGATGAGCACGCTGCTGCCTTCGGCGGCGAGCCGGTCGATGATGCTGTAGATTTCGAATTTTGCGCCGACATCAATGCCGCGTGTCGGCTCATCCATGATGAAGATCGAAGGCCGCGAGAGCAGCCATTTAGCGATGACTACCTTCTGCTGGTTGCCGCCGCTGAGCGCTTTCGCGGGCTGGTCGGCGATATCACCGCTCTTGAGCTGTAACACGCTCGCCATGTGCCGCGCGGAGTCGAGCATGGCACCCTGATTGACGACATCAAGCAGGGTGCGCGCGTAGTCTTGCAGCGAGACGAGGCTGATATTGTTGGCGATGTCGATCCCCATCAGCAGACCTTCTTCGCGGCGATTCTCAGTCACGAAGGCGATTTTGCTGCGGATGCTGGCCCGCGGCGATGGCTTTTTGAGCAGTTCGCCTTCGACGCGAATTTCGCCGGAGTCGTAGGCGTCGACGCCGAAGATCATGCGGGCGAGTTCAGTGCGTCCGGAACCCATCAATCCAAATAAACCGAGAACTTCGCCTTTGTGCAGGTCGAAGGAGATGCTTTCGACGATGCCCGCCGTCGTGACGTTTTTGACGCTCAGCGCGACGTCGGCAGTTGGGGTGCTGGTGCGCGGCGGGTAGAGTTGTTCGATGCTGCGCCCCACCATGAGCGCGATCATGCGGTTGACCGTGAAGCTCTCCGCGGGGTCGTGGGCGACGAGCGCGCCATCGCGCATGACGGCGATGTGATCAGACAGGCGGCGCACGTCGTGCAGAATGTGCGAGATGTAGATCAGCGCTTTGCCACTTGCACGCAGTTGGTCCATGATGCTGAACAGACGCTCGGTTTCACGGGCCGTGAGCGAGGTGGTGGGCTCATCGAGGATGATTAGCTCCGCATCCTGATACAGCGCCTTGGCGATTTCGACCAGCTGGCGCTCCCCGGGGGAAATCCGATCAACCTGAATATCGGGGTCGAGATCCAAACCAACCGCCGTCAGCAGTTCAGTCGTCTTCCGGCGGATCGCACCGCGATCAATCGAGCGGAGGAAACCCGTCCGCGGGAACTGGCTGATGAAGATGTTCTCCGCGATGGACAGGTTGGTGAAAAGATTTAGTTCCTGATGAATGAAAGCGATGCCCGCGGCCTGCGCGTCACTGGGACGATGGGGCGCGTAGGGCGTACCTTTGAACTGCATCGTGCCGCTGTCCGGATGCACCACACCGCCGATGAGATTCATGAGCGTGGATTTGCCCGCGCCGTTCTGTCCGATGAGGCCGAGCGTTTCGCCCGCATTCAGGCTGAGCGTGACGTTCTTCACGGCGGCAATGCCGAAGAAGGCTTTGGAGAGGTCGTGAATTTCGAGCAGGGGGGTCATGCGCGCGCCTCCCGGTTGAGAAGCCGTGTGCGTGTAATGTCGAGCAGCGCGGCGATCAGGATGAACAAGCCTTTCACGGCATCGATGACGAAGGGGGAAAGCTGCATGGCATTCAGGATGTTGAGCAGCAGCACGAAGAATGCGACGCCGAAGAACGTGCCGCGCACCGACCCCTTGCCGCCGAACAGACTCGTGCCGCCGATGACGGCCGCGCCAATGATGTCGAGCAGGAGGTTGCCACCGCCGAGCGAGGGCTGACCAATCGCCAACCGACCGGAGTACAAAATCGACGCGACGGCCGCGCAGAATCCGCTGAACATGTACACGCGGGTGATGACGCCGCGATTGGGCACGCCGGAGATTTCCGATGCGCGGCGATTCGTGCCAATCGAGAACATGCGCCGCCCGAAGACCGTGCGCGAGAGGATGAACTGCGCAAAGATCGCCAGACCGACCGCGATCACGAATGGGTAGGTGATAAACGGCAAGATGTCTCGCCGTGCAATATCCGAAGTGAGCTTCGCGCCGAAGTAAATGGAGATGAGGTCGCCTTTGCCGAGATTGACGAAGGCGTCCGGCAGACCTGAGATGTTGCGCGACTGGGTCAGCCAGAGGGCGAACGCGCTGAAAAACGTGGAGGTTACGAGCGTGACCATGAAGGGCGCGAGATTAAACCGGGTGATGGCAAAACCGTTGAGCCAGCCAATCGCCGTCCCGATGATCAGCATGGCGAGCACGCCGAGCGGGACCGCGAGATCACTGCCCGCCAAGATGCCGCCTTCGGGGCGCATGAGCGTGCCCCACAGCGGACTTTTGTCGAAGAATGCCGGATCGAGCGTCTGCGCCATGAGCACCGCGCCGATCACGCTGGTCAAACCCATCGTCGCGCCGACCGAGAGATCAATGCCGCCGAGGATCAGCACGAAGGTCTGACCGATGGCGACGGCCAGCAGCGGAAACATATTCTGAAGCTGGTTCGAAATGTTCCCCGGCGTGCGGAGCGATGGAAAGAAAATTGCAGCAACCACAAAGAAGATGACCGTTAAGTAGAGGACAAAATAGTTCGAAAGCAAGAAGCGGCGGATCAATACGTTGAGGGAGGTATTGGCGCGCGCTGATTGTGCTTGGGGGCGCGTGAGCCCCGGTGTGCTCGGTTCACGGAGTGTAGCCACTTGCTCAGTCCTTCTGCGCTTGTGTTTGCGTAAGCCGACAGTGGGCGGGGCAGACCCAGTGTCAGTCTGCCCCGTGCAACAGTCGAATTACTGGTTCAGGAAACCTTCGTCATAGAGCACGCAGCCCCACATGTCGCTGCGCTGCCAACGGATGTTACCCGCCGTCAGAGCGAAACCGGGGTCGAGCAGCACGGCGTTCGGCTGGGAGTCGCCGTCCGCAATGGCGCCACGGATCGCGTCGAGGGTGAGCTCCGCTTCGAGGAACAGGTCTTGCACACCCGTCGCGTCGACGTAGCCGGAGTCGATCAGGCTGCACGCCGTCGCATCACCGTCGAGGCCGGCGAGCAGAACGTGACCGGTCGTACCAGCCGGCTGCCACATGCCGCGCGGCTCCAGAACGGAGCGGATCGTCGGGAAGAGGAAGTCCGACGACGTGAAGATGAAGTCGACGCCGGGGTTCGCGGTGATCGCGGCTTCCAGGTTCGCCAGCGCCGTGGCGGCATCCCATTCCGTCGCAACTTCGATGGGGGTGTTGAACATGCCGGGGTAGCGTTCGTTGTAGCGGGTGATCACATTGAAGAAACCGTCACGACGACCAATGGCGTTCGTGTCCTGCAGCGCGCCCACGAGGATCAGCGGGGTGATCGGTTCACCGGTCACTTCGAACTGACGCAGCGCCTTCTGGGCGATGAACTCGACAGCCTGTTCGGTGGCGCTGACATTGTCGGCGACCACGACGATCCCACGCGACTGATCGTTCGGCGGGCGGTTGAAGACCGCAATCGGAATGTCGGCGGCCTGCGCTTCATTGACGATGGTCACAGCACTGTCGCCATCCTGCGGGATGATGATGATGCCATCGACGCCCTGCGAGATGCAGTCACGGATTTGTTCAAGCTGGCGGTTGGGGTCTTCGTTGGCGTTGTATTCGAGGACTTCCACGCCTTCATTGCGGAGTGTATCGGTGATGGCGCGGTGACCCGCAACCCAGAATTCAGTTTCGAGGTCCTGAAACCCAAAGCAAATGGTGGTAGTGTCCTGCGCGACGACGCCGGTCACAGCCAGCGCGCCGATCATGGCGACTACGACGAGAACCAAACTACCCTTCAAAAGCTTCTTGAGCATGGAAAGACTCCTTAAACCAAAAAAGATTCGTTACTTCCAAACATCCCCCACGCGAGCCTGCTCCCGTGAGGGACGTTGAAGCCACAGGTATTTTTTGCGGAAGGATCGCTAACGCTTGATTTTGCCCTCCGCTGCCGGGATGTTTTCAATCGCGCGGGCGCATTCTTCCTGCACGCGCAGGTTGATGCGCCGATTTTCGGCCTTGAGCCGTTCCAGATCGTGCGCTTGGTACGCTTCGAGAATGCGGCGGTGGTCGTTGATAGCCTGCATTTCGTCGTAATTGGGGTGCCCCTCGGCGCGGACATACAGCACCGCGGCGACCTGCGCGACGATTTCCTGCCAGTTGCGCATGAGCAGGGGGTGTTCACTGCGATTAATCAGGTACTGGTGAAAGGCCATATCGGTGCTGCGCACCTGCTTGAAGTCGGCCTGCTGAATGTAGAACTGCTGCTGTTCCATGAGCATGTGCAGCCGCTCGTAGTCGGCACTGTTCAAGCGGTCGATGATCAGCTCGCCGGCAAAGTTTTCGAGCGTGACGCGCATAGAAAACAGCGCGCGCACGTCGTCGACGGTAAAGGCACGGACGAAACAACCACGGTTAGGCAGTGAAACGACGAGCGCTTCACGTTCCAGAAGAATAAGCGCTTCGCGAACCGGGGTACGGCTCACTCCGAGCTGTTCGGTCAGTGACGCTTCGATGATGTGGTCATTGGCGCGGAGTCGACCTTCGATGATGGCAGTGCGAATTTGTTCTGCCACTTGTTCTCGCAGGCTGACCGCACGGATTTGGGAGAAAACCGTCATAGCTGCAATCTTTTGCTCAGAAAAAAGAGGACGATGCACAGCATTTTATCGCCCAAATCTATATACAGCAGATTGTATACAATCTACAATCATACTGTCAACTTTGTATATTATTTCACAATCGACCATTCTGCTGTAGCTGGTGGATGTGGGCTGTTCGACGATGAGCAGACTGTACGCGAGCCAGAGCACCTAGTCAAGCTTATTGCTGTGACAAGCGTTTCGGGGTCGCTAAGCGTGCTTGCGACGCCCTGAAGTTGCGGTAAATCCAAACCGGAACCGGTAAAGCTTTTCTGAGCTGGTAACTATTCCGGGACAGGCTGCGCTTCATCGGCTTACCTCGGCTGAGAACACTACGCAGCTAACCGTCTTTGCTGGGCTGAATTTTCCGCCCCAGACCAGCGCCAGATGAGCTAAACATAAGAGAATCGGCGGTTCCGCCGATTTGTCGAACCAGTTTTCATCCAGACTCCAACCACCCCACGAACTATCTGTCATACGGCTGAACAACAGCACAGAGGTTGAGCAAGTCAGCCTTCCCGGGAAGTGTCTGAACCGGCGCGCGCACACAGTTCAGGCAGTCCAGCCGATGAAACGGGTATCGACAACAAGAGAGGGCAAAAGCACATGGCTTCATGGACACGACGTTCGTTCCTGCAAGGGGCAACGGTACTCACGGGCGCTTCCGCTCTGGGAATCAGCGGATTGTTCGGCATCAGCCGCGCGTTCGCTCAAGACATGACGGGGCAGAATGACGATGTACAGACGATCATCAATCTCGCCGCCACCGCCGAATTGTTCGCGTCGACGCATTATCTGGCCGCGATCAACGGCGACCTGAATCTCGACGAAGTCCAGCTCAATTATATGAAAGCGGCCTTTATCGCCGAACGCGATCACCTTGATCTGCTGCTGTCGCTCGGCGCGCAGCCGGTCGTGCAGGAATTCTACGTGCCGGAAATGCTGTTCAGCGACAAGGCGCTGTTCGCGCAGATCACGGAAGTCGCCGAGACCACGTTCGTCTCCGCGTACCTGGCCGCGACGCGGATTTTCGCGGAAGCGGGCGAGACGGCGTTTGCCGTCACCACCGCGCAGATCGCCGGGGTAGAAGCCGAACACCGCGCGCTGATCCGTCAGATCGGGCAGATGCTGCCGAATAACATCTCGTATGCCCAGTTCCAGTTCCGCAACGTCTCGGATGCGGTGCCGGTGCTCCAACCGTTCCTCGATGGCTCAGGCGATGGCTTCATCGGCCCGGTGGCTCCGCCCAGCGACGATGAAGTGGCTGCGATTCGCGCTGAGGCCGAGGCACTGGGTTACGAAGCGACGATGCCGTACGCCGCGATGTAACGCCGTTCCAACAGGTATTTTTCTGCTGAATGCACCTGCCGTTCCGGTGAACGGCAGTCACAATCACGAGGAGTAATGACGATGGGACAAGGAATTTCGCGACGCGGCTTTCTCAAGAACACAACCCTGATCGCGGGGGCTTCAGCTGTTAGTTTCAATGCGCTGTTCGGTTTTAGCCGCGCGTTTGCCCAGGATATGACGGGCACAGATGACGACCTGCAAACGGTGATCAACCTGGCGGCGACTGCCGAGCTCTTCGCGTCGACGCACTATCTGGCGGCGATCAATGCGGCGAACAACGGCGATCTTGATCTCGCCGAGGTGCAGGTCAACTATCTCAAAACGGCGTTTCTAGCGGAACGGGAACACTACGATCTGCTGCTGTCGCTCGGCGCGCAGCCCGTAGTGCAGGAATTCTATGTGCCGGAAACGCTGTTCAGTGATGTCGACCTGTTTTCACAGATCACCGAAGTGGCGGAAACGGCCTTCACGGCGGCGTACCTCGCCGCCGCGCGCATCTTCACCAATCTGGGACAGCCCGCGTTCGCCGTGACCGCCGCGCAGATTGCGGCAGTGGAGGCCGAACATCGCGCACTGGTCCGCCAGATCGGTCGCCGTCTGCCGAACAACCTCTCGTATGAGAAATTCGATTTCAACAACGTGTCGGATGCGGTGCCGGTGCTCCAGCCCTTCCTCGATGGCTCGGGCGATGGCTTTATCGGCCCGGTCGCGCCGCCTACCGAGGCGGATGTCGCCGCGATCCGCGCGGAAGCCGCCAGCCTCGGTTACATGTCAACGACGCCGTACGCGGCGATGGAAATGACGCCCGCCGCAACGCCGGAGATGATGGGCAGTGCCGTCATGGTGACCGCGGGCGCGGGCAACGTCAACATTCGCCGTGAGCCGAACACTTCGGCGGCGATTGACGGTGTGCTGAGCGCAAACACGAGCGCCGCCATCGACGGTCAGCGGATGGATGACGCCGGCATGCAGTGGTGGCATCTGAGCAGCGGCGGTTGGGTGCGCGCCGATACCGTTACCGTCGGTGAGGGCGCAGCGAACCTGCCGGGTATGTAAGGCGGAACAACAAGCCGATTACATGCGGACTCTCGGCTGAACTCCAGCGAGAGTCCGCGCAACTTCCGAAGTGTGATGCATAGAAAGGCAACCTCATGTCCTTAGGGCCAACAGAACTTCTGATCATCCTCGTCATTGTGCTGCTGCTGTTTGGTGTTGGGCGCGTTTCGCGGATTGGCGGCGAGCTGGGACACGCTGTCGCCAACTTCCGCAAGGGTTTGGAAGCGGTGCAGTCGCCCCAGGCGGAAACCCGCTCTGACGACCGCGCAGTGTAGCCGGAGCGGCCAACGATGGAGATTTTCGGGATTGGGCTAGGCGAACTGATGGCGATCATCCTCGTGATGCTCGTGATCGTCGGGCCGGAGCGGATGATCCGCTGGGCATTCACGCTCGGGCAATATGCGGGGAAGTTACAGCAGTTGTGGCGCGAGACCGCCAAGACGCTCCAGCACGAACTGGATGCGTCCGGCACGGGCATTACGGTGCCCAAGGAGATCCCAACCCGGCAAACCCTGACTCGCGATATGGATCGCGCGCTGCGTAACCTGTACGCGACGCCGCCCGCGCGCCGGGACGCCGCTCCAGCCGCCGAGGTGGTGGACGTGCCTGAAGTGGAGGAGAGAGCCGCATCATGAACATTCCCATGCGCCGCAGCGCTCCAGCACCGGTTGAAATGAGCATTATGGAACATCTGGTGGAACTGCGTAATCGCATATTCGCCGTGCTGATTTCACTGGTCATCGGCACCGTGATCGGCTTTCTGGCAGCGGAAACGGTGATGCTCTACCTGCAGCAGCCGTATGGTCGGGAATTCATTGTGCTGGGGCCGACCAGCGGCATCACCGCCTATTTCCGGGTCGCGCTCATGCTCGGTGGTATCCTGTCGATCCCGATGATCACCTACCATCTGCTGATGTTTGTGCTGCCCGGTTTGACGAACCGTGAAAAGCGTCTGGTCCTGGTCTCAATTCCGCCGATTACGCTGCTATTTCTGGTCGGTATGCTGTTCACATGGTTTGTCCTCATCCCGCCCGCCATCGGCTTTCTCTCCGGTTTTCAGCCGCGGCTGTTTCAACCCGAATGGACGGCGGATCTGTATCTGGGGTTCGTGACGACGTTGTTGTTCTGGATGGGCGCCGCCTTCGAAACGCCGCTGGTGTTCTTCATCGTCGCGCTGTTGGGATTTGTGCGCCCGCGGATGCTGCTGCGGAATTGGCGCATCGCCGTGGTGGGGTCGATGGTCGCGGCGGCGATCATCACGCCGACCGTTGACCCGGTCAATATGTTTCTCGTGGTCGCGCCGCTGCTCTCACTGTTCCTCCTGAGTATCGGCTTAACGGCTATCGCCGCGCGCATCCATGACCACCGCGCCGCTTCGGTCGCGCCCCCGCCCCTCACCTGAATACCCTAAACCACATCCCCTGGTTGATAAGGGCGCGTGTGACGCGAGCGCGCCCTCGGCGAGTCGAGAAGAAAGGTCGTTGATGAGCGCTTCCAAAGCTTCGCAGACCCCACGTTTGCGCCGACCACAGGTTGTGCTAGACTTCACCTACAGCGCTGAAACGTCGCGGAAACCAGCGCCTGTGTACCATGGGGATGCTCCGCTTGCGGTTGGAAAAGGGGTCATGACGGAAACAGCCATTGCCGATCTTCGACTCATCAACCGTATCCTCCGTCGGGACGAAACGGCGCTCTCGGAGCTTTACACGCAGCACGGCAGTCAGGTGTTTGGGATCACCCTCCACGTGCTGCAAGATCGAACCCTGGCAGAAGAAGCGACGCAGGATACGTTTCTCAAAATCTGGAACAGCGCGCACAAATGGGATGCGGAACGCGGCAAGCTCAGCACGTGGATATTCACCATCGCGCGCTACACGGCCATCGACATTCTGCGCCGCGAAGTGCATCAGGTCGCAGCCTCGGCTGTCGAACTGGATGAGATGATTCAATTGGCCGGGCAGCCGGGTCACAACCACGACGCGCTGGATGCTGAACTGATGAAATCGTTGATCGCGCGGCTGCCACCGGAACAAATTGAAGCGATTGAGCTGGCTTTTTTCAAAGGCATGACCCATCAGGAGATTGCCGCGCATTTACGTCAGCCCCTTGGGACGATCAAAAGTCGCATTCGCGGTGGATTACAAATGCTGCGTGGAATATGGCTGCGGGAGATGCGTTAACGCAAGAACATGGCAGTTTCGTGGTTCACCGAAGCAAAAGGCAGTCGTGTGTGAGCATGAACGAGAGACAACCCAAGCCTGAGCCGAGTTCCTCCGCCTGTGAAGAACTGCGCGCGCTGCTGCCCGCTTACGTGGCGGGAGCCGCCGACGCGGATGAGGTGGCGCGCGTGCGCTTGCTGCTCGATCAATGCCCCGAAGCGCGCGCCGAGATAGCAGAGTATGCCGCGGCCACCGCGGGTTTTTACGAGCGCATCGAACCAGTCATGCCGCCCCCGGAACTGCATGCCCGTTTAATGGCGCAGGTGCGGGCGCAGACTGCTGCCCCGGTCAGCGCCGCCACAGCGCGTAGACCAACGCCCGCGCCAGCAGCGCGCGTGTTCCCGCGGCGGTTACTGGGGTGGGCGTTAGCGGCTGCCGCTCTGCTGCTCATCATCAGCAACGTGTATTGGCTGAGTCAATGGAGCGGCCTGCAAAATCAGTTGACGGCCCTGCGGGAGCAGCGTGATCAGGCGATTGCGCTGGCGAGCGCCACGGACCTGCAGCGCACCGCGCTCATCAGCACGGAGGCCAACTCCGATCAGGCACTGGCGACCTTGTTGTGGAATACTGGGTCGCAATCAGCGGTGCTGACCGGGCTGGCTCTGCCGTCCCTGAATACCGAGCAGACCTTCCAACTCTGGTTGATCGCCGATGGTCAGCCGGTCAGCGCGGGCGTGTTCGCGGTCGACGCGCTGGGAGATGGCGCTTTGCGGTTTTCGGTCGATCAACCGCTGCAGAATTATCAGGCGGTGGCGATTTCGGTCGAACCGCTGGGCGGCAGTTCGGCTCCTACCAGCGCGCCTATTGCGCTCGGCACGCTGCCAACGCTGTAGCGACCGGGAGCGCTTGAGTTCCTCGAACTACATGATCTTTGATCGCGCTGGTTGTGCAGCCCGTCATGCTGATAGCGCCAATCGGATTTTTGACCTAAAAGGCTGTTTCACCACCGAACGATTCACCGCCCACGCATGCGTGGATCGAGCACATCCCGCAGCCAGTCGCCGAGGAAAACCACGCCCAACACCGTGATCGTGATCGCGATCCCCGGAAAAGTGGTCATCCACCACGCGCTGTTGATGTACTGGCGCCCATCCGCGAGCATCAACCCCCACGTCACGGTCGGCGACTTGACGCCGAGCCCAAGAAAACTGAGCGAAGACTCCGCCAGAATGGTCACGCCGACCTGCGAGGCTGCGAGCACGATCGCGGTCGAAACGACGTTGGGCAGAATGTGGTTCAACATCACCCATACGCGGCGCTGACCAATCGCATAGGCGGCGACGACGTATTCCATCTCGCGCGCCTTCAACACCTCGGCGCGGATGACGCGGGCGTAGGTAACCCACCCGGTCAGGCCGAGGATCAACATCAGCGTGCCGAGGCCGGGACTGAGCACGCCGGAAATCGCTACGACGAGGATGATGAAGGGGATGCTCAGAAAACCATCCGCGAGGCGCATGAGCACGTTGTCGATCCAGCCGCCGAAGAAGCCCGCGACCAGCCCGACCAGTACGCCGATGGTCCCGGCGATGGCGACCGACACCACGCCGACCAGCACGGAGACCGTGCTGCCGACGATCATGCGGCTGTAAATGTCGCGACCCAGTTGATCCGTACCCAACCAGTAACTGCCCATCGCGTCGGTATAGCCCGGTTCTTTGAAGCGCGCGCGCAGATTATTCTCGGTGGGATCGTGCGGGACGATCAGCGTTCCGAACAGCGCGAGCAGGACGACGATCGTCACGATGATGAAGCCGATCAGCCCGACCGGGTTGCGCCGCAGTGATCGCCAGAACGATCCCAAACTGCTGCGGCGTTGTCTGCCGCCGAAACCCACAGCGATTTTGGGGACAATCACCCGCTCATCCTTGGCTTCCACAGTTTCTGCTCTCTAGTTATAGTGAATACGCGGATCGAGGTAGACATACAACACATCGATCACGAGATTAATCACAAGAAAGGATAGGGCGAACCAGAACAAGCCCGCCTGCACGACGGTGATGTCGCGCACGTTAATCGATTCGATCATCAGGCGCCCAAGTCCCGGCCATGAAAAGACGCTCTCGACCACGACCGAACCGCCGAGTAACCAACCGAGCTGCAGCCCGAACACCGTTACAATCGGGATGAGCGCATTGCGCAGCGCATGGCGATACAGTACCAACTGCTGGCTGAGACCTTTGCTCTGCGCTGTCCGAATGTAGTCCTGACTGAGGACTTCCAGCATGGCCGAACGTGTGATCCGCGACAGGCGCGCCGCCGTGCCCACTGCCAGTGTCACCGCGGGCATAATGATCGCCGCTGGCTCCAGCGCGCCAAAGGCAGGCAAAATCCGCAGGTTGACCGAAAAAATGATGATCAACATCAAGCCTAGCCAGAAATTGGGCATGGCATTGCCGAGCGAGGCTAATGCCGAACTGACCACATCGATGGCGCCGTTGCGTCGGACGGCGGACAAGATGCCGAGGGGCAGGGCGATCACTAACCCGAGCAGCGCGGACGCCGCCGCCAGCAAATAGGTGTAGCCGAGGCGCTCGAAAACCAGCTCCATCGCCGGACGGCGTGCTTGAATTGACTGCCCGAAGTCGCCCGTCACCGCCTTACTCAAAAACACGATGTACTGCTCAACCAGCGGTTTGTCGAACCCCCAGGCCGCCCGCAGTCCCGCGATCTGCTCCTGATTAAACGTCGGGGGGGCCATCACCGAAATGGGATCGCCTTTCAGACGCACCATGAAGAACACGACCAATGAGACGACAAACAGCGTTACCGCCATTTCCAGCAGTCGCCGCATGACAAGAGCGCGCATCGCATCTCCTCTAGGTGAAAGCAGAGCAGGGCAGCGCACGCACGTTCCGGCGCTGCCCCGCTCTCATGCCGATCTAGCTGCCAGCCGGACGGAGGTCACGGAATGTGAACCAGCCATCCTTGCGCGGCGTGAATTCGAACTCCGCGGAGTTGTAGGCGATGACACTATCTATTTCATAGAGTGAGATCGTCTGAGCGTAGTTCAGGTAGGTGTCCCACCACTGTTCCCACAGCGCCAACCGCGCATCCGGGTCGACCGTCGTCAGGATTTCGCCACCGAGCTGATCCCATTCTTCCACGCAGACATTGTAGTTCGCCTGCACCCAGTCACAGCGATAGAACGAGGGTACCAACGACGGCGTGCAGCCGAGCGTCGTCAGCATCATGTCGCGGTTGTTGCCGCCCGACGTGATCTGTTCCGAATAAGCAGACGTATCCAGCACGTTCAGTTCGACCGTGAAGCCGACTTCTTCGAGCATGGCCGCGGCGACTTCCGCGACTTCCTTTTCGTTGCCGAACTGGAAGGTCGGCGCGTCAATATAGATCGTGGGGCCTTCACCCGCGGCGAAACCGGCATCCGCTAAGAGCTGCCGCGTTGTATCCGGGTTGTACCACGCGCTGATGAATTCCGGATCGTCGATATTGCCTACGGAGCCTTCCGGATAGTAATCGCACACGCGGCCCAGCCGGGCGTGCGCCGAACCCTGCACTTCGGCCAGCAGATCGCGGTCGAGCGCATGGCTGATGGCGAGGCGGATGTTGTTATCAACGGTGGCCGGGACGAAATCCGGGTAGGTCGTGGCGACCGCGCCCGTTTCCGTTTCGACACGGAGATAGAAGCTCGTAATGCGGTTGGACGTTTCGCGGACGACCGAAACTCCCTCAGTGCCTTCCAGCAGCCCCACATCCGAGACCGGCACGGCGGGGATCATGTCCACCTGACCCGCCAGCAGCGCTGCGACCTGCGCGGACGCTTCCGGAATGACCTGATAGATCACGCGGTCGACGGCGGGCGGGCCAGCCCAGTAGCCATCCCACGCTTCAAAGACGTAGCGGTCGCTTTCGGTGAATTCCACCAGCTTATACGGGCCGGAACCCACGGGCGTGCGCGCGAATTCTTCTTCGCCGACTTCTTCCATGTAGCCGGGCGGCAGCAGTTCGCAGCCGTTGTAGCTCACGTCGTATTCAAAGTAGGGATGCGGGCTCACCGTGATGACATCGACCGTCACCGGATCGACCACCACCACCTCGGCGATGAACTGCCACTGCGGGTAGACGAGGAAATCTTCACGCGTCCGGACGCGATCAAGGTTCCACTTGACGGCTTCGGCATCCAGCGGCTCACCGTTCTGGAACGTCAGGCCTTCGCGCAAATGGAAGCGCCAGGTGAGGTCATCGATATTTTCCCAGCTCTCCGCGGCCTGTCCAACATAGCCGTTCCCATCGGCGGCACGCCAGATGAGACAGTCGTACAAGCCGTTGGTCAGCCAATGGGTTGAGCCAAACCAAGTAACGGGCGCATCCATCGTGCGGATCGGGCCGGAATGCGCGAACACAAACTCAGTGACGTCGTCCTGCGCAATCAAAGGCTGCACAGTCAGAACGACGGACATGACCAGTAGGAGGATTACAGCGACGATTCGTGTACGGGGCTGTACGTTCATGTTTCTGGCTCCAAGGCTAAAAGACAATACTGACTTAAATCCGCGTCTCTGCTATCCTAGGCTCCCGAGATAGGCATCACCTCCTCTATACGGGTTGGGCTGCACGTCTTAACAGGCGGGGAAACACCTACGAAACCGCCAAGTTTACTGTTGGGTGTTCCCCTGCCGACCTACCGAACTCAAACGCCCACTAGGCTTCCAACCGCATGTAGTAGCGGCTGGCGCTGTGCGGCGACAACCGCACCGCCCCTTCCGGCGTCACCAGAAAATTATCTGAAATCAGGAAACCGCGATCATTCTCCAGAATTGTCCCCGGATGGAAGGATAAAACCATGTTCGATTTCAACACAAAATCGGGGTTGCTGGCTGTACTGGGACCATCGCTGCCGTCCAGCCCGGTGCTGTGACAATCCGGCGTGTGCTTGCCGACGACCGGGAAGCCGAGATCGCGCAGTGTTTTGTCGTTGGCATCCGAGATCATGCGGAAGGTGTTGCCCGTCTTGGCCGCTGCCGCCGAATTTTCCACCGCCAGCAGATAGCCGTCGTACATGGCTTGTACGTCTTTGGGCAGCGGCTTGAACGAGAAGACGGTCGTCATTTCCAGCCAGTAGCCCCACGGCGATTCGTAGACGATCTCAAAGTTCATGATGTCGTCTTCGGCCATGCGCCGATCCTTGTGGGTGGGCACGGTGTACGGTGACAGGTCGGTCGACACTTTGGTGCGTCCCCAGAAGCCGCCAAACGCCTTGATATAGCCTTCGACCGCCGCGCACACATCCCAGTAACGCGCGCCGACCCGCGCATATTCGCGATACACATCCATCGCCGCATCGAGGATCGCTCCGTTCTGCTGGATGGCTTCCAGTTCGAACGGCGTTTTGATCTGGCGAATGGCGTCATACGCGGCGGAGACTTCAACGAGTTCGTAGCCTTCCAGCGCCTTGACGAATTTCGCGTGCTCCCCAACGGGCATCAGCTTGTTCATGTTCACCATGCCGATGCGCTTATTCGCGCCCGCGTAGTCTTTCGCGAGGTTTGTGGTGCGCGCGACGATGTTGTCTGGCGATTCGACGCGGTCGGGCAGGGTGGTCGTTTCGTTGCGGCTCCACATCGACTGATACGAGCTCCACACCTGCAGCCACGGATGCGGATCATCCGTGCCGAGCACGGCGTAGGCCGCGCCGCCCCAGATGTGCGCGTGCGTGATATAGCGAATCGCGCCGATGCCGCCCGGCTGCGCCTGACCGACGATGATCAGCGCGCCGAGGTCTTTCTCTTTCATCATTGCCTGAATGCGTTCGACGCGGCGGGCGACGTCGCGCTTGAGTGAGTCATGGGTCAACATAGAGGTGGTGTGCTCCTGTTCGTGAGTTAGGTAGTCAATCTCATTAAGGCACAGCAACTTCGGCTTGCAGATCCCCGAGAATGGCAAGAATGTGATCTTCCAGCGGCAGCGGCCACGACGCGCCCGCGTGCACGACTACCCCGGCACGTGGGGCGGTGATGCGCTGTGCGACTGTGCCCGTGAACGGATGCCGCACATAGCCGAGTTCTTCGCCCGCCTGTACCTGTGTCCCGCGCTTGGCGGTATGCATGAAGGTGAAGCCGCGTTCGCCGTCCGGCTTGATGAAGGTGTGCGCTGCGATCACCTGCACGGAGGCCGATTCATAAGCGAGCGCCCCGCCGAGCATCTTCAGGTGACGCAGGGCATTGAGCACCGCGTTTTCGATGCGTCCGAGATCCTCTTCGCGGTAGTCGCGCAAACCGGGGCCACCGCCGATGTACGCGGCGACGACCGCTTTGCCGTCCTGTGCCGCCTCGTACGCCATCGAAGAGTCGGCGGGCTGTCCAAGCACGACCTGCGGCAGTCCGAGCGCCAGCGCCAGCGCTTTAGAAGTGTCGCTTGTGCTCGTCGTATACACGCCCGCGTAGCGGTAGTAGCCCCACTGCGATCCGGTGCGGATGTCGATGAGCGCGTCTGCCTTCGCGATCACCGCGCGGTAGTACGCGTCGATCAACTGCTCGCTGACCGTGCCTGTCGGGCTGCCGCGCCCGACCCGGTTGAGATGCTTCTCATCCCAGACGCTCGTTTCCTGCTCAAATTCAAAGCCGGACGTGTTCATCAGCGGGACGACGACCAGCGTCCCCGCTAATTGCGCGGGATCAATGGCTTTGACGATCTGCGGCAGAATCAGCGACGGTTCGATCTCCAGACCGCTCGCGCCTGCCTGTACGACCAGCATGGGACCGTGTTGTGCGCCGACTACGAGGTGCAATGGGATATCCACGTCAAAGCGCCCGTGCGTTTCGCCGGACTTGAATGCGCCGTAGGCCTTCGACCCGGGTTGAGCTTCAATCGTTCCGATCTTCATCATCAGCGCTCCTAGTACACATACAGATCGGCGGTGCGGCGGTCTTCCACACGGTCAATCGTGCCGAGAATGCCAATCGAGGTCGCGCCGACCGTCGGCCATTCCTGCCCGCTCGGGATGACGATGCCGTCCTTCGGTGTTTTCATGTCCGCTAACACGTCACCCGTGTAGGGGTCAAGGAGCTGACCATACACATCACCCGCTTTGAGCTCGTCGCGGAACGCCTTCAGCCGCACGAACAGCCCGTCAACGTCGGGCTTCCAGATGACCACGCCCGCGTTATAGACGGTGCACAGGTCGCCGTCGGCCTCGAATGCGCCATCGATAATGCGCATTGACTTGAGAATGTTCCAGATGCCCCGTTCCGCGTCGCGCACATTGTCCGCGCCATTCTTGAACCAGCCTGTGCCGCCGCCGAACTCCAGCGTGATCTGCGCGACCCCCGCGCCATCAATCGCTTCTTTGGCGGAGTTATTGCCGAACGTCCCCGGCGGGAAGAACGCCGCCTGATCCAGCCCGAAGGCGACCACCAGCTTGCGCCGCATCTTTTCCAGTTCGGTCAGATTGTTGGGGTCGGCTTCCGCGCTGAACAGCACGTAACGCTCATAGGCGGTGCGCGCGCCCGCGTGGAAGTCGACCATCACGTTTGCCTGCCGGATGACTTCCTCGAAGTACACATAGGCCGCCTGATCGGTCACGCTGCCGTTCTTCTTGCCGGGGAACAGGCGGCTCATGTCTTTGCCGTCCAACCGTGACCCGCGTTCGCCGAGTTCAAAGCCGACGCGGTTGACCACGGGCACGGCGATCACATTGCCGCGCAAAGTCTTGGGGTCGAGCTTGCCAATGAAGTTGAGAATGGCAATCGAACCGATGATCTCCCCACCGTGAATCGCGCCCTGCACCAGCATCGTCGGGCCGGGTTCCGCTCCGGCGAAGAGGTGGATCGGAAAGTCCGGGCTGAGACCGGAACGCGACGCGGCGGTCTTCAAATAGCCGAAGACGTGCTCACCGGGTTGGGCTTCTAGCTGTCCCACTTTCAAGGTCATGGGGTGTCCCCTCCAGCATGTGCGCCGAGATACTTCTGAAACCAGCCGAGGATGCGCCGCTGATGTTCGATGCGGTTACCGGGGCGACCGCCGCGCGTCAGACCATGATTTTCGCCTTCAAACACCACCATTTCGACTGTCTTGCCCATCCAGCGCAGCACGGCGAACAACTGCTCCGCCTGATCGAGCGAACAGCGGTAATCTTCGTCCGCATGGAGAATGATCAGCGGCGTGTTGATATTGGCCGCATACGCAATTGGCGACTGTCGCCAGCTCGCGTCGAGGTCTTTCCAGGCATTCGTCCCGGTTTCGCCTTCGGTGCCCTCCGGCCCGATATCCGACGTGCCGAAGAAGCTGATCTGGTTGGTGATCGAGCGCTGCGTTACCGCGGCGGCGAAGCGGTTGGTATGGCCGACGATCCAGTTGGTCATGAAGCCGCCGCAGCTCCCCCCTGTCACGCCGAGCCGCTTGGCGTCCACGTACGGTCGGCTGACCAGCTCATCCACGCCGAGCATGATCTCTTCGTAGTCCGCCCCGCCTTGATCGCCTTCGCTGGCATGGGTCCACGCTTGGCCGTAGCCCGCCGTGGTGCCGCGTTGATTGAAATACGCGACCACGAACCCGGCGTTGGCGTACACCTGTACTTCGTGGTTGAAGTCCCATGAGAACATGGAGCAGTGCACGTAGACAATCGTCGGGTAGCGAACACCCTCGATAAAGTCGACTGGTTTGACCAGCCACGCGTGAACTTTAGCGCTGTCGAGTCCGTTGTACCAGTACTCTTCCGGCGGCG
Source organism: Candidatus Flexifilum breve (assembly GCF_016713355.1). Lineage (NCBI taxonomy): Bacteria > Bacillati > Chloroflexota > Anaerolineae > Aggregatilineales > Candidatus Flexifilaceae > Candidatus Flexifilum > Candidatus Flexifilum breve. The sequence goes on from NZ_JADJPI010000037.1 coordinate 807,067, forward strand.
AGAGGTAGTGGTCGCGCAGCCACGGGTTGAAATCGGAGAGCTGCTGCGACCGCGCCGTTGTGCCAGAGGTAGAGTTCGCCGGGATTGGCGGGATTCGCCTGCCCATACGCAACCGTGCCGCCGACCGCCGGACTGTATTCAAACGTGACGCTGCTGCCGCCGACGATCCGCTCGTACTCACCAGCGGGTGTGATGCGAAAGAGGTTGGTCGCGCCCTGTTCGGTGAGCAGAAAATAGATGTACGCATCGCCGGGAGCCCACTTCATGGTGATGTTGGCCAACCCCTTGCGCTGATCGGCGACCGCGTAATTGCCGACTTCCTCATCAAGGTCAGCGCCGAGCTTGCGCGCTGTCCCCGCCGCCACATCGGCGATGTGCGGCTGCCAGAAATTGCGGCGGTTGACGGGCGGCGGCAGGTTGTGCCCGGCAAACGCGATGGAGCGGTCGTCTTCCCCCCACACCGGGCTGAGCGCCGATCCCTGCCAGTCAGGCAGGAGCAGGCGCGGCGTGCCGCCGGGGTAGTCGAGAATGAAGATTTGCCCGTAGCCGAGCGGTATATTTTGTTCGCGGGATGTTCCGACGAAAGCGAGCTTGTCGCCCGCTTGACTCCATTTAGGCGTGGCATAGTCGCATTCGCTGTGGGTGAGCTGGACGAGGTCGCCCGTGTCGAGTTCGAGCGTCCAGATCTGCGTGAAGCGGTCGTGCACCCAACCGCTGCCATCCTGTTTGTAGCGCAGACGGCGCACCACCTTGATCGTGGGCGGGGGAATGCCGGGCGCGGAGGATCGATCATCCACACTGCGGATCGCCGTCCAGCGCACGCCGACCAGGCGCCGACCATCTGGCGACCAGTCCGTGCCGGTGAACGCCTCCCCGTCGATGGGATAGCTGCGCGTGCCGCTTTCCGACCACACGCGCACCGAGTTGGCGCCGCCTTCGCTGTAGCTGTAAGCGAGCTGCTGGCTGTCGCGGCTCCACGCCAGCGCAAACGCCGTGCTCGCGCCGGAGCTTAGGCGCTGCACCGACCCCGTGGCGAGATCGCGCAGGTACACATGGGTCGTGTACCCATTAGTCTCCGCCTGCGGGTGGCGCACGGTGTAGGCGATGCGTGACCCATCGGGCGCGAGCGCGATGTCGTCCAACCAGCGAAACTGCATCAGGTCTTCAGAAATCAGGCCGCGCCGCCGGTCAATCCGAGCGTCATTCGATGCTGGTTTCAATGTCACCTCCCAGTCACGACTTTTTGGAAATCAGGTCGTCGACGGTCTGTTCGATTACGCCGAAGAAGCAGCACCACTGGCCTTCCAGCACGGAGGGGCGCGAGCGCAGCCCGAAGATCACGCCGTCACGCGGCGCTTTCACTTCGCCGATCACATCGCCGTACAAGTCGTAGATTTGTCCGATGATGGTCCCGGCGGGGATGTTCGTCTCAAACGGTAGTTCTGGGTTGCCGACGAACATGCCTGTCGCGGGCGCGAGCAGCGCGATCTGGAAGCCCATCCGCCACGCCGGGGCGTACTGCGCTGGGCCGTCGATCATCTTGTAGTGCCGCATCACATTCAGGTAGCCCGCTGCCAGATCATCGGCAATGGCGTGGAAATCGCTGGTCAGCGTGCGGCAGTTGCCGCCCAGTTCGACGGTCACGCCGCCTTTGCCCAACGCGCCGATCTGCGAACTGGGGTTACCGCCGCCGGTTCCGCTGCGGAACACCAGCGTCCAGTTCGGACCCATCGCCGCCGCCAGTTCGAGGCTGGCCGGGTTGTCCGAGGCAAAGATCATGTGCGCGAGGTACGAATGTTCGCCGCCGGAGTGGGTCGCGATCTGCAAGTCGCAGTGATCTTTCATCGCCTGCCAGTGCGCCCATGCGATGCGTTCAGTCGTGTAGCCTTCCGCCTTGCCCGGGTAGAGGCGATTCATGTCATAGGAGAACGTGTCGAGCGGGTCGCCGCGCGTGCCGGCGGTGAACGCCTGCACGTTCATGGCCGGGACGGCGACGACTGTGCCGCGCAGTTTCTGCGGGTCGATCTGGGCGAGTGCCTTGAAAATCGAAAATGGACCTTCCGGCTCGTCGCCGTGCGTTGCGCCGTTCAACCACAGAATCGGGCCATCTTCCACACCGCGATACACGATGATGGGCACTTCACGGTCGCGGGCGTACATATCTTTGCCGATGGGGATGCCGCCGCGCTTCATCTCGCCGGGCATCACGGATACGGTTCCTATCGTCAATGGCGCTGCCATCTCTCATACTCCTCAGTGTGAAGCACAATAAAGTTTTCGGAGCGCAGCCGACTGCGCCCCGCTGATCACAACGGAAAAGCGACCTTCAGTTCAGTGGCCAGTCCCCGCAGCCCCTCGACCGTCTCACGGGAGAGCGGCACGCCGTCCTGTTCACGCTGCGCCATGCGCTTGAATTCCACTTCGCCGGGCAAGATCACCGGGCGTGCCGGGTCAATCGGCGGCGCGCCTTTGACTTCCGCGATGAGCTGTTCCAACCGCGCATCGACTTCTTCGCGCGGCATGAACGCACCCGGATCGATTGCTAGCATGACGTGACCGACATCGTGGTGGCTCTCATCCTGAAACACCTTCAGCCCAAACAGTGATCCGGTCATGACGCCCGCCAGCACATCGGTGATCAGGCTCAAGCCGTAGCCTTTATATTCGCCGATGGGCAGCAGGGGACCCTCCATCGCCGCCGCGGGGTCGGTGGTCTTCGCGCCGTCCGGCGTGAGCGCCCAACTGTCGGGCATCTGCTTGCCTTCGTTCATGTACCAGCGCATCATGCCTTTGCCGGACATCGTCAGCGCCATATCGAGCACAATGGCGTGCGTGTCTTTGCGCGGAATGGCGATCCCCCACGGGTTCGTCCCGAGGACTACCTGCGCCGATCCCCACGGAGCCATTTCGGCTTTCGCATTCGTGAACGACCAGCCGATTAAGCCGTTTTTAGCGGCGTGCAACGCGTGATACCCGGCGATGCCGAAGTGGTTGCTGTGGCGCACCCCGACCATCGCGACTCCCGTGACTTTGGCTTTTTCGATGGCGCGGGCCATCGCCCGGTGCGCCGACACATAGCCGAACCCCTTGGCCGCGTCGAGCAGGGCATAGCTCGGGCCTTCGCGCACCCACTGCATCGGGGCGTTCGGGACGATGCCGCCATTCTTGATCTGGCGGTAGAAGCGGAAGAATTTCTCCAGCCCTTGCCCCTGACCGGGATGCCACCACAGCGACGCGGTCATCAGACCATCGGTGACGATGGCCGCCTCTTCGTCAGTCGCGCCGAGCGCGAGGAAAATCGGTCGAAAACTGCTTGAGCGTTTCCAGCGAATACAGATTAATCAGTTCTGTTTTGCCAATGTCGTAAGCCACATCTATCCCTCAAACACTCGTAGACTGCCCGTCACCGGAGAGACAGCAAAATTCGATTCAGTACGGCTTCTTTGACGACAAGCCCTTAGCCCGTGATGTTCTTCATGGCTACGCGCATCCGTTCCAGCCCTTCACGCAGCTTGTCCTCCGGCTGCAGGAAGGTCATGCGGATGTACTGCCCGCGCTCTTTGTCGAAAGCCGAACCGGGATACACGAGCACATGCTGATCGGTGAGGATCTTCTGTGCGAGTTCCGCGCTGTCCATGCCCGTGAAGCTGATATCGGCGAAGACGAACTGTCCACCCTGCGGCATGCCGTACTTGATGCCCATGTCGTCGAGCGCGTCCATGACGATCTTGCGGCGGCGCGTATAGGTGTCCGCCATCATTTTGACGGGTTCCTGCGGCCCGGTCAGCGCGGCCAGCCCGGCATACTGGGAAATGACCGAGGTGCCGCCGGTCATTGCCGCCTTGAGTTCGCGCACCCGCGCCATGAGATCCGCCGGACCGACGATCCAGCCGAGCCGCCAGCCCGTCATGGCGAAGGATTTGGAGAGCGCATTGAGCGTGAGCGTGCGTTCTTTACCGCCGGGCAGCGAGGCCGGGCTGATGTGCTGGTAATCGTCGTAGATGAACAGGTCGTAAATGTCATCCGCGATGATGATCAGATCCCGCTCATGGGCGATGCCGATGAGTGCTTCCAAGTCCGCGCGCCCAATCACCGTCGCGGTGGGGTTATTCGGCGACACCAGCAGGAGCGCGCGTGTTTTGTCGGTGATGGCGCGGCGTACCGCTTCCGGATCCGTCCGAAAGTTCGTATCAGCGGTGCTGGGAATGCTGATCTTTTCCGCGCGGGCAAACTTGAGCGCATCCGCGTAGGTGTTGTAGTTAGGCTCCGGCACGATGATCGCGTCGCCGGGGCCGAGCGCGGTCAGGACCATGAGCACAAGCGCTTCCTGCCCACCATTGGTGACCACGACTTCGGTGGCGGGATCAACGTCAATGTTGTTGACGCGCTTCACCCGGTCGGCGATGGCCTGCCGCAGCGCGGGCATGCCTTCCGGGGGCACGTAATCGGCGTGATGTTCGACCATCGCCCGCTTGGCCGCTTCGATGATGTGCGGCGGCGTGTCAAAGTCTGGGTCGCCACGTCCCATAATGATCGTGTCGCTGTAACCCCGCGCCTGCGCGATCAGCGCATAGAGCAGATTGGTTCCCTGTTTTGGTGCGGTCGTCATAATGCCTTAAGCTCCTTGGAGGCTGTGCGCCAGCGCGGCACTGGTCTCAGGCGAAACGGTGAGGCGTACCACATCGGGCGCGCCGAAGTCAGCGCCATCAGCCGCGCTGTAGCCCGCGGCGGCGAGGCGAGCGAGGGTGGAGGCTTTCGTAGTTGGCGACAAGCGCAGCGCGAGCACATTCACCGCCTCACCGGGGATGACGGCGTGCGCGGCGCTGATCTCGGTGATCACCGTCGCGCGCAGTTTGGTCAGTCGATCACGCTGGACGGGCAGCGCTTCCGCGTAGAGTTTGCTGGCCTCAAGCGCGGCATACTGGGCCGGCGTGCTCGTGCAGATCGCCATGATTTGCTTCTGCGACTGCATCGGCGCGATCAACGCCTCGGGCGCGGCGATGTAGCCGATGAACCAGCTCGACAGCCCCATACCGGGAAACGTCTCGCCGATCACAACCGTGCGATCCGCGTTTTCCTGCACCGACGCCAGTGACGTGTAAGCGGCGGTCCATGGCGCGAGGCCCTGATCCCAGATGATGGTGGCGTCATATGCGCGCGCCAGCTCCGCAATGGCGGTTACTTCAGCGGCGCTGTACGCGGCTCCGGTCAGGCGGGCAGGGGATTCGAGGTAGGCGAGGCGCGCACCAGCAGTGAAGGTCGCACGAAGACCGTCAAGCGTAGGCAGAGCGCGTTCATCGACCGCAATCAAATCGACATTGAGCGCGCGCACGCCGAGCGCTTTGCGCATGCCGGGATGTGCGACGGTGGGCACGGCAACGCGCCCGAAGGCATCGCCGATCATCTGAATGGTCAAGAAGCGCGACTCCTGCATGCCCGCGGTAACGATCACATTGCTCTGGGCATAGTTGGCACTGAACGCGGTGTGCAGGTAATCGGCGAGGGCCGCCCGCAGCGGGGCGATACCGGGCACATCGACATAATGCGTTTGCCCGGCTTCCAGCGCTTCGACCGCGCTTGCGATCATACGCTCGTCCAGTGGGGCAAACAGCTCATCCGCGCTCAGGTCATGTGCTGTCTGTGCCATCAAGGGTGGGGCAGACGCCTTGAGTAACGTATTCTGATGGTGCTCTTCAAGGATCAGGGCTTTAGTCGATTGAACCATGCGGGTGCTGTCTCCTATTTTGTGCTGGGGTTAGTCGGCGACGAGCTGTTGTCTTCTTGCCAGTCCTCGGCAATCGCGCCGCCGCTCAACCCGATGTGATAGTGGATAAGACTCACGGCTTCCTCAACGTCTTTGCGCGCGATGACATCGACAATGCCGTAGTGATTCCGGGCGATGGCGAGGAGGTCACCCTTCTTACGATTACGCAGCGACATCACCTGCCGTACGCGCAGCGCGACCATACTCCACAGGTTCACGAGCAAGTCATTGCCGCTCGATGCGACGAGTGTGTCGTGGAAATGGCGGTCAATCTGGTTGACTTCCCGTAAATCGCCCGCTTCCGCCGCGGTGAGCATGGCGTCGCAAATCGCGCGCAGTTGGTCGATCACGGCGTGTGTGTTTTCGCCCAGAATGATCCGTTTGATTGCGAAGCCTTCCATCAGGCTGCGCACACTGTAGAGTTCTTCGATGTCTTTGCGCGCGAGCTTCTTGACCGTAGTTCCATGGTAGGGGACGATTTCGACTAAGCCCTGGGTGTTGAGGATATTGATCGCTTCGCGCAGCGGTGCTCGGCTAACGCCTAGCTGACCAGCCAAGTCTGCTTCGATCAGGATCTGCCCGGGTTTCAACTCACCGTTGACGATGGCGGCGTGCAGGATAGCGAGCACGTGGTCGCGCAGCGGCTTATTCTGGATTTGGGCCAGAGACGAAATGTTGGATGGGTCTTTGGGTTCCGAACTCATACTCATCATCTCGCAGAGATATTATAGATAATCGACCATCGACCATCGACCATCGACCGCATATTTTAAGTGGCTATCAGCAGTTGTCAAGTAATTGCTAGGGGAAGTTCAGTTTATGTGGCGGATGGGCGAAATCTGAGGTCATGCCGCAGTTTGAGGAGCGGCCCCGCAGCGTGATGGCGGCTTCGTTTTTGCACTCGATCTACTTGTGCCAGCGGAGCGATTCCATCACGCCATCTTTAGAAGTGCTCGAATTCGGACGCGGGTTGATTGCTCGTCAGCGAGCCTTCAAACCGGGCCTGCAAGGAGCTTGAGGCACGGCGCGACCAGATCACCGATGTGACTGTGCATCCGACACAAGCGCGGAGTGAGGTCTGCAGGGAGCACGATTGTCAACACGGCTTCGACTTCCCCGGGTCAACTGGAAGTTTCACCCGGCGGAGGAGTCAGACGACGCGATCGGCTCGCGGGCGTCTTCCATGACGATTACTGAGCTGCCTGACTCATGGGAGACAGTGCGCGATTAGGGTTTTCTGCTGCTTCTGGTCTGTATCGCGCTCTGAGGCTCGCGGATCACATGGTAAGTCAATGTCCCGAGGATGGGTGTAGTCCAGTAAATCCAATGATCTATCCATAACCCCGCAATCAGCGCCGGACCCAGCGAGCGCGCCGGGTTCATCGAGGCACCGCTGATCGGGCTGCCCCACAGGGCGTCGAGCGCCGCGAGTGTGACCATAATACCGTGCAGCAGTGAGGTTGCCCGTTACCTGATCGATCACCAGCTTGATTGTAGTATTGCTCTCAAACATTTGGCGAAAACGCTGCTCACTCAATGAGAGCGCGCGGTTTGCTTCTTCACGGACGGTGACATCTTTTTGTGTTCCGAAGTAGTAAGTAATTACCCCGTGTGGATCACGCAGCGGGGTGACCGAAACTTCATTCCAAAACCGCGTACCTTGGTAGAGTTGGGTATTCCGCGCAGCACGTTCTACCGCTACCGCCAAGTGGGACGGAGGGGCTCGAAACCCATCCTCTTCAGCGCCAGCAGTTCTGGAACCAGATCCCGCCCGTGGTTCATGAGCGCGTGGTGCCGGTCGCGCTGGAGCATCCGGGGAAGATGCAATCGGCTGAACTGTGATTTGTGTCGGGGAGATGAAAATTCGGACTTGTCTCGGCTGCCGAGATAGATCAAACTGCGACGCAGACACGGACAGAGCCAAGTTGACCGTGATCCTCAAGGAATCGCTTGATCAATAAGGAGTAGAGACTGATGGACGCAACAAACCGGGTTGCCCTTGTGACCGGAGCAGGCACTGGCATTGGCAAGCGCGTCGCGTTGTTGCTCTGGGAAGCTGGATATTCGGTTGTGCTGGCAGGCCGTCGGCTGGAAACCTTGGAACAAACGCTGAAAGAGGCCGACGTACCAGCGGCTCGCGGCTTGATAGTTCCCACAGATGTGAGCGATCCAACGGCGGTCACGGAACTGTTCACAGCAGCGATGGACAGATTCGGACGACTGGACGTTCTGTTCAACAATGCGGGGGTCGGCGCGCCTGCTGTGCCGCTCGAAGACCTCAGCTACGACCAATGGCGCTTGGTATTGGATACGTGTGTGACGGGGGCGTTTTTGTGTACCCAGCACGCTTTCAGAATCATGAAGAACCAAACCCCGGGCGGTGGGCGTATCATCAACAACGGTTCTCTCTCTGCGCACACTCCGCGACCACATTCTGCGCCCTATACGGCGGCGAAACACGCGATCACAGGGCTTACCAAGTCGACCGCCCTGGATGGCCGAGCCTTCAATATCCACTGTGGACAGATTGATATTGGCAATGCCGCTACTGACATGACCGAGCAAATGAAACGGGGTGTGCTGCAAGCCGATGGGACAACAGCCGTTGAGCCGACCATGGATGTTGAGTATGCCGCGCAAGCGGTCGTGTATATGGCGAGTTTGCCCCTCCATGTCAATGTGCCCTTTGTGACGCTCATGGCGAGCGGCATGCCATTTCTCGGTCGAGGGTAGCCTGACTCAAGAACGGCGCTGCTGGATAGGGTGTTTTGCTATTCCAAGCGAAGGATTCACCCTACGCCTACTTTTCCGTGTCTTCTGCCAATCGCAGCACTTCACGTCGAAACGCTTACGTGTATTGCTGTCGTCTTTTCATCTTCCTGTCCCCTCTTTCATTCAGTCTAGCGGACAATTCTTGTGTCACCATTTCAGGATCAGTCCATGGCCTCATGCCCCTGATAATCACGCCGGGAGGGGGGAAGGGGGGCGGGGCGCCCCCGCCCCCCCGGCCCCCCCGCGGGGCCCCCCCCCCGGAGCCCCCGGGGGGGGGGGGGGCCCCCCCCCCCGAACCACCCAACCGGCCCCCCCCCCCCCCGAAGGGGGAGGCGGGGGGGGGGGGCCCGCGCCGGGCGCGCCCACCCGGGCCCCCCCCCCCCCCCCCCCCCCCCGCCGGTCGGGTACACACGGCGCGCGCGCGAAAGTCGCCCCCCCCGGCGGCCTTTTCCCCCAGGGGTGATATTACGGTCTCAACCTGTCTCTGCAACTGAGCACTGTGCCAGTACAAGCTTTTCGCGCCCTACCACTTCTCCCGAAAAGTCGTACACGGGTTACCTCGTGAGTGGAAATAGATCCGGAATGTGGATCATTTTGCCCTGCTCCATAGCGAGGTTTGCGCTGATGCCCACGAGGATCGACGCCGCGCCGTCAAGGTGCGACGCGGCGCGCTGAAATGGGTCCGGCGGTGGGTTGGGGGACAGCAGATGCTTCAGCATAACCGGATCAGCGCCGCCGTGCCCACCTTCGCCCGCATCCACCTCAACTTCGAAACTCTCGCCGAACATGGGATGCACGCGCATGGTGGCCGACTTGAACGCGCCTTTACTGGCTTTGGCGGCTTCATCACCCTGCAAGTGATTGATATTCTCGACAATGTCCAGTTCAACGCGTCCGCGCGTCCCGGTGATAGCAACCCGCAGTCCTTCCCATGGGTTGTAGGCGATCAGACAGTAGGACAGGAGTACACCGTTCTGATAGCGCACGGTCACGTTCATCGTATCTTCAATGGTGATGGGTTCGCCGAATACGTTGCGATCCCGGAGGTAGCCGGTTTCGGTTTCGGCGGCGAGGTACAAGCCACGAAAGACGGCGGTATCGTCCAGTGAGAGCGCAAACGGATCGGTTTTCGCGGCCTCGACCCCGGTATAGCGGTGATAAGGGTAGTGTTCCCCGCGCGCTTCGGCATTGGCACGCCCATAAAACAGCAGATCACCCATCGCGAACACGTCCTGTGGATACGAATCGATCCACCAGTTCACTAGATCAAAGTGGTGCGTGGCCTTGTGCACGAGCAACCCGCCGCTGTTTGCCTTTTCGCGATGCCAGCGGCGGAAGTAATCCGCGCCATGACTCGTGTCGAGCAGCCACGAGAAATCGACGGCGAGCGGTCGCCCGACCGTGCCTTTGGCGATGACTTCGCGCAGGCGCGTGTACGCCGGGGCATAGCGATAGTTGAACGTTACGCGCAGGCTTTTGCCGGTGCGCTCAATGGCCGCGTAGATCGCTCTAAGCGCATCGAGGTTGGTGGTCATGGGCTTCTCGGTGATCACATCACAGCCCAAGTCCAGCGCTCGGGTGATGTAATGGTGATGTGTGGCGTCAATGGTGCACACGATCACCGTATCCGGGTGCGTGTCGCGGAGCATCTGCTCGAACTGTTCGGCGGGGTAGGTGGGCAGCGGTGGCAAACCCTGAGTCTCTAGCTGGGTGTTGTACCACGCCATGCGCACCTGACTGACATCGCACAGGGCGACCAGCTCGCCGACCTCCGCATAGGTCGTCGTCAGGGCATCAATATACATCGCCGCCCGTGAACCCGTTCCCACCAGCGCATACCGCTTCTTCTCCGCCATGAAAGCCCCCTTTAGACAAGAAAATGATGTTGGTCTATCCAGCGACTCGTTATGTTGAGCCGCTGGATGATATGACTGTCTTGGTGCGCACGTCTGCTGGCAAAAAGGGGTAAATGATCGTGAAGTGCCCCGCGCCGAGCGTGACTTCCCAGTTCTGCCCGATCTGGTCACCCGCTGTGAGCGGGTGATCGTTGAGCAGGATTGTGCCGCCTTCGGCATTGGGCAGAACGACGTGCGCCGTGACATTGAACGGAATGGTGAGGTTGATGGTGATCAGCCCCGACTCGTCAAGGTGCCAGCCGCTCGCATAGAGGCCAGCGGCGGACCGATAGCGGGCTTTCGCCCAGCGCAGCGCTGGATCCGGTTTTGGAGCAATCGTCGCGGAACGGAAGCCCGCCGCCGCCGGATTGAGACCGCACATGTCGCGGTACATCCATTCGACAATCGAGCCGTAGGCGTAGTGATTGAGCGAATTCATCTTGGCGGAACGGCTCGAACCGTCGGGGTCAAGCGCATTCGGCTTGGGTGAGCGAATCGAACCGTCGGGGTTGAGCGAGTTCCAGCGTTCCCAGATGGTCGTCGCGCCGAGGTTGACCGCGTACAGCCACGAGGGCGAATCTTCGTTGAGCAGCAGCCGGTAGGCGAGGTCATTTGCGCCAATGTTCGACAGCACCCGGCATAGGTACGGCGTGCCGACGAACCCGGTGCGCAGGTGCACGTTGTCCTGCCGCATCCGGTCGATGAAATCACGCTCCACCCGGTCGCGGTGCTCGTCCGGGACGAGATCCATGTACAGCGCGAGCAGATAGCCCGTCTGGGTGGGGACGGCGAGGCGTCCGGTCGGCGTGAAGAACTCGCGCTGAATGGCGGTTTTGATTTCGATGGAGAGCCAAGTGTAGGTTTCTGCCGTTTCGAGCAGACCGAGCACGGCTGCGGCTTGTGCCACCAAGCGTGCCGAATAGCAGTAGAAGGCGGAGGCGATGAAGTCGTGCGGCGTGCCGCCTTTGCGCGACGCCGGATCGGAGGCGTCGAGCGCCAGCCAGTCGCCGAAGTGCTCGCCTTCTGTCCACAAGCGCCGCCCGCCCGTTGCATTGTCAATCCGCTGGATGTGATCGACCCACGCGCACATGCTCGCAAACTGCGCCTCCAGTAGGGCAACGTCGCCGTAAAACTGGTAGAGCGTCCACGGCAGAATCGTCGCGACATCGCCCCACGCGGTCGAACCGCCTTTGTTCAGGTTGACCATCGGCACAATGTGCGGGACCATGCCGCCGAGCTTGGCCTGCTCTTTGCCGAGGTCATAGGCGAACTTGCTCAGAAATGCGGTTGCATCCATGTTGAAGCAGGCCGTCCCGGCAAACACCTGCAGATCGCCCGTCCACCCGAGCCGCTCATCGCGCTGCGGGCAGTCGGTGGGAATGTCGAGGAAGTTCCCCTTTTGACTCCACAGCGCATTGCGAATGAGCTGGTTGACCTTCGGGTTGGATGTTTCGAGCTCGCCAATCAAGTCCATCTGCGAATACACCACGCAAACTGTGAAGTCGTCGAGGTTGATTTCGCCCCCCCAGCCCGTGATTTTCACGTAGCGGAAGCCGAAGAAGGTGAAATAGGGTTCGACTGTGGCCTCTGTGCCATCGGCGATGTAGACATATTCGGCTTTTGCCGTCCGTAAATTGTCGCGGAAGAAGCTGCCATCCTGCAGCAGTTCGCCGAATTGCAGATGAATCCGTGTTCCGGCGGGCGCACAGGTGCGAAAGCGCAGCCAGCCGGTCAGATTCTGGCCCATGTCGAGCACAGTTTCGCCCGCTGGGGTGTGGAGTACATCCAGCGGTTTCAGCTCTTCGTTGATGCGCACAGGCAGCGAGCGCCGCGCCTGCAGGCGGCTCATATCGAGCGCGATGGGCTGCACTCCGACACTCTGGTTGGGGCTGATCGCTTTCGAGATGCGCGCGTCAAACGTTTCACCATCAAAAATATCGCTGGCGATGACGGGGGATGGTTGGGCTTGCCACATTGAATCGCTGCTGACGATCACTTCTTCGCCGTTCGCGAGCGTGATGCGTAATTCGCAGATCAGGGCAAAGCGATCGCCGTAGAAGGCGGCGACGCCGCCATTCGCGCCATAGCGCCCCTTGTACCAGCCGTTGCCCAGCATCACCGAAATCAGGTTTGCGCCAACGTGCAGTTGATCGGTGATGTCAAAGGTTTGGTACTGAAGCCACTGGTCGTAGGCGTTGCAGTAGGGAGTGAGATACTCGCTGCCGACCTTCTGCCCGTTCAGCTCACAGTGGTACAAGCCCAACCCGCAGATGTAGGTGCGCGCAGCGGCGACCGGAGCAGGCAGATCAAACTGGCGGTAGAGCAGGGGATGCAGATTAGTGTCGTCCCAATCCGGGGTGATCCACTGCGCGCGCCACGGCTCATCGAGCTTGGCTGTTTCGAACCACGCGGTCGGGCTCTCAGCGGATTCGGTCTCGCCCCACACGTAGACTTGCCAGAAATAGCGCGTCCGCGGTTGGAGCGTGAGCGGCGGGCGGAACGCTAAGCTGTCGATGCTGCTCCCCTCCACCTTACCACTGTCGAAGATCACGTGCTGAAAGTTGGGATCGAGACTGACCAGCACCTGAGCGGTAGTCTGAATTTGATCGGTTGTATCCTCGACGATCCACGAGAAAGTTGGCTGATCGAGCGCGAACCCCAGAGGATTGGCGCTGTGGTTGGTTTTTAAGTGGCTGATCTTCACACATACCTCGTCGGTCGTCTTCATCCTTGTCCATGGACAGGGATTGTCACTTCTCAGCGCCAGCTTTGCCAGATCGGGCAGGAGACTGCGTCCCAGTCGCACGGCGGTGACTGACTTGACAGCATTCCAAAGTGACGCTAGACTGAATTCACACGTGCCAATCGACACGATTCAATAGATAATACACTGAATTTTATGAGACGACCAACCCAAAAAGATGTTGCCGAAAAAGCCGGGGTTTCCCGTTCAACGGTTTCCTATGTGTTGAACGATCAGGATGACCTGAAGATCGCGATCTCGGATGAGACTCGCCAGCGCGTGATGCAGGCCATCGCCGATTTGGGCTATGAACCGGATGCGCGGGCGCAGGCCCTGCGCCGAGGGAACACCAATATCGTCGGCGTGATCATCCCGGTCATCGAGAATCCGTTCTTCTGGCAGACGCTGACGGGCATCACCGAAGCGCTGCGCGAAGCGGGTTACAGCCTCCACCTGTACCACAACCCGCTGGATGAGCGTCAGGGACTCTACACGGTGCGCGAACTCACGCGCCAGCGTGTTGAGGGCTTCATTCTGCTGGCGGCAGTGAAGTATATGCTGCCGATGCTCAGTGACTATCTGCGCAAATCCGGGCAGCCGATTGTCGAGATCACCGCCAGCGCCGCCGAGTTCGATGTCGTCATGCATGGTTATTCGAGCGGAACGCGGGCGCTCATGCAGCACCTGTTCGACCTCGGTCACCGCAAGATCGGCTTCATCTACGGGGTGACCAGCGAAGGGCAGGGCGTGGATCGTTTGACGGCTTACCGGCAGATGCTGGATGAAGCTGGTTTGTCGGACAGCCGCCGCTTTGAAGTGCATTGCAGTGATCAGATGCACGATGCGTATACCGCGGCGTATACCCTGCTGCAGCAAGATGATCGCCCCACAGCGCTGCTGACGATCAACGACATGCTGGCTATCCCGGTGATGCGCGCCGCGGGTGATCTCGGCCTGTCCATCCCCGGCGACCTGTCGGTGGCGGGCTTCGACGACATTCCCTTTGCCACCTATACCATGCCGCGTTTGACGACGGTGTCGGGTATGGCGGCGCAGAGTGGGCGGGATGCCGTGCATTTGCTGCTCCAGCGTTTCGCCGAACCGGATCTCCCGCGGCAGGTGACCGCCGCCGAAGTGGAGTTGATCATCCGCGAGTCCACTGGCCCGGTGCGCCCACCGGGGAAAGGCTAGGGCGCATGGCGCGCGAGACTAACCGTACGAGTGCCGCACCCGCTCTAACCGATCCGCGCGATGCGACGAACGTCAGCTTCGTCGCGCGCAGTACGACGTGGCTAACTGAACATGTACGGCGCAATGCTGTCGCCTACCTGTTTCTCACGCCGTGGCTCATCGGCTTCTTCCTGCTGACCGTGTACCCGATGGCTTATTCTTTAGTACTCAGTTTCACTGATTACGACTTCACGCAGCCCGCGGCGACTCAATTTATCGGGCTCGGCAACTATATGAAGATGTTCGGGTCGCTGTTCGGCCTCACCGAATTCACCACGGCTTCGGGTGAGGTGATGCGCGTCGACCCGTATTACATGAAGTCGCTCTCGGTGACATTCAACTATGTGTTCGTGTCGGTGCCGCTCAAGCTGATTTTCGCGCTGGGCGTGGCGGTCTTGCTGAATCAAAAACTGCGCTGGGTGCCGTTTTACCGCGCTGCCTACTACATTCCGACGCTGCTCGGCGGGTCACTGGCGGTGGCGGTGTTATGGCGTAAGCTGTTCGAACGTGATGGTTTGATCAATGGCGCACTGGCGGCGCTCGGCTTCACCGATCTGCCCGGTTGGATCACCAGCCCCGACTATGCGCTGGGCACGCTGATTTTGCTCTCGGTGTGGCAGTTCGGCTCCTCGATGATCATTTTCCTCGCCGGGCTCAAGCAAATTCCGTCCGAATACTACGACGCGGCGAGCGTGGATGGCGCAAACAGCGTGCAGCAGTTCTTCCGTGTGACGATTCCGCTGCTGTCGCCCGTCATCCTCTTCAATCTGGTCATCCAGATGATCGGCGCATTCCAGGCGTTCACTCAAGCGTATGTCATCGGCGGCGGGCGGGGCGGCGTGCTGAATTCGACACTGTTCTACACGCTGCATATGTACATTCAGGGTTGGGCGTATCACGAGATGGGCTATGCCTCGGCGATGGCCTGGGTACTGCTGCTCATCATCGGCGTGCTTACGGGGATCGTCTTCCGGTCATCGCGTCTCTGGGTCGACTATGGCGTCGGGGATTAGCATGAAAACCGGAAGCTTGTTGCGCCACGGTCTGACCCATATCTTCATCATCAGTCTCGGAATTCTGATGATTTACCCGATTGTCTGGATGATCATGAGTTCGTTCAAGCCGAACAACCAGATTTTCAGCAACCCAAGTTTGTTCCCGGTTGCCCTGACCCTCGAGAACTACATCAGCGGGTGGCGCGGCTACGCCGGGACGACTTTCGGGACGTTCTTCGCCAATTCGCTCATGATGTGCGCCGTCGCCGTGGTCGGCAATGTCATCTCGTGCTCGATGGCCGCGTACGCTTTCGCCCGGCTGAAATTTTCGGGGCGCGGCTTCTGGTTCGCCATCATGTTGATCACGCTGATGCTCCCGGCACACGTCACGCTCGTACCGCGCTACATCATGTTCAATTCGTTCGGTTGGGTCGGCTCGTACCTGCCGATCCTCGTGCCGAAGTTCCTCGCCGTGGACGCTTTCTTCGTCTTTTTGCTCGTTCAGTTCATGCGCGGGCTGCCCAAAGAGATCGAAGAGGCCGCCATCATCGACGGGTGCAGCAAGATCGGCGTGTACCTGCGCATCATTCTGCCGCTCGCCACGCCCGCGCTGGTGACGACGGCGCTCTTCACGTTCCTGTGGACGTGGGACGATTTCTTCAACCAACTGCTGTACCTCACGACACCTGCATCGTTCACCGTCTCACGCGCACTGCGCACCTTCGTCGGCGACGCCGGGGCGGTCTCCAACTGGGGTGGGGCACTGGCGATGTCCACGCTCTCCGTCATTCCCGCGTTTATCCTGTTTTTTGCGCTGCAGAAATATTTCGTACAGGGGATCGCTACGACCGGGATCAAGGGGTAACTCAGGGAGACATGCCTATGAAGTGACCCGCAGCGGTGACAGTCGTTTTTATCGAGCAAATTATAGAATCTACAGACTGGAGCTTTAAGAATGAATAAGCGTTACTCAATCTCTCTGCTAATGCTGCTCGTGGTGCTGCTCACAGCCTCCCTCGTCCCCGCTGGGGCGCAGACCAGTTCCGTTGAACTCCCTGAATATACGGGCGGCCCGGCTGAGATTCGTATGGGCTGGTGGGGCAATGACGACCGCGCCGCGCGCACATTAGCGGTCATCGACCTGTTCGAAGCGGCGTACCCGGACATCTCCGTCGTGGGCGAACCGAACGGCGGCACGGCGGATCACTTCCAGATCATCGACACGCAGTTGGCGGGCAACAACGCGCCGGATATCATCCAGTTTGGCGGTAACTGGCCGGACTACCAGCAGTACTTGGAGCCGCTCAACAGCTACCTCGGCGAACAGCTCATGATCAATACGCCGGAACAGTTTGACCAGACCGCGCTCGTCCCCGCGACCGGCGTCGATGGCAACCTGTATGCGGTCAGTCTCGGCACGAACACGCTCGTGCTCGTCTATAACAAGACCCTGATCGAAGCGGCGGGCGTGGATCTGCCCGCGGACAACCTGACCTGGGAAGAACTGGTCGAGTACGGCCGCACGCTCAAGGCCGCGCTGCCCGAAGGTGTCGCGCCGTTCGTCGACAACAGCATGAATCAGGCGAACTACCTCAGCTACTTCTACACCCAGCAGGGGACGCAGCTCTGGACACTGGACGATGGTGGGAAATCCTACGCGACCGTCGAATCGGCGCAGGCGTGGCTCCAGATGTGGGCGGATATGCGCGCCGAAGGCTTGATCCCCGATGCGGAAACCACCTACACCTACACCGAAGACGGACCGGATAGCTCGGCGTTGGTGGCGGGTGAAGCGGCTATCGGCTTGATTTGGAGCAATCAGGTGGCCGCGTATCAGGCGGCGACGACCGAGGAACTCGGCGTGACGACACTCCCAGTGGGCGGCGAAGATTCCTACGTCATCCAGATGAGCCAGTACCTCGGCATTAACAATGCCAGCGCGAACAAGGAAGCGGCGGCGCTGTTCATCAACTTCTTCGTCACCAGCCCCGAAGCGGGCGCGATTCTCCAGACGAACCGCGGCGTCCCGTCGTCGCCCGTCGTGCGCGAAGCCATTGCCGAGCAAGCGACCGTGACGGATGCGGCGGTCTATCGCATCTACGGCGCGATTGCCGATCGGATGATCCCGCAAGGGCCGAATCTGCCGAACGATCAGGAATTTGTGAACGAGCTGGAACTGCTCGGTCAGCAGGTCGCGTTTGGGCAACTCAGCGTCGAACAGGGCGCGGAGGAACTTCAGGCGCTGATCGAACGGTTGGCGGTCAAGTAAGGTTCAACCAAGCCCAGTTAGTTCGCGAGGCGCGGGGAGAATTTACCCCGCGCCTTTGTGTTTTCAGCCGATCTCAGCGCCGTTCGCCTGATATGGTGCGAAAACTATCCATTCTCATGCTCATAGGCGTATTCTCTTCGTCTGCTGCGGGCCAGAGCATGTGATTACTTGATCGTGGAGATCGTTTGGCGGCAAACCCCTATCGGCTGACGCATTCGAGCAAGGAATCTCACGACCGGAGCGCGACATTTCAGAAGTGTATCCGCTGCGTTGTCATTTCAGTTACCAGCCTAGAACCCCAACCAGAAGCGGATTGCGTCCTGTATCCAATGGAAACTCAAAGCCGATTCCAGATCGCGCCGAACTGCGAGCAGGGTGGGAGGTATGCCCCATATCAATCCCATCACGGCTCCCATGGCCAAGGCCGTCAGAGGTTGTGTGACGAATAGCTCGCTGTAATGACTAAAGGTGTGTGTGAGCAAAGCGAGCAGCCCGGACAACACTACTGCGTGACGGTTGGGCCAATCGCGACGAAACAGCAGCCAGAGCAGGCCGAGAAAGGCAAAGCGATAGATAACTTCTTCAAGCACAGCCGGATGCATCGCGTCGATCGCTGCCGCCAGTGGGTTCTGCCATGTGATCGGGCGGTTCTGCGTCCAGGCATTGGCGAAACCGTTCAGGATAGCAAATGGAAGACCAACGGCCACTCCAAACAGTAAACTGCGCACTGCTCTGCGCCAGCCCATTGACGCAAACTGTAGGGTAATGGGGCCACCCCAATGCATGATGACCAGGCCGCCCAGTGTCGTCACGACAATCATGACGCCATTAATCACGGCGCGCACGCGTACGTCTGTCACGATCTCAAGAAATGGATAAGGGCTATACAAAGTGGCCAAAGGCAGCAGGATGGCCACGAGCAAACCCGCCCCAACACTGATCAACCAATTGGTACGAGATAATGTGCGCCAACCAACAACGACCACTCCGAGTGAAGCCAGCGAAATCGCTGTGTCAAAAATGTCGAATAGTCGCGGTGGCGTGCCAGTTCGCGCCATAATGGTGCGAATGATAAAAACCATCAGAATAGCCGCCGTTGCAGCGAATAGAGTTAACCAGCGGCGCTGAGTGTTGCTCATCTAGCCATCTCCAGCCAATCCTAAAGGGTGCACGATGCAACCCAACAAATCCCAACCACGCGACGAAACCAACGTGGGTCTATTCTCAAAGTAGACTGAATGAACATTTTCTCCACTGACACGCTGTTCGCAGCATTGCAGGTGCAACGGGGGCAGCCTGATGCCCAAGCAGCAGGACTGCTGTGCGTTCATCTACCTGTTCAGTGCCCACCCTGTTATCTGGCTCTGAAACAATTACACGAGCAGCGGGGGGCGCGGCACTTCGGGATTTCCTGAACAGCGTGTGATTTGTCGGAAGAGCTTTTATCCGGACACATCCCCACCAAACTGTGCCAAGCGCGGTGCGACATCTACGTTCAGAGCTATCTGCTCGATCTCCCAGGTTGCCCAAGGCGAGTCAGCGCGCCACTGCGTTTGCGCGCGTACCGGCACGCGCAGCCCATCCACTCTGCCCCATTCGAGGATGCGATTGAACCAGTGCCAGCGCTCGGCGTTGTCTTCGTTTTGGTAACGCATCGTCTCGATCTGGCTGATCAACCCGGTATCCGCAGCAAAACGCACGGTGAACGCTTCGGCATCGTCCAGACCCGGCAAATACAGGCGAACGGTCGTGTCATCCACTGCTTCCCAGCGCACGCGTGGATCAGTGAGCGCAATCGAAGGCACCCAGGCCAGCACTTCGCTCCAATAGCCCTGAATAGCCGCACGGTTGGTCTTGGGCTGATCGTTCACCTGACCGATCACCGCCAGATCAAGCTGGGTATGGCCTTCCAGATTGCGCTCATGAATCCGCATAAAGGTCAGATTGAACCAGGTGACCTGGATATCGTGGTAGTGGCTGCTCCGCGCCGCATCATAGTAGAAACGGAAGCGGGTCGGCATTGGTAGACCGGTTGGCGCCAGCTGCGCCCGCCCTAATACCATCGCCGACTGCACATCGGGCAGACTGTCACCGAATACAGCGCGGGCGAAGCGGTCAACCGGGGTTGGCAAACCTTCCGGAATTGGGATCATGCTGGGGGCAGCGCCAACCGCAACAGTGGGAAAAGCCGAGGCTTTGATCTGTAAGCCGAGCCAACCACCGACAAGGAGCACAACAATGACAGAGATAATGATCATCAGGATACGGATCAACATACGCATGTTCCACCTTCCACATTGTGGGATACTCTCAATGTTCTATCAGTTGGTCTGGGGCAGAAGTCTGGCAAAATGCGGCGCCAGCAGCAGCACGGCGAGAATTACCCCATTAATGAGCGTGCCGCGAAACGCGGGTTCCCAATCCAGCGCTGTGATGACCAGAGAGAGCAGGGTAACGAGCACCAGCACTGGCACACCCCACGACCATTCACTCACCAGTGCTATACCAGCGACGATAAAACCGATTGCTGCTAGTAACCACAGTAGGCTGAACAAGCGCGTGCCGTTCGCGCCGAACTCCAGCCGCCCACCTAAAAAGGCCGTCTTGTAAGCTAGTTCAGGCACGTCTTTGAGCGGCCAGTAGGCTACAAAGCCCATCAGATGGATCAGTCCATGAATACTGAGACCAATCACGAGAACAACTGGTAAAAGCTTTAACATCATCTACGCTCCCTGGTTGGCCAATGTTCCCTGGACGAAGAGGCTGACGAGGGTTCTGAGGTGTACATCGGACGGTTGCTCGGCAGATCCGAGCAGTCGGGAGAAAAGAATGTACGACGAAAACAGACTATCGAAGGCGTAGGTTAGCGCTTCAACGTCGAGGTCCGCTCGGATCACACCAGCGTTGAGCTGGTGCTGGAAATATGCGCTGACATGACTGCGGTTCTCGCCCGCCCCGGTGAGAATGGCTTCGCGCAGTTCGGGGACGGTCTGCGCTTCGCACAGCACCAACCGCAGGATTTCATACCGTGCCTGAGTATCCTCAATCTGCAACCGGGCCATTGTCAGAATGTCTGCTGGATAGTTCCCGGTCAGATGATCTTGGAAATTCTTTGAGAAACCAATTTGATTGAACGAATGAACACAGGCTATCAGTAGGTTCTTCTTGCTGCCGAAGTGCCGAAAGAGGGTCACTTCGTTGACCCCGGCCTGCTCAGCGATGGTCCGGGTGCTAGCGCGCGTGTAGCCTACCTGACCAAACAGACTGAGTGCGGCATCAATGATTCGCTGTCTGGTATCCCCTATCGGACTATCGGTCATGGTAGCTCCTTCATATAGTGTGCAAGTACTTGCTTACATGGCGAGTCTATGCTCAATCGTAGCCTGCAAGCAAGTAATTACTTGCATGCCCAGTGGATGACATTTGTCATTCCATGCTTGATGCCTTAACTCCAAAAAACGCCGGAGTGCCGCGAACCAATCCGCGCTGGATCAACAGCTCGCTGCTGAGGTTGCTGTATAGCTTGGTAACCGTGGGAGCCGTTGGCGCGCTGCTTTATTGGCGCTCACTTAACGCTGCCGTCCTCCACGCGCCCATGAGATAGGCAGACGGCCTGATCGCTTCCTTTAGGTAAGAATTTTTCTTCGACAGTCGGTCGCAAATCTATTGGTTCGCAATAGCCTGTACCTTGAGCCCAAGAGCAGGTTTCCATGCTACAATCTCGCAAATCATTCCATAAGAATAGGAGCTTCAGTTGTGGGATTAGGATCAAAAACCCTTGCTGAAATCGAAAGCCAGCCGCAACTGTGGACCGAAGCATTACGACAGTTCGAGCAGCGGGCGGACGAGCTTCAGAGGCTGTGGTCAACTACATCATTTGATGAAATCATATTTACCGGCTGCGGCTCGACCTACTATGCCGGGATGGTCGGAGCAGCGCTCCTACAAGCTGGAACCGGCATTACCGCTCGCGCAGTCTCTGCCACCGAACTCATGCTGTTCCCGGAAATGATCGTCAGCGCGCACCGCACCACCTTACTGATCTGCGTCTCGCGGTCGGGAACAACGCGGGAAACGGTGGCCGCGGCGGAAATGTTTCGGAATCATGGCGGGCACAGCATCGTCGTGGTGACGTGCAGCAGCGAAAGTCCGTTAGCGCAGACCGCTGATGTGCTGGTCGCCATCGACGCGGCGCAGGAAGAAAGCCGCGTGCAGACGCGCTCCTTTAGCAGCATGCTGCTCGCGGTCACGGCGTTGGCCGCCCTGTTCACGGGGCGCGACTGGCGCATACTGGCCAGTATGCCCGAGCGTCTGGAACGCTTGACTCTGGCGTCCGCCGAGACGGTGGAACGGCTGGGACGCGACCTGTCGATCACCCAGTTCGTCTTTCTGGGGTCGGGCGCGCTCTATGGTCTAGCCTGCGAAGCCATGCTCAAGATGACGGAGATGGCGAAGCTGTTCAGTGCCGCTTACCATCCGCTCGAATATCTGCATGGCCCGCACTACACCGCGACGGCCACTACGCAGTTGATCGGCCTGCTCTCCGACGGTGCGCGGGCTGAGGAACTCCGCGTCTTCAATATCCTGCACGGTCGCGGCCTCGCGTTGTTTACCCTGAGCGATGCGAACAGGCTGCTCCCGGTAGGGGGCACTGTGATCACCCTGGACTCCGATCTTCCGGAGTGGGGGCGCGGACTGCTGTATTTGCCCCCGCTCCAGCGCATCTGTTGGCTGCAAGCGGTGGAACGCGGCTTTGATCCCGACAACCTCGCCTATCGTCCCCAAGCGTGAACCCGATGAAAACAGCTTTGGGAATCGATATTGGCGGGACGGCGACAAAACTGGCGGTGTTACAACCGGACGGAACAATTATCCAACGAGACAAAATCCCGACAGAGGCGCGCGGTATAGATCCAGCGCCTTTCTTCACGCGCTTGTTCGCCGCCGCCGATGGGCTGGTCGAACCATACCGTGAGTCGCTGGTCGGGATCGGGATTTCGGCGCATGGGGAGGTTGACCGTGAGCGGCGCCGACCGATCATCGCCGGGAATACCCCTGCACTGCGCAATGTCGATGTGCGCGGTGCGCTGGAAGCTCGTTACGGGCTGCCCGTCGTGATGAACAATGACCTCACCGCGCATGCGCTCGGAGAATACTACTTCGGGTGTGGCAATGGCATCGAGCGCTTCATGTGTCTGGCTATGGGGACAGGACTCGGCGCAGCGCTGATCGTCGAAGGCAAACCGCTGATCATCGATGGCGGCAATTCCGGTAACACGGGCTTGATCATCCTTGACCCGGCAGCGCCGCGCGACTCCAATGGCATCCGCGGATCAGCCGAAGGGTTGATCGGTGTACCGGGGATCGAACGCCTCGCCCAGGAACGTTATGGTCATCCGGTCCCAGCGCACGAGGTGATCGCGGCGGCGCGCGAGCAGCGTGATCCAACCGCGGTCGCCATCATGACGCAGGTGGGGACGTGGACGGGACAGACGCTCGCCAGCCTGAGCGTGATCTTCTATCCGCATCGTATTGCGTTGACGGGAGGCACTGCCTCTGCCGGCGCCGTTCTGCTGGACGCGTGTCGCGCCGAATTCGATAGGCTGGTTGGTGACTTTTTCCGAGATCTGGCTGCAAATACCGGCGGGAACTTTCGCAATGTCGAGATTGTGCTGGGCGAAGGCGGCGCCGACACGGGGGCATTAGGTGCGGCGGTCGAACTGTTCCAACAGGCGGGTTTGCTCACGTAAGGCGAGAAAAGGAGCAGCGCGTACCTTGCTCCTTTTCTCGATATGTTCCTGCAGTGCGTCGTTTTACTCGATGCCGAGCATGACCCGTTCGGCGTTCTTGTAATACACTTTTTGCAGGACGTCATCGGGCAGGTACAGTCCATAGATGCGCCAGCGTCCTTGCCGGGGGATGTCCGCATTCCCGTAATCGAAGTATTCGTCATCGGTTTCCAGAAAGCGGAAATACGTCGGGTATATGTTTTCGTCTACCGGACGATCCGTGCCGAACAGAATCCGGTCGGCGTACTTCAGGAAGAAGCGTCGTGCAGAATAGGGTTGGCGACCCAATTCGCCGATGCGTTCGCTGATGTCCACGTAGAAGTTCGGGCATCGATCCAGCAGCGCGCCCACCCACGTCAGATTTTCGGCATAGCAGCCCACATGCGCGCCGACCCAGGTTGTCTTCGGGTGTCGGGCAACCGCGGCGGCCAGGCCATTCACGATGGTCAGGAAGGTCGGAAAGGGCGGACTGGGAAATTGCCAATCGACGTTATCGTGGAGTTCTTCCCATCGCTCATTGGTGTTATCTACCGGATCAAAGAACGCGACCGGATCCGCAATGTGAATGGTGATCGGCAGCTTGAGTTCCCCCGCTGTCGCCCAGATTACATCCAAGCGCGGATCATCTACGGCGACCAGTTGGTTCTGATGATCGCGTACAGTCAAGCCGAGCATTTTCCAGATCTTCAGCCCTTGGGCGCCGCGCGCCGCCTGCTGGCGCAGTCGTCCTGCCGCCCAATCGGGGAAGCGGTCGCCGAGTTCCGCCCATTTCGTCCAGTCGACGCCGCCAAAGATGCGGAAGCGCTCCGGCGCCGCGGCTTTGAAATGATCCAGATGGGTGTGCAAAATGTCTTCGCCCCAACCACCGTCGAGATCGACGTACACCCGCACATCCGCCTGATCGAGGTGATCAAGCAGTTCGGCGACGGGGCGGGTGTCCCAACCACCGAAGCCCGGTAGCGACAAATGGTTGTGCGCGTCGATCACGGGGAAGCGCGGGCGGGCGACCTGCGTTTCGCGGGTGACCAGTTTCGGCTGGGGTTTGAAGTCGGACAGCGAGAGGGGCGAAAGCGTCTCATCGCGCTTGATAACGGCCATTTTGACTATCCTTTGGTTACCTGACTAGACTGCAAAGACCTCGATGCTGCGTTCGCGCAGCGCCGACAAGAATTCGGGCGGCGCGAGGCTATCAGTAACAAACGTCTTGACCGCCGTCAGCGGTGCAACGAACACGCTGGAAATCCGTCCGCACTTGGTATGGTCTGCCACCACAATCACTTCACGGGCAATGCTCACGATCTTGCGATCGGTTTGAGTTTCAGGCAGATAGTCGTTGGTCAGCCCGGTTTCCAGATCGATGGCGCGAATCCCGATGATCGCCTTACTGACGCGTAGATCATGGAGGGATTGTTCTGCCAGGTGTCCGATGAAAGACTGTTCGGTCGGGCGCAGAATCCCGCCGAGCGCGATCAGATTGATATCGGGGACGTCCGCCAGCGTGTTAATCACCAGCAGGGAGTTTGTGACCACCGTCAGGCCGCGGTGTCCCCGCAAACTGCGCGCCACTTCCAATACGGTAGTGCCGCTGCTCAGGAGAATGGTATCGCCATCATCGACCAGCGCTGCCGCTGCCTGCCCGATGCGGCGCTTCTCTGTGGCTTGAACGGTTGCTCGCTCGGAGAAGGGGGGTTCGGGGGGCGCGCTTTTGGCGACTACCGCGCCGCCGTGGAAACGCCGAAGTTTGCCGGCTTCTTCTAATAACTGGAGATCGCGGCGGGCGGTTGCGGCGCTGATGTTGAACTGTGTACACACCTCGTCGATGGTGACACGTTCGCGCATCCGGGTGAAGCGGATCAGTTGTTCGCGGCGTTCGAGTCCCGAAAAGCTGTGTTTCGTCATACAGTGTCTTGTGTCCTCAACTCAGACTTCCCTCGGGCACGAGGGCGCGGCAGACGTTTGAATCAATCACACATAATCACATTCAATCACAAAATCGCCGGTTTGTACCGCGAAACTTGCGCATTTGTGCAAAAATGATATTTTATTGGTTGACGTTACACTCAAATCTCCGTACGATCAAAGAAATGTTGCCCTCATTTTATGGAAAAAGGTCGTTTATGAGTAAGGAAGCTGGAGCCTATAGTTTTGCCGAAATCAGCAGTCAGCCGATTGTCTGGAATCAGACGGTGGCGACATTCCAGCAGCGCGCCGCGGCTTTCCAGTCGTTTTATGCTTCCCAATCCTTTGACCGCGTGATCTTCACAGGCTGCGGTTCGACTTATTATCTGGCGCAAGTCGGTGCCGCGTTGTTTCAGCAGCTCATCGGCATCAATGCCTGTGCTTATCCCGCGTCAGAAATCGCGCTGCTGCCCGATTATGTCTTCGCTCCCGGTGGTCATCCGCTGCTCATTGCGGTTTCACGCTCCGGTGAAACGACTGAAACGCTGTCGGCCGTCCGTGTGTTTCGTGAACGGACCCACAGCGCCGTTGCCGTGGTGACCTGCTACCCGGAGAGCCGCTTGGCTGCCGCCGCTGACTTCGCCGTGCTAATACCCGAAGCGCAGGAACAGAGTGTGGCTCAGACGCGCTCGTTCGCCAGTATGCTGATCGTCGTACAGGCCATGGCCGCTCTGTTGAGTGGCCGCGAAGATCTGGCCGCCCTCGCCGACTTGGGCGACAGCGCGCAGACCCTGATCGCCAACTACGGCGACCTTGCGCGCACGCTAGGCATGGATCGCCGTATCGAACGCTTCTTTTTCCTCGGTTCGGGCGCGCTGCGCGGCATCGCCAGTGAAGCGATGCTCAAAATGAAGGAAATGTCTCTCTCATACAGCGAAGCCTTCCATGTGCTGGAATTCCGGCATGGGCCGATGTCGATGGTCAATGACCACAGTTTAGTCGTCGGGCTGCTGTCCGAAGAAGCGTATGCGCAAGAAGTCGCCGTCCTCAACGAAATGGCCGGACGCGGCGCTCAGGTGCTGGCGCTCGGCGTACGTGATGAGCCGACAGGGCTGGATCGTGCTGTGCGGGTTGTCCGGCTCAGTGTGACGCTGCCGCGCAGCGCGCGCCCCGTCACCTACTTACCCGTGCTACAACTGTTGGCATACTACCGCGCGCTCTCGAATGGACAAGACCCGGATCAACCAGCGAATTTGTCGTTTGTTATTTCGCTGGATCAATCAATGTTGTGATCGTCGTCCACGTGTGCACGTCGTGGGCATGGCGGTGCGGAAGAATTAGTTTTGCTTTATTGAGGAGAGAAATCGCATGAAGAAGGCTTTACTCATCACCGTGTTGGCGAGCGTGCTCGTGATGGCGCTCGGTTTCGGTATGGCGAGTGCGCAGGAACCCGTGACGCTCGTCTACTGGTCCATGTGGAACGAGACCGAAGGGCAAGCCCGCGTTCTGCAGGCGGCCATCGCCAGTTTTGAAGCCGCTAATCCGAACGTCACCATCGACGCCGTGTGGAATGGCCGCCAGAATCAAACGCTGGTGCGCACGGCCATCAGCGGCGGTAATCAGGTGATCGACCTGATGGATCAGGACGCCGACCAGATCGCCGGCGGCTTGATGCGGGAAGGTTTCGCGCTGCCGCTCAACGATTATCTGGCGCAGCCCGCCGAAGACCACGAAGAACCGCTGATGGATGTCTTCCTCCCCGGCACACTGCAAATGTTCTCGCTCGACGATCAAATCTACCAACTGCCCTATATCTACAACACTGTGCAGTTCTGGTATGACAAGCGCGTCTTTGAAGAAGTCGGTCTCGCCGTGCCGCAAACGTGGGACGAACTCCTCGCCGCCTGTACTACGCTGACCGATGCGGGCTACGCGCCCATCGCCGCCGAAGGCAATGAACCCGGTTACGCTGCCTTCTACCTGACCGAACTCCTCGCCCGCACGAAGGGCCCCGGTTGGCTCCAGCAGGCCGCTGCCGATCCGACGGGCGAAATGTGGCGCGATCCGGCAGTATTGGACGCAGCGCAGCGCACCCGCGCCCTGTGGGATAACGGCTGCATCCCGCCGGAAACGCTCGGCTACGTCTGGCCCCAGGGGCAGAATACGCTGGCCTTCGGCACCGCCGCGATGGAACTGGTCGGTTCGTGGCTGCCCGTCGAACTCCAGAACGCGACCGATCCCGAATTCCAGTGGGGCGGCTTCAGCTTCCCGGCGATTGAAGGTGGCGTTGGTTCAACCACCGACGTGTACGCCCTGCTGCTGGCGTTCATGATCAACAAGGATACGGCGCATCCGGATGAGGCGTTCGCCTTCCTGCGTCACCTCATGACGGATGCAGTTCAGCAGCAGTTCACCGACGAATCGCTGGTTGGCGTGACCAACAAATACATTCAGTGGAATCCCATCATCGCCGATGCGCTGGCGGCAGCGTCGGCGGCTACGTCTACCTATGGCGACGTGGATGGTGTAGCGTCGCTGTACAGCGAATACCTGAACACGATCCTGTATCCGAACTATGTCAGTCTGTGGCAGGCGGCGATCACGCCCGAAGACTTCGTCGAGACCATGGCCACCCAGTCGGCGCAGTACTGGGCGGATCATCCGCAGTCATAAATAAGCATGCGGCTGTTGGGCACTCACCAATGGCAGGATGAACATGTGAGTCGTAGGGGCGATGTGTTTGGTCGCCCCTACGACCGATTTGAATAACCGTTTGGCCTATTTAGACTCGAAGCGGCTGAATTTATGAAAATCTCGAATCGCTTCATTATTTTGTTACTGCTTCCGGCGTCGGTGATGTATCTGGTCTTCTTCCTGATCCCGACGTTTCAGGCACTCCTCTACAGCCTGTATGACTGGAGCGGCTTCGGCGCGGCCCCCCAGTTCATCGGACTGGCCAATTTTCAGGAACTGCTGAATGACCGCGTGTTCTGGCGCAGTATGGGGAACACGGTCGGCATTCTGATCGTCGGCGGGATCGTGATTTTTGGCCTCGCGTTCGTGATGACCATGATGCTCTCGTCGGGTATCCGCGGCAAGAAGTTCTTTCGTGGCGTCATCTTCCTGCCCAATATCATCGCGGTGATCGCCCTGACAACCCTGTGGGGTTACATGTACACCCCACGCACGGGCTTGTTCGCCGCGGTCTTCGACGCGGTCGGGCTGACGGATCTGGCGCGCTTCCCATGGTTGGGGCCGGATACGATTTTCATCGCCATGATGATCGCCATCGTGTGGATCGAGGTCGGCTTCTACGTCGTGCTGTTGTTGGCAGGCGTCGATAAGATTCCACCGGATTTCTATGAATCGGCCAAACTCGATGGCGCGAGCGATTTCCAACAGTTCCGCTTTATCACCGTGCCGCTCCTCTCCGATGTGATCTCGATTGGCATGGTTCTGTGGAGTATCCACGCGCTCAAAGTTTTTGAATTTCCATTTTCATTCACCGGACTCGAACCGAATCCCGGTTCGTACACCGTCGCGGTGTACCTGTATATTCTCGGTTTCGGGCAGCGCCAGCCGATCTATCGGTTGGGGTATGCGACGGCGGTCGGTGTGATGCTGCTGCTGGTCGTCATCCTCGTGGTGCTGGTCGTGCGCCGGGTGACTCGCCGCGAAACGTATCAATATTAGGAGGAAGTGCGATGACGGAGCGTTCGTTCAGCCTTGAGCCTGCGGCT
This sequence comes from Candidatus Flexifilum breve, assembly GCF_016713355.1. Lineage (NCBI taxonomy): Bacteria > Bacillati > Chloroflexota > Anaerolineae > Aggregatilineales > Candidatus Flexifilaceae > Candidatus Flexifilum > Candidatus Flexifilum breve. The sequence goes on from NZ_JADJPI010000037.1 coordinate 836,163, forward strand.
GCCGCCAGCCGGACTGTCCGCAAGCCGTTGATCCAATGGCGGCAGATTCCCTCCTATTTATTCCTTGCGGCGTGGTCAATCTTCACGATCTGCGCGCTGTCATGGGTGGTGCTCGCCTCCGTAAAAACCAACCGGGAGGTTTTTCGCGAACCCTTCGCGATTCCCGCCGAGCCGCAGTTCGTGAATTATGATCGGGTGTGGTCAAACTCACAGGTGGGACTGGCCTTTGCCAACAGCCTGATCACGGTCGGAGCCTCCGTCATTCTGATTCTGGTCGTGTCTGCGCCCGCCGCATATATCCTCAGCCGCGCGGAGTTCAAAGGCCGCGGACTGCTGACGATGGTCTATATCGCCGGGATCGGGATACCTTACCCGCTGCTGTTCATTCCGCTCTTCGCTCTGCTGGCCGGTTTGAGAATGAACAACTCAATACCGGGCTTAGTGCTGATCTACGTCAGTTTGTCGATTCCCTTCACGGTCTACATCCTGACCGGGTTCTTCAGCACACTCCCGCAGGAATTGGAAGACGCGGCGGTGATCGACGGGGCGACGGACTTTCAAGTATTTTCCCGCGTGATGCTGCCGCTAGCCGCGCCGGGATTGCTCACCGCGACCATTTTTAACTTCATCGGCTTATGGAATGAATTCCAACTGGCGCTGATCTTCATTCAGGAGCCAGATTTGCGTCCGCTCTCTCTCAGCCTCTACACGCTCAAGAACTCGATGACGTATTCGGGCGACTGGGCGGGATTGTTCGCAGGCGTAGTGATTGTGGTCGTGCCGACCATCATCCTGTTCGTCATCCTTTCGGAACGTATGATCAGCGGCATGACGTTAGGATCGGTCAAATAACTGTGAGCGAACTTCGCCTCGAACACTGGACGATCCCCACTGCGCCGCTCGGAGCCGAAAATCCGCTCCCCAGTTTTGAGCGTCCGCATCATCAGCCGTTTTTGACGGGCGATTTGGAGCAGGATCGCGCCGCTGGCTACGTTCCCGATTATCTGCCCTACACCATGCAGGATGGTTACACACGCCAGCGGCAGCCAACGCCGCAGCGGGTCGCTGTGCTGGAGAATGAGCATCTGCGTGCCACGTTCCTGCTCGAGTGGGGCGCGCGGTTGTGGTCACTGGTGCATAAGCCGAGCGGCCGCGAACTCCTGTACGTCAACCCCATGCTCCAGCCCGCTAATCTGGCGATGCGCAATGCGTGGTTCAGCGGAGGCGTTGAATGGAACATGGGGGTGATCGCGCATACGCCGTTCACCTGTTCGCCGCTGTTTGCTGCTCGTCTCATTACGCCGGACGGAACGCCGGTCCTGCGTTTGTACGAATGGGAGCGTATCCGGCAGGCGGCCTACCAGATTGACGCGTATCTGCCCGATGGCTCGCCCGTTCTGTATGTTCGGGTGCGTCTGGTCAATCCGTTTGATCATCCGCTGCCTATCTACTGGTGGTCGAACATCGCCGTGCCCGAAGCGGAAGATGTGCGGGTGCTCGTCCCAGCGGACAGTGCCTATCGCTATGCGTTGTCTGTCGCCGATATGCAGACTGTGCCGATTCCGCTGGTCGACAACGAAGATGTGACCTATACCACCCGGTTTAAGCGCGCCGCCGATTACTTTTTCCACATTCCTCAAGGCCAGCGTCCGTGGATCACGGCACTCGATGGCCGGGGCACGGGGCTGCTGCAGGTCTCGACGGCCCGCTTATACGGACGCAAACTATTCCTCTGGGGCACAGGTCAGGGCGGGAAACGCTGGCAGGAATGGCTGAACGGTCCTGACCACAATTACCTGGAGATACAGGCCGGGCTTGCGCCGACGCAGCTCGAGTACGCCATCATGCCACCCCGCGCTGAGTGGTCATGGCTCGAAGGCTATGGTCTCATCAACGCCGATGAGCGTCAGGTGCATAGCGCGGATTGGGGACAAGCGCGGCAGGAAGTCGAACGTCAATTGGAACAAATTGCCCCCCACACTGCTTTTGAAGCGGAGTACGCCCGCGGCGAAGTGTGGAAAGACCAACCGCCAACCGAAATCTTCCAGCGCGGCTCCGAATGGGGCGCTTTGGAACTAGAGCGGAGACAAGCAGCGGGTGAACCGCCCTTCGCCAGCGCAGCGCTCGATTTCGGAGCAGCCATGAGCTCGCGTACCTTGCCGTGGCTGACACTGCTCAAGACCGGGCAGTTTCCTGCCACTGACGAGCTCACGGCGGGGCTGTTGGTTCAGGCTGAATGGCGTGAACTGCTCGAAGCCGCTGTTGCCCGATCCTCTGACGCTGGCTGGGAGGCATGGCTGCACCTCGGAATCATGCGCCTGCACATCGGCGACCGCGCGGGCGCGCGGTCCGCGTGGGAGGCTTCGCTCGCGCAGCGGCGTACCCTGTGGACGTTACGTAATCTCGCCGTGCTGGCGCGGCAAGATCAGCAGTGGGATCAAGCCTCTGAATACTATCTCGAAGCGCAGCGGTTGCGCCCAGATTTGCTGCCGCTGCTTGTCGAGACTGCGCGCACTCTGATCGATGCGGGTCGCGCTGAATCGTTTTTGGCTCTGCTTGATAACCTTCCGGAAGCCATGCAGAAACATGGACGCATCCAACTGCTCGAAATCGAAGCGGCACTTGTGACTGGCGACATAGAACGCGCTGGTCAACGCTTCACGGACGGATTTGAGATTGTGGACTACCGTGAAGGTGATGAAATCCTGACCGAACTCTGGGATCGCTATCATCTTCAGCGGATCAGCCGGGACGAACACGCAGCGATAGATGATGCGCTCATGCAGCGTGTGCACCGGGAACATCCGTTACCTAACGCCTACGATTTCCGCATGAAAACCTAATAGGCGGAGAAACTTGTATGGCTTGGCTGAGGAGTGATACGGCATCGCCTCCGAAATACTTCGCAGTCGGATCTGTGGAGGGATCAGAAGGGGGAGCTGCACTAAGTAGTCAAGGATGAATTGCGGATCAGGCTGGCGTGAACGGCTAACCCCGTTGCTCGGTCGGACGAGGAGTGGCGCAAACGCGCGAATGACGGTATGACGTAGACATACGCCAATACGACAGGGAGAGGGCATTCTCCAATTACCTGCTTTGACGCAATGCGCTTTTGGCAGCGTACCATCCGCAGAGCCCATGAACTCCACCACCTGGGGGTGTTGAGGAGGAGCACAGATAGAGGCCTGGGAGCGGAGTGGAGTATGGATCGAGGCGCACGGTCGGGCGAGTGAACAACTGCCGTAAATCTTGTACGCCGCCGTTGATATCTCCACCCACGTAATTTGGATTATAGGCTTCCAGCGCCGCCGCGTGATAGGTGTGCCGTGCGACCACGCAGTCCCGGAATCCCGGCGCAAACCGTTCGATCTGCTTCTCAATCCGCTCGGTCATGTTCTCCGTTGAATTGTGGGGGACATGGCAATACGCCCAGCCGATATGCTGTCCGGGAGGGGCGCGTGTCGGATCAAACAGTGTGGGTTGTGTGACCAGCGTATATGGCACATCCGTCGCCCGCCCCGTGAAGGCGTCGCGCTCACTCCGCCGGATTTCGGCCAAACTCGCACCGAGGTGGACCGTCCCGGCGCGCTTACACTCGGATGCCCGCCACGGAATCGGTTCGCTCAAAGCATAATCAATTTTGAATACGCCGGGTCCGTAACGGTAATTTTCAAGTTGCCGACGATAGCCGGAGGGCAGTCGCTCTCCCATGATCCGCACGAACTGGCGGGGCGTTACATCGAACAGGCGGATTTTGGCCGGAGGGAGATCCTCAAGCGATTTCACTTCACTGTCTGTGACAATCGCTCCACCCAAGTCGCGGAGATATGCCGTCAATGCGTCTGCGATGCGCCCTGATCCGCCGCGGGCCAGCGGCCAGCCAACCCTGTGCGCCAGCATCCCAAGTATCAACCCAAAGGCGGCTGTGCCCGGTTGTTCCAGCGGCATGATCGCGTGTGCCGCCAGACCGGCGAACAGTCCGCGCACCGCTTCGGTGCGAAAGGCGAATTTGGCAAAGGCGGCAGCCGGGGCGAGCGCCAGCAGGCCAAAACCCGCCATGACCAGCGGATGCTGGGGCCGGTGCAGCGGTGCGAGAAATTCCTGAATGATGGCATCATGCTGCTGCACGAGCGCATCCATAAGTCGCTGATAGACCTGCGCGTCTCGCCCGAGGCGGGCGGCGGTCGCCGCAACCGACCGTTCGATGAGCACGGAACTGCCGTCAGCCAGTGGATGCGCGAGCTCCGCTGGCGGAAAGACCCACTCCAAACCGTATTTGTGGAGGGGCAGACTCCTAAAAAAGGGGGAAGATAAGGCGAGTGGATGAACGCTCGAACAGACATCATGCTGGAAGCCGGGCAGCGTCAGTTCTTGTGTCCGCATGCCACCGCCAATGGTGGTCTTGGCTTCCAGCACCAGAACTTTGCAACCCGCTTGTGCCAGTGTGATTGCCGCCGCCAGCCCGTTGGGACCGGAACCGACGACCACTGCATCGTATTCGGCCATTCACTCACTTCATTTCACTGGCCGCCTGAGCAGCTTACGGAAGGGCGTTGTTACGGTATAGATGAGTGTATACATCTGCGCATTATGGCGCACATTCCCAAGCTGCGACCACTGCAAGCGCGGATCAACACACACTTTACTCATCTCAACCGTTACATTCTCCTGAAAATAAGCGGCGAGCGCTTTAAGGACATGCCGCCAGATATCCTGTCTGGTGGAAAAATCCCGTCTGACACCGACAATGACCGCAACCAGACGGGAAGATCGCGGAATGCTTCTGTCCGATTGTGCGCTATCTCAGACTAGGGGTTCTTGCGGGGTAATCGATGACGACATGAAATCAGAGGGGCGCACCCTGCCGCACCCCTCCAATGCCCTGGATCACGACAATGGGCGGACCTCGACATGTTCACAGCCGATGCGCCCAACTTCGGAGATGAGCGCGATGCCGCCGCCGCTGTAAGCCGCGTCCGGGTCGGCGGCGGTGAGTACCACCTGACCATTGATCGATGCGGTGAGGCGGTTGCCCTGCACTTTGAGGTTCAACTCGTAGGTGTGCCCGAATTTCCAGCCGCCCGGGATTTCGGCAAGGACGCTATCTTGGCCTTCAAACGCGCGGACAAGGCGCGTCTTCTCCTGATCGAGCAGCAGCGCGTAGTAGCGCGTCATGCCCTGCGCGCGCACGCCGATGCCACCCGTCTGACACATATGCGGCGTCAAACGCGCCGTGACTTGATAATCCGTCCATTCGCGCGTGCCCTGCATAAGCAAGCCGCGTCCGCGGTTCTGGATGAGGCGGTATGATTCCGGCCAGTAGTCGAGGTCGACAAGGCGTTCGCGGCTGTCAAAGCCATCGATCCACGCTGCTTTCCACAGCATCGGGCCGGGAGTCCCTGTGGTGCGGTTGAGTTCACGTTCCGCTGGGCGATCCAGCACGACGTCGGGCGCGCCATCCCATGTCAGATAGTCGAGGAGGACTGTGCCCGCTTGACCGCCGTTCCCCGTTACCTGCACACCGATCTGCGCGATGGGGTAGCAGTGAGTGTCCGGCACCCGCCATGTCAGCACCGCTGATTGGCCGGGCGTCAATTCACGCGGATCACTCTGCAAGCTTGAAAGGTCATCCGTGCCGTTGAAGTGCTTGGCGTACAGGCTGACCGTGAGCGTGTCGCTGTTCGCGTCCGCCGCGACCACACGAGCGCGGACAGTCTGCCCCGAGTAGAGCGTCGGCGAGGCCAGTAGACGGTAGCCGCGCTTTTCAAAGGAGCGGGCGATTTCCCGCGAGGGGATGAAGGTCGGCGTCTCGATGCGCGCCACGCGTCCCGCCGCGAGTCCCTGACAGTGAATGGCCAACGACCGTGAGCCGCTTTCGCTGAAACCGGCGACGTTTTCCAGCGTCACGATGCCGCGCACCGCTGCCGAGTCTTCGCTGACAAAGCCCTGCACCGAACCGGGCAGGTCGAAGTGGAAGCGCGCGCCGCCTTTCGGCTGGAGCGGGGCTTGTCCCTGCAAGGCGCGGCCCATGTTCACGAGGTGGTAGGTTTCGGCGACCGCATCGCTGATCGAGCGTCCACCGTCGGCGGTCGGCAGGTACAGCCGATCCGCGACGGGCGAGCGCCAGTCGGGACCCTGGTCGATGGTCGCTAAGCCGTTCTTGATGCCGAGCAGACAGCCGACATTGCCTGAATTGCAATCGGTGTCCCAACCAGAGGTGTTGACGATCATCAGCGATTTCTGGAAGTCGTCGTCGCCGTAGAGCAGCGAGAACAGAATTAGCCCGTGATTCGGCACCATGTGGCAGTTGCCGCCGTACTTGTCGTAACCGTAGCGTTCGGCCAACTGCTGGCGCGCCGCGCGCCAGTCGGGTTCTTTGGCGTGCCATTCGCGGATATCGTTGATCATATAGGCGATGACCGAGTCTTTGGGGATGAGCGCGACCGCTGTATCGATCAGCTTGTTGAGGTCGCGCTCGACGAACGCCTGCGCTTCCATCGCCGCGATCACCTGCGCGCCGTAGATCGCCTCGCCATCGTGGCTGACGCTCCCGGCCTTGCGGGCGAAGTCCGCCGCCAGTTCAGGGTCGCCGGGGGCGACCAAGCCCCAGCCGTCGATGAAAATCTGCGCGCCGATTTGTTCCGCGACGACCTTGCCGTTAAGCGCAATCGAACCACTGCGCGGCGCTTCGATGCCCGCTTTCAGGCGCAGATAGGCGGTGTGTTCCGTGGAGTTGCCCATGCCGCCCCACCAGAAGATCGTCTGTTCCTCGATGATGTAGTTCAGCCACGTGTGCCCGATTTGCGCGGGGGTGATATCCCGCGTGATGCCATAATCCTCCAGCGCGCGGATGAAAGTGAACGTGCCACAAATATCGTCGTCGGTGACGATCAGCGGCATGTTGAGCTTATCGTGCACGTAATAGTTGATCTCGCCGAGGTTTTCCATGATGGCCTCGTACGACCAGCCCTCGAAGGGGCGACCGAGATACACCCCGATGATTTTTCCCAGTACGCCTGCGTAAACCCGTTCTAGATAGTCGGTTGGCAGCATGACCCTATCCCTGAGCTCCCCTGTGTCTGCCCTGCGCTGAAGCGGTGTTGCAGGAGCAAGAAAAGCACAATATGCGGAATGACCATAACGACTGACCCGACGCTGGTCAAGCCCCAGTCCCGGCTGAATGGCACCGGAATCTCAAACAGACTGGTGGCGACCCGGCTGTCTTTGCGGAACAGGCTCGACTCTCACTCCCAGTGGACTAGTTATAGGGGGCAGATCAGACCACATGTCATCGGACAATTCTTCAAACCATCGATAGACGGGATGTGGTTGGTAGGAGTGGGCTGAAATGGCGCTCACCCAGAGATCAGCATGAGCAAGTAATCCATCGCCCACAAGCTGACCATCAAAATCGTTGAAGCTGATGCACCGGATTAAGTCCAGATGTAGTTTTTGAACGCGGGTAAGTTCAGCCATAGCGTTGCCAATTTTCTGGTTGTAGCGAATTAACTTTGTTCGAGTGTAATCGCAAAGGTGCAAGCTGGTACGCGTATACAGCAAGAAAAAATTCAGGTGCGCCCCCATTTCGCCGCACAATGGTACGGCGAAACCCGACGCGATCAGCAGGTGACTTCGATCTGCTGACCGTCTCCCTCGATGCGCAAGCCTGGACCCGGCTGATCACAGGGGATGGGGTCAAGACTGATCAGTTTGCCTGGCGTTTAGTCGTTGATAGGTTGAAGCTGAATGGTAATTTCGTCCGGCAGTTCGTCTGCAAAAGCTTCGTATGGCGGCGCATAGCGCAAGGTTTGAGTAACATACCCTAGGCTTGAAATCTCAACCGTAAACGGCGTACAGGCGTAACTGTATACGCTCTCGGTCTCGAAGTAGCCAGTTTCGTCGGATAACGCCGTTACTTCAAACGGTGGGAGTTCGAATGAGCCTTGATTACGCACATTGATTGATGCCCCGCTAGTGGACGCTGAGAAGAGTCAAGTACATAGCCTTTGACCGTGAACGATACGCCCTCACAGTCCTGAGCGCACGCGATCATGGACAGCACAAGTGCGAAGACGGGAATAAGCGCATACAGTCGATGGCGCTGATTAGTCAAGAGACGCCTCCAATCGGTTACAGCGAAAGACGTACTCCAAGGGTAAGTATAGTCGATTTGACGGGGAGTGAGGTGACAGCGTGCTCATCGACATGAACAACCGCTTGTCACAGACTGGCCTTTCGTTAACGCAGGAACTCGCCGACATCACGGGGGCGCATATCGTAAAGGCATTCAACACGATCGGTGCCGAGCATTACTTGAACCCCCAGTTCGGTAACCAGACCGCATCGATGCTCATCGCCGGTGATAACACAGCCAAGCAGATTGCATCCGAACTGGCAACAGCTATCGAGTTTGAAGTCGTCGATGCTGGCGGCCTCGACGCGGCAGTCCTCTTGGAAAACCTAGCGCGATTGTGGGTGCACCTCGCCCGGAGTACACACGGACGGGAAATTGCCTTCAAACTTCTTGTGCGTTCGGGCGGCAACTTGGAATAGCAGAATTACGACCAAATTGGTCAAGTGCAGCTCAGAAGGCATAAACCCTATGCCGATGCCGTTGTGAAGTTCGCGAGTGTTGCTGGCGGCCTTCTGCAGGGTTAGTCATAGAGCCAAGAACTGTCACTTCTGGACACTAGAGGAAGACAGGATTCGAATCTCAGTTGAGAGAAAAAAAGCCGTCTGACACTCTCAGACAGCTTTGTTCCCGTGAGCGGGGTGACCACTGTCTTCCCCGCAGACTGGCTTGTACTTTTGGAATTCCTGCAGCGAAAAAGGGGATGTGTTCGACTTCGTGGAACGCCATCACTTGGGTTATGACAAACGCTGGAACAATCGTGCTGCGGCCATGTTTATGGAAGTGGTGCGTCATCTCGCCCAGCGGGCACGTGTCCTCATCGAGGAGGGGAGTGACTTTCGCAAAACGCACAGTTGGGCAGAGCGGCGATTGCTCCAGCGACTGCACGAGACGCTGCTGAACACACAGACTGCGCTTGACTATGTGACGAAGACCCGCGGTTGGCAGCGTTCTTCGAGGAGCAGTGTGGTGTCTCGAGGTTGCTGGAGGCGATTGTGACGACCGCTGAGATGGATGAGCATATTTGCGAAGGCAAAGCACTCAGTGATCGTGAAGAAGCTGTCTTGCAAGCGCTCGAACTCTTGACCCGCGGACGTAACCAATTGATGTGGATGAAAGCAAATGACTTGCGCGAACGGGTCGCTCGGTTGCTCGGTCAAACGGCGAATCGGATGCGCGATGGTCAATATAAGGAAGCGAAAAACCGTTCACACCCTATACACCCTTCACTTCTTAACTGAGGATTCGTGAACGGTGTGAACGGTTGTAGGGTCGGAAGATATTCAGCGCTCTACTAACTCTAGAGATATTTTGCCGTTCCTATCGGAATGACTTCAATACTACGATTGCACTACTGCCTCATTGCTCGCGTGGATAAAGTTTTCATCTACCACAGGTATTTCATCCTATATGATCTCGCTTTCAAATGGCGCAAACCAGTCTGGTGTGATTTTGAGCTGAGAGTCTTCTCGCACGAAAAATGGAATTACGTCAAGCGGCGCATTAACCTCGACCCACTGCCCACCGACATGGACATCTGTTGACCAAATATCGTGCCATTGTTCGCCCACCGGTAGATAGACGCGGCGTTTATGTTGTCTCATATGCAAAACTGGTGCCACCAGAATATCGCTTCCAAACAGGAATTGGTCCGTGATGTGGTAGGCATTTTCGTCGTGCGGATAGTCAAAAAACAATGGGCGCATTGGGGGTAGACCGCTTACGCTGGCAGCGTGCATTTGTTGTTCGACGTAGGGGCGCAGCCGCTCACGGAAATACAACAGCCCACTGATCACCTTATAGGCTTCTTCGCCAAACGACCATACTTCATTTGGGTCGCCACTAGCACTGAGATTAGCCTGACTGTAGTGCGGGTTGCGATTTCCATGTAAACGGAATAGGGGACAAAATACTCCGTACTGGAACCAGCGCACGATCAATTCGCGGAAATCCTCACTGTGAATATCACCATACAGGAAACCGCCAATATCGGTAGTCCACCAGGGAATACCGCTGAACATCATGTTCAATCCTGTGACCACCTGCAAACGTAAACTTTCCCAGGTGGACGGAATATCGCCTGACCAAACGGCTGTGCCGTAGCGTTGACTGCCCGCCCACGCCGAGCGACTTAAGCTGAGAATCTCGGTGCTGCCTTCACTCGTCAACCCGTCATAAAACGCTTTAGTGTGCACCAGAGGATAGAGATTGGCGATCTCCTCACCATTGCCCCGATGAAACTGGAGATTATCGTACTCACGCCGCGTCAATGAAGGTTCACAGGCGTCTAGCCAGAAGGTTTCGATACCAATATCAAGGTGCTGGCGCTTGATCGCCTGCCAGACGAAGCGTTGTGCTTCCGGATTCGTCGCATCATAGAGGTGGAGATCGATTCCCTGGTCGTCGTACGTGTCGACGAATCTGAAAAGGGCGCTACTGCCACGGACCGTGCGCACGAGATAGCCCGCGTTATTCATGGCTTCGAAGTTGGCGCTCTTGGGACTCACATTGGGCCACACCGAAACGACGACCTTTACGCCTTGCGCTTCCAGCTCATCGACCATCGCTTTGGGATCGGGCCAATGTTCACGATCCCAATCCCAGTCGCCAAAGTGGTTCCAGTGAAAAAAGTCGACCACGATGGCGTCGAGGGGCAACCCGCGCTGGCGATATTCACGGGCAACACTCAGCAGCTCTTCCTGACTTGAGTAGCGCAGTTTGCTCTGCCAGAAACCGGAAGCCCAGTGAGGAAGCTGCGGCGCGAAGCCCGTGAGTTCGGCGTAGCGAGTCATAATGTCGGCATAGCTGTCCCCGGTAAAGACAAAGTAATCGAGTTGGCGGGCACGTTTCGCGTACCAACGCGTTTGATTGACGGCCAGTTCGGCTCGGCCAATCGCCGGGTTGTTCCAGAGGAAACCATATCGGCGTGACGAAATAAGCAGCGGGATGGTGATTTCGCCGTTGCGTTGGTACAGGTCAAGGACCATGCCTTTTTGATCGAGGCGGCCGCTCTTGTGCTGACCCAGTCCATAGAAACGTTCATCGTCGTAGGCTTCGAAGGTCGCGTTGATTTCATAGACCTGATCGCCTATGGGGTAGAAAACGCGACTGGGGACGTACAATTCATCGTGATCGGTATCGAACCAGGTTTCTGAGAGAAAAGGTTCAGGTTCGTCCCGGCGATAGAAGCGGAGATGGCCTTGGGCACTGAGACAGGCGCGGATGTCACCATTGATAATCCAGACACCCTGGCCGTCCAACTTTGAGTCGGCGGCGCTCGGCTCAGACCTGACCAGCGCATCGCACATGGGCGCAAAAGTCGCATTCAGAGTTGCCCGGATGCGGAGAATACCACGCCCCCATGCCTCAATCTTGAGGGTCTGACCTTTGTGCTGCCAGGTGACGCCGCTGCTCTGCCGGGAAACGTCCACGAAGTTGCTCCGCAAGCTGAATAATGCCGCACGATCTTTGATGTGATACACGTGTATCACATCTGTGTGATAATCGTATATCAGGTTATGCTTGTTGTCAACGACAACGGCGACTTGAAGGATTGCGATGCCAAAGCCCAAACGGATGACTCAGCGCGAAATTGCGGACGCCTTGGGCGTTTCGATCATCACGGTTCAACGTGCGCTCAACAACAGCGGGTACGTCTCACCGGAGATGCGGGAACGGATTCTCGCGTATATGCAGCAGGTGAACTACAAACCTGATCGTGCGGCGCAGATTCTCGTCCGCAATGAGACGCGGACGATCAGTTTGTTCTCGGCGAATCGCCACGCCTTCTTCTGGGACAGCATAAGTGAGGGCATCACGCGCGCCGCCGAACGGATTTCGATGTTCGGCTATCAGGTCAGGTATCATCGACTTGAGTCGGCGCGCACGGAGGATTACCTACAGGCGCTGCAAGTCGAAATCGATGATGGTGCTCAGGCGGTGGGCGTCGTTAACCACGAGCGTTTTGACATGGAGCGTGTGTTTCAACTGCTAGATACCCGTGAGATTCCCTACGTGACCTTCAACATCGATGCCCCGCACTCGCGGCGCTTATGTTTCGTGGGAGCTGACTATCGCGCCGAAGGTCGCTTAGTTGCGGAGCTGTTCGGGAAGTTTCTTTCAGCCGGGCAAAAGGTTGCCGTGCTGGTTTACGATATGACAGGGCAGTCTTACCCTCATGCGACGCCGATTTCGGAACTGCGCCTGGGCGGATTCGCCACGCATTTGGCCGCTGAGTATCCGCAGTTTGAACACTTTGTGGTGGCAATTCCGTTTGCGGCAGCGTCGACGGAAATTACACGGCAAATCGATGACTTGCTGGAGCGCTATCAGGGCGAATTGTCAGCGATCTACTGTATACCACCGATCCACGCAGAATTGTGCGCGGTCATTGAGGCGAAAGGGCTGACCAACGCGATCAAGCTTATCGCTCCCGATCTGTCACCGGAAATTGGAACCTATTTGACCCGTAACCTCTTGACGCTAGAGATTAGTCAAAATCCCATGCTGCAGGGGTTCGCCACCGTTCTGGCTTTGGCTCGCTATCTGGAAACCGGGACTAAACCAGAGCCAGAACTGCAGTACATCGATCACAGCCTTGTCACCAAAGTAAATTTAGATAGTCATAATAAGTTAACGTGGTTGACCGGGTTAGGAATTGAGTAAATTTTGACTACTTGACAAACCGCAAACTTGTTTTGTATGCTGATTAAAGGATTAATCAAAAGTCCATTTTTGTTGAGAAGCCTGATTAAACAGTTAATCAAATTTCTGGGAAGACAGTATGTCGAAGAAGAAAGCACGGCTTAAGGATGTAGCCCAACTAGCTGGGGTTTCGACAACCACAGCGTCCGTTGTACTCAATGGGCGGATCGGGGATAACACGCGGGTGGGGCCGGAAACGCAAGAACGCGTCTGGAACGCTGTCAAAGCGTTAGGCTATGTGCCGAACCCGCTGGCACGGTCTTTGCAGCGTGGCCGCAATAACATTCTAGCCGTCTTCACGTACGAACTCCTGTTCCCGGCGGAACACAGCAACTTCTATTACCCGATCTTTCTCGGCATTGAGGAAGAAGCCGCGCGCCTAGGGGACAACGACTTACTCCTGATCACGAGTGCCGGTGATACCAAGGGACGCCGCAAAATCTTCCGGAACGGCACCAATCGCCTGATGGTGGCGGATGGTGCCATCCTGCTCGGGTTGAACGAAGACAAAGAGGATGTCAATCAACTGATCGAAGATGGCTACCCGTTCGTCTACATCGGACGCCGTCAGTTCAGTGCTGGAGATTCCTCGTATGTCGCGCCGGACTATATTTCGGGCATGGGCAACCTCGTGCAGTATCTCAAGCAGCAGGGACATACACATATCGGCTATGTGCATGGCGTTCAGCGTAATGAACCCGCCGAAGACCGCTTGACCGGCTATCTCCAGGCGCAGGCAGAATTCTCTGCGCCAGCACCTGTGCCGACTTTCCATTTTTCCACCCGTGATGCCCTGACAGATGTGGATCTGGAACAGATGCTGGAGACAGGTGTGACTGCGCTCATCGCTGAGGCTGAGCTTGGGAAGCAAATCTATGTCATCAGCCAGAAACTCAATCTCCACATTCCCGAAGACTTCTCGTTGGTGATCGCGGGCGAACCACTCGATATCAAAGATGCGATCCCTGGATGCACATCCCTGCGAATTCCGCTCCGCGAGTTAGGCGAACTGGCTGTGCGTGTCCTCCTCCAACTGCTTGAGGACCCCACGCTTGAACCGATCCACGAGCTGGTGGACTGCGGGGTTATTCCCGGCTCGACCGTGCGCAACCTCACGGAAAGTGACTAGGCATATGGACGCACAGCGTATGAAGGAGGCGAAGCGGGCCAGAGACAATTAGCTCAATACCTCACATCCACATCAGTTTTTTACAAAGGAGCTTTTCACTCTCATGAAAAAAGCACTGCTTTTCATCATCGTTTTGTCCTGCCTGCTGCTCAATCTGTCGATTGGTTTTGCGCAAGATCAAGCGCCTGTCGAACTTCACTTCACGGTGTGGACGGGTAACGAGGCGCATCTGGCAATGCTGAACGGCTTTGCCACTGCTTTTCAGGAAACTCACCCTAACGTTACGGTCGTGTTTGAAACGATCCCATTTGCCGATTACGCTTCGACGCTGACGCTGCGCCTCGCTGGAACGAATCCTCCGGACGCGGGCTGGTTAGCCGAGCGGACCGCGTTGACCTTCATCAATGCGGGCGTGCTGTCGGATCTGTTGCCGACTCTGGAAGCGACGGAAGGGTATGACTTCGCCGATTTCTCGCCCAGCGCCCTTGAGTTATGGTCTGCAGATGGCGCTGTCTACGGTGTTCCGTTCTCGACCTCGCCCGGCTTTATCATCTTCAACCGGGACATCTTCACCGCTGCCGGCGTGACTGCGCCGGATGAGCTCCTGCGCCAGGGTGAATGGACGTGGGAGAGCGTAGCCGAAATTGGGGCAGAGCTTACTCAAGATGCTCCTGCGGGATTCTATCCGCTCCAGCAAAATCTCTATGTGGGCGAATTCTGGGGTGCGGTCATGCCATATATCTGGGCCTACGGCGGTGATGCGTGGACCAGTGACGGCGAATGCTTGCTGGATTCTGAAGGTTCGGTCGCGGGTATGCAAGTGCTGCACGATTTGATTTTCGAATCGCACGTGATTCCGCCGCCCGGTGAACAGGTCGATTTCCTGAGTGGTCAAGCAGCCATGACGGGCGGCAACCTCGGTCAGACGCTGCAATTACGAGATGTTGGTTTTGAATGGGGTGTCGTGCCGCTGCCAGCAGGTCCAGCTGGTTTCCTTCCGGTGATTGGGCAGGCTGCCATCGCAGCTTTCAACCAGAGCCGCCACCCGGAAGAGGCTAAGGACTTCATCGCTTTCATGACCAACGCGGCGGGCGTCGCCACCATGTCGCAGTTCTTCCCCCCGGCGCGCCTCTCGGTGCTGGATTCGGAAGCGTTTGTGACCACTCATCCAGTCCTTGACGCCGAGCAAATGCGTTCGGTGGTCATCGCCAGCTCGAATGCGGGGCGTGTGCTACCAGCGCATCCGGAATTCCCCAAGATTAATCTCGCAGCGCAAGCAGTTTTCGACACCTTCTTAGCCCCCGATGCCGATGTCGCGGCTGTGATGAGCAGCATGTACGGCGGAAGGCACCTGCCTTCCGCCGCTCCTGTCCCGGTTGTGAAAGTAAAGGTTTAGAGTGCCATGCAAAGACTTCGATTACAGCCACGCCAGTCGGGGTCAATCGAGGCGGCGCGCCCCTCGGCCGCAGCCCAGCCGCGCATATCAAATCGCATGCGTGATGCGCTGTTCGGATACCTGTTCATCTCCCCGCAGGTCATCGGCTTTCTCATCTTGGTTCTCGTCCCCTTGATTGCCGTCTTCTACTACGGTTTTCGTAATCAGAGTCTTTTGACGGGGACAAGCGACTTCGCGGGGTTTGATAACTACGTCTATATGTTCGAGCGCGACGCGCTGTTCGGCAAAGTGATTGTGAACAGCCTGGTTTTCATGCTGGGAACAGTCGTATTCAATGTGATCCTGTCGCTGGTGCTGGCGGTCATGCTGATGCAGTTGGGGCGGGCGCGCACTCTGTACCGCGTCCTGTTCTTCGCGCCGGTGGTGACTTCGGGCGCGGCCTGGGCGATTGTCTGGCGCTTCATACTGCAAGGCGAGCAGGGGACGCTCAATCAATTTCTGGCGACCATTGGGATAGATGGGCCTAACTGGCTGTACGATGCCAATTGGGCCATGCTGTCGGTCATTGTCACCCGCGTCATCAAAAACGCTGGACTGAACATCGTGATTTTTACCGCAGCCCTCGCGATGATCCCGCACGATTACGCCGAGGCGGCCCATGTTGACGGCGCGAACAATCGCCAGGTGTTCACCCGCATTACACTGCCGCTCCTCATGCCGACGATTCTGGTCGTCGTCATCCTCACTATGATTGGATCGATGAAAGTCTTTGATCACATCGTCTTAATGACGCGCGGCGGTCCGGCCAATGCGACGATGGTCTTGATCTACTACATCTACTATCAGGGGTTTCAGTTTTTTGAAACGGGCTATGCCAGCGCGCTCGCCGTCATCCTCTTCCTGATCAGCCTCGTTCTCACTTTAGTGCAGTGGCTATCGCGAAAGGTGTTTGTCTACAATGAACAGTAGATTGGCGAACCTCACCTGGCCGATGACCGCGATGAAGTCGAGTCTGGTTTTGCGGAATGCGCGTCAGCTGCCGCTCTATGTGATTATGAGTCTGCTAGCGATTCCCTTTGTCTTCCCATTTCTATGGATGTTTTCTAGTTCGCTCAAGACACCGCTGGACATTTTTACCTACCCACCAGGCACTCATTCCCGCCGATCCCCAGTGGAACAACTTCGTCGAAGCCTTTCAATTTCAGCCATTAGGGCGGCAGTTCTTCAACAGCGTTTACATTGCCGTGATTGTCACCGTTGGTACGCTGATCATCGCTTCATTGGCAGGGTATGCTTTTGCGCGTGTACGCTTTCCCCTGCGCTCGCTGCTGTTTTTGATGCTGCTGCTGGGCTTAATGATGCCCGCCGAAGTGACGATCATCCCCAATTACTTACTTATGGGTTCGCTCAATCTGCTGAACTCGCATGTGCCGTTGATCGTTATCCCCTTATTCGGCGCGAATGCGATTGTCGGCACATTTCTTATGCGCCAGTCTTTCCTGAGCTTTCCCCAAGACCTCGAAGATGCAGCGATGCTTGATGGATTGGGGCGGTTTGGGATCTATTGGCGTATTGCGCTCCCTCTGGCAGGGCCAACGCTCGCGACCGTGGGAATCCTGACGTTCCTTTCCAGTTGGAACGGGTTTATTGAACCACTCGTTTTCCTCTCCGACCGCGAATTATTTACCATCCCGCTCGCGCTCGGCAACTTTGTCGATCATTACGGCACGCCGCTCTGGCATTTGCAATTAGCAGCCACGACCGTCTCAGTACTGCCGGTGTTGATTGTCTACTTCTTTGCACAGCGCTACGTGATTAACAGCTTTATCAACTCCGGGCTCAAAGGGTAAGTTAGCATGACAGAACTCAGGACGGATATCCTCATTGTTGGCGGCGGATTAGGGGGAGTCGCGGCCGCGCTGGCCGCGCTGCGACTGGGACAGCGGGTCGTCTTGACCGACGAAAATCGCTGGCTTGGTGGGCAGATGACCGCCCAAGGCGTGCCACCTGATGAACATATGTGGATTGAAAGCGAAGGATGTACAAACAGCTACCGATCCATGCGTGAGCGAGTGCGGGCCTACTATCGTGAGCATTATCCACTGACACCCGCGGCGCGCGCGGATCGCGCTTTGAACCCTGGTCAAGGGCAGGTGAGTGGACTCTGTCACGAACCGATCGTCGGCGATGCCGTGCTGCGTAACATGCTGCAGCCATATCTGTCGAACCAGCAGTTGATTTTGCTGCAAGCGTACTTCCCCGTCACCGTCGAAACCGCTGGAGATCGAGTTCGAGCGGTCACGCTGCGATCCGGCGAGCGAACGGTGAGTATCCAGGCATCATACGTGCTAGACGCGACCGAACTCGGCGATCTGCTGGAGCTCGGCGGTGTCGAGCATGTGATCGGCGCAGAGAGTCAGCAGCAGACGGGCGAACTACACGCGCTGGTGGATGCGCCCGATCCACGTAGTCAACAGGGCTTTAGCTGGTGTTATGCCCTGAGCTATCATCCTGAAGCGGATCATCGTATCGCTAAACCTGCCATGTACGAGTTCTGGCGTGGATATCGCGCGGCGTTCTGGCCAGCACAACATCTCCGTTGGGTGTATGCCGAGCCGACCACACTTGAGCCCGTGGTTCGACCAATTTTCACAGCGCCGCCGACGAGTGTTGACGGTGATGATCTATGGCACTTTCGCCGCTTGTTGTACGCCGGTCACTTCGCCAAGGACTATCTGGACAGCGATATCACGCTTGTGAACTGGGTGCAGATGGAGTACTGGCTCAAGCCACTCGTCGGTGTCACCGAGTCTGAACGTTCAGTGGCCTTATATGAAGCGCAACAATTGAGTCTGTCGTTCCTGTATTGGATGCAGACTGAAGCGCCACGGCCCGCAGGCGGTTACGGCTATCCGGGCTTGCGGTTGCGCGGCGATGTGTTCGGAAACACACCACATGGCTTGGCGCAGGCGCCGTATATTCGCGAGAGTCGGCGGATTCAAGCGGAGTTTACCATTCTTGAACAGCATGTCGGTTACGAGGCGCGCAGCGGTCTGCTCGGAGCAGAAAATTTCCCAGACAGCGTCGGTGTTGGCAGCTATCGCATCGATCTCCACCCGACGTACCGCCGGAACTATGTCGATATTTCGACCTGGCCGTTCCAAATCCCTTTGGGGGCGCTCATTCCTATACGGGTTGAAAACCTGCTGCCTGCCTGCAAGAACATCGGCACGACTCACATTACCAATGGCTGTTATCGGTTGCACCCCGTCGAATGGAACATCGGCGAGGCAGCGGGGGCGTTGGCAGCTTACTGCCTGCTCCAAAACACTCAACCCCGACAAGTCTTGCACTCGTCCGACCATTTGGCGAGCTTTCAGTCGCTGCTGGTGAGCCAACTCGGTTTCCAACTACAGTGGTCGGAAGCCGTGCGCTTGACACCACGCCACAAGCTGAATCCACTAGGAATTTAGGTCGTGCTTCACTGTCATGACATTTCCAAACGACTGCTGCCCCTCGTCACGCCGGGTGGATTCAGTCTGCCTGATCATTGGGTATGGGATGGCTCGGTCGTCCGGGACGATCACGGTATTTACCACCTGTTCGCCTCCCGTTGGTCGAAGGCGTTTCCGATGCATCCGGGGTGGATCTTTAAATCGGAAATCGTGCGCGCAACTTCGGCAACCCTCAACGGACCGTATACCTTCGCGGACGTGGTTTTCACCGAACGGGGATCGACGTATTGGGACGGAAAAGCGACCTTCAATGCTTGTGTCCGCCGGGTCGGGGACATCTATCTTATGTTCTACACCGGCACAACTTATCCCTATGCTGAAATCACCCCAGACAACCTCCGCGGGGAAGACGAGCGGTACGTCACTGCGCAGTTGAACAAGCGAATCGGATTGGCAGTCGCATCATCTCCTGCAGGTCCATGGACACGCTCAGAGACGCCAATCCTCAACATCCGACCGGATTATTTCGACAGTGCTCTGGTGTCCAATCCGGCTCCTTGGGTCCATGCCGATGGATCAGTCTTGCTCATGTACAAGTCCCGCCCGGTACTTGGGCAGCGTTGGGGGCCACAGCAGCTTGGAGTCGCTTATGCGGATCATTTCTCCAAATCATTTCTTCGTCTCACGCAAGTACCCCTAAAGATTGGCGGTGGATTTGAAATTGAAGATCCACATCTGTGGTGGCAAGACGGTCATTATGAATTGATCGCCAAAGATATGACAGGATCGGTTACGGGTGAGAAGAATGCGGCGATTCATGCCTGTTCAGTCCACGGATTGGAGTGGAGTCTCTGCGAAACCGTCAAAGCCTACTCGCGACGGTTATTATGGGATGATGGCGAAGCTCGACAACTGGGCAGTATGGAACGTCCCTTCCTCTTTCTCGAAGACGGGACGCCCAAGTGCCTCTTTGTCGCGGCCGGCGATGGCACACGCGGTTTCTCTGATGCGACGCGCACCTGGATAGCCACTATCCCCTTGGCGTCAGAATAGAACTCTGCCGAAACGATTGATTTTGAAATTGCAGCGTAGCGAACGGCAACTGCCTAATAGATCCTCCATCAACAACGAGCATTCTCAACAGACGTTTTCGATTATATTGATGGTTGCTGCTTGCCCGTCTGCCCAATCACGCTGTCCCCCGCCGCTCCAAACCGTAAACGTGCCTGCCTCATGTACGCGCTGACCGTCGTCACGCACCCGCGTAAAATGGGATGGTGTCAGCACAAAGGTGACGGTTTGCGCTTGTCCCGGCGCAAGATGAATACGCTGGAAAGCGGCAAGTTGGCACAGCGGATAACCTTCGCGCCCTGCGCTTAGGTAGATCTGCACGACCTCATCTCCGGCGCGTTCTCCGGTGTTGGTCACTGTCACAGAGACTCCAAGCGAATCTGCTGCAGACAACTCGAGGGAACTTAATTCAAGCTGACTGTAGACGAAGCGCGTATAACTTAAGCCGTGACCAAACGGATACAGCGGTTCGCCTGTGAAGTACCGGTAGGTGCGCCCCTGCATGTGATAGTCTTCGAACGGGGGTAAATCGCTCACCGATTTGTAGAAGGTGACCGGGAGTCTGCCCGCCGGGTTGTAGTCACCGAACAGAACATCGGCCAGCGCGGTGCCGCCTTCTTCGCCGGGATACCAGGCTTCGACGATAGCGGGCAGATGCTCGTGCGCCCAGTTGATCGCCACCGCACTGCCGTTGAGCAGCACTAAAATGATCGGCGTGCCGGTTGCATGGAGCGCGCGCAGCAGCTGCTCTTGAGCGTCGGAGAGATCGAGGGTCAGCCGATCCCCCTTCGAGATCAGTCCTTCGGGCAGTCCTTCTTTCTGACCTTCTTCGCCTTCCAGCGCCTGAGACAGACCACCGACGAAAATAACCGCATCAGCGTCTCTTGCCAAGGCGACCGCTTCGTCAAGCGCTGCCGGATCGCTGAGAAAAACACCACAGCCCGACGTATAGACGACTTCGGTATTTGGGGAAACTTTGGCACGAATACCTGCTAGCGGCGTCACGCTGCTTGATGGTGTACCGTTGTAGTTGCCGAGCAGTACAGTGGGGTTATCGGCGTTCGGCCCAATCACGGCGATGCGCGCAAGGGTTTTTGCGAGCGGGAGGGTGTGGTTGGCGTTTTTCAGCAGCACTATCGACTCCTGTGCCGCGCGGAGGGCTAGGGCGCGATGCTCCTCCGAGTCGTTGACGCTGTACGGGATTTGCGCATAGCCGACTTGTTCGGGTGGGTCGAACATGCCGAGGCGGAAACGCGCTGTGAACAGGCGCACGAGCGAACGGTCGAGTGTGGCTTCGTCGATCAGTCCACGCGCATGGGCTTCACCGAGCGCTCGATATTCGCTGCCGCATTCCAGATCGCAGCCCGCATTAACCGACAGCGCCGCCGCTTCCGCCGCATCCGCGGCAACTTTGTGAAACTTCCACACGTTGTAGACCGCGCCGCAGTCAGAGACGACATAACCGTCGAAACCCCAGCGGTCACGCAGGATGGATTGCAGCAGGGTAGGGCTGGCGCAGCAGGGTTCGCCGCGTAAGCGGTTGTAGGCGGGCATGACGGATGCCGCTCCACCTTCGCGGACAGTGGCTTCAAAGGCGGGAAGATACGTTTCCCACAAATCGCGCTCGCTGGGATAGGCGTCGAACTCCGCCCGGATACTTTCCGGTCCGCTGTGAACGGCGAAGTGTTTTGGCGTCGCAACGACCTTTAAATGGTTCGGATCATCGCCTTGCAAGCCTTTGACGAAGGCGATGCCCAACTGCGCCGTGAGGAGCGGGTCTTCGCCGTAGGTTTCCTGCCCGCGTCCCCACCGAGGGTCGCGGAAAATGTTGATGTTCGGTGTCCAGAAGGTCAGCCCAGTATAGATGGAGAAGATGCCATTTCGCGCCGCTTCGTGATGTTTGGCACGCGCTTCGTCGCTGATAACGGAAGCAATTTGATGCAGCAGCGGGACATTCCATGTCGCTGCGAGGCCAATCGCCTGAGGGAAAACGGTCGCGACGCCAGCCCGCGCCACACCATGCAAGCATTCGTTCCACCAGTTGTGTGCGGCGATCCCTAAACGCTCAATCGCGGGGGCATCGTTCATCATCTGGCTGATCTTCTCGTCCAGCGTCATTTGGCTGACGAGGGTGCGGGCGCGTTCTTCAAATGTGCTCATGAAAAGCTTCCTTATCAAAATTCAACGATGGTGGGCTTGTTTTCGATCCATGCGATCATGTTGAGAACGAGATAATTCCAGTTCTGAAACCCCCGATTCAAGATCGGTTCGCCGTTTTCCGGTTGGTAGTACTCGTGCAGCGCGCCAAAGCGTTCAACATCGCGCCCAAACAGCCGGATCGTTTTTTCGGCCAACTCACGCGCATCGTTAAGGTAGCCGTAGCGCACTAATCCCCGAAATGTAAGGTAATTGGAGATACCCCACACAGGACCTAGCCAGCATGACGGGTTCCCCGAAGCGCGAATGGTGTACATCTTTTCCAGTCTGGAGAGCGTGCGCACCCCGTAGTCCGCGTTGAAAGTGCGCGCATTGCGGTAATGCTCCTTGACCACGCGGTCGGCTTGTTCCGGTGTGGCGATGCCCGCCCACAGCGCCAGAAAACCAGACCATACGCCAATGCGCTGGATGAGGCAGTGCCAGTGCCGGGGATCGCCCGCGTGGAGGCCGGTGCTCGGCGGTGGCAGCAGGTTGAGGTCGACACTATAGAAGAAACCGTCGCGCTCGTCCCAGCAGTGTTCGAGTACGGCAGCGCGGAGATTTTCTGCTGCCCCGCGCAGATCCGCGGCGATCTCGTCCAGATTGAGGCGATCGGCCAGATACGCCGCAGCCTCGAACTCCTTGAACATCAGGCAGTTGAGGAAGATTGCGCCGGAACTGCGCGGCGGGCGCGAGAATGTGCAAGGGTCATTGTCCCCGCCGATCATCAGATCGCTTTGCCAGAAATAGACGCCGCAGGCATGGCGATGATGCTGACGATAGTTATTCAGGAAGGTGAGCAGATAGTAAAATTTATCGCGCAGCCATTCTGCATCACCACCGTTTAAGTACGTGATGAAGGCCGCATGCTGCGCCAGCACCGGCTTGTGCATGTTCTCGCCGTAGGGATTCTCTGCACGGTAGACCTCACCGTTCCGGTAGATGACAATCGGCGTCCAGCCATGCATGCCGCCCCAATGCAAAAAGTTGAGAATGCAGCCCTGTTCAAAACGCCGCGCCTCTTCTGACGCCGCTGGATCGCTCGCTTCGAGCAGAATTTGTCGCAGAGCGACGTTTGACAGCCACGAGTCCCAGTCCCAAAGCACATCGGCGTACTGCTGACTCCCCGGTGTGATGAATGGGTAAGGCAGGTTGCCGCCCGCCTCACGAAACATGCCGTTGTAGTTCGCCAGCAGGTTCTGGCGGATGAGCACGCTGTACTCGCCGAGGGTTGTCATGATAGATCCAGTGACAGTGTGAAGGCAGAGTTGCCGCATGATCCGGCATAAAGCCGCTGCTGCTGCGGGTCAAGCGTGACCGTTTTCCAGCGGATTGCGCCCAATTGCGGATCATAAGCGTCCGTCCATGTCGCGCCCGCGTTCCGGCTGATCAGCACCGCCGACGGGCAGTTCGACCAGTACAGCGGCTCACAGACCGCAGCGATCAAATGGCCATTCGCGGTTATTGAGGTGGCGTTGAAAATCCGATCTTCCGTCGGGTACAGCTTCTCCCAGGATTCGCCGTAATCAAGGCTGCGCCACAGTCCTTCGCGGATAAAGCCGGCATAGATCACGCCCGCTTGTTGTTCGTCCGCGCGGATCACATTGAGGACGGAGGCGCGATCTCGTTTGAAAGGCAGCGCCTGACCGATGTCCTGCCACGTCTGACCCCCGTCACTCGTGCGGAACAACCCTTCCGTCCATTCGCCAACATAGAGTGTTTCTTGGCGGTGCGGGTCAACGCATAACAGTTGATTAGTCCCGCAGACGTTTTTGGTCTGCGCGATGACGACCGATAGCAGCTCATTTTCAATCCATTCGCGTTGATGGGGGACGCGCTGAATCGGCGGTGGAAACGGGTTCGCCAGTCGTTCCCAGTGATCGCCCCAATCAAGCGTGTGATAGACTCCCGCGCCGGCCGCGAGAATGCCATCAAGATAGGCGTAGAACTTGCCAGGGTGGAACCGGTCTTCCGCGAGTGCTTGAACCGAGACACCTGCCGCGCGTGACTGGAACACTAGCCGCCCCTCGTCAGTATCTGGCGGGGTGAAGTTCTGAAAAACGATCTGGGGATTACTGTCATTACCGAGCGCGCGCACAATCGAACAGCCGCCGGAGCCTTTGATCCCGTACAGGATAAAATTTGGGTCAAACCGGGAGGCGACCAATGCGGTACTGTCTGGCTGGATTTTTTCAACGCGGGGACGGGGCAGGGCAGTGAAGGTGCGTCCGCCGTCGGTACTGACTTTCGGTGCATGGTCGGCCATGACCATGAACACGGTATCCACCTGTGTCGGATGCGCCACCATGTTTTCGATGCAGATGTTCTCCATGCCGGAGAACTGATGCGCATCCCATGTGTATCCGCCGTCCTCGCTAATACTGACACCGTACCAATTGCTGAGGTAGAGGCGGTGACGGTGGCGGACATCCACGCGGATCTTAGAAATCGCCCAGCCCGCATACGGGAGCGTCATATAGCTGGGATAGTTGCGAATATCCGCGTCGGTGTGCCAGCGGATGAGCCGCCACGAGTCACCGCTGTCGAGCGATTCATAAATGCCAATCGGCGGGACTTCCTGGTCAAAATTGGGGAAGGTTTCGGCGGCGGCGAGCAGGTGCGTCGGATCGTGCGGGTCGACGGTGAGTGTGCCAATCGGATACTTGGAGAGCGCCGTAGCTGTCCATGTACGCCCACCGTCCTTCGATTTCAGCACACCATCATGCAGACCAGCCACGTAGAGTGTGTCCGGTACGCCGGGTACAAACGCGAGCTCGCCAATGTCCGTCCCTTCGTGCAGCACTTCCCAGGTCGCGCCATCATCGTTTGAGCTGTAGAGGCGGGGTGGGTTCGGGCGGACGAAGTCGTACTGCTGCGCGACGAACATGGGATCGCTGTCGAATTTGCCAATTGTCCCGACGTAAATCACTTGCTCATGGGTGGGATGGAAGTAGACGCAGGCGATGCGTTCATCTTTGAGGCCGAGATAACTCCACTGATTGCCTGTATCCCGACTGATCCATAATCCTGCTGAATAGCCGCCTGCAAGCACCACGTTCGCGCGGTGCGGATCAACCTGGAGGACTTCACCATACTGGCGGGTTTCACCGTTGCCGTAAAAATTGACTTCACGGCAAACCGGAAACCACGACTCGCCGGCGTCGATGCTTTTGTGGATCGTCCCGAAGCAGCTGCCGCCGCGCACCGACCCCGATCCGCGAAACAACAGGTGATGATCGTGGGGGCTGAGAGCGAAACTGCGCACATCGTGCTGATGACACTCCATCATACCGTTATTTTTCGCCGTCCACGACTGACCGCCGTCCACACTTTTGAATACGCCTGCGACATCGGCGCGGGCGTACAAAATGTCAGGGTTGATCGGGTCTTGCAGAAGGCCAGCGATGAAACCGCCGCCATTCAGGGTGGATTGCTGCCACTGGTAACCGCTCATACTGAAACTCCGTTGGGGAACAGGCGATACAGGGCGCGGGCGTTGTCGCGCAAGACTGCGCCGCGCCACGCTTCGGATTGATCGGCGCAGGCGGCCATCAGCAGGTGAATCGCCGCGCTGTAACCGTGCGGGCAAAAAGGGGTGTTGCTGCCGAAGATCAAGCGCTGCCCACCGAATAGGGCAGCGGCAGCATAAGTGTAGGCGCGCAGCGTGGCTAGATCAGATGCCGCATAGCCGCTAAGTTTGAGCGTCACATTGGGGAGCACCGCCAACGGTTGCAGGGCAGCACACCACGCGCTGATGCTGGTTTGGTTCAGCGTCCAACCGCCGAAGTGATTCAGCACAAAGGTCAGGTTGGGAAAGCGCCGCGCCAGTTCCGCAACTGTTCCCAATTGATCCGGCTCGGCTAGCACCTCCACGACCAACCCGCGCGCCGCCAGTGCCCTTAGCGTGGGATAGAGACTTTCGGGCTCAGGGCGCGGCGTCAGGCAGTTGAGGCGCACCCCTTTGAAGCGCGGATGCTGCGAAAATTGGTCTATCTGAAGGATTGAATGAGGATGCTCCAAATTTAGCCAGCCGATCACACCCCAATTCAGTGAGTCAGCGTCGGCGGTGTCCAACAACCATGCGATTTCAGCTGCTGTGTTAGTCGCTTCCATCAGGATTCCGCCCTGTACATTCCGAGCTAACATTTCGGCGCGGATATCCTCGAGGCTGACATCGTGATCCAGCGGCGAACCGGGAGCCAGCCAGTGGTAGTGAAACCGTGACCGATCCCAGATATGCACATGCGCGTCGATCACTCCGGTTTCTGCTGCTGCCGCCATGCTTCGTACTCCTGCCGCCCTTCCTCGCTCAAGGGATAGTATTTGAGCAGCGCGCCTCCGTCCGTGATCTTCATGCGACTGAAGGCTTCCCAATCCTCGTGTTCGAGCGTCAGCCGCGCGATCTCTGGCGCCACTTTGCAGGGGATGACCACCGCGCCGTCGTCATCGGCGATCATGATGTCGCCCGGCAAAATCAGTACCCGGCTGCAGGCAATTGGGACGTTGAACGCCCATGGGAATAACGTCGCCTGTGAGGCGTAATTCGGCGTGAAACCGCGCACCCACAACGGGACGCCGATTTTTTGCACACGCGGCGCATCGCGGATGAAGCCATCAACTACGATGCCTGCGCCGCCTTGCGCCTTGAAATACGTGATCAACATTTCGCCCAAGCAGCCGGTATAGGGGTCGCCAAAGGCTTGAATCGCCAGCACATCGCCCGCGTGAATGTGACCCAGGACCGCCCACAGCGCGCTGTACTTCTCACTATATTCCTGCGCGATGCCGGAGGCCACATCTTCGCGCTGCGGCATGAATTGCAGCGTGATGATGCTGCCGACGATCTTTGTCCCCGGCGCGGCAGACTTGGGGCCTTCGATGAAGGTTTGCCGGATGCCCATGCGATGCAGCATGGCGCTGGCGGTCGCGCTGCTGACCCCGCGTAATTGCTCGATCAACAGCGGATCCGGGCGTGAGAAGGCGCCGCCGTTGATGGGCAGCGTGATATTGTCCGGTCGGGGGAGGATATTTGCGGTCATGAAGTGACAACCTTTGGTAAGGGTGCTTCGGATACGATTAGCCTGTCGTCGCGTAATTGTTCCCACAGCGCCGCCGGAATGGGCTGGTCGAGCGCCTGGAGGCAAGCCTGAATTTCCCGCACTGATTGAAAACCGACGACAAGGGCCTTCACTGCCGGGTGTGCCAGCGGATACTGGGTAGCGACAGTATGCAGCGGAACCTCAAACTGGCGACACACTGCTTCAAGGGCACGGACGCGGGCGAGTACAGCCGGGTTCGGCGGGGCGTGGTTGTAGCGCGCGTTCGGATGATCGGCGCCGGTCGCCAGAATGCCGCTGTTATAGATGCTGGCGGCGAAGACGGCGATTCCGCGCTGCTGGCACAGGTCGAGCAGGGGCAAAGCCTCTTGTTCGAGCAGCGTCCAGCGTCCTGCGATCATGAAACAGTCGAAATCGGCGTGGCGGGCGAATTCCATGGGTACCCGCCATTGATTCATGCCCGCGCCAATCGCCTTGATGACACCTTGCGCGCGCAACTCGGCCAACGCGGGGAAGGTTACGTCCAAGACTTGCTGCGTGTAATCGTCGGGGTCATGCACATACAGCAGATCAACCGCATCGACGCCGAGTCGTTTGAGACTGCTGTCCAGACTGCGCCGCACGCCGTCGCGGGTGTAATCGCGCATACTCTCCGCGCCGCTGATGTCAAAGCCGACTTTGGTGGCGATGACAATCTGATTGCGGGGCAGGGCGGAAACAACCTGCCCTAAGCGGGTTTCTGCCAGCCCGTGTACGTAATTCGGCGCAGTGTCAAACCAGCGGATTCCCTGCTCATACGCATAAGTGAGCGCTGCGCGGCTTTGCGCTTCGGAGATCGGATCGCCGGGATTCCAGGCAGGCGCAGTGGCGAGTGGGGCTGTCCCGAAGGCCAGCAGCGGCACTTCAAGCGTTGATTTGCCAACACGGGTTCGGCTGTGCAGGTCGGGCATGGCTACAGCCGATCCCACGGGAGACGGTACGAAGGTGGGTTGACATGGCGCGCTACCTTGAGCGTGAGCGTGATTTCGCTGGTTGGTGGCAGCTCTACGCGCAGCAGTGAATCATCAATCGGGATGGTGTGCGTTTCGGTTTGGAGCGGCGGCGCGGCATAGCCACCGGGCCCCTGTACACCGGGATAGTCGCTGATCCGCTGTTCGTAAGTCGCACTGATAAACTGGTGCTCTCCGAAGGCGCCCGCTTGAATGAGCAGCGTTCGCACTCCGAACACGCTGAGGTTAACCAGATGCACGATGACGTGATTCGGAGCAATCTTTTCGACCAGTGCCGCTACGTCGAGCGGTAAACCGGGACGGCGGCGATCAACATCAAAATAGCGGACTTGTGCATGGAGCAAACCGCCGTTGTAGATAATCTGCGGCGCGCCGAGCGTCAACTGCACGAGGGCTTCTGTTGTGACCGGGTTGAGTTCCTGCCAGTGATGGATGCTCACCTGTGCGAGATCGCTCTGATCACCGCGGATTAACGCCATGCGCCGTCCAACTTTTGCGTAGGCTTCGCTTAGAATGGCTTCCGGGTAAGATGGGTTGTCGCCTTGGAGATAGCACAGCCAAGGCTGTTCATGGCCCGCGTCCTCTTTCGAGCGGAACGGCTTGACCTCGCGCCAGTCCTCCCGGCTGTTGTGCCGAATGAGCTCTATCCGCTCCCAATCCGCCGCAGCGTGCGACAGCACCCACAACGCGACCGGATAAATCGGTGACGGAGATTGATAGTCGAACCATCCGGAATCGCGGTAGCGGTAGGGGACGACAAAGATTTCGGTTTCCGGGGATTGTTCTCGCGCCATGATCGTCCAAAAGCTGCCGAACTGCGCCGCCATTTGGCCGAGCGTGCGGGTCATGCCGAGCGCGTGGATCGCGTCGATCTGCCAGCGCGGGAGCTCAAGATAGCGTTGGTCGCCGGTGAGCAGAAAGGCGTTCGCCGCCCCGATGATCGCCGCCATGCACACGTTGTAATAGCCATGCGGCCAGCTCCAACCATATAATCCGCCATACCACTTCCCGTCGATGTATTCGCCCACCCGACCAGACAAGCCGACGTTATCCGGCAGCAAGCCGCCGTTCTGACGGGCACGTTCCATCCACGCACCAACATAGTCCGCGATCCAGCCGCGGTATTTGTCGTCGCCTGTCATCAGGTAGGCGTTTGCGATCAAACTGGTGACGATCAAATTCGTGGCGGCGTCACCTTTGCCCATGCGCTCCTGCATGACCGCGCCCATGCGCCGCGCCAGCTCCGGATCCGCGAGATCAGCATAGGTGGTGATGCCCGCCACATCTTCGTAGGGCAACCCGTACGGCTCCATATAGGGGAAGTTCTCGTAAACGGGTTCATCATCGAAATAGCCCCACCGCGCGCCCTCGCTGCCGTTGTGCGGTGCGCGGATGATCCTCCGCTCCGGATCATAGTTGATCGCGCCCGGGTCTTCATTGAGGTAGAACCCGGCGAAGCGCCGTGCGCGTTCGATTAATTTTGGATTGGACGGATCAGCGAGGCACAGGAAGTAGAAGTAGATGTAGCTTTCGCCCTGATGAAACTGGTCGTAGCCGCGTTCGTATTCCTTGCGGACAAGGCCCAGCCGGGTTAACTGCTGCGTTACGCCATCCCAGTGGTGGTGCGCCATCGGTAGCAGATGATCGCCGCCGCCCAACAGGTACAACAGCGCCCAATTGTAAAAACTCTCGTAAAAGTCGTCCGCGCCGTCACGGGTTTGGAACGAATCGTCTTGACCGTCACGCCAGATCAATGAACCATCGGCGCGCGTGTACTTCTGTGCGAACGGATACACCGCTTCGCTCATCACTTCGATCAAACGACGCTGCCACACAGCCCAAGCGGGCGGTGCGGCACAGGGTAGGGTCGCGTAGATATTGTTTAAGGGTTTCTTCACTTCATCCATTTTTTCACAGTGCATTGACAAGCCAAACAAATCTATCTACAATGAATTATAAAGTGGTCTGACCACTAGGTCAATAGGTCAATTCAAAACTCAACGACTAAGTATTTTGCAAAGTGCTTTATGGACGTTTCTTTTAACCAACCTTTGGGATCAATGGCACCGACTTCTGTTCAGCCTCAACGCTTTGCGTTCCTGAAACGCGATCATTTCCGGCGCAACCTGACCTGGTTCCTTATGTCGCTGCCCGCGCTCATCTGGATTCTCGTTTTCAAGTATCTGACCCTGTTTGGTGTGTGGGTAGCCTTCACCGATTACAAAGTACGGCGGGGTGTCTTTGGGAGCGAGTTCGTCGGGCTGGATAACTTCCGGTTTCTGTTTGCAACGGAGACGGCTGTCCGCGCCACGATCAACACCGTGTTTCTCAATCTGCTGTTCATCAGTGGCAGTACGGTGGCGGCGCTATTGCTGGCGTGGCTGCTCTACGAAATCTACAGCAGCAAGCTGACCAAGTACTATCAGACGCTCCTGCTGCTGCCGCGCTTTATTTCGTGGGTAGTCGTTGGTTACTTCGTGTATGCGCTGCTAGCGACCGACAACGGGCTCATCAACATCCTACTGCGTAACCTCGGGTTGGCACCGGTTTCCTGGTACAACTCGCCGCAATACTGGCCTGGTATCCTGCTGCTAATCAGTCTGTGGAGCGGGATGGGCATCAGCAGTCTGATTTACCTGTCGGGAATGCTGGCGATTGATACGCAGTTGTTTGAGTCTGCGCGTATTGACGGCGCGAACAAATGGCAGCAGTTCATCCATGTAAATTTCCCGATGATCCTACCACTGGTGGTCATCAATCTCCTGTTGTCGATGGCCTATATCCTGAACGCCGATTTCGGGTTGTTCTTTCAGGTTACGCGCAACCAACCCCTGCTGTACCCGACGACGGATGTGCTGGACACCTACATCTATCGTTCGCTGATCGTGACGCAAAACGTCAGCATGGCGGCGGCGGCTCAATTCTATCAATCTATTGTCGGCTTTGTGCTGGTGATCGTCTTCAACTGGATCGTGCGGCGCATTGAGCGAGCGGACGAACCGCTCTCCCTGTTTTAGAAAGCGAGGACTGACGCATGGCGACTCAGGCTCAAAAACTTCGTCAACAGAAGCAGATGGACACCGACCGGTTGATGAATTGGTTGGGGCGCTTCAGCATTCACATCGTCGTCCTGATTTTAGGGTTGTGCTGCCTGCTGCCACTGCTGCTGATCCTGTCCTCGTCATTTACGGACGAAACCGCGCTCACCCGTGAAGGTTACAGCCTGATCCCATCGCACTTCAGCACAGCGGCCTACGAGCTGATTTTTCGAAACCCTCAGGCAATTTTGCGGGCATATGGAGTCACGATTTTTACGACGCTCGTGGGCACGATCATTGCCGTCTTGCTCATGTCGATGCTTGGCTATGCGCTCTCACGTCCGACGTTCGTCTTGCGCAAGCCATTGTCGCTATTCGTGTTTTTCACCATGCTGTTCAACGGTGGGTTGGTGCCCTACTACATTCTCATGACGCAGTATCTGCGTGTGCAAGACACGATTCTTGCGCTGATGCTCCCATACTTCGTCGTTGTGTATTACGTGCTGATCTTGCGGACATACTTTGCCGCTTTGCCCTCCGAACTGATCGATGCGGCGCGCGTTGATGGGGCAGGGGAGTTCCGCATCTTCGTATCGATTGCCCTGCCACTAGCAAAACCTGCCTTGGCGACGATCGCGTTGTTTACCGCGCTCAATTACTGGAATGACTGGACAACGGCGCTGTATTTCATTCGCGATCCTCAGCTTTATCCGCTTCAGTATTTGCTCTACATCATTCAGAGCAATGCTCAGGCAATGCAGTTACAAAGTGCGGTTGGGGTCAACATGGGCGAAGTTCCTACGCAAACGGCGCGTATGGCGATGGCTGTTTTGGCAACAGGACCTGCCGCCCTGTTCTTTCTGTTCTTCCAGCGTTACCTCGTGCGCGGGGTGACACTGGGAGCCTTCAAATAGGCACGACAGCGGCTACACCGCTTGATGATGCACGAATCGAAGACATCAATCAATTCTCAAGGAGTTCCCTCATGTCAAAAGGATTTTCGAGACGAGATTTTCTTAAGGGGCTGAGTATAGCCGCCGCTGCAGGTGGAGTGAGCTTATCGGGTTTGACGCGCATGGCCAAAGCATCATCATCCCGGTTCCAGGATTTGCCGCGTTTGGTCTACCTCTATCCCGGTTCCCCGCAGCCGGATGTGCAACGGGTGCAGGACGCTTTGAGCGCGTATATGGCCGAACGTATCGGTGCGACCATTGAGCTGCGTGCCGTCGATTGGGGCGCCTTCAATGATCAGATCGGTTTGATTAACGCTTCCGCAGAAAATTACGACCTGACCTTTACTGCGCCGTGGATCAACAACTATTACAACAACATCACGCAGGAATATCTGATTCGCTTGGAAGACCTGCTGCCTGAACTCGCTCCCGGCTACTGGAACAGCCTGACTCCCGCAACCTGGGAAGCGGCGCGCGTGGGTGGCGGCATCTATGGTGGCATCAACCAGCAGATTTTCGTCAAGCCCTTTGGCCCGTACATCCGTACTGACGTGCTGGAAGCGATTGGTTTGGGCGACGCCTTCAACAATCTGACGAGCTATGAAGAACTCGAACCGATTATGGCGGCCATCAAGGAATACGCGGATCAGGATGATACGCTGACGCATGTCACCTACAATTTGTCGCCGCTCAATGTTCCCGAAAACTATGGCTACGATCCGCAAGACTTTATGCTCGTCGTTCGCAGTACCGACGAGAACGCACAGGTGCAAATCTACTCGCAGACTGATGAATTCCGTCAGGCATCCGAACTGATCCGCCGCTGGTATCTCGCAGGCTATGCCCCGTCCGATGTCGCGCAGTGGAGCGAGATGGATGCTGCGTGGACAGCCGGCCAATATGCCGTGCGTGTCTCTGATATTGTGAAGCCCGGCGGCAATGCGGAAGTCGAAGCCCGGTGGGGTTGGGCAGTCACAAGCAAAGCGATTGCCGAACCGCTGCTGACGACCGGCAGTGTCACCTCGACGTTGACGGGCGTGAGTTCGACTTCCGCCAATCCTGAACTCGCTGTGCGCTACCTCGAACTGATCAACACTGATCCGGTGTTCTTCAATACGTTGGGTAAGGGTCTGGAAGGTATCCATTGGGAATGGGCCGATCAAGATAGCCTGTTGATCCGTCCCGCCAATGGTGCGGCGAGCTTCGGTGACACGGGCTATAACCCCAACACCGACTGGATGTACGGCAACGTCTTTAACTCGTACTATACCGATCCGACGCAGGTTGGCGCGTGGCCTGATACGGCAGAACTTAACCGCAATGCGCGTCCGTCACCCGTTCTCGGTTTCACTTTTGACCGTTCCGCCGTGGAGACCGAAATCGCGTCGGTATCGGCCGTCAACCAGGAATTCGGCAATCCGCTGGGCAGCGGCGTCGTCGATGTCGATGAAGGCCTGTCGCGGCTCAATCAGGCCTTGCTGGACGCGGGCATCGAGCGCGTGCGCGACGAGATGCAGCGCCAGATCGACGCCTGGAAGTCGGCCTAACGAACCTCTCCGAGTCTGATACGGATTGAAAGAAAAACTGGGCGCAGGAGAACACTTCTTCTGCGCCTTGCCGACCGCTGTTGCCAATTGTGCGACGAATCGCTTATGATGGAAGTCATAATTGGTTAGATCACTTGGACACTAAACTCATGGCAGCTCGACAAGCGACAATGAATGAGCAATTTCGTGGGACTGTGCATCGTGAAGCCATCTCGCACCAGATCACAGACCGTGTGCTGTCACTGATCCGGGAACAGCAGTTACGGCCTGGTGATCGCCTGCCGCCGGAACGCGAGCTTGCGACGCTGATGGGCGTGAGTCGCGCGACTTTACGCGAGGCGCTCCGTTCATTGTCGATGATGAATGTGGTCGAACTACGGCACGGTTCTGGCACCTACATCACATCGCTGGAGCCGCAGTTATTGGTCGAGAACTTCGACCTGGTTTTTTCGCTTAATGACAGCTCGTTCTTGGAGTTGATTGAAGCGCGCGAGGTAATCGAACCGGGGGCAACAGCGTTCGCCGCCAAGCGGATCACCGATGAAGGGATCGCCAGTCTTGACGATTTGATTGCCCGCTCATGGCAATGCCACAAAACCAACCCGGAAGACTTCCCTCAGCTAGATATCGAATTCCACGTCAGAATCGCGGACTATTCGGGCAATGCGCTGCTCATGCGCATCATGCAGGCGCTTACGCGGATGAGTATTGCCAGCAGTCAGCGCACCTCGGTCGATAAAGGCGCAGTGAATCCGGATCGTGTTGAACGCGCGATACGCATGCATGAAGGCATTTTGGCAGCGTTGAAGGCCCGCGATGCAGAAGTCGCGAGTAAGCGCATGTTTGAACATCTGCTGGCGGTGGAAGATACGCTGCGGAGTGCGCAAAAAGGCGAGTAGCACCGACATTTTCTGGCCCTGCACTGAGGACAATCTCATGACTCTGTCTATGGTTATTGAGTCGGCGCTGGCTCGTTTTCGCCCCAATCATCCAAGCGCGCCGGCCAATACATTTGTCTTCGGGTTGGTCACGTCCGATGAACCGTTATTCTCCATCATTGTCAGTCCACGAGAAGCACGGATTGAGGCAGGCGTACGCGAGGCTGAGTACCTCATCTATGGCACAAGCGCGCAGCTGGCAGCGCTGTTCGATGTGAATCAAGCGAACCGGGCCGCGATTGTTGCCCAAATCAAGATGCGACCGGATTACCCGTTCAATAATTACCTCTTGTCGATTCTGTTGAATGCACTTGATCTGCACATCCCCGATCTGGATTATGTCGCCAAACGCATGATGGGGACTTTTCCGTTTCCGCCGCGCTATCCGGTCGCCGAAAATGTGTTCCGGCAGCGTCAGTATGAACCTAAACCCATACCCGCCTATGATCGGGAGCGACTGCCGCAGTTGATCGCCGATGACCATCCTGAATGGGTTGCCATGTACGACAAGGCGTGGCAGTTGGCATTCAAGAATCTGCGCCAACCTGAACGCGGGACCGGTTTCATCGCCAACTTCATCGATCCAGCCTTCAATGCGAATACGTATCTCTGGGATAGCTGTTTTATGATGCAGTTCGGGCGCTATGCTCGCCGCGTCTGCGATTTTATGGGGACGCTGGATAACTTTTACGCCAAACAGCACGACGACGGGTTTATCTGCCGCGAGATCGACACCTACAGCGGACATGACCTCTATCAAGCGCTTGACCCGCGCAGCACGGGGCCCAATCTCTTCGCGTGGACGGAATGGCAGCATTATCACCACACAGGCGATGTTGATCGCTTAAGCGCAGTGTTCCCCGTGTTGGTCGGCTATCATCGCTGGTGGAAGGATTGGCGCACGCATCCTGATGGCAGTTATTGGACATGCGGGTGGGCAAGTGGCATGGATAATCAGACCCGTGTGCCGCGTTCGGAGTTTCATCATCGGCATTACACCTGGGGCGATGCGACATTGCAGCAGACGCTTAACCTTCGGATTCTGCTCACCATGGCGCAGACTATTGGACGTGATGAGTTCAACGACGAGTTAACGAGCGAGTTGGAACAGCTTAAGCTACTGATCAACGAGCATCTGTGGGATGAGGATTGCGGATTCTACTTTGACCGTGCGCCTGATGGACGCTTAAGTTCGACGAAGAGCATTGGAGCGTACTGGGCATTGTTGAACGCAGATCTCCCGCAAGATCGGGCTCACCGACTGATTGCCCATCTGGACGATCCTAAGATGTTTAATCGTCCGCATCGTGTGCCGACAACGCCTCATGACTCGCCCGACTACAATCCCTATGGTGGATACTGGCTGGGCGCGGTTTGGTCGCCGACCAATTACATGG
Source organism: Candidatus Flexifilum breve (assembly GCF_016713355.1). Taxonomy (NCBI): domain Bacteria; kingdom Bacillati; phylum Chloroflexota; class Anaerolineae; order Aggregatilineales; family Candidatus Flexifilaceae; genus Candidatus Flexifilum; species Candidatus Flexifilum breve. The sequence continues at coordinate 872,185 of NZ_JADJPI010000037.1, forward strand.
TACTGCGGGGGCTGACGGAACAGGGAAAGCACGACCTCGCCTATGCGATAGCCCGTAATCACGTTGAGAATGTGGCGGCGGTCTTCCAGCAGACAGGGACGCTGTGGGAGAATTACTCACCGGAGTATCCACGGCCGGGAAAGCCTGCCGGACGCGACTTTGTCGGTTGGACAGGTGTTTCGGCAATTACTATCCCGCTGGAGTATCTGATCGGTTTACGTACGACGGATGCTGGGACGACCCTAATCTGGGATATTCGTCTCACTGAACGTCATGGGGTGATCCGCTATCCGCTCGGATCGTCCAACACCGTCAATTTGATCTGCGAACAGCGTGATCATTCTGACGACTGTCCCCGTCTGTCGATTGCTACGCAATCCCCCCTTACGCTGCACGTGACTTTCGCACAGCAAGTGCACATTTTCAACCTTAAAGTCGGCGAACAGACGCTCGATATTATGTGACATATCTGAGGGAGTAGCAATCGATATGCTCCTCGGTTTTGGGCCCTGTACTTTGGCAGCATGACTGTAATACGTCATAGTCTCTTGGACAGTTTGCAGTAGGATCTGCAGAAGAAACAGGAGGATGGGATGCACCCAGAAGCCAGAGAAGAACTGAAGCCTTGGTCCAGAAAACCATGCAGAGGTTTTATCCACTCAAACTAAACGAAAGCGCTGGAGTCTACCTAGAGCTCAGGGTCGCGCTGTGAAGTCGCCTCCACGACGATCGGTAGCTCCTGCTGTGGCGGCAGTTCCTTCGCTGCGAAGCGCGTAAGGTTTGGCTTACGCATCTTTGCCAGCAGCCGGCGTATGTTGCCGCCGAGGATCAGCGCTTCGTCGGCGGGTGACTGGCCGAGCACCCGAATCTTGTGCAGTTCCACCCCGGGATGCAGCCACGGACCATCGCTGCCGAACAACAATTTGCGTGCGCCCGCCCGTTCCACCGCTTGCACAATGTAGTCAAAGCGGCGTACGCCAGAGGTATCCGCATAGACGTTTGGATAACGCACCAGTTGATCGCACACCGTCTGCTGTGCCTTCCAGTCATCCGCGAAGCTACCCAGATGCGGGATGATGAAATCGACGGAGGGGTAGCGCGAAGCGAACATCTCGATGGCGTGCGCCTTACCGACGACATCGACCAGCACGGGAATGCCGAAATGGGCGGCCACGGCGCAGATTTCGCGTCCAGGCAGCCCATCCGCACCATGAACTTTGATGCCGCGAAAACTCCAGCGTGCGACCGCCTGCTCAACCATTTGGAAAATCCGCCCAGTGTCGCGGCGGGGATGGACGAAAGCGAATCCCACCAATTGGCCGGGGTGGCGCGCGACGATGCGCGCGACTTCCGCATTGGCGACAGCGTAGTCGGTGTGAAATGGGGCGAAGACCACCGTCGTGTCGATGCCCGCCGCGCGAGCGCGTTCAAGATGCGTCTTCAGCGGCGCATCCGTATTCCACGGATCGGTCAGCAGGTCGCCGCGCCCGGCGTGGCAGTGGCAGTCGATGATCATGGGCTGCATCTCCATCTATCGGGCTACGGCGAGTCGAAGTTCGCGCCGTAGCGCTTCTTAGCATCCGCTTTGATGGCGTCGATCCGATTACCGAAGTCGTCCGCCTTGATGTCCGTGCCGCCTTCCTTGTGCGTGTAGGTATAAATGGAGCGGAGCGGCGGGAAAAATGCGGTGGCAAATGCGGGCGTCGCCTGGTCGCTGCTATGGCCAGCTTTCCACGGCACATGTGAGAAATTGCGGCGGCGCAGGTAGTCTTTGCTCAGCAGCGAGACGGTCCCGGATGTGTCTGACCACTTCACCCAGCGTCCGTTGATCAGGTCAAAGGCACGGCGCGACTCGGCGACGCTCTGCGCGTCGAGGTCACGTAGCAATTTGTCGAGCTCCCGCGTCACCGCGTCGTTGAAGTTGCCGCCCGCTTTCAGCGCGCGCGCCCCGATCAGCGTGCCCAGCAGGTTGGAGCACAGATCTTCGGGCGAAAACGAGGAGTTGTGACCGCCGGGTGTCGAGAGATCATAGGAGAAGATCTCGTGTCCCAGCCCGACATCATAGGCGATAGCCCGCGCGACCAAAATGTCATCAACCGGGCATTTGTGCATGACCGCTTCGCCCATCAACACCCGCGATCCGCCAAAGGTGAAGACCGCAGCGACCTTGTTGGGTGTGGGACCTTGTGTGAGCTGGTCATGAATCGACTTGGTGATGTCGACCATATCACGAATATGACCTAAGTCGAGGAAGCCCGCTTTGCCCGTGTAGATCAGCCCCACCTGCTCGTTACTGCCATTGTGCTTGCCCATGCCACCGGGTTTGAGTAAGTTAGAAGTGCTGGAGCCGCGCGGACTTTGCTGTGGCGCGAGCATACAGCAGGGACGAGTGATCGGCGGCGGATTTTCGGCCAACACCGCGCCCGGTCGCGTGAACATTAGCGAACGCGAGCGTGGCACGCCAAGGCGCGCAATGACCTGAGTGGTGGATACCGGACGAATCACGCAGCTTTTGGGACGGCCGCCCGTGCGCAGCGTGATGACGACGCGCCGATTCCGCGCCGCGCCGCCCGCTATCTGCTCGGTTTCGCCGCGCGATTCCACGACGATGCTCACAAGGTTGTTGCTGCCGGGGCGCAATTGCCCGAGGCTGGCGCGAAGTTGGATCGCCACCGCGTCGGCGCGTCGGTGGGCAAGCTGATCGTTGTAGGCTGCCGACCCCACCGGATCGGTATGCCCGACGATGTAGACCGATTTCACTGGTGCGGGTGTGCCCAGGCTGGCGACGATTTCGCGCGCCAGTGAATTTATCAGCGCCTGATGTCCCGCGCTGAGTTTAGCGCTGTCAAAGGCAAAGCCGTCGAGCGTCGTCGGCTTGCCCGCTGAACCGCCGCCTTGCAGCGCCGCTCTGAGCGCGGCCTCCGTAGTCGGCCCGACAATTCCGTCGGCGGTGAGCCCGCGGCTGCGCTGAAAATTCTTGATCGCCTCCCGAGTCTGCGGCCCCAGTTTGCCATCGACTGCCAGCCCCGCGCTCATGATCTGGTTGAGCGAGCGCTGAATCCAGGCGACATCGCTCGCGCCTTCCGCTTCCAGCACCGCGTATTCATACGCATTCTCGAAGTCCACAGCTCACCTCCGGTAAGCTTCGCGCCCGGCTGGGCGCGGCGTCTCGCTTCAATCGTCGCCCGCTCGTCGCTGCTCGGTGAAAAACTGCCCGATGGTGTAGTCGATCTCATCCCGCGCGGCTGACAGGTAGTCGCGGACAAACTGGTTGTATTCGGGCGTTCCCGGTTCGAGTCCATTCTCGACGATCGTGGCGTCCAGCTTGCGGTAGTGATAATCCCATTGGTCGCGGATCGAGCGATTGTGTAACTGCTTCAGCCCCGCGTTTTCGGTGGGGATGCCGCGCATGTTGCCAAAATCATTGATCTCGCGCTGGTTGAACACGCCCGGATAGCGGGTCAGCACCTGTCGTTCAATGGCATGGTGGATATCCTCACCTTTGCGAGCGCGCAGTCGTTTGACATAGGCGCGGCGTTTGCGCAGGAAGTCCTTCCAGGCGGAGTCGGCGACGCGCTGCTTTTGCCCGGTCGCCAGCTGCCGCGCGGCTTTCGCCGGACGGCGGTAACCCTTCGGGCGACTGCGCGGCACGTCGGTGGGCGTGATCTGGCGTCCACCGTAGCGCGAGGGCGCGAAGCGTGGACTTTTCAAGATCTTCACGCCTGTTCCGGCGCTGCGAATCACCGGTAAACCGCCGGGACCGCGCACAATCTTGATCGGCCTATTCACCTTGCCGACAGTGCGCGCAGTCGAAGCCGCGCGGCGCACGCCGCTCAAACTGCGACCCATTTTCCCCACACTCCCGAGGCCGCGCCCGACCCGTGAAGCGGTTTTGACCCCGCGGCCAACTCGGGCTGCGGTTCGGGCTCCGCGCGCGACCGTCGAGGCGGCGCGTACGCCTCGCCCAACCTGGGCTGCCGCTCGTGCCCCCCGGGCGACGGTCGAGGCCGTGCGTACGCCGCGCCCGACCGTGCCCAGCACCCGCGCGCCCTTGCCAACGGTTCCCAAGACGCGCGCGCCTTTGCCGATGGCCGAGGCCACCTTCGCGCCGCTGGCCAACGCACTGACCAGTCCGCCCAGTTCGCTGTCCATTTCAGCTTCAAGGAGCGTTTCAATCACCCCATAAAAGAAGCGCAGCCGGACCGGGCGGCCGTCCGGCGTCGCCAGATGATAATGGCGCAGCCTGAGCGGCTGGTAGACATGATGTCGAACCGCGAAGGGACGGCCTGTCCTCTGCGTCAGGCGACGAGCCGTCGTCTGTGCGGCGCGGTGCGCGTTCGTCTGGGATTGAAACCAGCGGTTCCGCCCGGTCGGGAGCATCGTATTCAGGTTGCGAATGAGCTGCCGCCTTCGCTGTCCGCTGGACAGCATTTCGGCGAGCAGCGACTCGCGTTCGTAGTCGTTCACAGGTATGTCCTTTCATGATCGCTGATGGCGAACGAGTGCAGTGGCTCTCCCGGGTTGGCGAGAGAGCCACGCGAGGACATCAGCCGATCCACTCACCGGACGCTTGCGGCGTGATCGCGCGTTGGCGCCCATTGGTGCGGCGGTTAGGCCGCGGCGCGGAAACAACGCGCGGCTGATCGGTTTGCAGCGATTCTACACTGGTCAGCCATTCGTCGGCGTCGTCGGCGATCAATGCTAGCAAACCTTCAAATTCCGCCCGGCGGTTGTTGAGGATGTAATTGTGTCCCAACCAGCGAATGACGTTGCGTCCGCTGATAGCCATGCGGCTGCGTTCTGACGTCGGCAGGTAGACGCGCCCAAGATAGCGCCGCTGCACTTCCTCGATGACATCCCAGGCGTTGTCTGCCCCGAACAGGTCGCGGATGTCTTCCGCTCCCAGAATTTCGAAGGCTTCCTCAAGCAGCTGCAGCAGTTCGACGCGCAGCACGTTGACGTGACCATACGAAGCGTTCTTGAGGTTGTTGCGCAGAGCCAGCCCGGCGCGGCGCACCCGTGAGATATTGGCAAAACTGGGATCATTGGCGTTGGTGCGCACCACCTCGGCGACTCGCTTGTCGCGCCAGAACTGCGACACTTCATTCATGAACTGGCTGAACAGCCCGTGAAACTTGCGATTCGGCTGCGCGCCGTTCGGCGGCGGCACGGGCGTGTAGCCAAAGACTCGACGGTACGCCTGGAAGCGATCCCGGGCGGTATGGCGCAGCACCTCGCGCCGATCATATTGGTACAGGCGGTAGGCGCCGCGTCCATCGGACAGGCGCACCGTCCCCGCTTTGAACAGCTCTTGCAGCTTGAGGACGGCGGAGAATACGCCGATCATCTCGTGCTGGTAAATGTAGTACAGGTCGCCCGTCGCCAGAATGCGCTCGGCGCTGATCTGCTCGTCATAGGGGCGCACCTGATAGGGCAGATGCGTCTCCGCGATGCCGCGCGCCGACTCATCGCCGAGGCCAATGAGGTTGGCCAGCCCCCCGTCCGCTGGACGCGGCATCTGGGCGCTTTGCTCCATCACCGATTCGAACATCGTGTCGATCTGATCCACGATCTGTTCGGCGAAGGATGGGTTGGCGATCAGGCGCGGCCCCAGGCGGTCGACAAGCTGCTGCGCGAACTCAGCGAGCTGTAACTCCTGATCCTGCACTTGCTGGGTAGTGGACATGGAGAGTCTCCTTCACACTCTTATAGACCGGCTGCGCTGTATGTGTCGAAGCACAGCTTGTTCTTGACCTGTTCCAGATAGCCAGCCAGCTCGGCGATGGCGATGATGACCCGCGAATGATTGAATACGCGGATGTTGGTCGGCGGACTGGTGACCAGATTGTCCATGAACTCATAGAGCTGGGTGGCTTCCGAGCACAGCCGGGGCAGCGCTTTCCTGCCGCCATCCTTGAGCACCCGCGCCGCTTTGCTGGAAAAGATCAGCACCCAGTCGAACAGTTCAGCAATGCTGATCTGCTCGTCTGAGAAGGTCAGCTCGGTGGCGCGCCGCTCGGCGGCGTCAAAGTCCAGCGTATCCAGCATGGTATAGATTTCGTCCACGCCCTCGGTGACGACCGCGAACAGCCGCTCCAATTCCATGAGCAGCGTCCCGAATGTCACATCCGGATCGTCTCTGAACCGAACCCAGGCGTCCTTCAACCCGTTCAAATACTGCTCGGCGATCAGGAAATCGGTGTAGGCGCGCTCGTCTTCGACCGTCAGTCGGTTTTCGTCGTCGTCGAAATCGAACGCCTCTTCGATCTCTTCCAGATACGCCTCCAGCCGTTCAAAGGAACCATCGATGCGGATGCTGCGGAGCGACTCGGAGCCGAGCGCGCCGAGCAGATCGTCCACCTCGGCGAGAAAGCTGAGACGCGCGCCGCTGACGCGGTCATCGTCGACGTCCGTCCCCTGGGCAACGAGTGTATCGATGCGGCGGCGCAGTTCGGCAATGCCGGTGGCCGCGAATTGATACAGGCTGGCTTGCGCGCCGGTGAGCTGTGCGCCCAGTTCCGTTTCGACGGCGTACGTCGGCGGACGCCAGCGTGCGCTGCGATGCCCGTCGACGACCTCAAACTCGAACACGCGGCTCAACGCGCTGATCAGCCCCTTGCCATCGCGGGCGGCAACCCGTTTACCTAGCAGATCGCGGGCCGCATCGGCGACCGCCGTCTCGATCTCAGACGGGTAGCTCTGACTGCCCGTGCCATTTCCGCCTTTGGTCGGCTGAATAGCGACCAAATCACGCAGACTCCCGGCCACTTCTTTGAGAATCACGTCCGAGTCCTGAGTCTGCAAGTCACGCGCTAGAACGGAGAGCGCCGTTTCGTAGACCGTCGGCTGCCCTTTGGGATCGTCCGCGGCGACCGCCCAACTGCCGGTCACATCGCGCACGGGGATTTCGCGCCCATTATGGCGGACGCGGTAGTAGATTTTGGTCTTCGCCGACAGGCTTTTGCCGCTCCGTGTGGTCGGATCGATCTCGATCATGAAACCGCCGACCGAGTCGGTGACGGCTTCTCCCAGCATCTCCTGCTGGCGAAGGAAAATAGTGTCCCACGCCTGCACGAGGAGACGCGGCATCGCTTGCGCCGCTTCGCCGGGTTCACCCATCAGGTGCACCCGCCCCTTGATTACCACTGCCATTGTCATTTGCCTCCATCCGAACTGAAACCTCGAACAGGGTGGTGCTGATCGACTAGCGCTGCGTCAGCGCGCGATAGAAATGCCGAGCGATGACATCGGGTGCGGCATGACCGCGCTCAAAGGCGATCCGCGCCGCGCTGATCAAAAAGCGCGCCGGTATGATGCCCGGATCGGTGCCGTGCGCGAGGCGCGCCGCCGCTTCCTCTGTCATTTGTGCGTACTCCGGACGGAAGCAGACCACCTCGGCCAGCGCTTTGCCGCCCAACTGCGCGTACGGCTGGAAGCACATGGTGTCGACGACCAGCGCGCAGGCTCGCGGAAAGCTGGCCAGCAGCGCCGCTGGAATGCCGCCGGCGCGCGGCTGCGGATACATACGCTTCCATAAGCCTTCGTACACGGCGGCCTCCTCGGGAAAGCCCATGCGCCGCAGCAGTTCCACATTGATCAGCACGCGCAGGTACGACGTGGGATGCACTCCGTTCGGGTTGTAAGCGGTGGTGGCGAGCGGCGTGCGCGCGACCACATCGAGCAGCGAGTCGACGACGGCTGGACCCCCGAGGAGCAGTCCACACAGGTCGGCCCAGGTTTCTTTGTGCCAGCGCGCCCAGGTGGCCGCGCTGCCGACGTCGATCCCATTGTCCAGCAGCCGCGCTCGCACCCGTTTGGGCACGTCCTCCCACAAGCCGAGATCACTTTGCAGATTGTGACTGACCTCGTGGGGCACGGCCCCGAGCGTCCACGGATTGACCAAGCGATGATGCGGCAGGCTGACCACCGGGAACGGATTGATCTGTTTGCTGATGCGCGACAGCGGAATGCCACGCCGGAATGTCGCCGGGGTGAAACCCGTCTCCATGTACGAGAACGGCGCTGGCGATGGGATCGAGCGGGCCGTACCTAAGCCGACGAACACAGCCTGATACGAATCCAGAGCGATGCGGTCAGCCGCGAGCAGCATGGGTGCAAACGGCGACTGCCGCTGCCCGAACAGTTCCAGGTAGAAGGCCCAGATCTTTTCGATCAGCTTGATCCCACGTTCGGCCCGTTCACGATACGCCAGCACAGGTTCCAGCCCGCGCGCTTGTGGCTGGCTGGAGGAAGCCGTGCTCGCCTCCAGTCGTTCCACGACTCCATCCAGTTGATCGCGTAGGCTGCTAATCAGCTCATTGGCCGCGGCGATGTGCGCGCTGGATGGACTGCCGGGGTGTGTTCCAAATTCGTCAGCGTGGAACGGGCGCAGCGCGGCGGCGTTGCGGGCGGAATTCACCGCCTGAGCGCGGGCAAAGTGCTGCGCGGCGCGAGCGATCCGCAGCGACAGTGGTGTCCCGTTGCCATTGGCTCGAACCGGAGTTGGTTTAGCCTGCGCTGTCGTGAGCCACATCGTGTTACATCCTGCGGCGGCGAATAGGCGTCATGGTGAGCGTTCCGCTGACGCGGTACTGGCGGGCCCACATCCGGTTCCGACGCGCGGCGGTCTGCAGCGTGGTCGGCGATCCCAGCGTCTCGACGATGGGACGCGCGGCTGCGCCGGCGACGACCTGACCGACCGACTGCGCGGTTGGGCGTCCCTTGGACGTGGCCGCCACTTTGGGCAGCGCCCGCGCGGTCCGCAAGGCGGTCTTCGCGGCGACGCGGGGCAGGGCGCGCATGGCGACGCGCCGCTGTGCCGGGGGCATCCGCTTGATCGAGCGGCCAACGCCCTGAACGGCGCGCGACACTGCTCGGGTGGCGTGCGGCAGGACGCGGGGCAGCAGTGCTCCGGCGGCCTTGCCGATCAGCGGGGCAGCCGCGGCGATCAAGGGCAGGAATTGATCCGACTCTTCTTCGTAGATGGCTTCGCTGACAATCGACTCGCGCGAGACGTCTTCGTACTGCGATTCGCCGAGCAGGTTGGGCAGGATTTGCGATGCGAGATTTGCGATTGCGCCGATGAACTGATCGGCTTCGTCTTCGTTTTCAGTCTGGGCGGCCAATTCGGCGTAATGAGCCATTTCGCCGAGGATTTCCATGTTGAGACCGCTGGCTTCGAGCATCGATTCGAACTGCGTTTCTTCTTCGCCCAGATACTCGCCGCTGTATTCCATCTCCTCTTGTTCGCGCGCTACGGCAGACGCGATCCGGTTGGCGATGGCTGCACCGGCTGGACCGCCGACTGCCCCACCCACCAGGCTCGCCACCTTCGGCGCGAACTTCTTCAGGACGGGCGTGATCTTACGGAAAATGCGACCGAAGGAGAACTGGTCGCCTTCCAACTCACCCATCTCCCCATCCTCGCCGTCCTCATAGGACAGCTCGTCTTCCAGACTGTATCCTTCCGGATCGCTGCCTTCCAGATTTTCGTATTCCAGATCCTCGAAATCGCCTTCCATGTCGAACTGGTCGTTCTCGAGATACTGGTTTTCGAAGGCCGGATTGAAGTAAGAAGCGCTAGACATTGTCCTCATTCCTTCCGCATTTTGACGGGCATTTGCAAGGCTAGTCGGTTTTGCGCTGACGGTCTATGTCCCGATTTCGACGACCCCAGATGGCGTCACTCATTTATGCGACAGGGGATTTTCAACCGAGGCTGTGATAGCGGGTGCGTCGGTGGCATTTACGTAAATACAAGCGTGATTTATGCGCAAGTGAATAGGAAAGGTAGATGATGTTTGACGCACCCTCGTACGTTGATGTCGAGACTCTGGACGGCGCATCCGCGTCTTCGGCCTTGACGTCTGATCCGCGTTTGCAGCAGGCATTGAGCCAGTTACTCGGCGCAGCGGGCGTCGTTCAAACGGCATTTGACGATGGAACCGGGACTCGGTTTCAGGTCTACGTCTGGCTTGAGAACCGCTTCTACAAAGTGACGATTGCGGAAGCGCCCGAGTCGCTGGACCTCCGGCACCGTCAACTGAGCCCACGTGAGCAGGAGATCGCGGGGTTGATCACCAAAGGGCTCACCAATAAAGCGATTGCGCAGGCGCTGCTGCTGCGCCCAACCACCGTGAATACCTATGCCAAGCGCCTCTTTCTGAAATTGAATGTGAGTTCTCGGGTGGAAATGGTGGCGAAGGTGATGAGTGAGAACTTGCTCGAAAAAGTGAGTTGACGGCGTCGTGCAGGCCGGATCACAGCGTTCTGGTGCCGCGTTCCAGTGGTAGCGCTCGAACCCAGACGGACTGTGATAAACAGACTGGAAACTACATTTAGTGGATTGTTCGTGAACAGTATTGGAGGGGGAGCATGTACAAGTTCATCCGTGTGGCGCTGGTCATAGGTAGTCTGCTGGCTGTCACACTGCCCGCAGCGATGCAGGATTTTCCGTTACAGTTTCTCGAAAACTGCCGGGGTGGAGCTTTTTCCACCGAGGAAGATTTTATGATGCAGCAGGGCGAGCCGTATGACGGCGTCCCCTACATTTCGGACGGCGATGTCCTCAGCCCATCCGGTCAGTTGTGCGCCCGCAATCGGGAACTGCTGCAGCGCTTCGACGTGCGTGACGACCTCGGGCTGGATGCGCTGGATGTGCGCCTGAATTTGCAGGGGCAGAACGAGCACGTGGTTGCCTTCTCGACCGAATTGGCCGATCCGAATGGCAACTTCACCGCCGGCGATCTGCTGTTCACCACGGGCGGGATCATCGCGAATAACGTGCTGGTCGCGCCGTTCGGCATTGGGTATGACATTGGGCTGGATGGCCTCGATCTTGTGGGCAGTGATGAGGTATGGGAGCGCATCATCCGGTGGGTGACGGAACAGCGGGGCAATTTCTCCGCTGAAGAACTGATCAGCCTGCTGCGTGATAACCGCGCCGATATCCTGTTCTCCATTGAAGGTTCGTTCAGCGGGGGCGAACGCTTCCCGATCATCCTCGACGGCGATATTCTCTCGCTGGCCACCGTGTCGATTGCCGCGCGCAACAGCGATCTGATTCCGTATGCGCCGGCGGGCATTCCCGACAAGGGCGTCGATTTCGGGATCGACGGGGTCGAATACATGGGCGATGAATGGGAACGCGGTTCGTTTGAACGCTTCATGTTCTCGACGGAGATTCTCCACGAAGAAGAGCTGCAGTTCACCGACGGCGACGTGCTGACGACGAGCGGCGTGGTCATTCCCAACGGGGTGCTGACGAGCGGGTTCGTCCCGGCGGCACGCTTCCTCGGCTTGGATGCGCTGTGGCTGCCGGGGGCAGTGACGCCCGATCCCTTTCTAGAAGAGATGTGCGGCGATCTCAGCGTGTATGACTTCGACGGCGGCGGGGTGGTCACGGGCGATATGACGCCGCACACGGGTCTGTACCAACCCGTTGGACACCGCACTCCCGGCGATCCTTGCGGCGCCTACGTGCCGATCGATGGCAACATTCAGCCCGGTCAGGCGACGCGCTTCCGCGTGGCTTATCGTCCGGCGGGCACGTCTGCACCCGCGCCCGGTGATGCCGCGACGAGCGCTGTGCATACGCGCTGGTTGCTCTCACGGGGGCATTGGCATTGGACAGGCAGCAGCTTCGTCTGGCAGTGTCCGACGCCGAACCCCGGCTATCCGACAACCTTCGTCGTCCTTGAAACGGATGCGAACGGCTGGATGGACTATGCTGACTACGCTGCTGCGGAAAATGGTACATTCCCCGGTTCGTTCTGCGACGCCGATCTCATACGATTGCGCCGTATCCTGATGGCCTGCAGGTGCGGTTGATGGACGGCACGACCATCGTCCCGGCATGCGGTGAGACCACGGGAGAAACAGAGTTCCAGATCTGGGCGCAGTTTGATGATGCCTACTACGGAGCGGCCACGCTCACCGTCGCCGGGGGCATTCCGCCTATCGTCTTCCCATACAGTGTCGATGCGTGGGAAGCGAGCGCGACTGATAACCTCGACGATACGGGCACGACGCCCGACGCGACCACGGTCTTCATCCGCAACATCGACATGACTGATCTCGGTGAGTCGTTCCAGCAGTGCTGCTATCTGGTCGAACTCCGGGTGTGGGATCGCGCCACCCGCCACGCGTTTATTATCGTGATAGGATGTGGCTGAAGGTTGCTGTTCACAAACCTATAAGGGGGATGCTGCTGATGGATACCTCACAGGTACCTTTAGAGCAGATCGCGTTACACTGCCACGAAGAAACGCGGAAGTTCACCCTGCACACTGACTTTGTGACTGATTACTGCATGGAATTGATGCGGCGGGCGCTTCTCCGCCGGACACCCGACGCTTTCACCCGCTTATACGACATTTACGAACCGCTTGTGCGCAAATGGGTTTACCAGCATCATCAGTTTCGCTGGACGGATGAAGACGCAGCCTACTTCGTCAACGACGCGCTGACGCAGTTCTATTTCGCGGTCAGCGGCAGCAAGTTTGAGCGGTTCGAGACGCTGGCGCAGCTCCTGCAATACCTCAAACGCTGCGTCTATACCAGCATTGCTATGCATGTGCGCACTGCCCAGACTCAAGTAGCCGCCGTCCCCTTGCCATCCGACGATCTCGCGCCCGCCATACAGCCGACCTGGGACGCGAACCTCAATGCGCAAACGCTGTGGGTGCGCATCTGCGCTCTGCTGCCCGATAAGAACGATCAACTGCTGGCGCGCTGGTGCTTTATCGAAGATCTGAAGCCTGCCGACATTCTGCGCGAACAGCTAGGGCACTGGGATGATGTACGCGACATTTCGGTCGCCTTGCAGCGCATCCGCCGCCGTCTGCGCGGCGACGAAGTCCTGCAGGCGCTGCTGCGCGGCGTTCGCGACGAAAAACAGGGGTAAGCACGGTCAGTATTGTGATAAATCAGCCGAAGCTGCATTAATCCAATTAACCGAGAGTTCCTGATGACGGATATGAACCCGATGTCGCAGTGCAGTCTGCCTCCACCCTTAACCGAAGATCAGTTGAGCGCTGCGCTCGACGGCACCGCCGACGCGGCGGTCCAGGCTCATGTGCGCGACTGCCCTTATTGCGCGGAACGTTTGGATGCGGCGCGACAACTAGAAACAGCCCTCAGCCAGTCCTTATATCACTGGGATACCCCGAGTCCCGACGAACTCGCGGATTATGTACTGAACTTGCTCGATCCGTCGACGCGTCGACGCATTGACGCGTATCTCCAAACCAGCCCGCGCGCGCGCGCTGAAGTCGCCCAATTGAGCGATTACTTGAACCTCGATGCACAGTCGATCAAGCGCGCCCGCCCAGAGACCAACAGACTTCCGCGGTTGCCCTCGCTGGATGAGATCATTGCCGTACTGCTGCCGAAGAAACTGCAGCCCGCCTTGCGCGGTGGGTTGGCGCGCGGCGAATTGACGGCCCAGGGGCGCGGCGTGACCGTCTTCATCGAATATTTCTCTGAAGGCGAGGCCTGCACGATCACCGGGCAGGTGATCGCCAATGAGCCCGGCATCTGGGATGGGGCGCTGGCACAGCTCTTCGTTGGCGGCAATCTCACGGCGACGGCTCTGCTGGAAAGCGGCGGCGATTTCAAATTTACGAAGATTGCGCCCGGCACCTATGAACTGCGCATCGCCTCGGCAACGCACCAAGTGATCGTCGTTCATGAGCTGGCGATTGAGCTATGAATCTTTCCGCACCGTTTGTTCTTAATGACAGAACGCTGCGCTCCCTCTTGAGCGCAGAGGAACGTGATGACCCGCTCATCGCGCAGGTCTTGTCCGTCCCGCTGCCCGCTGCGGACGCGGATGCCCTCATCCAGTGGTTGAAACAGGAGGCGGACGCCGCTTGGTATCGTGATCCACGCCGCACGCTCGATTACGGTGGTTTCATCGAGCAGATCGGCGCGGCGCGTGGCGATACGCGGCAAATGGCGCTTGGCCTGATGACACAGGGGGATGCGCTGCGTTTTTTGCATCGTGTCACCGAGGCGTGGGCGAAACTCGAACAGGCGGGCAGCGCCTTCTTAAGCGCGGGCGATCAGTTTGGTTGGGCGCGGACGCGCATCGGGCGTTTGGGGCTGTCGACGGAACTCGGCTTTGTTGAAATCGCCCTCCGGGATGCAGAGGCCGCGCGCAACATCTTCACGGCGCACGGTGATCAGGAAATGACGCTGCGCCTCGACTTGAATACCGCCGTCGTCTATGACCTCATGGGCGATCATGCCCAGGCGCTCGCGCGGTATGAAGCGGCGCTGGCGGTGGCGCTGACTTTAGGTGAGCGCGGGCAGCGCTACCTGCCCATTCTCCATACCAACATGGGTTATGCGGCCAACTTCCTCGGCGATTTGCGCCGCGCGCTAGCGTATTACGGTCAAGCCAAAACACACATGCTGGCAGCGGGTGAAACGAGCGGCATCATCAACATCGATCTGGCGCTTGCCTATGTCGCGTTGGGGCAGGGGCGTTATCAACGGGCGCTCCGGCTGCTCCATGATGTGATCGAACGAGCCGAGGGCAGTTTCCTAAAGAAACCGCCCTCGCACGCAGCGAGATGATCGAGTGTTATCTGCCGCTCAACCAGTTCCACAAGGCGCGCGAACTGGCTTATCAGGTGAGCGCTGACTACGAACGCGCAGGTGCAGAACATGATCGGGCGCGCACGCTGCTGCTCCTCGCCGAAGCAGAGGCGCACTTGGGGCATCTCGATGCGGCAGTCGCGGCGCTTGATGCCGCCGAGCAGAGTTTCATCGCCATGGGTGCGGCACCGTGGGCGAGCACCGCGCGGCTGCGGCGTGCTCAGATCGCGCTGCGGCAGGGTGAGGTGGATCAGGCGCTGCGCGACGCTCAAACCGCCGCGGCGACCTTTGCGGCGAGTCAGCGCCCGTTTTATCAGGCGCAGGCGCTGCTCGCTCAAGCGCAAGCCGAACTTGATCAGGGTGATCCCATCGCGGCCCGCATCAGCGCACGCCGCGCGCTGGCTCTCATTCGCCAGAGTGCGCCCCCGCTCCGTTACAGCGCGCATCTTCTGCTTGGACAAGCCGCGCTGGCGCTCGCCGATGTTCGGACAGCGCGGCGTCATCTCCAGATCGCGGTCGCGCAAGTAGAGCGGGCGCAGCAGCAGTTGACCATCACGTTCCGGTCTGCCTTCCTCGAAAACCGAACCGCCGCGCTCCAGGCTTTGATCCGGCTTTACCTGGCTCAAGGTCAGGCAGCCGAGGCCTTCGCCTCGCTCGAACGGGCGAAGTCGCAGACGCTGCTGACGTATTTGCACAGTCGGGATCAACTGCATTGGCTGACGAATGATGCGCGGACAGCGGAACTGGTTGAGGAATTGGCCGAACTCCGCGCGGAACATCACTGGTACTATCGCAGCACCTACGAGCAAATCGAGCCCGAGCAGCGCGCTGGCATCGACGCCGATGAAGCGGCGCGGCGGCTGGCGGACTGCGAACGGCGCATCCGCGCCATCACCGAAAAACTCTACTTACGGAGTGCCGACCAAGCCGCCGCCCGCTCGATCAGTGCGCCAGCCCTGAGCGAAATTCAGGCGCGCCTCCCATCTGACTCCGTTCTGCTCGAATACTATGCCGACGGGGACGAAATGTGGGTGTTCGTTGTCAAGCACGATGGCATCACAGCGCATTCACTGCCGCAAACGCCCAATGAGGTCGGCTCACTGATCGAACGCTTGCAGTTGAATGTCGACCGGGCGCTGCGCCTTGGACAGGCAGCGCCGCAAGTTCAGCTTATGCAGCACTTCGATGGCATCGCCGCGCGATTGTATGACGCGCTGATCGCTCCAGTCGCGGCGGCGCTCGCGGGCTGTACACGTCTGTACGTCGTTCCCTACGGCGCGCTGCACTATCTGCCATTTCATTTGCTTCACGGCGCAGATCGTTACCTGATTGAGACGCACGAAATCGTGACCCTGCCAGCGGCCGCCCTGCTGACTCGTCCCGCCGTGCAGCGGAATGGGAACGCGGTGGCGCTCACCTATTCCTGGGATGGCAAAGTGCCACAAACGCGGGCTGAAGCCGAAATCGTGACTCGCCTCTTTCCGACGATCACGTACAGTGAAGCCGATGCCGTTCGCGATCAGTTGGCCCATGCGCCGGGCGCTCTGCTACACATTGCCGCGCACGGATCCTTCCGCATGGATGAGCCCGATTTCTCGTTCCTCCAACTGGCCGGCGATCCGCTCTTTCTCGATGACCTGCTGCAATATGATCTGAGCTATGAACTGGTGACTCTAAGCGCGTGCGAAACCGGGCGCGTGAGCGTCAGCAATGGCGATGAACTGATCGGCTTGGGGCAAGGGTTTTTGTTCGGCGGCGCTGGGGCGTTGATCGCCAGCCTGTGGCGCATTGAAGACGGCGCGACGTTAGCGCTCATGGAGCACCTGTATCGGGCATTGCGCGACGGCCAATCCAAGGGAGCGGCGCTCCGCGCGGCGCAGTTAACCGCCAAAGCAGGACGTCATCCGGCATTTTGGGGCGCCTTCATTCTGATCGGCAGCCCCGATCCTCTGACCAATGGGCGTGATTAATGGGAGAACAATATGACGCAGCGTGATGGTGAACCGCATTTCGGCTTTTTCGCTCCCGGAGAAGTTGCGCTGATCGTCGAACACGAGGCACCGCTGAGTCGAGATGCGCTGCTGCGCGCCCTGCGGGCAGTGCCGCTTGTGCGCGACAACCTTACCCTGTCCCGCGCCGTAGAATTCGCCGATGCCAGCACCTCCGTCACGACGACCAACCGCCGACCGCCGGGATCCGAGCTTGCAGGCTGCGCGCGCATCATCAGCGCTGTGTTCGATGTCCTCCTGAGGCGCGAGGCGTCCTCTCGCCCCGCTCCCCAAGCGGTGGGCACTTCACCCGCTTACCTATCCTCCGTGTTCGTCAATGTAGGGCAGGCTGGTGACGAATGGAACGACCCGCGCGCCTTGATCGAGCGATTGATCGCGCCGCTGGATGAAGCGCTGGAAAACGGATTCGGTCAGGGGGGAGCGCGTTGTCGTCACCGGGGTTTCGCCCAACTGGTTCATCAGTAGCGCCCAGCCGATTTTGACGGTCGGCGGTCCGGGCGCGCGTCCCGTCGCTCCGAATGGGATGAAAGCGACCACCTCTGGCGTTGATCCGTGGATGTTTCGCTTTTTCGATGATCAGGGGAATCAGCTTAATTTGGATGATGGTCATGGTGTGGATATTTTCGTCCTCGATAGCGCGCCCACTCGCGAGCAGTTCGAGTACGCGTATCACAACGGGCAGCCGTTAAACCCTATGCTCGGGCAGTTGCTTGCACCGGACGGCAGCTTCTCACTCAACAACCGCCGCTTTGAAGTGCGCTACAGCGGCAGCACCAAGCCGGAAATTGACCGCCTCGGCAGTCACACGCAGGGAGTCGGGGTGAGCGGACACGATTACGAGATGCTCGATCATGGGCTGTTTGCCGCCGGCATCGCGGCGCTGGTCGCTCCGGCGGCGCGGGTGACGCTGATGGAGGTGCTCGGTCGTTGGGGCGTTGGCTCGCTCCGAACGATCCTCGACGCCTTAAACACGCTGACGCAGCGTCCAGCATCCCGCCCGATGATCGTCAATCTCAGCCTAACCTTCGATATCCCCTTGAGCAAACATCTGGGATACCGAGCCGATGATCCACAGTTTCAAACCGAATGGGGGTGGTTCACAGCTTGGTTGGATGCGCATAACGCCTTTGTCACGCGTTCGTTGAACGCGGTCGAGGAGGCCTGCCGTGCGTTGAAGACGAAACACAATGCCCTTGTCATCGCGGCGGCGGGCAATGACAGCGTCGGCGCGGAGCAGCGGCGCGATCCCCGGTTTCCCGCCGCGTTTGATGCCGTCATCGGCGTGGGGGCACTGAGCAGCCATAAACAACCCGCACCTTATAGTAATCGTCCGGACAAACCCGAAATCGTGGGTGTGATTGCGTTTGGTGGTGATTTGGAGCCGAGCGGTGCTGGGCCGGGAGCAACTCCTCCCGCGCAGGACACGCCATCGGCAAATCGCGACACGGGCATACTCGGGCTGTATATTGGAATGCTGCCCGACGGTACACAAGCAGTTGATGGCTGGGCACGCTGGGCGGGAACCTCGTTTTCAGCACCGATCGTTGCAGGATATCTTGCGGCAGCGTTGGGCACAGGGCAAACTCCGGCGCAAGCCCTGGCGACGCTGGCGGCGTCCGCAGCCGAAAGTAGCGGACAATCGCAGCGACTGAATGTTACGCAAGGATAATTGTTTGCCTGAATTAAAGCGAAAATTCTGAATGACTTAGCAGTAGTCTTAAGATTGGCACGCGAGAACGGTTGGAGTGAGGGCAAGCTGCACGGGGAGTTAAAAAAGCTAGCGGTAACGCTCGGCGAAACGACCGTCCGAGACATCCTTCGCTGTCACGGCATTTCTCCCGCCCCAAAACGGCAACGTCGAGCCACCTTATGGGGCACGATTTTGAAACACTACGGTCACCAACTTCTGGCGTGTGATTTTTTCACCGTTAAGACACTTCGCTTGCAGACACTGTACGTCTTCTTTTTCATTGAAGTCGGAACACGTCGCGTCCACCTTGCCGGCGTTACCGCGGGTCCTACACGAGCTTGGGTGATCCAGCAAGCTCGTTATTTCCTCTGACACCTGCAGGAGCAAAAGCAAACGTTCACGTATCTCATTCGAGATAACGATGGCAAGTACGGCGATGCCTTTGATGCCGTGTTTGCATCTGAAGGAATCGAAGTTGTCCATACTCCAGTTCGCGCTCCATGTGCCAACGCTTATGCGGAACGCTGGGTGCGTTCGGTGCGCGAGGCATGCCTCGACCGACTCAGCATTTTGAATGCGGCGCATCTGAAATATGTACTGCACGAGTATGAGCATCGCTTCAACAAAGCGTGACCGCATCAAGGCATTGGGCAGAAGATTCCCGATCTATCCTCAGAAAGTATAAGCAGCGGGATGGTCAAACGGCGCGATCGACTCGGCGGTGTGCTCCACGACTACTATCGAGCTGCTTGACTCACGGGAAACACAGCGTGGTTAGGGTTTCTTGCTATTACACGGTTTCAAGACTTGAACGAGCACCAATCGAGTACGCTCACAAGTGAGTAGCCTCCCGATCCAATAGAGTCTGCATCAGCATAACAGCGGTGGCGTAGCGAATTTCTCGCAAAGATAAAGTGTTCAGCTGCTAGAGACGCATCATGCAGTATTCTATACACTTTCTACATTCACACTACCTGAATCTTCCTTCCACTAGTTTCTTCCACTATATAGCGTCAGTGATGCGCTTGAACTCGAAACCAAGCGGACATATAACCTCAATTTCGCATCCCTCCGGGGCTTTGTACTTCAGATATAGGTACTGTCCCACAACTCGCCATTCGACATCCAACTTGCCGAATGGTGTGGGAACTGTACCTCGCGCCCACGTCAGGTCGCCCGGTTGCGGTGCGATGCAGATTCGCTTATAGCCGACTTCAATCGGGCTTACTCCGAGGATATGCGCTGACAAGAAGTAAGCCGGTGTTGCCGACCAGGCATGACACCATGAACGTGGATTGGAGAATGTTTCCCATGTCGCCGTTGCGCCACGATCCAGCATTCTCCCCCAGCGTGACCGGATTACTTGCAGCAGCTCATCAAAGCGTCGCTCACGCACGAGCAGTTCTAGGCTGAATGACAGCATAAACGGACTGCCAATATGGATCCAGTGCTGTGGTGGTACTACCACAGCGGGCAGCAGTTGTGCTGCGCGTTCGTTCGTCGGCACACCGGAGAATAGGGCTGCTACATTGACCGCTTGGGAAATTTTCGCGCTTAGCTGTCCATCTTCGTCAATGCTGTCAACGTAGGCCTCCAGTTCCTCTGACCACAAATGCTGGTTGATGGCAACACTGAGATGGGCCGCAAACAGATTCCAACGTTGTGCATCAGCGGATTTGCCCACTACGAGCGCCATTTTGCGGTCGCGCGCAGTGCCGCCACGAGCAAACAGTTTTCATGCGTGAACGCTAATTTGCGCTGGTCATTGAAATCGACGCCGTCAATGTCTGACCAATCGAGAAGTGCCAGCAGCCTTCCAGACTGAATAGGCCGAGGCGATGTGCCTTGCAGCGTGCAAGCGCGAATTCTGCTTGTTGTGCCAGCGCCGGATATATTTCCTGTGCAAACTTGCTGTCCGCATTGAAAAAAAATAGTGCATATAGCAGCCAATCGCCCACAGCCAACTCCAATTTGGCATCAAGCGATTTTTCCCACGCGCTGGGAACCTGTGAGTTCACGATCGGGGTGCTGCGCAGTGAATCCGCCACGACTCTCAGCGTATTTTCGGGAAGTGATGGGTCACTATAAATGACCTGATGAATGAGTTGCTGAGCGTACGCATCCCCGACCCACAATGCCTGCTCATACGCGCCATCCGCGCTGAACACATCGTCGGAGCACAATCGTTCCGCATAGGCACACATGTCCCAAATCTGATTCAATCGGGGATCAGAACACTGGAAACGCCCAATCACGGGTTGATCATAGGTCGCTTGGTGCAGCGTTACCCGGTGAACGGTCACCGGTTGATCAGCGTCATGTACCGACAGTAGCAGATAGCGAAATCCACGGCGGAAAATTGACCTATACGTTTGCCGTCCCGCACGACACGTATAGCGAAACGAATTGTCGACTCCCAGACTGTACCCCGGAGCCTGCGACTGCATGATTTCAAATCCTACAAAATCGAGAATCGCACCTGTCGGGGCATCAACGTCAAATTCGGTCCAGCCCAAGACTTCGCGGCCGAAGTCAAAGATGAACTGCTGACCGTGCTGCGGTGCTTTCACTGACACCGCGAGTGGAAGACTGACCGCAGCGCTTGTATGTTCAAGCGGTTCACTCGACATTACGAAGCGCTGCACATCGATGTCCGGAACATCGAGCGGTTGCATCACCGTCCAGTGTAGGGTGGGTGGAAGCAGCTCGCTGTGAGTGGCAGCAAGCGCCGCCTGCCGCTCGTCGTCGGATGGATTGACACTCACTTGCCAGCCACGATCTTCGCTGTCTAGCCCCGCGCGGAGTTGAAGATCCGAACTTCCAGCGGGCTGATGGCGGAAGTCCGTCTCGAAGATCATACCCTTCCAGTCCAACAACAGGAGATGTTCCCCTGCCGTCAGACTGATCAAGGCCTGTGGTTCGATCTGACCGGACTCCCAAGTCAGTTTTTGCCCGTCCAGATAGACCGTTGGCAGACCGCCGTAGTTGGCGCGCTTTTTCAATACGATAGTACCGCTGACGGAGGCCTGCAGACGCGTCACCAGGAGTGCGTCAACCGTCCCTATACCGACAGCGGTGTTGTCTGCGCCAAGGATGTAGGGATGTAAATGGCCGGCCAGTATGAGTGTCGGTAACCGGACAATTCCGGTATCCGTGATGCTCGTGGGTTGGATCGGCTCATTGCCGAGGAGGGGAACGCGCCGCGCCGTCAAGCCTGACCACGGGACGTCAGCGGGCGGGATTTCTACCGCGCTGTCCCATTCCGCATCGTCAAAGTCGATATCCGTCCAGCCGTCGGCGAGCCGCGCATCGAACTGCTCCTCCCACGGAAGTTGGATCGAAATGCGCGGTGTGTTCTGCCGGTAAGCGGTGTTGCGTCTGACGCGCCAGCGTGCATCTGAAACAATGATGTCGTCCATGTCGATTTGGCGCAGCAGACCGCCGCGCACCACTAACTGGTGAAATGTCCCTTCGCCCCAGTGGTTGACCATCACCGCGACCACATTTTTGCCGATCCGCAGGTGCTCCGCGATATCATAGTTATCATAGTGATAGCGGTAAGGGTAGCCGCGCGCTGGACCATAGCCTAAGCGAACACCGTTGACGTAAAGATAGTAGCGCGCATCGGCGCTGATATGCAGGGCGCAGCAGCCGGGATCGTGCTCAGGTCAAATGTACGTCGGAAGTTCAAAAAAGATATTGCGGGGCTTGGGTGTCGCCTGCGTCCCAGATCCACCGGGTATTTGTGTCAAAAACCATAATTCACCTACGGCCTGTGTTCAGGTAGGGAAAAACAGACTTCTTGCTTCTGACTTTACGCAAGTGTGTACTTTGATTAAAGGATATTTCTGCCGTGGTACTTGGACATTAGCGTTATCTTCGTTCGATCCGAAGACACGTTGGTTGATTGTGAGCAGGATAGTGGTCGGCACATGAGGAGGCGCATTGGAAACGACAAGCCCAATCAATTCTGCTCAGCTGTATATGGGTCGCAGCACTTGAAAAGGCAGACTTCAGGGCAGGCTTAAGTAGACTCTCGAAAGTTCCAATGTAGGGGTAGACCTATGTGTCTACCCGGTTTCGGGCGTACACTCAGGTGCGCCCCTACATCCATTCGTAGATTTGTTTCGAGAACCTACTCTTGTCAGTTTTCAGGGAGGGTGGGGAATGGCGATCCTCTCAATGAACGGTGCAGCAGTCGATAATCCCGAGGCGAACAGGCGGCGATCTTTTGGAACACACGGCTGAAGTACGCCGGGTCATCAAAACCGACTTCACTGGCGATCCGGGTGATGCTTATATCGGACTGCACGAGCAGGTGTTTGGCTCGCAAAATCCGGTAGCGATTCAGATATTCCCAAAGGTGGGATACCCATTTCTTTGCCAAAAATCCGACTGAGGTAATCCTCGCTCACCCCCACGGCGGCGGCGATCTCCGCACGCGACAAGGTATACGCGAAGTTCTGCTGCATATAGGCTAACGCCTGCTTGACTAATTGACTGGAGTGTTGGGGTAAAGCTGCCTCTCCGTCGAAGATGTGCTGAATATTCGCGACCAACTCCTCGTCGGAATGGATGTTTTTGAACTGGAGCATCACATTACCGTAATCCAGACGCTTGATGTCTTCAAACGATAACAGTCTGCCCGTTAACACCACGATCGGCGTTGAGCTCATCCGGGGACTGCTGCGAACAACTTCGAGGACACGAAAGCCATCAACCTTCGGCATCGATAAATCGAGAAGTATCAGGCTCGGGGTCACAGTTTTCAGCACATCCAAGGCGACTTCGCCGTTTTCAGCTGTCATCACCGGGTATCCGGCAAATCTTTCCGACAACAAGCCTAGATACACTTCCCGGGCTTGGGCATCATCATCGACGACGAGGATGGGTGCGCCAGCCGGTAAGGGGCGAGCGACTGAATCAAATCAGATAAATTTTGCATGCTCAGCGGTTTGAGCAGCACGTTGGTCAGCTCAGCGCTCGCTGCATCACCCTCTGCGCGTTTATCACGGTACAACATGAACGGAATCTGGCACAGCCGTGGATGATTGCGTACGTGTTGAATGATAAGCCAGTCGCCGGGACGGGCATGATCCATATCCCATGCCAATATAATTGGCAACACAGCGCCGAGGGCCTGGTTCAGAGCTTCAATTGACGAGACCAGAATGGTGTCTGCGTTAGATTTCCGCGCAAGGTTGACGAATTCGAGCGGCGGCAAGTCCAAGGCGGAAATGAGCAGAACCGAGCGTCGTTTCCGATCATTCGGCTGTGGGCTGACATCAATGATGCGCCCACTTAAGTTAGGCAGCGGCAGGTAAATGTGGAAAGTACTGCCTGTGCCCGGTTGGCTTTCTAGCAGCAGCGAGCCACCATGCAAGGCGATCAAACGGCGCGTAATCGTCAGACCTAATCCGATCCCCTCCGGACGGTGATTGACTTGACTTTCGGAGACGAATGGTTCAAAGATGCGTTCCTGTTGGTCAATGGGAATACCGTAGCCCGTGTCGCGCACCCAGATATGAAAGTGCGGGGGAATGACGTCGGCACCGAGCACAACTTCTCCAGCATCGGTGAACTTACTCGCATTACTCAGAAGATTGAAGATGATCTGCCGCAAGCGCGTTGGATCGGCTTGAATGACGGGTAAGCGCGGTGGGAGTTCCAGCTTCCACAGGACGCCGGCAACCGGACTGCTGCTATCCAGCATCGTTCGAAACGTTTGCTCAAGAAACGGACGCGGGGCAATTGTTTCCGGGTACAAGTCAAGCTCGCCGAGATCCGCGCGCGACAGATCCAGCAAATCGTTGATCAGGCGGATCAAGTGCTGACCGGAGTCATGAATATGTCCCAGGTCGGCGCGTAACTCCTGTGGGACTTCACTGTCGCGCCGCTCATCCAGTGCCAGCCGACTGTAGCTCAGAATGATGTTGAGGGGCGTTCTCAGTTCATGGCTCACGTTGGCGAGCAGCTGCGTTTTGAGTTGATTGGCTTTTTTCCGCGAGGTTTTTAGCGTGCAGCGCTTCTTTGTACAAATCTTTCATCTGTTCGACGAGCAGAGCCCCTTTGAGCGCGCTGCTCAGATGCAGACTCAAGGTCTCATAAATGAAGCCATTGAGCGGTCCGATCTCAAAGACGACATAACCAAAATGCTCGTTACGGAATTGGAGCGGCAGTACCGCTAAGGTCGAACGGGCGCGTCGGGCTGGCAGATAATCCGGCGGCACAATGTCACGAATGGCAAACGAACACCCGTCGGGCGCCAGAGGGACAATTCCACTTTCGTTATAGGCGAGGACCAAGCGTGCGTGATCCGGAATGCGGTTAGGCGTGGTCGAACTCTCGGCATACAGCACGACATAACAGGCCGGAATTCCCAGTTTCGAAAAGTCGCGCACGATGGTTTCGCTCAACCCCTGGAGATCAAAGGTCGTGATCAGGTCCTCACCCACCGACCGCAGCGCCGCATCCAGTTGAGCTTGTCGATATTCCCGCTGTGCCTCGATGTTCAGGGCGATCTCCGCCAGAAATACCCGCCCATATTGCCAGAGATTCTCGGCCCGCTGCAGCTCATTCGGATCGATGAGCAGGGGGTGAACGTGTCGACGATGTACGGAAAGAAGTGACTGCCATGTCGTATGGTTGATGCGTGAAGCCCCAAACAGGGCGACGAATTCGGTCAGAAACCGCTTAAATTCACCGGTTGTGCTCTGCAAATCGCTCACGAACGCATCATGCCACCTGTAAAGCATGGCGCTTTCCGCCGCTGACAGCGCATCGTTGCACGCGCTAATCATGTGACTTACGATGGCCGTACGTCGTTCCGGCAGTGTTGATTGGTCATCAGTGATGGTGCTGTGACCAGGTACTTCAAACTCAGCCAGCGCGGCTGATTTGCAGCCACACGATTGGCGAATGATCAGTTGGGCAGGAATATCCACCCGGTGCTGAACGGATTCACCATTTAGGATTGCGACCAGCAGTTCCGCCGCACTACGTGTCTCAGCGCCCGCTGAGAGATGCACAGTTGTCAATGGGGGGATCATCGATCGGGCGCTCACGAGATCATCAAAACCCGCAATGGCAATATCCTCTGGCACGCGAATAGCACGCGCTTGTAGGGCCTGCAGCGCATCAATCGCCATATCATCGTTCGCGGCGACCAACGCATCAAAGTGAACACGACGCTCGTCTACCAGCAACCGGACGGCGTTCTCTCCCGACGGGGCAAAGAAGTCACCAGCAGTCACTAAGAGGGGATCGAAGGGCAAGCCAGCTTCGGCCAGACTGTCGGTATAAGCCCGGTACCGATCTTCACCGGTGACCGAACTGACTGATCCGCGGATGAAGGCGATCCGACGATAGCCGTGATCGTGGATGAGGTGCTGCATCAGCGTGCGCATGCCCCCATAGAACTGCATGGTCACCCCGGGGTACTGATCGAGGAGGATATCCGTACCGACGACCGGCAGCGGCGCAAACAGCTCGTAAAAATCCTGCAAACTGCGCATCCCAACATAATGCCCCAAACCGCCGGAGATGATCACGCCATCCGCCGAATTGGGAGTCACCAACTGATAGAGACTGTTGGGAGAGGGAACAGCCGCTGTGGCTTGCAGCATGCGACCAACGACGATCAGAAGATTGAAATCGTGACTCTGCGCGAAGTTCACCATCTCACCCCATGCTGTAGTCGGCGTGCCTTCTGACAGCGACCGGGTTAAAAAGGCGATTGTCGGACGTTCTGCTGATGTTGCAGCGTGCATTTTATGCTCGGTATTCACACAACCCGCTTTTACGGCGCTTACTCATCCTGCATTGTAGGTAATCAGAACCGATTCAAACAAGTTGGTCAGCATCTTGCGGTCCCGCATTCGACGCGTCGAGCCGGATTCGGCTGTAGAACTTCAGCCGCACATCGTCCAGCAATCCGCTGACGGGCGAGCCGCGAAACCGGGTCGGGATCGTCTGATAGTGGTTGGCCAGCGTGTTGTAAACACAGATTTCTACGCGGTTGCTACCCGCCCGCAGCACACCAGCGAGATCAAAGGTCCACGGTGGCGCGATGCGGGTACCGATGGTCACATCGTTAATCCGTACTAGCGCTGTGGAGCTCACGTTTCCCAGATCGAGGACGGGATGGCACGCCGCCTGTACTTCAGTTAAGGCGAATTCCTGTCGATACCACGCCCCGCCGGAGTAGGTGTGCAGACCATCCACTTGTGACCAATCGCCACACGCCAGCAATCCTTCCTCGCACTCCAGCTCAATCGGATCGGGGATCGCCGCGCCGTCATAGCGTCCGCCCGAGTGATCCAGACAAAGCGTTATGTTGGCCACGTCCCGAATTGCATGGGGAAGGGTCGCGCGGTAAACGATGGCGTCCCCGTCGCTCGGTTCAGCTTCGAGCGTGCATTCCTGCCCAGCCACCCACAGCCGCGCCTTGCCGTAAGCGCGAAACGCCAGCGAGCGCAAACCGGGGGCGCTGGTAAAGTGATACCAGCCAAGCGGAGTCGTAGGTGCCGGCTGGGCATCAAAGGGCAGAATTTGAGTTGTATTGTGTTAACGTAGGGTAGCGTTGTGCTTATCGAGCGGCGGTCGCCGGAACGATTGTTCCGTGAGAAAGCAGTACCCGCGCCCCACATCGTCATACCGGAGCAGAAATGGATGCTTGCCGCTGGACAAGACGATGTTCTCAGCATCGAGCGCCAGCGGCACACCGTCGATCCACAGCCTGCTTGGTAGTAACCCGCCGCAGACCACTTTCGCGGTGCAAGGCTGCGCGACGTGGACGGTTGTCCAGAGATAGTAATGGGTACCGTTCGCTTCCGGCACGCGCGTCAATGCCGTATGCGTTTGTTCGATGCGCCCTAACGCGATGATGTCGTCGTGAACCTCACCCTTCAGTCCGTGATAACCTTGATGTCCGGGGTCATTTTCGATCCCGTCACGCCACGAGAATTCGTAGGACTGCCATGCATAGCACGCTCCATTCCATTCGACGGGCACCTGGGGATCAATGACGGTCAGCGCGCCCAAGGCGGTTTCAAGGAGTGTCAGATCGTTGTCAGGCAGCGGACCGAGTTTCCAGAACTGCCGCCCAAAGCCCATCGTGGTTTGGGCCCACGCCGCATCATCGAAATCAGCCTGTACCCAACCGGAAGCTTCGCCGCTGCGCTGAGGATCGAACTGGTAACGGCAGCGCCGAATCTCCGCACCGATGCGTCTATCCGTCGCGGGTAGGCGAAAATCCCCCCACTGATTGTCGAGCGTCGGCACAAGTTCAAAGCGCCATATTCGGTCAAACACCAGCTCATCCGGCGGCTGTTCAGCCGTCCCGCTGACCGTTCGTGACCTTCCGTCCTGCTGGATCGTCCCGTGATACGTGCCACCAGCCGCGACCACCCCGGTCACGCCGCCCTGTTCGCTGACGGCGACTTGCTCGACCCCCGGCACATCGATCAGCAGCGGGCTGTCGTCCGGCGCGAACACGATCAATTGCAGCTCGTGTTCGGTCAAGGGCAGGCGCACGTAGGTTCCCTGTTGATCCGTGTTCACGGCGTACAGCGGTTGGGTACTCCCCGTCCACATATCCCACAGTTCAATCTGCCCATGCGTCCGGAAATATCCCAGTGACCCTTGGGTCACACCATACACGGCGTACAGGTCGCGCGCACCGATGCGGCGGTGCATCACCCCGAGCGGTTCACTCGACGATCCCGCTGTTGTTTCGACCGCAAAATCCGGCGGGAACGCGCCGCGGAGGTGCGTGATCACGTCGGCGGAACTGACCACGGCGGGCTGATGGCTGGTTATTTCTCGCACGAGTTGATCGAGGTCAGGATCGTTTGCGCCGAGGCGATCACTGGCTTCCGGGAGCGCCCCCACGAGCAGCACAAGGCCGCCAGCGCGTTGAAACGCCGCGGCTTTCTCAAGAGTCGAATACCGCACAGCGCGCATCGACGGCAGGATCAAAACGCGGAAATGTTCACCCGCGACTGTGAGTTCGTTCCCGTCGATCACCGCGCGATCCAGCGACTCAAAGTCAATGAAATCGAAGTCGATTCCCTGCGCGTATAAAGCGCGTCCCAGTTCAAAGCTCGTTTCGACCGCCGTCTGCCCGTCCAAACCCGCTTCGACGGCGGCGACCGGGTACAGAAGCGCCACATCGCAGCGATGCACACCCTGACTCAGCAGGTAGCTCAGGCGCTCCATGCTCGTCAGATAATTCCCAAAATGCGCCCAATACGGCATGCGAAAATGATTGCACGGCGGGGCCCATTCCCACCACCCACCGCGGGTTGAGTAATAGAGCCCGTGCAGACTGAGCAGGTTTTGCCCATGCACATAGTTGATCAGGCTGGCGCGGGTGAGGTCCGCGGTTGAGGTGCCCCATCCGCTGGAATGAAAGCCTTCCAGCCACACCCGCTGCCGCTCATACAGGTGGGCAATCGATGCTGCGACCTTGTTCTTGATCAGATCCGTTTGCAGGAATGGCTGATCGCAGCCCGGCGCTTGATTCCAGCGCTGCGTGCGAAAATAATCGCCGAACTCATCGACGGTCAAGCCGCGCCCGCCGTGATCACAGCCAAACATCATGCCGCGCCGCTGATGCCACTCATACAGCGGCTTGAAGTAGCCTTCTTCCGAGAGCGTCACCAGCACATCGTTGTAGTCGAGGCGGACTTTGGCGGTGCGCGCGCCCAAATCGAGCCAGAGAGCGGGTAGTTCCGGGATCAGGTCATAGCCTTTGCGCCGCCAGAATTCCTCGGCAAAGCGCGTCGTCCACAGCTTGCCCGACACGCCAAAGTTGAGCTCATCGGAGAAGAAGAAGTTGAGCCCTCGTCCCGGCTGATCGGGATGGTGATCGGTGAAGCGCTCAAAGAAGCGGTTGATCGTCTCTCGGCCGCTGGCCGGGTGCATCGGGTCGAGCGAGCGCGTCACCGTTTCCGCCGCGACCACCGCCACCTGCCAGCCAATCGCTGGCGGCGTCCAGCGCAGTTGTCCTTCGCTGACCAGCGGACGCAGATCGATGCCGTTTTCCACCCGCGCGCCTTCGGATTGGTACGCCATCACGCTGATGCAGCCTTCCGGCAGTCCGATGTCCAGCACTTCGCCGGGTTTGATCGTGTGTAGGGTCATGCGTAAAGTTTTCCCGCGCATTTCCGGGTAGATCGCGCTGATCTCGTCGAGATACCAACCCTGCCCCACGCCGAGCGTATAATCGCTCACACTGACGGCAATGCCCCGTTGATTCGCTTCCTGCACAAACCAATCGAACAGCGCCCACCATTCGCTGCTGAATAACGCGGGTTCACTCGGATAGCTGAGACCCCACGTCACGCCGCCGAGATCGCTGTGCGCATAGTTGATTTGCAACCCGCTGATGCCCCGCCGGGTGAGCTGATCAAGCTGCCATGTCAGGCGTTCCCGGGTGAGCGGTTCACCCAACCACCAGTAAAACGCCACCTCGCCATAGCCCGCTGGCGGATTCTGAAAACCGGGCAAGACATCAAAATCGGCCTCGCGCCGAGGATACCCATGTGGTGAATCGTTCATCAGGTCAACTCGAAGTATGAAATAGCCCATTTGATTCGTGCTCTAGAGAAAGCGGCACGACGTGTTCTGTCAATCACCGGATTCGGCTCCCGCGCGCTCAGGCGTGGGCCGCACTTCGACTTGAAGGCGTGGGAGGTCGCTGGTCATGGTCAGACGACGCAGCTGCCCGTCAATGTGTTCACATTCGATGATCGTGTTCCCCGGCGCATGCAGGCGAAACGCCACATCGATGCTTTTATCCCAGCACGGCAAAAGGTAGACGGTGCCACCGTTAGTTTGCAGCAGCATTTCTTGAAGCTGAATCATGCCCGAGCCACCCCAATTGTGATCCGGCGTCCAATCATGACCCGGCCCCCAGTACACCGGCACGCGCTGATCGGCATTGCCGAGTTTCCGAATCAGGAAGTCGCTGGCTTCGGATAACATCCCCAGTTTTGCGTACTGAATCCCCTGTTGATGCCAGCTAATGTGGGACAACTGCTCATCGCCTTCCGCCGCTAGCCGCGCCGTATCGATGGCCAACTGTAAATCGGGCTGGCCGATGCCATACTGGCCAAAGGGAAACACCGGATACAGTTCGGGGATTTCGACGTTATGGCGCTCTGACGTGCTTTCGGCATACGCGATGATCGTCTGATCGGCTTTCGTGCGGGTGGTGATCGGCGGCACACGCTCCAGAATGCGCCACCAGTTCGCCCGCTGTTCCGGCAAACTGTAGCGCTCCGGCAGCGCCAGCATGCGTCCCAGCAAGGCGTGTAGACCGGCCACCGCATCAATTGGATTGCGAACCGGATGATAGGTTTCCAGCGCATTGCCGGGTTCGATGATCATCTTGCCGCGCGCATCATTCTGTGGATAGAAACCATCATAGAATTTGACGATTCCATCCAGAAAACCGATATATTCCCCAATATCCTTGTGGGTATAAGCGGCATATTCGATCAGCATCACACCGATTTCTAGTGCCGTGGAAAAATGATACTTGATTTGTGGCACGGGCAAGCCGGTGGTGTTTCCCCACCCGTGATCGCACGTTGGGCACAAGCCGTAAATGCCGATCTGTTCCGGGTAGACCGCGCCATCTACATCAAAGTAGAACTGGGCGCGGAGGGTCGCTGTTTCGAGCAGACGATTGAAGAAATTGAAGATCTGCGGCAGCATGTCAAAATCACCGGACTTGAGCATGGGCCAATACACGAGGCGCTGGTTTTGACTGGTATGCGATCCGCCGCCCCATAAGCGGTAGTCCGGCGTGTAGTGCAGTTTTTGCTCAGACCAGGGGCTTTTCCCGGCGAAAATCGGATCAAACGTGAAGAGCCCACCGTTGAACTTGGTCGGGTATTCCCCGTAATAGTTGCACCCGAGCAGGTAGCGGAACAGTTGATAATTGCGCCCGATTTGCCACATAACATCCTGTTCGTCGGGCGTCGCGCCGTTGATGACGATATAGCTGCGCGCCCAGTACGCCTGCCACCAGGCTAGGGCGGCTTCCCGTGCATGGTCATCTTCAGTCGCCTCGTGATCAAGCGCGCGCAGGGCGCTTATCCACGCTTCAAGCGTATTGGTCTGCGCGGTGTACAGGGTGATTTGCAGTTTTTGCGCGGAGGTTGGCTGGGGCGACTGGAACTGATAGCCAACAAAATCGGTATCGACATACCGCCCGCGCTGCGTTCCCGTATACTCCAACCCGGGAGCCGTCAGCAGCCCGCCCATCGTGCGGTTACGCTGTGGGTTGTGCAGTCCAGCCTTGATTGACTGCATCCCTTGCGTATCCATTTCGCGGTCAAACGAGAGATAGTCGTTGCGGTTGCGGTGATAGAACAAAAGCTCATCGGCGCGCGTGACTTCAATCTGATCCTTGTGAAACACAATCGGGGTGGTTGGATCCCCCCACACTTCCTTGCACTGGAACAGCTCGTACGATTGGCTCTCGACGAGGCGGTCTTCGGTGCGCCAGCTTTCGTATGTGACTGTGAGATCCGCCGCAAAACTTGCGGTCCAGTCCACATGAATGACGGGACGCCCCACCTCCACCCAGACGCGGATCTGCACCGTCCCCTGCTCAGACTCGCCTTCGATATGGATGTACCCGTCGTACAGTTCCAGCGTCTGCCGGAACTTCAGCGCAAACGGAGTCGGCGTGCTGCGTACGCGCAAGCGCCCGCCTTTGAGCATGGAGCCGTTTTCGTCAAACGCGCCGGATTGCGCAAAGTACAGCAGCAGGTCATCATTTTCGACCCAGACGTTACAGCCGATGCTGTGTCCCCCAACCGGCATCGACTCTCCGGAATGAGCACTCTGCCGCTCCCAGATCAGGTTGTACGTGCGCATAGCGTCAATCAGTGAGAAGGTCATTCAGAACGACTCGCATCATTCAGGAGAAAACAGGCGGCTTTGTGTCCGGGCTGCACTTCGACCAGCGCGGGCTGTTCTTGCTTGCAGCGCGGCATGACGTGGGGGCAGCGCGTCGAGAAATAGCATCCCGCTGGTGGGTTGAGGGGGCTGGGAACCTCGCCCTTGATCTCGGCAGCCCGTCCGCTGTTTGACCAGCGCGGCTGGGGCACTGAACTCAGCAAGGCTTGGGTGTAGGGATGGGCCGGTTGCTTGAAGAGCAGATCGGTAGGCGCGCTTTCGACGATCTTGCCGAGGTACATCACAGCGACTTCATCACTCAGGTAACGAACCGCGCGGAGATCATGCGAAATGAACAGCATGGTGAGGTTCAAACGGGCGCGCAGATCGCGCAGTAAGTTGATGATCTGCGCCTGAATCGACACATCCAAGGCCGAGATCGGCTCATCACCAATGATGAACTCGGGATTCGTCGCCAGTGCCCGCGCGATCCCCACGCGCTGCCGCTGCCCACCGCTGAACTCATGCGGGTAGCGATTCTCAAAAGCCGGGTTCAAGCCGACCATCACCATGAGATCGGCGACGCGCTGCCGCAGATCGCGTTCATTGACCAATTTGTGAATCAACAGCCCTTCACCAATGGTAAAGCCGATGGTGGCGCGCGGATCGAGCGATGCATACGGATCTTGAAAGATGATTTGCATGTGCTTGCGCAGCGGTACGAGCGCTTTGGGTTTCAATCCGCAGAGATCCACACCGTTGAAGAGCACCTGACCGCTCGTCGGGCGCACCAATTGGAGTACCGAACGCGCCACGGTCGATTTCCCACAGCCCGATTCGCCCACCAGGCCCAGCGTACGACCGTGAGCAATCGAAAAGCTGACATCATCGACCGCGCGCACCGTCGCGCGTCCCTGCCACGGCAAACCGAGCGCGGGACCCGGAAAATGTGTGCGCAGATTACGGACACCGAGCACTTCAGGTTGAGTCGTCATGCGTCGATCGATCTCCAATTCCAGCAGGCGGCTTCGTGCGCATGCGCTACGGGTTCCAGCCGGGGAGCTGCGGTTTTGCACTGATCGGATCGGTATTTGCAGCGCGGGTAGAAGACGCAGCCCGGCGGCAAGTCGATCAGTTCCGGGGGGAGGCCGGGGATGGCTTCGAGCGGTCGCGTGCGATCACCATCCAGCATCAACGTCGATTCAAGCAGCCCGCGGGAATACGGGTGGCGCGCCCCCGTGAAAATAGCGTGTGTGCCGCCGACTTCGACTTCCCGCCCCGCGTACATGACGACCACCCGATCACAGACATTCGAGACGACGCCCACGTCATGCGTGATCAGCACAATGGCCGCGCCCGTCTCATCCTTGAGCTTGACCAGCAGGTTGAGAATCTGATTTTGCGTGGTCACGTCCAGCGCGGTGGTCGGTTCATCCGCAATGAGCAGCGACGGGCTGCACGACAGTGCCAGCGCAATCATGACGCGCTGGCGCATTCCCCCAGAAAACTCGTGGGGAAACTGGTTGAGGCGACTCGCGGGCGAGGGAATCCCCACTTGAGCCAGCAGATCGGCGGCTCGGGCACGCGCGGCTTTCGGCGTGAGTTTCAAGTGAATCCGCAGCGGTTCCATGATCTGGCGTCCCACCGTCATGCGCGGATCGAGTGCGGTGAGCGCGTCCTGAAAGACCATCGCCACTTCGTGCCCGCGCAGCGACCGCATCTCCGGCCTCGCTCAAGGTTAAGATGTCGCGATTGTTGAGCAATATGCTTCCGCCGACGATCCGTCCCGGTTTGGGAACGAGGCGCATCAAGGCCAGCGCCGCGGTCGATTTGCCACAACCGGATTCACCCACCAAGCCAACAATCTCACCGGGAGCGACCTGAAATGATAGGTCTTGCACGGCGTAGACGAGACCGTCACGCGTCTTGAACTGAACTTGCAGTCGCTGAACCTGCAAAACATCTCTTTGCCGTTGTTCCAGACTCATCCGAACTATTCCTGTCAAAAACCGTTATCTTTGGTCAGCTAGCGTGAGTTATGGATAGCATTTCTCTGACCCCACCCCCGACCCCTCCCCGAATTCGGGGAGGGGAGCTAGAAAGAGCAGGGTTTTCTCCCCTCTCCCCGCTTGCGTGGGAGAGGGGCTGGGGTGAGGGGTAAGCGTGAATGAGGCTTCTCCATAACTCAAGTTACCTAGCGTGAGTGTGAACGCGGGTTTAGAGCATCGTTGAGCGCATCCCCCACAAACTGCAGCGACAGCACCACCAGTGTCAGCGTCAGACCCGGCATGATGATCAGGTAGGGCTGGGCGCGTAGGCGGCTCAGGGCCTCAAAGATCATGCGCCCCCAGCTTGCGCCCGGCGGCTGAATACCGATCCCCAAGAAACTCAGGCTGGATTCGTAGAGCATGGCATTCCCGAAGCTCAAGGTGAAAGTCACGATGACGGAACCCAGCACATTCGGAATCAAATGGCGCATCGTGACCCAGCGCGTCCCCGCGCCGAGCGCGCGCGCCGCTTCGATGAACTCTTTCTCGCGCAGCGACAGCACCTGACTCCGCACCAAGCGCCCCATATAGGGCCACGCCACAAAGCCAATCGCAAAGATGACGACTAAATAGCTGAAGATGACGCGATCCTGAAACAGCGCCCAACCGGTACTCGCGTACAAGCTGCTGGTCAGCGAATCAATCGTCGGGCGCGTAACCACGCTCACAAACGCCGCCAACCAGATCGATGGAAAACTGAGCAGCGCATCCATAATCCACACCACGACCCGATCCACCCAACCGCCGAGGAAAGCGCTCAACGCTCCGGCAAACAACCCGATCGTGGTCGACACGGTTGAGATGCACAACGCGACGAGAAACGCCGTGCGCGCGCCCATGAGCACGCGGCTAAAGACGTCGCGTCCGAGTTCGTCTGTCCCCATCAGGTGAGCGCTATTCGGCGGCTTAAGCAGGTTGTTCCAGTCCTGCGTCAGGTAGTCATACGGCGCGATCTGATTGGCAAAGATGGCGGCCAGCAGCAGCAGGACGAAGATCAGCAAACCGAGCATTCCGGTGAAGTTATGCGCGAAGCTGTGGACAGCATCACTCCAAAAGGTGCGCGGCTTGCTGGTGCGCCACAGCGCGGCAGCGTCTGTGGACTGATTATCGATCTCGGCGCTCATCGGCTCACCTTCAGGAAAGTTTGACACGGGGATCGACCATGACATAAAACACATCGACCATCAGGTTGGACAACAACACAATCACAGTGCCCACCAGCGCCCCCGCCGTCGCGGTCTGAATATCACCCAGCGTCAACGCGCGGGCGACGACCTGCCCGAAACCCTGCAAATTGAAAATCGCCTCAACGAACAAGGTGCTGCCGACCAACTGCCCGGCCGTCAGCCCCAACACCGTGATCACCGGAGTGAGGCTGTTGCGCACCACGTGATAGAGGAGCACCTGAAGAGTCGAGAGGCCGCGCGCCCGCGCCGCGCGAATATAGTCCTGAGATAGAACTTCCAGCACCGAGGCGCGGGTGAAGCGGACAAGATTCAGGGAACGGGCCAGCGGCCAGACAAGCCGCCGGCAGAATCGTCTCCTGGCTGAACAAACCGCGCCAGCCCAACCCGACCGAGGGCAGCAGATGCAGTTGATTGACAATCACAATCATGCTGAGCGGCGCGAGGACGAACGCGGGAATAGTCGAGAGCACGGAGGCCGCCGAGACCAGCAAGCGGTCGAGCAGGGAGTTGCGATAGAGCGCGGTGATAAAACCGATAGGGACAGCGGTACAGGTGACGAAGACCAACGCAGCGAACGCCAATTGCAGGGTAATCGGCAGCGATCGCGCGAGCAGGTCGGCAATCTCGGGCTCACCAATCGCCACATAAGAGCGACCGAGATCGCCTTGGAGCGCTTTTCCAAGCCACGTGGTATAGCGAAGCAAGACGGGATCATCCAGACCGAGTTCAGCGCGGTAGCGATCATACAACTCCTGATCGAAACGTCCGCCGCTGCGTTGAAAGGTCAAATACGCGGCGAGATCGCCCGCGCCATACTGCCCCAAAACAAATACAAACGCGCTCACCACCAACAGCAAGGGGATCAAACCGGCGAGGCGACGCACTAGAAAGCTAAACATGCTGGTTCACCATAATGAACATTTTTTCAGATCATTTTCGACTGCCCACCGGGGATGCCAACCACAAGGCTCAGACCAGCCACTTCACAGGGCTCTGAGCCTTGCGCAATCGACGGACTACAACCGCTGCCTAGCGGTTGTAACTGAGGCCTTCGAGGGTTTCACGGAAACTGAGTGAACCACCAAAGTTGTTGATCACTTCACCTTCGACATACGGAGCGATCAGCATCGAACTATCAAGTGTGAACAGGTCAATGGTATACACCTGATCGACCCACACCTGCTGGGCTTGCGCCAGAATCTCGCAGCGGCTGGTAATGTCGGTCGCAGCAGCGGCCTGCGCCATCAGGTCAAGGAGTTCGGGGACACGCGGCATCGTCACCATCCCCATCTGCGCTTCATCGGGCAGCGGGT
The DNA here is from genome assembly GCF_016713355.1 of Candidatus Flexifilum breve. Lineage (NCBI taxonomy): Bacteria > Bacillati > Chloroflexota > Anaerolineae > Aggregatilineales > Candidatus Flexifilaceae > Candidatus Flexifilum > Candidatus Flexifilum breve. Next base: position 908,947 of record NZ_JADJPI010000037.1, read on the forward strand.
CGGCAGAGTTCAAGGAGGCGAGGTTGTTCATAAAGGCCATCTGATCGATGAAGTGATCGCCCTGTTCGTTCGGCCACAGGTGCGTCGGGTAGGGCGGCGCGTTGAAGTCAGCGATGGGCGACGATTGAATGTTCACCGTGATACCGAGATTCTGTTGAAGCATCGCTTGGACAACCTGAGCGATGATCAAGTCTTGCGAGAGCGGCATCCCGAACATGCCCAACTGCATGTTCAGCGGCATCGTGGCGATCTCCGCGGCATAGGGTGACAAGGCGAGTTCGGCCTGAGCCGCGGCTGGATCGTAGGGCATACCAACAACGCTGGCGAATTGATCCCCGCAGTTTACGTTGGCGGGCGCAAAGTGACCGGAAATCACCTGATAGGTCGTTTGGCCGTCGCCACCGCCTAACACATTGCTCAGGGCCTGCCGGTCAATCGCCATCGAGATCGCCCGGCGCACATGCACGTCGTCCATGGGGCGGAAGGGCGTGACGAACAACTGCACGACACTCAAGCTGGGATAGCTCACGAGGCTGGATTGGAGATATTCCGACGATGCCAGGTTCGCTACATCAATCGGGGTCATCGTGAAATCGATAACTTCGGCTTCCCCATTCTCGAAAGCCGCGATGCCCGAAGACAGGTCTTGGACAAAAATGGACTCCACGCGGCTAACAGTTGGTGCAGCGCCAAACCAGTAGGGATTAGGAACGAGGGTCATGCCGCTGCCCGATGTAAATGACTCCAGCATGAACGGACCCGAAAACACTGTGCCGGATTCGGTCGTCCAGTAGGCATCATCGGCATAGGTTTTGCCGGCACTGGCCAGCACCGATTCGGCTTTGGCTATACGCGCAAACTGGAGGTTATTGAGCATAAACAGGGTCGGCTGTGTGAATTCGATGCGCAGCGTGTAATCATCCACCACGATGATGCCTGCGACATCCGCCGCGCCGAACTCATCTGCTGGAATACCGCCGTCGAAGACTTCTTGCGCGCCGACAATGTTCGCGTATTCACGGCGGGCAGGGAAGAAGTCGTGTTGACCGTAGATGTCGGGATGACCGCTCATAATCTGATAGTTGATGCTCCACGCGGCATCCGCTGCCGTGATCGGCGAACCATCGGAGAACTTGGCATCCTGACGCAGCGTGAAGACAACCGACATATTGTCCGCGGCTACTTCCCACGATTCGGCTAAACCCGTGGGGACGGGTTGAGCATTAGTGTCGCCGCCGACGAGCGGCAGCCACAGAAGATCGACGACATGCCCAGCGCGTTCACTGGGGGTCGCCAGCATCCCCGCCGCACGGTAAGCCACCGGCTCGATCACCCGAAAGACGGTATCGTCTTGAGCCGTCACGACACCCAACGAAACGGAACCAATGCTCATAAGCAGCACGAGAAACGCAAGAATTTTCCTAATTCCCAACATAATTTGCTCCAATGCAACTATCATGGAATCAATATCAAACGCGACAAAAGTCACATTTCGTCTGTAGTATAGGGTGATGCGGAATCCCAAAATAGGATTCCTACGTCGAAGTACTTGGACAAAAGCGCACTCAGTCGATGCATTCCGTTTCGATTGAAGATGTCGAGTTCTGAGCCAGCACCGAGTGGGCAAGTTATTGCATTTACCGTACTTGGTAAACGGGCATACTTTGTTGAGTGACGGCTGCGATCTGGCCAATTACATCGATTGCATGAACTGGAAAATCGCATCATATATGCCTGGCAGCCCCTCGTGCCCAAAATCGGGATACACGGCGAACGACTTGGGCGCGGAGATCTTGTTGTAAGCAGCAAATTGCGTGGAGGGCGGACACACGGTGTCCATCAGTCCGATACTCGCGAGCACCTCGGCCCGAATTCTCGGTGCCAAATGCTGCACATCGATGTAGCCCAGTTGAGTAAAGATGGCGGCTTCGCGCTGGTGCAGCGGATCGTGATTGCGGAAGTAGGTGCGCAGCTCCGCATAGGCATCTTGAGCCAGATCCATCTGCCACACCCGTTGGTAATCGCACAGGAAGGGAAAGATCGGGGCGGCTCGGCGGATACGCGGTTCGAGCGCCGCACACGCGAGCGTGAGACCGCCGCCCTGACTGATGCCGGTTACGCCAACGCGACCTGCGTCGACTTCGGGCATATCCATAACAATCCGTGCAAGCTGGGCGGTATCTAGGAAAATATGCCGAAACAACAGGTTTTCAGGCGGGCCATCCAGTCCGCGAATGATGTGGCCAGACTGTGTAGTTCCTTTGTGACCGCCGATATCTTCGGACAGCCCAGCCTGCCCACGACAGTCCATCGCTGCCACCACAAACCCTTGTGCGGCGTAGGGCAGTAATTCAACCCACTGGGGTGAAGCGCCCTGATACCCATGAAACATCAGTATGGCGGGTTGACTGCCGGAACGCTGCAAGGGGCGCACGAACCGGGCATGAATGCGCGCCCCGCGCACGCCGGTGAAATACAAATGAAAACACTCGGCGAAGGCACACTCGAAATCGGCCGAGACGCATTCAACTTGAGAGTCAGTGTGTTGCATTTCGGTTAGCGCCGCATCCCAGAAGGCATCGAAATCGCCGGGCCGAGGATTCGTGCCTGCGTAGGTTTTCAATTGATCAAATGACATATCAAACAGAAGCGGCATAAGACTATCCAACCTTAGGCATTTGCGAGTACTGTCCCATGCTTGGGTGGCTAACGACGATATGGCAGATCACGGCGTTTATGGAACCCAAAGAGAATCGATTGTGTTCCACCACAGCAGCTACGGAAAACGGCCTACTGAGGGAGTTCGACATCGCACACCACGTCTTTCCGCCGTTCCTCCGGCGTAACGATCAGGCGCGTGATCTTGCCCTGTTGATACACACATTCGACCGTCGTGCCGCGCGGCGCATGCAGCTTGAATGACACATCCCAGGCCTTGGGCCACGTGGGGAGCAGTCGAATCTCATCCCCCTCGGCCTGAAATGCCATGAGTTGCAGCGTCGTTAGGATATTGGATGCATGGTCAATGTCGGGTACAGCATCGTAGATTGGCCCCCACATGGCCGGGAAGCGATGCCCCGGATTGCTCAAGGCGCAGTTGTTCTGGAGAATAGTTTGCGCTTCATCCGTCAGACCGAGCAGCGCCGTCACCAAACCGTGATACTGCCAACCCGAATAGCTGGGATAGGTGGGGGGCTTGCCAACGATAAACGGTTGATAGTTTCCGACCACCTGCGTACCATGCCGAAAACTCTCCCGCGCCATGGGCAGATCCGGTTTGCCGAGTCCATACAACCGGAACGGGAAGATCGCGTAGAGCTGCGGGGCTTCGACATTGTGCCGCTCAGGATCATAGACCGCAGCGGGCGCGATCAGCCGGGTGCCCGCAACGGTCTCCATGGGCAGGTCGGGCATAATCTGCTGCACATGCGAGAAGTAATTGCGTCCCGGCACTTTTTCGGGATCGAGCGCCAGAATTCGGGCGACTACGGCGTGCATCCCGGCGACCACGGGCAAGCTGTTGGTCGTGTCCCAGTAGGTTTCGACCGACTGAATTGGAGCGATGACGATCTTGCCCTGGTCGCGCTCAGGAAAGCGCGTCTCGATGAACACCAACAGATCACGGGCGTAGGGCAGCAGTTCAGCGCTGAGGAAGGTATCGTCACGTTCGTAATCGTAATAGTCGAGCATCAACTGCAGCAGTTCCAGACCGGGCGAAAGATCGACCGCGCCGCCCCAGCGATTCGCCGCATAGCCATCCGCTAAACCCGCACGATCAAGACCATACACCGCCGAAGGCATCAACCCGTGACTATGAACGATTTCCGTGTTGTACTGCCCTTGCGCCCCGTAATACACCTGTGCGCGTCCGCGATCAAGTTCCCAGAAGCGCCGGTAGAAACGAAACAGCGCCCGCACGGGCTCGTGTTCGCCGCGCGCTAGCATAGAGGCGTAGGGCAGGCGGGTGTTTTGCCACAGGTAAAAATGTCCCCAGCCGCGTTCATCCGGGTTAAATTCTGGCGTCGATTCACCAAAGGGACGCGCGCTGAACGAGCGACTGAACGTAAAAATATCACCCAGATGTTCATTCATCCCCGGCATCACGTTGAACAAGCCGCCGCTGTAGAGAATGGGAAACGTGCCTCGTTCCATGCAGGCGAACATCCAGCGCGTCAGGATATACGCTTGCGTCACCTGTGATACACCCGGGCTGGGCGCAGGCTGAACTTCGAGCGGGAGGGACAACAGTTCGGGCGTGACTCCCGCGGTGACGGGTATATCACCTTCGACAAACAGCCAGCTTTGCTGCCAATAATCCTGCCACCATGCCATCGTGCGCTGACAGGCTTCGCCGGGGGTGGAGACTGCGGTACGCAGCGCCGTGACTGCGGTGATCCAATCGTCGACATCCGTCACTTGATCGCTGTGCGTGATCACGCGGAGCGTAAACTCCCGAACCGGCGTAGACGAGATTAAGCCCGCGTTCCCGTTGAGCGCTGCGCCCTCCATCGATAGCAGCCCGCCGAAGGTGCGGTTGGTCAGGCAGTCGGGGATGGTATCGGCTAGCGCGGTGACTGCCTCAAGCTGAGTGATGAACGGGATCTGGGTTGCGCCATTGCGATGATAAAACAGGATTCCCCCGTCACGCGGGTGGACGATGTCCGCCGTCTCCATCACGCCGCTGAACTGCATGTCACCGCGGTAGGGCTCCGTCCGCCAGTTGCTGTAATCGGCCTGCACGGTGACGGGAACCGAGAACTGTCCGGTCACATAAATCACAGGCTGGTCGGAGTCGACGAACACTTCCAAACGCGCGGACTGCGCGGTATCCGTGCCGAAATTAAATTCAATTCGCCCGTCCCGCAAGACGAGCGTTTGCCGGAACGGTTGGTCGAAGAGCCCGGCACTGGCGAGAAACTTCAGCCGCACCTTGCCGAGCTTGACGCTGCGATCGGTTTCGGTGCGGGCATCCGTGCGAGCAAAATAGAAGTGCAGTTCTCCGCCCGGCTGCATCCAGACATTGACACCGACCTCGCCATTGCCAATCGGCATCGAACTGCGGTCGGTTTGGGCAAACTCTGTCCAAGTCACATTGTATTGATCGAGTAAGTCTAGCGGTGTGCCGTTCATTCTTTGATTGCTCCGGCGGTCGCGCCGCGAATCACCAATCGCTGCGCAAGGATGTAGATGATCAGGACGGGGAGCGTCGAAATCACGCCGAGCAGCGCGACCTCAGCGCGGGCAATCGTCGTTCCGTCGGGGGGCATGACGCAGCGCGTCGCCGCGGGCAGGACGGCACCGCAGCTCCCCACGATAATCGAAATCCCGGCGGGTAACGTTTTGAGCTGTGTCGAGTCCACCAGTAGAGTGGCAGCGAAGAAGTTGCTCCATAAGGCCGCGAAGTTGGTAAACGCCAGCACGCCGACGATGTTTTTCGACAGGGGTAAACCGATATACCGAAAGAGTTGGAAGTTGGAACAGCCATCCACGCGCGCCGCAGCAATGATGTCGGGCGGTAGGCTGGCTTTGAAGTACTGAAAGGTCAGGTATACGCCCATCGGAAACGAGGCTGCGGGAAGCACCAAGGCCCATGGGGTATTGATGATGCGCAGATAGAACATCTCCATGTACAGCGGCAGCACCAGTGCATCACCGGGGACGAGCATCATGATCAGCGTGATCCATAACACCACACTCCGCCCGCGAAAACGAATGACCGCGAGGACGAATCCCGCCGGGATCGCCGTGAGCAAGCTGAGGATCAGCCCAAGGGTCGTGTACTGCACGGAATTCAAGATCCAGCGCACAATCACGCCGTTCAAGTACAGGAGCAGGTTGTTCCATGCGTGACCGATCCAGTCCAGCGAACCAATCGCGAAGGGCGGCAGATTGATGAGCTGCGCATTGGTTTTCGTCATCGCGGTGACCAACCACAGCATTGGTGTCAGGAAAGTGAAGATCAGCAGGCAGATGATAATGACGCGGACGAGGTAAGTTCCCGGTCCAATGCCGGTTCGAAACAACCAGCGTTGTAACCAGAGATTGGAAGTGCGACCGGGTTCTGTTGGGCGCTTCGGGTATGAAAAGTCTTTTGCCATCAAATGTGCTTCCGAAATGAAATTCAATCTGTCGAAGTGACAAATGCACCGGTTCTAGTGACGACGAAGATCGACGCCGTAATACTGATAACGGTCTGTGACAGCGAAACGACCGCCGACATACCGAGATCGCCCCGCTGCAAGGTATAGAACGAACCAAGCATGTTCGGTGACCAGTAGCGGTCAATGAAACTCGCCCCGCCCAACGCCGTCGAAATCACATACGGTTCAGCGAAGATTTGCAGGTTGTAGGCCACCAGTTGAATGATCATGAACCAGACGAAACCCATGATCATGGGGCGACGCACCAGCCACGCCAACTGCCACGGGGAACAGCCGTCAATTTTTGCAGAATCGATCAGCTCTTGGGAGACGCCTTCCAGCGCCGAATAAAAGATCGCGATCCACGCGCCTGACGACATGAAGAAGCGCAGCGCCGTCATGATCACAACCGCGTTTGACGCGCTGACAAAATCGGTGGTCGCGTTCCACCCGACCGCCCGAAAGAGAAACCCAAACGGACTGACTGCGGGGTCGAGCATGAAAATGAAAATCAAGCCAACGACCGTTGGGTTGATCGCACCGGGCAAAAACAGCAGCGACCGCGCCACGCTTCCAAACTGGTCGCGGGTGAGCGCGAGCAGCAGCGCAATCCCCAGCGAACCGACAAACCCGACCGCGGTCGCCAGAATTGAGAATTGGATGACATTGCTGTAGGAGCGAAAGAAGACCGGATCGGAGAAGACTTTGACAAAGTTTTCGAGACCCGCCGCGAACAGCTCGGGTCGACCAAAGGTGAACTTCGAAAAGCTGAATATGAGGGCAACCAATGCCGGGCCGAGATGGAAGATGAATACCGCGACCAGATACGGGACGATCAGCAGCAGACTCCAATCTCCGATGGGTCTACGCTTTTTGCGCGCGGCACGCCGGTAAGAATCGTTGGCGGCGACGCGATTTACAGCAGACATGGCGATCTCCTCAAGCTAAGACAACGGTAAAACAGGAAAACAGGACAGCGCCACGCTGCCAACGCTGTCCCATTTCCGGTTCGTTAGGCCGCAGATAGACCCGGCTTACGGTCCGTCTGTCACCGCTTCAAAGCCTGCCGTGGTGACAGCTTCCACCAGCGCCGCCTGCAAATCATCATTCAGGCTGACGACCGTGCGGTTACCCGCTGCCACATCGGTGAAGAATGGACTGAAGACCGGCGAAGAGTGTGGCGGACCTTCAAAACCACTGTCCGCCATGACACCGGACGCAGCTTCACTGATGACCGTCCACGGATCGGGATCGCTGGCGAGCAGGGGGACGCGGGTGAGCAGGCTCGCGCCCCACGCTGCAGCACTGGGCATATAAGCCGGGGTCGCCGCCTGAGCCGCGCCGACATCCGGGTTTGTGCTGACGAAGATGATCAGTTCGGCTGCCAAGTCCGCGTTGAGGGTGTGCCGGCTCATCGCGTATGAACCGCCGCCCACATTGCTGGTGGTGCGGGTCGCCTGATCAGCCCAGTTGGGGAGAAGGGCTACGCCAACTGTCCCCTGATTTTCGGGATCATCCGCGTTCAGGTACAGCCCCTTGATGACGAAGTCCGGCAGCCACGAGGGTCCGAAATGGATCAGCCAGTTGCCGGACTCCCAGATTTGACCATAGCCCGCGCTGAACGTCCCTTGATTGTCGAGGACACCGAGCGCGTTGACCGTATCCAGCATTTCGCTCATGCGCTGGCAGTTCGGATGCAGGAAGTTGACAAGGAAACTAGAAGCGCTGAGCGGTTGCATCAACGGACATTCCGAGTGGCGGTACCACAGAAGCTGTGGTTCCCATCCGTCCAGCTGCCCCATTGTGTAGCCGGGGTGTTCTTCCGCGACTTGCTGCGCCAGCGCGACATATTCTTCCCACGTTGTCGGCAGTTCGTAGCCAAATTCCGCGAACGCCGGTACGTTGTAGAACATCACCTCGGGCGCAATGTCGTTCCGCACGCAGATCAGGCTGCCATCGGGCGCAATACACGGGTCATTCGCGGTCGGATAGAATTGATCGAGCACATCCTGCGGAATATACGGGCGCAGATCGGCAGGGAAGAAGTCGAACTGCGGGGTATTGAGCGTGCGCCAGGTTGACGGGTCTTCAAAGATGACATCGGGCCAGTTGCCGCCGATGTTGTTGTAGAGCAGCATGCGCTGCTGCACGTTCGCGCCCAGCGGCTCATTGATGATCTCGATGAGCGCGGCTTTATCGGGATTCGCATCGATGAAAGCCTGCACCTGACGCGCGCGTTCAGCGTCGACCCAGACCCGGATCGGCGCGGTCGGATCGGATTCGGGGACAGCTTGAGCGGCGCTGGGCAAAACCGCCCCTAACAAAAGAACGACCAGCATGACAAGCACGACAAAGCGGGAAAAGTTGCTCTTGGACACGATGTTTTTCCTTTTACTTACATAACTTGGCAATTTCTTGGACTGATGTGTTCGAAGTGACGGACTACAAATCTCCTTTTGCACCGGGTTGCTATAATTACACTTGCATTTCATATAGTTAACTCTCATTTCAACGTATGACACGCCAAGAGCACGACATAAAGGCGACATCGAGGAGGCTTATGCGGAACTCCGCGATTAACTTCCAGAGCGACACGCGCATCTCTGTGCAGCCCATCATCCTTGTGTTTTATGTTTGCGCCCTCGCTGTTTTCACGGCAGGCACCGCCGCAAACGACATGCCGACGAAACTCACGCTCAGTCTGTTCGCGGTCTATATTTTTGCCGCATCTTCCGGAATCGGACACCTGAGTTCCAGATCGTCAACCGCGGCGAAGTGGGCAGTGTTGTTTCTGCTGGAATCAATGCTCATGTTGTCAACCGACTGGTTGGGCACAGTCCCGGTTTATGCTGGGGCCTTTCTGATTCCCGCCCTCGCCGCTGTGCTAATCGGTTTGGACGCTTCGGCAGTAATGGCGATGATTCAGTCCGGGTTGCTGCTCGCCTTCACCTTGCTCAAAGGTGAGCCAGACACATCGATCTGGTTAATCGGGGCGCTTCTAAGCTGCTGGGCAATTTACGGCATTTTAAGCGCCGCTTACAAACCCATCGGCGATGTGGTGGAATGGGCGGAAGAAGTCTATGCCGCTGCCAACGAAACGTTGGAACAGCTTCGAGATAAACGCGCGGAATATGAACAAACCGTCGCCGAGCTTAAAGGAGCAAATGCCCAGCTCAACAGCTTGAACAAACTGACGCAGAATCTCCGCCAGATTGCCGAAACCGAGCGTTCGGCGAAGGCGCAGTTTGTAGCGAATGTCAGCCACGAACTGCGAACGCCGCTCAATATGATCATGGGCTACACCGAGATGATCACCCAGTCCCCCCGTATGTATAACGCACCCTTACCCGGTGCGCTGCTCGCCGATCTCGCCGTCGTGCAGCGGAATGCCGAGCAGCTTTCCCGATTGGTCAACGATGTTCTGGATATGAGCCAGATCGAGTCGGATCAAATGGCACTCACGCGCGAGTCGGTCGATTTCCGCGAGATGATTGAATTCGTGATTGCAGCGGTTACCCCGCTGTTCAAGCGGAAAAACCTGTATTTGCATCACGAGATCCACGATGACATCCACTATGTTTTCTGTGATCGAACGCGCATTCAGGAAGTTTTGCTCAACATCCTGAGCAATGCAGGCCGTTTCACGGAGCAGGGCGGTGTGATCATTCGGGCATCGATCAATGACGAAAATCTGATCGTTTCGGTGACCGACACAGGGCCCGGTATCGCCAAACCCGATTTGGACCGGCTCTTTAAGCCATTTGAGCAGCTTGATGCGCGGATTCGGCGTGAATATGGTGGCAGCGGACTCGGGTTGGCGATCAGCAAGAAATTCGTCGAAATGCATGATGGGCGTATTTGGGTGGAAAGCCAGATCGCCTTGGGAACCACCTTCTTCATCTCACTGCCGTTGTTACAGCACAGCCAGGCGGCCAATGATCATATGCGCTTGTTCAGTCCACATTTGCACTATGAACCCCGTCTATCGTCCAAGCGCGGCGCTGAACAAGTAGCGAACCAAAAAGCATTTGTCATGGAACAGGGTGACGTGCTCGGGAGGCTGATCACACGCTATATGAGTGATGTTGAAGTCTTACCCATGGATTTCGAACAGCGCCGCGCTGAATTATCGATTGACCTTCTTCTCGTGAATCAAAAGCTGGACATGCTCGATCCGGCGGCATTGCGCCAGCTAGCGCAGGATACCGGCATGCTGGTGATTGCCTGTTCGATCCCGGATACAGATGAGCGCGCACAGTCTCTCGGTGTCAACGACATCCTCGTTAAGCCAGTTTCCCGTGAGCGGCTTCTGCAAACGCTCGAGAGTCGAGGGATTACGGACGGCAGTGTGCTGATCGTCGATGATGAGCCGGACGCTTGTCAGCTGTTCGCGCGCATGTTGAGCGCGGACGATCAGAACTTCAGCGTCATGACCGCCAATGATGGGGCTGAGGCACTGCGCATCCTGGAAGCGCTGCAACCGCGCGTCATCCTGCTCGATCTAGTCATGCCCACAATGAACGGGGTTGAGTTCCTCGCCGTGCGCGCCAGTCGACCCGATCTCCAAAGGATTCCAGTTATCCTAATGTCCGCCAATGAGGTTGATTCTCAGCCGCTAGTCAGTCGCTGCATCACCATGACCACGAAAAACGATATTTCAGTGAGTCGACTCATGAAGTGTCTGCGGGCCGTTATGCCGATTCTTTCGACAACGGCCGATACCAACGACCCAATGCAGCGAGGAGATCTGCTTGAGTGATAGGCTTACGCATGAATTCAACTGCGCCGAGCGCGAGTGCCAGTTCTGCTTGTGGCAGAATAGAGGTGACGATGATGGGGATCGCCTCGGTGATCGGATCGTGGCGCAGGATTTCTAGGGCGCGCCAGCCATCGAGCTCCGGCATTAAAACATCAAGGACGATGCAGCGAACCGCTTTGTCCCTCGCCATGTGTAAGCTTTGCAGCGGCGCGTTGCAACCAACATATTGATAGCCAGTGTGTGCCAGATAATGCTGGTAAAGTCTGAGCGTATCCACGTTTAAGATACATTCCAAGGTCAACATGGTTCTCAACTTGTATCCGCGAACGTTCTAATGCGGGTTTCAAAGTCGCCAATACCCCATCTAGCACGACGGCAATGTCCGTCTCGACCAAGCTGGCAAGCGCTCTCAGTTCTTGCGCTTCCACCTCGCTAAGCTTGTGAGAGCGCTCCTCGACGTCACCCAGATCGTCCAACGACGCAGTCTCTGTTTGCCAGCCTTGGTCAACCCGATAGGTTGTCCACAAGTAGATCATCAGTGCCTTGATCGCAGCCTTTTCTTCGCGTTGAAGCTGACGTTCGCTCAAGGCCAGATTGAGCGCAACCTTTCGCTGTGACCACTGCCCGATGAATCGTTGGTGCAGCACACTGTAAATGCGCCAACTCTTCGAGCTGCGTGGATCGCTTTCGGGCGGTTTAAGGGCGCTAATGGCATCCATAAGTGCTTGACGCAAGCCGAGTGGTGCGTTTTTTTGGTCAAGCTGCAGCCATGCATTGAGCGGGCTATCCGTAATAACTATCGGATCGTAGAGGGCGTAAAGCGCATCGCGCAGCCGCTCATAGAAGTTAATCCTTTGAAGTGTATCCCTGTTTGCAGACATCTATCACCAGCTACTTTTCCAAAAAGCTGCCTTTACTTGAGCCGGAAGACCACCGTCTATGGGTTGAGCATAGCCGACAACTGGATTGTGCGCGATGTTTTGAACGATTGGCTCAGACTGAAACAAAAGACAAGAGGACTTCTCTGCTGGAAATAAAAACGCGACCTAAAACGGATCGGCTTTCTCGTGTGGGGCAAACCAAAGAGACCAACTCTTGTGATAGTGCCAGTGCCACCTTACAGGCTTCAGCCCCTTGGCGACCTATAGCGACTCAGCTCTGGCAAGATTCTTGACAGCCCAAAGTCGCACCGCTACACTGTGCTCAGTTCGCCCAACATAAGGTCTAACTTCGTGTGGTTTTTCAGTCGCTGTTGTTGTAGTTGTCGCATACCTTCTTGCCGGGAGAGCTGATCACGTCGTGATGACAAATATTGCAAGACATTGAGCGCCCCGGTTCGTGCAATCGGGGCGTTTTTATTCTGGTGATCAGATTTAAATGCCCTAACACAACAAGCTGGGGGGTGATTTCGTCTTGCGAAAAGTAACTATGTATAGGAGATTGAGAGAGACTTATGACGAGTAGTTTTGCCCATCCCGAATACTTGGTTGAGACTGATTGGTTGCAAGAGCACTTGAACGACCCTGATCTGCGCATTCTGGATGCGACCGTCTACTACCGCACCGATCCGGAAACTAGCGCGCTTTCAATTGTCAGTGGACGTGAGAATTGGGAAGCTGGACATATCCCCAACAGCACCTTTATCGACTTGATCGAGGAGATTTCGTCACCGCATCCGACCCTCCGTTTCAGCGCTCCATCGGCAGAACAGTTTGCCGCGGCGTTGGGGCGCCATGGAGTTGGTGAAGGCACACGGGTTGTTGTGTATGACGCGAATAACATCATGTGGTCGACGCGGGTTTGGTGGTTACTGCGGACGTTTGGCTTCGACAACGCCGCTGTGCTCAATGGCGGCTGGAAGAAGTGGGCACTCGAGGGGCGACCGACTTCGACGAACGCTACAGTCCGTCCGCCAGTTGTCTTTACGCCGCATCACCGACCGAGCTTCCTCATCGGCAAAGATGAGGTGCTGCGTGAACTTCAGGCCGGAGCAGCTTCAGCGTGTTTACTCAATACGCTTGGTGAGTCGGACTTCCACAGCCAACGCATTCCAACGAGCCGCAATGTGCCGTGGGGAAGTCTTGTTGACCCGGCGACAGGCGCGTATCTACCAGCAGACGCGCTGCGCGCTGCCTTTGCGCAAAGTGGCGTATTGGAAAAAGAGCGAGTTGTGGCCTACTGTGGTGCGGGGATTTCGGCTACCAGCGACGCCTTGATCCTCACGCTGCTCGGCGTGCCAAACATCAGCGTCTACGATGGGTCGATGCAGGAATGGGCAGCCGATTCTAGCCTGCCAATTGAAAGCGGATCATAGGCTGGATCCACTTGGTACAAAACAACCCCTTCAGCTTCATTCGAGTTGAAGGGGGTATCTGTTCTAGACAACGCCAGCTTGGCGCAGATCGGACACCTGATCAGCGCCATAACCTAGTTCGTGCAAAATCTCTTCGGTCTGCTCGCCAAGCAGTGGTGGATGGCGATCATAGCGCAGCGGCGTCGCCGACATATGGACGGGAGTAGCGAGCGATTTGACCGTGCCGAGCGTGGGATGCTCCAGTTCCACAATGAAGTGGCGCTCCAGTAGATGTGGATCGGCCAACGCTTCGGCGACGCTGTTGATTTTCCCGACCGGAACATCGGCTTCGCGCAGAATCTGCATCCACTCATCGGCCGAATGCTGGAGCAGCGCCTGCCTGACATGGGGCATGAGGGCATCATAGTTACGCACACGATCCGAATTCGTCGTGAACCGCGGATCCTGGCCTAAACCATCGAGTCCAGCGACTGCACAAAATTTCTGCCAGGTGTTATCCGAGCCGACCCCGAGGATGAACCACCGTCCATCACCCGCTTGCAGAGGCTCATAGGGGGCGATCTGAGGGTGACGATTCCCGTATTGCATTGGATTCTCACCGGTCGCAAAATAGGCACCCGCATAGTTCTCCAGCCACGTCATGTGACCTTCCTGCAGGGACATATCGAGCATCTGCCCGCGTCCGCTGGTGTGCCGCGCTTGTAGCGCCCCGAGAATCCCAATCGCCGTGAACATACCACACGTCATATCGGCGATGGGGGTGGGGAAGCGCATGGGACCCGCGCCCGGGTGTCCGGTGATCGACATGACGCCCGACTCCGCCTGCGCCACCAGATCATACCCGAACTGATCCGCTCGACTGCCCACCCGCCCATAACCGCTGATGGACGCATAAATCAAACGCGGGTTGAGCGACTCCAGTGTCGGATAATCCAGCCCATACTTTTTTAGCGAGGCATTGGTCGCGATATTGGTCATGAAGACATCGGCACCGTCGATGAGTTTGTAGAGCAGTTCTTTCCCTTGCGGATGCGTTACATTGAGCGTCATACTCCGTTTGTTGCGGTTGACGGCCAGATAATAGGTACTTTCGCTGTCAATGAACGGCGGTCCCCATGTGCGCGATTGGTCGCCACTACCGGGACGCTCAATTTTGATGACCTCGGCACCCATATCGCCGAGAATCATCGCGCAGTACGGTCCGGCCAGCGCCTGAGTCTGATCAATCACCCGAATGCCTTCAAGTGGTGCAGTCATAAAACCTTCACTTTCTCAAAAACACTAAGTCTGCGGCAATTTAACGCGGCGCGAACCTACCGCGATGAGCCCAATCGCGATCAACGGCAGGAGCACCCACGCACCAAAAACCAATGACCAGCCCCCTTGACCAAGGAGTACACCAACCAGTGTGCTGCCAATAGCCCCACCAATGCTGTGGACGGCGTCCATCACTCCCGCAACCTGTGAGGTTCCCAAATGAGCATAGAGCAGTGGCACCGCGGTCAGCAGCAGATTGGTGAGCGCGTAGGAGGTGATGCCCATGACGCTGAGCAGCAACACGGATGTGACAGTTGACGGCGGCAAAAGCAGTGCGAGTCCCCGGGCGGCAGCCGCTAAGCCAAGCAAGATCATCATGCCGCGCGTTTCGTGTCCCTGATTGCGGCGCAGCACAAAGCTGCTGAGCCAAATCGTGCCCAGCAAGCCAAAAATCGGAAAGACAACCGCGCCAATTGCGGCTTGATCGAGCGGTGAGGTTTGGGCAATGTACGCGGGGGCGTAGAGCAGCATCCCGTTGAGCAGAGCGCCCGCGATAATGGCCGTGAACAGGAAGACGCCGAAATCTCGCAGGCGAATGCCTCTGAGTTGTTCAGGTCGAGCCGGTTGCTGGTTCTGGTGGAAACGGCTATCCCCACTGAGGCGGTACCAAACGAAGCCGATCAGCAGCATGATCAGTGGGGGGATGACGAATAAACTTTGCCACTGTCCCTGTGCGAGCAGAAGTCCACACAGCATCCAAGTGAGGGTATTGCCGACGATGTAGGAGGCACCAAACCAGCCCGCAATGCGCCGCCGCTGCGACCCTTCGAGGGTATCGCTGAGCGTCCGCAAAATCGGTCCCCAACCCATCGCTTGCAGGAAACCATTGATCAGCGCGAGGATGACGAGCACTTCATGCGCGGTACTGACAGACATCAGCAGATTGACGACGGTTGAGCCGAGCATGCCGAGAAATACAACGCGTCTGGCCGCCACGCGGTCGCCTAACCAGCCGTTGAATAACTGCCCGGCGGCGTACGTCCACAGCATGGCCCCGGCGAGTACACTCGTTTGCTCGGGTGACCAACGAAATGTGCGTTCCATCGCTGGCAGCGCTGACGCTAGGTTAACCCGACCTAGATAGTACGCCGCATAGGTGACCCATCCGACCAACACAACCCGTTTTTGCAGGCTCGAAAAAGCGTCCATTGGGGGTGGAATGAGTCCTTCTGTAGGCGCGCCGATAAACGATGCTACGTCGAGCAGTTAAACGCTTTCCCAACACGCAAGCGTGCGCCTTCCAGATGATTGAGCAGAGCAGCGTTCAGTCGATCGGGCGCTTGGCTTGCAAGCGCTGCGAAAATCTGCTCATGTTCAAAGTGCGTCATCTCGAAGTCACGTTCGCTGAGGCAGGGTACGATCAGCCGGACGTAGGTGTGCACATTCGTCTGCTGAAAAAGATGCAGCATCCGGGGCGGACCACCGCGCAAGACAAAACGTTCGTGGAGCTGCTGGTCGAGACTCAAGTACTCTGGCGCGACCTTCTGCCAGTCACCGCTGCGCGCCAGTTCATCCATTTGTTGGTGGATGTCTTCGAAGAAGCGGTAATCTTCGGCCGTGAGGTATTTGAAAATGCACAGCGCGACATACAGCTCATAAGCACTGCGAATCTTATAGGCTTCATCCAGCTTCTGGGCGTCTGGCTTGGTGACGAAGGTGCCGCGACGCGGCTGGATCTCAATCAACCCTTCAACCGTGAGACGATTGAGCGCGTCCTTTAGCGGAGTGCGGCTAATTTGGAGACGCGTCGCTAAATCATCGAGATCGAGCCGTTCACCCGGTACGAACCCGCGCGTCAAAATCCGCTCTCGCAGCAAGTGATAAACAACATCGTTCAGGTTAGGAACCGCGACCGGTGATAAACCATCTGGGGTAGTCAACAGGATTTCACCTAGATCTAAGAGGTAGTCTGAAATGTGAAATTTCAGTTCTCTACCGCCAATACCGTGTTATGGTAGGCATAATCAGTCATCCTGTCAAGGAGTCACTTCAAACTTGTATTTCTAGGGGTAGATCGGTCCGCAATAGACGTGTTGACAAAACGTCAAACGGTGCTATTCTTGCCAGCAACAAAGATTTTAGATTTCAGATAATGCAAATTGGATTGTTTTGATATGCGGCAAACAGGCATTGAGATTTTTTATTGGCTGCAAAACTGGTCCGACGATCAAACCTCGTGCTTCGCGAAAGCAAAAGATCTTGGTTTTGATGCTGTCGAAATTTCTCTAACTTCCGGCCCCGATACTCCAATCGCCCAAATGCGCTCCGAACTCGATCATCTTGGTTTGAGCGTGTATGCCAGTCTTGGCCTTCCTCTCGAAAAGGATATTACTAGTCCGGATGCGAGTGTGCGCCAAAGTGGGATTGAATATCTGAAACGCTGCGTCGAAGCGGCTTCCCGGCTCGGCAGCCCGATTTTAGGCGGTTTACCGCACGTTCCGTGGTTACATTTCCCAGCTGAGCGTGACTTGCGTCCCTTTCGGGAGCGCAGTGCTGTCGCCATGCGCGAAGTGGCACAGGTGGCCAGTGATCAGGGCATTACCCTCTGCATCGAACTGATCAACCGCTTCGAGACGTACATCTGCAATACCGTCGAGCAAGGGGTGGAATACCTCGCCCTCGTCGATCATCCAGCGGTGAAACTCCAACTTGATACCTATCACATGAGTATGGAAGAAGATGATCTCGCCGCGGCCATTCTCGCCGCTGGTCCCAAGCTCGGGCATTTCCACTGTGCGGAGAGCAATCGTAAACTTCCCGGCGGCGGTCAAGTGCGCTGGCAGGTGGTCAAACAGGCGCTGGATGCGACCGCTTACCGCGGCCCGCTTGTGATTGAGTGTTTCCCAAATCCGAATGCTGAAACCGGGCGGACGGTCAACACATGGCGTCCACTTGTCAAAGATCCTGATGCCGATCTCGCGCGTGCTCTGGCACTCCTGCGGCGGGAAGTGGCGTGACATAACGAGGTGCAGTCGCCGAAGACGGCGTTGTACGGGCGCAGTTGTGGGTTGTCTGTAGATGGAGGTGTCGATGAGTTAACAGCGATCCAGACTCTGCCATTTTCCTTCGATACATGTCCTGTATAGATGCTCAAGGAGAACTATTGTGTTTAGTGTGAAACGAACCTTTTTCATTTTGCTGCTGGTCCTGCTGACCGCGCTCGGGGCGGTGACCGCGCAAGACAGCAGTGAAGACGAACTGCTTGGCCCGGTACCGGGTTACGAAACGTGGGCGGATGTCCTCGCCGCCGCGCAGGGAACAACGGTGAACTGGCATATGTGGGGCGGTTCGGACAAGATCAATACGGATGTTGATAATGACATCGGTGCCCGCGTCCTTGAACTGTATGGCATCACCCTGAATCGTGTTCCGCTCGTGGATACCGCCGACGTGGTCAACAAGATTCTGGATGAATCGGCAGCTGGCGATACGACGGGTACGGTTGACCTCATCTGGATCAACGGTGAGAACTTCCGCACGCTGTCTCAGGCGGAACTGCTCTACGGCCCGTGGTCGGAAGCGATCCCCAATGCCCGCTATGTGAACTGGGAAGATCCGGCGCTCGCCTTCGACTTTGGCTATCCGGTCAACGGCTTTGAATCGCCGTGGGGTCACGCACAGTTCGTGATTGAATACAACACGGCGCTGGTGGGCGAAGAACCCCCGCGGACATTTGAAGCGCTTGCCGAATGGGCGGCCGCCAATCCCGGGCTGTTCACCTATCCGGCGATTCCGGACTTCGTCGGCAGCGTCTTCGTTCGCCATCTGTTCTACTGGGCAGCTGGTGGGCCTGAACCGTTCCTCGGCGACTTCGATCAGGCGGTGTTCGATCAGTATGCGCCAATCGTCTGGGAATATCTGAACGCACTGGAACCGAATCTGTGGCGCGCGGGTGAGACGTACCCCGAAGCCTCGGTGCTCACGGATCTCCTGGCGAATCAGGAAGTCGCCTTCAACATGGACTACAATCCCGGTCGCGCTGCGAGCAATATCAACGAGGGTATCTATCCCGAAACCATTCGCACCTTCGTCTTTGATACGGGCACGATCTCCAATAACAACTTTGTGACCATTCCGTTCAACGCGCCGAACCCGGCGGGCGCGATGGTCGTGGCCAACTTCATGTTGAGCGAAGAATACCAGCTCAAGCTGACTGACCCGGCACAGTGGGGCTGGTTGTCGCCGATTTCGCCCGCCGTGTACTCACAGGAATTCCAGGATACGGTGGCGGGTTACGAACGGCACCCGGCGACACTGCCCGCCGAAGAACTGGCTGCGCACACGCTGCCCGAACCCCCGGCCACTTGGGTGACTGCCATGGAACAGGGCTGGATCGAGAACGTTCTGCAAAAGTAGTTTCCACAACGTGCTATTGTCCGGGTAAGAGCGTGGCTCTTGCCCGGACGCGTGACCGCAAATCGATTCAGGAGCGTGTATGCGCTGGCTTACTTTGATGGAGAAACTACGCTCGCCGCTGATGGTTTTGCCCGCGGTGGGCACGATTCTCATCCTGTTTTTTGGCGGCTTGATTGTGGGTTTGCAGCAGAGCCTCGGTTACTTTCCGGCGATTGGCTCGTATGATGTGACACTTGGCTACTATCAGGATGTCCTCTCCGACCCGATTTCCTTTGAATCACTGTGGCAGACCTTCCGACTAGCGCTGCTCAGCACAGTCATGTCCTCAGTGCTGGCCATTGCGCTGGCGCTCGTGCTGCGCGATACGTTTAAGGGCAGCCGCTTCTTTACCTTTATGTTTCAGCTCTCGATCCCGATACCACATCTGGTTGCCGCAGCCGGGATTGTTTTACTCGTCACGCAGAGCGGTTTACTGGCTCGTGGTGCCTATGCCTTAGGATTAATCGCTGCGCCACGGGACTTTCCTGTCATGGTTTTCGACCGGGCGGGCATCGCCATCCAACTGACCTACTTATGGAAAGAAGTCCCCTTCATCGGTGTCGTCGTCCTCGCGGTCCTGCAGGGTATCGGCCCGCAGTATGAGGAGATTGCGCGCACCCTCGGCGCAAATGCGTGGCAGCGCTTTCGGTATGTGCTGCTGCCGCTGATTATGCCGGGCGTGTTGTCAACCTCGATTATTGTTTTTGCCTATGTTTTCTCAAGCTACGAAATTCCGCTGCTCCTTGGCGCGCGGTTCCCGACAACGCTCCCGGTGTTAGCGTTTCAGAATTATCAAGACCCGGATCTCGCGCTGCGGCCTCAGGCAATGGCGATGAGTATCATTTTGACCGTGATCGCTATCGTGCTGCTAATCGCTTACAAGCGACTGGCGAAATATACGGTCAATCGCTAAAGGAGCGCTGCCTTTCATTATGAAGAAAGCTCTGCGTTGGTTTGTTCTCATCGGCATTGTGGTGGTCAGCCTCGCGCCGATTCTGCCGCAGTTCGTGTGGTCATTCTCCCATCGCTGGCTGTTTCCCGCCTTGCTCCCCACGACGTGGAGCACCGAACCGTGGGAGTATGTGATGACGCCCACCTCGCGCGTGGGCGAGGGGTTTGCGAACAGTCTCGCCATTGCCGTGGTGGTCTCGATCTTCTCGATTCTGGTAGGGCTGCCGGCCGCGCGCGCTTTGGCGCTGCACGATTTTCGGGGTAAGTCGGCTGTGGAATGGCTGCTGATGGTACCGATCATTGTGCCGGGGATCGTGGCGACGATGGGCATCCATCAGGTGTTCATCCGCCTCAACCTCACCGACACCTTCATCGGCGTGTGTCTCGTCCACCTCATTCCCTGTATCCCCTACATGGTGCTGGTGATGTCGAGTGTTTTTGCCAACTATGGCACGGAATTAGAAGACACTGCTCGCACGCTCGGCGCGGGAAACTTCAATGTGGTGCGCTATGTGACACTGCCGGGCATTTTGCCGGGTCTGGTTGTGGCGACCATGTTCACCTTTTTGATTTCATGGGGGCAGTACATCACGACCGTGTTGATCGGCGGCGGCGTCATCATTACTCTGCCGATGGTGTTGTTCCCCTTCATCAGCGGTACGAACTACTCCACGGCTGCGGCTGTCAGCCTCATCTTCGTTGCGCCCGCAATTCTGGTTCTGATCCTCACCTCGCGCCAGCTTGGGCGTGAATCGTCCGTCATGGGAGGCTTTGGCAGGTTATGAGCACCGTAGTTCTGCGGGATTTGACGCGACGATTTGGGAATGTGACGGCCGTTGATCGGCTCAATCTGGAAATTGAGTCTGGCGAATTGGTCGCCTTTCTTGGCCCATCAGGCTGCGGGAAAACGACCACCCTCCGGATGATCACCGGGCTGCTGCTGCCCACCTCTGGAGATATTCTCTTTGACAATAAATCCATCATCACGATCCCAACGGAAAAGCGTGGCGCGGTGATGGTGTTCCAGAAGCATCTGCTCTTTCCGACGATGTCGGTGGGCCAAAATGTAGGCTTTGGGTTGAAGATGCAGGGCGTTGCGAAGCAAGAGATCGAGCGGCGGGTTGACGAAATGCTCGAACTGGTCAAACTGCCCGGTTTTGCCAAACGCCGCGCCCACGAGCTCTCTGGCGGGCAGCAGCAGCGGGTGGCGCTGGCGCGCGCGCTGGTCGTGCGTCCGAAAGTCCTGCTGCTTGACGAACCGCTCGCCAACCTTGATGCGAATCTGCGGCTGGAGATGCGCGAGCTCATTCGCAGCATTCAGCGCGAAATGGGCATCACTACCGTATTTGTGACGCATGATCAGGAAGAAGCCGTCATGCTGGCCGACCGCATCGCGTTGATGTTTGACGGCGTGCTGCAGCAGTACGATGTCCCTCATTCGTTCTATCAACGCCCGAAAAGTACGCGGGTCGCTCATTTCTTCCGCAACGACAACTTGCTGAAGGGAACACGCCGCGGTAACTACATCGAGACTCCGCTGGGCAGGTTGTCGGTTGACCCGCTGCATGTCGCTCAAGTTGAGGGTGACGTGTTGGTGACCGTCCGCCCGGAGGATGTCCAGTTGAAACCAAATTTAGCCGACAGCAACTGTATCGAAGCTAAGGTGCTGCTTCAGGTGTATATGGGAACCCACACCCAGATTCAGCTTGATGTTGCGGGCCATACATGGTTGGTGCACGGCCCGGCCGACTTACAAGTGCAGGTCGGGGAGACGATCCCGATCCAACTGCCGCAGGCGCGGATCTGGCTGCTGCCGAGTGCCTAAACACGACCGGAGTCAAGCGGTCGCGCTGCCTACAAAAAGGATTATTGATGACCATGCTGAAATTCCCACAGTTAACCGATGAAGCGATGCGCCGGAAGCTGGAACCGCCGACGGGACGCATCCGCTTATTGATCGATACGGACACGCACAACGAAATCGATGACCAGTTCGCGATTGCCTGGGCACTGCTGTCGCAGGATCGCTTTGATGTGGAAGGGGTATGCGCTGAACCCTATTCGTTCCAACATTTGCGCGACCGTACCAACGCCGCCTACAATCTCCTCAAGGTGAATCGGAGTGCGGTTCTGCCTCCAGAACTCGCCGCTTTTCGCCGCGTGGCGCTGAACCATCTGGCGCTCGGCAGCGATCCACATCAGCTACACTACGACACCCCCGAAGAAGGG
Source organism: Candidatus Flexifilum breve (assembly GCF_016713355.1). Lineage (NCBI taxonomy): Bacteria > Bacillati > Chloroflexota > Anaerolineae > Aggregatilineales > Candidatus Flexifilaceae > Candidatus Flexifilum > Candidatus Flexifilum breve. The sequence goes on from NZ_JADJPI010000037.1 coordinate 931,052, forward strand.
GCAGAACTCAGCTATCAGGAAATTCTGACCGTTTACGAGAAGCTCAATGTCGATCCGACTGGCAAAGTCTTTCGCGGTTCGCCCGGTTATCTGACTTCGCTCGATGCCCCGATCCGCAGTGACTCGGCGGAATTCATCATCGAACGCGCGTTGGCCCAGGATGATCGCCCCCTGTACATCGCCGCGATTGCCTGCCTGACGAACATCGCTTCGGCGCTCATCATGGCCCCGGAGATCGCGTCACGCATCGTCGTATTGTGGACGTCGACCTACCCGTCATTCGTCAATCTCAGCCATGAGCCTTCGCTCAATCTCGTTCAGGACATTGTCGCCTCGCAGTTGATCTACGACAGCGGCGTGCCGCTGGTCTTCCTCCCCGGCTACTATGTGGGCGAACAGCTCAAACTCTCGCTGGCGGACATGGACACCTATGTTCGTGGCAAAGGCAAAATAGGCGATTATCTCTATCACTTATATACGCACAACCCCGTCCACACGCTGTTCGGCATCGGCGATCATTATGCCCGTACCTGGGTGATCTGGGATGTGATTAACATTGCATGGCTGCTGGAGCCGGATTGGGTGCCATCGCAGTTGGTCCGCGCGCCGCGCCTGACCGATGATCTCTACTGGGCGGCTGAACGCCACCCGCATCTGATGCGGGAAGCGTATGGCCTTGACCGCGATGCGATTTTCCGCGACTTCTTCCGCAAACTGGAACAAGCGCCGTGACCTCGTTCACGCCCATGTTTCGGTCGATTTTCGACATCGACGCGCCGGAATGGCTCGCGGCTATGAAGCTCGCGCCCGAAGACGTGCCCGATGTGGTCATCGTCGAGGGAAGCTGGTGGCGTCAGCAGCGCACTGACTGGCGGTTGAGCCGCCTGTCCGAAGTCCGCGAACTGGAATTCCCCGACATCTTCTGGGGACGCTGGCAGGACAAGAAGGTCGCTTTTTGCTGTGCTTATGGCGCGGCGCGCACCGTCGAAATCATTCACCTGTTTGGCGTGTTGGGGACGAAGCTAGCCGTGCAGATCGGAACGTGTGGTGGGCTGCAACCTTATCTCGCGCCCGGCGACATCATATTGCCCGATGTCGTGCTGTGCCGTGATGGGATTGCGCCGATGTACGGCGCGCATGATGCCGTTCGCGGTTCGGGTGAATGGATCGAACGAGCGGAGAAGAAGCTCCGTGAGCGTGGGCACAGTACCTATCGCGGGACGCATGTCACGTGGTCATCCCTGTTTACCGAAACGCCGCAAATGATGGAAGCGTGGCATCACGCGGGCATTCTCTCGGTCGAAATGGAGACGGCGACCACGTTCGCGGTGGCACGTTTCTTCAACATGGCGGCGGTCTCGATGGTCGTCGTGTGGGATGACTTGACGCGGGGTCGCCGATTTCTCGATCCGCTGCCTCCGGGCGGCCTAGAAGCTCTCAACCGGGGCAACGAGTCGATTTTTGAAGTCGCGTTAGCCCTCGCGGAACACCTGTAGCGTTTGAGGATATTTACCATGACACTCCCTGTGTTCCCAGAAACCTATATCGACCTCCTGCCCGAAGTGCGTGCCTTTCTCGGTGAGGAACTGAAACTGTATATCGGCGGACGGTGGGTTCCTGCTTTAAGCGGGGCAACCTTTGAGACGGTCGATCCTTCAACCGGACGTGTGTTGGCACGCGTGCCGTCCGCGCAGGCTGAGGATGTCGATGCGGCCGTCCGCGCCGCGCGCCAGACGTTCGACAGCGGTGCGTGGCATCTCAAGCTGACGGCGTCCGAGCGTGGGCGCTTGATCTGGCGGCTCGCTGATCTCATAGAAGCCCGCGCCCCGATCCTCGCTCAACTTGATGCACTCGACAACGGCAAACCGGTCAAGAAAGCGCAAACCGTCGATGTGCCGCTGTCCGCCGACCACTTTCGTTATTACGCGGGTTGGACGACCAAGATTGAAGGCGCGACCATCCCGGTCAGCACACCGGGCATGTTCAATTACACGGTACGCGAACCGATTGGCGTATGCGGGTTGATCGTGCCGTGGAATTATCCGCTGCTGATGGCGGCGTGGAAGATCGCCCCGGCGCTGGCGGCGGGCAACTGTATCATTCTCAAACCGGCCGAGCAAACCCCGTTGAGCGCGCTCTATCTGGCCCGCTTGTTTGAAGAGGCGGGTTTCCCACCGGGTGTGTTCAATGTGCTGACCGGATATGGCGAAACGGCGGGCGCAGCGCTCGTCGAACATCCGGGGGTCGACAAGATCGGCTTTACGGGCAGCGCCAGCGTCGCGCGGACGATCATTCGCAATTCTGCGAGCACTCTCAAGCGCGTGTCGCTTGAACTGGGCGGCAAAAGCCCGAACATCATCTTTGCGGACGCTGATCTGGAGCAGGCAGTCGTCGGCGCGACCTGGGCGAGCTTCGGCAACAATGGCCAGTCTTGCACCGCCGGGTCACGCCTGTACATCGAACGGCGCGTGTTTGATCGGGTCGTGGAAGGTATCGCTGACGAAGTGGCGAAAATCCGCGTCGGGATGGGAATGCAGGCCGAACAGCCCGATCTCGGTCCAGTGGTGAGTGGCGATCAGTTGAACACGGTCATGGGTTACATTCAGGACGGTTATGCCAGCGGCGCGCAGAGTGTGATTGGCGGGAAGCGCCTTGGCGGCGCGCTGGCAGACGGTTATTTCATCGAACCGACAGTCTTCGTCAACGTGCAGGACAGCCTGAAGATCGCCCGTGAGGAAATCTTCGGCCCGGTCGTGTGTGCGATGCCCTTTGATGATGCGGATGAAGTCCTGTGGCGCGCCAACGAAACGCCCTTTGGTTTGGCGGCGGGCTTGTGGACGCGCGACCTCGCAACCGCGCATCGCTTCGCTGCAAAACTCCGCGCGGGCACGATCTGGATCAATACATGGGGGGATACCGATGCGGCCTCGCCGTTTGGGGGCTACAAGCAGAGCGGTCACGGTCGGGAGATGGGCAAAGAAGCCATTGATCTCTACAGTGAGGTCAAGAGCGTGTGGCTGCGGGCGGACTAACGATGCGTGAACTGAGTATCGGCAAAATTCGGGGTTTGCAGCGGGTCAGCACGACGCACGGGCATTTCGTCATTCTGGCGCTCGATCATCATGATGCGCTGCGGCGCGCGCTGAATCCGAACGCGCCTCAAGCGGTGACGAACGCTGAGATGGTCGCCTTCAAGACGCAGGTCGTACGTGCGCTCGCGCCGGAGGCCAGCGGCGTGCTGCTCGACCCGATCTACGGTGCGGCGCAGGCGATAGCCGGGGATTGTCTGGGAGGCGCGGGCTTGCTGCTGGAACTGGAAAAGGCGGATTATGCGCTCCAGCCTTTGCCGCTCCTGAGCGAAATTCTGCCGACTTGGAGTGTATCCAAGATTAAGCGGATGGGAGCGGATGGCGTCAAGCTGTTCTACTACTACAACAGCGACGATGCGCTGCGTGCGCCGCAGCAGGACGCACTGCTGCACCGGGTGGCCGTCGATTGTGCGGCGCTTGATTTGCCGCTCTATGCTGAACCGATTCTCTACCCACTCGAAGACGAAGCAAGCGAGTTACAGCAAGCCCGCTTCACCGAGCGAGTTATCACCGCAGCGCAGCGCGTAGAGGGATTTGGCGCGGACATCCTCAAAATGGAATTTCCGCTTCATACCACCCAATGGGGTGATGCAATTGCCGCACGCGCTGCTTGTGCCGCGCTCACGGACGCGACAACCGTCCCCTGGGTGCTCTTGAGCGCCGGCGTCGAATTTGAGGTCTTCTGCGATCAACTGGCGCTGGCGTGTGCGAGTGGCGCATCCGGGGTAATCGGTGGGCGCGCGATCTGGGGTGAGGCGGCGCAGATCCGGGATGTGTCCGCACGGGAAACATGGTTGCAGACTACCGGGCGTGACCGCATGCGCCGCCTCGCGGCGTTGGTGCAAACGGGCGCACCGTGGATCGAGCGGCTCAAGCCTGCTCCCGTTTCCACCGCGTGGTATCAGCAGTACGGGGAGCTGTGCCCATGATCAAAACGGTACCTGTCGTCGCTGGTGTCGGTATGACGCGCTTTGCGTCGGATCGGCCAGACTGTAATCCGCGAGATTTACTCGCTGAGGCAGTTCTGGCGCTGCTCGTCGATACAGGCATGTTGCATTTACGTGCAGTACAGCATGGGTTGTGCAGCTACGAAAGCGACCATTTCAACAAACAAATGACGCTGGCGGCGATCCTCCACGATCAGATTGGACTGCTGCCGACGCCGACCGTCCGGGTCGAAGGCGGCGGCGCGACCGGCGCGCTCGCGCTGCGCACCGCGTGGGCCTACATCCAGAGCGGCCTGTGCGACTCGATTCTCGTCTACGGGTGTGAAACGAATGGGCGCGGCGTCTCGTCCCAGACGGCGAATCAACTGTTCGCGCTGTCGGCGGATTTCGACTGGGAAATGATGATCGGCGGGACGTACACCGGCTTTTACGCGGCGATGATGCGCGCGCACATGGACAAATACGGCACGACGCCCGAGCAGTTCGCACACGTCGCGGTACGCAATCGGCACAATGCGCAGTACAACCCGCTCGCACAGAAACCGATGGATATTTCGATTGCCGATGTGCTGAATTCACGCCCGGTGGCTGAACCCTATCGCCTGCTCGATTGCAGCCTTCTCAGTGATGGCGCGGCGGTCATGTTGCTGTCTACGGAAGCCTGGGCGCGTGAACACTGCCCACGGTTTGCGCAGCGTCCGGCGGTGCATTTTGCGGCGACTGGCTGCGGCACAGATACCATGCGGCTCGGCGACCGTTACCCGGACATTACGAATTTTCGCGCGAAACAGGCGGCGGCGCAGCAAGCGTATACTATGGCGAGTATCACCAATCCGCTTGACGACATTGATGTGGCGGAACTCTACGACAGCTACAGCGGGGTCGAGATTCAAGCGGTCGAAGACCTCGGCTTTGTGCCGCCGGGCGCTGGCGGTCGGAGTATCGCGAGTGGCCTGTTCGACCTGAGCGGCCAACTGCCAGTGAACACCAGCGGCGGACTCCTTGGACGCGGCGCGCCCGTCGGCGCAACAGGCATTGCTCAAGCGATCGAGATCGCCCAGCAGTTGTGGGGAGAAGTTGATCCCCGCCGACAGGTGGCGAATGCCCGGCGCGGCTTGACGGATACGCACGCGGGCATCGCGACGATCTCCGTAGTGAACATCTTCGAGCGACGGGATTAACTATGCCAATCGTGACCAGCAAGAAGGATGTGCAAACGCTGCCCGCCGCCACCGGAGATATCTGGGCGGAATTCCGGGAGATCGAGCGGCTTAACCTGTCGCTGACGCAAACGTATACGCATACGCTTGGCAAGTATTCCCGATTTTTCATTGAACTGGAAAATCGACGTCTGTTGGGTACGAGCTGTGCAAGCTGTGACCGCGTATATGCGCCGCCGCGTCCACTGTGCCCGCACTGTCTACAGCCGACCGTATGGATCGAACTCGCGGGAACCGGCGTCGTCAAGACGTTCTCTGTCCTGCATTTCTCTCCGGGCAGCAATGCGGATGTGGCCGCCCTTAAGCCGCCTTATGTATTCGCCTACATTCTCCTGGATGGCGCATCGACCTTGTTTCCTCATCTTTTGCGCTGCGCGCCGGAACACGTCGAACTGGGGATGCGCGTGCGGGTTGAGTTCACCGATCAGCCCGTTGAACATCCTATTCACCTGATGTGCTTTGTCCCCATGGAGTAACATGATGTCGGTTCGAAAAGCCAAATTGATCAATCAACGCGACACCATTCTGCAGGATATGCTGGCCGGTTTCGTGTCCGCATATTCTGAGATCGTGCGCTTGACAGACGATGGTCTCATTGTGCGCGCGCAGCCCAAAGCCGCAGGCAAAGTGGGCCTGGTGATCGGCAATGGTAGCGGTCACGAGCCAGCGATGATCGGGTTTGTCGGCGACGGCTTGTTCGATGTCAACATTCCGGGCGCGCTGTTCGCCGCCCCTGGTCCAGAACGGATCGTCGCGGGCATCAAAGCGGCGGATCGTGGGGCAGGGGTGTTGCTGTGCGTTTCGCATCACGCGGGTGACCTGATGAATGCTGAAATCGCGCTGGAACTGTGCCAGATGGAGGGCATCGACAAGGTCGAGATGGTTGTGCTGTACGATGACATCTCCAGCGCGCCAAAGGGCAGCGAACCGGAGCGCCGGGGCACCGCGGGCTTATTCTTCACGTGGAAGATGCTCGGCGCATTTGCCGAAACAGGCGCATCACTGGCGGAATGCAAGGCGCTGTCCGAACGGATTCGCGATAACACGCGTACGCTGGCAGTCGCGCTCAGCTCCTGCGCGAGCCCGATCACGGGTGAAGTGATGTTCGATCTGCCAGAAGGCGAAATGGAGATTGGCATGGGGGTGCATGGTGAAGTCGGCACGGGCCGACATAAGATCGCTAGCGCGGATACGACCATTGATTTGATGCTCCCACGCATCCTCGACGATTTGCCTTTTCGCGCGGGCGATGAAGTGCTGGTGCTGCTCAATAACAGCGGCAGCATGACCTTGATGGAACTTTACATCCTGCATGGTCGGGTCGCGGCACTCTTGAAAGAGGCGGGCATTCGGCACTACAAGTCGTGGATTGGCCCGTATGCGACGACTCAGGAAATGGCGGGTTTTGCGCTCTCTCTGTGCCGGGTCGATGATCAGTTGAAGCAGTTGTGGGACGCTCCAGCTAACGGTGCTTTCCTGAAAGGCGTTTAGCATATGACAGACGCATGGAACGGACGCGATTTCGTTCATTGGATTGAGCAGGTCGGCGCAGCGATGGAGGCGGCAAAAGCTGAACTTAACGCGCTGGATTCGGCATTGGGTGATGGTGACCACGGCGAGGCCTTGTCCGCCGCTTTTGTGGATGCAGCGCAAAAAGCGGCCGCTCTTGCCGATCCGACGCCGACCACGGTGCTGCAGGCGAGTGCCCAATCGCTGTTCAATCGGATGGGTGGGGCGTCCGGCGCACTGTATGGCACGTTCTTTCTGCGGATGAGTGCCGCGCTCAAGACGCGTGATGAGATTGCGCTGGCGGATTGGCACGAAGCGCTGACCGCTGGACTTGCCGGCGTACAAGCGCGAGGTGGCGCAGCGCCCGGTGATAAAACCATGGTCGATGCGCTCGCACCCGCCGTCGCCGCACTTGGTTCGGCGCAAACGCTGACCGAAGGCCTCGCAGCAGCGGCTTCGGCGGCGCAGGCGGGCGCGGAAGCGACTACTGGGATGGTGGCGAAGTTCGGGCGGGCGAAGTTCGCTGGTGAGCGGGCTATCGGACATGTGGACGCTGGGGCCCGATCTATCGCCATCCTCTTTCGTGTCCTCGACGAGTTTTGGGAGGGACAGCATGGCGAAGGCTAAACTGCGGGTTGGCTACGTCGGCACGTCGATTGCCAGTTATTTCGCGACCGAATACCACCAGCGTGAACGAGCAATTACAGGCTTAGAAGCCCTCGCCGAGGCTTGGGGCTTTGAGCTCGTCGCCATCGCGGACGAAATCATGTCGGTTGAGGCTGCCGAGCAAGCCGCCGAGCGGCTCCGGGCTGCGCACATCGACTTTCTGCTCGTGCAGACCGCTGGTTGCAGCATCGGTGAGCAAATTCTGCCCTTGGCGCGAGTCGTACCACGCATCGGCTTGTGGGCCACGCCTGAGCCACACCGCGATGGCGACATCAAGCTGCACTCGTTCGTCTCGATGAGCCACTTCGCGAGCATTCTGGTGCAAACGCTCGCCTCCGAGCACATCCCGTTCAAGTGGTTTTACGGGCATGTGGAAACAGAGGAGTTTCAGCGTCCGTTCGGCGTCACCGTCCGGGCTCTGGCGGCGGCTAAGAACATGGCGCAGGCGCGGATCGGCTGGTTCGGAGGTTTAGCACCGGGTTTCATCAATATGCGCTTCGATACCGAACGGCTGCGCGCAAAACTCGGCGTGGAGGTTGTTGCCCACGAACTCAGTGAGTTGATCGAGCGTGCCAAAGGTTACGATTCAGCTCCGGTCGCCCAAACCGCTCGGGAGATCTCCAGCGCCGCGCGCACCGTGCGCGTCTCCGAGTCCGCCGCATTTGATCGGGTAACCCGTCTGTATCTGGCGCTGCGTGACACTGCCCGAGAACAAGGGTATGACGCGCTGGCCGTGTCGTGCTGGTCAGAATTTCAGGAAGCGTACCGCATCGCCCCCTGTATGGCTTACAGTTGGATGGGTAGTGAAGATGGCATCGCCGTCTCGTGCGAAGGCGACGTCTACGGCGCGATCAGCATGTACTTGCTCAACCTGCTCACTGGGGCTCATGGATCGTCCACGCTCCTCGACATGGCCGTGATTGATACGATCAACCCGGCGGCGTTGATGTGGCACTGTGGAGTATCTCCGCGTCATTTCGCGAATAAAGATGGGATTCAATGGGTCGACCATGTGACGTTGGGGCGCAAGTCACCGAATGTCTACGGCGTCGCTGGTGATCAGGTCTTTGCCGCGAACCCCGCGACGATCAGCTATATCAGCCGCAGCGGTGATCAGCTTCTCGTCGTCGGCGCAGACATTGTCGAACGAGAAAACCCGGGATATGCGGGTACCCGCGGTTGGTTCACCAACTTCACGTTGAATCATGAGCCAACCAGTCTACACGATTTGGTGCATACGCTGACGAGCGGCGGCCATCCGCATCACTATGCGGTAGGCATTGGCAATGTCACGGGCGAACTTGTCGAATTTGCCTCGTGGACCGGGGTGCAGCGGATTGCGAAACGAACTTATACGGACTATCTGGAATTGCCGTAGGTGTAGGGTGCGAAAACCCTATCCGTTCCAACTCCTTGTCTTCCTCCTCGATACCGTACGCATTGTGCGGCAGTTTGTCTGGCAGTTGGGCGAGTCGAGTATACCGATGCGTTTCCTCATTCATGACCGGGATAGCAAATTCACAACCAGGTTTGATCAGTCTTTGTCTCAGACGGCATCGACATGTGCGGACGCCATTTCGAGCGCCAAGAGCGAATGCTATCGCTGAACGGTGGGTACGTTCAGTTCGTCAAGAATGTCTTGACCACCTGTTGATTTTGAATCAGTGGAATTCAGCCGTGTTCTCAAGGAGTACATCGATTATTACAATGCGTCTCGTCCTCATCAGGGACTCGATCAGCAAGTGCCTATTCCCAGACTACGTTCTCGACAAGGAGTCATCCGATGCCGCCATGTTCTTGGAGGAATCCTACATGACTACTATCGCGATGCTGCATGAATCTTCCCTCAGATGAGGTTTCTCCAATATAGTGGGTTTCTAGAGGTTGGATGAATTCCAATCCTCGTCGTTCGCCGTCGAAATGTCCACCGCCTCTCTTGCGCTTCGAGAGACCCCTGTTACATCCTCGCACATAAGGGATCTTACGACAGAGAAGCAACACTCCGCCGCTCAATCAGGCGTGTTGGCAGCACATGATCTTGAATTGGCGCTTCTCCAGCCATATGCCGACGCAGTAGTTCGGCGGCTAGGACGCCTTTTTCGTGGACAGGCTGGGTGACGGTTGTGAGGGGCGGGTGGAGCCAGCGCGCAATCGGCAAATCGTCGAAGCCCACAATCGAGAAGTGCTTGGGAACGGACAACCCATGCCGGATGGACGTTTCTAACAAACCCACGGCGAGGATATCGGCCATGGCGACAAATGCCGTGGGCAGACGCTGCTCCCGCAGCAGGTGGTCGAAAGCGTTTGCTCCGCCGGCCGCTGTACACGGGCACTCGACCAAGCGTACCCGTTCACCATTCAACGTGAGGCCAAACTCCGCCAGCGCACGTTGATAGCCGCGCATACGGTAACGGATGGTGCCGACATATTCGTCAAAGCGCCCGTGTTTGCCCGATTCAATCCCGAGAATCACGATGTCGCGGTGGCCCTGTTCAAGTACATGCCGCATTGCCGCATACGCCCCGGTTTCATCGTCAATGTTGACGCAGATCGCACCGGGATGCGGATCGCTGTCGACCATCACATAGGGGATTTCGCGCTGTTCCAGCAGGCGGATTGTCGATTTGTAGTGCTCCAGCCCAATGGTGAGAAAGCCGTCGACAACAGCAGCAGAAACGGCTTGACGCATGTTCCCGAGACGGGGCGATACTAGGACAATGTTTAGGCCGTGGGCATCGCACACCTGACCGATGCCTTGCAGGAGTTCCAACGTGTAGGGGTTGTTGAGAATCGTCTGAACGGGCTGCGGGAACAACAGACCAATGTTCCCGGTGCGATTGCTCGTCATGCTGCGCGCTATGGGATTCGGCACATAGCCGAGTTCTTCCGCCACCTTCAGAATACGCTGCACGGTGTCGGCAGGTAGGCGTTCCGGGGTGTTGAAGGCGAACGAGACGGTCGTCTTGCTGACGCCCGCCCCTTTCGCAATGTCGCTGATAGTTACTCTAGCCATCGGCGTTGCCGAATTCCGGGACGAGCACAAAAGCCGACTGCGCGGGGAGCGGTTCAAAGCGCAGGTGGCCGTTGGTCACCGGGAACACAGTATCCGAAAGTATATCACGCCAACGCGGCGCAGCGACGCCTTCGGGCACCGAGATGTCCAAGCACGGTTGGACGCCGCGTGGATTTGTGACCACCAAGACCACATCGTCGGCGGCACGGCGAGTATAGGCGAACACGCCGTTCCACAACTTGAGCGGCTCTACATGCAGGGAGCGCAGCGCCGGGTGCTCATGCCGCGCAGCCGTGAGTCGGGTGGTCGTCTGCCAAATTGCTGGATTCCAGCGGCGCTCATCCCAGACCATAGGACGACGGCAGTCCGGGTCATTGTCGCCCTCCATGCCGATCTCATCACCATAGTAGATCATGGGCGTCCCGGGCAGCGTCACCTGCAAGGTGATAGCGATCACCGCACGTTGCACATTCCGCCGACTCAGCGTGAGCAATCGTGGCGTGTCATGACTGCCGAGCAGGTTGAGGTGATAATAGGCACGGTCGCCATACTCGCGCAGCAGATAATCTACTTCGTAGGCAAAATCTTCAGCATCCATGTGATCGAATATAGCATAATCGAGGATATTTGCCCGCAGGCGATAGTTCATTACACCGTGGACACGCTGGCCGTCTAGCCAATCAGAGACACCGCGCCAGACTTCACTCACCAAATATGCATCTGGTTTGATTCCGAGCACGCGTTCGCGGACTTTCGGCCACAGTGCCATATCGGCTTTCCACGGCACATCCAGCCGCCAGCCGTCCGCGCCTTGTTCGATCCAGTAGGCCGCGACGTCTAGCAGATACTTTTGCACCTCTGGATTCGACGTATTCAGCTTGGGCAGGAACGGCGCCCCACCACAGGTCTGATAGTTCGGTGGATCGCTTTGAATAGGATGTCCGCCAATATAGAACCAGTCCCAATACGGCGACTGCCGCCCGTTGGCGATGACATTCTGAAACGCCCAGAAGCTGTCACCGCAGTGGTTGAAGACCGCATCCAGCACGAGGCGAATTCCCCGCCCATGCAGCGTCTGCACCAGTTCATGAAACGTATCGAGCGTTCCGAAGGCGGGGTCAATGCGTAGATAGTCGGTTGTATCGTATTTGTGATTGCTCAGCGCGGCGAAGATCGGTGTGGTGTAGAGCGCCGTCGCGCCGACCCGCGTCAGATGATCGGCGCGCGCGCTGATACCCGCCAGATCGCCGCCAAAGAAGTTTTCGCGCGTGGGTAGATCGCGCTCCCAATCCGCCACCCCCGGCGGGTCATTCGACGGGTCGCCATTCGCGAACCGCTCTGGAAAAATCTGATAAAACACCGCATCGCGTACCCACAAAGGTTCAGTCATTCTTTGACTCCAGACAGGGCAATGCTTTCAATGAACTGGCGCTGGCCGAGCAAGAATGCGATTACGGTGGGGATCGTAGCCGTCACCGTACCCGCCATCAGCAGCGTCCAATTCGTCGAATACCGCCCCTGAAACATCACCAGTCCCAACTGAATCGTGCGCATGTTGGGGTCATCGGTCACGATCAGCGGCCACAAAAAGTCGTTCCACGCGAAGAGAAAGGCGAAAATCGCCAGCGTCGCCAGCGCGGGACGCGAAAGCGGCAGAATGATACGCCACCACACGCCGAAATGCGATGCACCGTCGATGAAAGCCGCCTCGTCAAGGTCGCGCGGGATGCTCAGATAGAACTGCCGCAGTAAGAAGATGCCAAACGCGCTCACCATGCGCGGCACAATCAGCGCGAAAAACGAGTTCTTCCAACCCAGACTGAGCACGGTCAAATACGACGGGATGATGAGCACTTGAATCGGCAGCATCATTGTGCCGAGGATGAGCAGGAACAGCACTTCGCGACCGGGAAATTTGATCCGCGCGAAGGCATAGGCCGCCAGTGATGAAAACAACAGTTGGCCGAGTGTGATCCCTGCCGCCATGATCGCTGTATTCAAGTAGTAGCGCGCGAAGGGCGCGGCATTCCACGCATCGACGTAGTTCTGCCATTCGAACGTATTGGGAAACAAGTACGGCGGCGAATACGTCAGGCGGGCAGGTTTCAACGAGAGCGTAATCATCCACAGAAGCGGCGCGATCATCACAATGGCGCCGACGATCAAGAGCAGGTGAATGTACCAGCGGCGGGGAATCCAACGTTTCCAGTTCAAGGATCGCTTTGTCTGTCTTGAGAGGGCAGGGAGGCGTTCGCTGGTCATACGCCGCTCCGTGCCCCGGTGCCGGACACGCGCCACTGCAACGCGGTGACGATGAGCACGATCAAGAACAGAATCCAACCCACTGCTGACGCATCGCCGAGATTAAAATAGCGGAAAGCTTCGCGCCATAGGATGAAACCGAGCACTTCGGTGGAGCCGACCGGGCCGCCCGTGCCGTTGGACATCACAAACACGGTGTCGAATACCAGAAAAGCGTCAATCAGCGACATGATCGCGACGAGCAGTGTTGTCGGCGCCAGCATGGGCAGCGTGATGTAGCGGAACTGCGCGCGCGTATTCGCGCCATCGACCATCGCCGCTTCATAATAAGCGCGGGGCACGGTTTGCAGCCCCGCGAGAAAGATCACCATATTGAAGCCGACGCGTTTCCACACGCCGACGAGAATCACGGCCAGCAGGGCAAAGCGCGGATCAGTCAACCATGCTGGCCCTTGAACGCCGATCTGCCGCAGCAGCGTATTGACCAAGCCGGAACCAGGATCGAGCAGGTAGCGCCACACGGTTGCCGCCGCGACGGTCGCTGTCACCACGGGGATGAAGTAAATAATGCGATAGAAGGTCACGCCGCGAATGCCGGAATTGAGCAGCAAGGCAATGAACAACCCGCCGACCGAACTCAACACGGTGATGCTGACCACGTAGATCAGCGTGATTTGCAGGGAATGCCAGAACTGTGCCGAGTTAAACAAATCAAAGTAATTTTGCAGCCCGACAAAATTGCGCTCGGGCGAGAAACCGTCCCAATCATGTAGGCTGAGGTAGCCGGAGTAGAGAATGGGGTAGATGCTGAAGATTCCCAGCACCAACAGGGCGGGCAGCAAAGCGATCAACGCGGTCAACCAGTGACTGCGCGCTTGTCGGCGGAGCGCCGATCCCGCTTTTATAGCCATGGGGCGTACTCCAGATCCGGTTGCTTAATCCACACGACGAGCGCTTGAGCCCGCCGATCTGCGCGCACAGATCGGCGAGCTCAAGCTGCTTTCCGTTAAGTTTAACGCAGCAGCGCGTTGACGGCGGTTTCTGCGCTAGCTAACGCATCTTCGGGTGAAATCTGCCCGTAGAGCGCCTGTTCCATAAAGCCGCTGAACACATCCGACAGTTCCGGATAGACCTGCACGGACGGGCGGTTAATGGCGTACTGCTGGCTTTCGACATACGGGATCAACCGCGGTTCTGTGTCGTTCAGCCATGCTTGGAAACCGGCATCAGCCGCAACCGACGCGCGAATGGGCATGAAAGCGGTCTGCTGATCCCACGCGATCTGCGTTTCGGTGCTGGTCAGCCATTCAACGAACGTGAAGGCCGCCTGCTGGGTCGCCTCATCGCTGTTGAAAATGACGATGTGTTCGCCACCCATATTGGTCGCGGGCTGGCCGTCCGCGGGGATCGGCATCTGCGCGACGCTGAACGTGAAGGCGGATTGCGAGGCAAGACCGCTCACCATCCACGAACCGTCCATGCGCATGCAAGCCTTACCCTGATCGAACAAACCCCACGGCGCCAGGCTGCTCGCGCCGCTGTCGATCAGCGACTTCCAGTAGTTCAACGCCTGCAGACCCGCGGGCGTATTGAACGCGGCGGCGGTGTTGTCGGCGGTGAGGAATTCGCCGCCCGACTGCCACAGATAGACTTGGAACTGCCAGGTCAGGCCTTCGCCGGGCTGCGTATAGAGTTCCATCCCAACGACACCCTGATCTGGGTTCGCGCACGCTTGGGCAGCGGCGGTGAGTTCATCCCACGTCGTCGGCGGTGCAGCCGGGTCGAGGCCCGCGGCGGTGAACAGATCATTGTTGATGAGCAGTTCGAGGTTGTTGGTGCTGACCGGGAGACCGAACAACTGATCGTTGTAGCGGTTGACGTTGAGCAGCGCCGGGTAGAAGTCGGTCAGGTCGATGCCCGCCGCTTCAATGTAGGTGTCCAGCGCGGCGACCTTGCCCGAATTAGCGAGCAGCGGCATCCACGCCATGTCGACGGCGGCCAGACTCGGTGCTTCGCCACCCGCGATCGCGGTTTGCAACCGGGGCAGGAGTTCACCCCAACCATAAAAGACATTTTCAACTTGAATATCAGGGTGATCGGCGTTGAACTGATCAACTAAGCCCTGAATGGCTTCGCCGTTGTTACCATCCCAGTAGTTCCAGAACTTTAGGTGAACCGGCTCCTGAGCAGAAACCGATACGGCGCTGAGTAGCATGAGACTGACGAGCAAAAGAGTGAGACGAAGCATACGTGACATTGAAAAAACCCCTCATCTTTCATGCATAAAATCGGTTTAGTAAACCGATTTAACTATAATGCAGATTTGGTAGTGCGTCAAGTTTTTAGCCGCACACTTCTAATTAGCTTCTTGACCTGTAGTAGCAATAAATCCAACTTGGAACCGGTATAATCCGACAATCTGACCGTTTCGAGCAAACCAATCATCGATGATCTGGCGTTTTATCTATCTTGTTGCGCATCAACTTGGGGACAGTCTGCGCTTCAGTCGGCTGGCACCGGATGATAAAACCATTGAACTCCTGCTGCTGCGCCAGCAGCTGCTGATAGTGCGGCGTCATCAGAAACGCGGACCGACTATCACCCGCACGGAGAAGTTGCTGCTGTTGACCTTGGTGGAGCAGCTCCGACCGATCGTCGAGCTGCCGGGGCGCAACTGGAGCGATTGATTCTGGTGTTTAAACCCGATACGCTACTCCGGTGGCACCGCGAGCTGGTCAAACGTAAGTGGACCTTCAAACATCAAGCGAAGCGTGTCGGGCGACCACCCATCGAACCGCAGGTTGTCCAGTTGGTGCTCCAACTCGTCCGTGAGAATCGTTGGGGTGACGACCGCATCACCGGAGAACTGAAGAAGCTCGGTTATCGGATCAGCCATGAAACCGTCCATCAGATCTTGCGCCGCCACGGCATACCGCCCATTCCCCAGAAGCAGTCTGCAAGAACATGGCGAACCTACCTCAACCACTACAAGGATACTTTGTTCGCGTGCGATTTCTTCACGGTTGAAACGGTTCGCCTCCAAACTCTCTGTGTCTTCTTTTTTATCGAGGTCGGGACACGCCGGGTTCATCTGGTCGGCCTTACGGCGCATCCGACCCAGGCTTGGGTGTCGCAGCAGGCGCGCCAGATCGTCTGGAACTTGCAAACGCTGACGTATGTGCTGCACACGTATGAAGGCTACTTCAACAGGGCACGACCGCATCAGGGTATTGGGCAGAAGATCCCCGATCCATCCCCAGAAGGTTCAATCAGCGGAACGATCCAATGGCGCGATTTGCTCGGCGGTGTACTCCACGACTACTATCGAGCTGTTTGACTTACGGGAAACACCGCGTGGATAGGGTTTATTGCTACTACAAGGGTGTATCTTCGTTGTTGATCTCATGCGCATGGTCATCAGTTCCCGCTTTGCCGCGTCTCAACCGTAAAGGAGAGTCAAAGCTATCGGCGCGACCGCTGCTTGCATGTTTGCCACCACGATCACTAGTAGCAGTAAGGAAAAGCTTACAGTAGCAACACCGGAGATAAGGAGCGCATTTTCTTTAAGCCGCCACTTAGCCTCGTTTGCCTTCGATTGCTTGATTAACAGGTTCCAAATGCGTATGCTGACCACTATGAATACAACCATTAAAACACCACTAACAAGTGCTTTGGTCGAATTAAATGAAATGCGTTCAAGGAACCTGTTTTGAGCAACCGCTGGAATGTTAGGGATGCCAGACTGGATCCATGTGTTAAACGCCTGATAGAGTTGATACTTTTGCGTACCGGCATTCGGCGTCCCCAGCGAATCGACCAGTAGCGTAAACCCGTGGTGGGGATCTACGACATTGGTTGCATTTGCCAAAACAGTTAAGGCAAACAACGCCCCAACCATAAGGCTTAATGCCCAAAAAGAGAAATAGACCTTTTTTTCAAATGTCCATTTCCGTGTGTCAGCTTTGGGTGCTCGCTTCAATCGAACCCCCAAAAGATGCTCAGCAGTAGAAACATAATCACCAAAAGCCCACCAGCCGCAACCAACACAAGGTGGTATTGGGTATAATCATTGATCAGTGTGCTCATGGCAGGGTTAGACCATACCCCTGAATGAATCAGATTGTTCAGTGTCGTTTGGAGATTGTCGCTCATATTGATCCTCTCGTGTAAATTGGTTTGTAAGCCATCACTACGCAGTTTTTGTGGAAGAGTTGCTGATCTAGGCCAGATTTAGGCGCGCTCTCAGCACTTCACCTGCTTTGGGAACTGGCTCTGGAATGTCTCTGAGTTGAAACACATCCGGTGTTCCGTATTCTTTTGATTTCTCCCGTGTTCGTGATGGGGTCGGTGGAGCTGATTGTAGGGTTACGCCACCCCACGCATATCCGATGATGTTTACCCAACGGTTGATTTGATGCTTCAACACATGCGCCAGGAGTATCATCATGATCGGGATCTCCGTCACTATTGCGGCGATCAATAGAAAGGCGGGAGTGATCTCCATGCCTCCTGCAGTTCCCGTCGTCACAAGCTCCTGAAGAAAACCGCTGTTCATGAACGAGAGAATATCCGCGAAGATCAGGTTCAGCATTACGATGACCCATAACATCGAGAGCGCCCCTGTTATGTCTTTGGTTGTGGTAATGGTTGAGGCTTATAGATCTGCTTGCTCCTCACTGGAAAAGCGGGTTTTCACTTTCTGTGACAAGGTGTGGTGAGAAAGAGCCGCCCTCAAAACGAGGAACGGCTCTACCCAAAACCCACGATTTGACGCTAGTTCAAATCAGCGGCGTGAGAGACTTACTCTTCGCCCCTAGTACCCTTGCGCCGTGTAGCTCACGCCGGGAAACGCTGCCGAGTCGGGAGAGAGTGCGGCTGCGGCGTCCGTATCGCCTTTCAGTTCAGCCAGCAAGAAGGCGGTTGTGAAATGGTTGATCAAGTCATGGGCGCGTGCCATATCCCACACCTGATCGATACATCCGCTGCCGAAACCGACTTCCGTGTAGAAGGGCAGCACATCGCATGTACTCCCGAAGATCATGTGTTCGGCGTTCTCAAAACCGACTTGTGCTTTCCTATCACTCGACACATGCTCGTAAGTACGCTGAGTCCCCCAGTGATAGGGTGTTCCCGTGTCCAGCGTACCCCCCATTGCCAGTACCGGGATGTCGATTTCTGCCAACCCTGCCGGATCGAACTGATAGGCGTCACCCGCCATCGGCACAATCGCATCGACACGCGGGTCAGCCCACACGGGCCAATCGCCCTCTGGCGCGGCATCCAGACCCGCCAGTGCCGCCATTTCCGCGACGTGAGGCAGTACCGGATCGCACAACCACGCCGCCGGATCAGCCGCCGCTCGCGCCGACTCGCACAGTGCTGCCATGCTCTCCATATTGATGGGCGCACCTGCTGCCGCTAACGTCGTATATCCGCCGTATGAATGCCCGATCACTGCAACGGTTTGCGGATCGATCACGCCTTCCAACACGCCGCCCGCCGTGGTTTGCTCGTCCACGTACTCGAAGACCGTCAGAATATCTTGCGGACGAGCAATCATCGCCCGCCAAAACCAATCCAGCGCTTGTGTGTACATCTCGTGATGTTCCGGTGCGATCACCACGAAGCCGTAAGACGCGAGATGTTCGGCTAACCACGCATATGCCGTTCCTCCCGACGAGAAACCGGGCGAGAGGATCACGAGCGGGTAAGGAGCGGCGCTGAGATCGAAAGCTGCGTCGGCAAGCGCGTGTCCGCTCACAGTGGACGTCGCGCCTTCAGGAAAGCCTTCCCACTTGATGACAAAGGGATACGTGATCGCTTCGGCTAGATGATTGGGATTCAGCGCCGGATACCACACCGTGATGTCCAGCGATGTCTCCCCTTCAATCACCAGATCGCGTGCTCCTACGGCATACGCGCCGCGCACCCCGTAAGTCGGTGTATCGGGACGCGCACCGCTCCGCGTCACCGCGTCTTGCGCCATGATGCTGCTCGCCAGCATCATCATTATCAGAAACAGAACCAACAGTTTACGCGACATTATGTGAACCCTTTCATTTGAGTCAATGCACAGCAGCATAGCCTCTGGCGAGTAGGGTTGTGCAGCTACTAAAGTAGGGTTAGGAAGTAGGGTTTTGCGTTACAGCAGACCGAGTTCGCGGGCGCGGGCGACCGCTTCCGTGCGTCGCTCCACGTGCAGCTTGCCGAAGATGTTGGCGACATAGCCTTTGACAGTACTGAGCGCGAGAAACAGCCGGTCCCCGATTGCCTGATTGGAGAGTCCGTCCGCGATCAGGCGCAGCACGTCGAGTTCGCGCGGACTTAACGGGTCGATCAACGGCTGAACGGACGGAGTCGCCAGCAGTCGATCCACGTATTCCGGCATGATCCCACGTGCCATCACCAGCAAATTGCGCATGGTCGCGCCTTCGTCGAGGAAGATGCGGTAGAAACCGCCGTCCGCGGCCAGCGACAGAGCGCGTTCGAGTAGCACGAGCGCTGCCGCTGTATCGCCCCGCGCATGATGAACCAACGCTTGCAAATTGAGCAGTTCGATTATGCTGGCGATTCGGTCATGCGCCGCCGCCAGCAAGCGATCACTCAGGCGGAGCGCATCGTCGTGCTGCTCCAGCGCGATCAAGAGCCGCACGAGTGTAATGTACTCGTACTCGCTGAGATAACTCAATTCGCCGTCGCTGGTGAGTCCGCGTTCGTCCGCCCATGTCAGCGCATGCTGCAGCTTGCCCTGCTTGATCCACAACCGCGCTCTTTGCGCTCGAATCGGGCGCATGTCAGGAAGAGGTGAGCTGTAATGCAACCGTTCTGCCGTATCGAGCAGGCTCAACGCGGCGTCGAAATGACCTGCGCCCGCTTGAAGTTGGGCTTGTGCCAGCGCATGCCGAATCTTCCAGCCCGGGAACGCGGCTTGTTCGCCGAGCGTTTCGCCGCGCTGTCTGTATAAGCGTGCGTTCTCTCCATCGCCCATCTCGTCGTAAAGCAGGCTCATGCCGAGATACAGATCGGTTGCCCCTTGCAGCACGGGTTCGCCGTGATCCCGTACGATTTGCAGCGACCGCTCATATGCGCCCAGAGCGTCGTGCAGCCGCCCTTGCGTGTGGCGAATATCCGCCAGCGCGAACGTAGGGCTAATGCCAAAGGAGGGGTTGCCTGCCCGGTGAAAATTCGCCATGCCTTCCGCGATGAACTGATACGCACCCTCAAGATCGCCGGTTGCCCAGTATGACAGACCCAACACCGACGCCGCACCCGCCCGCGTGAAATCATCGGTGTCGGCGACGATCTCCAGCACATGCCGTGCGTGATGAACTGCTGTGGGGAAATCACCGCGTGCTTGAGCGTGGTAGGCACGGGCTGAGGACAATTGCGCCCGCAGCGACAGAAATTCAGGGCTGTCGTGGATCGGATGCGTTTGCAACCAGCGTTCCGCGTCTTGTAGGCGCGTTTCGGCGGCATCCAAATCCCCGATGTTGAGCAATTCCCATGCATAGCCTACGTTGAGCGCGAAGCGTCCCCGCACCAGTTCATCGGGCAGTGCTTTGACCCACCCGAGCCAGCGCGGACTCTGGAAATAGGTCAGGTTGAGGTATGACCAATGCTGTTCAAGCAGATCTGCGGCGCGGGGGTAGTCATGACCCGCAAGCGCGTGCTGGATCGCGTCTTCCAGCGCGTTGTGCTGCCCGTACCATAACGACGCGGAGAGATGCAGACTCCGCACGAGATCAGGTTGCTGCTTGAGCAAACGGGCGTGCAAGGCTTCCGCGAACAGATGGTGATAGCGAACCCATTCATGCCGATCATCCAGCGGGATAACGAACAGGTTCGCATGTTCGAGATAGTCAAGCGCCTCTTGTCCAGATAACGCGAGATCATTAATGAGAGCGTCACACAGGGGAGCACACAGTCGTTCCAGAATGCTCGTTCTCACCAGAAATGCCTGCACCTGTGCGGGCTGATTTTGCAGCACTTCTTCGACGAGATAATCGAGCACAAACGGATGATCCCCTGCGAAGGCGTCGATAAAACGGTGGGCGTCCGGCTGTCCCTGCATCGCGAGCGCCGCCAATTGCAGCCCGGCGATCCAGCCTTCGGTGCGTTTTTCCAACGTGTTCACAGCCTCCGCCGCTAGGTGCAGCCCGGCCACCTGCTGGAGGAATTCGGCGGATTCAGCCGCGTTGAAGCGTAGATCGGCGGCACGGAGTTCAGTCAGTTGATCACGGGCGCGCAGACGTGCCAGCGGTAAGTGCGGGTCTGTGCGCGTGGCGATTACGAGGTGCATATTCGGCGGCATATGCTCGATCAGAAACGCAATCGCCGCATCGATTGAGCGCGAATTGAGCGTGTGGTAGTCATCGAGCACGAGGACAAACTTGTGCGGTGTCGCCGCTAGATCGTTAATGAGTACAGTCAGGGTGGAGTCGGCAGTTGACTGAATGGATGGCAGCATGTTCAACACCCGTTCTCCAATGGAAGCGTCGATGGTACGCAGTGCGGCAATCACATGCACGAGCAGACGCATAGTGTCGTTATCCGCGTCATCCAGCGACAGCCACGCCGCTTGTCGCCCGCACACGCCGATCCACGCACTGACGAGCGTCGTTTTGCCGAAACCCGCCGGCGCGGAAACGAGCGTCAGCTTGCGGTGCAGCCCCGCGTTCAGCCGTCCAATCAGGCGTGGGCGCGGGATGGCGTTGGGGCGTGGCGGCGGTATATACAGCTTGGTGGAGAGAATCGGTGTCAGCATATCTTCATTATAGTGTAGTGCGGTGGAAAAACGGGAAGACCCACTGAGAGCATATCATCGGGTCAAGGATCCCAGAAACGCTGGCACAAAAACGCCGCCAGTTTACCGCACAGGCGCGGACGCCGTTTCGAGCGCCGAGGGCGAATGCTGTCGCCGAGCGGTGGGTGCGCTCAGTGCGCGAGGAATGTCTCGACCGGCTGATTATTTTGAATACGGCACATTTGAAATATGTGCTGCACGAGTATGAAAGCTTCTTCAACACCGCACGACCGCATCAGGGCATTGGGCAGATGATCCCCGATCCAGCCTCAGAAAGTTCAAGCAGCGGAATGGTCAAACGGCGCGATTTGCTCGGCGGTGTACTCCACGACTACTATCGGGCTGCTTGACTCACGGGAAACACCGCGTGGATAGGGTTTCTTGCTATTACACCTTGAAAGCATGGGCGTCCGCATCTCATTCAGCTTTGTGTACTAATTGATGGCTAACGATTGATCAGCACACGATAGACCGTGCCGCCGAGACTCCCCGATGTCAGATCCGCCCACGCAAATACATCAAGTTCATGCGCGCGATGCAATCCCCCGGCTCCTGTGTTGGCACTAATTACGTCATTGATAACGCTGCTCTGTTGGGTTGCAAGGTCGAGCACCAGCACCTGCGCCGTCCCGGCGGTCTCGTCAAGCGAAGACACGAGCAGAAGCGAACCGTCCAGCGTCAAAGTCAGCCCGGCCAGCTGCCCTCCGGTCTGTACATTTAACTGAATCATGGTGGCTTGACCGTCCCGAATGCGAATCACCCCGCCCAACCCGTTACCTGAAGCGAAACGATCGAGCACGAACACGGTTTCGCCATCCGGCGAGACCGCGACCCCCGATGGTGCGACTAGTGGTGCACCGTGCGCGAGTACCTCTGGTGCTCCACCCGCGGTGGGCAGCGCATAGACCGTCGGTTGTCCAGTGAGGGTGTGGATGCCTGTGAAGTAGAGAGTTTCAACGCCATTCCGCAGACCGACTTCGACGCCTTGCGGCGCAGTGCCCTGTGTCCCAGCGATGGTGCTCACCATGTCAGGTGAGTCGGTGGAAACGGCGAAGATAGCATTCCCCGCCGCACCGGCTGTGAACGAGTCGGAGACATACAGCGTCTGTCCGTCGAGGCTGACGGCGATGCCGATCGGCATAACGAACGGATCGCACGCTGCCAGCGTGGTCACCGCGCCATTCTCGGGATCCGCTCGGAAGATTGCCGGGCAGCCATCGTCAGCGATTGCCGTGAAATACAGGGTACTGCCATCGGGACTCGGCACGGCATCCCACGGCAGCGTAGCTGTGGACACGGGTTCGAAGGTGATGCCCTGCGCCAGAACGAGCGCAGGTACGGCGAACAATGTCAGCACGGCAATCACCAACAGCCGGCGCAACAGATTGGCTCGAATTGAAGTGTACATGTGATTTTTCATCCCTCATCTAGCGTGTCTCGACAACGAACAAGTGATAACTAAACGCCATTCGGCCCCAAGCGCTCGATCTCGTAACCATTCGGGTACGTGCGGTTGCGCTCCTGCGTATAGAGTCGGGGTTTGCGCCGCGGCGGCAGCCGGCGGAGGACGCGCGCCCGCAGCTTCAGCGCACCGAATGTTAACGCCCGTGCCCAGCGTGGCGCTTGCGGAAAACCGAAGGCGCGCTGCATGGGCTCGTCCATCAGCGCATACAGGCATTGACGAACAAACGGTCGCGTGAACGCCGGGTACCAGTTCAGAAACACGTTGATCGTGGCTTTGCCGATCCGTTGGCTGTACTGGTTGGATTGGAAATAGCGCTGCTCATAGTCCCGGTTGAAGCGCTCAAACGCGTCGTACGTTTCGGGGATATCCTTGATGCCCATGCGCTTGCCGACCTCGCGCCAAAAGATGAATTCCGACTGGCATTCCTTCGGATCGAAAGGCCGCCAGCCAAACCGCTGATTCCAGCGGATCGGCTCGAAGATGAAGGTCGACAGCGTATATAGGTAGTCTTCGTTGTCGATGGCGAACCGATGATGCATCCGGTTCATCCGCTTGATTGCCGCGCGTCCCCGTTCGCTGTCATACCCATGCTCGACAAATTCGGAGATCAGCAGCGTGGTATCGTCGTAGCGCTTTTGCCCGCGCCGTTCGAATTCGCCCGTGTCCACGAGCAGTTTGGCGGTGCGCGGCAGCGCAAACGTGCGAAACAGGGCGAATTCCAGCGCCCGCTGAATAAGGTACGGTTCCTCGTAAGTGCCTGTCAGGAACACAATCTGCTCGTGATCCTGCTCCGGGTCAAGCTGTTGAATCTGCTGCAAAATCGCATAACGTGACATCGTGGATTCGCTTTCCTCACATGAAGTTGGTCAAAGCCCAAGATTTGCTTGATGTTGGACGGCGTCGGCGTGCTGCCTGATCGATTGGTAACAAGCCACCAGCAGCAACTCGCAGCGTTTCCAATCGTGTTCGGGGTTAGGCGATGTCTTGCCCGTGATGGTGTCGAGCACATTGTTGGCTTCGACCCGCAGCATCGCCGATTCCTGGGCGACGCTTTCCGGCAGGCTGAACACGACCGCATGCAGCTTGGTCATGGTGTTGATGAACCGGGTTTTGTCCGCCTGTCGGACTAACTGGCGGTGCACGTCCCAGTAGTCGAGCTCCAGCTCCGCCGCGCGCTCAACGTCAAAGTCCAGTCCGGAGTACCGCCGCGCCAGACGGTAGAATTCGCGCAGGTGGTCCTGAATCTCTGCCGGTTTATGCTCTTTGGGAACCCAGGCGACCGAAGCGCGAGTGACATGGTAGGCTGCCCGGATCGACTGGGGGAACGGGATACGGAACTGCGCCTGCACGAGCGCCACGACCAACCAGAGCAGACGCAGCCAGTTCCGGTCGTAATAGGCTTTCCAACCCTCGACTTCATAGTAGGCGACTGCGACTGGGTCAAAGGGTCGAGTGGACATGCGTCCCTCCATGATGAAGGTTTTTGTCGTGAGCATGTGCCACATCGATCTGCAGACGGTTAACCGCGCCTAGCGCCAAACACACCGGGCAGGTTGCTTCGTGCCAGGCACCGGCTGCGGCGGCCAAAACTGCACGCGCCGAGTCGTCCGGGTGC
Source organism: Candidatus Flexifilum breve (assembly GCF_016713355.1). Classification (NCBI taxonomy): domain Bacteria; kingdom Bacillati; phylum Chloroflexota; class Anaerolineae; order Aggregatilineales; family Candidatus Flexifilaceae; genus Candidatus Flexifilum; species Candidatus Flexifilum breve. The sequence continues at coordinate 955,641 of NZ_JADJPI010000037.1, forward strand.
TGACGGCGGCGAATGATATACCATACGGCGAAACCGACAGCGAGCAGCCCGATCAGCACTCCAATCACTACGGCGGGAGACAAGGCCAGCGCTGCCTGCCCGAGCAGCGAACCGCCGAGCAGTCCGAGGGTGAAGTGCAAGGCGAGAAATGCGCTGCTCCCCAGCACGAGACCGACCACGAAGCGGGTGAGGGCGATGCCGGCGATGCCACAGGCCGGAATTGTGACGGAACGGATGCCCGGCGTGAGAATCGCTAGACCAATGCCGAGGACGCAGCTCTTTTCCATGCGCCGGGCCACTGTGTCCAACCGCGCTTCGCTGACGCCGAGAAACCGACCGTAGCGCAGCAGCAGACCACGACCAACGCCCCGGATGAGTGCGAACTGGATCACACCGCCGACGGACAGCGCCACGAGCAGCGCGACGAACGCTCCGAGTACGTTTAGCTTGCCGCTCGCCGCGCGCGCGGCTGCCGCCAGCATGACCACATCTGCCGGGATGGGAATCGGCACGCCAATCGATTTGAGCAGCATGATCCCAGAGATGGCGATCAGCCCATAACTGTCGAGAAATGCTTCCAAGTCCATATCAGCCGCCTTTCCCGTGAAAACCGAGCACATACACAAACCAACGGAATGGATGACTGGGCGTGGCTGGCGGCGGGGCAGAAATCGATCGGCGCGCGGCGGCGGGCGTGTGCCGACGTTCCAGCTCCAGACGCAGGCTCTCTTCGCCCCGCGCCATCGCCCAGCGGTGATTCAGCGCAAACAGCGGTTTCATCACGAAGGACAGCCGCTTGAGCAGCGGTTTCTCCGCCTCGATTTTCCAATCGTAAGTGATATCCACGCATTCGCCTTTCTGCTTGAACGCCCAGATGCCACGTCCAACGAAATCGCCTTCCGCGACCAACGTAAAGCCGTGAGGTGAGTTGGATTCGGTCACACGAAAGCTCCAGCGGAGCGTGTAGGGCAGCCAGCCCTTGGTGTACAGCCCTACCCGCCGACCGATCCCGTTGCTGTCGCCGGGTTCCAGTACGCGCACTTGCAGATAAACGGATGGCCACCAGCGCGGTAGGCTTTCCGCATCACCAATGATGTCAACGACTTCGCCAAGCGCCGCCTGGACCTGCCAATGGGTGATGAAGTGATTTTCGTTCGATGACATGATTTCTTTCCTTCCCCTCACATTTGTCACGTGCGCTGATGTTGATTCAGGCAGGCAGCACACCCAACTGCTGCAGCATGCCCAAGACACCGCCTTTGGCTGGTGACTCAACCCGCACAGAAGCGATTTTGTCGTCCACAAAGCGGAACACGAAGACATCGGGAACTTTCACCACTTTGTTTGTCGGCGCGATGGGGTTTACACCGGGCACCGGCAGATCAAGGGTGGCAGTCTGCGTGCCGCACCAGGTGAACTCGACCCGGATCTCCCCATCGGAATCGTGCACACGATTGATCTCGATATTGAAGTCGGAGAGAGCAGACCAGAGGGCATCCATCACCCGCATGGCTTCGCTTAGTGGAATCACACCGGGAAGTACTCCCCCACTGGCCGTCGCAGTCGGTTGGGCGAGCGGAAAGACATTCGGGTCGCGTTGAGCCAATGTTTCCATCACGCGAATGGCGAGAATCTCGGACATGATCTCCTCCTTGAGGTGAAATCGTCTGTCTATACGGTTGCTGATCTGTGGAATGCAGATGTGTTCACAGTACGTCGTTTGGAACCAGTACCGCAATGAAAATGTTGCGGTATTGTTGCGGTAAACCCAGAACGGGCGGAAAATGAGAACGACACAGTTGAGTTGAAGGTGGTCTATGGGGCTGGATGAGTTCCGTGCGCAAGTACAGAGCTATCGCCGGGCTTTGGGCTTCACACAGAAGCAGTTGGCACATGAACTGGGCATGAGCCCCTCCGTCCTCAGCCATAAACTCCACGCAACTGACGGCCTGCGCCTCACACAGATAGAAGTGAAAGCTATCATCAAACTGCTGGCGCGCTGGCAGGCGATCTCCACGCGCGCTGACGCCGTCGAACTGCTCGACCTGATGGGGCTGAAAGCGGGGGTGTTTACAGACGCCGAGTGGGCAGCGTCGCCGCTGCGCCAACTCGAAGTCGAGACAGTTGCTGCGCCAGTTCTCCCGGTACCACCTCCGGTCGCGCCGCGCGCTGCACTGCCCACGACGCTGACCCCGTTGATCGGGCGGGAGGCGCTGCTCGCCGCGCTGCTTGCACAAATCCAGGATCCTCATGTGCGCCTGATCACGCTGACCGGACCCGGTGGGGTGGGCAAGACGCGGCTCGCGCAGGAGTTGGCACGTCTCAGTCGCAATCAGTTCTTAGATAGTGTCGTGTGGGTGTCGCTGGCCGGGATCGCCGATGCGGCGCTGGTCGACACGGAGATCGCGCAGCAGCTTCAGGTCAAGGCGAATACCTCCGGCACCGCACTGGTTGATCGCCTCATCGCCGTGCTGGCGGCGCGTGCTACCTTGCTCATCCTCGATAACTTCGAGCAGGTGCTGGAGGCCGCTCCGGTGATCGCCGCGCTGCTGCAAGGAGCGGAACGACTGAAGGTGATCGTCACAAGCCGCGCCGTGCTCAATCTCTATGGCGAACATCGGGTGCGCGTGCCGCCGCTCGAACTTCCCAATCTGCAGCAGTTTGAGACCCCTGAGGACTTGGTACGTCACGCGGCGGTCGCTTTGTTTGTCGCCCGCTCACAGACCGTTCGCCGCGATTTCGCTCTGACAGACGCGAATGCTCGCGCTGTGGCAGAAATCTGTATCCGCTTGGACGGGCTGCCGTTGGCACTGGAACTCGCTGCCGCTCGTGGTCGCCTATTCTCTCCCAGCGCTCTGCTACAGCGCCTTGATCAACCGCTGAGTTTGCTGGATGGGGGTGCGGTGAACGCCACCGCGCGCCAGCGGACGCTGCGTGCCACCATCGCCTGGAGTTATGAACTGCTTGACCCGGCGGAACAACGCCTGTTTCGTGTTATCAGCGCATTTCCCGGCGGGTGCAGCATTGAAGCACTGGAAGGCATCTTTGTCCAGCCTACGGGAAGCAGTCGCTCCGTCGTCGATCTGCTCACGTCCTTGCTCGACAAGAGTCTGGTCGACCAGTGCGAGCTGCCAGATGGCGCTCTCCGCATCACTATGTTGGAAACGCTGCGCGAATTCGGACGTGAACTGCTGCTCGATTCACGAGAATGGGATGCCGTGCGCGAACAGCAGGCAGACTATTTTCAGCGCTGGTTGGACACAACCACTCCGTTGTTGTCCGGCGCAGCGCAGCTTCAGGCTGCCACATCGATCGAGCACGAACATGACAATTTGCGCGCTGTCCTGTCTTGGTCAGCGCATGCTCACCCACAGCTTGGGGTTGGTCTGGTCGCATGTTTATCCCAGTTCTGGAATATGCGCGGACTGGCGCTGGAAGGGCTGCGCTGGGCAGAATTGCTCCTCGGCGACGCTGAAATCACGCTCGTGGACGAAACCGCGCAGGCGAGCTACGCCAAAGCCTACAACAGCGGTGGAGCACTGGCCTTCGCGACTGGCAATTATGCCCGCGCTGAAACCTACTTGCAGCGAGCGCTGCGGCTGCGGCTGCAACTTGAAGACTCCGAAGGCATCGCTTCGACTTACAACAACCTCGGCAATTTGGCGTGGAATCGGAGTGATTTGCTCAGTGCGCGGCAGTACTTTGAAGAAGCGGTGCGCATCGCCGAATCAATCCAGAACACGAAGTTGGTGGCGAGTGTTCTGAATAATCTGGGCACGCTGCTCCAGTCGCTGAATGAGTTCGCACTCGCAGAAGCGTATCTTGTGCGAGCGCTTGACATCTGGCGCAGCTTCGGTAACCAACAGAGCATTGCCAATACGCTCTCGAACCTCGGTGGGATTGCCCTGCGCCACCAAAATTTCGCGCAGGCGATGCTCTATTATGTGGAAAGCCTCGCTTTGCAGGAGGAGCTGGACAACAAGCGCAACGCAGGGGCGGTTCTGGCCAACATGGGAGAAGTCGCCCTGAACCAGGGTGACTTCGCGCAGGCTAAAGCGTACTTTGAACGAACCCTATCGCTTCAGCGCGATGTGGACTACCAGTGGGGTGTGGCCAGCGCCATCGGCGATCTCGGGCGCATCGCCTTTTATCAGTACGATTACGGCACAGCGCTCGCTCGCTTGCAAGAAGCGCTAACGCTTATGCGGCAGTTCAACGACACTTCGAAAATTGGTTTGATTGTCAGGCATCTGGGGGCAGTGGCCTTGAAGCTGCAGGATGTCCGGAGCGCGCGCGCCTATCTGCGCGAGGCGCTAAGTTTGTATCAGGATCTGGATGATCTACCTGCAACCGCATCGGCCTTGGCCTGTCTCGCGGCGACCTACGCCGTACAGGGGAGTCCGGAAACGGCCGCACGTTTAGCAGGAGCCGCCTTCAGCGCGTGGGAACGCAGTGGTCTGCGGGTGCTCCCCGTAGATGAGTTGCACTTTATGCCGGAACTGGCGCTAGCACGCGCCGCATTGGATGCGTCAACTTATGCTGCAGCCTACAAAATGGGTGCAGGTATGACGGTCGAGGAAGTATTGGTCAGCCTAGCCTGATCTCTGGTGGGAATAACTGCGCTGTGGACTACCCCCAGTTTAATGGAGTAACAGTGGCTCAAGCTGCCACCGTGACCGGCGCAGTCTTGGCTACCTGCCACCGGCTGTCTTTGCGGAACAGGCTCGACTCTCACTCCCTGTGGACTAGTCATAGGGGGCAGATCACTTGCCTGTTGCCCTTGGAAGTTTCTCTTGGGGATGAGGCAAACGGCGCGGTCTGCTCGAAGCCATTTTCCATGACGATTACCGATCTGCTTGACTCACGGAAAACACCGTCTGGAAAGGATTTCTTGCTACTACAGGGTAGCGTGAAACCTAGATTCTCCCTCAGATGTGCGAAGTAACCCCCACAGGCATTTTGCACGACTTAATACCGCGGCGTCGCTTCAAGCTTTTCATCAGATACGGTTTTCCACCTTACACTGGAAATCATTAACTCAGCAGTGGTTTACCGCCTTACTCACCAAAAGTGTTCAATCTCACTTTGGTTCATGGCTGCAAAGCAGCTTCAACGTCGGTCACCACGGTCATCAAGTCGAGTTGTGCTCCTTCAGCAAGCAGTCTGGCGATACGCTGCGCGCCGAGGGCGGTTTCCAACGCCGGACGGAAACTGGCAAAGGTGTCGCGCTTAACCTGATCGACACCCGGATGCGCCAACACAGTCCCCGCCCAATGCAGCGCTGTGTGTAAGAGCGCAGTCTGTTCATTTGTGCTGACGGAGGGGCTAAAGGCGCGCAAGATACGCAGATGCACGGCCGTGAAGATCGGCGTAAGTAACTCAACCTCGGAAGTTTGTGCCATCGTCAATCGCAAGCATTCCAGTGTCGCTTCTTGGGCACCAGCAAAATTCTGTTGCGCGGCGTACACGAGTGCAAGATAGGCTAAATCCCCGCTGATGTTATAGTTATTCTCTCGTGCACGATGCGTTTCCAACGCCCTGTCGAGGTACTGCTGGGCTTCCTCGAGCGCGCCGTAACGGTAAGCCAGGTGACCTAGTTCGGCAAGAATGTCGGGAACGACCTCTAGTTTTGCCTGTTCCGCCAAGTCGAGTGCCTGCTCCAAATAAGATTGCCCCGCGTCAAGATTGTTCATAGCAATGCTGGTATTGGCGAGCGCATGCAGCGTATACACAATCACGGGCGGGAACTGGATGCGCTGCGAAAACTCCAGCGCTTGCTCGTAGACCCCGAGAGCGTCGGTATGCCGACCCTGTCGATTGTAAATGAGGCCGATACTGGTGAGGACGCGGGCGATTTCGCGGTAACCGCCTGCTTTGACGGCCCGATTATACGCTTGCTCATAATACTGGAGGGCTTCATCCAAGCGACCGTCGGCAGCGGCGCGGTCGCCTTTTTCGTACAAATAATGGTGGATGCCCAGTGCATCGCCCAAGTCACGGCGGATAGCGTGGGCGCGTTCCCGATACTCCGCGGCCGCTGCCAGCTCCCCACGCCGCCGCGCCAGATCGGCGCGGACAACCAAGATTGCCGACATCAGTGGAGCATCACCAACTGCTTCCGCACGCGCGTAAGCATCTTCAATAAGGCGATAGCTCCTCTGCACATCACCTTTTCGGTTCAGTGACCAACCGAGGGCGTATAGATGTTTCGCTTGGGCGCTGACGTCACCTAACTGCTCAGCGGCTTGCAGCGACTGCTGCAACCACCGCTGGAGATCTTCATCAGGAACCGAGGTATACAGCAGTTGATAGCCGTCGCGCACCATCTGCACAAATAACCGCGCAGCCACCGGGTGGTCAATATGGTCGAGCAGCCACGCCGCTGACTTTTCGATTTGTACCCGTTCCGCATTGAAGGCCAGGACCGCGGCGACGCTGCCTTCAAACCCGCGCAGGTAGTCTTGACAGGCCTTGCACACGACCATCACATAGTGCGCGGCCAAGCGAAGTTGGGCTTCGTAAACCCGCGATTGTTGACGTTCCATCAGGTATCAAAGCTTTCGAGCAAGACGCGGGCATGGAGGACGAGCAGTGCGTGCATCTGAAACCGGCCACCGCTGATCGGTTCGAGCAGGCCGCGATTGACCAGTGTGCGCACGGTCGGTTTGGGATCAGTCACGGACCAGGCAGCCGCCAACGCGGCTAGATCGAAGGTCGCGGGCTTGGCCGAAAACAGACCTAACAGCGCGAACCGAAACAGTGTCTCCTCATCGAGCACAACGGTGCTGCGTTTCAGCAGCGCCATGACGGTCGGCGCAGTATAGCCATCGTGGGCCGGCAAGGTATCATTGGGTGCAGGCGCGACCAGCAGCCCTGCTCCGGCATGCAGTTCAGCCAGCAATTCGGCGATCCCCCAACCAAGATGCATTTCCTCATGGAGCAGCCGCCCGGCCACTTGCACAGCGAGCGGCAGTCCTTCGAGATCGCGCACCAACTGCAAGGCTTCAGCCGGATGTTCGTCCACAACCTGCGGGGCAAGCCGCCGCAGCAGCGACAGCGCGAACTCATCCGTCAGCACCGGCAGGCGGTAAACGTCGCTCGATGTGGGCGCGAGTGCCCGCGCTACACTGTTTAGCCGCGTAGTCAATAGCAGGACACTACCCGGCCCACCCACGCGGAAGGGCGCGGCATGTTCCACCTGCCACACGTCATCGACGATTAGCAGAACATGGCGGTCGCTCAACGCAGAAAGGAGCTGGCTGGTCAATTCGTCCACTGTGGGCGTCTTTCCCGGCGGAATCAGATGGAGCGCTTCTCCCCACACCATCAGTTTACGCAGGAGATTCGGGTTTTCGCCGAGCGAGGTCCAGAGGATGCCTTCGGAGAACCGTGCTTTGACTGTGGGATCATGGGCGAATGCTCCCATCGTAGTGCTCTTGCCGACGCCGGGCCAGCCTTCAATGACCGTGACCGAACGCTGGGAAGTTGATTTCGGCAGTCCTACCCGTGCTTTGAGTTCCGTGATGGCCTCATCACGACCAACAAGCAGCGGTGGCAGTGGTGGTAGGACGCTGACCGCTGTGTTTTTGTCAAAAGTGCGTGGGCGGGATTTGAGCGGCGCGCTTTCACCCTCCCGGATCGCTTCAAAGAGCGCGACTGTTTCCGGCTCGGGCAGCGTCGCCAATTCTTCATCGAGCAGACGGACGCAGTCATGATACTGCTTGAGTGCTTCGCTGCGCTGACCGCTCGCCGCGAACAAGCGCATCAACAGACGGTGGGCACTTTCGTCCAGCGGATTAATCTTCAGCCAGCGTCGACCGTAGCTCAGCGCCTCGTGGAGTGAGGTAGCCGACACAATGCCGGAATGCTCCGCTAACCGTCGCAGTGCTGTCGTGCATTCCCGACTCAGCCACTCACGCTGACTGGTCTGCCAGTGATCAAACTCACTGCTGTCGGACAGACTAAAGCCTGCCATGAAATCATCATGGTACAGATTGACAGCTTCGTTGAGCGCGGCAAAACACGCTGCGCACAACACACCGTCAGTGTGCAGATGCCCCCGCGTGCGCGCCAAAGCTCCGGTAAATCCACGCACGTCAACCTCTAGTGCCTCGAACTTGAGACTCACGGCGGAGCGATCTGCATCCACCCATTCGATGGGAGATGCGCTGGATAGATTATGGAGAACGCCCCGCAGTGAGATTCGACTGTGTTCATCATCTTGATCCGGCCAGAACAGGGCAGCCAGCGCTTCGCGCATGAGCGGGCGTTCAGTCAGCGAGAGATAAGCTGCCAGCGCGAGCGCCTTACGCCGCACGCCAACAACAGGCTGCTCCTGATATACCAGACGAGGGGCACCAAACAACTCGAGTTTGAGTTCAGCCATGCCGATGTTGCTCCGATGAAGCGTAACTATGCTTTTGTCACGTGGGAATGCCTTTCATTATAGATGAAAACTTCTTCATGTTTGAATTTCTTGGGTCGAAATTTCTAACCGGCATCGTCGCAGCGCTTAACTGGTGTGAAAGATGGCTCGCGAGATGATATTCGGGGCGATCGTCGCCAGGTTATTCAGAATTTCGGCTTCCTTGAAGCGACCGCCTAGCTGCGCGCGCCACCGTTCGTCGAAGCGACTGAGCGTTCGGTCCGAATAATCGCCGTTCCGCTGCGCCTCGATGATAGTCTCAGCAGCGCACTGCCCCGTGAACAACGCTTCGTAGATGCCATCACCTGTGATCTGGTTGACAAAGCAGCCCGCATCACCGACGAGCAGCGCGCCCGGAAACACCCGGCGGGTATCAAATGAGAACAGCGGTATCTGCCACGATTTCACGTCTTGCAGGGGTTGTCGCCGATCAGCGCGGCGATACGCGGTTTCTGGCAGAAGTGTTCGAGAATGTCCGTCAGCGAATACGGTTGCGTCTTGTAGAAGTCGGACCGAATGCCCATGCCGATATTGGCGCGGCGCTGGTCCACTGGGAAGAACCAGGCATATCCGGGAAGAGTTTCTGGCATAAAGTCAATCTCGATGGCCGGGTCGAGATCCGCCGTGGTTTCCACATACGCGCGCACCGCGACCGCGACGTACTTGGTCTCCCGACGTTCCCCATGCAGCGCGCGCCAGCGCCGAAGTCGCGCCATCGGCGGCGATCACGGTCTGCGCGGAATAGCGAACGTCCGCCGAGCCGCGCTTGCCCTCCACGCCGACCACGCGTCCATCCGCCATGAGCGGCGCGGTCACGCTGACCTGCTCGAAGACCGCGCCAGAGGCGAGCACATGTTGAAACAACAGGTCATCGAAACGGTAGCGCGGCGCAATAAACGCTTCCGAGGTACTGAAATCGGCGTTGGTGAGTTCGAAGACCGAGGTTTCGTCGGTCATATTGCGATGGACGACGCGCTGAATGCGGTTGAAGTTGGCCGCACGGATCCTGTCGGCGATGCCCAGCGCTTCGAAGATGCGATACGCCGCCATGGGCACCGCATCACCGCAAGGTTTGGGGCGCGGGAAAGCGGCACGGTCGAGCAGCAGGGTGGAGAGACCCGCTTGCGCCAGTAAAGCGGCGGCCGTGCTGCCTGCCGGGCCAGCCCCGACGACAATCACATCGTACATCATGCGCATGCTCCTTCGTAGCGGTGATCTAGTGGAGAAGTCAGAAAGCGGTGGGCAAACTCCCGGATCGTGCAGGTTTCGCTGCTCATCAAACCGATATTCAACCAGCCAAAATAGTAATAGAGCGAGCGGATAATGTCGTGGCGTGAAGTGCGATTCACCCGTTGAATCAACTGCTCACGGTTGCGCAGTCGTTCGTCAATGTCGGGCACGAGACCGGTCAGCACGCTGCGCAGCACGGTCGTACAGGGGTTGTGCTGCGCATGTTGTTCGATCTCCAGAAGCGTCTCAGGTGGGATCAAGCCGACGGTATTCAGACTGTGAGGCAGCCGATGATACGAATTGACGGCGCTGTTATCAGCCTCCAACCGCTGGGCGAGATTCGCCGTCACGCGCTGTAATAGGTGGTGCGCCCGAGCACGATCTGCCACCGAAACACGCGGCTTACTCAAGGCCAGCGCCAGTTCGTTGGCGATCTGTTCTTCCTGCCACACATTGGCGGTCAAGACGCCGTGATGTTGGCGCAGGTGATGGGCGAGCTCATGGGCAATCAGCCAGTCCAACGTCAGCCGCAGCAGTTCGATCACCTCATCATTGTGGTCACAGCCGAACAGGGAGCGCAGCAGTACCAACTGCAGTCGTCCCTGGGCTGTCTCCCGGTCTGGCAGTGCGAGTGAGATCGCCTGCTGCTCCAGGTCGTAATAGCAGAGCAGATCATCGGCGGCGCTGAGGTGCAGTTTGTGGCTGAACTCAATCCCGTGCTGCTGCAGCTGAGCCAAGGCCGTGCGAAAGTAGTGTTCACCCAAACTGAAGAGATCGCTGTGCGGTTTCACGGTCATCGAACCTCGCTTTTCCTGCCGGACCTACATTGCAATGCCTTGATTGCTGAACTTTTCGGCCATGACCCGCAGTTCTTCGACCTTGAGACCGGCCAGTACCTGCAGGATTTCCGGAGTTGCTTCAATGCCTTCGGCCTGCAGGACCGCCCCCGGCGACGCAAGCAAGGCTTCGGCAAAGTCAGGTTCCGTCATCACTTTCATGATCACATCTTCGATGTTGTTCACGTCGGGTCTCCTTCAGCTAATGGGGTGTTCTGTGCGCGGATCAGCGGTGACAATGCGGCCAGCGAGGCGAACATTTCGGTGCGCTGAGCAGCGAGCAGGTCCCCGCGGCTACGCAAGTATTCGGACAACGGTGGGCTTTCGAGCAGCGCGGCTTGAGCATGCAGGTTGTCGAGCCAGTGTTCGAGCGTCGCCAGCCCCCACGCGAACCCTTCGCGCAGCAGCCACCCAAACAACGACTCGTCAGCTCGCTTGCGCCGCTCGCCTTCGCACAGAGAGGACGAGGCCGTCTGATGCTGGAGATCTTTCTTCCAGCTCAGGACATCATTCAAGAGTTGATGCCAGCAGCCGAGGTCATCATAGAACGCTTCCCACGCTGGCAGTCGGTCGAGCTGATCATGACGCGCCAGCACGGCTGCAATCGGGATTTTGCCGGCGACGACCTTCTTCCCGGCAATCCGCTGAAAGCTGGCGAGATCGATGTCATCGCTGCTGCTATCTTCAATGGCAAACGCGGCTGACTGTGTATTCCAGCGCGCAAAATGCGTCCAGAACGCATGCGTGTGCTCAAAATACTGATGATAGGTGGTGGTCGCCTGAGCATGAAAGACTCCGGTCATGGGCAGCAGGGAGCGTTCTACAGGACTTGCCTCGTCCATCACGTTGTCAATCATGCGGATGAAGTAGTAGCCGCTCACCGACGAATACACGAGAGCGGCCTGAAAGTCCGCATTGATCTGACCGCTGACCGCCTCTTCGACCCACAGCGGCAGTAGCAGCATCGGGAACGCCAGCGGATGCTGGAAATAGTCGGCGGCGCGCCCGGCACGGCTCAGGCCATTCATCCACGTCGCGGCACGATCGGCCAGCACCGGTGCGAACTGACGCAGATCGGCGATCAGCTGGTCAATGGCTGCGGTGGTGAGCCGCATCGAGAAAGTGCTATCCATTCCGGTTCTCCTGCGCTAACGCCGCGCGTAGACTGCGTAAATCTCGGTGTCGGCGAAGTACGGATCTTGCTCGCACACGATGGTCTGAAAGCCCTGCTGCTGGAGCAGATCGCGGACTGCCTGCAAGCGACCATCGCGATCATGCACTTCCGCAAAGATCTGCTGCACCTTGCCCCAGTCGCCCGCCTCAAGCCCCCGGAGCACATCGAGTTCGCTTTTCTCAGCGTCAATCTTGAGAAAGTCAATTCGCTCAAGCTGGTGGCGGTGAATCACCTGCGTTAGGGTTTGCAGTTCACACATCACAAATTGGCGCTGGTTGATGTAGCGCGCCAGCAGTTTGATGATCGGCTGGCGCACCAGCGACGGGAACATCCGAACCCACGCGAGGTAGGGTGGCAGTTGGTGCAGGCTGCGCGCCAACAGCGTTTCCGTGAGCTGGCGATCCGCTTGGCCCGAATCGGGATACACGGTCGAGGCGAACGTCGCGTTCGGGTAGTAAGCAAACCGAGCCATCCCGGGAGCGCCGGACAAACCGACGTTGATCGCTTTCAGGCGCTTCGGGTCGATGTTCTGAAAGTTCGCTGCCAGATGGTGGTAAATCGCCGGAATCGGCTCGAAGGCGTAGACCGCGATCTGTCCGTCACACTGGTCATACGCCCACAGCGAAAAGATGCCGATATTCGCCCCCACATCCACGACGACCGCGCCGGGCTGGAGCGTGAGCCCATGCTTAATATACGCGCTGACTTCGCCGTACATCAAGGTGGCTTCTTCGCTGCGCGCGGCGGTGATCTCCATGCCGTTGGGCAGTTTAGTCCGCTGCGTTCTCATAGCTGACCTCCGCTGCATGTAAACCGCGTCCGTAGGCGACATCAACAATCGTGTCGGCGATTTCAAACACGGCGCGATGCCACTCGCGTTCCAGTCTGTCGTTAACCGTCGGCGAGTGGAGAATCTTTTCGACCGCGCTGGCCAGTTCGGGCACGCGGATCACCGCGCCGACGCCTGAGTGTCGCAGCCACGCTTCATTGCCGCGCTGCACCAGCGCCAGAGACTGCGACTCAACGGCCAGCAGAGCCGACCGGGTTACCAGCGCTTCGGTAATCGTCATCGATCCCGGTTTGCCGACGATGACGTCGGCGAGGTGGTAGTAATGAGCGGGCGCTTCCGGGAGAAAGCTCAGAACCAGCTTGCGATAGGGCGTCGTCAGCGCGGCTAGGTACGCATACAGTGCCTTGTGCCGCCCACAGAGAAAGATCACATTGAGCGGCGTCGTGACCTTACTGAGTTCGTCCGCGCAGCGTTTCACGAGAACTGACCCCTGTCCCCCAAAGCCAACCAGCACGGTTGGCACTGTCGGGTCGAGCCCCAGTTCGCGCAGCGCCGCGGCTTTGTCGGGGGGGACTGGAGCGTAGAACAAGGGGTCAATGGGCATCCCACTGGCCTCAAGCCGCCGTTCCAAGGGAATGCCGAGCGCCGCGGCCTTCTGGTCGAGTTTGGGCGTTGGATTGATGTAGTAGGCGTCCATGCGCAGGTCAAACCAGTAGTTGCGCATCGTCTCTTCGTAGTCGACGGGCATGACCACATACGGGCAGTGTGGATGGATGAGATGCAGTGCGCGTTCCAGCAAGAGATTGCAGATGGGCATCACCGACACGACCGCATCCGGCTGATCATCCTGCCAAAAGCGGGCAATCCGCTGGATCATCGAGGGTGGGATGCGGGCTTGAATCACTTGAAATAACCCCACCTGTTGGCGGGCAAAGTATGCGCGCTCATGGCGTACACCCCAGTTGAATACACCAATGCCGATTCGCGCGAGTTGGTAGAGCGCAGGCTGATACGCCACAATGTCAGTGAAATTGACGGTTCGCACCTGCACCGGTTCGCCCTGCCGATCCAGCGCCGCTTTCAACGCCAGCGCCGACGAGCGGTGGCCGGATGTGACATCAAAATAGATGAGATCGATGCGTTTCATCACACTCCTTGTTGGCAGTAATCTGATCAGTGGCGGGCGAAACAAAATGATGTGCGCAGCATAACGGGCGAGCGTTACAGCCCCGTTACAGCAGCGTTAAATTGGGGGAATGGGCTGGTCAATGGACGGATTTCGTCACAACAGATCCGCTGCAGGAAGAATCGAATGGCGCGATCGGCTCAGCGAACTGCACCACAACTACTATCGAGCTGGTTAACATAAGGATAATGACGCGCGGATATGGTTCTTTGCTACTTCAGCGTTACCATAACCCGAAAGACCCCGGTATGCAGCAGATCCGGCAGCTGCTTAATAGCGGCTACAAGCAGGTGATGCCGGCAATTCGCCTGATCGGCGAGGATATGAAGCCCCAGGCGTTCGATGTGTATTCCCCGAAGATCCTGGCGGCCATTGCGGGACTTGAAGATATCCTCGCCTCCCGCTGCATCGCCATTCCGATGCGCCGCACGGACAAGAAGATGCCATCGTTCCCACCAGACTTTGATGGGGCAGGGCTGCGCCACCAACTCTACACGCTGGCGCTGACCCATTTCAGAGCTGTTTACACCAATTACTCCGAACGTCCAGCACTGCACACGCTCCATAATCGGTCTGGCGAACTCTGGTCACCGCTGGTCGCACTGGCCGCCTTCTTCGAGGAGCAGGGCGGCGTCTCTGGTCTGCTTCAAGCAATTGCGACGACCGCCGAGATGGACGAACAGATTAGCGAAGGCAAAGCACTCAGTGATCGGGAAGAAGCTGTTCTGCAAGCGCTCGAATTGCTGACACGCGGTCGCAGTCAACTGACCTGGATCAAAGCGAATGATTTGCGGGAACGGGTGGCGCGGCTACTTGGGCAGGCCTCCGATCGGATGGGGGATGGCCAATGGATCGGCCATATCATCAAGCGGTTGCATTTGGCTGACGAGGGGCGGCGCAAACGCGCGAACGATGGGATTACTTACGCCATCCAGCCGGACGAAGTACTGGACATGATGCGGCGTTACGATGTGTTGCCAGTGTAGTGCTATATAAGGAAGCGAAAAACCGTTCACACCCTACACACCCTTCACTTCTTCCCTCAGGATTCGTGAACGGTGTGAACGGTTTACGGACTTTGGCCGTATTTTAGTTCTTGGACGCCTCGACCACCGGGTTGGTGTACGCATACCGGCGGATGTACGTCTGCTCTTCCGTTACGATCACGATGTTGAAGCCGGGGTTGCCGCGATACGGGTGCGTTGAAGGCGACAGCGCCGGGAAGATCGGCATTTGGCCGAACGGACTTTGCACGCACGTGTACAGCAGCCCATCCTGAATGGTATCGACAGCCTGATGAATGTGGCCAGACAGCACCACACTCACGTTGGCGCCAGACTGGCGGATGGTGTCGCGCAGCGTTTCGGCCTTGGCGAACCCGAAGAAGTCGAGCATGTCGTTGCCTAAGCTGATCGGCGGGTGGTGGATGGCGATCACCGTCGGCATCGCCTTGTCGACCGCCAGCAGATCGCGCAGCCATTCGATCTGCGCATCGCTCAGGCCGCCGGCGTGGTCCACGCCGTTGCTGGCGCTATCCATGCAAATCACCCGCGCGCCGTTCTGGCTGATCACGTAGTCGAACGTGTCGCCGGTTGTCGTGACGGTCGGCATCAGGCTGCGTAGCGCCGGTACGTTGTCGTGGTTGCCCGCCATATAGTAGATTGGCACATTCAGGTCACGGAAGATCTCCGTCACCGCCTCGTACTCCTCGACGGTGTCCGGGTCCGTCATTGTATCGCCGGTGTGCAGCACGAAGTCGATCGGGAACGGCAGCGCGTTGATTTCCTGAACCAGGGCGCGGTTGGCTACCGAGGCCGGAATGTCATGAATGTGCCCGACGTTGATGCCCTTCTTGGCTAGGTTGGCCATGTAGGCGGTCAGCCGTTCCGAGTAGTGGTGGGGGCGGAACTCGGTTTTGTCGCCAACCGTGATGTGCGTGTCGCTGATCTGAACGAAAGTCAGAAGAACCTTGGTCATCTTGCGTCTCCTTGGGGTGCATAGGGCTGAATGAGGCGTTCACGAATGCGGTAAATCTGGTTAGGCGACAGACCCAGTTGTTTCACGTAGGCCTCGACCCCGCCATAACGCGCGTTCAGGTGGTCGATCAGGCTGCGCAAGTCCGCCGGGTCGCTGGCCAGCAGCTTCTCGAAGGTGGCCTGACGCTCTGGGCTGTCGTGCTGCGGCAGGAACGCGCGCATGCGCTCCATGGCCACGCTCGTCAGCGCGAAATCTTCAAGGATCACGTCCTGCGCCACGCCTGCTAGACTCAGCAGCAGCGCCGCGACGATGCCGGTGCGGTCTTTACCGGCCGTGCAGTGAAATAGCACCGCGCCCGCCGGCGCGTCGGCGATAATGTCCAGCGTTTCGCGCAGCCCAGCCTGGCACTCGTCCACGATATGGCGGTAAATGACGACTAGGTCCGGCGGCAGGCTGACCGTGCCCGCCGACATGTTCACCCGATACACAGAGGCGTGGTGGTAGGCGACCTCCGCCGACGTGCTGAACACGTCCGGCGCGGTCTCCAGTTCGCCGAGGTGTCGCAGGTCGATGACCGTGCGCACCCCGTAATCGATCAGTCGGCGCTGATCGTCGGTCGTCAACCGGTGCAAACTGTCGCCGCGTAGCAGTTCCCCCCAACGGGTGACGCCGTCCGGAAGCGGGTAGCCGCCCAGGTCGCGCACGTTGAAGGCGCCGTCCAGGGCGATCCAGCGAGACTCAGTGGTAGGGAGCATTTAGCGTAATCCTGACTTGACGAAAGAGTCGACAACCTGGCGCTGAAGCAGCACATAAATGATAAAGATCGGCAGCGCCGTCAGCGTGGCGGCCGCCATCATCGGTCCCCACAGGTCGCCTTCCTGGGTGAAAAAACCTTGTAGGCCAAGCTGAAGCACGCCCGTCTCCATGCGGTTGCTGACCAGCAGCGGCCAGAAATAGTCGTTCCACGCGCCGATGAACTGGAGGATGACGAGCGACGCCAGCATCGCCCGCAGGTTCGGCACGATCACCCGCCACAAAATCATCCAGCTTGTGCCGCCATCCACGCGCGCCGCATCGATCAGGTCATGCGGGAAGCCCTTGATCTGCTGGAACAACAGAATCATGGCGAAGGTCGAGACCATCGACGGCACAATCATGCCGGCCAGTGAGTTCAGCCAGCCCAACTGCGACATCAGCACATAATTGGGGATCATCGTCACCTGCTGCGGCACCAGCCAGGTAAACGTGAACAACGTGAATAGCGCCCGTTTGCCGAAAAAGTCCCAGCGAGCGAAGGCGTACCCGGCCAGCAGGCCGATCAGCACCTGCGCCACCGTGCGCACCACGGCCATCACCGCCGTGTTGACGAACAACCTGCCGAGCGGCAGATGATTGAGCACGTAGGCGTAGTGCTCCAGCGTGACCGAGCTTGGCAACAGCGACGACGCGAAAAAATCACCCTGCGGCCGAATCGAGGTCACCACCATCCAGTAAAGCGGAAACAGCACCAGCAGACACAGTGTGCCGATTAGAATATGGCCGATCCAGCGGACGGCCGTGGGTTTGTTGTGGACGCCAACCATCATCTCTCCCTCAGTGATCGTAGAACGAGTAGCGGTTTTGCAGCCACAGAAAGATCACCGCGATCACGCTGAAGCCGACGAACATCAGCACCGCCGCTGCCGAGCTCACGCCGATGTTGAACGACCGGAAGCCGTAGTCGTATAACACGGTGTAGATATTGCTCGTCAGGCTGCGGAACGTGTTGATCGAAGCCACATTGATGTGCACGAACGTCCACTGTGACGAGAAGAGCACCGTCAGCAGCGCCACGAACAGGATCGACGGCGACAACAGCGGCAGCATCACGAAGCGGATCATCTGCCAGTAACCCGCGCCGTCGATGGCCGCCGCCTCCAGGTACTCCCGGTTGATGTTGGTCAGCGCCGCCGCGAAGATCAGGGTGCAGAAGCCGATCAGCCCCCAGCCAGTGATGAACGTGATCGACGGGATCATCAGTGCAGGGTCGCCCATGAAATTGATCGGGTCAGCGTGGAACAGGTCTTTCAGGATGTAATTCACGATGCCGGTATACGGGTGCAGAATCCACCGCCACAGCACCGTAACTACCACCGGCGCGATGATCACCGGCGTGAAGACAATCGCCCGGTACAGGCCGCTCGCCCGCCCGCGCATACCATACGTGAAAATGGCGATGACGATCGGCCCCACTAGCGAAAACGGCAGCAGCCCAACCGTGTACGCGACCGTGTTAATTAGCGCCTGGCGTATTTCTGGCAGAGACAGTACCTGCTGATAGTTCGCCCAGCCCACCGGCGTCTTCGGCGACGTCGGCAGCAGGTTCCACTGGTTGAAGCTGAGCATGACGATCTCAATCAGCGGGCGGTATACCCAGATAAACAGCAGCACCAGCGCCGGCAGGAGGTACAGATACGGCTGCGCTCGCTCAAAAAGCGGCTTGCCCACGACGGCACGACGGGCGCCCGTCGCCTCGGCGCTCGACCGCGCGCCGGTATCCAGCGAAAGTCCTTGTTCCATCGGAACACTCCCAGCTAGCAAGCCCGTCGGCGCACTGCCTCGCGAACGGGTTTGCGTCTCTTTGGGTGAACAGCCCGCCCTGTCTACGTTACGTGCAGGCGGGGTGGGCTGTATAGGCAGTCAGGTTGACGACATCCTGCTTACTGCGGCATGAGCGCCTGAGCGCGCACCTGCGCATCCATCAGCGTGGCCGGGTCGGCGTTGTTGAAGATGACGTTGGTCTGGGCTTCGGTGATGATCTGCTCGATCTGGCGGTAGTTGGGGCCGGGGAACGACACCCAGGGCGTGAGTGAGTCGAGCTGTTCGAGGTTCGGCAGATACAGCGGATTTTCCGCAATCCACGTGCCCAGATATTCCGGGTCGTTGACGATGGCCGGGCGTAGCGGCAGGTAGCCGATCTGGCTGGTGATGATGGTATAGCCACGTTCGCTGGTCACAAACTTGATGAAGTCCCAGGCCGCGCGCTGCTTGAGCGGATCTTGGGACAGGATGAACAGAGCGCTGCCGCTGTTCACCGGCACGGTCGGCAGATCACCGTAGGAGGGCATCATACCCATATTCAGAACCTGGCCGGTCTGGGCAAACGAATCCTGGACGAAACGCAGCGCGGCGGTGGTGTTCAGCATCATCGCCACTTGGCCACCCGCAAACGCCTGGAAGGCTTCGACGCCGGCGGGCACGTGCGCGCCGCTGTTGACCATCGCCTGCAAACGCGCCATCGCGCCCTGACCCGCTTCTTCGCCGAACATGAGCGTCGTGCGGTCTTCGCTGAGCATACGGCCACCATTGCTCATCACCAGCGCCTGCGCGATCCAGCTCTGCTGGTAGATCGACACGCCCTGCTTGTCGGTGTTGGCGACAACCTGCAGTGCCAGTTCTTCAACTTCGTCCCACGTGGTCGGAACGGTGGTGGGATCAATCCCGGCTTCTTCGAGGATGGTCGTGTTGATGTACAGCACGGGCGTGCTGAAGGTGAACGCCATGCCGTAGGTCAGGCCGTTTTGTTGGCCGAGGGGCAAACCCCGCGGGTGGAAGCCTTCGACGTGCGCCGCCCATTCGTCCACGGGCACAATCTGTTCCAGCGGGGTAGCGCCGAAGTTATTGATGACAAAATCGAGATCGTTGAAGATCAACTGCGCGACATCCGGAGGATTACCCGCCGCGAGGTCCGCCTGCGTGCGCGAGACAACTTCGGTCGCAGGAACGCCGACGCCTTCGACGTGAATGTTCGGGTGAAGTTCCTCAAATTCGGAAATGAGCTGTTCAGTACCGGCAGCGCCAATGCCCGCCGAAGCCAGATTGTAGCTGTAGAAGGTGATAGTGACGTCCTGGTCCGCGCCCAGCGGAGGCAGGCCATCCTGGGCAGAAACGGCGGCCGTGACCAGGAACAGTGCAGCGACGAACAGAGCGAGTACGTGTTTGCGCATCTAGGGTCTCCTGTGTAGATCGATCACGGACGATTATTCTTCTCTTTCATTAAATCCTAAACCGCGTCATATTCAGGTCGCTTTATGTGGACGTCAACGATTGCTAATCGATTTCACGTGAATGATTAACGTAAATGGCGAATTCCAGCTCATACACTCGATTGTCCCGAATGCGCCCCCGTAGCGCTCAGTTCCAGCTCGCTTTGAAGCTAGTTGAAGAAGAAGCGCGAACCGCCAGGCTCTATGCCTCTAAGGCTTGCCCGGTACTGATTGAAGGTCTTTTATGCTTCAGAAAGGCTAATGCTGGTTCCCCCACACCCTCATCTCTCTCCCACGCAAGCGGGGAGAGGGGACTAGAGGGTGCGGAGTGTCAATTCCGACGTGGACGGATCTACGATCCGCTTATTCCTAACTGACGTTGATAAAGGAGTATGCTGCCTATTTCAATACGGCTCGACCTCATCAAGGCATTTCTGGGCAGATACCTATTCCATCAACGAGTTTGAGTTCTGACCCAGCGATGAGTGGACAAGTCACCGCGTTTCCCATATTTGGAGGTTCGCATCACGACTATCGGCGGGTGGTATGAACCTTAGCTTTTCCCTCACATACGCGAAGTAACCCCCACAGGTATATCGGTGTAAACTGACGAATGCGAAAATCGATGTGGGGCAGTTGGTGGTCATGAACGATTTGCGGCGTACGTTGATGACCGATGGCAAACTCTATGATGGGCGCTACTGCCTCGTCGGCGATCTCAACTGGGCGTTCACTCGCTACGGGATTGATGTAAACAAAGCCACGCTGGAGCAGATGGCGGCGTACTACGATGTCTCGCTGGAAAGCTTATCTTGACGGACAGCGCTGGGCCAAGGCGAACCTCGCGCAGTACGGCGTTAATGTGCCCGAGTATTTGCAGCGGCATTCACTCGACGATTAACCCACAGGACATGCGACGACTTAGAGGGAATATGGTAAACGTCTTCATTTCCTATGCCCGCAAAGATAGCGCTGATGAAAGTTTGCGCTTGTATACCGATATCCGCGCACGCGGCATCAGGGCGTGGCGCGATCAGCGCATTGATCCCACTGCTGATTTTACGGGCGAAATTGAAAATGCGATCAATGAGGCGACACATGTGATCGTCGTGGTGACGTCCGATCTCAAACGCGCGGATAGTTTTGTGCGGTTGGAAATCGGCTATGCGCTGATGCAAAAGAAACCGATCATCCCGCTGGTATTCCCCGGCGGACACCGCCCGATTGTGATCATCAACCACACCTATATCAACTTTGCCGATTGGGACGCGGGCTTGGCGCTGCTGGTACGCCGTTTGAACAATCCCAACGCCGAAGAAATTGACCCGCAATCCCAGCGTGACCATGAGATCGCTTACCTCCAAACCATCGGACAGAAGTACGATCACTGGCGCGATCTGTATACCGATATGGCGGCGACGGCGCGTCTTGAGGAGCAGAAGGTTAAGCTGAAACCGGCGACCGCACGGACGATTGAAATGCGCCACGCGTTTCACCAACATATCAACCACAGCTTGGATGCTGAAAAAGGCGTGACGGTCAAGACGGAGAACCTCGACGAACTGCTGGAAGGGCTGCGGAATCATCGCCGCGTCGCGTTGATCGGTGATCCGGGTGCGGGCAAAACGACTACGCTGGAGCGGTTGGCATACGAATATGCGAGTGCTGCCGCCGAAGAAACCGCTGAGCCGTATCACCGGCCGCTGCCGCTGTTCGTGCGCTTAGGTGCGTACACCGGTGAGGACTTCACGCAATTTCTCGAAGTGGGCTTCGGCGGGCTGCATCTGCGTGAGTATCTGCCGAAGCGCGTGGTATTGCTGCTCGACGGCTTGAACGAAATGCCACCTGCCCACCACACCAAATTAGAGGCGTGGCTGCGCAGTCATCGCGATGTGGCGGTGATCGTGTCTTGCCGCAAACTGGATTACGTCGAGCGCAAGCTGCCCTTACAGCGCGTCGATTTGCAACCGCTGGATCTGGAACGCATCCGGTTGTTCATGAGCAACTATCTGGAAGATGAGGATCGGGATACGCTGTTCTGGGCGCTGGCGGGCTATGATGCGCGGCGGGCGTGGACGTGGTATCAGCAGGTAGCAAAGGATGCCACCTACCGCGAGTTCTTCACTGGGGAAGATAAACCGGGGCCCAACTGGATACCTGAGCTTATACTGTTGGACAAACTGCGCCAGTCGCTGCGTGAACAACACACATTACCCGATATGCTCGGCGTAGTGACCAACCCATTCTTGCTGCAAATCGTGATCGAAATCTTCGCGCTGAGCGGTGAACCGCCGCGCAGCAAGGGCGATCTATTCGGGCGCTTCGTCGCGCTGCTCTTGGAAGAACGCGGCAAGACGGCGGTGCGCCCAGACCGGGCATGGATCAACGAAGCAACGCAGAATCGGGCGCTGGCGGCGCTGGCCTACCGGATGCAGAGCGATCAGACTGGCACGAGCGTGAACGCTGATTTTGTGCTAGCAGCCTTCCGGCAAGCAGTACCTGAAGCGGACGCCACGCTGCTGTTGTATTTTGCGGTGAGCGCCAGGATCCTCGAACAGACTGACACGGTACGGTTCAATCACCAACTGCTGCAAGAGTATTTTGTGGCGTATGAAATGGACGAAGACCTGCGGCGCGGCGTACCGGCGAGCAAGTATTTCCCGTCCGACGAGTGGTGGACGGCAACCGGGTGGGAAGAACCGGCTCTGCTGCTGGCGGGGGTGCGCGGCGAAGCAACGCAAGTCGCGGAATGGCTCACACCGGTGCAACCGGATCTCGCCTATCGTGTGGCAACCGAGAGCGGCGCAGCGTGCGCGAATTCGGCGTTGAAGCCGCTATACGAACCCGCACCGGGAGCGCGACGATCACCTTACGCTGTAGCGGAATGGGGACGGCTGAACCACGAGCATGATCGCCGCCCCGGCGTTGGTTTGCGTCCTGATGGGCTGCCCGATCTGGCGTGGTGTGATGTGCCAGCAGGTAAGTTCCTGTATGGACAAGACACGCAGGAACGCGAAATCACGTACAACTTCAAGATCGCCAAATATCCGGTGACGTTCGTGCAGTTTCAAGCTTTCATCGACTCTGGTGAGTACGACGATCCTCGTTGGTGGGCGGGTATGCCGGATGCGTATCAACGGCAGCCGATGGCGGAACAGTACAACCCATATCGCAATCACCCGCGTGATAGCGTGTCGTGGTATCAAGCGGTGGCGTTCAGTCGCTGGTTGGACGCCAAGTATCGGGCGGCGGGCTTGATCGGGAAAGATGTTGAGATTCGCCTCCCGTTGGAATGGGAATGGGAATACGCGGCGCGGGGCAGTGACGGGCGCGAATATCCGTGGGGAGATGGCTACCGGGTGGGACATGCCAACCTCAATGAGCAGGAACAGGGCGTGGGACCGTATTTTCTGTGTCGAACGACTGCGGTCGGGAATTACCCGCAAGGAGAGTCTCCATTTGGCGTGAGGGATATGGCGGGGACGATCTGGGAGTGGTGTCTCAACGATTACCTTGGGGCTCTTTTAGTAGAGTATTATAATATATACGCGGTGAAGGTGGTGCGGGGCGGTGCGTTCACCGATGATCAACGCTACGCTCGGCCGGCGTATTGTGGCTACGACTCTCCGAGCACTAGTGCCGACGCCTTTGGCGTGCGGTTGGTGGTGTCCGTCCCTGTAGCGTCTCTGATCTCCGGTGAGTGACCCCACTGGTCTATCCCCAGTTTATCGGGGGTAGACCAGTCAGCGGGGGGCATCGATCTGCTGACCGTCTCCCTCGATGAGCTGGCGTGACCCCGGCTGATTACGGGTGGGTTGGCTAATCGCGTGATTATCTTACCTGTCTAGGCCTTTTGCTGTTTACTCGGTTCCTGGTGGACGCAGAATCGAATCCTCAATTGAGCCAGTCACGATCTTGATGCGGGGCATCGTCGATCCATGCGGCATGCGTTCGTGTTCAAACGACCAGCACCCATCGATGTTCTCAAAAAACAGATCATAGCTCGAGATGTTCGTGTAACCCATCTAGGTAACGAGGTGATTGACCGGACGCGATGGCAGTCGCAACAATGCGAGGGCGTGGCGCATTATCTGGCAAATCCCCATATGCACCATAGCCGTCAGTTACGGCAAGAATGTCGCCCACTACTTTCAGCGCAACCTCTTGGGTCAATGCACGGATTTCCTCCAACGATACGCCATTCTGTATCAGTTTGTTGACCCATTCTGGTTGCCACTGACTTGATCCAGCGCTTGCGCTGCTTGATAATCTCATTGGATCTTTGAGTACAAATCGTTGCAGATGTCGGACGAACAGAAAGTAGCTGAGTTGCGGTCTATCGTGAAGCACCTCTGAGACAACCCGTGTCAAGGGTATCTCCGCCCCTAACCGATCGTAAATTGCCATCACCAATTGAGCTTTACGCTGGTAATAAGCAGGTAAACGCTCAATCCAGTGATTGAAATAGTCTGGCTCATTTCGTTTCTGTGGGTAATCCTTATCGTTGAGCGTGTACAATGGAATTAGCTTCAGCTGTTCGCGCTCTTGTTCCGAGGGCGTTGTCTTCAGTAGATCATTCCAGTGATCGAAGAGCGTTGTGAGCGATTCATTTTCGAATGTCATTATTCTCTCAGTTCATCATCTACTGCTCATTCCGATCAAGATTGTATCTTACAGGCAGGGTCGGTCAAAGGAAGATTCAACGTGTTTAACAATAAGCCGTAATAAGCCTCTGTGAGCAATCCTGGGGCGAAAGACGTGCGATGAGAGTGTATTTATTGTCGACTGACTTTGACCTCGATATCAGCTCTTGAACCCGGTTAATTAATCACAAGCGGGTTGGTACCGCTGACGATCGCCTTGCCATCCGAAGCTCGCGATGAACTCGGATACCGGCTTGTTTTCGAATTGTAATAAACTAATTTCAGAGAGCGGCTTTTATGGAGTATCTGATGAATTATGTGTTCCAGCCTCTGACGGCTGAAGACCAAGAGCTTATCTACCAGATCAAGTCCAAGGTTCTCCTGAATTCAATTCAGGCCACGCTTGATAACTGCCATCAACAGCCAGCGTCTCCGGCATCGCTGGCGGACATTCACAGGGTGGAAACCCAGATTGGGAGCCCCTTACCACCTTTGATCCGCGAAATCTTCCTTCAGGTCGGCGATGGTGGGTTTGGCCCTGCTCACGGCATTACAGGACTCACAAGCAGCTATCTAACTGAGGATCGCTCCTTTGTTGACCATGTGCTGCACACCGCTCAAGACATCAAAGCTCATCTAAGTGAATCGATTGCAATGTCCGAACGGGCGGGCGCTGGTGATGCGCGGTTACTTGAGCAGGACAAGCGACACCTTCAGCATTGGAACGCACTGGGCCTTGAGACACTCATTTGGTATTGCAACTGGGGCTGCAATATCGTGACTGTAGTCGATTTCGGCAAACCAGAGCTGCCCATTTTCTGCGCGGATGGCTTAGACATTCGAGCCGAAAACCTCAGAACACTGCGCGAATGGTGGTGGGGATGGGTGGATGGGTCCCTGATACAACCCTAGCACGATGAGGTTCATCGGTTAGTCCGACCTGTGGTGGAGGATTGAACTCGGCTATTGTGCCGCCCCAATGGCCAATGCCGAATTGTCTGACGACCAGAGGCATAGCTCACGCTCCACAGGCACCATGTTCTCTCATCGAACCACAAAGGCCGTCTGCAAGGACGGTTTTTTGATTCCAGGAAACGTGTTGTAATAGCACGCGCTGAATCCAAGCCGATTGTGGGCTTATGTGAGAACTCACCGCTTTTTCAAGGTCACATTGGGAAAATAAAACTCATCATCGCTGTTTCGTTGTGGAATCACAGCATAGTTGACAGTGTCATCACATTCCCATAAACGAAAGCTCTATAATCATTGTCAGGTTCATATTCAATAAGGGCAGATTGTATGATGCAGAGTGTAATCCAATTGGCGGCTCATCTGAAGACATCGTTGCACTCGCCTGCGAACGCGGTCGAACTGAAAGCCTTAGAGCGTGCGCTGGGTTATCCTTTGCCTGAACAAGTGCGTGCCCTTTACACCACCACCAATGGTCTGACATTCAATGCTCGAGAAGGCTATCCGCAACCCAGACTTATGACTGTAGAAGCAGTAACGGAGTTCCTGCGCGTTTCTGAGTGGGATAAACGCTATTTCCCTCTGACGGCAAACGACGACTCGAATCATTACTGTGTGCGCTGTGATGAGGCGTTGATGGGCTATGTCGTTTATGTGGATCATGAGGACTTACCCACAATCAAGTTTCGCGATGTTGACACATTTATGAAGGCACTTCAGAAATACTACCACGATGGCTTTACCTACCCGCAGGAGGGTTTGTACGACACAAATGACCCGGAAGCAGCAGATCAACACGATGTCCATTTCGACCGAATGAATATTCACGGTGTCCCGTCACAATTTTTGCAGCCCGAGCGTACCCCACACGATCTTGCCGCCGCACGCCGCCTAATTACGTCAGTTCACGAGACCTTCCGACCCGACAACCGCACTCATCGTTATGAAATGTACCTGGCGTTATGGCTTCTGAATGACGCGGAAGAAATAGCCGCCCTGTCACGCTATGTCAGGATGGATTTCCTCATCGAGCGTCTCCAGTCACTCCCGGCAAGCCATGCACAGTCGACAATCACCCAGCTCACAGCGCGGTTGGACATGTTTACGGAACAGTGTGCAGAGAAACTCCGGCAGTTTGGGCTGAATGTGTGGAATAAGTTCAGTTCCCCGGTGACATACGGCTAGAAGCCGGCTCCAAACACCTTCGTTACCCCTATTCTATGGCGGACTTGTATTTTTGGAGTCACTGGTACACGTCCGAAGCGGAGCTAGATCAATTAATTCTGCAGCGCATTATGAGTGTTGAACGTAGATCTGACTAACTGACACCTGCGACAAACCTTCATTTTAAGCCCTCTCTGCAACGAGGGTTTTCAATCTACTTGGGTTACGAACGATCCGCCCAGCTTTCAGCCGAATAAAGGCCTTAGCTCAATTCATGAACTGCAATACAGCTGTCGACTCGGGAGGTCGACGTCTGCTTGATTCCTGAGAGGAACATAGAATGGCACGCGCTGAGTCGAAAATGATCTGCCCATTGAGGAGCGCCATGTCCGACTTGAGCAATGAGGTGCGCGACCTGCTCAACACCAGCTACCCGGAAATCGCCAACGCGACGCTGCGCGAGCGCGACGAAAACGGACTGCACGTGGTTGAATTGCTCCCGCAGTCGGTGCGAAGGTTGAGCGTTCACACGTCGAAACCTGCATTTCTCGCCCGAATTCGGAGCAATTCAATCCACATGTTGCTTGCGCCGGTCAAGCAACTCTTGATTGGCCAGTCCGGTGCCGATTCGATAGCTTGTACGGGTTCAAAGCCTGTGAGACACGGAAGGCGGTAAAGTTAGGAGATACTTTCCCCATCTGAGATCAGTGAATGGAGGCAAGTCAGATGGCAAAAGAAGAGAAGGTATCTGCCGAGCAAGTGGTGCGGGATATTCGTCGCCAGACGCGCAAGAAGTACAGCGCAGAGGAGAAGATCCGCATCGTGCTGGAGGGGCTGCGCGGCGAGGAGAGCATCGCCGAGTTGTGCCGTCGCGAAGGGATTAACCCGAATATGTACTACAAATGGAGCAAGGAATTTCTGGAAGCCGGCAAAGCGCGACTGACGGGCGACACCAAACGCGAAGCGACCAGTAGTGAAGTGGCGGGGTTGCGCCATGAGAACGAGCAGCTCAAGCAGGTGGTGGCGGAACTGCTGCTGAAGAACCGAGTGCTGAAAAAAGCGCGACGGACAGGGAGACGAGCGCATGGGACGACTAACCCGAACTTCAGCCAGCGAGAAGTATGAGATCATCCGCCTGGTCGAGGAGTCGGCGCTGCCGGTGAAACAGACGCTGGCCGAAATTGGACTGCCGCGCAGCACCTTTTACCGCTGGTATGCCCACTACCAGTGCGACGGGATGGACGGACTAGCGGATCATGCGAGCCAACCGCGTCAGTTCTGGAACCGCATCCCGGAAGCCGTGCGTGAGCAGGTGGTGCAAATCGCGCTGGAGCAGCCCGCGTTGTCGCCACGAGAGCTGGCTTGGCATATCATCGACACCCAAGGCTACTTCATCTCCGAGTCGAGTGTCTATCGTATTCTCAAAGCCTTTGACCTCATCACCAGCCCGGCCTTTGTCTTGGTCAAAGCAGCGGACCAATTCCAGCAGCCCACGAAGCGGGTCAACGAGCTGTGGCAAACGGATTTCAGTCAGTTCAAGGTGGTTGGCTGGGGTTATTACTACCTCTCGACCGTGCTGGATGACTTTTCCCGCTACATCATCGCCTGGAAGCTGACCACTGGCATGAGCCACACCGACGTGCAGGACACGCTCGACCTAGCTCTGGCCGCCACCGGGGTTACGCAGGTAGCCGTTAAGCATCGTCCCCGTCTGCTCAGCGACAACGGTTCCGCCTACATCTCAGCGGATCTGGCGGAGTATTTAGTCCCGTATCAGATCCAGCACATCCACGGCGCGCCTTACCATCCGCAAACCCAAGGCAAAATCGAGCGTTATCATCGCTCGATTAAAAACGTGATCTGTCTGGAGCATCACTATTTCCCCTGGCAGCTCGAGCAGTCGATTGCCACCTTTGTCGAGCACTACAACCGACAGCGCTATCATGAGGCGTTGGGGAATCTCACCCCGGCGGACGTGTTTTTCGGACGGGCAGCCCAGATCTTGGACGCTCGTGCCATGGTCAAGCAGCGGACACTGGCACTACGACGGGCACAGCACCTGCTGTCTCACGCGTCTGCTTGAAATGATGGGATAGAATTGGGGAATAGTGTCTCTTAGCAAAATACCGCTTGTGTCCCAAAGGTTTCGACGACGTACACGGCATATTCGCGGCATACTCCCCCATATAGACTTTGGCGCCGTCCCGAGGATAGTTGTCATATCGGTGATAACCCTGAATGAACCACGCGGGGCGATTGTAACAGTGTTCATCGACACGCACGTCGGGATAGTCTGCATAGGCTTTCGCCCAGGAAGCCTCGATCCCTTTCCCCTGTGGGAAAGCGCCGCCTGAGAGCACACAAGTGATTCCCGGGTAGCGGGCATCAATTGCCCGTTTCACCACGTCGAACTTTTCCAGATAGTCTTCGCCATGATTTTCATTGCCGATGCCGATGTATTTCAGCCCAAACGGTTCGGGATGTCCGGCTGCCGCGCGCAATGCGGCCCAGGGATTACTGCTCGGATCGCCATTGGCATACTCGATGAGATCCAGCGCGCTTTGCACGACCTGCTCCTGAAATTCGGGGCTGCTGGTTTCCAGATGATGGTGGCTGCGGTACTGGCAGTTAAGACCGGCGAAAATCGTGGGCAGCGGTTCCATGCCTAGATCTTCGCAGAGCAGGAAGTACTCGTAGAATCCCACGTGATACGACTGATAGTAGCCGCCATCCGGCACGCCAGCACCCCACAGGTTGTACTTACCTTTGCGGTTGATGAGGGGGCCAACTGTATCTTTCCAGTTATATTCATTCCCCGGACCATTGCCCTCGACAATACAGCCGCCGGGGAAGCGCAGAAAGCGTGGCTTCAAGTCACGAAGCGCTTCAACCAGATCGCGGCGCAGCTTGCCTTGACTCCATTTGGGATTGTCCT
Organism: Candidatus Flexifilum breve; assembly: GCF_016713355.1. NCBI lineage: Bacteria > Bacillati > Chloroflexota > Anaerolineae > Aggregatilineales > Candidatus Flexifilaceae > Candidatus Flexifilum > Candidatus Flexifilum breve. The sequence goes on from NZ_JADJPI010000037.1 coordinate 984,995, forward strand.
TGCCCCATGTATCCGTGGTCATGAGACTGAGGCCGTCGAGATCGACCGCTCCATGCCCGTCGAAGCTCAATACGAGCTTGCCATAGCGGGTTTGTTTCCCAGAAATCGTCAGATTGAAGTGCTGCCAATTATCGGTGGGTGCAAACTGGCCCAGGGTTGTCAACGCCGTGCCTGAAGCATCGGTTACGCTGACGGTGATGCTGCCCGAATAGCCGCGGCTGCGTGCATAGGCGGCGAAGGCATAGTCTTGCCCCGCTTGAATGGACATTGCGCACGCCTGAGCGTGCCGTTTGCCGCCGTTAAAGCCTAGGTTTTCGAGGCGAGCTTGTCCCTCGAGCTGAATACGCGCATACCAACTGTTCTCGGCCACTGGATCATCATGACGACTTGCCAATTGTCCGCCGCTGAGCGTCCAATAGCGGAGTCGATCGACGACTGGCTGCGGATCGGGTTTGAGGAGGAACGAGATCAGCGAGTTGTACCCCTTCTTGCTCAGGTAAACCCCGTCGAAGCTGGCATTGTTGACCAGGTTAGCGTTCAGACCGCCATCACACGAGAAGTTGATGTCTTCCAAAAAGATGCCAAACAGCATCGGACTGACGGGGTGCAGCGGTTGGTCGGCGGCAATTTGCAGGGAAAGCGAGTGATCCATGAGGGTTAGCCTTAATCTTTTTTCTCAGAGCGAACCGGGAATTCTAGGTACTGCTGATCAGTGGGTTTCGGGTCGACCGTCTCCTTGAGACAGTGCTCCACATACACCATGATCATGTCTTCGAAGACCTGTAGATAGGTGGACAGTGGGACGATCTCGCTGTGCCAGGTCAGTTCACCGCGCATGGCAGTCTTCTGCAAGAACCATGTGACGACACTGACAATCACATTGAAGCGGGCACCCTCTGGATGATCGTTGATGCGCTCATCGATCCCATAGTACTCGCCGGGCAGGACGCGTCTAAGTTTGTCTCGTGTCTGCGGTAACCGACTGTTATCGGTGAAGTTATCGAGATAGAGGCTGTCAAACATACCGATGTAGCGATACGCATCACGGAGCTTATCGAAGTTCTGAATCATTTTCCGGGTCAGAGCTCGGGCAGACTCCAAAGATAGAGTTGGCTCAATCACATTGACAATAATTGTAGAAGTGACCCGCTCCGTCATCCGTCCATGAATTTCAAACGCAATCGCATCGATATCCGGAAAGTAGCGATAGAGGGTCATCTTCGTGATGCCCGCTTCCGCAGCAATGTCGATCATCCGTACCTTGTCGATCCCCTGCTGGAGAAAGAGCTGTTCGGCAGCCGCCAGAATCCGTTCGCGTTGTTCTTCGAGTTGATGTTTGCCCGTTTGCCGACTAAGTTCGGTTTTGGATGGTTTCATTGAATCTCCATGTGACTTGACGTAACACGGTTTCAATCAAATGTTACTTCAAGTCACATAGGATTGTCAATGGGTTAGGAGATGGCTGGGCGGTAAGCAAGGAAACTCACTCATGATAACCAGTTTCCCGCCGTCGCAGTGGCTGCGGCGGATTTCAGCCCTTCAGGTTCACTGGCGTTCGCATCGAGTCGCAGCAGCCGGTGGCGTGAGTTTTCTGTGTTCCGAAATCGACAAGCGTGTCAGCAAAGAGTTGCAGCGTATTCAGGTTGATCCCGATTTGTTACCATTGATTCGGGCTGCATACACTTCTGATTTGAATACGAAGATCGGTGGCGCACGCCCTGATGAACGTGCCCGCCTCGAAGCGGTCTTGAAAGCGACGGACGAAGAGGAGAACCGGACTGCGCGTCTCTATGCAGCGGGCAAGATCAGTGAAGAGATTTGGGATACGTTGTGGGCCGAGTGGCAAGACCGGCGCAATCAGGTGCGGCGCACCCTTGAAACCCTAACGGTTAGTCAGCAGGTGCACATTGACAACTTGGAAATGGCGCTGCAAATTATCGCTCGGATTGGAACGCTGTATAATGGCTTGGAGCGTAAGGATCAGAAAGAACTCTTGCGCCAAGTCGTAAGTCGGGTCGTTGTGAATGATGCCGGAAATGTATCACTGGAATTGAGAACACCGTTTGCTTATCTGCGCGATCTGACCCAAGAAATACGGACGGTCAAGAAGCAAAGCAAGCGGGGAAAAGCGGAAAAGAAAACCGACGGTATCACTACCGTCGGTTCTTCTGGAGCATGTTCGAATCAGCTCCAATCGTGCGGGAAAGACAGGAACTTATCCGAACCTTCTAGCGGCCTAAATCGGTCGATTTTCCTCCAACGTATCGAGTCTCCATACCACGCACAACTCGTGCGCCTCTCAACCCTAGAGTAACTCGGCTTGAGCGGTGAGTGGGAGAGGGAAGCCTCCTCCCCCAGTCACCTTGAAGCTCGCTGCCCGTGCCAGCAAGACTTCCGGACACCACTGTACCACAGCTCCGCGAGGTCTTTGCTCGCCACAGCGAATTTGACGATTTGCAGGGTGTAGAGAGGACAGGGAATGACTCGCAGTTTCGTATTCACCAATCACAAGGGTGGCGTCGGCAAAAGCACGTCTGCCACCAACATCGCACTCGGCATCACGCAGGTGCTGAAGCGCGCCAACGCGGGCAACTGCCGCGTGCTGCTGATTGATACCGATTCACAGGGGCATGCATCGCTGGTTACGACCGGTCGCAAAGACTACGGCGCGGACGACAGCCTGTACACCGTCCTGATGGCGGATCGCCAAAGTGCACCGCAGACGCTCATGAACTGCATCGTCCAAAGTCAGTGGGATGAGGACCTGCATGTCCTCCCCGCCTCGCCGATGCTCGAAGGTGCAGAGCGGGAGCTAATGGGTGTGGCCGGCGCGCCGTACCGCCTTGCCGATCCGTTGAGCAAGATTGCTGGACAGTATGCCGCGGTCGTCATCGACACCCGCCCATCCTTTTCACTGCTGACGGAAATGGGGTTGCTGGCGGCGACGGACGCGATTGTGCCGGTCGAACCGCGCTATCTGGAAACGGTCGGTCTGACCAGCGTCATTCAGAAGATCAACGACATCCGCGACGGGTGGCGGCATCCCACCTTGCGGGTGAACGGTCTGCTCGTCACGAAAATGGATACTCGTGTGCGCGGTCACAATCACTTGCTATCGGAGATCAACGCGCATCCCGTGCTCGGCAAGCTAGTGCTCGGCGTGATCCCGGTGAACGAAGCGGTCTCGTACGCTCATCATAACCACCAGAGTCTCTTCACCTACAATCCTCGTTCCTCAGCGAGCAAAGCTTACATTCAGGTCGTCGGTTCTCTGGTGCGGTACATGACCAAGGTGGGTGCGTGATGGCGAAGGGGAATACTAACCGGATCGATGAGCTGCTGGCCTCGGTAACCACCGACTTGATGGGGGATGGTCAGGCGACATTGCAGGACAACAGCATCCGTGTCGAGCGCCTACTGCTGGAGATGGTACGACCGGATCCGGTGCAACCGCGTCGTGTTCTGCCAGAACCCATCCATCTGCGTTTCCACAACAACCATGTCACGCCGACGCAGGCGCTGCGCGAGTTGGTGCAGATCGTGCAGATCGCGGCAAGGCAGCGGGGCCGACCGTTCAACAGCGTGCTCGAACTGCTGCCAAAAGCTGACGATGAACACGAAGAGGAAACCGCGGTTAATCTGTCGCCCGAAGAACAACTGCTGCACGATTTGGTCAATCTGGCCGTGACCATCCGCGATGATGGTCAGGTCAACCCGCTTACAGTCGTTGATGTCTCGCAGGGAGTTACGCGTCTGTTTCGCATCGAGACGGGCGAACGCCGCTACTGGGCAACATGGTTACTCCGCGACTTTATCTCCAACTACACCGGCGATGGCATGATTCCCTGCATCATCATTCCCGAACGGCAGTCATCCGTCTTCCGGCAGGCGAAAGAGAACACAGCACGTTCAGGTTTGACGGCAGTGGCACTGGCACGACAAGCGGCGCTCCTGCTCCTGACCGTGCATGGATACGAAATCCCGGCCTACGCGGTGGGGAATGACTTCTATCGTCAGGCACCACTCTCGATCTGAAGAGTAAACGCGAGTTCACCGACGCGATTTTGAGTGCGATGGGAGGGATCAACAAGGCGCAGTTTAGCTTAATCAAATCCTTGTTGCGTCTGTCGGATGAAGCACTCGAACTGGCAGATCGTCACAGCGTTGAGGAAGGCAAACTTCGGCATGTTGTGCCGGTTGCGCCGGAATACCACGGGAGATTGTTCGTCAGGATCATCGACTTCAATCTGAGCAGCAAACAGGTGAAAGAGCTGTGCGAGGGCGATATGACTTCAGACGATGAAGTCGACCCGCTAGAGAAATTGCCCCCGTCCGCCGTCAAGATGGCGAAAATCACACAGACGATCAGTGCAACCACACCTCAAGATTTGGCACGTGCTCTGATCCGTCAGGAAGGCGATCCCGGGATTGCAAAAGCACGGTTACAAGCACTCAAACGTCTTCTAATTGAAGCAGAACACTACTTCGAGGCTGAATGAAATGTTTGCACGTGCAAACATTTTCGGAGATTGCTGATGAATTTTATGAGTCGCGCACCGCCCTAGAAAAGAAAAAGCCCACTGCGAGACGGCGCGTGGGCGACAGACTGTGATATACGTGTGACCTAGACACTCACACTGTATCACAGCCTGTCCCCCTGTGCAACTGAAGAGCCCTTTTCAACTGTGTTTTTTGACACGAGTTCACTTCAACTTTGCCTGGAGACAGAGAACCATGAGTATTGATCTGGAACAGATTCGCTCCGCTAATCCCATCGAACAACTGATTGGTGAGAAGTTCGCGCTCAAGCGTCAGGGAACCCGGTTGGTCGGCGTGGAACACGACAGCCTCGTGGTCACCCCGCAGACTGGTTTGTACTTTTGGAACTCGCGCAGCGAGCATGGGGACGTGTTCGATTTCGTGGGACGCCATCACTTGGGCTATGACAACCACTGGAATAACCGCGACGCGGCCATGTTTATGGAAACAGTGCGCCATCTGGCCCAGCGGGCTGGAATCCGCATCGAGGAGAGTGGCGACTTTCGTCAGTCAGCGAGTTGGGCGGAACGGCAGCTCGTGCAACGGTTGCACGAGACGCTGCTGAACACACCGACCGCCCTCGACTATGTGACGAAGACGCGCAGTTGGCAGGTCGCGACCGTGCGGAATGCGCGGCTCGGCTTCATGCCGTCGGACAAACGGAGGCTGCTCGCTGACCTGAACCTGCCCGACAAGTGGCGCAGTGTGATCGCCAAGTTTCCTGCTGGGATGCTGGTCTACGTCCATCTGGAACGGGGGCGTTTGGGGTATCTGAGCGGACGGTCCATCAGCGGGAAACAGCACTACAACCCGCCGCGGGAGCTGATCGGCGAGCGCCGTCCGTATGGCAATCACCTATACACGCTAGACATGGACCAGCTCGTGTTAGTCGAAGGGCAAGCGGATGCCATCACGTTTAGCGAGTGGGGTTATCCGGCGCTGGCGGTGGCGGGGATGCACGTCTCAGACGATCTGTTGACTGCACTACGCAAACATCGCCGCGTCTTCGTCGCGCTCGATAACACGCCGGATGCTAATCAGAAGAATCAGGAGCTGGCGCAGCAGCTAGGCAAGATCGCGCTGATTCCGCGACTGCCCACTGGTGTAAAGGACACCAACGACTGGTTGATCCAGGGTGGCAATCAAGAGGAGGTGCAGGCGGTGCTCAACAAAGCCAAGACGTGGCTGCAAACCGAGATCGAGCGGGTCGCTTTGCTCGATGGTCTGGAAAAGAAAGATGCGATCCGGACGTTATTCATCCATGCCGTTGATCTGGATGAAATGGAGTTGAGCGAGTTCCGCGCTGCTCTGGCGAAACAGGGCGTGAAAGGTCGCGCCTTCAACGATCTGTTGCGGGCCGCACGCAAGCAGCAGGATGATGAGGAAGATGACGAGATGCCGCAGATTCTCGGCGACGATATTCCGCTGCTCTCACCTGCACTCGGCTTTCAGCGGGATGTCGCCATTGTGACCATCTCGGTGGTCGAGCGTACGAAGGACAAGAAACTCAACACGCAGCCGTATCTGGTGACATCCTCCCGTGAACTGGTGAGGCTGAGCGATGCGCAGATCATCAAGCTGGATGGGCACGAGGTCGCGCTGCGCGTCATGCCAGAAGGCTCAGAGTTCCTGATGCGTTGGCGGTTTAGCGATATCCAAAAGTTTCTCAACGGGGAGACCGTTGATGCCGGTCAGGTCTTTCGCGATGTGCATGATCTTTTCACTCGCTACGTCGATTTCCGTTCCCCGGTCGAAAGTGCGATTCTGACCCTCTGGACGATTGGGACGTACTTCTACACGATGTTTCCCGCCTATCCCTATCTCGCGTTGAACGGACCCAAGAACAGCGGTAAGTCCACCGTGATGCGCGTGCTCCAGCCGCTCGCCTTCAACATGGTGACGACCTCCGATCCAACCGGCCCTTCGATGTTCCGGCTGATCCACTATACGAGCTGTACGGTTGGGATTGATGAAGCGGAGCGGTATCACAATCCGAAAGACCCCGGCATGCAGCAGATCCGCCAGCTGCTCAACAGCGGCTACAAGCAGGGCATGCCGGCGATTCGCCTCATTGGTGAGGAGATGAAACCACAAGCGTTCGACGTGTACTCGCCCGAAATTCTGGCGGCCATTGCTGGGTTGGAGGACATTCTCGCTTCACGCTGCATTGCGATCCCGATGCGCCGGACAGACAAGAAAATGCCGTCCTTTCCGCCCAACTTCGACGGAGCCGGGCTGCGGCATCAACTCTACACGCTGGCACTGAAGCGAAGGCAAGGCACTCAGTGATCGCGAAGAAGCGGTACTGCAAGCGCTCGAACTTTTGACCCGCGGACGTACCCAATTGACGTGGATTAAAGCCAATGACTTGCGCGAACGGGTCGCCCGGTTGCTTGGTCAAACGTCGGATCGGATGGGGGATGGTCAGTGGATCGGCCATATCATCAAGCGACTGCACTTGGCAGATGAGGGGCGACGCAAACGAGCGAACGATGGGATCACCTATGCGATCCAGCCAGAAGAAGTTCTCGACATGATGCGGCGTTACGATGTTCTACCAGTGTAGTGCTATATAAGGAAGCGAAGAAACCGTTCATACCCTTCACACCCTTCACTTCTTCCCTCAGGATCCGTGAACGGTGTGAACGGTTTTCGGAGGTTGGACGTACTCCAATCTACTGTTTCCACTAGTGCGAATCATGCTGATCCTATCCGGGTTCCATGATCACTGTCGCTGTGACATAACCAGATTTCTCCCACGAACTACATTTTTCTGCTACTAGGAGATTTCCACTACCAAGGACGAGTCATGCTCTTAGGTCTAGTTCCTTCCAGAAAAACCACCGCACTACAGTTCATCAGTGATCTTTCGCTCCCTGCAGTAAGAATGTTTGACACCGAGTCTCGCTTAGGATAAATTCAGATACGTACTCGTTGTAAAGATACTATTAAGTGATAGTACCACGACTCGACACATCAATAATTTGTCCGGGATTTGTCGCGAGGTAGATCAAGAGGATACACAGCCAAATATCTGGAGAACAAAACACATGGTGGAAGACAACCGTGTACTTGAGGTCAATGGTCTGCAAACCTACTTCCAGCTTGACGAGGGATTACTTAAAGCGGTTGACGGTGTTGACCTCACGATCCGTGAAAAGACGACAGTTGGCATCATCGGCGAGAGTGGTTGTGGAAAAAGCGTAACTGCTCAATCAATTCTGCGGTGTTCCGCCTCGGGCAGGATCGGAGGCGGCCAGATCAGGCCTCTATCGTAAAGGGCAACCGCCAATTGATCTGACAAAGCTGGATGCCAATGGGGCAGATATCCGGTCAATACGCGGCAAGGAAATTTCGATGGTCTTCCAGGAGCCGATGACTAGTTTCTCCCCTGTCCACACCGTCGGCGAGCAAATTATGGAAGTCGTTTTGCTTCACACGACCACGAACAAACGCGAGGCGAAGGAGATCGTGCTCGACATGATTGATCAGGTCGGCATCTCCAACCCCTCACAGCGTTTTCGCGAGTACCCCCACCAGCTTTCCGGGGGCATGCGCCAGAGAGCGATGATAGCGATGGCGCTCTCCTGCCATCCCCGTCTGCTGATTGCTGATGAACCGACGACTGCCCTTGATGTAACGGTTCAAGCTCAGATACTGGAATTGATGCGGGAGTTACAGGAGCAATTCGGCATGGCGATTGTGTACATTACGCATAACTTGGGCGTAATTGCCGAAGTTGCGGATGAAGTAAACGTAATGTACCTCGGTCGAGTTGTTGAACGTGCCAAAACTGTAGACTTGTTCAAGAATCCCCTGCATCCCTATACCAATCGCTTGTTGAAATCAATCCCGCAGGTGGGGCGCAAAGCGCATACCCGCCTCGATGCGATCAAGGGTAATGTACCTTTTCCGCTCGATCCCCCCTTCGAATGTGGCTTTTATTCACGGTGTAACGAGGCAATTGCTGGTCGCTGCAACTTGGCAGTCCCGTCCTTGGTCGATATGGGAAATGACCACTACGTCCGCTGCTTTTTGCATTCTCAGGAGCAGGAGGCGGTTCATGTCTGAATTAATCGATTTGAATACTCGAACAAAATTACTGGAAGTCAAAAGTCTAAAAAAGTATTTCCCAATCGAAAAAGGTTTTCTCCGAAGACTGGTAGGGCATGTCAAAGCAGTCGATGATGTGAGCTTCTACATTCGTGAAGGTGAAACGCTGGGGCTCGTTGGGGAGTCGGGCTGCGGCAAGACCACGCTGGGGCGGTGTATCGTGCGCGCGCTGCATTCCGATGCCGGTGAAATCTTGCTTAAGCTGCCTGATGAACACATCGTTGATCTGGCAAAACTCAGTGAGAACGAACTACGTGGTGTCCGCCGACATATCCATATGATTTTTCAAGATCCGTATGCGTCACTTAATCCCCGTATGACCGTGCGCGACATCATTGCCGAACCGCTGCAAAATAACGGACTTGCAGAAGGTGAGGAACTCAATGAAAAAGTCCGGGAACTAATGCGCGTCGTTGGACTCAATATCCAGCACATGAAACGTTATCCTCATGCCTTCTCCGGCGGTCAGCGCCAGCGCATTGGGATTGCCCGCTCTCTGGCACCTAATCCGCGTCTTATTGTGTGTGACGAGGCTGTCTCTGCCCTTGACGTTTCCATTCAGGCTCAAATCCTTAATCTGCTTCAGGATCTTCAGGAACAATTTCATCTGACCTACCTGTTCATCGCCCATGATTTGTCCGTCGTCGAACACATTTCGGACCGGGTCGGCGTGATGTACGTGGGAAAGCTGGTGGAGTTGGCCGAAACAGAAGACCTGTTTCTAGCGCCGAAGCATCCCTACACCGAGGCTTTGTTATCAGCGGTGCCGAAAACCGATTCGCAAAAGAAATCGGATCGGATCATCTTGACAGGCGAAATCGCAGATCCCGCTAGCCCGCCGTCCGGATGTTATTTTCATCCTCGGTGTAAATATGCGCGAGACCTGTGCCGCCGAGAAGCACCGGCTTGGCAAGAAGTAACGCCCGGGCATTTCGTAGCCTGTCACTTCGCTGATGAACTGGCGCTCAAGGGGGCAGAGTGAAATCATGCTGCCGATACTACTGCTGTTGGCTTTATTTGTCGTGGGCGCTGCCCTGATCATCAAATTCACTACGCAGTTTGCGGAACGGCTAACCAGCAGGTTGGTTACCAATCATTTTCGCGCGGCTGAGTATATTCTGGAACATCATCAAGCGCCGAATACATGGATGCGTCCAACTAAAGCGCCCGATAAGCCTCAGCTTCTGAGTCAGATGGACAAGCTCATTACCTACTTTGAAGCGTGTCCCCTGTTTGAGGATGGGACTTCGCGGACCCTCTTGCTCACGGAACTTCGTGCAGAACGCGAAGGCTGGAAGGAAAAACCTTTGGAACTCCTGATCTCGAAGGCAATGCAACCGCAACCTTGATATGGAGACTTGGATTCTGGCCAAGTAATCAACTGCTGCTCATTTGAGCAGCAAGTCGATCGCTGGATGCATACTCATTGTTTGTACGGGTCAGCGGCATCACGGAGCCCGTCGCCAAACAGGTTAAAGCACAGGACAAAGAAATGACAAAGAGCCCGGGAATGAGCAGCCAGGGGTAGAGTGCCAGCGATTGCGAGTTCATCGCGTCCTGCAAGAGCACCCCCCAACTCACGACTGGCGGCCGTAAGCCCAGCCCGAGGAAACTGAGGGCCGTCTCGCCAAGGATCATCCCCGGAATCGCTAGTGTGACGGAGACAATCAGGTAGCTGGCAAAATTGGGGATGAGATGGCGCATAAGAATCCTCGACTCCTGTGCATTCGAGATGCGGGCAGCCACCACATAGTCTTCTTCACGCAGACTGATGATCTTCCCCCGCACGATGCGCGCGAGTCCTGTCCACCCGATAATCGAAAGGACAACCGTGACGGCGAAATAGACAGCAAGCGGGTCCCATGTGAGTGGTACAGCCGCGCTCAACGCCATCCACAGCGGGATCGTGGGCAGGGCAGAGAGAAACTCAATGACTCTCTGTATAAGTGTGTCGATGGCACCCCGAAATAGCCAGAAATGCCGCCAATGATGGTGCCGAGCACAAAGCTCATGCTGACACCGACGAGGCCGATGGTCAGGCTGATGCGCGATGCCATCACAATGCGCGAAAATAAGTCACGCCCGAGTCGGTCAGCGCCAAAGATATAAAACGGACCTTCTTGAGTGCCAAAAAGATGCAAATCAGTGGGGATGATTCCCAAGAGCATATAAGGCTCGCCGTGCGTGAAAAAATAGATTGGGTGCGGGGTCTCTGTATCTTCTACAAAGGTTTTTCGGAGCGTTTCCGGGTCACGCTCGGTAATTAGATCATATACAAACGGACGCAGGTGAAACACGCCCTGTGCGTCGATAAAGTGAATCCTTTGCGGTGGCGCAAAGGCGTGGGCGGAGCTGTAGGCTTGGATATCTTGGGTGGTAAAAAACTCGGCAAAGAAGGCGACAAAGTAAAACATACCCAGAAAGCAAGCCGACACAACTGCTAGTCGATGCCGTTTGAGCTTACGCCACATGAGTTGCCATTGGTTAGCGGCATAATACCGTTCAGCCGCCTTGCTCAATTGCGGGGTCGTTTCCATGTCAAGTCTTTCCCTCGTAACGGATGCGCGGATCGGCAATGACGAGCAGCATGTCGGAGGCCAACGTGCCCATCACTGTGAGCGCACTCAGTACCATCACAATGCTGCCAGCGAGGAACATATCTTGGTTCAGCAGCGCTCCATAGAGCAGCGAACCCGTCGTCGGCAGACCAAGAACGATGCTTGTAATAGTTTCGCCAGAAACAATGTAGACGAATACGCCGCCCAAGCCACTAATGACCGGGTTTAGCGCGACACGTACCGGGTATTTGAAGATGAGCCGGCTTTCGCTGAGTCCCTTCGAACGAGCGGTGATTACATACTGTTTGCGCAGTTCGTCGAGCAGCATGGCGCGCATAACGCGGATTAATCCCGCCGCTCCTGCACTGCCAATGACGAAGATCGGGATGGGCAGGTGGGCGAGCAGATCAAGGAGTTTCGGAATGCCCCAAGGCGCGTCGACGTACTCCCGCGAGAATAGCCCGAGCAGGTTGACGTTGAATACCGTAAAACCCAGATAGAGAAGAATCAATGCCAGCAAAAAGTTGGGCGTCGCGAGTCCAATGAACCCGATGACGCTGACGACATAATCCCCGACCGAATATTGATGGGTCGCTGAGTAAATGCCAATCAGTATCCCGACGGTATAGGTTACCGCCAGAGTCGCAAGCGAAATGATAATGGTGGCTGGGAGACGTTCGAGGATAAGCGGGAGTACCGGCTGCCGCCACTGAAACGACATGCCAAGATCACCTTGTATGAAATTACGGATCCATTTCACATACTGTTCAATGAACGTCTGATCTAATCCATAACGTTCTCGCAGTCCTTCAATTTCCGCGGTCGTGAGTTGATTATTATTCAGAGCCAGGCTGGCGATAACCGTGTCCAGATAATCCCCTTTGGGAAGCTGGATTATGGCGAATGTGGTAAATGACAGGAGTACCAGCGTGATCGCCATGTACAACAGTCTGCGGGCAATATAAGACAACATGGTGAATTATGCAGGGTACTGAGGTGTGCTTAACACACCCCAGTACCGCAGCCTCGAGTCTACGACTCCTGCCAGAACCATTGGTAGGCGCGATGCCCACCGATTCGATCCCAAATCCAGATGTCGCCGAAGGACGGATCGGTATTCATCAGACCATTTTTGATGATGGCAGGTGCGAGAGCATAGCCAACGACGCCAATGGTCACGATGTTTTCAGCCTGATATTCGAGCAGCGTGGTGGCTTCTTCGAGCACCTGTTCCATGGGCACATTGGCTCGATGGTTCTGCAATTCAAACATCTGCTTCCACTCTTCAGGTGGCTCGACACCTGCCGTACCACCGGAGTTATTCCACTCTTGCCAGCGGCGCACGCTGGCGAAGTTGTTCCACACGTCGCTGCCGTTCATGGCCAGATTGAGGTCGCCACCCAATTCGTAAAGGAACGAGGTGATCTGGTACGAGGCGTCGACGAGCTGGTTGACGACGAGCCCGATATCCTGAATTTGCAGATTGATATCAAGTCCGACATCCTGCCAGTAGCGGGCAATCAGTTCACTGGCTTGAACGTTGGGTGCAAGCTGCTGCGGGACCTGGAAGACCAGTTCCAGCGGTGAACCATCTGGACGAGTGCGGATTCCGTCCGCCCCGCGCACTAGCCCGAGTTCGTCCAACAGCGCATTGGCGGCGTCGGGATCATACTGAGCGTAAGCCTGCGCCCATTCTTCTCTGTAAACGCTCGAATCCCGGTTCACAGTGAGTTGTACAGGTTCGGCTGTGCCCAAGAAGACCAGTTCGTTGATCTCGTCACGGTTGAGTGCCAGTGACAATGCCTGACGGAAGCTCGCCTCCCGGAACAGATCAGCCAGAACGGGATCTTCAGCGTCGTGCGGCGTGTAGGTGAGATTGATGTGAATGTCGATGGCTGCCGGCATTTCCGGGTTCAGCAGATAGGCGGTGTAGTTGCCGACCGCTTCGTTCTCTTGAAGCACGGGATAGTCCGCTGGTGACAACGCGCTTACGCGGAAATCCACGTCACCGGCAATGATCGACAGTACGCGCTCTTCATTGCTGGCGCGGTAGGTTGCCCGCACCGTATCGATATAGGGAAGCTGGTTACCTTCGGAGTCCACACGGTAGTAGTAGGGATTCCGCTCCAGTCGAATGCCGTCGGTGGTTACCTCTGCCGGAACCCATGGTCCCATGCCGGGCACTTCTGGATCATGCGCCGTTCGACACCAGCTTGGTTTGCAGGAGTTCATACGAGTGTTCAAAGCCAGCTTCCTGAGCCAGCGCATCTGCATCCGGATTGTAGGCGATGTGGTACCTAGACAGCACGTGCTTGGCTTGGAAGCAGCATTGCTGGCTCCCGTACCAGTCCCCCCAGTGCGTAAAGTAATAGGGGGCTACGTAATAGGGGACGCTAAAACGGTAGATGATCGTGAGGTCGTCGACTTTTTCGACCTGCATTGGCTCACCGCCGGGTTGAAAGAAGGGCGGCGGTCCGCCGGGCGTGACTTCCGCATTCATGTAGATATCTTCCCACATGAACACCAGATCATCGGTGGTGAACGGTGCACCATCTGACCATTTCAGACCTTCACGCAGTGTCAGACTGAATTCCATACCATCGTCCGACAAGGCCCAACTCTCTGCCAGACCGGGAAGGAGTTGATCACCGGTAGCATGATCCCGTTCAATCAAGAATGCGCGGATAATATTAGACGCATCGCCCCACGACGTTGGAACATCGGCCAGCAGCTGGAGTGTGCCGCCGTACGTCCCGACCTGATCAATCGGCGTTACAACATCGGGATTGACCGGCAGACGCTCCGCAACGGGCGGGAGCTCGCCAGCCGCAACCCGTTCCGCGAGAATCGGAGCTTCGTTGTAAGTTGTTTCCTGGGCATAGCTAAAGCTGGTAAAACTGAGGGTGAGGATGGCAAGCACAACGAGAACAATGAACTTATGTTTATTCATAGTATTTCCTCAAATGCATTTAAGAGACTAGTCAAAATCTCCAACAACGAGAAAAGCGCGATTTACCTCCTTGCCTCAATACTCATTGATAAAGTATTGCAAGTGTGATTCTTGACAAATCACACAGGTCACGTTAAGTTCAAATTATTGATTTTTCAACAATACCATTCCATAAATTTTGCGTCAAGTAGTTTGGAATTATGTCAAACTACACATGGCGATATCGCACATTTATTAAACTGAATCGGGTATTATTATGGAAAATAAGCTTGTTTTTGAGCCGATAGATGCTGGATTTGTGCTGCATAATGGCATCGTAAAGTTGAGACTGCTGCGCGTAAATGGTGCGTATACGCAGGAGTATTGCGCGCGTACAGCGGAAGGATGGCGACTGATCTGCGCGGCTGAAAGAAGCACTGAGCGGATCGACGACGCAAGCATGTTTCGCGATCTGGTAATTGGCCGTGAACGAGATGGAGAACAGGCTGCGCAGTTTACCGATGTTCAAGTAGCGCGCGAACATCCCACCAAGATAACGCTTAAACTAACCGCTCAGATCGAACAACACCATATTGCTCTCTACATCACCCTCGAAGCTGGAAAGAATCACTTTCACTGCCTCATCGAAGATGATATTCACGAAAAATCTCTGGTGGAATACCTGAGTGCGCCGTTGATCTATTTGCCGGGTGGTGCAACGGTACCCGCTAACGATCTTGATATTATCTGGGTACCGCATCAGCGACCGCTCGACGAGCATGTCATCGGGGATCACAGCTTTCGCTCACCTGCGGTCATTCTCCAGAAGGAGAACGACCTTGCCATTATGGTTCCGGACGTAGAGATCCTCAGCCGAAACCGCGTCTTCCGAACCGCCGTAGATTTTGAAGTCCATGGCCGCCTCCTTCCAACGCCCACTTTTGCTTATGGCTTTAAAGACTGGGTTCCTGATCGCCATGTTTATTTTAGCCATATGCTCGGCGAGGGGGTTCCGATCCCTTCCGACGGAGGTTTCCGCAGCTCGACCAGCCGGTCGTACCTTCTCGAAAACACCTGTCTCCGGTTCGGGTATTATCTGTACCTAAGTGCGCAAGCTGAGCCGATGACGGGACGCCGAACTGCGCTTAACTTCCTCTGGGAGACCTTTGCTCGGCCGTATATGGAGTCTCAATGGCCACAGGTGATCCCCTTTGAGGATTACATCCGCTATATGTTTGGATGGGCGAACCGCCATGAAGATACTATCTGGCAGAAACTCACGCTTAACGGTGAAACGTGCGGCGCGGCTCTCCGGGTGGTCACTACGAAAGGGGAGCGTGTCAATTTCCCCGCTGTATCATGGCTGGTTCAAAGGCTGGCATGGGATGTTTTTGCGCAATACAGTCTGGGACTCGAATATTCGCTCTGCGTTCGCCTACCATTATTACGGTACCAAGTGGAACACGCCGCATTTAGTCGAAAAAGCCAGTCTGGCCAGAAAATTCGCGCTGGCTGCGCCTCAAAGAAAGGGCCTTTTCCCGACGGTCTTTGTTCCCGGCGAGAAAGCGCGTTGGAATTCGTTCTCTCATCTCGATTACGACATCGGGCGGTGGGAATACAGTGATGCGCGCCGCCCGGATGGGCATGAAGATTATTACCACACTACCGACGCATCCTATACCGGAACTTGGCTGCTTCGGTGGTACGAGAATATCGAAAAACTCCCGAAATCATCGACTACTGTACCAGCTACGCCGTGTTTCTTCTGGAACATCAGCGGGCTTCGGGGGCAATTCCCGCGTGGGTGCGTACGGGCACGCTGGAACCATCCGATATTCTCAAAGATAGCGCAGAGACTTCCGCATCTGTCCATTTTCTAGCGGAGCTTTACCAGCTAACTGGCGATCAGCGCTTTTTGGCAGCCGCCGTTAAAGCGGCGGAATTCATTATTGCGGAGACGCTCACGACGGGCAAATGGGAAGACTACGAAACCTATTTTTCCTGCGCGACGTTGTGGGACGGCAAACGATTGGGCGAAAAAGATCCACATACGGGCATGTATCCAGCCAATACCCTCTGCATTCAATGGGCTGCGGATGGTTTTTACAGCCTGTATCAGGCAACGGGGGAGCGACGATTTCTCGAAGCAGGTCTCTCGGCACTTGATCAGCTTTGTCTCTACCAGCAAGTCTGGAATGCCAGCTTTCTCACGGTACCCACGTTCGGAGGCTTTTGCTCACAAAACACCGATGGCGAGTGGTCCGACCTTCGAACCGGCCTCTTTGCGCTGACACTGCTTAATTACTATTCCGTCACCGGAAACCCGGAATATTTTGAGCGTGCCATTGCTGCGCAACGCTCGTGCTTCGTTTTGCTGTACATCCCCGAAAACAATATCACCTATAACTACATGCGCAGGATGGAAACCCGCTCTGACCGTTGATGAGTACGGCGTCATGTGGGAAAACATGGCCCACGGCGGGGATGACCTTTATTGGGATGGCAATTGGGTCAATTTCCACTGGTTCCTCGCCCCGGTTGTCGCAGCCGGAATCATCGAACAAACCTATGGAGGCGTCTACGCCAACCAGCAGTATGGTCAAGCGTTTGGACTTGATGGCTGCGAAATCCTCAATTTCGTGGCCGATCCCGCCCAGATGCGCTTTGCGGTTAAAGAGCGGCTTAATCGTCGACGGACTGTTCCAGTGGTTTTGACAGTCGCTCGGACTGTCAGATCACACTTGACGGCGCAGCTCTAACCAATACGGTCAGTCATTCCGGCAAAGTTCGGTTTGAACTCCAACTGGAACCGTCGGAAACACGCGAGATTATTATTGATCTTCGGCAAGGATGAGATAGACGATGACTGTCACGCGCTATACCGATGAGACTACGGCTGAGATTTCATTCCCGCTTGGTGGCATTGGGACCGGCTGTATCGGCTTGGCCGGTAATGGCCGGTTGATCGACTGGGAGATTTTCAACAAACCGAACAAAGGCAGTGTGAATGGGTTCTCACATTTCGCCGTCCGGGCTGAGCGCGATGGCAAGGTCATTGACGCGCGCGTCTTGAATGGCGAACTCAATGGTTCGTATACGGGAGTCTTCGGACGCAAGTGGTTCTTTGAGGGTTTTGGCTGGGGACCGCTGCGCGAGACGATGGCGGGAATGCCGCATTTTAGCCAGCATGAATTTATCGGGGAGTACCCTTTTGGGGAAATCGGCTTTTCAGAACCGAACTTTCCCGGACGGGTACGCTTGAAGGCGTTCAACCCGTTTATTCCGACCAACGATAAGGACTCTGGTATCCCGGCTGCGTTCTTTGAAATCGAGGTGATGAACACCTCAAATGAAGTCCTGACCTACGGTTATCGGCGCACTGGGCAATCCATTTGGCATCAATGGTGGCTACAATGAACTCACTCAGAGTAGCGGCATGCACATGCTGACCATGAGAAGCAACCAAGTTGCGCTTGATGCCTTCGAATACGGTGACCTGACCATCGCAACCGATGCCGAAACATGCAGTTACCAAGAATATTGGTATCGCGGCACTTGGAACGACGCCCTCGAGATTTACTGGCGCGACCTCTTAAAGCCCGGTGCGCTGGTCAATCGGCATTATCCAAGAGAGCAGGGATTCAAATCAAGCGGCTGGCATGACCGCGATACTGGACACATTGCGGCACACATGTCTTTGCAACCGGGCGAAACGCGCAGTATCCGCTATGTGATCACGTGGAACTTCCCCAACAATCGGAACTACTGGAATTCTGAAGCGGACAGCCGAGCACAAACCGCCGGACTCAAGAATGCTTGGAAGAATTACTATGCCGTGCTCTGGAACGATTCGGTCGCTAGTGCTCGCTATGCGCTGGGGGAGTGGGATCGTCTGCACGAAGCCACGCAGTTGTTCAAAGACGCTCTCTTTGCCAGCCACATGCCGCCGGTCGCGCTTGAGGCCGTGGCATCAACGATGTCTGTGCTCAAAAGCCCGACCGTGCTGCGCCTCGAAGACGGCACGTTTTACGGCTGGGAGGGCGTGGGGGAATCCGCCGGTTGTTGCGAAGGGTCGTGTACCCATGTTTGGAATTACGCACAGGCTCTCGCTTTCCTCTTTCCCAAACTTGAACGCGGGATGCGAACAGCCAATTACCGCTATAACGTTGATCCGGCGGGCGGCAGCCATTTCCGAATTCAGCTTCCGCTTGGTCTGCGTTACAGCGATTTCCGTCCCTGTGCGGATGGTCAGTTCGGGGATGTCCTGAAAACGTACCGTGACTGGAAGATCAGCGGTGATACTGATTGGCTGAAAAGCATCTGGTCGACAGTGAAGAAGACCATCGAATACGCTTGGAGTCCAGAGAATCCGGATCGGTGGGACCCGGACCAGACGGGGGTTCTCTGGGGACGTCAGCATCACACCCTCGACATGGAGCTATTTGGGGCCAATGCCTGGTTAACCGGACACTATCTCGGTGCGCTCAAGGCAGGTGCGGAAATGGCAGCGTTCTTGGGTGAAGCCGAATTCAGCGAACAACTCCTCGCTATTTTCAACCGGGGTAAGGCTTGGGTTGACAAGAATCTGTTTAACGGCGAATTCTATGTGCAGAGCGTTGATCTCCACGATTATGCCTTGCTGAAGTCATTTGACCGAGAAGGGGATTACGCGTCCCATACCTATTGGAGTGAGGAGCACGGAGAAATCAAATATCAGATTGGCGACGGGTGTGAGATCGATATGGTGCTCGCTCAATGGCACGCCAATCTATACGGCCTGGGTGAAATTTTCGATGGTGAGCAGGTCAGAAAAACCCTGGCCGCAACCTATCGCTACAACTTCAAAAAGTCGATGAAGGACGAATACAACCCGTGGCGGTTGTACACTATCAACGACGAAGCTGGCACCGTGATCTGTGCTTGGCCCGAAGGTCGCCGGAAACCGATGATCCCACTGCCTTATTCTCAGGAAACAATGACCGGGTTTGAGTACGCTGTCGCAATTCATATGATTCAAGCGGGACTGGTCGACGAGGGCATGATCTGCATTGAGGCCATCCGCGCACGGTTTGACGGTCGAAAGCGCAATCCGTGGAACGAGATTGAGTGTGGTAGTAACTACGCTCGGGCTCTAGCAAGTTATGCGTTGCTCAATACGTTCTCCGGTTTTCAGTTTGACATGGTGAAGGGGAAAATCAGTTTTGCGCCTATTCAGGCGGGCGACTGTGAATTCTTCTGGTCACTCGACAGCGGCTGGGGAAAGTATGTTCAAACCCCAACCACGAGGGAAATCCATGTCCTCTACGGAGAGTTGTCTTTAACGGCATTGCAGGTGAGGGACGAGGTTCAGCGGGTTGAGCTTGACCGGCAGATTGTCGATTTTCGGCGCGCGAACAACGGGATCGTATTCGGTCACACGCTTCATCTGGCCGCTGGCACGCGCTTGACCGTCACCCTTGCCACTGACAGCGAACTTCATGAGTAATGCGCTCGAGGTCTTTCAGGATGGCGCGGTCGTAGAAATCGCGAACCAGCGGATCAAGATACGCTGTAGCATCACTCCCACGGGTGTGGATCGAGCCTTCTTTGCTTTTGATGGCAACGGTTGGGTGTTGATCGCGGCTTCATTTCGACCGCCTGTGGCGCGGCTTGCCGAAGCTAGCCCCTCTATGACACTCGCCTTGCCCCCGAGCACCGTCTGCTGACATCTGAGGGCTTGAACACGGTTCATCAGATCGTGCAGGAAAACGACTATGCGTCAGTTGTCCTATTTGGTGAGACTAACGGTCATCTGATTCGTGAAACGCTGACGTTGCGTAGGGACAGTGATCACGTTCATGTCGAAGTGTCGGTCACACTCGCTGGTTCGCCACCTCGCTTAGAGTACATCCTATCGCCGTTTGTCTTTGCAGTCGCGGCTGAACCGGAGTTCATCCATTCTCCGTCACTCAAATTCGCGGATGATGATGTGATCGGGGATCGTGTATTTGAATCCCCGGCGGTCATCCTGCAACACCAAGCCTGTTTTATGGCTCTGGTACCCGATCTGGATTTTATCAACCAATATGCCGTAATTGCGCTCGAAGCACGGCAGGTGGCTACTGGCAATGCATTTTCTGTCCCGTACGATCGTAATCAAGTGACGATGCCAGTGGCGCTCGATCTACTGATGCACTCTGGTCTGACATCACAGCCGCTTGCGGCTTACGGGATTATCGACAGCATCGCCACCCATCACATGCACTGGCGGCATCCGAGTGATGGCTCGATGGTGCGGACACTCGCAACAGATACGGTGCGTTATGCGTTTGACTTGTTTATCAGCGCAGAGGCTCCACGCTATCGGGGTTACCAACGCATTACGCGTTATTTATGGGAGCGCTACGGCGGTCGCTATTTTCGCCAACCACGTCCTCAAGCGATGCCCTTCAACGATTATGCAAAGATCTGCTACCCAGCGAGTTTTGCCTATCTTGGTTCGGATGTTGTGCTTGAAGCCGGTGAGCGAATGGCAGCGCATCAGGCACCCGCCGGTTATCCCGACTTGCCTTCATGGCTCGAATGGGAGTTGGACGGCGTTCGCGTCGGTGGTTACCGAAACAATGCCCCACAGTGGTATGATCTCATCGGTAATACGATGTTCTGGAATAATGTTCGTGATGCCGTCGCTTTGTACTGGTGGCGTCAGCGACTCCACGATGAGGACCTACTTGATAAAGCGCGTTGCGGGCTTAACTTAGCGCTGGCTGCCCCGCAGCACGAGGGTTTGTTCCCGACTATTTATCGTTTTCAAGACCAGCGGTGGCAAAACAACCATTGGGAGCCCCCTCTGGCTCTTGATCCACAGCGCACCGGGTTGCTGTGTGAACGCTACTTCAACGATTACAGTGAGAGCTATCACACGGCCTCGATGAGCAAGACCGCCGCGCACCTCCTGCGCTACATGCGCCTCTGCGAAGCTGATCCGCGCATTCTACCCTACGTCCGGCGGTACGCGGACTTTATTGTGACCCACCTTGACGAAAACGGCTGTTTACCCGCATGGTTCAGCCCGAGCTTACGGCCAAATGCGCACTTACGTTTTAATGGCGAGAGCGGCGTTCATGTTTGGTTCTTGGCTGAACTCTATCAGGTAACGCGTGAAGAGACCTATCTCAACGCAGCTAAACGCCTTGCCAGTTTCATCGCTCAGGAGCTTTTGCCACGACAACGTTGGCTCGATACCGAGTGCTACTTCTCGTGCGGTTCCAAAGCGATGGATTTCCATGACGCCTATCAGCAGCAGGAACCACGCGGATCACTGGCGATGATCTGGTCCGCGGAAGGCTTTGCCGCTTTGTACCGCGCAACCGCCGACCAAAGCTACCTCAAGTTAGGTGAGCAAGTGCTGGACTACGCTCTATTTTTTCAGGCGGTCTGGCAGCCGCACTATATCGTCACGGCTTACGCGTTTGGGGGCTGGAATACCGATAATGGCGACGCGGCCTGGTTGGATGCGCGTCAGGGCGAATTTGCGGACATTCTGATTTATTATGGCATGGCGTTGGGACGGCAGGACTTGATCGAACGCGGCGTTGCTTCGGCACGCGCAGGATTAACGCTCATTAATCATTCGCGCCACATCGAAAACGACATCTACGCCTTTCCCAATTTCCCGTTGGGTCTCGGACCGGAAAATATCGATCATGAAGGCTTCCCGCAATCGACCATGCGCACCGACGCGAGTTGGGGCGAGGTCGCGGGACTCTGTGGTGCGGCTGATGTCATGCGCCAGTTGGGTGGCGTGTACTTGGACGCAGAGAAGAACCTTGCGGTCGGTGTCGATGGGGTGGTGCTCAGTGGTACTTCGATCTCCGACGGCACAATTCGAATCAGCCTTGCGAATTCCCTCAACAACCTGCCGATGGCCTACTCGGAAACGTTCTCTGTGCAGCTTCGGGTAGTTGGACTAGCCGATGGGTGGTATGAAATCATCATCAATGACACAGCGCAGGGAAGTGTTTCTCTGCCAATCAACAGCTTACCTGTCTGCTTAACGTTCATAGGGATACGGTATCTGTTGACAATGCCTAGATTATCTCGCCCATCAGCGATTGATCGACGAAAACAGGTCGTCTTACCATGGCTGATGATCGCCATCGCTGAAGTAGTGACTGCGCGTTGATCTTTTTCTCGGCGGCGCCTGTCCCCGTGAGTAAAGGACTGAGGAAAATGGACTCGCTTGATTTTTCACCCGCCGCCCGCTGGATCTGGGGACAGGATGATGCGGTTTCACAGAATGCATGGCGGTACTTCCGCCGCGATTTCTCTGTTGCACATGACATAAAGAAGGCGACCCTGCTCATTACTGCTGACTCACGGTATGAATGCACGGTCAACGGGCATTTCATGGGGCGTGGACCCGCTCGAAGTTTTCCATTTTCATACAGCTACGATGTTTATGATCTGACACCCACGCTGATACCCGGTGAAACCAACAACTTGGCAGTCCTTGCCAACTATCTGGGTGACCATACGATGATGTACATTCGCGGTCGAGCGGGATACCTGTGCGAAATTGTGCTCGAAGATGCACACGGCAATGTGAGCCGTTGTCCTTCGAATGCGCAGTGGAAGACCGCCCCCTGCCTCGCCTTTAACCCGCGAGCCCCGCGCATCGCCATTCAACTCGATTTTGAAGAACAGTATGACGCGCAGCTTGAATTGTCCGGTTGGGATGCTCGATCATACGATGCCTCGAACTGGCTCAATGCAATCAGATCGGCCCGGTGGGTTGCGAACCCTGGGTTCAGCTTGAGCGGCGCTCAATCCCGTTTCTGAGCGAGAATAAGCTCGCCCCCATACAAGTCAAAGCCGTTGAACTCGCACGTCCACGAGTGGGTACCACGTGGACCTTGGATTTACGCACCCTGAACGGCAATATGCGGACGGGTTTGCGCAGCGCGCCACCGGGTGAGCGAGGCTCGATATTGTTTACCGAGGTGTTTGCGCCAGGTGCTTGCCAAGTGCGGGTACACAGCTTTCCGAACTATGAAGCGCTGGCGCTGCGCATCAACGACCGGCGAGCAGATCGGATCACGATGCTTGATGTGACCGGAAAGCCCGTTGAGTTTTCACTGCAGCCGGGCGCAAATCTCGTGATGACTCGCGATACCGAGTGGCCGTCGTTCTTCTTTGAGTGTGATGAGCCACTGCACTTCTCGGCTGAAAGGTTTGTTAGGGATGCGGCTTGGGTCCTGATCGCCCCATTAAACGAGACGCTTGGTGAGGTCGAAGAACGTTGGTTCGTCGCTTCACTGGATGACCTTCCGAAGGGTGATTCCTTTATTGGCATCCCCGCCAGCGCCCACCAGCCCGATATCGCCTCTTTAACTATCTCGCAGAGATTCTATGCCATTGACGGCGGCTTTTGCTCCGCCGACATCGACACACCGACACCGCGTGAACGTTTGCCCGGGGCTCGTCCTGCGCCAAGCGTTAAACCCGCGGCTCTGCTGCATGACAATAGTGACTGGACAACTATTAATCCGCAGTCGGATGGTGACGTCCACCTGGTGCTAGATTTCGGTCGTGAAGTAATCGGTTTTGTTGAGTTTGAAGTGAATGCGCCTGCGGGAGCGACTCTCGACGTAAACCTCTTCGAAGGAATAGATGCTTCGGGCATTTTCTGGACTCAGAATCTGCGCAACAGCTTCCGTTATATATGCCGTGAGGGCCGGCAAACCTTCACTTCCCACCAGCGGCGTGGATACCGCTTTGTTTCGATTACGCTGCGCAACCTGACACGCCCACTGTATATTCGCTACGTGAGCACGCTGGTATCGACTTATCCGGTCGAAGCCCAAGGGAGTTTCACCTGCTCCGACGAAACCCTCACGAAAATCTGGAACGTCGCCGCCTATACGGTGCAATTGTGTATGCTTGACACCTATGTCGACTGCCCAGCATATGAGCAGGTGTTCTGGGTGGGTGACGCACGCAACAGTGCGCTTGTGAATGCTGTCGCGTTTGGCGCATACGATCTCACCGACCGGTGTATACGCTTGACTGGTCAATCCCTGTCTGCCGAAATGAGCAGAGTGATACCGCCGCATCTACTGACGATGCGCCCGCATCTGACCGCCTCACATGTGGTAAGTGGGTGGTTCAACGAAGTTCCGATGTGGACGTTTCTTTGGATCTGGATGGCTTGGGAACAATATCAGAATGTTGGTGATCGAACCGCACTGAAAGACTATTATCGGGACATCAGTGAATGCCTACGCCGCTGTGAGGGCTTCGTCAATGAGCGTGGCTTGTTTGATGTGCCAGACGTCTGGAACTTGGTGGACTGGGCAGCACAAGACCACGAAAGTCATGGTGAGGTGATCAGCAATGCAGTGTTGATGGCTCAGTCCCTCGACTATGCCGCCAATATGGCAGATATTCTTGATCTACCAGAACCAGCGTCACACCATCGCCGGCTTGCACAACGCTTGCGTGACGCTGTTAACCGCTTAGGTTGGTCGGAGCAGTATCAGGGTTACGTAGACACGGTTCGCGATGAATGGGCGTATATCCAGTACAAGCAACGCAACGAACTTCAAGGCTTGCCCGTCATCAGTTTCGCAGACTTCCGTGCCAAACAGCGGATCAGTGAACCAACCAACACATTGGCATTGTTATGTGGTGCTGTGTCTCTAGAACGCTATCCGGCGGTCATGAGATTCGTGCTGGCAGCCAAAAACGGTCAGTTTGTGGGCCGCAGTCCGTGGCACGCGCGTTTCGGAAGTCCCGACGAGGTTGTGCCTGTGGGCAGTCCCTGGTTCCTATTTTTCACGCTTCAGTCACTCTTTGAACAAGCTAGACCCGAAGACGCGTTTCCAATACTGCGGGAACAGTGGAATCGCATGCTTGAAAAGGGCGCCACTACGTTCTGGGAGACGTTTCCGGGCGATGTCAGCAGTGGCCATTGGAGTCGCAGTCTGTGTCACGGATGGTCAGCCGCTCCAGCCTATTTTCTTTCGACCCAGGTATTAGGTGTAACACCGACCGCACCCGGCTATCGCCGCATACGTATCGCACCGAAAACTTGGAATCTACAGTGGGCATCCGGCACTGTACCCACCCCGTACGGACTCGTCAGCGTAGCGTGGCACATGGACGGAGACCAACTGAGGCTTACTTACAATGTTCCAGAGGGTTGTGAGGTCGAGTTAGGCTAGTGCCTGACAAACTACTTAAAGCAACCCACGATCACGGGAACCGGATGATCGAAAGAACCAACGGCAACAGGATCGTATCACTCGCGCCTGAACCTTATGCGGAATACGAACCTGCCGACGATAACGAAGGTCGTTGGTACGCTTCTCGACTCCAAAGTGATTCAGTTCAACCACGCGCCATGTTTCACCAATTAGCGTTCGATCGACTTCCGCGCTACTGCTTGGTTCAATCCTGCGGTTAAGCTGACGCACGTCAACCCATCATCGCTGCACCGATGCGGCGACCTACAATTTCTGGCTCAATCTAGTCCTCATTCCCCGCATTCACATAAATGTATGGGCAGCGTGCCGCTCTCTTGGCGATCTACGACTTTTCTCCCGTGCGAATGCGATAGGTTGGCTTCGGGGGCAGTGGACGAAAACACTCAAAGTGGGTGAGATAGTAACGGGACAGCGGATCGGGTCTGGAAACTTCAATACTACGCAGCGCGGCGTGATGGAGCGTTGCCGGATCAGTGTTCACGCGCGCATTTAGTATGAAATCAAGCTGTTCAACGGGAAATCGAACGAGTCAGGTCCCACGTCAATTCACTCTCATTCTGGGTAAGGCTCACCTTATAGGTTGCTACTGGAGTCACGATCTGCGCTTTGATGTGGGCAATGGATGATGGTTGCAGACTATCCTTCAACGATGCAAATAAATCCATCGCCCATTCTTGAGCCGAAAAAGGCACCGATGCGCGCACAGCTCCCTGCATATTCAGCCAAGCTAATTCAGCTTCGGCATCGGCATAGCGGGCGTAATCGACTTCCATATCCATCAGACTGGCGCTCGTTCTCCCAGTCATGAAACCCATCCAGTCATCGATACCGAAACCCGAGTGCGCCGAGATGGTGAAAACCTGACTGCGGGGAAACTGTGCTTGAAGAGCAGCCTTGCGTTCCAGCAAAGAATCCGGCTCAACAAGATCCGCTTTGTTGAGTAAGATGACTTCGGCTTCGGTGAGTTGGCATTCGTACAAATAGGCGACGTTCGGGGAAAAAGTTCTCACATCCCGACTGGCATCGATGACAACACTTAGCGGCGCCACTTCAAATTGCCCCGGGAAAAGTTGTTCCAGTGGGCGAATCACGGTAGACAGGAGATCGGTACAACTTCCAACAGGCTCCGCTAGTATGATGTCTGGCTGAACCTTATTCTGCAGTTGCGTTAGGGCTTGTAGTAAGTCGTTAAAGGCACAACAAAAACAGCTTCCTGCAACCTCGGCTACTGGAAACCCCTGCTTGTTTAGGAGCGCCGTATCAACTAGATTTGACCCCTGATCATTCGTCACAAGTCCTACGCGGTAACCTTGCTTAACGAATCGTTTTGCGGCCTGCGTCAGCAGTGTCGTTTTGCCTGAACCTAGGAACCCCCCAACAATCATTAGTCGGTTTGGTGCCATTAGATCACCCTTGCCTCGATAAATGTACTGACTAGTTTCATGTTTAGATATGCGTAGTATTAAGGATCCGCTTTACGCCTGTTGGGCTTCATGCTCATTCCCTAGTATTGAAAAATTCGACACGCTCTATTGATATGTTCTCGTTCACTCGAATAAACTGCTCAACCTCTCGTTTCTGGGAACCTTATGCTCAGGTTTCTCTTAAGTTATCTGCTCGCAATCTTACGTCTAGTGTTTGCGAGGAGAGATGAACTCCAATCTTCTCACACACGTGCGAATCCTGCTCATCCTATTGTGGTAGTGTCTTCATTACTACACCAAAATAGACCTTTTGACCAAAGAGGAAGACAGGATTCGAACATCGGCTGAGAGAAAAAAGGGCTTTCTGAGAGTGTCAGAAAGCCCTTTTTCCCGTGAGCGGGGAAGACAGCTATAGAACCCGCATGGCGGATCACAGAATTCCAGCCGGGTACAGCCCGTGAGGCTGTGAGGCAAGTCTTGGAGTGCCCCTCTTTCTACGGCAAAAAAATCGGCTCACGGCCATTACAGTTGAACATGCGATATTTCAAGCTTCTGATTTTTTTAAGTCTGTCTGATTGGTTGCGACCAACTCCCGCATCTCGCAATCCAAACGGACAGTTACCCCACTGTACTACCCCCCCAGCAGTTTCGATTATCCTGAGTTTTGGAGCGTATCGACATAACGCTTACGTGTTGTACAGGCCAACATGGGAGCAGATGCCGAGTGCGCAACGTAGGTGCAAACAATACCCTATAGCGTCGTTTGAACCAAAATATACATGGAGATAGAGACAATGAATTTGCACAGTAAACAATTTCGTCGCTTGTACCTTTTCGTGCTCCTCCTGCTTCTTGTCGGTTTGTCCGGACTATCTGTATTGGCGCAGGATGACCTCAACATTCTGACTATCGGGCGTGAAGGTAACACGACGTACACGCGAAATTTCAACCCCTTCTCCCCGAACGCGCTCAATGGCACGACAACAGCCATCTATGAACGACTCATCATCTGGAATCCAATCAATGGCGATATTGTGCCGTGGCTCGCGACAGGTTACGAATGGAGCGACGATGGGCTGACCTTGACCTTTGACGTACGCGAAGGCGTAGTGTGGTCGGATGGTGAACCATTCAGCGCGGCAGACGTTGCATTCACTTTTGCTCTACAACGCGAAATGTTCGGAGAAGGCGTCTATCCCTATCTGACGAGCGTGGAAGCGCTTGATGCGACGACCGCCGTTTTCCAGTTGAGTGAACCCTTCTCGCCAGCAATCTACGAAGTTGGTCAGCAGGTGATTGTTCCTGAGCATATCTGGACGGACGTCGAAGATCCCGCCAATTGGACGAACGAAGAACCAGTCGGCACTGGTCCGTTTACTGAAGTGGCTGTATTCCAAGATCAGGTCTATGAACTGCACCGCAACCTGAATTACTGGCAGGAAGAGAAGCCCTATATCGATGGTCTGCGCTGGCCTGCGTTCCCAACCAATGATCAGGTGACTCTGGCTACCATCAATGGCGAAGTCGATTGGGCGGACATCTTCATCCCGCAAATTCAGACGACTTACATTGACCGTGATCCCGAACACTACAACTACTGGTTCCCGGCAACCACCTTCACCGCTCAACTTCTGATGAACAACGAAGTTAAGCCCTTTGATGATCCTGTCGTCCGTCGCGCAGTCAGCCTCGCCATTGATCGGAATCAGGTTGTCAGTATTGCGATGCAGGGCTACACCACGCCCATCGATGGGACGGGTTTGAGCGATGCATTCTCGATCTGGAAAGATGCGGACTTTGTCGCCGCCAATACGTGGACAACGCGTAACGTTGAACTAGCGAATCAGCTGCTGGATGAGGCGGGGTACGCGATGGGCAGCGATGGTATTCGTGTGATGGAGGATGGCACGCCGATGTCGTTCGAGATCATCGTCGGTAGCGCATCGACCGACTGGGTTTCGTCGTCACAGGTCATTGCGCAGAACCTACGTGATATCGGGATGGATGTGCGCGTTAACGGCCAGGATTGGGGTTTGGTGATCGAACGCAAGCAGCGCGGCGATTTCCAGATGGCTCACTCGTGGAGTGGCTTTGGTCCGACACCGTACAACTACTATCGCAGTGTCCTCTCGTGCGATCACACCATGCCAATTGGCGAAATCACGAATGAGAATTATCACCGTGGTTGTAGTGAAGAGGCCACGGATCTGCTCAATCAGTTCACGGCAACGTCTGATCCGAAGGAACAGATGGACATCATGCAGCAGATTGAACAGATTTACGTTGATGTCGTGCCTGTTGCCCCTCTGTTCGGATCGCCGGAATGGGGTGAATTCAGCACCCTACGCTACACCGATTTCCCCAGTGCAGACAATCCGTATGCAACCCTTGCCAGTCGAGCGAATACGGCTGTCATGGTCATGACGACCGTCCGTCCCGTCGATTCGCAGTAAAATCATCTGCTCCGCCGGGAGCGTGCTCCCGGCGGAGACCGCACTTAAATCGGGATTTGGAGGCAAGGGATGAGTTTTATTCTTAGGCGAGTTGGCTTCTATGCTGTCGCCATCTGGGTATCGATTACGATCAATTTTTTCTTGCCTCGTCTGATGCCCGGTGACCCGGCTGCGCGCTTGATGGCTCGCATCTCGACCCAGCTTCGCCCGGAGGAAATCGATGCGATGCGGCGCGTGTTCGGCTTTAGCGATGCACCCATTTTCAACCAGTATCTTGAATATCTGGGACACATTCTGCAAGGTGACTTAGGGAAGTCGATTAGTCGTTTTCCAAGCCCTGTGACGGATGTCATCGGTATGGGACTGTTCTGGACAATTCTGCTCGGTGCAGTAGCGCTGGTGATCAGTTTTATCGTTGGGAATGTGCTCGGCATCATCGGGACGTGGCGACGCGGTGGATTGATCGACTCCGTCATGCCGCCGCTGCTGATCTTTGTGGGTGCGTTTCCCTATTTCTGGTTGGCGATGGTGGCGCTGTATGTGCTTGGCTTCCAACTGAATCTCTTCCCACTGCGACATGCCTATGCCAATAATCTCTCACCGGGTTTCAATCTGACCTTCGTTGGTAGTGTCATACGACATTTGATCCTTCCTGCCGGGACAATCGTGCTCGTCTCGGTGGGCGGATGGGCGCTTGGTATGCGTAACGCCATGGTATCGACGCTGTCTGAAGACTACGTTATTTACGCTGAAGCGAAAGGGCTGCGTCAGCGGCGCATTATGTTCAACTATGCCGCGCGCAATGCATTGCTGCCCGCCGTCACTTCTTTGGGTATTTCTATCGGTTTCATCCTCAGCGGCGCACTCTTGACCGAAATTGTGTTCTCGTATCCGGGTTTGGGCTTCCTGCTACTGAGCGCAGTACAGAATCTCGATTACCCGCTACTGCAGGGCCTGCTGTTGATGACTACGATGGCGGTGCTCATTGCCAATTTCATCGTAGACATTGCCTACCTGTGGCTTGACCCGCGGATTCGGGTGAGGTAAATGCAATGAGCATTCGTGACCCCCATGTTCCACAGGCGGAAAACGCGGTCAATGTGCCCCAAAACGACACAACACGAACGTCAAGACGGCGGCGTATGCCGCATCTACTCCGTAATCGCAAGGTCGCTATCAGCCTAATTATTCTTAGCGTCTTTGGGCTCATGGCGATCTTCGCCCCACAGATCGCGCCCGGACGCCCGCTGGACTTCGTTGGGCTGCCGCATCAAGCGCCGTCGACAGAGCATCTACTGGGCACAACAGGTCAGGGTCAAGATGTTTTTACCCAGCTCGTCCACGGCGCACGCCGGTCCCTGATGGTCGGCATCGCGGCTGGACTGGTAACCTCATTCTTTGCCACGGTTGTCGGCATCTCCGCGGGCTATTTCGGTGGTAGGGTTGATACCTTGCTGTCCATGCTGATCAATGTGTTTCTCATCATACCGGGGCTGCCGCTACTGGTGGCGCTGGCCGCCTTTCTACCTCCCGGTGAAGTGACGATTATCTTTGCGCTCGCCTTCACCGGTTGGGCGTGGACGGCGCGAGTGATCCGCGCACAAACGCTGTCTGTGCGCGAAAAAGACTTTGTGCTTGCGTGTATCGTTAGTGGGGATAGCCATCTACGGGTTATGTTCGTCGAAATCCTCCCCAATATGGCTTCAATCGTCGCGGGCGCGTTATTCGGGTCGATCACGTACGGAATTGCCGCGCAGGCTGGGTTGGAGTTTCTTGGATTAGGTAACATCAGCTCGGTCAGTTGGGGAACGATTCTGTACTGGGCGGGAAACAATAGCGGTCTGTTGACAGGCGCGTGGTGGACATTCGTCCCGGCAGGTCTATGTATCGCCCTGGTCGCGTTCGCGCTCGCCATGCTGAACTACGCGATGGACGAGATTACGAATCCGCGCTTGCGCGTCGATCAGGAGGAACGCTAGTGGTCGGTTCAAGTATCTCTACATCTACGGGTGAAAGTTTGCTCTCGGTGCGCGATCTTCATGTTGAATATCGCACGCGTCGCGGTGTTGTAAAGGCTGTAGATGGTGTTTCCTTCGACATTCGCGCAGGTGAAGTGCTTGGGCTGGCAGGGGAATCGGGGTGCGGTAAATCGACCGTAGCTCATGCGCTGATCCGCCTGCTGAAGCCGCCAGCTTATATCACCGGAGGACAAATATTGTTTGAGGGTCGTGATGTCGTCAACCTCAACGATTATGCGCTTCAGGCATTGCGCTGGGAACAAATATCGTTTGTCTCGCAGAGCGCTATGAACGCGCTCAATCCGGTTATGACCATCGGCAATCAAATCGTCGATGCCATTCAGGCGCACCGTCCGACCAAGAGAACCCTAGCTCGCAATCGCGCGATGGAACTCTTGGAAACTGTCGGACTTGACCCCAAGCGGGTAGACAGCTATTCCCATCAACTGAGCGGTGGTATGCGGCAACGCGCAATTATCGCCATTGCGCTTGCGCTCAACCCAAAACTCATCATCATGGATGAGCCGACGACGGCGCTCGATGTAGTTGTGCAGCGGCAGATTATCGAAGAGATCCAGCATTTACGCGAGCAGTTCGGCTTTTCTGTGCTTTTCATCACCCATGACTTGTCCCTCTTGGTGGGAATTCTCTGACCGAATCGCCGTTATGTATGCGGGTGAAATTGTCGAGATTGGCGCATCGCGGCACATTTTTGAAGTTCCTCAACATCCGTACACCGTGCGATTGATGCGCTCATTCCCAACTCTGTACGGCGAACGCTCACCCTTACTCGGTATTTCCGGCTCTCCTCCCGATCTCGTCATGCCGCCTAGCGGATGCCGGTTTCACCCACGCTGCGACCTAGCCCAAATTGGCTTGTGCGAACAGGTGCGTCCACAGCTTAAGGTTGTGACTGACGCGCAACGTGCAGCGTGCCATTTAGTCCCAGAAAAGCGTGCCTTATGAACGTTGAAACGCCTATTCTCGAACTGCGTGGCGTGAGCAAAGTATTTGTCTCCGGAAGTGCTTTCGCGCAAATGCATGTACGAGCTGTCGAAAACGTTGACCTTCAGCTCTATCGCGGTCGCGTGACGGCGCTCGTCGGAGAGAGCGGTAGTGGCAAAAGCACTATCGTGCGCATGCTTGCTAGACTGCACGACCCCTCCGGCGGCGATATCTTGTTTAAAGGTGAAAGTATTCGTAATGAGCGGGGCAGATCGGCGCTTCTCCGCTACCGCAAGCGTGTACAGATGATTTTCCAAGATCCGTTCAGCTCGTTAAATCCTGTACATCGAGTCGATCATCATTTGCTCCGTCCGCTCAAGATCTATGGTCTAGCGCGGGGACGGCGTCAGCTCAACGAGAAAGTGCTCGAACTGCTCAACCGAGTGAAGCTGAATCCGCCCGCTGAATTCGCCGCGAAATATCCGCATCAATTGAGTGGTGGCCAGCGCCAGCGTGTGGCCATCGCTCGTGCGCTGGCCGTTGAGCCAGAGGTCATGCTTGCAGATGAGCCAGTGTCGATGCTTGACGTGTCTATTCGCATCGGCATTCTCAATTTGCTAGACGAACTGCGCTCCGAATACAACATGGCGGTACTGTACGTCACCCATGATATCGCTAGTGCGCGTTACTTTGCCCAAGAAATCGTCGTGATGTATGCAGGATACATTGTGGAGAAGGCTGATAGTGAGGAGTTGATCCGGAATCCGAAGCACCCATATACGCAGCTTCTACTCTCTGCCGTTCCCGATCCGGCACGTGGATTGAAAACGACGACGACAGCGATCAAAGGCGAACTCTCTAGCTCAGCGAATGTTGGAGTTGGTTGCCCGTTTGCCAATCGCTGCCCACATGTGATGGACATGTGCCGCCGCATTGTTCCGACAAGCCAAACTCTAGATACAACTCATTCTGTCCGCTGTCACTTATATACACCTGAAGGTCAGCGCGCGACAGCGAGCTGAACCCACTGGAAAGGTTGAATCATTCATGCCAGTCTACTATAAGCCTACCGATGGATGGACGGGAGACTTCATTCCGTTTTATTGGAATGGAGAATATCACCTGTTCTACCTGAAGGATTACCGTGACAAAGCGAATCACGGCGAGGGAACGCCATGGTTTCACCTGTCAACGCGTGATTTCATTCACTTCACCGACCACGGCGAAGCGATCCCGCGCGGCACGGAGCTGGAACAGGACTTATACATTTTTACCGGTTGTGTTTACGAGCATCAGGGGCTATTTCACATCTTCTACACCGGGCATAACCCGCATTTTCGTAAAGCAGGTAAGCCGGAACAGGCGGTCATGCATGCGACCAGTCGAGACCTGATTCACTGGGAAAAAGACCCCGCTAATCCAATTCTCTATGCGGATACCGACCGCTACGAGCTGCATGACTGGCGTGATCCGTTTATCTTCTGGAACGAGGATACTCAGGAACATTGGATGCTGTTGGCGGCGCGCGTCAAACACGGCGCGAATAATCGACGTGGGATCACGGTCTTGTGTGCCTCGAAAGACCTGATACATTGGGAAATTCGAGATCCTTTCTGGGAGCCGGGGCTCTATTTCACGCATGAATGCCCTGATCTCTTCCGTATGGGCGATTACTGGTATCTCGTCTATTCGACTTTCTCCGAGCGGATGATCACGCACTATCGTATGTCTACGTCGTTGGAAGGGCCGTGGACAGCGCCGACGAATGATAGCTTCGATGGACGCGCGTTCTACGCCGCTAAAACGGCATCAGATGGGATGCGCCGGTTTGCCTTCGGGTGGATTCCTTCACGGACGAACGAGGAAGATACGGGGAGTTGGAACTGGGGTGGCAACCTAGTGGTGCACGAGCTTCAGCAGCAGTCTGATGGCGTGCTTACCGTCTGTCCTCCAGTCGAGTTATTCGGGCATTTCAACCGAACGATTGCCATCAACCCTCAGCCAGAAGTAGGCGAGTGGACGCTTCATAATGGTGACGCGTCCGCCGAAGCAACCGACAGCTTTGCTTGGTGTCGAATGGGACACATGCCTGGCTCGTGCTTGATCGAAACAACCATCCGGTTCTCAGACAATACGCGCGGCTGTGGACTTTTGCTGCGCTCAGATGAGTCAATCGATCACTACTACATGCTGCGCCTCGAACCGGGGCGTCAATGCGTTCTGTTTGAACGCTCACCTCGTCCGGGAGATGAGCCGCCGATTATCGAGCGACCGTTGCTGCTCGACAGTGCGAAGCCTGTGCAGTTGCGTATGTTTGTTGAAGGGACAGTGATTGTCGCTTACGTGAACGACGAGATCGCTCTGAGCGTACGTGGTTATGAGCATCGGACTGGCGATTTTGGGGTCTTTGTGGCTGAAGGGGCGGCATCATTCAGCCGAACGGAACTCAAAGGCGTACCGGAATGAAGCTCAGCCGAAGAGCAGCCCTCAAGCTGCTGGGAGTAGGCGCTGTGGTTTCAATGATGCCAGAACTTGTCAGACCGCTTGGGACGCAATTAAGGAATGGAGAGATGCTGCACTACATACATCCAGATCATATCGTTGGCGATGTTCACCCATTCTTCTTTGACGGGACGTGGAACATGTATTACCTTGCGCCCGGCTTCTATTCCAAGCTGATGACATCGACCGATCTGATTCACTGGCAGCAAGTTCCCATCACCCACGAACCACCTACTGACGAGTCGCCTGAAATTGCGCCCTATTTTGTTTTGGGTGTATTTCGCGACGACATTAATCAAGTTTTTCGTACCTATCACGGTTGGACGGCGAACAATATGCACAGTCATGTGAGCGACAACCTGATGGATTGGCGTTTTGCGCCGAATTCCTTCCGTGTCCTCGCTCAGTATGCGCGCTACTCACAGCAGCGCGATCCCTACGTATTTTGGAACGAAGTGGAGGGTCAATACTGGTGTGTCATGACCTGCAAAGTCAAAGGTTATGATGATGCCACAAATGGTGCAGTGGGTTACGCCTCTTCGCCTGATCTAGAGCATTGGGAGGGACGCGGGGATCTGTTTTTTACGGGGAATATGCGTGAGCCGGAAGTGCCGCAGATTTTCAGTATAGACGAAAAATGGTATCTCCTTGCCAGCATCCACACGGGTACGGAGGTTGGTAAACCTTCCTATTGGATGAGTGACGCTCCGAGTGGGCCTTGGACGGCTGCGCTCACAGACAGCCTTGACGGTCAGCATTTGCAGGCGGCGAATGTTGGATTTGATGGTGAACGCTGGCTCTTGTTCGGCTGGATTCCATTGACGACCGAGCAAACCCACGGTCATTATACGTGGGGTGGTCATCTCGCATTTCCGCGTGAGATCTACCCATTGCCGAATGGGGAACTAGGCGTGCGGCTTGAACCCGCGTTTGCGGCAGCCGTGCGCGGTAGTCTGTTGTTTGACAGTGCCACGACTCATGTGACCGCTATCAGTGGAAGCTGGTCAGTAGAGGATGGATTCCATTATCGTGCGTCGGATGGAGATGGCCTGCTTGATCTGGGGGACTTAGACGCGCGAGTCGATGTTGATATTGTTTTTACCCCCTCTACCGATACAAGGATTGTTGCCTTACGCTTGAACGACCACTACGAAGCCAGGTATCGATCTGCACGATCAGCTACTTTCGATTGGCACCCTGTGGACTGCTCCCATTCAGTATGCGAATCTGCCAGTTTCGGTGGAACCAGGCCGTATTCAGATGCGCATCCTGATTGAAAAGGATATGGTCGAAATGTTCGTCAACGACCGCTATGCGTTAGCAGCACGGTTGCCTCGGGAACTGGATACGACCGCATTACGTCTCGTGGCAACTGGCGGTGATGTTGATTTCGAGGAGCTGCGCGTCTTTCATCTGCTAAGTATGAATGAATTGGCATGAATTGGTCATCTGCACGGGGTGCTATGATGACAGCAAATGGATTTCTTGAGCAGTTAGGGTGGTAAGATGGCTCTTGCGCGGCGTTTCTACGACACTTTAGCGGCGGTGCTCTATGACACGCAGGACCTGAAGGCAGGCGCAAGCTTGCTGCAAACGGATCGGGTAATGGCACAACGATTCGACGTGTCGGAAAGCACTACTCGTAATTGGCGCAGGGGAAAACATACGCAGATTGCGCCCAAGACTGCTGCTGCAATTGTCGCAACTTGTGAACGAATTGCACCATACCGCGTGCCCGAGCTTCTTTTCATCGACCGTCTGTCACGCGGCGTCCATGAGGTCAAAGCTGCTGCTGAAGACCTCGTAGCCCAGCTAGAAAACTATGTGCTGGATCGTGGGACGAACTGGCATATCTATTCAGGTCCGCTGAAGATAGCCTTTGATACCAGCATCAATGTCGATCAGCGTCGCCGTCTCCTCAGTCGATCTAGCATGATTGTAGAGCGTATTTTGAGATGGGCATTGATAAGGCGGACATCCCCTGCATTTCGGAACTCATCCGCTATTCCATGCATGGATGGTATATCGACGGTTTCTACAAGATCCGGTTGACTAGTCTCAGCAGTCAACAGACTGGTATCTATGACGGCTATCTGGGAGCAGTTGAGGAAGCTCTCTATATGGGGGATGGGTGTGCCATCCCCAGTATGGTCTCTGGCAATATTGAACGCGCTCTGCAATATACCAAACAGGCGCTGACGATTCTTGACACTGCGACCCCCAGTGACGAACGCCAATCCGCAATCGGCATTCGGGATGCCAGTGTCATGATTCGAGCGATTCAGGCAATGATTGCCTGTCATTCTGGATCATCGCAAGATCAGGAGACGATTACAGGATTTCTCCAAGAGTGCGAGTCTGTGACTGCCGACATTGAATGGATTGAGGGGACACGACAAGAAGCCTTGGGCTATGCAGAACTAGTCGGTCACAAGGATTATGCCAAAGCTGCTGAGCATTTTGCTCAGGCGGGGCGTTTCTTGGATCGCTGGTTGGCACAATTCGGCGTGCCATTTAGCAGCACTTCCTCGCAGAGCCTTGGGGATATGCGCTGCTAATGATTGATGGCCCGACATCCGAGGTAAAGTCGCAAATCTCCGACGGACTGATCCGCACCATCGATCTCGGTATTGTTTCTCATGAAGTTCGTGCTCGTCTGTGCCAATCTCGTTTCTACGAACGCCTTGGCGATACCAACATGGCCTCATTTCATCTTCAACGGACAGAGGAACTTGTGCAGCGACATAACCTGCAAAAGTGGTATGACATGCTTACGAGTATCATCACCAAGTGAGGTGTCGACATCTTGAACAGATTCTCGAACGATAGGCAAGCTCGTTCGAGAAATTAGTCCCTGAACTAGGCGACTTACATTTAATCCACTGCTAGAATAGTCCTGAACGAAACTCCGATTGCAGACTTCTGTAGTCGTGGTATTTCAATCCCCTTTAGTTCTCCGCAATTTAAGTCTCAATTCCCTCAAGGAACAATCCCCATGACCCAATCTATTCCCCTGACCAAAGGCCAATTTGCGTTGGTCGATGATGCCGACTTTGTGTGGCTCAACCTCTGGCGCTGGCGGCTCAGCTCCAAAGGCTACGCCGTACGCAGTTTCACGGTTTCCGGCAAAGAGCTCTTGATTTCTATGCATTGCGACATCATGCTGCCCACGCGTCCGCTGGTAGTCGATCACATTGACCGGGACAAGCTGAACAATACGCGGGCCAACTTGCGCCTGCTCACCCCACAGCAGAACTCGTGGAATCGGGGCGTATTCAAGAACAATTCGACCGGTTTCAAAGGCGTGACCTACCAGCATGACAAGTGGCATGCACGAATTGAGACCGACGGCCAGACCATACTGTATGGTGCGAAAACCCTATTCAGTCTCAGCTGCTCTCGACCAAGAAGGGATTTCGTTTGTTAAAATAGCCGTTCCAATCTCTCAACTTGGTCATCGCACTCCATGTTTTGGTATTCGCTTCACCAGCTCACAGCCTTTCTGCTCGACGTTCTGCATGTTGTTCGGCAACCACTCGATCAGAAAGATCTCGAAATCCTGTTCCTGCGCCAACAGCTTGCCGTTGTTCGCCGTCGTCAGAAACGGGGACCGTCGCTCTCGCCTGTCGAAAAGTTCTTGTTCGCCACCCTCGTTACCCGTCTCAAACAGACGGGGCAGCCCGTTCGCGAGCAACTGAGTACTTTCCTGCTGCTGTTCCAACCAGACACCCTGATGCGGTGGCACCGTGACCTCGTGCGCAAGAAATGGACGTATTCCTCCGCGAGAAACCGAGGAGGACGCCCCAGAACCGATGCGGAGGTGGAAGGGTTGATCTTGCGCCTCGCACGCGAGAACGGTTGGGGTGGCGGCAAATTGCACGGAGAGTTGAAAAAGCTGGGGGTGACCATTGGCGAAACGACCCTTCGTGATATCCTACGGCGGCACGGCATTCCTCCCGCCCCAGAACGGCAACGTCGAGCCACCTCATGGCGTACATTTCTAAAACACTATCGTCACCAACTCCTCGCGTGCGATTTCTTCACCGTTGAAACGCTCCGCTTGCAGACCCTCTACGTGTTCTTCTTCATGGAAGTCGGAACCCGCCGCGTGCAGCTCGCAGGCATCACGGCACACCCGACCTCCGCTTGGGTCAATCAGCAAGCACGAAATTTTCTCTGGCAGCTTGAGGAGTCAGGTTATCCGGCACGCTACTTGATCCGCGATCGTGATAGCAAGTATGTGCACGGCTTCAACGCCATCTTCGAAACCGAAGGGATCGACGTCATCAAAACACCGGTACGTGCCCCGAAAGCCAACGCGTTTGCCGAGCGTTGGATCCGCTCTGTCCGCGAAGAATGCCTTGACCGGCTCATCATCCTTGATCAGCGGCACCTCCACTACGTCCTTACCGGGTATCTTGACTATTACAATTGTGCCCGCCCGCATCAGGGGATCGAACAACGCACCCCGATCCCGCTGCCGATTTCAAACCCTCGGGGACAGATCGAACGGCGCGATATTTTGCACGGTCTCATCCACGATTATCGCCGCGTCGCCTAGTTTTCCCGTGCGGATGTGGTTTTCGCACCATACACGCGCCGAACGGGATGCGGCCTAAGGGCAGGTCACGCGCCATAAATCACTCACTAGCCTACGTACCAGTTGAACGACCACGGGCCGACGCCGGCGGCGTTTTCGGCACGGATGCGATAGGCATAGCTGATCCCGGGCAGTGCTGTTCGATCGCGAAACAGCACGGGCGGCACAGCGTCGCCCGACGCTTCGTAGGGCTGCACGTCCTGAATGACTACGTCGACCACTTGTTCGCCGACAACGAGCCAATCGCCAGCAGGTTGTTCCGCCCGTTCAATGCGATAGTGGCTCGCTCCGGTGACGCCCCGCCAGTTTAACCCGTCCGGAGTAGCGGGCGCTGTCCACATAGGGGCTTCAGTGGGTGGCTCGACGGGTGGCTCTGGCAGCCCGCGGATGGCAAACGCCTGTTGGCGCATGAGCTGGAGCAGTGGGGATTCGTCGTAGCTGTTGCCGAGGGGAAAGCCCGGCCAGTGGTACGAGTTATAGTGGCTGCCGTTCTCATTGTGATAGTAGAAGCCACCATCACGGCGATGTCCGCGCAGACTCCACAGCAGCGCCCCCGAAGTGCCGTTCTCAAGTATCGACTCGATTAGATTGGTGAGGTTGGCGTATTCGCCCATGCCGAACTCATCGGCGATTAGGGGTTTGCGCCCTGCGATTTGGGCCAATGCCCGCTGATTTTGCTCGCGCAAGTCATACGGACGACCAAAAACTCGGCTCCAATACTCGTAATAGTGATCGCTGAGCACGTCGATGGCGGGTTCGGTGAGGAAAGCGTCGCGGTTGCCGCCCGCTTCCATCACCAGATGATTCGCGTCGATGCTCTTGAGAAAGCGCGCCATCTCAATCGACCAAGTCGTGAGCGTGGGCAGCCATGCCTGCGTATCCAAGCCGCGATCCTGCGCCCAACTATCAAGCTCGTTGCCCAACTGCCATGCGAGGACGGCGGGTTCATCTTTGTAGAGCGTGCCGGTATAGACATTGCGCCGATGCAATACGTCGTAGAGTAGGGCTTGGTATTCCGATTTGAACAGCGGATCGGTCCAGAACTCAGCGCCAGTTCGACCTTTCCAGCCCGCCCATTCGTCGACGCCGCGCCAGCCGGGGAAGCTGTGCGAGTCGATAAACGGGAAGATCAGGCGAATGCCGTATTCGTTGGCCAGTTGAAAGACTTTGTCGAGTGTGCGGAACGCGTCTTCGTTGTACTGTCCGACCGCGTTCACGTAGACCGGCAGGTCGCCGTCGATGTCGGCGTGGAGCGACAGACAGAAGATGCGCGCGACGCGGCAGCCCATCTGCGCGAGCGAAAGCAGCAGGTCGCGGATCTCGAACTCGTCCGGAAAACGGTTGGAATAGTCGGGATGCACCTGATTCTCGTTCTGGTGCAGGTTGGGCAGGGCGAAACCGAGAAAGCGATACTCGCTGCCCTCCAGCCACAGTTTGCCGTCGCGGGCGGTGACGAAGGTGGGTTCGTTTGGTTTGATGATCACAGGTGCGCGCTGAACGGCCATGACTTACCCCTTCAAGCCCGTCAGCGTCACGCCTTCGATGAAGTAGCGCTGGCCAAAGAAGAACAGCACGAGCAGCGGAATCGTGAACAGTGCCGAACAGGCCATCAACAGGGCGTAATCCGTGTTGTGGGCGCTCTGGAATTGCTGCAAACCGAGCGAGAGTGTGAACTGATCCTGTCGCTGCAAGTAGATCAGCGGGCCGAAGAAATCTTTCCATGCGCCGAGGAACTGCTGGAGCACGACGAACACCAATGCGGGGCGGATGAGCGGCAGCATGATGCGCCGTAGCACGCCGAACTCGCTGCATCCATCGATGCGGGCAGCGTCGATCAGTTCGTCCGGTACGGTGCGCATGAACTGGCGCATGAGGAAGATGTAATAGGCGTTGCCCAGAAAACTCGGAATGATGAGCGGCCACATCGTCCCGGTCAGGTTGAGCGTGCGCCAAACCATATAGGTCGGGATCATGGTCACTTGCCCCGGCAGGAACATCGTCGCCAGCACCAGCCCAAAGACCAGGTTGCGCCCGCGCCACTGCACCTTCGAGAAGCCATACGCGACGAGCGTTGAAGAGAAGGCCGCGCCCAAACACGAGAGGGTGGCGTAAATCATCGAATTGGTGACGTACTTGACGAACGGGATTTCCGCAACGGCGTCGGGGAAGTTCTGCCACATGACGACCGAGGGGAACCACGTTGGCGGGTTGCGGAAGACCTCAACGTCGCTCTTGAGCGCCGTGATCACCAACCAGTAGAGCGGCAGCGAAAACGCGGCGGTCACCACGCACGCGAGGAGAAACCACCAGCCTTTGGTGATGGTTTTCCGCGTGGTAACCGATCTGAAATTCAGAGGCGCATTGAGCGCGGCATTAGACGCGGTCATAAGTCACTCGATTCGAGGATACCCGGAAGATGATGACGGTGACGATCAGCGACACGATGAACAGAATCCACGCCATCGCCGAGGCGTAACCCATGTTGAAGCTCACAAACGCTTGCTGGAACAGGTAGAGCGAGTAGAACAGCGTGGCGTTGGCCGGGCCACCTGACCCGCCTGAGACGATATAGGCTTCGGTGAAATACTGGAGACTGTAGATCACGTTCATGATGCCGATGAACAGCAGGGTTGGCGAGATCATGGGGATCGTGACGTTGCGGAATTTACTCCATGTCCCGGCGCCATCGATTTCAGCGGCCTCGTAGAGCTGACGCGGCACGTCGGCAAGCGCGGCCAGCAGCAGAATCACGTTACCGCCGACACCCCACTGGGCCATGATGACCAGTGCCGCTTTCACCCAGTCTGGATCATTGAGCCACGCCGGCCCTTGAATGCCTATGACGGCGAGCAGGCTGTTGAGCAGACCGATCTGCGGGTTGAAAATCCACATCCAGAGGATGCTGCTGGCGACCGGTGGCACAATCAATGGCACGTAGATCAGCGCGCGCATCAACGAACGGCCAAACACATTTTGATGGTAGAGCAGGGCGAGGCCGAGCGCGAGGATCATGCCGATTGGCGCGGCCATGAGCGTGTAGATCACCGTGTTCATGATGGCGATCGGGAATTTGCGATCCATGGAGAACAGCAGTTGATAGTTCTGCAGACCGACCCATTCGGGAACTTCGTTGGGCCGCAGATGATAGGCTGTCATCGAGAAATAGATCGAGGCGAGGAAGGGGTACAGAATGAAGACCAGAAACCCGATCAGCCACGGCGTGATGAACGCCAGACCGATGAACAACCGCCGCCGCGCTACGGGGTTTTCCGGCAGTAAGCGGAGGGAGAACCGCGCCGGTGAAGCCTGACCAGTCGTCGCATGAACCATCTCTATTACTTCCTGTTCACAAGCTATTTCAGAAATAAACGCATCTCTGTGGATGAAACCGCCTCACCCGGGCGGGAACCCGAGATGAGG
Organism: Candidatus Flexifilum breve; assembly: GCF_016713355.1. NCBI lineage: Bacteria > Bacillati > Chloroflexota > Anaerolineae > Aggregatilineales > Candidatus Flexifilaceae > Candidatus Flexifilum > Candidatus Flexifilum breve. The sequence continues at coordinate 1,027,742 of NZ_JADJPI010000037.1, forward strand.
CGGTCGCTAGAGCTGTTTGTTCACTGCTAAAGGCCGATCAGCCGCCACCTTGCAGAATGGCGAATTCGAGATCGGCTTGCGCTTGAGCCAGCGCATCTTCCGGCGTCGCCTGCCCGAGCTTGACGAGGTCGATCTGCGGGTTGAGCGCGTTGCCGACCAGGTTGCCATTCGGGAAAATCGGGGCGAACACAGCCGCGGGGCTGGACGCGAGGTCAATCGAAATGGCGAAGAAGGTGTCATCGTTGAGCGTCTGGGCAGCCGCACCCGCCGCAATGTGCGAGATGTTCGCGAGCGCGTCGGCGTTGGCAGCGGCGCGTTCCGGCTCATACAGCCACGCGATGAACTTGAGGGCTTCGTCAACCTGCGCCGCGCCATAGGGGAACAGCCAGATGTTCGCGCCGACCATCGTCGCGTTGGGTTGGCCACCGGGGGCCTGTGGGATGGGCGCGACGCCGAAGTTGAGCTCCGGGTTGAACTGACGCACGAAATTGATGTGCCAGTTGCCGTTGATTTCCATCGCCAGCTTGCCGAGGACGAAAGGTTCACCGCCCGACGACTGGCCGAGTTCACCGACCGTGCCCGACCAATTCGTGAGCGCGTCCGCGCCGTACTGTTCAACGTACGAGGCATACCACTGCACGACCGAGGTGAGCGCTGGGTTCTGGAGGTTGATCGCCTGCGCGTCGGCATCCCAGAATGAACCGCCGAAAATCGCCGTCCACACATCCGGGTAGCCCTGACCTGCCCACGGCAGGAAGCCGAGCACGTCGATGCTGCCATCGGCGGCAAACGTGGTCAACTGCTGCGCCATCGCGTCGAGTTCTTCGAGCGTCGTCGGCGGCACTTCGGGGTCGAGTCCAGCGGCGGCGAAAAGATCCTTGTTCCAGTAGAAAACACGGTTATACATCAACTGGGGCAGGGCGTAGACCTGACCATCATACTGACCAGCGGCCCACACGTTTTCGGACAGGAAGATATCGGGGGTGATGCCGACGGCGTCCAACTGTTCCTGCGCGAGGGGCTGGATCGTGCCCGCGGTGACGAGCCCGGGGATATCGCCCGCACCCCAGTAAATCACGGCGTCCGGTGCTTCGCCGCTGTTGACGGCGGTCGCCAACCGGCCCGCGCTTTCGCCTGCGATGCCTGCACCGCTGACGACAGTCACTTCAATCGGAACGCCAGTGGCGGCACTGTACTCGGCGGCGGCGGCGGCGTAGTAGTCGCCATCGGCCCCACCCCACGGAACCCAAATCTGCACGGCAGCCTGCGCACTGACCAGCGTGCCACCCAGCACGAGCATCAGACCAACGAGCAGGGTGACGATGAACAGGGAACGGAGTTTACTGATCTGCATAAGAGTCTCCTCGAAAAATGGAATTTGTCTAATGGACAAATCTAAAATATCCATTAGACTGAATCTACGACGATTCATTTTGGCTGTCAATAGACTCGAAAAAGCTGAAAATGAATGAAGGCAGCCGAAACCAAGCAGTTCTGATTACATAGAAATGGACAAATGTGATGGATGATGTATGATTTTTGTCCATCTGTGTCCATTGGTGCTAGGCTAGGTGGTGAGGTGTCGGGGTTTGGCTATACTTATTATTTCGACTCTGGTGTGCAGGAACGTTCTCAGCGCTCATCGGTCCAGAGTCGAGGGAATGTGCTCATTTTAGGAGTTACTTATGGGTTCCTCTGTCACCGTGCGCGACATTGCCCGCGCCGCCAACGTATCGCATGGTACGGTGTCGCGTGTCTTGAATAATCATCCGGCTGTCACCGAAGAGAACCGGCAGCGTGTGCTGAAGGCGGCGACTGAGCTGGGCTACTTCGCTAGTAAGTCGGCGCGGAGCAAAGCGCAGCCGGAAAACCGCACTGTTTCCGAACTGGGCTTTCTGCTGACCGCCGGGGTCGATGCTGGCGAGCAGAATTTCTGGATTCGCATTTTGCGCGGCGTGGAGGCGGAAGCGACTCGCCACGGGATCAAAATCCTGTACCGGGCGATTGGCGATTTGATCGACTCCCCGGACCGTTTACGCACAGCGCTCAACGAAATGGGGCTGCGGTCGGTACTGCTGGTCGGTGATGGGGACCCAGAGATCGTGGCTGCCTTAGAGGACTTGCACATTCAGTTTGTGCTGGTGGACAGCCGGGTGCGTGGGACCACGCTCAACGCGGTTATTTCTGACGACTACGAAGGCGTGTATCAGATCATCAAGTACCTGCTTGATCTCGGTCATGAGCGGATCGCCTTCATCGGCAACACCGTGCGCAGCCCGCGCGGCACGCCGATCTACTCGATTGAATGTCGCGCGCTCGGTTATGCGCAGGCGATGCGGGACGCGGGGCTACCCTTTGAGGATCTGCTGCTGACGGGGGCGGGAGCGCTGTATGTGAACGATGGCTACGCCGCCTGCAAGCATTTGCTCGACAATGGCATTGCGTTCACAGCTTTGTTCTGTGCGAGTGATTTGGTCGCTGTGGGGGCAATTCGGGCGCTCAATGAAGCCGGACTGCGTGTGCCTGAAGACGTTTCGATCATCGGGGAAGATTCGCATATGGCGTCGCTCGTCACCCCGCATGTGACGGCGATGCGGACGCATCCTGAACAGATGGGCGCGTTGGCCGTGCGGCAGATCATGAGCGCGGTCGAAAACCCGGAGACCCCGCCGCTGGTGACGGTGCTGCCCATCGATTTGATCCAGCGGCAGTCGGTCGCGCCACCGAAACGGCGCACTTGAACCGGATGTAACGAAATGGAGTGATCGTGATCCAGCACCTGTCACTGAATGGCGCTTGGGAACTGAACCGTGTTGGGACTGGCGAGTGGTTACCCGCTCAGGTGCCGGGGTGCGTCCACCTCGACCTGCTGCGCGCGGGGGCGATTCCCGATCCGCTGTATCGCGATCACGAAGGCGAACTGCTGTGGATTGGCGAGACCGATTGGCAGTATCGCCGCACGTTCACCATGTCGCCGGAACTACTCGATCAGCCGTGTGTACACCTGGTGTGTGCCGGGCTTGACACGCTGACGACGCTCACACTGAATGATGTGTGCCTCGGCACGGCGGACAACATGTTCCGTACGTGGGAATACGATGTCAAATCTCTGCTGCAGGTGGGCGACAATACCCTCGTCATCCACTTCGCGTCGCCGATGCACTATCTGTGGAAACGCGACCAAGAGCGCACGCTGCCCGCTTGGATCGGGCCGGACAAAGTGCATGGTGGCGGCTGGCTGCGCAAAGAACCCTGCAATTTTGGTTGGGATTGGGGACCGCGCGTGGTGACCAGTGGGATCTGGCGCGATATTCGGCTGGTGGGCTATGCCGCGCGCCTCACCGATGTGCAGATTCAGCAAGCGCACGCGGATGGACAGGTCGAACTGGCCATTACTGCCGTGGCAGATGGCTGCTCCCCGGGTGACTTCGTGAAGATCAACGTGTGGTCCGGGACGGGTGACGAGCCGCTGACTGGCAGTGAGGTCCCAATCAGCGGGAAGACCGCGACAGCGCGCCTCACCATCACTGATCCCCAGTTATGGTGGATCAACGGGATGGGCGAACAGCCCCTGTACACCGTCACCGTCGATTTATTCGGTGCTGACCGCTCCTATCAGGATACCAGCGAAAAGCGTATCGGCTTGCGCACGCTCACACTGGATCGTCATGCCGACGAGTGGGGCGAGTCGTTCCAGTTTGTGATCAACGGCGTGCCGTTCTTTGCCAAAGGCGCGAACTGGATTCCCGCCGATGTCTTCCCGGCGCGCATGACCTACGACCGCTACAAGGATCTGATTCGCTCCGCGGTCGACGCCAATATGAATATGCTGCGCGTGTGGGGCGGGGGCTATTACGAAGCCGACGATTTCTACGCGCTGTGCGATCAGTACGGGGTTGCGGTGTGGCAGGATTTTATGTTCGCCTGCGCGACGCATCCCGGGTTTGACGCTGATTTTCGCGCGAATGTGAGCGTCGAAGCGGCGGAGAATGTGCGGCGGCTGCGGCATCATGCCTGTCTCGCGCTGTGGTGTGGCAATAACGAGATCGAGTCCGGCTTGGTGGGCGATACGTGGACCGACAAAACCATGAGCTGGACGGACTACAGCGCCCTGTACGATGAAGTCATTCCACACGCGGTGCAGCAGTTCGACCCGCTAACGGCTTACTGGCCCTCGAGTCCGCACAGCTCACAGGGCGAGCGGCGGAACACTAATAACCCGACCAATGGCGACGCGCATTTGTGGGAAGTGTGGCACGGCAAACAGCCGTTTGAATGGTATCGCACGGCGCAGCATCGCTTCATCAGCGAGTTTGGCTTTCAATCCTTCCCTGAACCGGCGACGATGCAGGGTGTCACGCTCCCGGAAGATCGCAATATCACCAGCTACGTGATGGAATACCGCCAGCGCAGCGGCATCGGCAACACGACGATTATGCAGTACCTGCTGGACTGGTTTCGTCTGCCGCGCGGCTACGAGGAAGCGCTGTGGCTGAGCCAGATTTTGCAGGATCGGCATGCAGTACGGCATCGAGCACTGGCGGCGCAATATGCCCCGCACGATGGGCACGCTCTATTGGCAGTTGAACGACTGCTGGGAAGCGCCGAGCTGGGCCTCCCTCGATTATCACGGTCGCTGGAAGGCGCTGCACTATCTGGCCAAACGCTTCTACGCGCCGATCCTCATTTCGGGCGTCGAACATCCCGAGCAGGGGACAGTCGACATTCACGTCACCAACGATCTTGGTCATACGCGCACCGGGTTGGTTGAATGGGCCCTGACTACGGCGGCCGGTAATCTCATCGAAGACGGCGAGGTGGTGGTGACGACGCCGCTCCGGGGCAGCGCGCTGGTGCATACGCTAGATCTACACGCAGCACTGGCTCAGGCCGGCGTGCGGGATGCCCTGGTTTGGCTCAAATTGCGCGTCGGCGTGGAGATCGTCACCGAGAATCTCGTGCTGTTCACGCGGCCCAAACACCTCAAACTCGTCGACCCGCAGCTATCGACGACGCTGGAGGCAAACGATGATGGGCACTATACGCTGCAAGTCCGCGCCGAGAAAGCCGCGTTGTGGGTGTGGTGCGCGGCGCAGGACGGACAAGTTAAGTTCACGGATAACTTTTTCCACCTACGCGCTGGGGAAACGCGGACGGTGGAACTTACACCAACGCGGCCCATCACGCCTGCGGCTTTAGACGCACAGTTGATTGTGCGTTCACTCGCCGATACTTACTGACAGTAACCACGAAGACACGAATCCGGGCTGGTTACCTAGAAGCGTCTTGGGAGAATTATTCTCCGACTCATGTCATAAGTCCGAGAAAAGGGACTTATTGTAGTCGGTATGGATTTGTCGGCTTATCCACCCTGTAGGGTGCGAAAACCCTATCCGTTCTCATGTATGCTCGACCAAAAACCGATCTCCTCTGGTAAGATATCGCCTTTCATCGCTCGAATTGGTCACTGCTCTTCATGTTCTGGCACTCCCTTTATCAACTCCTTGCCTTCCTACTCGATATCGTACGCATTGTGCGGCAACCGCTCGATCAGAAAGACCTCGAAATCCTATTCCTGCGCCAGCAACTCGCCGTTGTTCGCCGTCGGCAGAAACGTGCACCGACTCTCTCGCGCTTCGAGAAACTGCTGTTCGCTGCCCTCGTCGCGCAGCTCAAACAGGCGGCGCAACCTGTACAAGAACGGCTCAGCAACTTCCTGCTGCTGTTCCAACCAGATACTGTATTGCGCTGGCATCGCGATTTGGTGCGAAAGAAATGGACGTACGCCTCACCGAGAAATCGAGGTGGACGTCCAAGAACCGATGCCGAGGTGGAAGCGTTGATCTTGCGCCTCGTACGCGAGAACGGTTGGGGTGGTGGTAAACTACATGGAGAGTTGAAAAAACTGGGAGTGACGGTCGGCGAAACGACCCTCCGTGACATCCTGCGTCGGCACAACATTCCTCCCGCCCCAGAGCGGCAACGTCGAGCAACCTCATGGCGGACATTTCTAAAACACTACCGCCACCAACTCCTAGCGTGCGATTTCTTCACCGTGGAAACGCTCCGCTTGCAGACCCTCTATGTGTTCTTCTTCATTGATGGCGGAACGCGGCGCGTGCATCTCGCAGGCATTACGGCACACCCGACCTCCGCGTGGGTCAACCAGCAAGCACGAAACGTTCTCTGGCAGCTTGAGGAGTCCGGCTATCCGGCACGCTACTTGATCCGCGATCGCGATAGCAAGTACACGCCCGTCTTCAACGCAATTTTCGAAACCGAAGCGATCGAGGTCATCAAAACACCGGTACGCGCACCGAAAGCCAACGCATTTGCCGAGCGCTGGATCCGTTCTGTCCGCGAAGAATGCCTTGACCGGCTTATTGTTCTCGATCAGCGGCACCTCCACTACGTCCTTACGGAGTATCTTGACTATTACAATTGCGGTCGCCCGCATCAGGGGATCGAACAACGCACCCCGATCCCGCTGCCGATTTCAAACTCCTCAAGGGCAGATCGAACGGCGCGATATTTTGCATGGTCTCATCCACGATTATCGCCGTGTCGCCTAGCTTTCCCGTGAGGATACGGTTTTCGCACCCTACACGCCCACGAACCGCTAATTAGCCAAGCAATGTTTGATGATTGCCAGAACGCACGTGCACGGCGCGCCGCCAAACATAACGTGACGCCACACAATGCACGGCGAATTTACCCGCTCGGCGGGCTGCTGTATTGCCTAGAATGTGGTACCGCTCTGTACGGACATGTGCTTCGCGGAAATCCTGTTTATCGTGACCCAGCACGGGAAAAAGGGCATCAGTGCCGCGAAGTGGTCAAGTCAGCCAGTGCGGAGGAACTGGAGGCTGTGATTGGCGATTGGCTGTGCAGTTGGGAATTTTCGGATGATATGCGGGCACGGCTACATAGACGCGCTGCCATGCCTGTGGCTGTTGACATGAGTGCCGAACGCCAGCGGGCAAAAATCCAAAAGCAGTTGGACAATCTCGCGTTACTGTTCAGACTTGCCGATATTTCACAGGAAGAATACTTGGAGCAGCGTGCAGAGCTGCGCGCGCAGTTGGATGCGATGGCAAGGATTGGCGGCGTGAGTGTGTCTGAGCTAACGACCGTCGCGGAGTTGATCACGACTTTGCGTCCGGTCTGGAAAAAAGCAACGCTGCAAGAGAAGAAACTCATCTTGCAGCGTCTGGTGAAGACGGTGTATATCCGTCATGGTGAGATCGTCGCCGTTGAACCTTTACCGGTTCTCTGGCATCTGATCCGCGAAGCGGGAAAGACAGGAACTTATCCGAACCTTCTTGCGGCCTAAATCGGTCGATTTTCCTCCAACGTATTGAGTCTCCATACCACGCACAACTGGTGCGCCTCTCAACCCTAGAGTAATTCGGCTTGAACGGTGAGTGGGAGAGGGAACCGTCCTCCCCCAGTCATCTTGAAGCTCGCTGCCCGTGCCAGCAAGACTTCCGGACACCACTGTACCACAGCTCCGCGAGGTCCTTGCCCGCGACAGCGAAATTGCCAATGGTTGGGGTGTGAGAGGACATGGCCATGACTCGCAGTTTCGTTTTCACCAATCACAAAAGGGGCGTGGGTAAAAGCACATCTGCCACCAACATCGCGCTCGGCATTACCCAGGTGCTGAAGCGCGCCAATGCGTCCAACTGCCGCGTGCTGCTGATTGATACCGATTCACAGGGGCATGCCTCGCTGGTTACGACCGGTCGCAAGGACTATGGCGCGGACGACAGCCTCTACACCGTCCTGATGGCGGATCGGCAGACTGCGCCGCAGACGCTTATGAACTGTATCGTGCAGAGCCAGTGGGACGAAGACCTCCATGTGCTACCGGCGTCACCAATGCTCGAAGGCGCGGAGCGGGGGTTGATGGGTGTGGCTGGCGCGCCGTATCGCCTCGCCGATCCGCTGAGCAAGATCGCAGGACAGTATGCGGCGGTCGTCATCGACACTCGCCCTTCCTTCTCCTTGCTAACTGAGATGGGCTTACTGGCGGCGACGGATGCCATTGTGCCGGTTGAACCGCGCTATCTGGAAACGGTCGGGTTGACCAGTGTCATCCAGAAGATCAACGACATTCGCGATGCCTGGCGGCATCCCAACCTGCGCGTGAGCGGTCTGCTGGTCACCAAGATGGATACCCGGGTGCGCGGACACAATCACTTATTATCCGAGATCAATGCGCATCCCGTGTTGGGCAAGCTGGTGCTCGGCGTGATCCCGGTCAACGAGGCGGTCTCGTATGCTCATCATAACCACCAGAGTCTCTTCACCTACAATCCGCGCTCGTCCGCTAGTCGTGCCTATATTCAAGTTGTTGGTTCGCTGGTGCGCTACATGGCAAAGGTGGGTGCGTGATGGGGAAGGGGAACACGAACCGGATCGATGAACTGCTGGCCTCGGTAACCACTGATTTAATGGGTGACGGTCAGGCGACATTTCAAGATAACAGCATCCGCGTCGAGCGTTTGTTGCTGGAAATGGTGCGCCCCGATCCGGTGCAACCGCGGCGTGTATTGCCAGAGGCTATTCACCTCCGTTTCCACAACAACCACGTCACGCCAACGCAGGCACTGCGCGAACTGGTGCAGATTGTGCAGATCGCCGCGCGCCAGCGGGGCCGACCGTTCAACAGTGTGCTCGAACTGCTGCCCAAGGCGGACGACGAGCACGAAGAAGAAACCGCAGTTAACCTGTCGCCCGAAGAACAACTGTTGCACGATCTGGTCAATCTCGCGGTGACCATCCGCGACGACGGTCAAGTGAATCCGCTCACCGTTGTGGATGTCTCCCAAGGTATAACGAGGCTGTTTCGGATTGAGACGGGCGAGCGCCGCTATTGGGCGACATGGTTACTCCGCGATTTCATCCCCAACTATACTGGCGATGGCATGATCCCCTGCATAATCATCCCCGAACGGCAGTCATCCGTTTTCCGGCAGGCGAAAGAAAACACAGCTCGCTCCGGGTTAACCGCAGTTGCCTTAGCTCGACAAGCTGCCCTGCTGCTCCTAACCGTGCATGGGTACCAAATCCCAGCTTATGCAATTGGGAACGACTTCTACCGTCAAGCGCTCGATCTCGATCTGCGGTCGAAACGTGAGTACACCGACATGATCTTGAGCGCGATGGGTAGGATCAAGCGCGGACAGTTCAGCTATATCAAAGGGTTGCTGCGCCTGTCCGATGAAGCACTTGAACTGGCTGACCGTCACGACATCGAAGAGAAGAAACTTCGCTACGTAATTCCTGTCGCCAGCGAGTATCACGCCGAAATTGTCCGGCAGATTATCGATTTCAACCTAACCAGCAAGCAGGTGAAAGAACTTTGTGAAGGTGAAGCGCCAGACGCAAGTCAGGAAGAATTTGAGAAGTTCTCACCTGCGGCTCTGAAGTTGGCAAAGGTGACACACGCGATCAGCACGACCACGCCACAAGAATTAGCACGCGCCTTGATGCAGCAGGAGAAAGACTCTGCGATTGCACAAGCCAGGCTTCAGGCGATGCGGAAATTTATCAGTGAAGCTGAACGTTACTTGACGACTGATTGAAATCGTTCACCCGGGTGAACAAATTGGAGGATTGATGATGAATATTCTGAGTCGTGCACCGCCCTAGAAAAGAAAAGGCCCACTGCAAGACAGCATGTGGGCGACAGACGGTGATATACATGTGACCTAGACACTCACAATGTATCACAGCCTGTCCCTGCATGCAACTGAAGAGCCGTTTTCAACTGTGTTTTTTGACACGAGTTCATTTCAACGTTGCCTGGAGACAGAGAACCATGAGTATTGATCTGGAGCAGGTTCGCTCCGCTAACCCCATTGAACAGCTGATTGGTGAGAAGTTCGCGCTCAAGCGGCAGGGCACCCGGTTGGCCAGTGTGGAACACGACAGCTTGGTGGTGACACCACAGACCGGATTGTATTTTTGGAATTCCCGCAGCGAACACGGAGATGTGTTCGACTTTGTCGGCCGTCACTTCCTTAATTATGGTTCAAGCTGGAACAACCGCGACGCCGCCATGTTTATGGAAGTTGCTCGTTATCTGGCCCAGCGGGCTGGCATCCGCATTGAGGAGGGGGCGACTTTCGCCAGTCGCCGAGTTGGGCGGAACGCCAACTCATCCAGCGCTTGCACGAGGCGCTGCTGAGTACGCCGACTGCGCTCGACTATGTGACGAAGACGCGTGGGTGGCAGTTGGCGACCGTGCGGAATGCGCGGCTCGGGTTCATGCCGTCAGACAAACGGAAGCTGGTTGCCGACTTGAACCTCGCCGACAAGTGGCGGAGTGTGATCGCCAAATTCCCCGCCGGGATGCTGGTCTACGCCCATCTGGAACGGGGGCGTTTGGGGTATCTGAGCGGACGGGCGGTCAGTGGGAAACAGCACTACAACCCACCACGCGAGTTGATTGGGGAGCGCCGTCCGTATGGCAATCACCTTTACACTCCAGAGGCAGATCAGTTGGTGCTGGTCGAAGGGCAAGCGGACGCCATCACGTTTGGCGAGTGGGGTTTTCCTGCGCTGGCGGTAACCGGGATGTATGTTTCGGATGATCAGCTGATGGCACTGCGGAAGCATCGACGCATCTTTGTCGCGCTCGATAACACGCCGGATGCTCTGCAGAAGAATCAGGCGCTGGCGCGGCAGCTCGGCAATTCCGCGCTGCTTCCCCGGTTGCCCACTGGTGTAAAGGATGCCAACGACTGGCTGTTGCAGGGAGGTAGTACTGAGGAGGTGCAGGCGGTGCTCAATAAGGCGAAAACGTGGCTCCAGACCGAGATCGAGCGGGTCGCGTTTCTCGATGGTCTGGAAAAGAAGGATGCGATCCGGGCGTTGTTCACCCACGCCATCGATCTGGATGAAATGGAATTGAGTGAGTTCCGTTCAGCGCTGGCAAAACAGGGTATGAAAGGTCGCGCCTTCAACGACCTGATGCGCGCGGCTCGTAAACAAGAGGAACATACGGAAGATGATGATCTGCCGCAGATTCTCGGCGATGACATTCCGCTGCTCTCGCCCGCACTGGGTTTTCAGCGCGACGTGGCCATCGTCACCGTGTCGGTCGTCGAACGTACCAAGGACAAGAGACTCAACACGCAGCCGTATCTGGTGACCTCATCTCGTGAACTGGTGCGCTTGAGTGATGCGCAGATCATCAAGCTGGACGGGCATGAAGTGGCTTTGCGGGTGATGCCGGAAGGCTCCGAATTCCTCATGCGCTGGCGCTTTAGCGATATCCAGAAGTTTCTCAACGGCGAGACGGTCGATGCTGGTCAGGTCTTTCGTGCTGTGCACGACCTGTTCACGCGCTATGTCGATTTTCGCTCGCCGGTCGAAAGTGCGATCCTGACGCTGTGGACGATGGGGACGTACTTCTACACCATGTTCCCGGCATATCCCTATCTCGCGCTGAACGGGCCGAAGAACAGCGGGAAGTCAACGGTGATGCGCGTGCTGCAACCACTGGCCTTCAACATGGTGACGACTTCCGACCCGACTGGACCGTCGATGTTTCGGCTCATCCACTACACGAGCTGCACGGTCGGGATCGACGAAGCCGAACGCTACCATAATCCCAAAGACCCGGGCATGCAGCAGATCCGCCAGCTGCTCAACAGCGGGTATAAGCAGGGCATGCCGGCGATTCGCCTGATCGGCGAGGATATGAAGCCCCAGGCGTTCGATGTCTATTCACCCAAAATCCTAGCAGCCATCGCGGGTCTTGAAGACATTCTCGCGTCGCGCTGCATCGCCATTCCGATGCGCCGCACCGACAAGAAAATGCCCTCGTTTCCGCCGGACTTTGATGGGGCAGGGCTCCGACATCAGCTTTATACTCTCGCATTGACCCACTTCAAAACGGTCTACAGCAACTACTCAGAGCGTCCGACGTTACATACGCTGCACAACCGTTCCGGTGAACTCTGGTCGCCGCTCGTCGCGCTAGCGGCGTTCTTCGAGGAGCAGGGCGGTGTTTCGGGCCTACTTGAAGCCATTGCGACGACCGCCGAGATGGATGAGCAGATTAGCGAAGGCAAGGCGCTCAGCGATCGGGAGGAGGCTGTTCTGCAAGCGCTCGAATTGCTTACTCGAGGACGCAATCAACTGACGTGGATCAAAGCGAATGACCTGCGGGAGCGGGTGGCCCGGTTGCTTGGTCAGACCTCCGATCGGATGGGCGATGGGCAATGGATCGGCCACATCATTAAGCGCTTGCATCTGGCGGACGAAGGGCGGCGCAACCGAGCAAATGATGGGGTCACCTACGCGATCCAGCCGGAGGAAGTTCTCGATATGATGCGTCGGTACGATGTTTTACCAGTGTAGTGCTATATAAGGAAGCGAAAAACCGTTCACACCCTACACACTCTTCACTTCTTCCCTCAGGATCTGTGTACGGTGTGAACGGTTTTCGGAGGTTGGACGTATTCCAATCCTCGGTTCACAGAGCTGCGCATCCTGCCGATCTTGTCCGACCCGCATCATCACGACTACCGCGACACGGCCCGATTTCTTCTATGCCAGACTTCTAAGCCGCCGTCGAACGGTCGATTCTTTGCTCTCCATCAGGTGCGAAAAGTAATCAGCACAGTGACGGCAACCGGCGCAAGCTGATGGGCGTGTGCTCGTTGACGACTGTCATACTCAACTAGGGAAGATACAGTGTGGATAAGGTTTTTTGCTACTACAGGGTTGGGCGGCGTTTCGAGCAAACACTCGATCTCGGATTTCCTCTCGGAAAAGTGATCTCCGCCGAAACCGTCGGCACGGTGATCCCGCAGGAACAGGTCATGTGGTGGAAAGACGAAAAGGAATGAAGCCCTGCCACCTCTGGAAGTTTGAGTCGCTGGGTGAGAACCGAACACGAATCATCAATGTCGAAGTGTTTCACGGTACGCTGATGGGGCTGATCAAACCCCTGATCGCAGGAAACTGGCAGCGCCGATTTGAGCAGGCGGTCGCTGGCTTGATCACGCAGGCTCAAGTCATGCCGGAGCGAATCTAGCCGGGTGTGTAATTCGGCTTGATAACCTACTCTCCATACTATCACTCGCTGGAGAGTAGGTTGGTGAGGTTGCAGTCTAAATCAGAGGCAAACTGCCGTGATACAGACTCCAGATCAGCAGCAGCGCCAGTCCACTGAGCGCGCTCGCCAGCGTCATTACGACCATCGTACTCCGCTTCAGCCACAGCCATACCAGTATCAGCACTGCGATCAGCGTGAGGGCGAGGTTCACGCGCCACAGCAGCAGCCACAGCGAGGCGGATGACGGCAAGCCAAAGCCGAGGAGCGTGACATCGGTGTCCGCGACGATGAAATACAGCCAGACGAGGGACAGCAGATTCAACACGGCAATCCCGGTGGCGAGTAACCAGGGAGCGATCAGCCATCGGGCAAGCCGCCGGGTCGCCAGCCTGACCGCGAAAGCGCCTAGTTGCACGATCAGCACTATCACGGCGAGTGCAGCGGCGGCAATCGGCGCGATGTTCCGACTGGCGCTGATTTCCCGATTGAGTCGGTAGATCAATGGCGTCGGGAGAATGTCTGCACCCGTAGTGACGAAATTCAGCGGTGATAGGTTTTGCAGACAGTCGAGTGCGGGTGCGCGTGACGGATCACTGATAAATGCCGCCGCCAGTTGGTTGGCGCAACTGCTTTGATCCTGTATCCCGTGTCCGAAATACGGCAGTAGGTAGAAATAGCTGCTGCTCAGTTGATTGGCCGCTGCCTGTGTGAAAGTGGGAGAGGTGATCGGATCATATTCTCCGGCGAGGACAAGCGCGGGAATGTCGCTGGTAACTGCTTCGGTTTCGACGGCATCGGCGGTGCCCGCGCCCCAGATCGCGCAGATAGCCGGGACAGAGATCGACGGGAGGAAGTTCGCCAGTTTTGGATATTGGCTGGCAAGTGCGCGCTGCTGCTCAAAATCGTTGAACGGAATTTCTTCGTGGCATTCGGCGGAATAGTGCATCCCCTGTGCTCGCGAGAAGATATTGCTGAAACCTACCTGTGCCACCGGCTCGATCACGCTGGCATTGCCCGCATAGAGTTCTTCAATGATGAACGGCAGGAACCGGATCGTATTGCGCTGGTAGAGCGCGTTGAAGATGCCGATGATGAGATCATCTCCCATCAGGTTGAGCATGACTGGCTCTTCGGTCACTGGATGGGTGACGCGGATAGCGAGTGGCTCGGCGTTGGCGCGGTCGATGACTGTCTGGAAATGAACTTCCAGTTTGGGATAAGCGGCACCGCATTCCGCATCGGCTGCACAGTTAGCGAACAACGTATTTAGTGCCTGTGCCAGCGTTGGGACATTCTGCTCATACATGTTGACAGCGGGGTTATCGACTGAATCGAGCACGACGCTTCGAATTCCGTCGGGATACAGGCGCATCGTCGCCAGCACCAGACGCGCCGCGTAGGAGGTGCCGACCAGATTCCACTGTTCGTAGCCGAGAAGTTGCCGCAGAGCCTCCAGATCAGCGGCGCTCTCGACGGTGTTGTAGGTCGTCAAATCGATGCCTTGTGCGACGAGCTGATCCCGGCACACTTCTGCGGCGGCGACTTCGCGCTCAATTTCGATTTCCCGTGCATCATTCGTCGTGAAATTGGCGAACATCGCCATCTGTACATCGAGGCAGTCGAGTGCGGGCTGCGCGTACTTGTTGCCGCGTTGTTCGACGAAGATGAAGTCGCGTTCACGGAGATACAGCGATCCCGTGTACGCCGCCAGCGAATCAAGCGAACTGCCGCCGGGTCCGCCGCTTGACGGAAAGACGACGGGATCGGGCAGCGGGCTCGCGCTCTGGCTCTTGAGGATGGCGAACGGCAGCCGGATGAGGCGGCTGTCCGGACGAGTGCGATTCTCCGGCACTTCGTAGTAACCGCACTCGACTACTACCCCTGTGGGAACGGGCATGGGGCAGGCGGTCAGCTCATAGCGTGGCGCAGTGGGTTGAGCGCTCACAACTCTGGGGAGAGTCAACAGCGTGATCAGGGTGACGACGAACAGTAGACGTTTCATTATCTTTCCTCTCCTCATTAATCATTGGCTTCCAGAGTTACAGAAATGAGTTTCAAATTCAGGTCACGGAGGCGGGCGAGAAGCCCATGCAGTTCGGTCTGGTCGCGGACGTTTCCGGTCAAAACCGAGTTTCCGTCTGCGATCTGCATGACTTCCCAGCCCTCAAACCACAGCCGCCAGTCTTCGTCCAGCAGCGCTGCCACCTCAACGCGATAGCACGGCATAGGGTCAGCGGTTCACGACTCAATGAAGCGGAAGTTATTGAGGATGTCGTGGCGCGTGCTCAGACTGTCGGCTTCATGAAACCAGAGCGAATACAGACTGCCGCTGTTTTCGACGAGGTAATGATCAAGGATGCTCCCATCCTCAAGGGTGATCTGCACGTGCGTCGCGGGGCGTTCGTCGATCTGTGCAGCGGATACACTCACAGATGCGCTTGCCCACTGCTGACGCAGACGCTCAATTTCCGCCGGGGTATCATGTAGGGACACATCGGCTACCAGCACATAGCTGTTCATGCCATCGGTCAATGGGGCGGGACCAACATAGTATTCCACGCCCCACGGATTGGCAGACGCACTGCTGATCATCCAATCGTCAGGGAGGATGAGACTGAAACCGCCCGCGCTAATTTGGTAGACAGTTGGCGCTGTATCATGGAACGATGTTGTTGAGCTGCTGTTCATCGCGACCGCGCCGATTCCCACCGCAACAATCAGGATCAGAAGCGGAATCCAGTGTTTGAGACTCATGATTTTCCCTTTCAGAGGTCATTTGCTGCGTTTACGATGACTTCATACTATGGAAATGACCGTCGGCGTTCACTACCCCATCGGGTAGAAATCGGGGTAATGTTCAAAATCTCCCAAATGTTTATAATGAACATAGTAATTAACTATTTTGATACTCTATAGGGTTTGACTGTGGACAACGTTCTGGTGTCGACGAAACTATACATGCCTGAAGCGTCTCCCGATCACATCCGCCGTCCACGCCTGATAAATCAGCTCCATGCCGGACTGGCGGGCAAACTCACGTTGATCGCTGCACCCGCCGGATCGGGGAAAACGACGGTGATCGCGGACTGGTTTGCCAGCGAAACGGGAAATGTGGCGCTGGCGTGGCTCGCGCTCGATGCCGAGGATAACGATCCGGCGCGCTTTCTGCGTTATCTGATCGCGGCATTCGAGCAGGTTTGCCCTACGCTGAATCTTCGGCTCGACGGGTTAAGCGGCACTGCGCTGCCGGAGATCAAGAGTCTATTGACGGAACTGCTCAATCAGATCGGACAATCCGGTCAGCGGGTGGTGCTGGCATTGGACGATTACCATGTCATCGAAAACCCAGACCTCCACCGGGGAATGATTTTCCTGCTCGACTACCTGCCATTGAACCTGCATATGATCCTGACCACGCGCAGCGATCCGCCGTTCCCGCTGGCACGCCTGCGCGCTCGACGGCAGATGACCGAAATCCGTGCCGCCGATCTGCGCTTTAGCTTAGACGAGACGGACCAGTTCCTCAATCAGGGAATGGGTTTGAAGCTCGTACACGATGACATTGCCGCCATCGAACAGCACACCGAAGGCTGGATTGCCGGGGTGCAGCTCGCCGCGCTGTCGCTGCGCGGACGCACCGATGTGAAGGCATTCATTCAGGCGTTCACGGGGAGCAATCGCTATATCGCCGAGTATTTGGTTGAGGAGGTCTTTAATCAACTCACCGAAGCATTGCAGTCGTTTCTCCTGAAAACGGCGGTCGTTGAGCGTTTTTGCGCGCCCTTATGCACCCGGCTGACCGGAATTGATGACTCCGCGCCGATTCTCGATACGCTGTGGCAGATGAATCTCTTCTTGATCCCGCTCGACGATGACGGCACATGGTATCGCTATCATCATCTATTTGCCGATTTGCTGCGCTTTCGGCTCAAAAAAGAGTATCCTGAAGCGATCAGCGGGCTCTATCAATTGGCGAGCGCGTGGTGTGACGAACAGGGGTTATCTTCCGAGGCAATTCACTACGCCTTGGCGGGCGAACATTGGGATCAAGCGGCGCGGCTAATCGAACGCTACAGCGATTATTTCTGGGTACGGGGCGAACTCAAGCGCCTGCTGCGCTGGTCGGATCAGCTCCCGCCGGAAGTCGTCGAAGCGTCGGCGGGGTTGTGTGTGCTCAAAGCATGGACGATGCTGCCCGCTGGCGCACTGCGGCAGATGGAGACGTACCTTAGCCACGCTGAACATGCCCTGTCGCAAGCAGATGATGCGGGGCAGTGGCGCGGACGCATTTTGAGTTTGCGCGCGTTCATGAGGCGCATCCTCGACGGCGGCGATTCTGGTTATCAGTTGACCTTACAGGCAAAAGCCGCGCTTGCGCCGGATGATGTGGTGTGGCAGGCATTCACCACCATGAATCTCACCTCGTCCGCGATGATGCGCGGTGATCTGCCTGCGCTGCAGGACTACAACGACCAGACGATAGCGCTGGCGCGGCAGGCGAACGATCTTCACACGCTGGTCACATCCTGCGCTTTTCGTGCGCAAGTGGAACTGGAGCGGGGATCCATGCAATCTGCCGCCAGTTTCCTCACTCGGATCGAAACGACCCTTGAACAGCATCATGCCCAATTGTCGCCTCTGCGCGGTTTCGCCGATATTGCCGCCGGACGCATCGCCTATGAGCGCAATGAACTTGATGCGGCGCGTCACTACTTTGACGTCGGGCTGGAACGCGGACAGGAAGGCGAAGTAGCAGACATCATCATTGATGGCTTGATCTGGTCAGCGCGCCTTCGACAGACGAGCGGGCAGTTCGACCGCGCGCAGCAGTACCTCGATCAATTGGCTGAACAAGCGGCTGCCGTCGGCGTGCCCTGGCTCGTCCAGACTGCCGCCGCCTGTCAGGCATGGCAGCATCTCCTAACCGAACGATTGCATCTCGTAGAGTCATGGGTGGCGCGTCACGCCGAACGGATCGAGCGCGAACTGATTGTGTTTCACTGGTGGTTCCAGATCGAGCAGGTAGTACTCGTCCGCGCTTACCTCGCTCTGGAGGATTTCGAGGCGGCGTACGCTCGCTTAACCCGGTTGATCGCCGTCGCGGAGCAGCAGCGCCAGTCCACGATTCTCGCCCGGTTGTATGTCTTGCTCGCTGTTCTCCATTTCAAGCAGGGAAGACCACGTCGCGCTCAAGCCATCGTTTCTAATGCATTGGAACTCGCCGCCCCAGAAGGCTATGTGCGCGTTTTTCTTGACGAGCTTGCCGCCCTTCAGCCGATCCTAAAAGTGGTCAGCCATCCGTTTGCAGCACGCATCCTTCAGGTAGAGCGCGATCTGAATCCGGCGAAAGGGCGGCATCCCGACTTGCTCGATCCGCTCAGCGAACGGGAACTGGAAGTGCTGCGGCGGCTGCCGGAGGGGCTTTCCAATCAGGAAATGGCGGATCAGTTCTTCGTCTCGGTGAATACGGTCAAGTGGTATCTCAAAGAAATCTACAGCAAGCTCGGCGTGGGCAACCGGACTCAAGCGATTGAGCGGGCGCGTGAACTCCATCTGATCGCCTGACATGTTTTCTACCCGTTCGGGTAGAGATTCGGACGTACACGTCCATTATGCTGAGTTCATACTCGTCTTGTGAGGAATAACATCATGCAGATTGATACGAATGCACCGGTGACCGCCCGTGACTCCATCCTCATCCATGCGCCGCTTGAACGAGTCTGGGCGTTGCAAGCGAATATCGAGCAGTGGACGCAGTGGCAGCCGAATATCAACCGCGCAGTGCTAGAAGGTGAACTGAAAGCAGGCAGCGTGTTTCGCTGGAAAGCGCAGGGCTTGGCGATTACGTCGACGCTGCAAGTGGTTGACCCGTGCCACCAGATTGGCTGGACGGGGGGTTCGCTAGGCATGAAGGCGATTCATCTGTGGCACTTTGAGGCGACTCCCGAAGGCACGCGGGTCACGGTCGAGGAATCGTTGTCGGGCTGGTTCACGCGCTTGCTGGCTTGGTTTGACCGGGCATTCCTGACGAAATCAATCGCGTCTTCGCTCGCGTTGCTCAAAGCTCAAGCGGAGAAGTCAACATGACGGCGTTGAATTTAGGTTTACGATTTCTGCTGGAACTGGGGCTGCTGGCAACGTTGGGGCACTGAGGTTTTCAGGGGAACGGCGGCGTTCTCCGTTGGGCAGCGGGTATTGGCGCGTCGCTGGCTGCGGCAGTCATCTGGGGAGTGTGGATCGCCTCCAAAGCGAATCATCGACTGGCTGATCCGCTGCGCTTGATGGTTGAAGTCATCCTGTTCTTGCTTGGCGTATGTGCGTTGTGGTTTGCAGGACAGCATCGAGCCGCCGTTGTGTTCGGCATATTTGTGCTGATCAATCTCGTGCTGCTCACGATCTGGCAGCAGCGTTAGCGTCATCTTTCAGCTTAGGGTAACCGTTGGTCTACAGGGGCAATACGCCGGGTGAATAACATTGTTCCCAGACATTTGCCCTAATTGAGTTCCGACATCTGCCAGAATATCCGCCGCAGCAAATATCCCCCTTCAACTCAACCCATTTTCCGAAGAAACGCCCCTGCGCCTTCCCTTAAACTGAGGCTGAAGTGTTGAGCAAGGGCTCCAAATCTGAATGGGTCAAAGCGCGCCCAACACCATAGTCTGAAGGGAGTTCATCAGTGCGTAGACGGGCATAGTGGCTGCTGTTCTGTATCTTCTTACTGTCGGTTCCTGTTACCGGGTTGTACGCCCAGTGTGTTCCGCGCGCCGATTGGACAGATCTCCATACTTGTATGGTGGAAAAACTCCGTCTGACACCGACCATGACCTCAAATAGAAGGGAAGACCATGCTATGCTTCTCTCCTATTAATGTCTAGCCGAGACGTGATCCCCTGACTGATGGTCTATCACTTCCTACTGTGCCTTATCACACTCATCGTTGACCTGTTTGCGTCCATCCGCCTTGCGCCCGACGAGAAAGACTTGCAGATTGCGCTCCTCCAGCAGCAACTCCGTGTGCTAGAGCGCAAAGTCAAGAAGAAACCGCGTCTCTCGCGTCCTGAGAAGCTGATGCTCGTTGCCTTCACGACCCGTTTGCAGCGCCAAACGCAGCGGTGGCAGGAGCGACTGCGCGAAGCCGTGTTGCTGGTTCAACCGGAAACCGTGCTGAAATGGCATCGAGAACTGGTGCGTCGGAAGTGGACTTTTCGGCGACGAAACCACGGAGGACGTCCAAAGCTTGACGGCGAGATCGAGGCGCTGATCGTGCGGATCGCGCGAGAGAACCCGCGCATGGGGTACGATAAAATCCAAGGCGAGTTGTTGAAACTTGGCTTCGTCGTTGATCCAACGACCATCAAGAACGTCCTGCGCCGTCATCGCCTGCTGCCTGCGCCTCAACGCGGCAAGAGTTCGTGGCGCAGCTTTCTGAAGCACTACCGAGAGCAGATGCTCGCGTGCGATTTCTTCACCGTAGAAACGCTGCAACTGCAAACGCTGTATGTCCTCTTCTTTATCGAACTGGGCTCACGGCGCGTCCATCTCGCGGGTTGCACCCCCCACCCCGATACTGCTTGGGTTACTCAACAGGCGCGGCAGTTCGTCTGGCAGTTGGATGAGTCGAGCATACCGATGCGCTTCCTCATTCATGACCGGGATAGCAAATTCACAACCAGCTTCGATCAGGTCTTCGTCTCAGAAGGCATAGACATTGTGCGGACGCCGTTTCGAGCGCCGAGAGCCAATGCCGTCGCTGAACGGTGGGTACGTTCAGTTCGTCAAGAATGCCTTGACCACCTGCTGATTTTGAATCAGCGGCATCTCATCCGTGTTCTCAAGGAATACATTGATTATTACAATGTGTCTCGTCCTCATCAGGGACTCGATCAGCAAGTGCCTATTCCTAGACCACGTTCTCCACAAGGGGTCATCCGATGCCGCGAGGTTCTCGGAGGCATTCTGCACGATTACTATCGCGATGCTGCTTGAATTTCCCCTCGGATGAGGTTGTATGGCTTTTCTGAAACAGTTCCTCGATTAGCTTCCTAACATCGTGACCCGTTAATCTTCGCGGTAGCAACCGAAGAGGGAGGAAAAACGATGGGAAGCCGAATGGGAACTGGACCGCATTCGCCTGTTTCAATTACGCCGTCAGTATCCAGACTGGACCTTAGCTCACCTGGCGCACTCCCTAGGACGCAGTCTGAGTTGGGTGAAGAAGTGGCTCAAACGGTTTCGGGAAGCAGAACCGCCGTCGCTGGCGATGTTTAGGAGCCGTCCTCGAGTGCCAACGAGACATCCTTTTCAAGTGGTACCGCTCGTTCGCGATGCCATCCTCAGTCTTCGTGATGAACTCAAAGCTCGCTACGGGCGGGTAGTCGGTGCCAAGCCCATTCTGTACCACCTCCATCACGACCCGGTTTTACGTCAGCGGGCAGTGTATCTACCGCGCTCAACCCGCACCATCTGGCGTATATTGAAGGAAGCAGGACGTATCCCGACGCGAGTACACGAACGTCATCCCCTGGAGCGTCCTGAACCGATGCAGCACTGGGAGATGGACTTTGGACAGGTGGTGACGCCCTGGAGTTTTTGTCGGTCGTCGACCGGGGAACTTCCATTCTCGTCGATACACAGACGCAGACACACTACAACGCTGAAACTGCATTGCTGGCAGTTGCGTCTTTGCTGCTGCGCCTAGGACTGCCACGCCAACTGCGGTTTGACAATGATGCCCGGTTTGTTGGGAATTGGCTGACCGACGGTTATCCCTCACCGCTCATGCGCTTCTTGTGCTGCGTCGGCGTTGAACCGGACGTGGTTCAACCCGGAAAACCCCAGCACAAACCATTCGTTGAACGCTCTATCCGCACCCTCAAGCACGAGTGTCTATGCGTGAACCCGCCAAAGGATTGGCGCGAGGCGGCTGACCAGTTACAGATCTACCGTGACTTCTACAACCATGAGCGTGCCAACCAGTCCTTAGCCTGTGGCAACCGTCCACCGGGTCAAGCATTCCCTCAACTCCCAGTGCTCCCCCCGTCCCGGACATGGTCGACCCGATACTTGGCTCACCCATTATCATCGTCGCCTGTTTCGTCGGCGGGTTGGACGCAATGGCATTATCTCCGTCGGACGATACGATTACTACGTTGGCTATGCGCATGCTGGAACCCGAGTGGGTGTCTTGCTCGATGCCACACGCAAAGTATTTCATGTTCTTCAGGGCGGTATGCTGTTATGTGAGCGGGAGATCCAAGGGCTGCTCGGGCAGCAGATGCCCTTCCAAACGTATCTTAAGCACATGCTAGAGGAGGCGCGCACCAACTAACCACAGCCATTCATCCTCCAGTTCCCTCCCTCAGTCTTTGCCATCTGCTCACTCAGGCCCACAACCAGCCACGATCTCAGGCAGCTAGTCGGGGAGCCATTCCAGAAAAGCCATACAAAGGTTTTTCCACCATACACGGTCTGAGCGCGTCTTGGCTAGCGACCAACTGCAACTGCGTTTCCCTTGGGGATACACCGCAGAAGTATGCTCGCAGTCAATGCTGAAATGGCGGCTGTCATAGCCGGACTGGCGCACTTGCCAGCTGTTCTCATCTGGAACCGCGCCCATGAGTTCAATCTGGTGCTACTCCTAGGCATTAGCCAGCTGTTCGACCGACATATAGCCCCTGGTCAACGAAATGCTCAGCCGGGAGGCAGCCCTTTTGGGCGAGATGGTCATGCACAATGGGAGTAACGGAATGATCCGGTTCCGTACTTGAACGGGTTTCGACGTTGACGATGAGATGCGGGAGGTCCGTAGCGTACGTTTCCGTCAGCTGAACTTTGTAGCCCGTCCAGGAAACATCGCGTTTGCTGCTGTAGCGCGCCTTCACATCGTAGGGAGAAGCAATGCGTTGCGCCGACGGTGGTTGGTCCTTCGCCTCCCGTAAACGAACGTGACCATCCTCTTGGTCGAAGTTTTGCAGCCAGAGCTGCCATAGGATAGTGACCGCAGGAAGGTTGACCAACTCAAGAGATGACGCTTCGTGACCGAGAAGTCGAAACCTGCATCGGTCAACTCCAGACTCAAGGCATACTTCCAGTCAATCCGTCCGCGCACGGCATCTGCTGCCTGGCGATCCGTCAGGTTTTCTGCAAATTGCAGTACCGTCACCAGCGCTAATCGCCACGGCGTTTCGGCAGGACGACCGACCTTGGGGAACAGATCGACAAACTGCTCGTCGGTGAAGAGCGTTCCCAGCTCATCGCGCATCTGCATCGCCCGATTGCCTTGACGAAAAGCGGCTTTCGCAACACACTGCGTCTCTTCGGGGATTTCCGAAACCAATCGAGGCTGCAAAGACATCATGGAACTCCTTGTGAAGTTGAGGCTGGAAACACGACCTTATTCAGCGTATTTTCCCTCACACTCCCTCCTGCGTCGATTCGCCAACAACATCAATTTGCGGATGAGCCATTTTATCGGGGGTAGAACACGTGAAGCTGTGAGCGAATCAGTGGATTAACCTTTTTCAAAGTAGAAACACGTTTCGTTCTAAGACATTGTGCTAGGGAAGCAATTGGCCGAAGATAATCCTATTTCGTATAGTCCTAAGAGCCCTAGAAACAGACTGTTCAGGGCTCTTGATGGATTTTGGCAGAGAAAGTTTGCGGCTTTAATTACCGCACCAACGACTTCATATAGTCGTAGGCTTGACGAGCCATTTGTCCGGTTCAATATCCCGGCGATTGAAGGCGATCTCCATTGTCAGATAGCCCTGATAGTCGATTTCTTTGAGTGCCGCGACCAGCGAAACGAAATCGCCGCGACCTTGCCCTGGCGGCAGTCGGTCATTGTCGGACAAATGCAGATGATGGAGATTCTTGCCCATCTGATAGACGTAGTCGGTCAAGACTTCG
Source organism: Candidatus Flexifilum breve (assembly GCF_016713355.1). NCBI lineage: Bacteria > Bacillati > Chloroflexota > Anaerolineae > Aggregatilineales > Candidatus Flexifilaceae > Candidatus Flexifilum > Candidatus Flexifilum breve. Next base: position 1,051,725 of record NZ_JADJPI010000037.1, read on the forward strand.
CTGCGATACATGGCATGGATCGTGTCAAACATCAATTTGACGTTTGGCGCGCCGACGTCTTCCATCAACTGGATTGCATCGTCGCAACCTTCGATCAGGTTGGTATCCACCGCTTGGGGTTCGACTACCATCGTCACGCCGTGGTCGGCGGCGATTTTCGCGACCTCAACCAGACAACTCCGACTCCAGTCCCACGCCTGCGCGCGGGACACGCCGAAGATTTGCCAGCCCGCCAGATAAATGACGGTTTTGCCACCCCACTGTGCGCATAATTCGATCACTTCTCGATACTGTTGTACGGTTTCCTGCCGCTCTTCCGGGAGGATCGAAGCCGGGTTATAGCCGGGGCCGCCGCCGGGGGCCGGCAGCATGCTGGACACAGCGATCCCGTTGTCGTCCAGCACCTGCTTGATGAACTGGCGGCGTTCGTGATTCAAATACTTCGGGTAGGCGTGCGGACTTGCCGCGCCGATCTCAATGCCGTCATAGCCGATGCGAGCCAAACGCTTGATTGTTTCTTCGAGCGGATAGGCAGGAACCCACACGGGAAAACTCGAATAGACCCACGTATTGAATGAAAGTTTCATTTTGTGCTCCAGAGTGTTGTTAATCCCACACAAAAACGACTTTGCCCGTCTGTCGCTGATCGAAGAGTTGGAAGGCTTCGGCAGCGTGGTCGAGCGAAAACCGATGTGTGATCATCTTGTCTACTGCAATCTGACGTTCGACGACGAAATTGACCAATTCTGTCCATTCACCAATGGGGAAGTACCACGCACCGATCACGGTCAGCAGCTTGCGGATCATCTGGTCGCTGGGGTTAATAGTCGTCGAACGCGATTCACCTACAAACGCGACCTTGCCGAGCTTACGCGCCGCATCGAGCGCGGCATTCTGCGCGACCGGATGGCCGGAGCAGTCAATCGCCGCATCGACGCCTCGTCCGCCCGTCAAGGCGCGCAGGCGTTCAACCGCGTTTTCCGTCGAACTGTTGACCACTTCATCCGCGCCCAGTTGCTTTGCCATCTCTAGACGACTGTCCAGTACGTCGACGGCGATCACCCGCGCCCCGCGCCCCTTCGCAATGAGAATGCCCGCCGATCCCATTGGCCCGATGCCGAAAATCGCGACGGTATCTGTCCCGGATATGTCGAGTCGCTTTTGCGTGTGATACTGCGTCCCAACCATATCAGTCATGACTGCGCCCGCCTCGAACGAGAGGGTGTCGGGCAGTTTGAGACAGTTGTACGCCGGGGCGATGACATAATCCGCATCGCCACCGTTGAGATCGAAGCCGAGACACTTCCACTGATCGCAGAGCATCAGGTCGCCGTTGCGACAATGCGTACACGAGCCACAGCCGAAGGCGAGGTAGACAGCCACCCGGTCGCCTGCTTTGACCTCGGTCACTCCCTGACCTACTTGGACGACTTCACCGGCGGCTTCGTGACCGGGGATGATTTGACCCGTCAGCGTCGCATCCCCGCCGACGATCGGATTGCCGTTATAGAGGCTCATATCGCTGCGACACAGCGCCGATGCCCGCGTGCGGATGAGCACTTCGTCCGCTTCCGGCTGCGGAACGGGTCGCTCAACAATTTGAACTTGTTTGCCACCGGGAAAAAGAACTGCTTTCATAACCATCAACTCCTAAGTAAGGGGTAGCAGCACAGCATACATTCTAAAGTGGGTAGTGACGCTCAAGTGCGCCAACGGCCACAGCAACTGGTGTTTCCATGCGATCGACTTCTGCTTTCCAATCTGCGAACTGCCCATAGGCCGACCAGATCGTCGAACCGGAGGGCAGCTCAGGGTACTCATTCTCGCCGTTCGTTCCCCAGTTGACCCACCCGCTGTCGTAACGCTGCACAATTTGCATACGTGGAATCGGGCGATTGACGTAGCGCACGAACGAGTAATCGGTGAGCGCACTGTACTCACATGTCTTCTGCGCGTTGAGCGGGAAGATCGTTTGCTGCGGTTCGCGATTCACGTCGACGGCATCATCGGTGTATTTCATCAGATTGTGCTCTTTGTCCGACCACACGATCTGGTTGGCGCTTTTCCAGATACGCTCGACTTCTTCGGTCAACACTTCACGGGGCAGGGCCATTTCCAGCACGCAGAACATGCGCCAGTAATTGTCCCAGTGCCAGCTCGCCGGGTCTTCTGCCGGATCAATGCCAAGCTTGGCCATCGCCGCACTGACCGCTTCCGGGTTGCGGTTCTGCAAATCTTTCAGCCGCTGGAGTAAAATCTCGGCGTACAGGTCGCCTGCACGGTAGCGTGTGCCGTCGTAGTGGCGGTAGGTGGAGAGGAGAAGGTTGTTTTTGCCGCTCTCGATTTCATCGCCAACGGTGATGCGATTGCGTACCGGTTTGCCGTCAATTTTCGTCTCGTATTCATCCACAAAATACGTGCGGACAAACCATGATGACTTCCAATAGAATGACCACACCACATCGATTGACTTATTCGTCAGTTCGGGGAGCAGTCCGTTCGGCACATTTACTTTCATCCGGTATTGACACAGAATAGGGCCTTCCGTGATCACCTCGAAGTCGGCAATCGCGTGCGCGGGCGGATTGACCAGCCCATTTTCCGGTGTGAAGAATGGCCCATATACGCCTCCGAACGCATTTTTGTTGTTCTTGATCAGGTTGATGCTCTGATTTTTGTCTTCGAAGTGGCGAATACCCCATTTGCTGCCGCCGTGCCCCTGCGGTGCCGCGGCAGAGTTCAAGCACATAAGCGTCCTGTATCTAATCGACGAAAACCATCAGCCAGCGCGCTCGGCAGCTGCTGAATGCCCGTGTATGCCTCTGGTTGATGAGCGTCTGGGCTAAAGTAGAGATAGTAGGTGTGGCTGCCCGCACCGGGAGCAACTGACGCAAGAAAATGGATCATTGCTGCTTCGAGTTTGCCATCTGCGCCGATCGTCGATTGCGCGATCTGAAGCGGGATAGTCGTACCTGTGCTGTCAGTTAAGCATAGTCCAGTCGGATGCGGACGCACAATCGGAAAGGCGAGCGCCAGCGCCACCGGCTCATCGTCGCGCCCCCCGCCCAGACTGTCGTACACTGTGAGCGGAAAACGATAGCGAAAATCACTGTGCCAATTCGATTTAGACATGTTTAAGTATCCTTTATTCTTTGATTGCGCCGAAGGTGATGCCCTGATGGAAGCTGCGCTGAGTCAGCAGATAGACAACGAGAATGGGGGCAAACATAATCACGGTGGTGGTGGCAACCAGCTCATAGTTGAAGGTGAAACGTCCCATGAAGTCGATGATTGACACGCTCATCGGCTTGACCTCCTGACGTGTGGCGATCACGAGCGGGAAGAAGAAGCTGTTCCATGCCCACATAAACTCGATCAGACCGAGAGACATAATCGATGGACGCGACAGCGGAACGATGACATAGCGCAGCAGCTGCACATCCGAACAACCATCGATGATGCCGGCTTCGAGCATGGACTTGGGAATCTCTTTGAAGAAGGTGGTCATCAGAAACACGCCGAAGGCCAACCCGAGCGCCACCTGCGGCAGGATTAAGCCGACACGGGTGTTAAGCAGATCAAGGTCCTGCAGTAGGTTGTATACGGGAATTAGCACGGACGTTTCCGATACCATCAGCCCTATCAACACGGTGATGAACAACACCTGCTTGCCGAAAAAACGATAGGTCGCAAAACCGTAGCCTGCCAGCACGGACAGCACGACCGAGATCACTGTAGTCGAAGCCGCGAGCACAAAGCTGTTGATGACATTGCGGTAATAACCGCGCTCCACAAGGATCAGGCTGAAGTTGCTCCAGCGCGGAGCTATAGGCGGCGCGACGATGCTCTGAAACAGCTCTTGTGACGATTTGAGCGATGCGTTGAACATCAGATAGATCGGAAACAGCGCGATAATGGCGGCTATGATGAGCACCGCATGGATCGTGACATTACCGAAAAGTCTGGATGCGCCATAGCGCTGGTGTGCCTTGCGGCTGATTGGCAATCGCGAAGCGATCGTCGTCTTCATATTTCCTGATCCCGGACAATGTGACGAATGATAAAAATGCTGCTTACGAGAATGATGGCGGTCAGCACCGTACTCATTGTCGCGCCATAATTGATGCGCCCTTCACGGAGGAAGATGTTATAGATATAGACGCCGACGATCTGACTGGCATCATTCGGGCCGCCATTGGTCGCCACAAACACCAGATCGAAGAACTTCATCGAATTGATAATCGTGTACACCACCACGAACATGATTGTATTGCGGAGCAGGGGGATCGTCAGGCGGATCAACTGCTGCACCGCGTTCGCGCCATCCAGCTTAGCGGCTTCATACAGCTCCGGGCTAATGTTCTGTAAACCAGCGAGGAAGATGAGGACGACAAAGCCGACATACGACCAACTGCCCATCATGTTGAGACAGAAGAGCACAATCGATTCATCGGCGAGCCAATGTCGCGTCCAACCAGCCAGACCGAGCAGTTCCAGACCTTGATTCAACGGCCCAATGTTCGGGTCATAAATCCAACGCCAGACAATCGCGACGATCAACGCGGCAACTGTGTGTGGGATGAAGTAGATGCTGGCGTAAATCAAGCGGCTGCGACGACGACCAGAGAGCAGCACCGCGAGCAAAAACCCGATCACCACCGGAATGGCGATGCTCAGCAGCACCCAGATGATGTTATGCCAGACCGCACCTAAAAACACTTCGTCCTGAAAGAGGGTGGCGTAATTTTTGAGGCCGACAAAGAAGTAATCGCGGGAACGTGGGGTTGGGGCATCCATGAAACTGAGGACAAAATTTCGGATGATGGGATAGTAAATCCAAATGCCGAGATAAATCAGCGCCGGTGCGATAAACAGCAGCGGCTTTATTTTTTTCGAGAGCGTTACGGATCTGCTTATGTTCATTTAGAAAGCCGATGTCATTCGTAGGCGAGGACAGAAATCTCACGTCTGGGATGCGGGTGAACACACCCCAGACGTGTTATTCAGCGAACTTAGTACGGCGAATTACTGCTGTCTTTCGCCTGGAGCCCAGACTTGGCCCAGTTCAACGGCAATGGCGGCCTGCTCGTCCATCGCGTTCAGGAATTCCTCGATGGTCAATTCGCGGCTTAGTACGCCCTGCATCCCTTGATACAGTTGGCGGACGACATTTGGCGCGGTCGTCGTGTGGAAAGCATCCACGTTGACATCCTGCATCGCCTGCCCAATGCTGAACGCTTTTTCGATCACCGGGTCGAGGTCATACTGCGACCAGTCAATCGGCTGCGCCTGAATTGGGATGGTGTAACCCTGTTCGATCCAGGTGGATACCCACTCGGGCGAAGTCATGAAGTTGATGTAAGCGGCTGCGAGATCGGGGTTCTCCGTACCTGACCAGATGTAGTAGGCTGAGCCTTCCGACATGTGGGTCGCCTGCGGGAGGCCTTCCTTCAACTGTGGCATGTAGAAGATGTCGAGTTCGCCTTGCGGCACATTGCCCACCACATCATGGATGACCCATGTGCCTGTCCAAATGGCGGTCGCCCGCCCAGTATAGAACTGTCCAAGCGAGTCGCCGTACTCAACGCCGTTGAAGCCTTCGGAGAAGCAGTTGGCGTCGACCATCTGGAGGATCATTTCCAAGGCTTCGACCAGCTCAGGGCGGTTCCAGTTGCTTTCGCTGCGCAGGACTTCCAGACCGACTTGCCGACCGCCCACCAGCGCGACCATATCGGTGAACATGTTGGCAGCCGGCCACTGCGTACCGTTGCCGAGCGCGATCGGGATGTATCCCGCGCTGCTGGCTACCTGACACCAATTCAGGATATCGTCAAACGACTGCGGCGGTTCAAGACCGAGTTCGCTGAAGATGCGCGTGTTGTAGTAGACGTATTCGAGATCCTGTTCCCACGGATAGGCGTAGAGCTTGCCATCATACATGTTACGCTCAATAGCCCACTGTGGCAGACGATCCCACCAACCGTATTGATCGGCGTAGGGGGTGAGGTCGAGGAGGAATCCTTCACGTGCATACGCGGTCAAGCCCGCGCCCGAAGGCCATGAGTAAAACACATCGGGCGCATCGCCAGAGTTCAGCGCCAACTCGACGGCATTGCGGATGGGCAAACCGCCGCCAAAGACCGAACGATCAAGAAAAACATTCGGGTTTTCTTCCTGCCATGCGGCATGAATGATCTCGAGCGCAGGACCGGCCGCCGTCATTCCGTAGTATTCGAATTGATCCCAAACTTCCAGAAAGCCACCTTCATCTTGTGCGGAAACAAGTGTGCCCGTCAGGACGAGAAGAAGCAGAAATATTGCGAGTAACTTGACTGTCTTCATCAGCGATCTCCTACCAAGTAATATAAAACTAGCGAGATGATCTGTAATCTCATGTGTCAATTCGTGTCCATGACCTCCTTTGCCAACGCGTATCCAGCTGAGGTGCTTGATCGGAAACGCTTGTGGCTGAACCCTATGCCTCGTGGTATATGTTGACAGCATGACGTTATCATGCAGAATGTGCCCTTGGTGTGCCATAGTTCTGCCACATTGTGCACAGAGAGACGAATGAATGTGACCATTTACCCGGCAGAATTTGAGGAACAGGTACGGGAATGTCTCGCCAACCTGTATGACTTTACGATGCTGCAGAGCAATCCGTTAGTACAGCGCCTCGCCCCAGATCTGCCCGGAACGCGGCAGGTGCAGGCAGCGCGCCAGATCATCATCGACAAAATTGAAGCGCTCAAACTCAAGGATGAAGCGGGATACCGGTCTAAGCAAACACGTCCCTATCACATTTTGATGCTGCGCTACGTGGATGAGACACCGGTGCAGGAGATCATGCACCAGTTAGCCCTTAGTCATCGGCAGTTTTATCGCGAACATCGCCGTGCATTGGAGGCGTTGAGTCAAATCCTTTGGTTGTACGTCAGTCAGCCCGCCGACCCACAGGGACATCCATCAATCACGCTCGAGTCCCGAAATCCAGCGCGCCTACACTCAGCATCCTGAGGCGAACAAGCGCAGTGATATTGACGATCTCATCCTTGGCGCGATTCAAGCGGTCGAGAAATTGGCAGAGCAGCACCATGTGCACATTGATTTGGAAAAGTTGGATCAGGATACCGCCTTTGTACGCATCTCGCAGCTGCTTTTGCGCCAATGTTTGATTTGGCTGTTGTCGCAGGTGGTCAAAGTAGCTAATGACGATGGCAAACTCACCATCTGCTATGAACTGAGCGACAACCTGCTCCAGATTCACCTGTTCGGCTTGAGTCCTACCACCAGTCCCCTGTTGATGCAGCACATCATGGCGGACGAGACATGGCAGCATTTTGCTCAGAGTCTCAGTTTACGCTGCCTGCAAGCGACCGACGATGATCCCGACTTCACGCTGCTCGTCCCCTACGAAGAACATACCATCCTCGTTATCGATGACAACCCGGATGTAGTGGATTTGTTCCGACGCTATGCCGCGGCCTCTGGCTATAACGTCATCGGCGCAGCCAGTGGCCGCGAAGGTCTGGCAATTGCGCAGACCAGCGAGCCGAGCCTCATCATCCTCGATGTGATGCTCCCTGAACAAGATGGTTGGGAAACTTTGCAGCGCCTCAAAGGGCATACTACGCTGCGCAATATCCCGGTCTTCGTATGTTCGGTTCTGGAAACGCCCGACCTCGCCTTATCGCTGGGTGCGCGCGGATTTCTAAAGAAACCGCCTAATCAACTGGCTTTCTTGTCCCTTCTTGATCAAAATACGGCTTCAACTGACTGACGAACGCATCCAGACTATTGACGAGTTCGATGGGTTCAAAGCCACAAGCACGGGCGATTCGGATCTCGCCGGACAACCGCGGCACAATCGCTTCTGCAGCGCCTTTGGCCGAGACGACAATGATCGGAATTCGTGATAAGTTGGAGTCGGATTGCATTACCTCGATGACCGAGAAACCATCGATATCTGGCATAAGGATATCCAGAATCACGACATCGGGTCGCTGCGCGCGCATCTGATACAATCCGTCGTGTCCGCCATATGCCTGTCGAATCGTGCAGATTGGCAGTGTGGCTTGCAGCATGCGGCGGAACATCCGAACCACATCGGGTTCGTCGTCGATGATGAGGATGCTGCTCACCGCACAATTCAGGTTTTCGATGGCTGCTAGAATGCCTTCGCGCGAGATCGGTTTGACGAGGTACTCGTGAATTCCGAGCGTTTGCATCGCCCGCCGGCCGCTCGGCAAATCACATTCGATGATCGACGTCTCTGGGCTTGCCACCTGAATTGCTTCAATTCCCTGCGGCGTCAGGCTGCGGAAGTGAGCGATAACGGCATTTGGTCGCAGTGCCGAGATCAACGGCAGAGCAGATTCTGGATGATGCGCTTCGACCACTTCGCTGTTGCGAAAATAGCCGCGAAACAGATGCCGCACCGCAGGGTCAGGATCGGCGATCATGACTTTGCGATAAGCGGGTGATTGTCCCGGTTTCGTAGTGTTGTGCAGCGCAATGGCGGGCAGGTGATTGGTCAGGGGCAAGGTGAACGAAAAGGTGCTGCCTTGCTCGGGGATGCCCAGACTTTGCGCCCACATTCGCCCGCCATGCTGCTGCACGAGCTTGCGACTCAAGGTTAGCCCTAACCCCGCACCGCCCCGCTGCCCGTGGCGATCTGGGACTTGATAGAACTCATCGAAGACGCGATCAATATTCTGCGGGGTAATCCCGATGCCCGTATCACGTATATCGATCTGTACCGCAGCATCCTCAAGCACCGCAGCCGACATAGTAATGTTGCCCCGATCGGTAAACCGAACTGCGTTCCCCAGTAGATTGAGTACCACCTGGCGAATACGGGTCTGATCGATCCAGATGTGTGGCAGTTCCGGCGGCAGATTGACGACCAGATTGAGACCTTTTTCCTCGATCATGCCCCGAGCAATGTCGGCGGTTTCCTGCAAAACAGAGCTGAGATCGCTGTATTCCCGGATGATGGCCAGATGTTCCGCCTCGATCTGCGAGATGTCGAGGATGTCGTTGATCAGACTTTGCAGGTGTTTGGCGTTACGGTAAATTGCACGCACATCCGGTCGATACGCTGAAGGCAGGGGAACGCCGTAAGCTTCCGGCGTCATCGCCATGACTTCGCTGAAACCCACGATCAAATTGATCGGTGTCCGCAGTTCATGGCTAACATTGGCGGCGAACAGTGCTTTTACGCGGCGTGCATCTTCCGCCACATCGCGCGCATGGCGCAGTTGACTGTTCATATGCTGCAGGCGTTCTTGCGCTTCGCTTAAGCTCTTTGACAAAAAGGCCAATTGCGCCCGGCTGGAACGTGCTTCATCCATCTGAATTAACATGTAACGCTGGTAATTGAGCGAGATCTCAATCGCATCAACCAAACCGCGGGAGAGGATGAACCCGACGCCCCACAGCATCCAGATCAAAGTGATGTAGGTGACCGTATCCTCGGGTGTGCCCGTCGCTATACTCAATGAGCTGCCCAACGCGACAACTGCCCCGATGCGATTATTGGTCAAATGGCTGACGACCGGGATCTGCACGGCCAGAATGCCTACAAATAACGTGTGCGGGTGATTCAAGAGCATGAAGGCAGTTAGCAGCCAAAGCCCGGCCATGAAAACAACCGTAGCCGCCACAAACCCCATTTGTCGAAAAGGGTAGCTGATCAAGCATAACAAAATTACGGCGACACAGTAATAAGTGACCGCTGTACTCACCGCGAAGATACTGCCCAGCCACGCACACAGCAAAATGCCAATCCAGAAAGAAAATTGTATTTGCTTGTGGATCTCCCCAAATTCATCAACGTATTTTTTGTTCATTGCACCCCTTAATTGATGGCCAACCTAAGTTTCTCGTCTCATTGTATCCGAGTTAAACGTGTGGGGGTTGTAAAACGTCAAAGTGTAAAACTGTAAGTCGTCAAAGCAGCCTGTTGAAAAAGTCATTGAAGCTAGGAGAATGACAACAACGGAGCAAAGTTGAAGACGGTCGAAAGATGTTGGGGCGGAAAGAGCGAGTTTTTGAGACACACAAGGCACTTTGTTTAGACGATCTAGTGCCGAGTGACCACTTTTACCGACAGTTGGAAGCCAAGCTGGATTTGAGCTTTGTACGTCAATTAGTTCAAGACGGTTACGCGCAACGGAAGGGACGCCCTTCCATCGACCCCATCGTATACTTCAAACTACAACTTATTATGTTCTTTGAAGCCATCCGCTCGGAAAGGCAACTCATGGAACAAGTGAAGGTGAACCTCGCTCAACGCTGGTATCTGGGGTATGACCTAGGTGAAGTCGTACCCCACCATAGCTCGCTGAGCAGAATCCGAGACCGTTACGGGCTCGACACCTTTCAGCGTTTCTTCGAAGAAGTTGTCGAACGTTGTTGCAGGGCGGGCTTAGTTCGTGGGCACGAACTGTATTTCGACGGGACCAGAGTGCGAGCCAACGCGAGTCGGAACAAGGAAGTCCCACGTCTTCAGTGGGAAGCGCACCTGCATATGCAGGCGTTGTTTGGCTTGAAGCCCAGTAACTCGACATTAGATGAGCACGCTCGCGGGTTGGTGGCTCATTACAGCGGACAACGCAGAGTGGGATATCGTACACATACCACGCAACCACGCCAAGCAGACACCTCCGTCTGTGTGACCGACCCGGATGCTACCCCGATGTACAGCCAACCAGGACATAGTCGTTTGGGGTACCATGTGCACTATGTGGTTGACGGGGGCAAAGCGCGGGTTATCCTCGCTGCCTTAGTCACCCCCTGTATGGTGGAATAACCTCCGCCTCGGGGGGGGGCGTTGGTTGTTGTTTTTCGGCGCGGGCCCCCCGGGGGTTCCGGCCGTTTTGTGGGCTTGCGCGCCCCCCTTTTTTTGTGGGGGCCTCCCTTTCTCGCCGGGGGGGGGGGGTTTTTGGCGGGCGCGCGGGCGGGGGGGGGGGGCCCGCGCCCCCGGGCGTCCCGGGGGGCCGGTGGTCGCGGCCGCTGGGGGGGCCCGGGCTGGGGGGGGGCCCGGGGGCCGGGGCGCGGCGCGCGCGGGCCGCGGGTGCTTGGGGCTTCGCGGCCGGCGGCCGTAAGGGGGCGGGGGGGGGCCCGGGGGGGGGGGGGGGTCCGGGGCCCGGCGGCGGGGGGGGGCCCCGCCGGAGAGAGAGGGGAAAGAGAGCCCAATTCCCGGGGCCACCCCGCGATAAGGGGGGAGGGGGGGGGCTTCGCGAGCGCGGCGGATCTCCTCAGATGAGGTTGTATGGCTTTTCTGGAATAGTTCCGCGACTGGCTTCCTAACATCGTAACCCGTTAAGCTTCACGGTAGCAACCGAAGAGGGAGGAAAAACGATGGAAGCCGAATGGGAACTGGACCGCATTCGCCTGTTTCAATTACGCCGTCAGTATCCAGACTGGACCTTAGCTCACCTGGCGCACACCTTAGCACGCAGTCTGAGTTGGGTGAAGAAGTGGCTCAAACGGTTTCGGGAAGCAGAACCGCCGTCGCTGGCGATGTTTAAGAGCCGTCCTCGAGTGCCAACGAGACATCCATTTCAAGTGGTAGCGCTCGTTCGCGATGCCATCCTCAGTCTTCGTGATGAACTCAAAGCTCGCTACGGGCGGGTAGTCGGTGCCAAGCCCATTCTCTACCACCTCCATCACGACCCGGTTTTACGTCAGCGGGCGGTGTATCTACCGCGCTCAACCCGCACCATCTGGCGTATATTGAAGGAAGCAGGACGTATCCCGACGCGAGTCCACGAACATCATCCCCTTGAGCGTCCTGAGCCGATGCAGCACTGGGAGATGGACTTTGGACAGGTGAGCGACGCTCTCGAGTTTTTGTCGGTCGTCGACCGGGGAACTTCCATTCTCGTCGATACACAGACGCAGGCACACTACAACGCTGAAACTGCACTGCTGGCAGTTGCGTCTTTGCTGTTGCGCCTAGGACTGCCACGCCAACTGCGGTTTGACAATGATGCCCGGTTTGTTGGAAAGTGGCTGACCGACGGCTATCCCTCACCGCTCATGCGCTTCTTGTGCTGCGTCGGCGTTGAACCGGACGTGGTTCAACCCGGAAAACCCCAGCACAAACCATTCGTTGAACGCTCTATCCGCACCCTCAAGCACGAGTGTCTATGGGTGAACCCGCCAAAGGATTGGCGCGAGGCGGCTGACCAGTTACAAATCTACCGTGACTTCTACAACCATGAACGCGCTCACCAATCCTTAGCGTGTGGCAACCGCCCACCGAACGAGGCCTTCCCACAACTGCCAGTGCTCCCCCAATACCGGACATGGTCGACCCCGATGCTTTGGCTCACCCATTATCATCGTCGCTTGTTCCGTCGTCGGGTTGGACGCAATGGCATTATCTCCGTCGGACGATACGATTACTACGTTGGCTATGCTCATGCTGGAACCCGAGTGGGTGTCTTGCTCGATGCCACGCGCAAAGTGTTTCATGTCCTTAAGGGCGGTACGCTCTTTGTGTGAGAGGGAGATCCAAGGTCTGCTCGGGCTGCTGATGCCCTTCCAAGCGTATCTCAAGCACATGCTAGAGGAGGCGCGCACGAACTAGCCACTACCCTTCATCCTCAAGTTTCCTCCCTCAGTCTTTGCCATCTGCTCACTCAGCTCCACAACCAGCCACGATCTCAGGAAGCTAGTCGGGGAGCCATTCCAGAAAAGCCATACAACTCCGTCTGACACGGCCCGTGCCTCAACTAGAAGGGAAGATCGTGCTATGCTTCTCTCCGGTTGTTCGCTATCCGAGACGTGATCCCCTGACTGATGGTCTATCACTTCCTACTGTGTCTCACCACGCTCATCGTTGACCTGTTTGCGTCCATCCGCCTGGCGCCTGACGAGAAAGACCTGCAGATTGCGCTCCTCCGGCAGCAACTCCGCGTACTGGAGCGCAAAGTCAAGAAGAAACCGCGTCTCTCACGTCCTGAGAAGCTGATGCTTGTTGCCCTCACGACCCGTTTGCAGAGACAAACGCAGCGGTGGCAGCAGCGTTTGCGCGACACCGTGTTGCTGGTTCAACCGGAAACGGTGCTGAAATGGCATCGAGAACTGGTGTGTCGGAAATGGACGTTTCGGCGACCAAACCACGGAGGACGTCCAAAGCTAGACTCCGAGATCGAGGCGCTGATCGTGCAGATCGCGCGCGAGAACCCGCGCATGGGGTACGACAAAATCCAAGGTGAGTTGTTGAAACTCGGCGTCGTCGTTGATCCAACGACCGTCAAGAACGTCGTGCGCCGTCATCGTCTCCTGCCCGCGCCCCAACGCGGTCGGAGTTCGTGGCGGACGTTTCTGAACCACTATCGACAGCAGATGCTCGCGTGTGATTTCTTCACGGTCGAAACGCTGCATTTGCAGACGCTGTATGTCCTCTTCTTTATCGAACTGGGCTCACGTCGCGTCCATCTCGCGGGTTGCACCACCCACCCCGATACTGCTTGGGTTACTCAGCAGGCGCGGCAGTTCGTCTGGCAGTTGGACGAGTCGAGCATACCGCTGCGTTTCCTCATTCATGACCAGGATAGCAAATTCACGACCGGCTTCTGATCAGGTCTTCGTCTCAGAAGGCATTGACATTGTACGGACGCCGTTTCGAGCGCCGAGAGCGAATGCTGTCGCTGAACGTTGGGTGCGTTCAGTTCGTCAGGAGTGTCTTGACCACCTGCTGATTTTGAATCAGCGGCATCTCATCCGTGTTCTCAAGGAATACATCGATTATTACAATGTGTCTCGTCCTCATCAGGGACTCGATCAGCAAGTGCCAATTCCCAGACCACGTTCTCCACAAGGAGTCATCCGATGCCGCGATGTTCTTGGCGGCGTTCTGCACGATTACTATCGCGATGCTGCTTGAATTCCCCTCGGATGAAGTTTTTCCACCTTACAGGTGGTACGCCGTATTATCGAGTCGCAGCGGCCGGTGGCGTGAGTTTTCTGTGTTCCGAAATTGACAAGCGTGTCAGCAAGGAGTTGCAGCGTATTCAGGTTGATCCCGATTTGTTACCATTGATTCGGGCTGCATACACTTCTGATTTGAATACGAAGATCGGTGGCGCGCGCCCTGATGAACGTGCCCGCCTCGAAGCGGTCTTGAAAGCGACTGACGAAGAGGAGAACCGGACTGCGCGTCTCTATGCAGCGGGCAAGATCAGTGAAGAGATTTGGGATGCGTTGTGGGCCGAGTGGCAAGACCGGCGCAATCAGGTGCGGCGCACCCTTGAAACCCTAACGGTTAGTCAGCAGGTGCACATTGACAACTTAGACATGGCGCTGCAAATTATCGCGCGGATTGGAACGCTGTATAATGGCTTGGAGCGTAAGGATCAGAAAGAACTCTTGCGCCAAGTCGTAAGTCGGGTCGTTGTGAATGATGCCGGAAATGTATCACTGGAATTGAGAACGCCGTTTGCTTATCTGCGCGATCTGACCCAAGAAATACGGATGGTCAAGAAGCAAAGCAAGCGGGAAAAGCGGAAAAGAAAACCGACGGTATCACTACCGTCGGTTCTCTCGGAGCATGTTCGAATCAGCTCCAATCGTGCGGGAACAGCAGGAACTTATCCGAACAATCCCCTAGCTTAAATCGCTCAACTTTTATCCAACGCATTCAATTCCCCTATCACGCACATCTCGTGCGCCTCTCAACCCTACACTAGCTTCGGCTTTTGCGGTGAGAGGGAGAGCTAGCGACTCCCCCAGTCACCTTGAAGCTCGCTGCCCGTGCCAGCAAGACTCCCGGATGTCACTTTACCACACCTCCGTGAAGTCCTTGCCAGCCACAGCGAATTCGACAGTTTGTTGGGTTACTGAGAGGAACTGGTAATGACTCGTTCGTTCGTATTCACCAACCACAAAGGGGGTGTCGGGAAATCGACATCCGCCACCAACATTGCATTTGGCATCGTCAATCTGCTGCGCCGCGCCAATGCCGCCAATCCACGTGTGCTGATCATCGATACCGACTCGCAGGGACATGCGTCGCTGGTCACGACCGGACGCAAGGACTATGGCACGGACGACAGTCTGTACACCGTGCTGATGGCAGAACGCCAGAATGCGCCTCAGACGTTGATGAACTGCATCGTGCCAAGTCAGTGGGATGAAGACCTGCACGTTCTCCCCGCCTCCCCCATGCTCGAAGGCGCAGAGCGTGAGTTGATGGGCGTGGCGGGAGCGCCCTATCGTCTCGCCGATCCACTGAGCAAAATCGCCAACCAGTATGGCGCGATTGTCATCGACACGCGCCCTTCGTTCTCGCTGCTCACCGAGATGGGCTTGATCGCCGCGACGGATGCTATCATCCCGGTCGAGCCGCGTTATCTCGAAACGGTTGGTCTCACCAGCGTCATTCAGAAGATCAACGACATTCGCGAGGGTTGGCGACATCCCAACTTGCGTGTAAGTGGGCTGTTGGTGACGAAGATGGATACCCGCGTGCGCGGTCACAATCACTTGCTGGCAGAATTGAAGGGACACGCTGTCTTGGGCAAGCTGCTGCTCGGCGTGATCCCGTCGAACGAAGCCGTGTCCTACGCGCATCGCAACCATCAAAGCTTGTTCACCTACGATCCGCGCTCGTCCGCAAGCAAAGCCTACATGCAGGTGGTCGCCTCCCTCGTTCGCTATCTCTCCAAAGGTGGCGAATGATGGCACAGGCAAAGAACGGCAATACGTCGCGGATTGATGATCTGCTCGCATCGGTGACCGGTGACCTGCTGGGTGATGTGCCGCCGGTGTTCACGGACAAATCAATTCGCGTCGAGCGTATCCTGCTGGAGATGGTGCGTCCTGATCCGTTGCAACCGCGCCGTGTGCTGCCAGAGAGCATTCATCTGAATTTTCACAACAACCGCGTGACACCCACACAAGCACTGCGCGAACTGGTTCAGATCGTGCAAATTGCCGCGCGTCAGCGTGGAAGACCGTTCAACAACGTCCTCGAACTGCTGCCGAATGGGGACGATGAGCGCGATGATGAACCAGTGGTCAACCTATCTCCAGAAGAAACACTGCTGCGCGATCTGGTCAATCTGGCGATCACCATTCGCGACGATGGACAGGTCAATCCGCTGACAGTTGTCGATGTATCGCAGGGTGTGACCCGTCTCTTTCGCATTGAGACGGGTGAACGCCGTTACTGGGCGACATGGCTGTTGCGCGACTTCATCCCCGGTTACACAGGTGACGGCATGATCCCGTGCATCATCATTCCTGAAAAGCAGTCCTCGGTGTTTCGACAGGCGAAGGAGAATACCGCTCGCTCTGGGTTGACGGCGGTTGCGCTGGCACGACAAGCGGCGCTACTGCTGCTCACCGTTTATGGCTACGAGATTCCCGCCTATGCCGTCGGGAATGATTTCTACCGTCAAGCGCTAGAACTGGATTTGCGAGCGAAGCGCGAGTATACCGACATGATCCTGAGCG
Source organism: Candidatus Flexifilum breve (assembly GCF_016713355.1). Lineage (NCBI taxonomy): Bacteria > Bacillati > Chloroflexota > Anaerolineae > Aggregatilineales > Candidatus Flexifilaceae > Candidatus Flexifilum > Candidatus Flexifilum breve. The sequence goes on from NZ_JADJPI010000037.1 coordinate 1,068,195, forward strand.
CGATGGGCGGGATCAAACGTGGACAGTTTAGTCATCTCAAAATTCTACTGAGACTGTCCGACGAAGCTTTAGAACTTGCTGACCGCCATAACATCGAAGAGGGTAAATTGCGCTACGTACTCAACGTAGCATCTGAGTATCATGCCGAAATTGTGCGCCAAATCATTGATTTCAAGCTTTCAATGAAACAGGTGAAAGAAATCTGCGAAGGGGATGCATTCCTTGAAACGAAAGATTCGGCAGATGATATTTCACCGTCGGCGGTGAAAGTAGCACGAGTCACCCAAAGTATCAGTGCGACGACACCACAAGAATTGGCGCGCGCCTTGATACGACAAGAAGGTGATATTGCTATCGCACGAGCACGGTTACAGGCGATGCGGAAGCTCATCAGTGAAACAGAACGTTACTTGACGGAAGAGTAAATATGTCTACACGTGTAGACATATTTGAGGACTGACTGATGACCAGAACACGCGCACCGCCGTAGAAAAAGAAAATGCCCACTGCTGATGAGGCGCGTGGGCGGCGGCTGAGGCTACACTGTGAACTCGACACTCACAATGTATCACAGCCAGCCCCCATGTGCAACTGAATTCCCACATCAAACCGTGTTTTTTAGCACGAGTTCTATTCAGTATTGCCTGGGAGCTTATCATCATGAACCTGAACGAACACGATGCGTACGCGCTGCGGCGCGCCGTATCGATGCTGGATATTCCCGTTGGATTGAGCCTCAGCCCACTCGTTGAGTCGCTGTTGGCGTCCCTCAATTGGCAGCACGATCGCACCCACTGGTCGATCTTGCAGCAGATTTTGACCCGCGATCCTGAACTGAGCGCGCAGGTCTTGCGCGTCGATCCCTACTCCCCGGTGCCGACTTCGAGTCAATCGGCAGAGGAAGCATACGTGCCGCCGCTGCCCAAGGCGGCACAGCTTACCGATAAGTTACACGCCTCCGCTGAGACGGTCGGCGGTTTTCACCGCGACTGTCTCGCGTGGTTGAGCCAGCGCTCGCCGATGACACCGCGCATCTTCTTGGAGTCGGGTCCGCTGTGGGCAGTCGGGTTGGCGGTAGCGCGGCGCTGCGTGCTGCGCTTGGGGTTCGGCGACATCTACCCGAATCTGTACTACCTGTGGGTTGCGCCGACGACCTACTACCACAAATCGACCGGGCTGAACGCGATCACCGATATGGTGCGTGACACCATGCCGCACCTGCTCTTGCCCGCGACGACTTCGCCCGAAATGCTGGTCGCCAAGCTCGCGGGCGAAAAGCCCGCCAACTACGACAAGCTGCTGCCGTTCGAGCGCAAGAACGAAGACCTCGCGGCACGCTTCGCCGGTCAGCGCGGCATCCTCATCGACGAGGCGAGCAAGATGCTCATTCCGAAGAAGTACATGGAAGGACACACCGAAACGATGATGGAAATGTTCGACGCACCCCGTCGTTTGGAACGTGAGTTACGGGGCGATGGCAAGCTGATCGTCTACAACCCGGCGCTGGCGATGATCGGCGCGACCACGCCCGCGCGGTTGGGACGTTACATCACCGACAGCGAGTGGGAGGACGGGTTGATGGCACGCTTCCTCTGCCTGACCCCGACGGAGCGCGAGATCAAGTGCGTGCTGAACGGACACAACCTCGACACGCACGAGTTTCCGTCCGATCTGAAAACGCGGCTGCTGCGGGTTTACAACGCCTTCCCGATGCCGCCGGACGAGTTCGCACTCCACGATCTGGATGAACCGGTCAAGCATCCCGCCATCGGCGCGACGATGGAACCGGCAGTCTTTGACCTGTTCAACGCCTACTACGCCGCGCTGCACGACATGACTGATCCCCGTCGCAACCTTGATGATCGACTGCGCGGCAACTATGGACGTTTCTCGACGATGGCGCTCAAGCTGGCGCTAATTTTGGCAATTATGGATTGGACGGACGAAGGAATGCCCAACACGCCGCGCCTCACAACAGCGCATTGGGCGCGGGGACAGATGCTCGCTGAAGAGTACCGCACATCGGTGCATCGCCTGCTCGACGAGCTGAGCATCGGTGTGGACGTGAAGAACGAGAAGAAGGTGCTGGACTTCATCGCGCGCCATGGGGAACGACCGCCATCTGCGCGGGACATTCTGCGTGGTGCCGGGGTGAAATCGCGCAAGGAAGTGGACGCGACGCTGGCAGCCCTGATCGACGATGGGGTGATCGAGATTGCCGAGCGCAAAACCAGTGGGCGGAGCGCACGGGGTTACCGGGTCACTCACGCCGAACTTTCGTCAGAAGCGTCATGACGAAAGTTGAGCGAAGGGGGAACTTTCGTCGAGCGAGTCATGACGAAAGTTTCTCTCGTGCAGGGAAGTGAGCCACATGAAAAGAGTTTGCTTTCCCTCAGTTTCTCCCGTGACAACGAACTTTCGTCAGCAGCAATGACGAATGACGAAAGTCGAAACTTCTGACTTTTGACATCTGGCAAAAGCACTGACGAAAGTGGAGGTGAGCAGCATGATCGATGTCGAAAAACTCAAAGCACAGCTCGACCTGCGCCAGCTTGTTGAGCGTGACCTCGGCAAACCGCGCTTTCGTGGGCGAGATTATGTCGCGTTCAAATGTCCGCTGCACAGCGAACACAAAGGCTATTCACTGGTGGTCTATGCCCACCACTGGCGCTGTTTTGGCAAGTGTGACGCCGGCGGCGACGCCATCGCGTGGGTGCAGCACTACCACCAGCTCACCTTTCATGAGGCGTGTGAACGGCTGGCAAACGGGGATCTCCCGCAGATCGAAACGCTGAACACCGTGCGCCGTGCGCCCGAACCGATCGCGCAGCCGCCGGATGCGACGTGGCAGGTGAAAGCGCGACACATTATAGATGAAGCGTGCGCTCGATTATGGTCACCGGAAGGGCAGCGCGCGTGGGGTTATCTGATCTGGGAGCGCGGCTTGAGCGAAAAGATCATCGAACTTGCTCAACTGGGGTATCTCCCCGGCGCGCCGACGGCGTGGCGTGAGATAGAAGGCTTGAATGTGCCGTGCGGCATCCTCATCCCCTGGGTGGTCGAGGATGCGATCTGGGGGATCAAGGTGCGCCGGGCGGCGGGCGAGCAGCGTTACCAGCAGGTGAGTGGCGGCAACATTCGCGGCTGCCTGTATCTGGCGGATCGTATTCTGCCACGAACGCCGCTCATCATCACTGAAGGCGAATTCGACGCGCTGATCGCCTGGCAGGTTGGCGGCGACTTCGCGCGGGCGGCGGCAATCGGCAGCGCCAGTCATGCCCGCATCGACCGCCGTTGGTACGGAGCGCTGTTGGGCGTCCCGCGCGTGATCGGCTGTATGGATGCCGACGCAGCCGGCGCAGGCGCGGCGGCACAGTTAGCGACGCTCTCCGGGGCAGTGAAGTGCGTGCAGGTGCCGAGCGGCAAAGATCTGAGCGAGTTCTATCAGCAGGCAGGCGAAAACAGAGTGAAGGAATGGCTTCAAACCGTGATCAATGGAGAAGTGAGATCATGACAATTCAAATCGTGACCGCAGGACGCAGGGATGTAGACGACTTTTTCAAACGGAGCGATGTGTTTACCGCAGAGAGGATTCATTCTCCAAGCTATGATTTATCATCTTATGCTGTGCTTGCTTGCGCTGATCTTCAACATGCCTTCAGCCTACCGAATGGCGCCGGACGGGAAAGATTTGCAACGTGCGATCATCGGGAAGCCGTTTCGTGTGCTGGAGCGTCGAGCGAGGCAGAGCCTATGCTGACACTCCTCGAACAGGCAAACAATGGGGGATCGCAACGCGATGTGCAACGCGATTATGAAATTCCCATCTTAAGCTTAAACCGTCCTCATCTGCCACGCCTATCATTCGCCCCAATAACCTTACTTCTCGTAAGCATCCACGCAGAAACGGTACTGTATGACGGCTCTGACCCCAGTTGAGAACACGACTCCACCAGCAGCGCGCGAAGTCTCTGACCGCACCGCGCTCACTCTCGGCATCTGGTTTACAGTGTTCATCAGCTTGGCGATTGTGGCGCTCGGCGTCTGGTTGACACGCTTTGAGTTAGCCACGCCGGACCTCAGCGACGGCTTTTTTTATGAGTGGCAGCTTGCCACTCCGAACTTCTGGAACGCTGCGACCGCGTGGATTGGCTTTGCACTCCACAACCTGCTGATCTGGGGCACGACCTGGTGGGCACAAGAACGCTACAGCAAATATACGGGTACGCTTCGCCCTGCGAATTATTGGGCACTAGCGATCAATGCGGTGTTCATCGTGCTGCATTACGTGCAAACGGCGGTCTTTTATGACGGGATCGCACAGGACTTGCCAAGCTGGACGGCGCAGTTCACGGTGATCATGATGCTGTTTGTGATCCTTGCGATGGAAAACCGCCGCCGGGGGATGGTCTTCGGCAAAAAGATCAACTTCCGCAAGGAGTTCTACGGCTGGCTGCGGCGCTATCACGGCTACGCCTTCAGCTTTGCGGTGATCTTCACCTTCTGGTTTCACCCGATGGTTCCCACGTTCGGGCATGTTTTCGGCTTCGTGCATGTGATCCTGGTCATGCTGCAAGGTTCCTTGATGTTCACGCGGACGCATCTTGATCGGAAGTGGAATTTCTTGCTGGAGATCATTGTGCTGCCCCATGCCGCGATGGTTGCACTCGGTCAAGGGACGGGGATCGTCTACATGTTCCTGTTCGGCTTCCTGACGATTTTCATCGTCACGCAGATGCACGGTTTGGGACTCAAAGCGTGGGTGAATTATCTGTTTGGCGCGGGCTACTTGCTGTCGATCCTGTTCACGTATCTTGTGCTGCGTGCCCCGTATCAAGCCAATGAGATCATCCGCATTCCGGCCATCGAATACCTGATGGTGTTCCTGATGTACGGTTTTTGGTGGTTGGGTGCGCGTCTGCTCGGTCAATTTGGTGGAAAGGCCCTCCTGCAAAAAGCGTGGCAAGAAGGCGAACCTCAAGCGACGTGAACGGTGCGCCAGATTCAGGGAGGGGAAGGGGAGAGCTTGCACGCTCACGACCGTGAATCTGCCTGACTCTTCCCTCCAATAAGGTTTTTCCACCGTACAAGGGTTTTTTGCTACTACAAGGCTAAGGTATCTCTTCTTCTTGCCCCACTTCGGTCCCACTTATATTCATGGTTTACAATCTCAACATCTTCATTGTAGTGACGAGCATCGTCTGACTGGAACAACGGCTGGAATCGTACCTGTTGCAATCCTCTTCAAAGAATATCGGGTCAAGGTTACAATCATGAATAGCGGTTCAGATTCTGAGATTCAATATGTCCTCGTAACCGGTGTTACGGGTTACATCGGTGGAAGACTCGTTCCGTTGTTGCTGGAGGAAGGTCATCAGGTGCGCGTTCTGGTGCGCGATTCTGTCCGGTTGCAGGGACGTGCATGGCTGGAACAGGTCGATGTTGTACAGGGCGATGTTCTTAAGCCAGATACGTTGGATGCGGCGCTGGCAGGCATTGATGTTGCCTATTATCTCATTCACAGTATGCGCGACGGCGATGATTTTCATGAACGCGACGTGCGAGCAGCACGAAACTTCGCTGCCGCCGCCGAGCATCAGGGCGTGAAGCGCATTGTCTATCTGGGCGGGTTGGGTGATTCGGCTACTGAGCTGTCACAGCATCTGCGCTCACGTCAGCAAACCGGCGACGCACTGCGCGAGTCTGTCGTTCCAGTCACGGAATTTCGCGCCGGGGTGATTGTCGGTTCGGGCAGTTTGTCATTCGAGATGATTCGTTACCTGACCGAGCGTGTCCCCATCATGATCTGCCCGCGCTGGGTCTATACCCGCATTCAACCCATTGGAATCCGTGACACGTTGAATTATCTGGTCAGCGCTTTGAATAATCAGGAGAGCGCAGGACAGATCATCGAAATTGGTGGAGCAGAAGTTATCACCTACCGCGATATGATGTTTGGCTATGCACGTGCTCGTGGTTTGCGTCGCTACATGATTCCCGTACCGGTACTGACACCGCGCTTGTCATCGTACTGGGTACATTGGGTCACACCGATCCCCGGTGACATTGCTCGTCCGCTGATCGAAGGGCTGCGCAACGAAGTCGTCGTACGCAGTGATACTGCCCGCAAGCTCTTCCCAGACATTAAACCGGCGACCTTCGCCGTAGCCGTGAGTCGAACCCTTGAGAAGTTGGAAGCAAGTGAAGTTGAAACCAGTTGGGCGGATGCACTAGTGAGCAGTCAGCCCGATCAGGTGCCGACCGTATTATCCACGAACGAAGGGATGATCCTTGAACAGCGGCAGCAGTTCGTCAAGGCATCACCGGGTACCGTATTTCGCGCTTTTACCAGCCTCGGTGGTGCCAACGGCTGGCTGTACTTTAACTGGGCATGGTATTTGAGAGGAATTTTAGATCGATTGGTGGGTGGTGTGGGACTCCGGCGTGGACGGCGACATCCGGCGGACGTGCGCGTGGGTGACGCGCTCGATTTTTGGCGTGTGGAAGCGGTCGAGCGTGATAAGCTGCTGCGGCTACGAGCGGAGATGAAAGTGCCTGGACTCGCGTGGCTGCAATTCAAAGCCGAACCTCTAGAAGACGGCAATACCCATCTGATCCAGACCGCATTTTTTGCGCCGAAAGGTTTGTTTGGCCTGTTGTACTGGTATATCTTGTATCCACTGCACAGCTTGATCTTCTCCGGTATGATCCGCAAGCTGGCACAACGCGCTGAGGACCTCACCGCATGATTTGCGCTGGCTCAACAGTTGTTTGATAATCTCCACGAGTGAGCCTGCCACCGCTTCCAACCTCCTTCGCGGTTTATCTGTCCGGTGGCTGATGAAGGAGTAGGAGACATGGTGAAGTCCGGCACAATGAGTCGCCGCAGATTCCTCGGCGCTTCGGCGCTCGTCCTCGATTCTTAATTCGCGATAACGACCGGAAATACGGCGCTGAGTTCGAGCGTGCTGCCAGTGGTATTGAGATCCTGCGCACCCCGATTCGCGCTCCCAAAGCCAATGCCGTGTGTGAACGGTTTGTGGGAAGTGTGCGCCGCGAATGCCTAGATCACCTGATCATTCTGAACGAGCGTCACTTACGCCGCCTGATCAAGGAGTATGTTGCCTATTTCAATATGGCTCGACCTCATCAAGGCATTTCTGGGCAGATACCAATTCCATCAACGAGTTTGAGTTCTGAGCCAGCGATTCCCGTTTGCCGCACCAGTTGGGAGAAAATGATGTACCATTGAGGATGGATAGGTGAGCAATAGGATGGCAAATATCGAGTTGATACAGGCTTCACTTCTGAAGAGGCTGCGGTCATCTCGAAACAGAGTTTGAGAGATAAACATAATGAGAAACAAAACGCGCGGCGAACATGAAGCCGAATTAACCAAAGCCATGATCAAGTTCGAGAAAGAATACCTAGGGCGTGGACCCCAGGATGTCAAAACGACCTTTTTAGGGGATATGATTCTTGTCTGATTACGCGGTATCCTGACTCCGGCTGAAATGAAGCTGGCAGAGAGCCGCGAAGGGCGGGAACTGGTTAAAGAGACACGCCGTCAGTTATTCGAGAGTTCGCGTCCATTAATTGAGGCGATGGTCAAGGACATTGCCAGGTGCAACCTCATCAGTCTCCATACCGACATGAGTACGAAAACAGGTGAGCGGGTGGTCGTCCTCACGGTTGATGTGAATTTGGATCAGTAGTTCGTTTAAAGCGTCTTACATCATCAAGACCCCCTGTACCCCCTGGGATTAGGGGGACACGCAAGACTCCTTTTGAACTAAAATTGTTTCAATCGAATAAAAACCTTTCGGTAGACTGGGCAAAGCGTAGATTTCAGCGAAGGAAAACCTTCGTTTAAGAAGTGGACGGGTTGCAAAGTAAGCCGACGTGAATTCGCACTTGATGTGCGGGTTACGTCGACTTTTTTCATTTTGAGCAAAGCCCTGGTCGGATTCATCAGCGGAGCAAAAGGAAATCAATGGCGATCACACAAGTTGCCTCCAAGCCAACTGCGCCTGCAAAATCAGCATGGCATACCCAAGAAACAACATCGATTCTGGACCATCTCAGCGTGGCGATCGATGCCGGTTTAACCGATCAAGACATAAAGGAGCGTCTCAACCAGTAGGGGGCCAATGAACTGATCGAGCGTGGTCTCAAAAGCCACTGGGTCATCCTGCGGGAACTGTTCGATGGGCAACCCGGTTATTCCGCCAGTCAGGGACAGTGACGGAACTGCGTGACCCGCGAATATCGCTTTTACAAATCAAAATCGCTTGTTCAAAACGAAAGAGGAAAAGATGAAAAATCACCCCTTATCCCGATGGTTACTCATCATACTGCTGCTGCTGACCTTCACTCTATCTGGCTGTGGTGGCGGCGATGAGGACGAAGACGAAGTACGCTCCAGTGAGATAATTGGTGAGAGCGAAGAAGCTGAGACCGAAGACGAGAGCGAGAATGAAGAGGACGGCGAAGATTAAACAGCCATTACTGAGAGCCTTCTATGGGGATCCCGCTGCGATATTGGCACTAGGATAAACCGATCAATCGTTCTGGATTTGGGCAGAATCTCAAGGATTATTGTAGAAAGGTTGAGGCATGGATAACTTCGCTCAATGTTCGGACTCGTCCCTAAGACAGTTGGGAATGATCGAAAACCACGACATAAGAACCCGGACTACAAATGATTTGGCTGGTATTTCTGCGGATGGGCTAAAAGGTATTTCGAGGAGAAATACGCATCGTTCTCGTAATAGAGAAGCAGCGCCTATGACCAAAGCACCTCTTGCCAGTGTTAACTTCGAAGACAACGGCATTTATCGCCACTGGAGTCCGCGGTCACAAATATTTGTCGGTGGCGATACGTTATTGACGGCACTTGACAGTGGTTGGGAAATCGCAGGCACCGTATTGCGCCAGGAATACTCATGCACTAGTTACCGTTCTACCTATGTCTATCACCTTGAACTTCATCGTGACCGGGCGATCATCTCTGTGAGGGTGACTGAAAATCCCTGGGTCACGCGAATGCTACGCCAGTTTACAAGTTGAAATAAACTCGAAAATACCCCCCGGTTTCAGGGGTACCAAAAGGCTATGTTAGCATCGTCACAATTGAGATCAATTAGCAAATGATTTTCGGTAGACTTGGCAAAACATAATCTTCTGCTTTGGAAGAAGATGAGTTGCAGCGTAAGCCGACAGAAATTTCCCACACAATTGGGAAGCGTGTCGGCTTCTTATGGGCTTCCGGTTTAGACCTCAAACAATATAGCAGGAGCATGCTTGTTCAACCAAGCAAAGGGAAACAAGTTCGACGATAAGAAGTTGAGAAACGACTGGGTAAGTTGTGAAAAGGTAGCACAAGTATGGTTGTGACTGACGGCCGCCCGCGCTTGTGACCAGACGTGCTCTTGGGGGTTCAAATGCGGACTAGCGGGTGGAAAAAAGACTGTCGTGAGGCGCGGATGGTCTGCGATCACTTGCTTAACTGCTTCGCCCTTATGCCAACTGGCGCGATCCCAGAGCAACAGGAGCGGTTGGGTCGGGTAGCCAAGGAGCAGGTCACGCAGAAAAGCAGCGGTTGTCTCGCTGGTCATGTCTGGGGTGGGGAGCGCAAATTCATGTCCCGTGCGCAGGTTGACCGCGCCGTAGAAATGGACATGGTCGCGTTGCGGACTGACTCGAACCACTGGGGTTTGCCCCACCAGCGCCCACAAGCGGGTGGTGGTTGCCTGAAAATACAAGCTCATCTCGTCCAAAGCGATGATGTGCCCGTCGGGATGGTCTTGCAAGAAATCGGTCACTTTTTTCCAGTTCAGCTTCAAAGTCAGCCAGCGTCGCTTCACTGGGACGGGAGCGATACACTTTGGTTGTGCGTTGGTAGCTGAAGCCACTCTTATGCAGCAGCGTTTGGTAGCTGGTCTCATCTTGGTAGACGACCCCAAACCACCGCTCGACGGCGATCCGCAAGTCACTCACCGTCCAATATTCCCCAGCACTCAGGTGCAAATCCACCGGACGATACTGCTGGAGACGCTGCTTAATCTGTTGGCGCTGTTCATCGGTTAATTTGTTCGCGTTCTTGCCATGCCCCTTGGAGCGCAATCCGGTCAATCCCTCCGCCCGGTAAGCCATCGCCCACTGACGAATTGTACTCTCTCCCGCTCCTGTCACGTCTTGAATCGCCACCAGCGGCATCCCTGTCCCGTACAGACGAATCGCTTGCAACCGCTTCAATTCATGCACATCACGTGTCTGCGTTTCCGCTTCTCGAAACTGCCCGATCTCTTGTTCGGTGAGTTGGAGTTGTCGCTTCGCCATTCCCCTATGTTACTTCATTTGGTTGTGTTTTCGGAAGTCCATGCGTTGCCTCATATGCGAAAGTTTCACTCCCCTTGACGTTTTACAGCGCTCGTGCGCCAATTTCTCTGGACAGCTTATCCGGCTTTTCACATATCGAGCGAAGAACCCGACCTGCTCAAAATCCCCAAGCCTCTATTTGACACACTCATTTCTACCCTGTCCTATGCTGCTTGATGTGCAAAGTCGAACTAAGTCCTACTCCAGGACTGATGATATATTTCGTTGGAACGGCCCCAAAATCGCGATTAGAATCGTTGATCGAAACAAATTGATGAAAACACCGGCCGTCAAGAGTTCAAAATAACGGTAGCAGAACTGAGAGCATCCCGTTCAATGGATGTTCTCAGTATGTGTTCATTGGCGAAGTTAGGGTACTGGAAACAGGTTCAGCGCATAGGATGGCGGCGAAGAGGTGAGATCAGTCTCCACACAACCTGTGATAGCTTCCCACACTTCATCCCGATTCAGCGTCCGGTCTTGAGGCGTGACCGCCACATCGAGGTTCATAATCTGCGTATGACCGGGTTCAGCCGAAATGGTATCCGGCAGAGTCCCTTCGAGGCTGGCATTCTCCTCGCTCGGCGCACCTTGCGGGTAGATGTCCTGGTTCGGGTCGATGGTCAGTTGATCGGCCTCCTCCAGTACATTGATCGCTGGTGCAGTCAGCGGCAGGGCTTCCGCCTGGAAAATGTCCGGGTTATCCGGCGCATCCGAGGTGAACATAACCCGCAGGCTGTCGCATAACCAGGTTGGCGCGTAGTCATCAATCCCGTTTTCGGTGAGTTTGCGGGTTTGGCCCACCCCTACTCCGTAGATGTAGATGTCCAGATCACCATCCAGATCAGACTGGTAGGCAATCAGGGTGTCATCCGGCGACCAGACGGGGTTGGCGGCGCGGCTGCTGCGGTCACTGACGACCATGCGCCCGCTGCCGTCGGCATTCATGATGCTGATGACGGTGCCATCCCCATTAACCGACCGGAAGACAATCCGATCCCCGGTGTTGGAGTAGGACGCATCCATGTCGTCGCCGCTGCTATCACTGAGAACACGCAGGTTCGCCGTGACCAGGTTCAGTTCGTACAGTTGCCAGCGACCGCTGCGGTTGCTCTGGAAGACCAGACGCGTGCCATCCGGCGACCACTGAGCATTCAGGTCATCCGCAGGGTTATTGGTCAAGCGCGTTTCGGTGCCGGTTCGCAGATCGAGCAGGTACAGTTCCCAGTTGCCGTCGCGGGTCGATTCGTACACCAAGAAATCGGTCGGCCCCCATGCCGGGTCGGTATCGACCGCGAAGGTATTGTAGGTCACACGGCGGGCGCTGCCGGGGTCGCCATCGGTCGGGGTGACGTAAATTTCCCAGTTGCCGTCCCGGTTGCTGGCGAAGGTCATCCACTGACCATCCGGCGATTGGCTGGGTTCGACATCATCTGCCGGGTTCTGCGTCAGGTTGATGTCCGCATCCGCCGGAGCTTCCACCCCGCCCACCAGCCGGAAGATTTCCCAATCGCCGGTCTGGTCAGAGTGGTAAAGCTGGATATCCGGGCAGCCCACACTACACACGGTGAAGTCCGCCACCACGTTGGGGGCTTCCGCCTCGATAGACACACCTTCCAGCGTGGTCAAGCCAACTCGGTTGAGGATGCGCGTCCCGGCGGCGCTGGATGAGACGCGGGTTTCGATCACGATGGTGATGGTTTCACCGCGCAGCAGCCTGTCCAGCATACAGGTGACCACCTGCCCGCTGGCACTGCACCTCCCCTTGGAGGAGGTGGCAGAGACAAACGTCAGCACATCCGGCAGCACATCGGTGATGACCGCATCGAAGGCGTCAATCGGCGGCTCTCCCGTGTTGGTGACGGTAACGGTGTAGGTGAGCAGCCCACCGGCATGGACTGATTGCGGGGTGCCGACCTTCGTCATTTCGATGGTGGGTTCGTCCACACGCAGCACATCGGTGGCTTCGTCACGGTACTGGCGGGCTTCGCTTTCGTCAGGATGCCCGACCGGGATCGACTGGTAGGTGACAGTTGCCGTGTTGGGGATATCCTGCGGGATGGGTTCCAGGGCCGGGTCAATCGTCAGTTCGACAGTCACCAGCACCCTGGCACCTACCGCCAGTTGGTTGAAGTCCACCTGGATGATGCCACCGCAGCCGGAGGTCGAGCTATCGGTGAAGGTCGTCCCCGGTGCGCCGGAGACATCCACTGTGACATCATTCAGGCACAGTCCGGGGTTCCACGGGTCATTCAGGGCGACCTTGTAGGCGATGGAGGTGCCGTTGTTCACCAGATCGAGCGTCATGGCGAGGATATGCCCCCGCCCTTCGATGCGCGGGATGAAGGTCTTGGTCAGGTCGATATTGGGCTCAATGATGTCCACATCGGCTTCGGTACGGCGTTGGTTCGGGCCGTAGTCGATGAGCGCCTCGTTGGTGACAGTTTCGCCACCGCGATTGAGCAGGGCGTTGTCGTAAACGCGGGCTTCCACCTCCACCAGTACCATATCCAGGGCATTATCCACGCCGTCAATGATGTTGATTGTATCGCCAAAGCTGAAGACCACGCGATCATCGAAGGCATCCGCCGTGTAGTTGCTGTTGGAGTGAACACCCGGATCACCGACCGCCAGGGTGGTTGTGGTCAGGTTGCCGCCGATGCTCACCACGCGGCTGCTGACGACGATCAAGCCATATGGCAGGTTATCGGTGATGGTGAAGTTGGTGGTGGTGCCTTCCGGCAGGTAGGCCTCGATGTGGAAGGTCATGCGCTCGCCGATGGTGACATCCGGCGCACTGGTGAGTTGGCTATCGCCAGTGTCCGCCAGCGAGGTATCGACCACCGTCTTCGAGTAACGGTACAAATCGTCATTGACGCGGATGGTGTGCGTATCGTCATCGGTGCCGGGGCGTCCACCTGGCCCAGGCGCACTATCGTAGTTTAGGGTTGCCGTGTTGATGAACGTCACGGGTGGGGTAATCAGCGGACTGATCTGCGCCCGGTACGTGATGGTGATGGTCGCGCCGGGATTGAGCGTGCCGACCTCAATGCGCAGGGTGGTATCCCCGGCGGTATTGCCGGTGATGACCGTCCCGCGTGTGCTGGTCACGCTGCCGACGATCAGATCAAGGTCAGGCAGCAGGGGATCGGTGATGACCACATCGTAGGCGGCGGTGTTGGAGGTACCACTATGCTCCACGACTATCGTGTACTCGATGATATCCCCCGGTCGCCCGGTGACGACCAGCGCCGACTTGTCGATGTTGAGTTCCGGCTCCACCACCTCGACGGTTTCCGTATCGGAGACGCTGCCAGTACCATAATCGAGGGTGGCGGTGTTGGTCAACTGATCGCCGTTTTGGTTGAGTGCGTTTTCATCGACCCGTGCCACCACTTCCAGCACGATTTGATCGTTGGCATTCTCGACACCATCCGGCGTATTCCGCACCGTGCCGAGGTTAAAGACCACCCGGTCAGGCAGACCGTCCGCGAAGTTGCTATCGCTGGTCACACCAGCCGTGCCCACCGCCAGACCAGCGGTGATATTCCCGCCTAGGCTGTAGACCTGCGAACTGACGACTGTCATCACATCTGGCAAGTTGTCGGTGAGTGTCAGCGGTGCGGTGCCTTCCGGCATGGTGATCGTCATGTGATAGGTGACGGTCTCGCCGATGTTCACGTCTACAATCGCCGGGTTGTGTTGCCCCGAACCCGTTTCCGTAAGCGACGTGGCGAAGATGGTCTTCTCCATCGACGGCGGGCGGGTGGTGACGACCGCACTGGCGGTATCGGTGTAGGTGCGTTCATTCGGATCGCCACCAGGCAGTGTTGACCAACCGAGCGTAGCGGTGTTGGTCAGGCTCTCGGCTGGGCCAACCGTCGGGTCAATCCTGACCTCGAAGGTGAAGGTGTAGGTGCTGCCCAGCGGCAGGTTCGCCCAGCTAAAGATGATGTTGGGCGCGGTGTTGGTGACGGTCGGCGCAGGGCCGTTCACAGCAGCCACATTGCCGACATAGGTCATGTGGTTGGGCAGGAGGTCGTTGATGCTCACATCTTGGCCATCCGCTGTCGCAGCCGCCGTGTGTGTCACCGAAAAGGTGTACGTCACGATGTCGCCAGCGTCCAGACCAATGCTGGGCGTGGCGCTCTTGGTGATGTCCAGCAGCGGCTCCACAATCTCCACCATCTCGGTATCGGTGAGGGTGCCACCACCCCAGTTGAGGGTGGCAGTGTTGATCTTGTCCGCGCCCGTGCTGCCGTTGTTGGCAGGCAGGTTGCTGGCACGGGCGACCACCCAGATCACCAGGTCGTCATCGGTGTTGGCGACGTTATCCCCGGCATTGACTACATTGCCCAGTGTCAGCGTCATGACCTGCCCGGCGAGGGTCGGCGCGGGGAAGCCGTTGGTGATGGTGACGTTCGCGCCGTTGGTCGGTGCCAGTTGGGTGCTGATGAAGGTCAGACCAGCGGGCAGCGTATCGGTGATGATGACGAGGGTGGTGCCTTCCTGCAACCGCGCCCGCAGTTCATAGATGACAGTCTCGCCGATGGTCAGGTCAGGCAGAGTCGCCCCGTGCTGACCCGCGCCGGTGTACGCCTCCGAGGTGTCGATCACCGTCTTGGTGAAGGACAGGGGTGCAACATCGGTGGTGACGGTCGCCGGGTCGTTGTCGTTGTAGACGCGCTCGTTGGCGTCATTGGTATCCGGCGTGCCGTCATCCAGCGAGGAGTAGCGCAGCGCCGCCGTGTTGGTCAGGCTGGTGCCGTTCACGACCGTGTTGGCAATCGTCGCCGTGTAGGTGATGGTGCAGGTCGCGGTCAGCGGCAGGTCATCCATGCGGTAGATGACCGTCCCCGGCAGACCCGCCGTATCGACCGACCAACCTGCCCGTTCATCGCAGGTTGAACTGACAGCCGTCACCGAGCCGTACAGGATTCCGGCCGGGAGCGTATCGGTGATCCGGAGGTCGAAGGCGTCCGCCGTCGAGGTGCCAGTGTGGGTGATGACCAGCGTGTAGGTGACGGTGTCACCCGCGTTCAGGCCGCTGGTCGGGCTGGCGGTCTTGTCGATGTTCAGGTTCGGCTCGACGATTTCGACCGTCTCGGTATCGGTGAGGGTGCCGCCGCCCCAGTTGAGGGTGGCGGTGTTGATCTTGTCGGCACCGGTGGTGCCGACGTTGGCGGGGACATCGCTGGCGCGAGCCACCACCCAGATTACCAGATCATCCGCCGCATTGGCGATGTTATCCGCCGCGTTGACCACGTTGCCCAGCGCCAGGGTCATAACCTGCCCGACGAGGGTCGGCGCAGGGAAGCCGTTGGTGATGGTGACGTTCGCGCCGTTGGTCGGTGCCAGTTGGGTGCTGATGAAGGTCAGGCCAGCGGGCAGCGTATCAGTGATGGTGACGGGGGTGGTGCCTTCCTGCAACCGCGCCCGCAGTTCATAGGTGACAGTCTCGCCGATGGTCAAGTCAGGGAGGGCTGCGCCGTGCTGACCCGCGCCAGTATAGGCCCCTGAGCTGTCGATCACCGACTTGGTGAAGGACAGCGGAGCTAGGTTGGTCGTGACCGTCGCCGGGTCGCTGTCGGTATAGGTGCGCTCGTTCGGGTCGTTGGTATCCGGCGTGCCATCATCCAGCGACGAGTAACCGAGGTTGGCGGTATTGGTCAGCGATTGCGCGTGGGTGATGCCGTTGTTCACCGTCACCTGATAGGTGATGGTGCTGCTGCCCGTCAGCGGGATAGTATCCCAGGTGATGACCAGGGTCGGTGCGCCGCTGGCGTCCAGAGTCCCCGCCACACCGGCGCTGTTGGTCAGCGACCCCGCCACATAGGTCAACCCTGCCGGGATGGTGTCGCTGATCCGCAGGTCGAAGGCGTCCGCGCGGGAAGCTGCCGTGTGTGTAATCACCAGCGTATACGTGATGACATCCCCGGCGTTCAGGTTGGTGGATGGGCTGGCGGTCTTGTCGATGTTCAGGTTCGGCTCGACCACATCGGCGTCTGCGCTGGCGTCCAGCGTGTTGCCGCCGTCATAGGTCAGACGAGCGCGGTTGGTAAGCAGGTCACCCGTGACGTTGGCCGCGATGTTGCTCACCCGCGCCACCACCTCGACCACGATTTGATCAGCCGCGTTGGAGATGCCGTCCGCCGTATTGGCAATCGGTGTTCCGCCGACGAAGTTGAAGGTGATGGCCTGCCCAGCGACCGCCCCCGGCGCGCCGACCGCCAGCGCCGAGTTGCTGATGTTGGCACCGATGCTGACGACGCGGGAACTGATGTAAGCCAGGGTGCCGGGGTCGCCCGCGCCCGTGCTGGGCAGCGTATCCACCAGGCGCAGGGTGTTGCTGGTGCCTTCTGGTACGGTGATGGTCATCTGGTAGGTGATGGTTTCGCCAATCGCCAGATCAGGTGCCGCCGTATACTGATTGGTCGTGCCAATGCCGGGGGAGGTCGCGCCTTCCGACGTGCTGACAATATCCTTGTTGAATTGCGGCAGGATGACCACCACCGTCGCCGGATCGCTGCTGGTGCCGGAACGCCCGGTGCCATCCGGCAGACTGTTGGAGGTCTGCGTGGCGGTGTTGACGAGTTGCTGACCGGGGAAAACGCTGGGCCGCAGCCGGGCCTGATAGGTGATGGTAATGACGCCGTTGACCGCTAGAGAGGTTGTGTCCACGCGGATGGTGGTGTCAGCAGCGGAATTGCCCGTTGTGATCGTCCCGGCGCTGGTCGTGACGGTACCAGCGAGGAGTTCCAGTTGGGGCAGCAGCGGGTCGGTGATGACCACATTGTAGGCGGGGGCAGTGCCGGTGTTACGAACCACGACCGTATAGGTGACGGTATCGCCCGCGTCCGCGTCGGTGACGTTCGCGCTCTTGTCGATGGTCAGGCGAGGTTCAACAATATCGACAGTGGTGGTGCCGTTTTGGGCAACCGTTGTCCCGGCGAAATTGGTGTAGCGAATTTGCGCGGTATTGACGACGTTCAAATCCTGGGTCGGTGCGAGGCCGCTGTTGGCGGCCACGTCGATCACCCGCGCCACTACTTCGACAACGATAGTATCCGCCGCCGTGACGACATTATCCGCCACATTGGTGACATCGCTGAGTGACCAGTCAACCCGGTCGAGAACCGAGTCCAGGTTGGTATCGCTGGTTGTGCCAGCCAGCTCCACCGCCGGAGTTGCGGTGCTGAAGCTTAGGTTGCTGCCGATGCTGACAATGCGGCTGCTGACGTAACCCAGCACGGCTATGCCAGTGGGTAGGTTATCTCGGATGACGGCATTGCGCGTCAAGCCTTCGCGGAAGGTGATGGTGATCTGGTAGGTGACTTCTTCACCGATGGTCAAATCCGGGTCGGTATCAGCACCATTGCCGGTATCCGCCAGCGAGGTTGCTGTGACCGTCTTGGCAGCCGAGGGATTGCCGACGGTTACAGTAGCGATGTCTGAAGCCCGGTAGGTATTGGCTGCACCGCCCACATCCGCCGGATTGCCAGTGCGTTCCACACCGAGGCTGTTATAGGTGGTGTTGGTCGGGCTGCCGGGCAGGCTCGTCCAGTTGATGTTCGCTGTGTTGGTGATCGTCTGGGCGGGCTGGACGTTCGCCACCAGCCGCGCCTGATACTGGAGCGTGCTGGTCTGGGCAGTCGTCAGGCTTGTCCAAGTGGCGGTGATGGTGCCGGCGGCTTCGGTCAGGGTCGCCGGGGCAACACCATCGGTATTGGTCAGTGACCCGGCAACGTAGGTGAGTCCCGCCGGAATCACATCCGAGAGCTCGATGTTATGGGCGGTGGCGTTGCTGCCCGCTGCATGACGGACGATGAGCGTGAAGGTGACGAGATCGTTGGCATCCCGGTTGCTAGCCGGCGCAACCGACTTATCGACCTCCAGCGTCGGTTCGATCAGGCGCGTATCCGGTGCGCTGGCCGAGTCGGTGAAGCGCCCACCCGCCGGGTTATCCCACCCCAGCACGGCACTGTTGTTGCGGTCTTGCCCACGCACATTGGCAGCCGTGTTCAGGACGACGGCGGTATAGGTGATGGTGATCGTGTCCAGGTCGTTGTTGTTGCTGCCGGGATCGGTCAGGCTGCCGAAGTTCCAGGTGGCAATGCCGCCCCCGGCGGCGATGACTGGATTGACCGGATCGTTGCAGAAGGTCGCTGTGTTGATCGCGCCCACGCTGCTATTGATGTTGCCCGCCGTGACGCTCACGCCGGTGCAATCCACAAAGGCCAGCCCCGCATCCAGCGTATCGACAATGGTGACGTTGTTCATCGTGCCGCCGGGGATGTCTACCGTCAGCGTGTAGGTGATGAGGTCGCCAATGGTCGCGGTAGCCGGGGTGCGCGTCTTGGTGATGTTCGGTGCAGTGGTGGTGAAGCTCGCCACATCCGTGCGTGGCGGGAACAGCACCGTCGGCGGGTTGACGTGCGGGCCACCCGGCAGCGTATCACTGAAGGCGGCGAAGGCCACACTCGCCTGATTGATGACAGGGTCCGAAATCGGCGTGATATTGGTGGCAACGGTGCATCGGTAGGTGACAACCGCGGTCGCCTGCGCCGTTGTGACGCCCACGCTGCCGATTGTAGGCAGCGGATTCGTCAGAGTGAGGTTAGGGAAGGTGCCGGTGTACGCCAGCGCCGCCCCGGAGCCGTTCAGCACGCTGACCAGCGTACAATCCGTCGCCTGCGGGAGCGAGGTTACATTGTCCGAGATGACCACACCATAAGCGCGGGCGCTGCCTACGTTGCGAGCAGTGATGGTGTAGGTCAACACATCGGACGCATCGACATTGGTCAGGTCGTTGTTCGGTACGCCAGTGATGGCGCAGGGCGCACCCGCCACCGCCACGCTGGAGGCATTGGTCGTTCCTGAAATGCCCTTGCAGATTTGTACATCCGGGGCAGCGATGTCCACATAGTCATCGGCGTTCAGCGTAACCACGCTGCCGAGGGTATTGGTGTAAGTCGCCTGTGAGCGATTCGACAGGAATAGCCCGTCGTTGAAGGGGCGGTCGATGATGCCCGCCGTCAGTTCGACCACGATGTGACGTTCTTCGGTGACGTTGGTCTCCACCGGCGCATCCACTGCCAGACGCACGGTATTCCCGAAGCGCGTCACCGTGATGGTTGAGCCTACTGGGAGGTTAGTGCCGTTGGTGCCGTAGATGAATCGCAGACCGCACGGGCGTGTGTAGTCCGGAAGGTGGCGTTGGGGTAGCTGCTACAATAGCCGTTGGTGTTGGGCACATCAAACGGCAGTGTACGCCCAGTCGGGTCAGGCAGGGTGATCGTCCCGGCCTCGATGCCGAAGTCGCCGTCGTCCACGTCGAAGACCGGCAGCGGGAAGTTGTCGTCAATTACCAGATTGCGAGTATCGCCAGAGGGGATTGCCAAAGCCAGCCGGAAGGTGACGGGTTCGCCGGGAACAAAGCCCGCTCCCGCGTCAATCGGGGTACTCACCAGGTCTTTGGTCAGTGTGTTCGGGATGACGGTGATGGAGGCGCTGCTTTCATCGCTGAAGGTCTGCCCGCCGGTGGTGACGAAATTGGCGGTGATGTTGTTCACCATGTCGTCATTGGCGCTGACGTACCCGGTCAAGGTTCCGCCTGGGCGGTAGGTTTGCCGCACCGTGCCCGTGTAGGTGATGCTGACGGTTCCCTGGCTGGCATACGGGCCCGGGAGCGCACCCGTGACATTGAAGAACAGCGTGCCGGTATTCGCCCCGTAGGTGATGGTCTGGTTTGCGCCGGTGATCGCGGCGGTGCCAACCCCCGGCACCGTTACGGTAGCCGAACCCGGATTGAAGTCGATACCATCTGGGATGATGTCGATGACAGTCAGATCTTCAATGCCGATGTACTCGCTCAACTGGAACGAGAGTGAGTACGAGACCACATCACCGGGCGCAACAGTCGTCGGCGAGGCGCTCTTCTGGATTTCCAGATTGCGAACATCTACGGTATCGGTGTCGGTCAGGGTCGGCTGCGGGCCGCTGACGTGGTTGTAGACAAAGCTGGCGTTATTCACCGCTACATAGCTGGTCGGGGCCGCTGTCTCGCTGAGGATGTCGTTGATAAAACCGCGATAGCGCAGCCGGAGGACACAGGTATCCGCGCTGCTGGGGTTGACGATGTTGGCGATGTTCACCTGCAGCGTGCCACCACCCGGCGGTTGCAGGGCGGGCAGCGCCGTGATCGGAACTGCATTGAAGGTACTGGTGACACCAGTGGTGGTGCAGGTGCTGCCCGTCGTGCGGATGGCATCCAGTATGGGGGCGACCACCGGGAAGGTGTACGGATAGAATTCAAAGGCCGAGTCGAGGGTATCCGTGAAAACGTTGGTGGTCAGGGTTTGCCCCGGAGCCAGTTCAATCGCCAGGATGTATTCATAGGGCCACTGCACACCGGGCGGCGCGGCGCAGTCCGGGCCGGGCTGACCAGCGGCACCCACCGGCGGCGCGGGGTAGCAGCTTGGCACCACTTCGCTTTCAGGCAGCGTATTGCTCTTGTCGAACGTAACCAGAATGGGCGTGAACGAGCCGCTGTTATCCATCGGGCCGCGATCATTCAGGTTGGAGATGGGGCCGTTGGCACCTGTCGGGGTATCCCCGAATTCGTAGCCAGGGTAGATGTTGATCGGCAGCGGCACACCGAACGCTGCCGTCGGCAAACTGGTCATACAAATCTGGATCGGGATGGCCGGGCTGGTGGTTTCCACCGAGCCAATCGGCAGTCGCACCGTAATCCACTGCTGACCAACTGTGCCGGGGATGGCGCGGCCTTCAATCAGGTCGTTGGCGGGCAGCAGACCGGAGGCTACCAGATACGGCGCAATCGTCAGGTCAACGCCTAGGTAATTGATGCTGTTGAGTGTCAGGTTCGCATCCCGCACGACGGTGATGTACGGGCCGTAACCTTCGTTCGTACCGGCATTGGTGAAGTTGGGCGTGAAGCAGAACGGACTGCCGCCAAAGTCGCTGATCTCCGGCACGCCGTTAATCAGCGGGATGGGGCCATTGGGCGCTGGCGGTGCCGCCATAATCGATATCCCTGGAAGGCGAATAGTGGCAGTTGCCGCGTCGCCGGTCGCATCAATGCGAACGGTGTTATCGATCGCCCCGTCGAGCGGGCTGGTCAGGACGGTCGTGATGATGGTGAAGTCCTGGCGCTCCCCCGGCAGCAAGGTGGGAATCGTCACCTGAACTTGCTGCCCATTCACGGTATAGGTGCTGCCCGGCGCGACCAATATCTGGTCGATCCGCAATTCCGGGCGGACGTTATCGACGACAACCACATTCGTCCCGACTGCGCCACCGTTGTTGGTGACAGAAGTCAGCCAGTGGAGTTCTTCGCCTGGCAGACCGGTGCTGCCTGCTGGCAAGTAACCCAGCTTGCTCAGTGCCGGGTCAAAAACGCTGATATCGGGGGTTTCGCTGGGTTCAGGTGTTGCGGTTACTTCTTCTGCCTCGTCCTGCTTGACCGCGATGGAGGCGGTCAGCACCCGTTCTGCATCGCTGGCATCCCGGATGATGAGTGAAACGCTGTAAACCCCTTCGGCGGGATAGGCATGGCACGGCTGGAATTCAGTGCTGGTGCTGCCATCGCCGAATTCCCAGCGCACCAGAGTGAAGCCGGGGTCGATGCTGCTGGTGAAGCAGATATTCAGTTCATCAGCCGAGCGCACACGGAACGAAGCCCCACCGTTAGCAGGGTCGTAGACGCGGACGATGTTGCTGGCGGAGGCGGTCATGCCGTCGCTATTGCTGACCTGCAATTGAACACCATATTCCCCGGCACTGGTGTAGGTGTGGCAAGGGTTCTGCTCATTGCTGGTGCTGCCATCGCCGAAGTTCCACGTCCAACCCGTGAGGCTTTCACCCTCGCTGCGGTCGGTGAAGCAGACTTCCACCGGCGCGACCCCGTTCCAGGGGGACGCACCGAGGGCCGCCCGCAACGACAGCGGCTGGCGCACCTGAATCGTCACGTCAGCCGAAACCGACCCGACCGGCCCACTGCCGGTCACGGTGACGGTGTGTTCGCCGGGTTGGTCGAACTGGAATTGGGTGTTAGACGCAAAGGCGCGTGAGCCATCCGGGAACGCCCATTCGTAACGGGTGATGTTCGTCCCGGTCGCGCTGAAGTTCACCATGAGCGGTGCAACGCCACTCAGGGGGCTGCCGGTTGCGGTGATGGTTGACGGATCAAACACGTTCAGGGTGCGGGTGCGGCTGTCGGTCGCGCCACTTTCACTGCTGACGGTCAGACGGACGGGATAACTGCCAGCTGTTGTGTAGGTGTGGCAGGGGTTCTGGTCGGTGCTGGTGGTGCCATCTGCCCAGTTCCACAACCACGAAACGACCTGCCCCTGGGAACGGTCGCGCAGGCAAATTTCTTCCCCGACGCGGACATTCCGCAGGCCGTTAAAATCCGCGATGACGCTATCAGCAGGCTGAATGGTGACGCGGCGTTCGGCCTGGCAAGTGCGCCCATCGGCGGTTGTCCCCACCAACTGAATCGTATAGGTACCTGCATCATTGAAGGTCGCGGTCAGGTCAGTGGTGGTGGCGCTTTCTTCACCGTCGATGCTCCAGACGAATCCGCTGAAGCTGCCCGGCGTCACGCGGGAGGTATTCCGGTAGGTGACGGCTTGCCCGGCAAAAGACCGCCCCGGCGCATTAAACGAACAGGTCAGGACGGCTTCCGGCGCAACCGTTATGGTCGCGGTCGCCTGGTCGGAACCACCGGGGCCGGTCACGGTCAACGTCACCGTGTAGGTGCCTTCAGCATTGTATTGATGTGATGGCTGGCGATCACTGCTGTTGGTGCCATCGCCGAAGTCCCACTGCCAGGTGCGGATGATACCCGTGCTTTGGTCAGTGAAGCGCACCGTCCCGCCCGGCGGCAGGTTAACCCGATCTGCGGAAAAAATGGCGTCTGGCGCTTGAGTTGCCGCCTGGACGATAACCGTCCCTGACGCGGTGGAGGTCTCGCCGCCCTCGCCCATCACGCTGAGCGTGACGGTGTATTGACCGTTTGCCGGGTAGGTGTGGCAGGGGTTCGCTTCAGTGCTGCTGCTGCCATCGCCAAAGTTCCAGTTGTTGGCGATGATGCTGCCGCTGCTGGTATTGGTAAAGCAGACTTCGAGGTTGCCAGTCTGCTGATAGCTGAAACGCGCTTCAACTGTGCTGCGCGGTTCAAAGACAACGATCTGCTGCGAGGCCGTGCCGCTGCCCGCCGGGCTAAAGGCCGTCAGGCTGGCGGTATAGGTGCTAGGGGTGGTATACGTGTGGCTGTGCGGCCCTTGACCGGTCGCAGTTGTGCCGTCGCCGAAGTCCCACTGCCAGTCCATGAAGCTGGCACCGCTGCTGGCATCGCTGAAGCTGACGCTCAACGGCGCATTCCCGCTGGAGGGGCTGGCGGTGAAGGCCACCCTCAGCGTGGTACTGGTCGCGGTAGGCGGAACAGAGGTCGCTGTGCTTTCTTCGGTTCGCTCTGCCGTCGGGGGTGCGGGTTCCTCGGTTGGCACAGGAATAGGCGGCACGCCCGGCATTGCAGTTTCGACCTGCGCAACGACCATTTGCACAGAATCGATGACCGTTCCTGACATCAGAAATAAGGATACAACTGCCAACAAAAAAGCAGTGATTGGACGTGGCACTTGCATAAGTACTTCCCTTTAGCTAGATGATTTCACCGGAATAACTACATAAGGGCAACTGGGTGTAATCATAATAACATACATCCACACTGGGACAAAACGGGCTGCATTACACTTTAACTGGTTTCAGGTTTGAAGCGGGTAAGTCCCTTAATTTCTCGGGGGGGGAAAGAGGAAGGGGGGGGGGGGGGGGGGGGGGGGGGGGGGGGCCCTCCGGGGGGGGGGGGGGGGGGGGGAAAAGAAGGAGCAGGGCAATGGATAGCTGAACCTGATATCAGTGTCAAGTCGTGATGAACGGAGTTCACCACCAAATATGAAAATGGAGTAGACTCGCCTGCGACGCTCGTCCAGCACAGAGGTCGGAACCGATCTGGTGCGGACAAGCCTGTTGTCAAGTCGGACCGGGATACTGTATGGTGCGAAAACACTATCCATTCTGATGTGTTCTCGACCAAGAGCCGATTTTGTCTGGTAAGATACCGCCTTTCAGTTCTCAACTTGGTCACCGCTCTTTATGTTTTGGTATTCGCTGCAGCAACTCATTGCCTTTCTGCTCGACAGCCTGCGTGTCGTTTGGCAACCGCTTGATCAGAAAGACTTGGAAATCCTATTCCTGCGTCAACAACTGGCCGTCGTCCGCCGTCGACAGAAGCGCGCACCGACTCTCTCTCGCTTCGAGAAACTTCTGTTTGCTACCCTCATAACTCAGATCAAGCGGGCAGGGCGACCAGTGCGAGAGCAGTTAGGCGACTTTCTGCTCCTGTTCCAACCAGACACGCTGTTGCGCTGGCATCGCGATTTGGTTCGCAAGAAATGGACGTATGCCGCCGCGAAAAACCGGGGTGGTCGTCCGCGAACCGATGCCGAGATTGAGGCATTGGTTTTACAGTTGGCACGCGAAAACGGTTGGGGTGGGGGTAAGCTGCACGGGGAGTTGAAAAAACTGGCGGTGACGATCGGCGAAACGACCGTCCGCGACATCCTGCGCCGGCATGGCATTCCTCCCGCCCCAGAGCGCCAACGTCGAACAACCTCGTGGCGCACGTTTTTGAAACACTACCGTCACCAACTCTTGGCGTGTGACTTTTTCACGGTTGAGACGCTGCGCATGCAAACTCTGTACATCTTCTTTTTCATTGAAGTCGGCAGTCGCCGCGTTCATCTCGCAGGCATCACGGCGCATCCTACCGCTCCTTGGGTTATTCAGCAGGCAAGGAACTTCGTGTGGCAGCTGGAGGAGTCGGGTTATCCGGCGCACTTCTTGATCCGCGATCGCGACAGCAAGTACACGGCTGTCTTCAACGCCATTTTCGAAACCGAAGCGATCGAGGTCATCAAAACCCCGGTGCGCGCACCGAAAGCCAATGCGTTTGCTGAGCGTTGGATCCGTACTGTTCGCGAAGAATGCCTTGACCGGCTCATCGTGCTTGACCAGCGGCACCTACACGACGTCCTTACCCAATACATCAGATACTATAATTGTGCCCGCCCGCATCAAGGTATCGAACAACGCACGCCCATCCCGCTGCCGGTTTCAAACCCTCAAGGGCAGATCGAACGGCGAGATATCTTGCACGGTCTCATCCACGATTACCGCCGCGTCGCTTAGTTCTCCCTGCGGATAAGGTTT
This sequence comes from Candidatus Flexifilum breve, assembly GCF_016713355.1. NCBI lineage: Bacteria > Bacillati > Chloroflexota > Anaerolineae > Aggregatilineales > Candidatus Flexifilaceae > Candidatus Flexifilum > Candidatus Flexifilum breve. The sequence goes on from NZ_JADJPI010000037.1 coordinate 1,093,869, forward strand.
TCGCACCGTACAGGCAGATATCTATCCCGTAACGCAGTCTATTATTCTGCCATTCCACCGTGAACTGAGCATTTCCCCAATCATTCAATTCGACAGTGCGGTTGGGCCAATACGCCAGATCAGCACACTCCGTAGGGCTCCTACTCGGTGAATTCATCGGTCCAATACAGAAGCAATACCCTGCATCGACTTCCAAATTACCATTGAACATATCTCCCAAACGGGGTCGGGTATCATCCAGTTCGATGAAGACTTGCCCAAGATCAGCATGTGTAATCGCACAAACCATAATTATATCGGCGCGGCGTTCGACCACAAAGGGGACGTTCTCTATTGCAGGACAACTCAATGTCACCGTTCGTGTGAGGGTGGGGGCGGATGTCGCTGAGGGGATTGTTGTGTACATAGTTGAATCTGTCGCACTCGGCGTGTCGCTGGGTGTCAGCGTCAAGGTTGGTGTGTCGGTCGCAGTTGAAGTTGGCGCTACAGTCAATGTATCTGTGGAGATCATTACAACTGTGGGGAGATCTGTCTGCGTGGGTGTTTCAGTGAATTGCGCTTCAAGCGTCATTTGTAATGCAACCGCCGTAAATGCTCCCTGCGTTTGGAGAGCTTGAGCAGTGACTTGGACGATAGCTCCTGGCGGTTCTCGAACCAAAAGAGGAATGATTATCGTGCAGAGAGTTCCTATAAAACCAAAGAGACCTCCAATGATCGCAATGATCACCCCAATATCACGCAACGGATTTGGATTTTTCGACGGCTGTGGGTCAGTCATGTTCTCGAAAGCCAAAATGATTGTTGATTGATAGGAATTATCACTGTTCTGCAAAATTTCCGCAATAAGCTCAGAACGCTCATATTTCTACACATGATTTTGCAAAGGAGTACACATAGTGTTGGCTCATCTCGACTGGCAGCCCGTCATCCTGATCAAAGTCGTTCGGCTGCCATTCAGCGATCTCGGCGGACTCTCCCTGAAATGTGCGTATCTCGCGCACGATAGCGGACGCATCCTGTGTGCGGATTGGACGCTCGATGCCGCCGAGCGTGCGGAACCGCTCGTCTTCGCCACCGGGTGGACATTCACATCCATGCCGCTCCTACCATTCCTTTTGCAGGGCGATGGCGCAAAACGTGTCCCGGCAGGGACATGGGTGCTGCCGTACAAGGACAGCCTGTACACACTTTACAGTTCTGCAAGCGCGGTTCTCGCACGTCTTTTCCACCAGATCGATCAGCGCCCGACCGATCCGAATACCATCACCACCCTCATTCGTCTCACTGAATCCATCTAACAAAGGAATATCTCATGACTCACGATCTGAAAGCCGCTGCCATGCAGCGGTATCATGACCGTTTCGATGCAGCGCAGTACAACGCCATCGGCGAGTTCCTCGCCTCCAACTTGAACGCTGACAGGGATGAATCGCGCGTTGTGGATATCCTCGTCGCCTTGCAAAACACGGCGTTCGGTCTCTGCGACCATCCCGATTTCGCCACGGCATGGCATCCGCTGGCGGTGCAATGCGGGCAGAACTTCCTCTCGTTCCACACCGTTGATGCGATACGCGACTTCCTGCGCCGCTTTGCGCTGGACGATGTTCGCATCGATGACTTTGAGGCGACCGCCAAAGGGACGCTGCGCGCCTACAGCGGTTTGGACGATCTCAAGACGGCGACGGCACATGCTAATGGCGTCCATTCGTGGCAGGGACGCATGGCATACGAACTCCTCGCCGCCGTTGACTACCTGACCCAGACCGCAATCCAGCTGCTTGCTCACGGCGATGAGAACTACGCCCGCGAGAAGCTGCACAAGGGACTGAATCGCATCACCGGTGCGCTCTACGAAGGTATCCGCCACAGCGAGCAGCCCGCGCTCTACAACTTCAAAAGCACTTACTTCCCCGATGAGCGCGACCGCTGAGCCTCATCCGCCGGATCGTTCCCCTCGCTGACCAAACCGTTCTCTGGCGCGTGCAGTCCGGGCTGCATCGATCTGGCTCGATTGGCGTGCAGTTCCGTCCGCACAGACGCAAACCGCCGTCTTCTCCAGCTTGCGTGGACACGCCGCTGATGCCGCCGTTTCCAGCGTCGCAGCCCATCCTGCCATTTCGCCCCGCATCGCGCCGTTCTGCCAAGAGCCGCGTTTGCTCACCACTGGCACACGGTTCTGCCTTTTGCGGTCACACAATCTCCCCGTCGCGCCCAACCTTCTCCTTCAGCGCGGCGCTTCGTCCATCTGACCTGAAAACGTGCCGATTTGTCGCTGACCATCCTAGCAGGCGCGCCCCCCATCAAAGTCCTGCGGACTTCGCTTGACCCGATTGCTCCGGGCTTGTGCCGCTTCGCTCACCGCAATCGGGTAGCGCCCGTTGGGTGATGGTCGGCGTGATCGCCTGCTCTGGCTGGTGCAGAAATCGACACAGGGTCGATGAACAGCGAAAGCGCACTAGCGCGAGGAGTTCACAATGGGCAGCTCGTTGAATATGCAAGTGACCGGGTACGTTGGCAGTGATCCGCAGGTGCGGCAGGTGGGTGAGCAGACGGTCGCGTCGTTCTCGGTGGCGGTCAGCCGCAAGAACCGCGCGGGCGAAAAACAGACCGTATGGGTGCGGGTGTCGTGCTGGAATAAATTGGCGGACATCGCGGTCAAGTACGTCCACAAGTCCTCGCTTGTGCAGGTGACGGCAGAGTGGGTGCGTCTGAGCGCATGGACGGATCAGGGCGGCACGCCACAGCCGAGCCTCGACATCGATGCCAACCGCCTCGTCCTGCTGGATCGCGCCGAGAACGGCGACAACGGTCACAGCGAAGAATCCGATATTCCGTTCTAAAATAGCTCAGTCCGCACCGGTGCTGTCGGGTGACTGACAGCACCACTTTTCTCAAGTTATGCTGGAAAAACAGGACTTTTTCTCAAGTTACATTGGATTTTTCTCATGTTACGTAGGATTCTGTCTCAAGTTACGCTGGAATTCACAAGGGCGGCACACTGCAGCTTAGCCTCGACATCAATGCACCCATCGCCTTGCCCTACTGGATCGCGCCGAGAACGGCGACAACGGTCACAACGTGGGTGGTGAGGAGATCCCATTTTGAGATAGGTAAGTACAGACTGTTTGGTTGTCGCAAAATGGCGTTTGCATATCGAAAAGCGAACAGATGAACTACAATGATTATCGTGACGAGGAAAATCTGCAAAATGAACATAAGCACGCGACAAGTCAAATCGATTTTGACACCTCAACGCAAGGGTTTTTTAGCATCAGCACCTTTTCCATTCACGCATAGCCTTTCTCCATATACTGGCTGCGGGTTTGGGAAAAGTTCATGTGGAACATTCTGTTATGCACAGTTCATGCCAAATTGGACAAATTTTGGACAAGGCGAAGCATGGGGCGAACTGGTTGGTGTCAAGGAGAACGCGGGGATTGTCTTAGAAGAAACTTTAAGGAGTATGTCTCATACGGAACGAGCCAAACTGCGAATTTTTATGGCTTCCACAACCGATCCCTACCAACCGTTGGAGGCGAAATATAGAGTCACTCAGCGCTGCTTGGATGCCTTTTCTTTATATTCGGATTTAGACTTACTGGTAATCCAAACTCGCTCACCGCTTGTCGCACATGATTTTGATCGCATACAATCTATACCGTATGCTTGGCTTTCTGTAACCATTGAAACAGATAATGCAACAATGATCAGACATCTCGGCGGAGGTCCCGCAATAGAAAAACGATTCGAGATTGTCCAACAGGCTACTCAAGCAGGAATCTCCGTGCAAATCGTCGTCAGTCCCTGTTTACCGTATACGTCTAACTTTGCAGAGCGTCTTGTCGTGTCTGGAGCTAGACGTATTGTTGTTGATGATTTTACTGAGGGTGATGGCTCAGGTGGCAAACGCACATTGAACAGTCCATTCGCTACTATGGCGAATTATGACTGGCGAGATAATAAACCTGCGCGCACGCTCTATGAGAAATTATTATGTTCCTCCCTTGAAATCGGATGGAGCGCCGCTGGTTTTTGTGGAATTGACACAAAACGCCTAAGGCAGCAATCATTCCTGCCTTAAAAATAATCCCCCTCAAATTCGTCTGCATTATCCGGATACCGAGAATAGTAGTGGTCATTGCGAATTACATCAGGTTCCGGCTGAAACATACTGTCAAGCAATTCTGAGTCCGAGTTGTACTCATCTCCAATTTGCCAAGGATACACCTCGTTCATTTCCTCACGCCATTGCTCCCAGTCATAATCGGGGTCTTCGTTTTCGTATCTCCGAGCCAACATCAAAAGATTACGTGCGAGTGGAGCGCACTCGCGCCCAACTTCATTAGCACGCGAGCGAAGGTCAGACACGACAGTTTTGGTTGGACGATACGTTTGAAGGAACAGCAGTGTTTCGGATGCCATCAATGCTTCAACAAGTGAATCTTCATTTCCTAGGGTGCTGCTTAAGCATGTTTGCTCCAACAAGGCGATGTAGGGCTGCCCATCTAGCAGGGACGTTGAACGCAACGAACGCATCCATAACGCACGGATAAACGAAGCGCCCGGAAATGTAGCAGATTGAAGGCACAAGAAAATGTTGTCAAGCGTGCCAGCATGACCTTGTAAAGCTAAATGCTCCAGAATAAATCGTGGTGACTTGATGACATAGGGGTAGTAGCAAAAAATCTCCACGATGTCGTCCAGCACCGATTCAAAACCAATCCGCGAAAGCCGATTCAGGGAAAATCCAATAACGGATTGGTGTTTTTTCATTTCGGCTTTCAGTTTTTTGATTTCTTCCTGCAATTCCTCTTGATTTGAATCCTGTACAACATCGGCTTCCCGCTGTCTCAAAGTCTCCCGCACACCTTTCCAGAGGAGCCAATTTCTCCGGAACATAGCCGATAACTCTTGTTTAATTTGAGCGTAATTCCGCGTCCACTGTGGATTTACATGAGCGAATACTTCAGCCCACTGTGCGGCGTCGTTGATAAGGGCAAAGCCGGGCATATTCAACCGTCGCTGCGAACTTAAAGTTGGATTTTGCACATACTGCCACAATTTGCGGCTCAATCTTGAATTTTCGACATAAATGTTCGCAGCAGCTAGACATTGCCCATATTGAGAGACGAAGTTCCACCAAGAGTCATTGTCGTAAGTTGCAATCGGTGATCGATAATTTGCAGTTGTGAAATATAGACCGTCAGTTAATTGACGAAAGCGTTTATCCATCTTGTCCAACTCTTTATTTTTCTGAAATCCCTCTTTGGCGACTTCTACCGTTTCAGGTTTGCTGTCGGTTTTTTCAGGGGACAACTCTAAATCGAGTTCTTTCGCTTTAACGATCAAATCCTCCCTTACTGTTCCAGCAGCCTCTAAAGAACGAATAACAAACACGATGTCATCAACGTAGCGAAATAATGTTGCTTCTCTATAGTCGTCGGAAAACTTCTGGTCTAAGTCAAGCAGGTAGAGGTTAGCCCAAAAACCGGACGCCAAGGGTCCCTGCAAAATACCGTCTCTGTTATTCTCATGTCGAATAATGAGTTGACGGATTAACCATGCAGCACGCGACGACGGCTGAATACGAAACTTCTTGAACACGGCTTGTAACAGTTGTTCTTGTGGAATACTTGGATAGAAATTTTTGATGTCACCACTCAGTACATAAGCACCTTCGTCGCTTCCAAAGATGGCTTTTCTTGCAGCATCCCGAAACCGTCCATAGGAACGAAACCAAGGGTGATACAGGTACTCTGTTTTTCCTCCAGCAAGCCGGCATCCATAATTTCGTGTCATCAGTTCTTGAACAGTTCTTCCCAAAACTTGAATGATGGCGACGGCTAGAATTTCTTCTTCGATGGACTGTAAAGCGCGAGGACGATAGGTTCCTTCATCCTTGGGAACACGATAAAACACGCGAGGATAATCAGTAAGACGGCTAGTATAGGTGAGGAGTTGGTTTCGTATGTATTGCAGGTTCGTTTGAAGCTTCGCCTCAAACAATTTCAACCCAATTTCATCAACAAGCACTTCACGCATCATCGCGGCGCGTACACGCGCCCACGCAAGCTGAAGATTGGATATGGAGATTATCTCCTGCCACGCCTGATCTGCATGAAACCGTTCGCTTTCTATATACTCGATATCAGCGTAAAACGTGCCGGTATAGGATGGCGTACGCCAATAACTTCCTCTTGGATTTGCGTAGGTTACAGCGAGTGGTTGGTCAATGAGATTTGTTCCAGAACGAGTGTGGCGTGTTGTCTTATGCCCTCGTTCCGAAAAGACGCGGATGATCGATTCGCCAAAGGTTCTTGCAGCGACTTGCCATTGTGCGTCTTTATCTTCATCTTTATCTTTGTCTTTGGTTGCGATCGTCATTATGACCATCCGGTCGGCTTCAGTGAGTTGAAGCAGTTGTTCGTAGGCGCGTGCTTCGACATCTCCAAAGTCATCCGGAATTAGTCCGCTATAAGCATTAAGCCCCAGCTGTTTCCGCAAATCGAGATCTGCGAGCCACAATTGATTTAACGGACGCATAACATTTGATTGAATGACCCACAAGTCACTGATTGATGGGATCGACCATTTACTTTTTACTACACGTAACGCTTCTGCAGTATAGGTCAGCGCTTCGGGCATCCCTTTAGTCACTGCTCGATATGCAATACGCTGAGCTAATGATGGTATTTGGCAATGCCCACGCATCATCCAGTCGTACAACTGCACAGCGTGCCGATTGGTATCAATGCCAATAAATAGAACACGAGTATCCGGTGCAGTCGTTGCTCGCAGAAGTCGATTGACAACCGCAGTTGACGCGGTCGCGCCACCACAGCCGATATCGATAACAGCAATGGCGGCTCTATCGCTGTTAAGGGGAAGCAGATAATCAGCTTCGAGCAGATCGATAGTATATTCGACTTTGAAACTGTGCCCCGGCATGTAGGTATAAAATTGTCCGGCTATACTGTCGGGAGACTCATCACTTACGTTGACCTTTCCGTATGCGCCTACAGTCTTTTCTAAAACATCTTGTTCCAATTTTTGTTTTAGCCACTCGCGCGGGTTTCCACTGTACAACTTGCGTAACGAACCGAGTGCGCTGCCGTAAACAGTGACAATATCTTTATGCCAAAAATGCGGTGCCATGAAATCTCCAAATCAAGCGGACGAGTGCAGTCGAAAGCGTCAAATTAAGGGGTGACAGTCGTTGCAACCGTCGGTGTCGGTGTAGGCGGTAAGGGCAGAATTGGCATGGTATAACGCGATGCATCAATCACTGAGAACAAGAGATCGTCGCGTACCACGAACGGGATGCTGAATTGCGGATCGCGCACGAGCAAGCTGTTTCGCAGCTCCATCAGCAGTTCGACTGGTTGTGAACGCAAGGTATGCGTCGCGTCCATTGAAAGCGGTAGACCGAGGGCGTAAAAATCTTCCGTCGGTTTGAAGACGAGAATAACGCTTGCAGGCGCACCGCCACCTACTGAACGCGGGCTGATTCCGTAGATAGGGACGCCATAGGCGATACCTGACAGACATGCAACCACGATCAATCCAAAATAGGTGAGGCGGCGCGACCACTTTTCTGCGAAAACAAGAACTCGATCAAACCATCTTTGGGCTTTTTCGCCGCGCACAATGAAGCCAACAATGATCAGGACAACGATGAGGACCAAACCAAGAAGAAATCCCGGCGCTCCATTCTGGACGATGTTAGCAATCACCCACAGAAACGTACCGCCCAGCATATTCACGCCCGCTGCGATATATACAACGGGATTGACCTCATATGTGAAAAGACCGGTCACTGTTTCTAAATACGTGTGAATCACGAAAAATCCCGCCACCGCAAACAGCGAGGTCAGTTGCAGCAGAAATGCTACATTATCGCTAAAGAATTGGGCGACACGCTTCCAAAGAGTAAGTTTCGGCGGTGGCACGTCACTCATACACGGAATACCTTTAACTCCTCATCTCCGCTGCGGTTAATTACCTTGACTGCTCGCAGTCCGTCTCTGCGCGCGTAGCTGATGAATACGCCTTCTTTTTGTTTGCGGGGCTTGCCAGCCCTCGCCACCCCGCCAATCTCCGCTTGATCCGCCATGACCACCTCTGCTGTGCGCTGTGTTTATGGAAAAGTATAGCAGGGGGATATTGCTGGGGCGATAAAGGAGGATTGTTACGCTTTACAGGAGGAGCGGCTGTTTCATGATGACGAGTTCACTGCTTGCTCCCTGACGCGCGAAGTCAAGTCCTGCATGACCCTCAAAGTTGGCACTGGATAGATTAAGGCGGAAGGGAAACAAACAAGGTGCAGCCAAAATGTCTTTGAATTCACGTATTTCCAGACTGTTTCCCACCATGAATGCTTCGAGCAGCCACAGCTCAAGTGGAATGCTTTGCGCCAGATCGATTTTCGGCGCAGATGCATAAGTCCCGCTGCTATTCGCATCCTGCAATACATCCCAGTCCACGAAGTTTCTGAACACACGCTGGACGGCACGGGTCAGCGTACTTCTCTCACCCCAGGTATCGGCAATGCGGCGCTGAACTTGAGCAAGTGGGACCTCATCTTGCATCTGAAGCAGCCGCCCGGTTGTCGTTGCTACGTCCAAGAACAATGGATACGTTGCGATGCACATCCCCCAATGCAGGGCAATCCGCTGGTCTGGCGCAAGGGTATGCGCTAACTCAACGGCTTTGTCTCGAAGTCTTGCTATGTGAGGCGGCACATTGACCCAGATATGCAGCAAAACCGTTTTGGTTTTGCCACGCGCGCTGTTGTGGGCAGTACCCGCAACCTGCCCCTCGAGAATAGCATCCAGTCGACCCCGAATTTCAGCAGGGGATAAGCCCTCAGCCGCAAGCTGAAGGGTGGCATCTAGCCATGTCAGAGCTATTTTTCTATCGAATCCCAACACGGGTTTTGCTGCACTCAAGTGTTTTCCATCCGTTTCACACTAATGAACGGCACGATGAGTTCGTCAAGGCTGATTCCCCCATGCGTCACAGTCCTGCGTTTCTCTGTGATGAACGCATGACGCCTTTCTGGAATAAGGCAGAAGAATGATGCTGGCAGTCCGACACCCGTCCACTGAATGGTCGCCGAGTATTCCTGCGCAAATCGACTGCGGAGCGATTCCTCGCCATATACGCGAACGCGCTCACCTTTTTGATCTGCCAGAACACCTTCATTTGTCGGACGACCTATTCCTATCGCTTCGGTGTTTCCATGATCGGCGGTGATCCAGATGTCGAAATCGGCTCCGAGAAGTTTCTCTACCAAGTCCCTGAGCAGCCCCTGTTTCGCCCAAAAAACGACCTGATTCTGCATTCCCTTAGCACCTAGCTGCTCACCGTGCATGATTTTGTCCACAGTGTCCACAACCAAGCCCACTACTCTCAAGCCCGAATCAGAAAGGATGTTCTCAACTCCTCCCAGATTATCATCATTTACCGATTTTGCATATGCCACCTGCTGGCTAGGGAGTTTCTGATCGGCCCAGAACTGGTGCCAATAGTTGCCCTCATTGGCTGTTGTCAGAATGTGAGGTTCAAAAGAGCGGGGAATGCGACCTGAAAAGAGCGCTTGGCGTGAAATCGATGTCAAGCTCGGCACCCAGGCGAACAACCCATGTTCTTCATAGACCATCTGCACATTACCATCCTGCCAGACACGTTTTATCGCGTTCCATTGGCTGAAGGACATTCCATCAACGACGATTAGAGCAAGCTTGCGTCTAGAATCGCCAGTGAGCTGTCGTGCAAGAAAGCGTGGAATATGATGCACCATAACGGGAGGGGTGGGCGCAGTGTTGTAAAGACCGCTATATCTGGCAATGACCCACTCTTGAAAGCGCTTATCGACTTCTGTTTGCAGCTCGACAAAATCGCTTTGTATGACAGATGGAAGTGATTCCGACCCATTGAGTTCAGTATTCAGGATTGCCCAACGATTCGCAAACTCAAACCAACTGATATATGCCGCATCGCCCGACGGCAGATTTTCGCGGCAGCTTTTCAACAGCAAACTAATGCGGCGAACGGAGTCAGCCTGAGGATCGATGTCCAGCCCCAGTGCAATCCAGTCTCCGCGTCGAGCCAGCGCGCTTGCACTGGGATGCTTAACCGGGGAAAGAAGTCGTTCAGCGAACAGGTTATCCACGTAGACACGAACGGCTTCATGCTGAAACGGGAGCAGGACAGGTGGATGCATATCTTGAGTAGAGAAAGATAGGGTCTCAAGACCGAGTTTGTCCGCCAGGTGGTCAAGGAAAGGCAGCCACCGATCTTGCAAGAAAGCGAAAAAGTACGCCCGGTCAGAGAGCAGTCGCTCCAGCGGCCATGCTGCAAACTGTGTGGTCAGGCGGAGTTTGTTGAGCAGGTGTTTCTCGACGACCGCAGGCAGCGGCATTTCACCATAGTGACGCCGAAGCAGCAGATTAAGCAGATCGTGCGGTTCCTTCGCAGTTTCCGGCGCAATTCCAAACACATGATGCAGGACGAAGTCTGCACTGTTGATCTCACCCTGCGCGCTGTTGAGTCCATTTTGACGCTGGGCTTCGTACAGCCGCTGCCAGGCGGGAGGCGGCAGCGAGCGCACGATATTGGCGCTGAGATGGGGGAAAACATCCGACAAATGCACGGACAATCGGTGTCCCATTGTCGCCAAATCATAGGGAAACGGATCCCGATCCTCGTCCGACGCGCGCGTGACCACCACGAGATCACGTAGAGCCTTCGATTCCCACTGCTGCCGGAACTGCGTTTCGAAGGTGAAGCGGAATTCCACCGGATCATCATAAAGAAGCACAGAAAAACCAAGCGCTTCGATCCGCTGCAGCAGCGTTTCTTCACTCATCAGCCCATCTGGGTCGATGACCAACGTAACCGGATGCACACCGGGAATGAATTCTTTAAGGATCAGGTTGTGCCAAGTTTCGCTCATGTGATCATTGAACCCGAATGAGAAGATAAGGCTGCAAGACGGGGACAATCTGAGCAGCAGCCTCAAGCTGACGATAACGCCGTTCTTTTTCTGACGCCAACTGCTTCAACCGGTAGCTCCGCACCTCCGGCAGCCCCAACCGTTCAACGGCACGGCGACGTGCCTGAAAGCTGTACGCGGTTTTCTGTCGCTCTGCTTCAAGGTAGGTGTTGTGTTTCTGAACCAGCAGATCGAACTGCGCCATCGTTTGCTGTTCCGCGATCAAACGTACTTGCTGATAAGCCGACTCCGCGTTAGCACCCTCGAGAAACGTAGTGATCTCGACAAGTTCGGAAAGCAGCTTCTCCCAGAGCGAGCGCGCAGCAGGCTGAAGTATGCGACCATCGTCATGGACGAACAGCGGCAGTACCAGTGTGTGCGCACGTTCTGTATTTCCCAAACTCAGTTTCCAAAGCGACCAAAACCCATGTAGGGTAGGGGGAATACCATGCCCGGCAATGCGCGGGATGGGCTGTCCTTCGACAAACGCTTCAGCCTCGTGTACGAGGCGCGCCAAGCGTTCATCTTCTAGCGAAAGCTGCGTTGCATCAGGAAACCAGTACGTGTCCTGAATCGAGAAAACAACATTGCTTTGGGTTTTCCCGTCAGGCCAGCGCAGCGACCAGGAACGCCCGATTTGTTCAGCTTTCCCACCATGCGCGCGCAGATAGTGGGTCGTCATCCGTTCGAGCCAGTAGGGCACCGGATGGGCTGAAAGGTTCTCTAAATCTGCGGTGGTGAATGGCGCTTCGGAAGCCGGGAGTACGCCCTGATTGATTGCTGCCTCAGCTTCCTGTTCCACTTCTCGAACGATTTCATCCACGCGCTGATCGATGCTCTCAGGATGGAGCAGCGCGTCCACGTACAGCTCATCGAATAGCCGCGCTGACTCCACCGAATCCAGCACATCCCCGGCTTTGTCGATGCCGAACTCGGCAAGGATGATCGCCAGCTTTTGTTCCAGCACTTCGCGGACGCGATACTCGACTGTCTCTTCCAAAATGAGATTGATTGCCCGAACGGTGTGCTTCTGACCGATGCGGTCAACACGACCAATGCGCTGTTCCAGCCGCATGGGATTCCAGGGAATATCGTAGTTGACCACGATGTGACAGAGCTGGAGGTTCAAGCCTTCGCCACCGGCATCGGTGGAAACCAGAATGCGCGTATTCGCTGCAAACGCCGACTGCACCTGCTGGCGTGCCGCGAGATCCATGGAACCGTTTAGGCATACAACCGAGAAGCCGCGCCCTTCCAGAAACTCGCGCAACATATCCTGTGTTGAGACGAATTCGGTGAAGATCAGGAACTTCAGGTCGGAGTCGCCTTCTTCGCGCTGCAAAGCATACATCATCTCCAGCAGCGCTTCGGCTTTAGCATCGGCGGACTGAGCCTGCGCACGCTGCGCCAGGTCGAGCAGCATTTCGACTTCGGCGCGCTCGTTGCGCAGCGCTTCTGCCTGCGTCATGACCACTGTCTCAAGCTGCTCCTGTCCATCCATCTCCGCCCAATCCTCCGAGGATACGCTGCCCGTCATCAGCATTTCGGGAGGATAGTTCAGCACGTCGAGGCGGCGTTCCAGCGTCGTGCGAATCGCCCACGTTGACGAGGTCACGAGGCGCTGCATGAGGATCATCAAGAAGCCGATGTGCCGCTTCTTCTCCAACAGCGCCCGATTGTAGCCTTCTCGGACGTATTCTGTGACGGCATCGTAAAGCTGCTGCTGAACCGCGTGACGGCGGTTCCACTGCACCTTTGCCAGGCGCGTCTGGCGAGGTTTGAACAGCGGCTCTCCCTCGCCATCGATTGCATTGCGCTTTTCAGTCCGAATGACATACGGCTGAACCCGGTCACGTGCAACGCTGCCCAAGTCAGGAAAAGCATCTTCATCCAGCAAGGCGACCAAGCGGTGAAACGCATCCGTCTTGCCCTGATGTGGCGTGGCAGACAGCAGCAGCAGATAGGGCGCGGCATCCGCCAACGCTTGACCGAGACGGTAACGCGCCACCTGTTCGGTGCTGCCGCCCAAGCGATGCGCCTCATCAATGATGATCAAGTCCCAGCCCGCAGCGATCAAATCCTCAAAGCGGATGCGGTTGTACTCGGCAATGCGCGCCCGCGACCACCCGTGACGCGTGTCGAGCGGCTTGACGGAGTCCAGCGGGCAGACGACCTGTGCATACTTCTCCCACAGGTTGTCCTCCGAGAGCCGCATTTCGCCCGGCACCATCAGTTCGAAGCGCTCGCCGAAGTGTGTACGCATCTCGGATACCCATTGGGTCGTTAGACCTTTGGGCGCGACGACGAGAATACGGCGGACGAGACCACGCAGCTTGAGTTCGCGCAGAATCAGCCCCGCCTCGATGGTTTTGCCCAAGCCAACCTCATCTGCTAGCAGATAGCGAATACGGTCACTGCTCATCGCGCGAGACAGCGCGTAAAGCTGGTGCGGGAGGGGGATGACCGATGACGACAGCGGCGCGAGCAGAATATCGCCGTTGAGCGCATCGGCGATGCGTGCCGCCGCCGTGAGGTAGGCGATGTGGTGCGCGGTCAGCCCGGCGTTCTCGGCGGTGAGCGGCGCAATCTGTGAAGAGGCGAATGACTTGACAGCGTCCAGCGCCGGTATCCAAACGCGAACCGTCTCCACCCCCCAAAGTGTCTGCATATCGATCACTTTGGCGACGCGACGTTCGCTCTCAATCCATATCCACTGCCCGCTCTGCATCGATCTATACTCGCTCCGTTGGGGCTAATCCCAAAAACTCATACAGGCGATCAAGCGCCGGATCGACATACTCAGCGGGCACTGGAATCGCATTTATCTTGCTCAGTGACCTTATCGACGCGGGTAGCGCCGACTCCTCTAGCTTGAACCCGTCAATTAGCATCGGCACAATTTTGCGGTCACATTCCAGCGCAAGATTAATTTCGCGGACGACCCACTCCGATTCAAGCGTGGTGGGCGCGAGAACGACGACAAAATAATCGCAAGCGGCGATATTCTGCGTGATGATCCCTGCAAACCTGCCCTCGTGAATGTCTTTGGTGTCGATGAAGGCATCAACACCGCGAATTGTGAGACGATCATGTACTAGTTGGGCGAAGCCCATACCTCCGGAACGCCGGTAGCTGATGAAAACCTTCAAGCGCGGTAAGGTTGAATCCGGTTTGGCATTCGTTGACTTGTCGGCTGCGTGTTCACGCCGATTTCGCAGTGTGATGATCGCCACCACAATTGCCGACGCCGCACCGATCACTGCGACCCAAATCTCCGTTGGAATATTGGTGTTTCCCCCAGAAGTAGGGGGTACTTCAACTTCGAATTCGTGGCTCCAAATCACCTCGGCGCGCTGTGCGCCATCGGTGCGTTCCGAGGGACGCCACAGATCGATTCTGAGCTGATGTGATCCTTCTGCTCCTTCTGCTGGAGATACGATCCACGACCACTTCATCCCATTGAGAGGTATTCTACGAACATCATCAGGACTCAGGACTTCGTTCGGAGCCGCATTGCAGCCTTCAAAGCTTGTGGGGAGACACACCAGCGATGCTCCCATAAGCTCAAAGATTTCGATGATTTCAGGATCGCCCACATACCTTGGTACATGCGGCGTTGGGCTTGTTTCTGGTGTTAATGTGCCGTTTCTGGTGACGAAAGTGGGGGTTATAGGCGCAGGGATTGCTGTTCGTGGACCGAATGGTGTTGGTGTGACGTAGTAGTTGTTGAAGTACATTTCAAGTTCGACCCGCATTGTCGATGATCCGGCAACCGAGTCGTTGTAGTAGATGTTTAGAGTCCCATTGCCCAGTTCTGTGCCAATCAGCGTTTTGATCATGTAGGATGCATTGGCAACTCGAATGCCTATAGCTTCTGAACTAGAAGTTTCAGTAGGGGGTGAAGTTTGGGTGGGGGATGGTGTTGGAGTTGAGGTAGCCAAGACAGCAAATCGGGTTGCGGCCACTGAAAGCGTTTCAAGTATAACCTGAGCTGCGATCTCTGTTTGAGCTCGATAGGCAATCTGCTGCGCTGCTGCTCCAGCAAAGGCGGTCTGCGTCTGGAGAGAAACTCGATAATCCATGGAAGCGTCATTCAACAGAACAGTGAGAGCAACGACCAAAGCGCACGTAAATTGCAAAGTGATATACAAAAATGACAACCTCCGCTGAAGCTGCTTAGCTCTTCTGAATTCCTGTTGCTCGCGTTCCAGTTGCAGCCGGTGCCTCTCCACTTGCTCACGTTCCAGTTGCAACCGGTCAAGTTCTTCTGATTGCTCGAGCTCCTTTTTCAGGAGGTCTGAGGCATTTCTTCGCTCGTCGCTGGGAGCAAGTACGATGGCGACAGCATAGCCATCCATCCAGCCGCGAACTTGAGCATATTCACTTAGACGTTTGTTTGTCCAGCTAGGATCTTCATCCAAAGCATGGTGTAGTAATTCCTTAGTCCGAATGTACTGCGAATTAGTAATCCCGCTGAGAGTATCCAACTCGTGCAAACTCGCGAAGACAGTATCTCCATTTTGCAGCCCTACCCACTCATAAGCGACATGAACCTCGATGTCCTTGCTTTCTCCGATGTAACTTGAAGTCCAAATTTGACTCAACCGTTGGACTTGTTCATTGCGCACTAGATAAATCGCACAACTACCGGCAATCGCGCAATAGAGGTGGCGGAAAGAATCGCTTCCTTGGTCCAGATCAATTGCGGTCAGGGCTACTGCGGAGAAGCTATTGAGAACTGATGCTTCGTCTAGGTTTATAGATTCGTAAACACGGCGATTTGCAGTACGAAACGCATCAACGAGCATCTCTTGAATGTCGGCTTGCGTGTCAGCACTAATGCTTTCGAGGATTGTATCTGCGGTTACCGTGGCAACCCGACTGTGACGTAAACCACCGGTAGCTTGACACACAATTGCGATCAGCAGATCGCGACCACCTGCGGTACGGACAGCCTTTACGACTGCAATTGCTAAATTGCTGTTGCCAGAGGCTGAACCGCCGACAACAAGTGCGTCAGCTCGAAATTCTGTCGTTCCCATGTTCCGCCTCTATGCAACATCCATTCGCTTATGCAATGTGGAACGCCATAAGGTAACTGAAGGATTTGCCGGACTTCCCGTTTATCGCCCCGACCGCGTGAGCGCCTGGTCATACCACATGAGCAGCTTCGGGTCTTCCTGCAAAACCGCGTCCGGGATTTTCTCGGCGACGGCGAGGATGGTCGCGTAATCGCGGTCGCCCCACGCCTTCTTGAAGCCTGCGCGCACCGCTTCTAACCGGAAGACCTTCAGCTTACGCGCCTTCGACTCGCGGTACTCGGCGAACTCACGGAGCAGGGCGCGCTCGCGCAGCTTTTCGAGGTCGCCCGCCTTGTTCGGGTCAGGGACATACCAGCGATCCGCCGCCTCTTCGCGCAGACGCGGATCATCTTTGGCGAGGTTACGCAGGTCTTTGTAATTGGTGGAAAGGTAGGCGTGAATCTGGCTGGGGACTTCGCCCGCGCCATCGTAGACGAGGAAGTTCTGTTCGAGCAGGTCGCGCAGTTCGAGCGACATTTCATGCTTGCTCCACCCGCCGATCTGCCGCATGAACTGCGGATGCAAATCCTGAAAGGACTGCGGTTTTTTGGTCAACTGCTGCTTGAGCCACTGGATTGCTGAGGCTTCATCGGTGACGAACAGGGTGAGCTGCATCACTTCGGTGGCGGTCATGCGCTTTTTGTCATACTCCGCGACCTGTTCCGCAAGGAAGTACATGCCGTCGCGTTCCGAGAAGCGCTGTTCCAAGCCCGCGTAGAATTCGGAGGCGGACATGGGCACGGTGACGCCGCGCTGCACATGGAACGCGACCATGCGGTCGAACAGCAGATAATTCTGCCGTTCGGCAATCACCTCGACCTGACCGTCTTTGGCGACGAATATGGGAAGCTGGCGTAGATGGGTACGCACAAAATCCCACACGCCGTTTTCTGTGCCCGCTTCAAGCCGGAAACGTTCTTCAAGTCCGCCGTTTGGCTTGTATGCGGAGATAACCAAGTCTTGTTTAACCGCTCCAACGCTATTCACTTGCTTGAACGTACCCATTTGCTTGTCAAGGGTACGAACATCAGCTACAACGAATCCCGCGTTACCTAGGGCTTCTTGAATTGCACTCCACACAGCATTCTGCGAGTTGTGAAATTCAACAGTCATCCATCTTCCAGGTTTTAACAAACGGAATGCACTAGCAAATGCGGATTGCATCAGCCATTGATAATGAAGTAACCCCTTAGACTGAGCATTACTTACAATGGCTTCTGAGGATTGTGAAGTGAATACCCGCAACCAAGCTTCCCAAGCGAAATTCAGCTCTGCATATGCGATATTCGACCCAAAAGGAGGATCAACGAATATATAATCGACAGAATTACTAGGTATATTGTGTAGACTTGTTGCGCTTTGCGTGCTGATTATGGTAGTTCGACCGATATCATTTTGTAGAAGTGGAGCAATACGCAACAATGCTTTGTTTTTGAACTGGTCGAGAAAATTCGTTTCTTTGGAAAGTGAAGTGATTCGCATTGTACCGGATGTCGTGTTTGAGGGAAACGACACATCAAAGCGAAACCTGTTCATAAGAGAATGCCCAATGCAAGTACCTGTAAACGCAAAGCGAAGCAGACTTCGGGTAGTTGCGTCAGGATACTCATTGATCCTTTGCCACAGAAAACCAAGAACTTCGGAGTTGCGTCTAGTATATATTTCGTGAACGTAAACAAAGTTCGATGAACCGGCTCGCCATTCATCACCCCATTTTTCTATCTCATTACCCGTATTCATCATCCGATTTGTCGGAAACTGCCACCGAGGAGGTTGCCTGTCCAGTTCACGGATTCGCACCAGATCTGTTTCATCAGGTTTTTTGCTAAAAGTCTTGTTGCCAAGTTTGTACACAATCAAGACAGGAATCTTCTTGTTCTTCTTTGTGATGTGTCCGATTGCAGGATCAAATTCGGTTGACAATGCGTGTTCAACTGTGCTTTTGGTATGTTTGACCCCACAGTTAGGGCACTGGAAATCCGATCCGATTTTCCTCTTGTCGTGATCAACAGCAATTTCCCAGAAGACTAATTCGTGTCCACAGTTAGAACAAATAAAGACTTCCGACCAGACTGTGTAGTCTATCCGTCCTACGGCACCGTTGGAATGAATCGTTGAATATAGATCGCCTACTGCTTCTTCGGCTTCTCTGAGAATCCGCTTCACAGCGGAAGTAAATTCAGCCCTGTTGCTATGAAGAAGCAAATTGTAACTATTGGCGATATGGGTTGCTGCCGGACTCAATTCAATAAGGATAGCGTGCCGATTTCCAAATTGAGCATTTGGTAGAGTTTCTAGCGCAAGACGTTCAAAGCTTTGGCTGGCGACTCCGGTCATTCCTGTTCCCGAGAAGTAATCAAGAACAATATCCCCCGGAGATGTGTAATGAAGGATATAGTCCATAATCGCTTTATAGGGCACTTTGGTATGATAGCCATGAGCGTTGTAGATCGGATCGTTCTTGCCTTCGCTCACGTCCGCCGCAAACGGTTCGCGGCGGTAGTCACTGGTCGCCGGGTCATAGGGCTTGCCGTAGAACGCGATGAATTCACCGAGGAACGGATTCGGGCAGACGGTGTAGTAGGGTGGGTCGCTCAGGCGCAGAATATCGTCCAGCTCCCCGTGCGGGAAGCCCACTTCATCTTTCCACAATTGCAGCAGGTCTTTACCGCGTCCCTGTCCGCGTCCCGCCTCGCGCATCCGCTCCCCCAGTTCGCGTAGGCGGTCGCCATCGCCAAGCGCCCAATGCTCAAGGCTGCTCAGGCGCGTCACCGCGTCGTCCACCGTCGTCCACGTCACGCCGCCCAGTTTGGCGTTCAGTTCTTCCAGCGCCGTCCGCAGGCGGGTCAGGTAATGGTCGCGGCGCGCGGCATCACCGGGGAAGGTCTGCCCAAGGCACTCGACCGGCTGATCGGCGGGCGTGCCGGAGTCGGGGAACATCGCGTCAGTTTTCATTGGCTCGGTCATGCAGGGTTATTCCAGTACGATACGGACTTTCGCGGTAACTTTGCCGCGCGTCTTGTCGGAAATCAGGTCGTCAAAGCGTTTGCGAATATCGTCAGGCGTCACCGGTGAACCGCCGCTTAGGAGCGCCGCGCGCAGGTCGTCGGCGCTGATGCTCACCTTGACCAAGCCGGACAGTACCTCACGCAGGGCGTTGAGGAACGCCTTGCTCAGTGGGTCGGGAAGCTCGCGCGCATCGAGGAAACTGTCAAGCAGCGCGCGGTCAGCGGCTTTCAGCAGTCCCAAATCATCCTGCACGGTCGGGTCTTGCAGGTTGTCGATCAGCGTTTGCGTCCAGTCCGCCAGCATCCGATCCAGCGCCGCATCAATCCGATCCAGCGCCACGCTGGTCGGGACATCGACGCTCTCTACGTTGGGACGGAAGCCGCAGTGCGGGCAGATGGGCGCAGTGTCCAGGTTGGCAGGTGTCAGGGTAAAGCACGTCTTCAAGCTGGTGAGCAGGCGCTCTAACTCCGTCAACTGCGCGACCGGCATTAACTCGACGGTCGTCAGGGCGCGCAGCGTCGCCAGTCGTCCATCCTGCACCAAAGACCCCTTACGGCGATCATCCCCGTGACTGAGGCGGGCGCGGGCGTGCAGATCAAGATAGATGCGAATGTAGCCGCGTTTCAGTTCGGTCAGCGTCTGCGCCATCTCGCGGCGTGCCTCGGCATCCAATCTGCCGCCGGTTTCAATGTGCTGGCGTAACGTCTGCTGCGCTGCTTTCACGTCAGCCACCCACGCATGATCAGCGGGCAGCACGGTTTCCGCCGTCGAAAGGTAGTTGGCAAGTGTGCCTATCTCGGCGACTAACTGGCGATAGTCTTCAATTTCCGCCAGTGCGCGCAGCCCATCATCGTAGGCTTTCACCGTGCGCGCATCCATGCGGAAGTTCTTCAGCTTGCCCGCCGTCGTATACGGTTGCAGGCTTTCAAGGAACGTCTTGGTCGCCTCCATACGCCCGCGCAGCGCATCAGCGGTCGCTTCATCTAATAGCCGCCGCCCCCAGAAGGGGAAGCCGTCGCGGATCTGCTGCTGCGTCGTCACGAGTCGTGTGATATTTTCGCCCGTCGCTTTTTGCATTGCCTGAATTGGTTCGGGATGACCATTCGTCAGCAATTTGACCATCCCATCGCCAAGACGTAACAGCGAAAACAACGCATTTAACGCAGCCAGGTCCCAGTCTTTCGGCTGCTCAATGTGCTTGAACTGGATCAGGTCGCGCACAGGCGTGTTCGCCAGTTCGTTGATGCCGGTCGCGTCGAATTTTTTGCCTGCAATCGCCAGCACGATGTCACCGCTGTAGACCAGCGTCGCCAGCAGCACGATTACCAGCGGCGGTTCCAGCCGGAAGCGATCTGCCGCCATGTACGGAACGCCTTTGTCGTCGCCCATGATCTCGCCGTAATTCACCACCTGACCGCTGCCCTTTTTGCGCAGCAGGTCAAGGATATGGGCGGCATATTTAGAATCATATGGTGCAAGCTGGTCGCCATCGAGCAGATCGAGCGCATCGAGAATCGCCGCACCTGCCTGCGGTCGCAGCGCCCCTGTGATCCAGCGGAGTGCATCACGCACCTGACCTTCCATCGTCGTGCTGCGCACCGTGATCGAGAATTCCGGGTATTCTGGTGCTTGATCATGGAAATGCTCCGCCAAACACACGCCGCCGACGGTATCCACATAATCGCGGATATTCAGCGTGCCTCCACCTGACGGCACTTTGCCCTTGATCCAGTCGAGCAGCGATTTCGTTTTCCCCTGATGGGTGACTTCAAACGCGCTGGTCAGGTTTTTATGCAGCCACTTCGCCATTTCACGCAGAAAACTCGCTGCTTTGTCGAGATAAACCTTTTGAGCATGTCCAGAGGATTTCTGACTCAGGTCAACCGCTGCGGCGTACATCTGAATGACTCTGTCGAATTCATCATCCCGTTTCGCCAGCCGAAAGAAGACCTCATCACTTTTCTTCTCGTCCTTGAAGTAGGGCGCGTCATAGGGCTGGATGAAATACAGGTAGAAGTCACGTTCGGGGACGGCAGTCGAACGTTCGTTGGGGGAGCCAAAGAACAAATAGCCCAGCCGTCCGGCACGATGCTCCCGCCATTCAAGCTCGTACTGCCAGATGTTGAAACCCGTGGCCACCACAGGTGCATCGGTCAATTCGAGGACGCCCCTTAATGCGACAAAGTAATAGCGATCAAGCTGACCTCGGTCCAGACTCTCGGCGCGCCGTTCAATCAGCGCGTCATAGTCATCCGTCTTTTTCAGGTCAAGATAGTACTGCCCGTTGTCCGGGTTATAGGTGATGAACTGTCCGTTAACGGTCTTGACGATCTCACGCAGGGCAGTCTCGACCGCAGTCAGCAGATCGTCGGCGGGTTCACCACCCAGATCATCGACTCCCGGCTGATACAAAGCGAGGTTGTCGCGCAGTTCGCTCGGAGTCGCGCCAATCGCCGAATTGGTGTCACCGACCGCCAGCCTATGGACAGACAGTCCATGAATCAGCCGCAGCGCCATCGCTTTGTAGAGCGGTCGCGTGTACGCCTGCTGCACGCGGTCTTCGAGCGTTTGACTGCAATCCTGCACTTCGCGCACATCCGGGATCGAGCGGTAAGCGGCGTTTCCCCGTAACGAAGCCCAATAGGCATCGTAGGCGATGAGTCCGGGCTGATCGACGGGGACCTCTCGACTCACCATTCCCTTCATGATCGCTGAAAGAGACTTGAGGATTTCACGTTTCTCGATCACGGCAATGCGGTCAAACGTGTCAATGTAGTTCGGATGCACAGGGAACAGATCGACAAATTCCTCCATGCGCTCGTTCATGCCGCCGTAGTATTTGGCATACTGAGCGAGATGCTCCCGAATGGCGGCGCGCTGTTGGGGCGTCTTGCGCAGCAAACGCTGTGAGACGACATACTTCACGTCGCGGCGGGCGATGATCACCTGCTGGAAGCGGTCTTTTACACGACGTACGCTGTCAGCGGCAAACTGAAAACGCGGGTTATCGAAAATCGCTTCCTGTACCCCGGCAATGAACCGGAAACGCAGATCGCGGGCGCTCTCGCCAATCTCACGGAGGAAATTCAAGTCGAGGATGAGCGCTTGATCGGGACGGGTACGAAGAAAGTCCAGCAGTTCATCCACCACGAGCAGCAAGCCATGATCAGGATATGCCTGCTGAAACAGCGCCATCATGTCTTCAAACAGGTGTTTGTGCCCGGTTACCTGATCCATCGGCGGAAACTGAAAACTGATCCCCAGTCTTTCTAGCCCAGCTTCCATTTCTTCAACCAGAATTTGACGCAGGGACATTTCGGTTGCGCCGATTTCCGTTCGAATGACCTTAAAACGACCTGCGATCTCGGTCGCCGCCTCAGCGACAACCGGACTTGTCACATGGGGCAGCAGATCGGCATGTTCGGCTATGGCCGAGATGACCGACATCAAGTGCGATTTACCGGTGCCATAGTTGCCGACAACGAGCAGTCCCATGTTGTCGTTCGGGTACTCAAATTGTAGCTGGGGAATCAGCACGGTCTTGAGGCGATCTGCCATCTCATCGGAGATCACATAGGTCGAAACTAAGCGCTGGGCTTCATCCAGTGCATCCGCTTCACGAAGCTGCACCACGCTCTCAATCGGATCAAACTGAATCAGTTCACCGTATTTCATTGATACTGTTCCCCAAAGTTATTCTCAATTTGTCGTCGCTTAATCGAGCTGAAGCGCAAGAAAATCCTTTACAGGATAACGCCGAAACGCAGGATGATTGGGTTGAGCATAGGTCAAAACGCCATCCTCGACTGTACCGTGCCAAACCGCAACAACGACCCGGCTTCGGGATGCTCGCTGCAACAAGGCAAGTGGATTGCTTTCCAGGCTAGGCTCAAACAGGATGTCGATGTGGTCAAGAAACACAAACTCGCCAACTGTTGTTTCGTGAGCTGCAAAGCCAGCTATCGCCTGTTCTAGAGCGGAACCGAGCTGCAATTTTCTCTGTCTCTGCGTCATCGCTAATAGTAACTTGGACAGTTCAAGATTGACATTTAGGACTCGTGCGCCAGTCTGCGACGCGGCGCGATACAGTAAGCTTGGCTCAGCCATCTTGGACTGACAGACCACAACAAGTCTATAGTACAACTCTGAAGCCTGCCTCATTTGAGTGAGTAGATCAGTTGGTGTAATCATCCGTGCCGCCACAATACTCCCACTAAGTACAGTATAACGCGTGCGACCTATTATCTCATGTTCGCCTTGTAGACTTACGTTTGCGATTGCATTTCATACTCTCGTCGCTGCCACATACCTATGGCGCTGCCTCGCAGCAGCGCCGCATCGCGTTCGCGATGCCGACCAACCCCGCCGCAATGCAGCCGTCGCAGACGGGCGCATTGGAGGCTGCCGACGGTGTATTCAGCGCAGCTGAATCATCGGCGGAGTTGGGCGCGAGGTAAAAACCTCGCCACCTCATACGCCGGTGGAGGCTATTGTGCGCCTCTCCGTGGCGCACCCACGCCGCACCATGCGGTGCAGCGTGGAACGTGGGCAGGCACATGCCCGCCCACCGGACACACCCCTTCGGGCTGCGTCCGAAAAGCATAACACCACACCCTCAACTGCATTGCAAACACACGACCCGGAATCCTCCATCCTGACTCTGTACGATTCCCAACCCGCAGCCGGAATCGTACAGCCGTTCGTCCGCCGCACTTTGCCACAATGGGAACAGCGCAAAGTGTGGAGTAGTTTGAATGGCGACCAAGACCGTCCGCCGCAGTATCAGTATGACCCCGGAAATGCGCGATCTGCTGGCGCAGATTGCCGCTAAACATGGACGCGATGTCTCAGAGAACGACCTGATCCGTGATGCCATCCGTCACTACCTCGATCAGCAGTCGGATGTGGTTGGCAGCCGCCGCCACTTCCAGCGTTCACTGCAAGCCCGGCTTGATCGGCTCGAAAGTACACTCACTTTTCAGATGCTGATGCTGACGTTCCTGCTGGCAACCGTGCTAGGGGACGAGAGCGGCGAAGCCATTGATGAGGCGATGGCAGCCGCAGCGAGGGATGGCGAGGCACTGCTCAAACAGATTGCGGCGCTGCGCCCACCGAAGGGTGACGCATGAGCAAGCCAATCATCATCCCTGACTGGGCGTACAAGGGACACAAACGTGCCGGACGCGGCACGGGGCGGCAGGGCTTGAAAGCCACGCTCAAATATTTGCAGTATCGGGATAAAAAGAACAACCACCTTGCACAAAACCACGCCTACGAGCGCTGGCAAGATCGCGGTATGGGCGTGTCTTACGGCGAAATCTTCAAGAATTGCGACGCGCTGCAAAGTAAGCACGTCCTTGCATGGACGTGGGTGATCTCCCCTGCACCTGACCTAATGGAACTCGTTCCCCAAGACCAGCGCCGCGAACTGCTCTATGAACTGACCGAGCGCGTCGTTGAGGACTACTATACCGAGCGCGGCTTCGATGTCCCCGAATACAGCTTTCTCATGCACAGCGCCAAAACGAAAGGCAAAGACGGTGAGCCGCCGCAGGAGCATTTGCACACGCATGTGATTCTGCCCGGCACAGCACCCTCAACGGCTGATCGCATCCCCGTCTACAACAACACGACGAAAGGGCATGACCGTCTATTCCGTGATATCGCTGCGCAGCACTTTGCCGACATGCTTGACGAGCGTGGTATCGATTGGCGACCGCTGCGCGAAGAACCTGAAGCAGAAGTGCAGCGCGACGACGCGATTGTTTTAGACGACTTTTTCTCCCTTTAGGAGGTGCAATGCAGAATTATCACTGGCTTGGATTATTCGCGCTGCTCACGCTCGTGCTGGCTGGAGCAGCTATCGGACGCATTTTTAAGTTACCCAACGGCGAAGGTATCTATCTCACCGTGTTCGCTGCCGCGTTGATCGGCTGGTGGATTGGGCGGCGTAGCAGTCGCAAGAAGGAGCGCCCATGATTTACTGGCTGTTCACAGATGGGCGCGACGCGCTCTCTGGATTGCTCTTTCCACTGCTGTGCTGTGCGCCGATGACAATGTTAATCACAGCGGCAGTGCTGGGAGCGAGCATCCGTAGGACAAGCGATGAAGGCGCGAATGCCTCATGGATGCAGCGCGCTCTGCTCGCTGCAACCTATACGCTCGTGCTGTTGACAGTAGCAACCGTCTATCTGATGTTGCTCGGCGATCAGGCAGTGAAGCGGGGACGCTCAAATACCAGTGATGTGATCAAACTGCTGGTTGGTGCACCAACCAGCATCAACACCATGCGTCTGTTCCTGTTTGGAGTATTTCTGGCGTTTGTGCTGATGATGACCGTCATCGGACTGCACAGCCTGCTTAGAAATGGCGGCTGGCTGCGCGAGAAAATCGATCGTCTGCGTGCGCCGATGATCAAGCGCGGGGCGTTGGGGTCGTCGCACTTCTGCACCTTGCGCGAGTACCGCCGCTTTCGCCGTCCTGATCCCGAAGGCTTGATCCTGCTCGGCGCGTTCTGGGGCGAGCAGAAGCGGCGGCTCGATGTCGGAACTGGGCAGTTCTGTCTCGGTGGAGAAGACGTGGCGCGCGGCATCTTGACGCTCGGCGGTCCGGGTTCGGGCAAGACGCAGGGCATCATCCTTCCAGCAATCGCCGACCGGATGCTGTCTGGGCATTCGCTCGTCGTGGCTGATCCGCAGGGCGAAATCACCACACATATTCTGAAGTATGCTGCTGTCACCCGACATCTGGTCGTGGTACATGATCCGACCAGCGCCGCCGGACCGCGCTACAACCTCGCACAGGGGATTGACAACGTGTCGGATGCGCGGGCGATTGCCGATGTGCTGGTGCCATCCGCGCAGGGCGACAACCGCTTCTGGACGGACAGTGCCGCTGCGCTACTCGCCGCCTGCCTGATCCGCTTCGACAACCTCGGCGCGATCTACAACGCCATGAACGACGTGAAAGCGCTGGCGAAAGCCCTTAAGTCGAAAAAAGACGACGCAGCGCTGTTGGCAAACAGCTTCATCGCCTCGGTTGGATCGGACGGCAAGGTCGCATCAAACGTGATTGCGACGCTGGCAACTGCACTCACCGGTTGGGCATCCATCGACGTGCGCGCCAACACCTCCGCCTCCGATTTCGATGCCGAACTGGTGGTTGAGCAGCCCACCGTCGTGGTCTTGACCTGTCCGGGGCGAATGCGCGCCGTCTATGCCTCCTATCTCGGCGCGACGCTGCGCAAGCTCATGCTCGACCTCGATACGATTGGCGAACGCAACAAGGGCCCCTTGCCTGTCCCGGTCGGTGTGATCCTCGATGAGTTCCCGACACTCGGCAAGCTCGACAGTCTGGTCGCCGATGTGAACCTCGTCCGCAAGCGTCGTATCTCGATCCTGATCGGCGCACAGACGAAGGGGCAGTTCGAGATGATCTACGGGCGTGAAGGAACGCAGGCTTTGTTCACAGGGCTAGCGACGCAGGTGATCTACGGCGGCTGCGATGCGGACACGGCGGAGTTCTACAGCAAGGCGAGCGGTACAGCGACGACGGATGCCAATCAGGATGATCCAAACAGCCACCTGCGCCAGCGTCCGCTGCTGACCGTCGATGAGGTGATCACGCCACAGGTGGGCAACTGCACGATTTTCGCCCGCTATGTCGAAACGGGCTTCGCCACGCAGGTGATCCTGAACGCCCGGCTAACACGATTCTATGAGCGCGATGCTTGGAAACGGAGCATGACCGGAGCGAAGGGGAGCGAACCACTGCTATTGGAGCGCGGCATTGATTTCGACGACCCGGAACCGCAAGCCGCCGAAGTGCCCACAGCGGATGGAATCGCTGGAGGCGCATCGACCATCGAGATCGCGGCGCGGGCGAAGCTGGCGGAGGTGAAAGCAACGACCGAACTGGCCGCAGGAGGCAAAGTCAAGCTTACAACCGTAACGGATCTGCGCGCCCGATGGAAGAAGAATCAACCGGAGATGACGCCATGAGTTTGAACAAGAAGAAGATGGTACGCGAAATTGGACGGCGCACGCGCCTGAGCAACCGCGACGTGGAGCGCGTGATTGAGACGTTGGTCGACGTGTGGACTGAAGAACTCGTCAGCGGCGGGCGCATCGAGGTAGAGAATTTCGTCGTACTAAAAACAGTTATCCGCCTACGTCCTAAAGATCATGGAGAAATGCTGGATGCTCAGCATAGCACCTTCAACCGACAGATCGTAATGAAAGTGAGCAACCGCTTGCGGCATCAACTGAACCATGCACATAATACATGAATTCTGCCTAGATGTTTCGCTTACGGAGTCTGAGACTTTACATGGAACAGCAGCACATATTCCTGTCGTATTCGTCGCACAACAATGACTTCGTCAGTAATTTACGTGACGACTTGCAGAAGGCAAACCTAAGGATTTGGATAGACCGAGAGGGATTGACTGCAGGAACTCCAAATTGGGAGAGAGGTTTGCGGGATGCAATCCGAGGTGCATATGCATTAGTTCTTGTTGCGTCGCCAGCTTCATATGAATCACGTTATGTCCAGGGGGAACTGGAAGTCGCGAGAATGTATGGATGTCCAGTTTTCCCTGTATGGGCAGATGGGGAAATCTGGGGAGAATGTGTGCCGCTAGACTTGATCAAGACCCAGTATGTCAACATGCGCGCTTCCAACTACAAGTCAGGGTTCGAGCAACTAACGCGCGAACTTAGGAAGATCACAACAGCTGCCTCAGTTTACGAATCTCCATCAGGAACCACATTTCGGTCATCCCTTCCTCCAGGTTTCGAACCCAGAAATCCCTATAAAGGACTTCGACCATTTACTGAAGGCGATAGGGACGATTATTTTGGGCGAGAGACATTCATTTCAGAAATGATAGAGGTTCTACGAACTTCAAATTTCTTGTCAGTTATTGGACCAAGCGGTTCGGGCAAGTCAAGCGTTGTAATGGCAGGGTTAATCCCACATCTGCGCAATAGTGCATTACCGACGAGCAATACTTGGATTTATCTTGATCCAGTATTTCCTGGAGCCGATCCGCTTGAAGCGCTATCGATTGTTTTGGCAAATGCACTTGACAGCAGCATCGGCTCTGTTGCAGATGACCTTGATAGGAGCAATAAGGGACTGCATTTGACAATACGTCGCCTAGCAAAACAGCGAAGTGCGAAAGTATTTATCTTCATAGATCAATTTGAAGAATTATTTACACAAACATCAGACGAGAATAAGCGAAAGCATTTTGTTGACTTATTGGTAAATGCTGTAATGGAAACGGGTTCACAATGCATGGTCGTTGTCACGCTTCGTGCAGATTTTTATGATCGACCCATGAATTATGAAAACTTGGGAACTCTCATCGAGCAATACAGTAAGTCCGTGTTGCCTATGACTCTTGATGAATTGCGCCAAGTGATTGAACGCCCCGCTCAAAAGGAAGATGTTCAGATTCAGTTTGAAGCAAATTTGGTTGGTGATTTATTGTACGAAGTTCACGCTGAAAATAGTGCACTTCCACTGCTTCAATTTACTTTGGATCAGTTATTTAGGAAGCGAGACGGACTTAACATCACTCGTCAAGCCTACATGGATATTGGCGGTCTATCCGGTGCTCTTGCATTACATGCCGAAACAGTATATTCAATGTTGCCTTCTGCAAACCATCGTGATATGTCACGGCATATATTTATGAGACTGATCGAACCCGGCTTGGCTGAGCAGGGTGTGACGAGAAGGCGTGCTTCTCTACGAGAAATACTATTCACAGATAAATCGCATAGTAGCTTGGCACAGGAAATAATTGCGGAATTTGTGGAAGCACGTCTATTGACGATCACTAAAAACATGGTCGAAATAAGTCACGAAGCTCTCATACGACAATGGGATCGCCTTTCTGGTTGGATCAATACTTATCGAGATGATATTCGAATCCAGCAGATGTTAAGAGCCAATGTGACTGAATGGCTTTTGCGCAATCAATCACCCGATGTGTTGTTCCGAGGTCCTAGGTTATTAGAAGCTAGAGAGTGGGCTACGCGTAATACTCCAAGTGCCGATGAAGACGCCTTTTTGCACTCGTCGTTGGAAGCCGAAAGAGATGAACTAGAGCGAATTGAGATTCAGGAACAGGTAAAAAAGCGTCTTGATGCACTGGGTATAGATGTTATGTTTAGCCTTCCGCATGAAATCAGAACACCGTTGTCAACGCTCCTAGGATTTGCAGAACTTTTGATGGACACAGAAAACGACACAGATTTTATGCGTAGTATGGCGCAGCAAATGCATAACAGTGCAGTGAGGTTGGGGACAATCATCGACCGATTCTTGATCTATTTGCGTATATTGTCTACTGAAATTGATCCCGCTCAGATAGAAAGTCGAAGGTCTCAGTTTGTTCACAGCCCTCAGGGAATTATTACTGCAGAATCCCGACTCGTTGGTAAGCAATACGATAGAATTAGTGACATTCAGTTAAGCCTAGAGGCAATCGATCAAGTCAAAATAAGCGAAGCTGACCTCAAAGTGATAATACATGAGTTGCTCGACAACGCCCTCAAGTTTTCAAACAAGTATATAGTTGTGACTGGAAAAAAGGACGGGCAGTTCTACGTGGTTTCGATTAAGGATTTTGGGCGAGGGATGAGCGTTGAACAAATCGAACAACAGTATGCTTACATACAATACGAGAGAACCGTATATGAAAGACAAGGTATGGGGTTAGGACTATTTATTGCGCGTCGCTTGGCAATGCTGTATGGTGGAAAGCTAAACATAAACAGTGTAATAAACACTTTTACTGAGGCGCAAGTTTACCTTCCTTGCTGATCATAAATTCATGTTCAACAAGCTCCCGTCTGCAAAAACCGAGCGCCCGGTCATGCCGGGCGCTCATAATTACATACTGAAGTCTAGAGGTGAGATGTCGGGCAGATCGCTTTCTTCTCGCTCGGCATTCGGATTATGCAGGTGCCAGTCGTCCGCCTCACGCACGATGGTGCGATTCCCGCTCATATAATCGACGATGCCGCGATAGTCAATCTCCTCCCACTCGCCGGACAACCCTTCGAGCTTCGCCACCTCTGGTGCGAGCTCATGCCCGTCGAGCAGCCCCGGCACCAGATACGAGCGAAACTCCGTCTCGAACTTGCGCGCATCCTCGTCATTGGCGAAGTGCGCCATCTCCAACGTGCGCGCCTCGGTCGGATAGACCGAATCGTCCATCCCGTTCGCGTCGATGTAGTCGTCGAATTCGGGCGGAAGCTGCGGGAACTCGGTCACGAACAGTGCCGTCCCCAGTGACTCACCCTCCGGTGTTTCGACCGGGCGATAGTGCATCTGCCAGTAGTGCGGATCAGACTCCGGTTCGACGCGATCCTGCTGCTGCGCGACCAGTTCATCCCAACTCCCCGGTTCCGGTGCATCCGCATCGGGCGCGCGAACGCCGGGAAGCTCCGCCGTCTCATCGTTAGTAATGTCGCGAATCGGTGCGCCGACCTGTGCCTCTTCCAAGCCCACCAGTTCCGCCTCCCGCACCGTCGTGAAGCGGTCGGGCGGGCCTTCGGTGAACAGCCGTCCATCAGCACGATTCGCGTTCAGTTCCCCGTTTGCCACCGCGATCCCCTCCGCCCTCCGCATGGCGGCTTCCAACCCCTCGTCCTGATAGGTGCGGTGCAGGTTCTCGCGATCTATAGCTGCGACTTCGCGCTCGATCTCGCGCTCCCACTCATACGACTCCAGCGAGTACGTCTTGAGTGTCTGCCCTTCGTGACCGACGCGCCCGTTGGCTTCCAACCACCACTTGTCGGCGGTCAATTCCAGCGTCCACGGGTCGGCAGGCATGACTTCAAAGGAGTAGTTGACCGTCGGATCAACGGGCTGGAGCAGGCGGTAGGCTGAGTCTTCGAAGTGTTCCTCAAAGGCAGCGACCGCCGCATCGGGTTCAACCGGCGCGAGTCGCTGCGTATCCGCGTCCATCTCTCGATCCCGTTCAGCATTGGTGGTGAACGGGTCAGGCGGCCCGTCGGTGAAGAAACGCGGATCGTCGCGCCCGTCGTGGAGCGCGCCGCTCGACACCGCCATGCTCTCGGCGAGATTCATCGCCGCTTCCAGCCCGCGTGTCTCGCGCACATCCGATAATTCCGCCTGATCGCGTGCGGCTTCTTCGCTCATGCCATACTGCGCAATCGGCTGGCGGGCTTCGTGATCCTGCGCGCCGTCGCGCCAGCGCTTGACCGCTTCGAGCCCCGGATCGCCGTCGTCACCCACGCCCACCTCAAAGGCGTAGTCCACACCCGTCTTGAGCGCGGGCAGCGCCTCCGGTTCGGGGAACGCCAGCCCGTGCGACCGCGCCGTCTGGTAGGCGAGTTCCTGTGCGTTGTCGAGATCGCCGTCCATGAGCATCGTTTCGAGCGTCTGGCGCGGAAATGCGTAATCGCCCCGGCTGTCCAACGGCATGATCGGGTGCGCGTCATGCACCAACCGCCCATCGTCGGTCTGCGCGGCGCGGAAGTAGCGCAGCTCGTGCGCCAGATCGCCGCCATCCGGTTCGTTGGAGACATCGACCGCCGCGAAGAAATGGACCGTCCCGTCTGTATCCAGATGGTTCGGGACGTACTGCTCCTCCTGATCGAGCGGCACGAGCGTGTCGTAGAGCGTTACGGGCAGCGTCGGATCGCGGAGAACGTGCGGTTGCTCCGCGCCAGTGAAATCGTCGTACACGTCCCAATCGGGATGTTCGTTTGCGACCTTAGAATCGGTCATCACCGCTCCTTTCGATCAAGCGCACGGGGATTTCACGCCCGGCGCGCCCACGTTCGACGGTGGTGAAGCGTCCATCGGCTGCCAGCCCAACCGCCGCTCGGCGGATGAGCAGGCGCAGCGCGCCGGTGCGATCCAACGCGAAGCGTGCTGCTACCTGTTCGAGCCGGAGGTGATCTTCGGGTGATAACCGCAGGGAGAAACTCTTGGAGGTCTCGTTCATAGGTCAATCTCCCACTGGTCACGGGTATAGTCCGCCAAATCCTGCGCCGCGTCGGGTTCAAGTGGGATGCCACGCTCGCGTTCCCACAGGTCACGCTGGTCGGCGGCGAGTGCCATCCCTTCCGCTGCTTCAAATGCCCGCTCGATACCGCTTCTCTCGACCACGCCGAGTAGGTATTCCGCTGCACCGTATGCTTTGTTCCAGTCGCCCGGCACGACGGGCGCGAGCTGTGCCTCAACCTCGCCCGTCTCCGGGTCACGTCCGAGCGAGAGGATGCTGGTCACGGCATTGTCGGGATCACCCTTGTCTGGCTGAAAGACGCCAATCCAGTAGGCTGTGCCAGTATCGGGATCAATGAACGGCGGCGGATCGCCTTCCGGGTCGAAGCCATTGGCATCAATGCCGATCTCACGCAGCGCCTTGAAGGTCGCAGAATCAGTGATCTCTGCCACATCGCGGATGGGTTCCGGTTCCGCGAACAGCGCCTCTAGATCAAGATCGTCCGGCGGCAGATCGGGAGTAGACGGCGCATCGAGCGATTGCATTTCCTCATAGGCGGCGTATTCCACGTCACTCGCAGCGCGCCATCCGGGAGCTGGGTCGCCGCGTTCGGCGGCACGCTCCGCCGCTCGGTCAGTCGCATAATCGACCATCTGAAATGGCAGCAGCCCCTGCGCGTGTATATCCCCGCTCAGCTCATGGTAGTAGGCGGCGGCTTCGTCGATATCATCGAAGGTGCCGATTTCCAGATAGCTGCCGCCCAGATCGCCGGTGTGGGCATTCGCGTACAGGTCAACTGCGCCGATGCTGTACTGCTCGGTTTCGCCATCGGGCAGTACCCGTCCGACAGCGACAATCGCCGCGTCGTGCCAGCCCCACCCGTCGTCACTGTCATAGGTGGGTGCCGCCGCACTCGGCGCGCCGACTTCTTCCAAGTCAGGCGGACTGAATGGCTCGAACGGATCGTCGTCCGGCAGGTAGTCGTAGCTGTTTCCGCCGAACAACTCCTCGGGAAATGGATCGTCCGGCATCGAGCAATCGAGATCAGATGGGGGCGGCAGATCGTCCCAGTCCGGGGGTTGCAGGTTCGACATCGCTTAGACCTCCTCTACCGGGCGTAGGACGATGGGCTTGTGCTCCGCCGCCACACGCACGGCGGGCACCGGACGCAGCGTCGCGCCGAAACGCTCCCAGAACGCGCGCAGCACGTCGGCACGCTGACGCTCACCGGACGCGATGCGCTCAAGATTAGCTGCCCATTCACGGGCAAAGGCAGGCGCGGTGAGTTCACCGAAATGCTCTGCCAGATACGCCACGACCGTCCGCCCCACTTCGGTCAGCCTCAGCGAACCTTCCCCATCCACATAGCCTGCCGTGCGGAGCGTGGTGAGCACAGTGACCGCAGCAGAAACACTCACCCCGCTGTCCACCAGCGTGCCGACCAGTCCCGTATCGCTGAACGGCACGGGCGCGTCGCTCGTCACCGCTTCAACCGTGATGCTGGCAGGCTGCAAGGCAGCACCTTCCGGCAAGATCGGCAGTACCGCGTCTTGACGGTCGGACGGCAGCACCCGTTTCCATCCATCAAAGTAGAGCAGCGCCGCTGTTGCCCGCAGTTCGAGCGGATACGGCTTGTCTTTCGATACGCCAACCAGAATCCGCGCGCCCATCAGTTTGTCCTGAGCGGGCGGCATGTGGGCGGCGATGAAGTGCTTCCAGACGAGCGCATAAACTGCCGCCCCATCCCCCGGCAGCGACTCCGGGGCACGGCTCACGTCGGCAGGCGCGATCCCGGCGGTGTTATTCGGTTCTGCCGCCAGATACTCCTTGCCGAACTCGCGGCGGATGTATGCCTGCGCCGCTTCGTGAAGGGCGGGTGGTGCGACGGTATCCGGGGACGTGATCCAGCCCGCGTCATAGAGCGTGGCGATCAGCGCCAGCGTGTGTTCTGGGGTGAGTGCAAGGTCACGCGCCGCGATCTCGATCAGGCGGCGCAGCGTGAGCGGAGTGGGTGTAGGCTGCGTTTTGAGCGTCTGCCCGGTCTTATCGACCCAGAACTGACCGCCTTTGAGCAGCGTCTCCAGCTGTCGCGCCTGTTCCGCCGTGCGGATCACCAGCGCTGTGCCTTTAGCGTTCAGCACATTTGCACTGAAGGTCATGCCATCGGATACGAACGACACGCTTGCCCGCCAGCGCGTTTCCGGTGTGAATGCACCATGCTGCGCGTCGCGCTCAGTGAGCAGGCGCAGCGCGACCATGCCGTCAAACGTCAAGGCAGTCTTGAAGCCAAGCGCCTGGCGCGCCGTCACATTGATACTCCACCCAACGAGGCGGTCGAGGATGCGTTCCGCCGCGTGTGCCTCGATCAGCTTCATGTCCAGTGGACGTGGGGCGGCGAAGGCGGCGCGGATGGCGTCGGGCGTGAGCGCGGTTAGTGTCACCCGGTAGACCAGCTTGTCCTTGACATCGGGCGAGAGCGCTAGCACCTGCCACACCATCGCTTCGCCCTCACCGGTGGGCGGTGTCGCCGCGTAGACCGCTTCGCAATTGCGCAGCGCCTTCATCAGGCGGCGGACGAGATTGCCCTTGCTCGGCACGACGGTGAAGGACGGACGGAAATCCGCTTCCAGATCGATCCCCAGTTGGTCGGCGGGCAGGTCGCGCACCATGCCGGAGCACGGTTCGACGCGCCAGCCCTCACCGAGCGCATCACTCAGCCGTTTCGCCTGCGCGGGTGTTTCGACGATCACGAGTTTCATTCAGCAGTTTCCTTTCCAACCGCGCCAGACGGCGCGCGTTCAGTTCCTTCAGCAGCAGCCGCAGTTTGCGGCGGGCGCTTGTCCGCTCGCGGGGCAGCCCCACGTTCGGCAAGTTCCCGCTCGCGCAGCGCCAGCCAGATCGGCCACTCCCGGTAGGCGTGGTACGCCTGCTTTTCAAGGTCTTGCCACGGCGCGTTCGCCGCGTTTTTCGCCGGCATGTCATCTCTCCTCCGTCAGCTTTTCGTCAAGTGGTGCGGAAGCGTGCCAACTCGCCCGGGGTACTTTTCCCGTACAAGTAGAAAAGCCCCTCGTCCTGTATGTCGAGGACAAAATGGAAACGCGGCAGCTGCGCGATGATGTCGCGGTGCTGCTGGTTGAAGTGGGCGAAGGCGGCATCGTCACGGAACACATTCATGCCCTGCCGCTGACTGAAGATCACGCGGATCGGGCAGTTCTCGAAGATGAGGCGGGATTTCCCCTCCAAAAAGACACTCATCTGTTGATGGAGCAGTAACTCGACAAGAGTTGCGTCCGTTTGACCTGAGCGAAGTCGCCCGCGCGTTCGAGAACCGTTCTCTCCCCAAACTTGTTCGTCCTGAAGCCGATCCCAATACCGTGGTCGGGTTCTTCGCGTTCAGGAGAGATACCCCATGAAACAGGAGAAATCGTCGATTTACGTAGTCAGACGCTCCCCACCGGGAACATTGGCAGGTCAGGCAGTGGCAGCAGCATTCCGCGCTGCTCCCGCTCGGCTTGATTCTGCACACGGTCAGCACCGACGCGGGAGACGTGGAACTGCACATGCCTTACGGCGCTTCCCGTGACCGTGAGGTGCTGCTGTGGGCGTTTGCGGAGGTCAAGCGACTGCACCCCCCGCCCACCGATCTGGAAAGGCTGAACACACTGCCACTGGCAGAGCAGTTCCGGCTGGCGCTCAATCTCGCGTTGGAATATGTCCAGCTTGCTGAGGACGGGCGCGGACACAATGACCGCTCTCGCTATCTCGCCCGCTGTTTGCGCCAGATCGCCAGCACCTTTCCCAATCCCGTTGGTTCTACAGCCGCATCTGGCGAATCGTCGGATGAACAGGCTGTTATCGATGCTTCAGGAGATCAAGATGAGTAAGCGGCGAAATACTCTCGTTCCGGTCGCGCCGAACGGCGTGATCACCATCGGGCTGGACATCGGCTATGGCGTCGTCAAAGCCGTGACCAGCGAGACTGTCATCACCTTTCCGTCGGTCGCGGGTCACGCCCGTGAGATCAAGTTCCAGCAGGCGGAGATCGCGCATCGGCATCCCGGCGACCAAATCACCGACGACGAAGGCATGTAGTTTCGTGGGCGATCTGGCACCTGGCGCGGCTCCCGCCAGGTGAACTGCTCCGCTTGCGCGGACGCACCGCCAACGAAGCGACGATGGGAAACGCCTTCCGGCTGCGCTTGGCGAAGGTCGCCATCGGCAAGCTTTTCAACGGCGTTCACAACCGCGATGCTGTTCACATCCGACTGGCGACGGGGTTGCCGTGTGATCACATGCGGGATGCGGCTGAACTCAAGAAGGCTCTGTTGGGGACGCATCTTGTCCAAACCGACTCGGCGGAGGTAATCGCCAACGTCACCGAGGTCATGGTCATACCGCAGCCGTATGGGACCATTTATTCGCGCACGCTCACCCCGGCGGCGATCTCAATCCCGCGCATACCTTCATGCGGACAGGCGTGTGTGATGTGGGGACGTACACGGTTGACGTGGCGCTCGATGACGACGGCGAGTACATCGACTCGGAGAGCGGGAGCGTGGAGAGCGGCGTATTCACCGCGCAGGAGCGGATCGCGGAATCACTCGAACGGGACTATCGCCAGAAGATGCCCTACAAGATCGTCGAGGACGTACTCCGGACGGGCCGGTTCCGCGCCAGCGGCGATTTGGTCGATTACAGCGCGGAGGTCGAGGAAGCCCTCGCACCGTTACGGAGCGCCACGCTGCAACCTGCTCAGCGAAAGTGGAAAGCGGGGACGACCGTCGATGGTCTATCTATCCGGGCGGCGGAGCGAACTGGTACTGCGCGACGTAATGAGCGCCTATCCACAGACGCAGTTAGTCAAACAGGCACAGATCGCCAACGCGCAGGGCTACTTGAACTATGCCCGGTTCGCGGAGACGGCACGATGAGCGGGTTTTACCAGTTAGACCAGCGGTTTGACGGCGGTAAAACCGGAAAACGAGGGGGGATGAGCAGCAAACGACCGCCCAAACGGGAACACAAGCTAATCGCGTTCAAGGCGTTCTTCGATACTGACCGCGACATCTTGGAATGGTGGGAGGGATGCAGGACGGCGAGCGCAGGAAGTTGATCCGCGAACTGCTGCGCGGGTATGTGCGGGGACTGCCACTCTACGAAGCGACGCGCCGACCCGCCGTCGCGGTAGATGGAAGTGTCGTGCTGCAACTCAGGGATGATACGGCATGGATACGCGGGGCGTTGAACGAGATGCCTGCCTATCTGGAAGGGCTGCTCGGACGAATCAGCGTCAATCCAATACCGATCAGCGTGGCGCAGCCACGTACGCAGCTTCGACAATAGCCTGTCAAACGATGCGCTCGCGCGCCGCAAAGCAAAGATGGGGAAAGTTGGATGGTGAGATCGTTCGCCATGCAGCAGCCAAAGCCGTTCGACGCCGTCGCAATGCGGGGACTGTCCGTTGGGCGGCGTCGGCGTTCCGGTTCGAGGCGGGGGGCGCGTTCGCTGTTCGTCGTCCAATATTTGGACGCGCCCCCTGTCCCTCTCCCGGAACACAGCCAGCTAAAACGCTGGCTGCTCAATCACTCCCCGGGGCTTCGGTGCAGCGCCTCGCGGCAGCGCGCCGGTTCGGCGGTGCAGAGCACCCGCCGAACGTGTAGACGGTACCATGTACCGTCTACACCACCGCTCAATTTCGCGGGTCAAAGTGAACCGGTTCGTTTGTGAACCGGAAGGAGAAAACGATGAACCATCGACAGGTGATCAAGCAGGCTGCACGGCGCTTTCCCGACCTGACTCAGCAGCAGATTGCAGACGTGTTGGAGGTGCTGGTCGAGGTGGCTGGAGCGCGACGCTGGCGCAGTCCGACGACGTGGTGATCCGCGACTTCGGCAGACTGACGGTCGAAGTCCAGCAAATGAAGACCAGCGGCGCAGTTCGGACGCTGGGCAGCACCGCTCCGGAGCGTCTGACACGGCTGTACTTCCGCCTTTCACCCGGTCGGCAGTCTGCGCCGTCGTGGACTTGAACACAACTAAGGAGAGGATGCATGAAAAGGACAAGAACAAAATCCGCTTCACCGTCGGCTTTACGCCCGATCAGGCAGTAAGCTGGACGAAGATCCACCGGACGCGCAGTCGCAAAGGGCGACACGACCAAGCCGTGCCGCGCTCGTGCGTGAGGCGGTCGGTATCTACCTCCAGCACCAGCCTGATCTGGTCGGATCGCGCAAGCAATCGCCAAAAAGACCTTGAGGGAAGATTGATGCACTTGACGCGGAAATCGAAGCGGGCGCAGTTTGCGGCATTCGTTGAGCGTGACGCGTCGCCGGACAGGAGGCTGAGGATGGATCGGAAGCAGATGTGCGTCGCCAACGTGCAGTACAAAAAACCGACCGCGAACGGGCCGAAGCGCGCCAAGGACTGCTGCGCTACCTGACCTACCGCGAAAGCCGCGACGAGGGCGCGCGCTACGCCGCTGGACGGGAGCGTTGGGAGGATCACGGCATGGGCGGATCCGGTCAGGAGATCGCGCAGCCTCTGCGAGAACGCATTCCAGAGGCAGCATGTGCTGCTGTTCAGCCTCGTCTACAAGCGTCAAGCCTGATCTGATCGCGATGGTCGCAGCGGAGCGGCGGGAGCAGTTCGTCCGCGAACTCACGGTACAGACGACGGAGGCGTTCTTCGAGCAGCGCGGCATCGACGGCGGACTCGGATACTCGTTCGTCACCCATCACCGTCAAACGGACGATCCAGGAATCACCAGGACGGCACGACCCGCACGCATATCGTGCTGCCCGGCACCTACTACGACGACAGCCCAGGCGAGCGCGTGCCGTTGTATTTCAATCGGAACAAGCGCGTCGATCACATTGCCATGCTGCATGACTTGACCGAGCAGCAGGCTGTCGAGCAGATGGAACGCTACGTCGGTCCCGACTGGGAACGACGCTATGACGATCTGGCAGCAGCACGCGCCGCGCTGGTTGGCGATCACCGAGCAGCCCGCTCGTGGCACGTTCGAGACGGATGACGGGCGATCAACTTCTGGGTAGGAGCGCGGCGCCTGGACGAACAGACCAGCGCGACGGGCTACTACCGGAGCGGCAAAAAGATGACGCAGTGGAGTTTCGCCCGTTGATCGGCGGGCTGAAGCACGACGAGGCGGATTTGTTGGCAAAGCTCTTGCACAGTGAGATCGGCGGGGATTTCGCGGTGCTGCGTCAGCTTGCCGATGGCATCAACGAGATGAGCGGGGCGGAGCGGGGAAGCCTTCTTCGCCGATGTGCGCCGGTTGGATTTCTCACCGCCGGAAAGTGATCGAACACCGGATTTGGACATCGACTTCGACTTTTAGCCGACATGCACACAGGGGAATGGAGCGCTCTTGTTTGGCGACCAGCGCGCTTCAAACCCCCGTGTGTCATCGAATAGGAATGAATATGAGTATCGCACAAACTGACGCCTCCGGCAACAGACCGGAGTGGCGTGATTTTCTCCGCGCCTTATACAGCGGCGCACCGGAGGAACTGTATTTTGAACTGCGCTGCATCCATCAAACGACCGGGATGCCCGTTCGTTCTGGAGCAAAGTCGAGGATAAACGCACGCTGACCAATGCGCTCAATCGCGGAACCGCCTTGAACCGTGAGCGGCTACGGGCTGTACTATGCGCCATGCTTGCGTTCGCAGAGAGCAGGGCAAAGCGGAAGCTGGCGGCACTGCTCCCCGCACTGTGGGTCGATCTTGACTGTGACGACGATCGGCACGCCGGGCGATGGCCCTGGCAAAAACTGCACGCTTTCAACCCGCTGCCGTCAGCGATCATCGACAGCGGCGGTGGCTTGCACGCCTACTGGCTGCTCTCCGAGCCGACATCCCTTATAGATGAAGCGGCTCGAAAACAGGCGGCGGGCATTCTGCGCGGACTGTTCAGCGCGCTCGGCGGC
Source organism: Candidatus Flexifilum breve (assembly GCF_016713355.1). Lineage (NCBI taxonomy): Bacteria > Bacillati > Chloroflexota > Anaerolineae > Aggregatilineales > Candidatus Flexifilaceae > Candidatus Flexifilum > Candidatus Flexifilum breve. The sequence goes on from NZ_JADJPI010000037.1 coordinate 1,133,893, forward strand.
GATCCGCAGTATGTGAAGTCGGTTGCGTCGGTGATGAGATTGGTTGGCAGTGTAAATACCAAGCCAGAGAGAGGTGGCGTGATCGTGACGGTGGTCGAACTCCACCGGCTCCGGCGCTACCCGCTCACTGATTTCGCTTGGTTGGAGAGCCAGTCGCAGGTCGAGCGGATCGACGGCCTGAATGTCGTCACGCTTAATGGGAATGGGCGGCACCCTCTGCCGAAGCGCACCGAGGACTATCTCGTTTCCGGGGCGACGGAGGGCAGCCGGAATACCGAACTGTTTCAAGCGGCGTACCAACTGCGCGATGCGGGTCATTCACAGTCGAAGCGGAGTCGCAGCTTGTCCCGCGTTACGTTGCAGATGGATGCAGCGGACGCGAGGCGATAGCGACGATCCGTAGCGCCTACAGCCGTCACGCCGCGTGAACCTATTCCCACACAGCGATCTGGGCGGGAGCAAGTCAGATCCCTCATCAATCGGTACGGTCGGCGCGACGGTGACGGGACGCGACCGACAGTGGACGAAATCCGCGCGGCGTCAAAGCATGTGCGGTGCTCGATCCGCTGGCGTGGGCGGAAACGCGCAAGCAGCTGCGCGCCATCGCCGGGGACACCTTTCGCGTGCAAGACCTGAATCAGATGTACCAGCAGGCGCGTCGTGAGGGCAGATCGCAGTCAGGCATCAGGTCATTGTCTGCCGCCGGGCGTTATCTGGAAACCGAAACGGGCATCGTTTACGAGAAGATGACCGAACGGGGGTTAGTCCGTCAGCCCGTGACCGATTGGACAGGGCGCATCATCGAATGGATCACACGGGTTGACGATGACGGGCAGGAAGAACACATCATGCGGACGCAGGTGCAGCATCCGATGCACACCACCACCCTCGATATTCCCGGTGAGTTGTTTGGCGACAGCAATGGCTTTGGACGCTTCATCACGGGGCGGGCGAGCGGCATCTTCACCGTTTATCCCGCCATGCACCGCCATCTCCCGCACGCCATCCAGAGCCTATCGGGGGCGATTCCGCGCAAGACGACCTATCGCTTTCTCGGTTGGGCGGAGCATGAGGGACAGCGAGCATTTCTCACGCCGGGGATGAGCGTCAGCGCAGCAGGGGCAATCGAGGTCACCACCCGAAGTCGAACTCCGAAAACCGCCTGAGCGGGTACGGCTTGGTTGATGCGTCATGGGAAGACAGCCTCGCCGCCTTCAATTCGGCGATTGCCGTGTTTCCGCCGCACATGGCGGGCGCGCTGACCGCCTTTGCCCTGCTCCCGCTCGTACAGCGATTTTCCCACCTGCCGCGATGCGCCCGGCGCTGCACCTGGTTGGCACGACCGGCAGCGGCAAGGCAAGGATCGCCGCGCTGATGACCAGCTTCTACGGGCAGTTCACGCGCGACACCACCCGCGCAGTGGGGCGATACCGTCAACACGGTCGAAGTCTTGGGTTACGCGCTCGCTGACGCACTGTTCTGGGTCGATGACTGGAAGCCGTGCTACTCGGATGAAAAGACCTTCACACGGTTCTTGCACGCCTATTCGCGTGGGATGGGGCGCGGCAGACTGACCAAGGACTCGAAGGTGCGGCAGGATCGTCCGTGTCGCGGACTGCTGCTCTCCACTGGCGAGACGACTATCGAAGGCGAAGCCTCAATTCTGGCGCGTATGCTCGTCCTCGAAATCCCGCCGTGGGAGAAGCGTGATCCGGGTGGCAAGCGGTTGGCACTGGCTGAAGCATACCGCTCATCACTCCCCGGATTCACTGCACACTTTGCCAGCTGGATCGCCGCACAGGTCGAAGCGGGAACGCTGCAAAGTCACCTTGCCCGCGAATACGAACTGAGTGTCAAAGGCTACCGTGCCAAGCTGACGGCGCAGCTTGGCAGACAAGCGAATACCGGGCGCGTAATTGGCAACTGGGCGGCACTGATCACCGTCTACCGACTGCTGCGCCAGTTCTTAGAGGAACGGGACGCAGACGATGGGCTGCCCGCGTGGCAGGACAGCATTGTTCAGACCGCGAAAGCGGTGCAAGAGGAGCGCGCCGGACAGGTGTTCATCGATACATTGGGGCAGCTTCTCGCCAGTGGCGATGTACGACTCGTCGATCTCGACAGCGATGAGGAAGTGAAACCCGGCGCGCCGATCATCGGTTATCAGGATGGGCGCTTTATCTATCTGCTGCCGGAAATCTCGCTCCGGGAGGTGAAGCCCACGCAGTCGCTCAACTTCACGACCAAATCCATTGGTGACCAGCTCCGCGAGGATGGCTGGTTAATTCCCAATACCACCGATGGTCGCCTAACCATTCAGAAGCGGTTACTGGGAAACAGAGCATGGGTCTGGTGCCTCAAACGCGAAATGTTCGACGGTGACACCGAGGACAGCGGTGACGCTGAGACGCATAAAACCTATCGAGACGCTATTCAAGCATGATTCTTGATCTGATGACTCTGGTGACACTGATGACATCTCTCAATGCGGGGTGTCATCGCTGTCACCATGTCACCACATTCGATAAGGCATTTCGGCACGATTCCCAAAAATACCCCACCCCATAAAGCTGCTCATGAACTGACGATCTGCAACTGATGACAGCGGTGACAGCGGTGACATTTTATGATACGAATGCACATACTATTTTATTCTTGTTTATCCTCATCTATTTCATCATTCTCATCGTCGTCTTCAATCCATAACAGATATTCCTCGATAAGTTTGCCTAAGTGCAATGGTAGTGCATGTGCAGTTTCGTCTTGGTATTGAGTGCTTGCGTCACGTAGTATGTGAACAAAGTCCGCAACATATTCAGCATCGTCATGAGGTTGCATCATACCAACTGTCAATTCATAGTAGGCTGGGGAAGGCGTTGCCCTTGATGCGTTTGCTGTGTTTGTTTTAGTTAAGTTTCTATTGAACTGCTGTGTAGTAGCAGTCTGAGAAGTGCTCACGAATGTGCGATTACCTATCTTATGCAAGCCAGCACTTAATCCAATTGTGTCACCCTTCGCATACCATTCCGGTGTTTCGTGTTCCACGCTACGTACACGAACCACTCTCAAATGGGGGCGATCTTCAGGACTCCATTTCTGTCCATCATTAAATTCGATCTCATCTGGTGAAATTCGCTGGTCCTGAAGCCAGCGCCAAACTTTATTACGCATGTTTGATTGTGCTGCATCCACCACGAGGACAACGTCTCGATTCAATCCAATTCGATCTAAGTCCTGAGGGATGCGGGTTGCTACTTCATTATGCTTACCAATAACTTCAAGTTTACCCTGTCCCGCTAACAGCAATACTTCATGGTAGGGAGCCATCTCTTCCATACCACTGACCCATGCATAAACAATGCCACTTTCTCCATCTATAAGAACGAGGGTTGGAAGAAAATGCTGCTGAAAGGTTTTGCTTTTCTTGCGTGATTGCCGGACGAGCCAATATCCTGCTGCATTCCAACCCCAACCATTTAATAGCCAACGCCTACCCGGAACAGGATAACCTGCTGTATGAACTCCTAATTGGCGTAGTGCATCGAGTGCAGCATTAGTAAATCGATAAGGTATTTTCTGCTCATCATCGCCTTCATTGTTCCTAGCACTACTGTCCTGACGATAAGCTTCAATTTCCTTTTGACTCATTGGATTAAAAAACTGTGTTAAGCGACCAGTATGTGAAAAAGCAGATCGCAGAGTTTGTTTGGGATCTGTGCCGATTTCATACTGTTCCTTACTTAATATTTCGACTAGTGCAATTGTGGTTATATCAGCCTTTCAAGAGTATTCACAACTGTTTCACGGCGTGTCTGTGCGACATCGCGCAGACTATCACCTTTTGTTCGCCGTAGCTCTGCCCCGATTGCTCCTAATTGACATGTAGATACCGTCAAGGTTTGTCCATCGCGGTTATGAGACCCTGTAACTGGGTTAGTCAAATCGAGTAGTTCCGCGAGAGTACTAAGCATTGCATCACGACTGGTATCATTTTGATAATGTACCTCAATAGCAATTGGTGCTCCTCTATGTTGTTGCTGAAGGCGTGCCCAACGCTTGCGGTAATCCGGTGATTTACTATGAAATGGATCCTCATTCCGTGTCTTACTAGTTTTAGTGACTTTTCGAAGGGGTTTTGCTAGTTTTAGCCAGTTACTCCAATGCGGAGTGAGTGCGGTAAGCAAATCATCTCTATCTGCTGGACTTACACCAGGTACAACCTCATGCTGTATGCCAGATATACGATTAGAGTAAACCATAGCGATATTGGGCATTTCTTGGCGTTTGAGCGAGTCTGCGGGGGCTTTTCGGAGTTGCTCAGGGTCTGGCAATCTCGGATCCAATTTGAGGAAGCTCAACATTTCCGGTAATGTGTCTGACCAAACAAGATGCCATTCTGCCTTTGATTGGTCCGATTGAGGATGGATTTTTGCCGTAATTACCTGAAAGTTGTGTGCAGATTGTATTCCGCTAAGATAAGGCAATTTCGTGCGAATATAAACACTCAACCGCTCTCTGGGCAAGAAAGCGTGATATGTTGACACCCACCGCCGAATACCCATATACACATTAATCTGTGGAACGGACATAAATGGTATAGTAGCTATGGCAATATCTAGATAATAGCTATAAAACCATAATTGCCCCTTGTAGTCTAGGTGTTTGCAATGGCGGCCAGCTAATTAATCCAACTCCTTTTCCACCAGGATCTTTTGCAACCTGAAAAAAGAAGAGAGGATTCCCGCCAATTGTAAGGGATTGTCCGACAATACGACGCGCCAAGAGATTGGGCAACAGATCATAGACTGCTTCATTACCAGCTTTAGCTGTTCCATTTGGATGTTGTGTCCAATCGTCCAATTGAATCACCTCTGGCTGCCACTGCAAATCAACGACCTGAGGTAAAGAAACAGTATCAAGGTTATGAGCATGCATCCAAGCATTTAATATGACACGTATCGCCTTTGAATCGATACTTCCAGGCGCAGCGCGTAACCAATTCTTTCCTAACTGTCCCGCATAACTGTCAATTGAGTAAACATCAGGCAATATCAAACGTACCAACCGATTAAGATCGTCAACTGGTAGACTCTTTGCTTTTGGTTTCTGCTGTTGAAAGGCAACGAGTACCTCCTCCTTGAAATCGTTAGGAAGAGCAAGTCGTTCGTATTGAACCTGCATCCCTTCTGCATTTGGAATAATCTCGAATGAGAGAGGTTGGATACTTGTATATCTCGGCATGTTTATACTTCTCCTATTTGAGATAGTGCTTTATAAAACGGCTCGTAGAGTGTTCGAACCAGCACACGTTCAAGGGGATCGACTTTGCTTTGCAAATCAAAGTAAGGAGCAAGCAACCGTTGCATTTCAACCAACAAGCCTGGCTGAACTAACATGGGATCGCTCTCTTCGTCGTCAGGTTCAACACGCTTGCTTTTGAAAGCCGCATCGACGAAATATACTCTTGCAGGGCTTCCGCCACGAACAAGGCGTCCGACAACCTGCCAGATCGTGACAATTTGGGTCCACGTCACGCCATCCCGTTCAGCAACGGGTAGGGTGCTGTAAATCCAAGGCAAGCGTAACCAATGTCGCCAAGTTGCATATGCTGCATTGCGGAATTCCTGACCTGACTCTAGGATATCTTTTCCCCAATCCTTCATTCCATTCGCCATTGCCCAAGCATTGATAGCTGAAATAGGTAAGTTCAGGTCATCGGGACGTGGATGGGGCGCACTAGGAAGTATGCTGCACCGATAGCAGCCTGTTTATTCTCGTTAAGGATATTGTGACCACGTTCAATGGCGAGTAATGGTGCAGTCAAAATCCATCCGTCGGTTTCAGCAAAGCGATTGACCTGACCACGCTGGAGAGTTGCCTCACTTCCCATCCAGCTATCAATTGGGCTATCATCATCACGCACAAGATTGAAGACTTTGCCACGCCAGTCGGGTCGCATTTGCTCCAGCATGATTCGCACTGCTTCCGCTTCTCCATAGCTTCCAACGAGTAGTATCAAGCGTTGGCGTCCAACGGGCAAGCTATCGCGCTCCTGCTCGAAACGACTAGGTTCCGTTCGAGATGGTCCGGTCGGTTGTGTGTAATGAACAAGAATCTTTTGCAAGGCATCATGTCGGTTGGCATATGATGTGCCACTGACAGAAATAGGTCGATTAAGCTTTTCATCTACAACTGGGGTATATCTAAATCGACTGTTCTTCTGAATGGCGTCAAGTTCTTGTTGCGGCGCGTGTAGAATACCGCCAATAGGGTACTGAATGTGATAGAGTGGGGATGTTCCAGCCCAAGATGTACCGGACAACAATAGCACGTTTGGACCAGAAATACCTTCTGCTTCAAACAAACGATGAAGATTTAAGAGCCACCAGCGTCCTACCCCCGATATGCGAAAAAATCGCAGAATACCTGCTTTTTCGGACTCTGTTCCTGTAAAATACTGGAAAGCCAGCACGTTACCCATTGGTGCAGGTGGGATCACGGCATCGTAATCTTGTGGAGGGTTGTAAAATAGAGCGGTATTGTTGTCTTTCAGCTCAAGTGGAATCTTGACCTGCTCCCAATTTTTGAGTGAGATAGTCGACCCCCAACTTACGACACTTACAACTAACGCAAATGCAAAATGGGTTGCCCACCTAGACCATTTTTTATCGTCTGCAACTGCTTGCGGGAATACTTCACGCAACTCGGTTTGCAACTGACGGTCAGTTTCACTCAAACTTGGTTCCGTCAGAAGCGCACGCACAATATCGCGCAGTCGTTCTGTGAACGCGTCATCGTCACTGCGGCTGTCCACAGGATTGCGCACAAATCGGTTGAATACGCCCATCAACTTGGTATAGGTTTCATCAGTGTTTTTCTGGCTGACAGACCAGTCTGCTATGCCAAGAATTTCGCTGACGAGTGCCTCCCAAACAGTCCAACCGGTAAAATAATCCTGTTGTAACCGTGCAAGTTCGGTCTTTCGTTGCAGAAGAAGGACATATAGTTTATCAGCCGCCATCTGGGTGCTGCGTTGAACAGACATCCACGCTTCAACATCTCGCGTAATCAGTGTCTCGCGTCCCCGTCGTCGAATTTGCTCTTCAACGGCACTTGATAATTGGTTCAACCAAGGGTCTACACCTGTCCCTGCAAGTATTTCGCTGGGGCTAAACACTGTGTCAAGTTGCGTTTGAACCCGATCAGCTTCATCGACAAGAATCAGATCGCTTCGGCGCGAGACTAATTCGCCAAATCGCAGAGACTCTTCGTTGATCTGAGCTGCAACTCGCGTATAAAGCAAACTGGCAGGTGTAGCTACCCAGATTTGCGCTTCCGGTAAATCACGTTGTGTTTTGTGAACGCCACATATGTTGTAGATGGGGCAGGCATAATATTCTGGCGTGTCATCATCAAGCTGCGCGGTTTTTTCTAGACGATTGCAAGGAAATTGACGTGGATCGAGCAAGGTGGGTCGGGTGCTAGTGCCGTTTACTGCACAGACCGTCCCCAACCACTGGAAACTCGCATGTTGGGGTTTGAGCGGCACATCCGGGTTTTGTTGTGACTCAACACGATGTAAGCGATTGAGATGTAAAGTCCGATTATAGCCGCCAATCACAGGTACCGCATTTAGCCCTATAGCAACAAATAGAGCATTCCACTCGAGTACGTTCACGACATCGCCAAGTACAACTGTTACATGGAGACCATTTTGAGCAGCCCACACAGTAAGTACCTGCATCAATGTACTTTTTCCTGAACTGACCATACCAGCTAGGTGTAATAGCCCATCAATTCCCAATGTGGGGCTGACACGCATTTCGCCGTGTTCCCACAACGTGAGCTTTATTCGATCTAGCCGCTTCCAAAAGTCATTACCGGGCATTAACTTATCCATTTGTCCCGCTGTCTCAAGCAACTGTTCCCATTTAACCTTAAGCGATTTACGTTTGGGTTTCGGAGTTAAGTTGTGTCCTTGTGGCAGAGGTTTTACCCAATGAGATGGGATAGTAACATCCTGATAACGCTGACCATTGCGAAAGGCATAATTTCCTGCCTTCGCCCATCGTACAGGTCGTTTTTGAAGGGGCGGTGACTTTTGAAGTGTCGCATGATATAGGTCAAACCGCCAAGGAGCCACACTTGTGTCGTGTCGTTGCAGCGCGCCGTTGGATAGGTCATATCCACGTATGTACTTTGGCAATTGTTGATACCATCGCATTGCCTCGTCCCATGCGTAAGGTCCTCGAAAATACGGAAGTAGGTGTCGCGCAACTGCAAGAGCATACCTCTGTTCCGGTTTCCAGTTTAGTTGTCGCACTGCCTGTAATGTGTAGCCAGTTAGCAATACCCACAACGCATCAACAGGCTGCGCAGGTGCCAACACTTCACAGGCTGTTAGCCCTAATTCAATTTCACATAAACGTCTTGCGGAAAAACTTGGAGTCTCTTCATTCCAACTTTTTTTCAGTATCCTGCTCAATTCCGAGTGCCACTCACCGATATTCCGCATGGTTAACTCACTTCCAATTTTTTGCGCACTTCGCGCAGAAACTCTCGTCGCATTAATGCTTTCGTCTTTGGTGGTCGTTGCCACTGATTTTCAAAAGCTCTTCGATAGTCTGAACGTTGTTGCTTGCGTTCATCGGGGAAAACGTAAAACGCCTGATCCCACGGTGGTTTTTGCCGCAGCGCTCCGGCTTGCCGAGCCAACCGGAAAGGGTTTGTCCAATCTTTGACATCTACAGCCCACACTTCCTCATTTATCATTATCCGCAAATCATATGCATCGAAGTTGGGCCACATTTCAACATTTAACCCCATCTTTTCCAGTGCATCTTGTAATTCGATCTCTGCGAGACCCGGCTGAGCAACATATCGGCGTAAACCACCTGTTAACCAGAGTACACCAGAGTCTGCTTCTATCGTATTGCCGACGACCGTACCACGTAACCGACAGCGCTCATTCTCACATTGGAAATCACCGCCTTCGACTCGTAACAAGAGACCACCACAGTGCTTACAGAGTTGAAAAATACCATCCTGAGCTGCACTGAGGGGGGCTGCCTGTATGCCTCACCGAGTTCTCCAGCTAATAGGCGTAATGATGGCTCCATTTTCGCTTCCTGTAAGCGCATGGAATCGATCACTGGCTCACGAATGAGCAGTCCTCGGAAATTACTGTATGCCTCTGGTTGCTGCGCTTTTCGACAAATTTCCATTACTTTTGGCAACAATTGTTCCTGTTCATAAGCATCTGCACCCTGTTCATGGACCCACTGTAGACAGAAATTTGTCGGTAGCCCGCGATCCATTAATCTGTCGGTTGGTTCAGCAAATTCCTCGGGAAAATCTAGTTCCCACATCATTAACGGTTCGTGTGCCAAAGCAAGAAAGTCCTGAAGCCCGCTGAGCGGATACAAACCCGCATTGACTTGGACAGCAGCAAGCTTATGCATACCCTGCTGCAATGTTTTGGGGTAGGGGCTACGAACTGAATCACCTCTCAGTGTTTGATCGTGCAGTTCCACCAGCCCGCTCGCCAGAAACACGATCATCCGTTCTAGTTCTTGTAGGCTTTCTGTCATTGCTGCCCCTTATCATGATAATTTTGCTGAATTTACATGCGAAACTCTACTTCTACTACAGCAAGAAATAAATCGAGTGTGTGTCACACCCTTTTGCCGAACTCAGAACCGCCCCGAAAAGAGTTTAGCCGTTTCCCATTTGCCAGTCCCGAAACTTTGACAGTACGACACATTCAGATAATTATTATTATATCAAGTTAGTTAAATAAGCCATTGAATGCAACATCAATAGTATTGCATAGCCAATCACGCTACAATAAAAATTGCTTGCCGGAATTGTTTTACTCTTGTCGAGATTGATACTATGAAGTTTGTTCACGCAGCGGATATTCATCTCGGATACCGACAATACAACCACCCAGAGCGTTTTAAAGACTTTGGCGTTGCATTTCAGAAAATTGTCAACTGTGCCGTAGAAGAAAACGTTAAAGCCTGTTTGATTACTGGAGATTTATTCCATAAGTCCAGTGTTGACCCCTCAACACTTATTCAAGCTGAAAACGGACTAAAAAGGCTCCAAGAACACAACATCAAAACCTTTGCTATATCAGGCAATCATGATCGTCCTAGATATGGGCAGGTAAAAACTTGGCTGGACTACCTCGCTTCGCGAGAATTGCTCGTTCTACTCGAGACATCTGAAGACAGGAAATTCGTCGTTGAAGGACAGAGTTATATCGACCTCGACGGTGTGCGTTTTATTGGGATGCCATGGTATGGTGGTTCCACGCGAATTGTGCTAGAAGCCATAGTTGATGAATTATCTCATCTCTCATGGTCCGGTATTCGCTATAGTGTCTTGATGGCACATACAGGCATTGAAGGTCAGATGCTCGATATGCCAGACATGTTGCGATTTGAAGATGTAGAGCCACTGCGCGAGCACATTCAGTATCTTGCGCTCGGACATCTCCACAAACCCTATGAAGCTCCCGCCGATTCTCCTTGGATTTACAATCCCGGTGCTGTCGAAAAAACAACAGTTTTGACGAAGCACATTTTGGCAGTAAAGGTGCATTTATCGTCACAGTCGATGATGATGGTAAATCTGAAGTCAGGAAAAGGGTGATTTCCGGACGACCCTTTCGAATGGTTGAATTCCCCATTACTCGATATGCTGATTTCGATACCTTAGTAAATCGGTTACGTGAAGAGCTTGAAGTTGAGAAGAAGGGATGGCAAGACACACAACCACCTGTTGTCAATTTGCTCTTGACCGGTAGCCTAAAATTCGACAGGAGCCGTCTGGATATTGAAGGTCTACGACAGCTCGCTCAAGATAGTCTGGGTTGTTTGCTCGTTCGTATCAATACCCGATTGGATAACCTGGAAATCATTGGTGATTACGATGATGAACTGACTGCCGAACAACTCGAACGTCAGGTCTTGGCAGATATTGCACGTGAAAAAAGGATACGGAGATCGTTCGGAGCAGTGGGGACAATTCTTACGCGGCATGAAGCAGAAAGCCCTTAGTAATGAGCCTCCCAAAGATATCTATCAGGCATTCTTGAGTTTTCTTGCTGATGATGCGAAGGGAGACGAATGATGTTTATCGAAAAAATTACTCTTCAAAACATCAAAGCTACGGTTCAACGCCTACAACGATTGAATTCAAAGAAGGTATCAACCTTATCACGGGTGCAAACGGTGCCGGGAAATCGACGATTCTAGAGGCAATTGGCTTCGTCCTTTTTGATGCCCTGCCGTACAGTCAATCCGATTTTGAACGGCGTGGCAAATCTGGGACAACAAAGATCACTATCCGCTTACATAGCGCCTATGATAATCGGGTTTATGACATTGAGCGTGCCATTCCTGCTCGATACAAGGTCATTAATGTTCAAGACAATATCGACGAAGGTATTCAATCCAAAGAAGATTTACTTGGATGGTTATGCCAGCATCTCAAGCTTGAAGGTCAAGAAGATTTAAAGCCGCTCTTTGAAAATACGGTTGGTGTACAGCAAGGGACAATCACAGCAATTTTTCTTGAGAGCGCCAGGGGGCGCAAGGCGACTTTCGACTCATTGTTACGTGTTCAGGATTTCGAAGGTGCCTGGAATGAATTGGGCGAAACCAGAAAACATATCTTAGACCTGATTAACAATAATGCGAATGATATCGCCCGCAAAGAAGGACAAATAGAACACCTCCGCGATCTAGAAATCAGCGTCCAAGCCACCCACACCGACATAGCGGCCAAACAGGATGAATTCGAAGAACTTGTAGCTAAACTCCAAACTCTGAAAATCGCTCTGGAGCAGCTTGATCAGCAGAAGCAGCAATTAGACATCCTCAATCGCCAAATCGAACAGGCGAACAAAGATATTCAGCATCTGCAAAAGAACCTGATAACTGCTCAGGATGACTTTAATAACTCACAGGCAGCACACGAAATTGTTATCGAAAACGAGGAATTCCGTCGGTTGCACAGTGAGGCAGTTGAATGCTTAAAGGGATTAGAAGAACAGCGCAAACAGCGGGATGAACTCATCGAGAACAAGCGAATAATCGAAAAGAAGATCGATACCACCAAACTGCAAATTGAACAAATTGAAAAAGACCTAGCTGAAGTCGAAACTGCCGAAGTACAAGTGATACAACTCGAACCACTGATTCAAAAGCAGGAACATCTGGAGCATGAGCAGACGCAGAGTCTTGAGAAGCAGAAAGAACGAGCTCGCCTTCTGGATCAGGGGACAATTGATGAGCAAAAGCGCGAGTCTCTTGAGTCCGATTTGCAGGAACTCCGCGAAAAAGTAGGGGAGCGTAAGCAGTTAGCCGAACAGGTTGAACAACTTCGTCAGCAAGAAGATCGTCTGACAATCCAAATCAATGAACTCTCTGCCAGACGATCTCCACTCGAAAAGATATTTGAATCGGCTCGGCAGATTTTTTGGTAGTGCGGACAAACGTTTCGAGGAATACAAGCGGTTACAGGAATCAATCGAGCAGCAAGAGGCAGCACTAGAAAAGTCCGAGAGTGAACGTAAGCAGATTAGTGCAGACCTCGCGAAGCGCGAGGAACTTGATAGCCAAATCAACGATCTAGATGAAAAAACTACTCAGACGACCGGCGAGAGAGCAGTCGCTGAAAGTTCTCTAGCACGTATTGTCGGTGATCTTGACGAGGTTCGCCAGATGCGTGAGATGATCGGTGAAGAAAATGCTGTATGCCCGGTTTGTCGTCGTTCGATGGATGGTACAGCACACACAGAAGCCATTGACTACTACGAGACACAAGAGCGAAAGCTCAATGATGAGCGACAGCAAACCGAGGATACCATTGCCCGACTGACAGTCCTTCTCAAAAATGGGGGGCAGAAAAAGCATCATTTGAGATAGAACGAGATGCACTGGCGAACCAAGTTGCGCTAATGGGTATCGACAAGAAGATCACAAGTCAAAGGCACAGTCTCGATCTACAGGCTTCATTGGGTCAAATAGAAGATGCACCGCAGTCCTTTGCCTATGCGGAAGTTGCCCTAAAAGATGCAAGTGTCGCTCTCGATCAGCACAACAGCCATATCAATGAATTAACCACTGATCGTACAGACAGAATGCAGCAAATCGCTCACCTTAACGGGCAAATTGCTGATCTCCCCTCACAGGATGAACTTAAGCATCGAGAGGGCGAGTACATCGTGCTCGTTGATAAGATCACACATAGCAAAACACGCCTGAGCGAACTCTCAGGTATTGATAATGAGGTAAAACGGCTGAAGACCGAACTCGACACCTTGGACAATCCGCGTGAGAAGCAGGCGATAGCTCGGAGTAAGGCAAATAAGCGCGAATCACTGGAAAGCCAACATCAGGAAAAACAAGGGGCTCTTGCTTCTGCACAGTTAGTAATTGAGGCAGTCCAAGAAGAGGTACAAATATACGAAAATCTTGATGACGATCTGGATTCTTCGCGTAAACAGCGTGACGACACTGCTGAAGGTCATAAGCTTTACATCGAGAACAAACAGATTGCCGATCTGCTGAATCCGCGTGAAACTCAGTTAGCCAAAATCAGGGCTGAACTGGCAGAGGCTACTAGCAACTGGGAGGATCTCGTTCAACAATATGACAAACTGGTTTGAAGATTTCAATCTGGAGAAGTACGAATTTTCCAGCAAGAACGCAGACCTTGATACAAAACAAACAAAACTTTCTACACAGATCGAAAGTCTGAAGGAGCAACTCTCGAAAGCGGAGGAGGAAATCAAGAAATTGCGTGCCATCGTCGCACAGATTCAAGAACTTCAGGCGACTGGTGAGCGACTAAAAGAAGAACAGACAACTTTCGAGTTCGTGAGAAAGAGTATTCGTAAGCTGGCCCGCGTATTCGAAAGCGTAAAAGTTCAGATTGTTTCAGAGGTAGCGGCGAACTACTTCAGCGAAATCATCAACGACTTCACGATGCGACTTTACTGGGGTGCCGATGATTGCGGTATCTATCTCGAACAGAGCGGTGAATCGCGTCCCTTCAGTGTGTTATCCGGTGGTGAGCAGATGATTGCCGCCCTGTCAGTTCGCCTAACGCTGCTGACACAAATGACCCGTATCCGCTTAATTTTCCTTGACGAGCCGACCATCAACCTTGATGAAAACCGACGCATACAACTTGCGGAGCGTCTCAGCCAGATTAAGGGACTCCAACAGCTATTCGTCATCAGTCATGATGATACGTTCATTGGAGAAAGCAATCACATAATCAATGTTACAAAGGAAAATGGTGTAAGTCGTGTGGAGATGAGTCATGCCGCTATATATTGATCGTGTTAGTAGCGTCCTACACGAACATGCGGGAAACCTTCAAGCAGATGGAAGCTGAGACAAAGCTTGAACTTGATGCGCTTCGAGCCTCTCTTGAGCAGTTTAAAGACATGGATCGGGCTAGAGTCGAAGAGGCAATTTCAGACGTTGCTAAGCCGGGATCACGTCCCACTGATGAGCAATCAACTCAACCTATGATCCTGCCGTTTCAAACTCACTGGCAACATCACGCTGCTGCCAGAGCATGGGCAGCTGAAAGACTGATGAATGTAGTGACATTTGCGGCTGATGGTTCTCAAATAACACCGGCACGCGAAATGTCAATCCAAGTTGGGTTGGTTCAGATTAGTTGGTTCATGAATCCACATGCTAGCACGTTGACTTATGAAAAAGATGTGACGATAGAACTGCTGACACCACGGGAATTCGATAATGCAGTGGATAAGGATTTACAGCGTGAGGTGGAATGGCGACGTTTCAATGGAGAAGTGAGGGCTATTGTGCGGTTTTTGGAATCCAACCGCGGAAAGAGTGCTCTTGCCTTCTTCGATGGATCCTTTATTGTGTCTTTTGTGGGCGGCATGCAACCTGAACGTCAGCAGCAATACACAAATGCAGTACAGTATCTTTTGACAAAATCTGAAGAAACACGAGTGCCGCTCATTGGGTTTATTGATAACAGCTTTTCCTCAGATGTTGTGACGTTGATTCAGCACGCTGTAGGGGCGAACCCGCATTGTCCGTAGCAGTGATGCACTACTCCTGCGTCAACAAATGCAGTGGGGAGATCGCAGTCGAGTTTACTTCTGTAGCCGCAATGATGAAGTGATTGACAATGATTATTATGAGCAGGTTTGTATCACATACCTAAAGACAACACGTGATAATGCGCCTGCGCGTATCGAGTTTCCACGTTGGTTATATGAAGACAACACATATGAATGGGCACTGGACATTGTGCGCGCTGAGTGCATTGTGGGATTGGGGTATCCCTATCCGCTGGAAACGGCTGATGCAACGGCTGTTTTGACAATGCAAGATCGTGAACGCTTTCAACGGATGTTTCAGCAATTCGCGGAACGTGAAGAAATTCCCCTACAATTTAGTCGAAAATCAATGAGCAAACGGGGTCGGCGCTAATGTGTATTCTGGGGAAAATTGTTAAGTCAAACTCGCACACGGACTATGTGTGCCAAGTAGTTGGTCAAGGTGAAGCGGAATACATTCCGCAAAACACCGATTATGCGTTTGGGACTTTTGTGAGGATCGACATGAACGATCACGGTAATCGCTATCTAGTGGGTTTGATATACGATACTGTACTGTTGAACCCAGATTTCGGACGGTTAGGGCCGCGACTATCGACAGAAAGCGACTTGCGAATTTTCTCTCCAGACTATTTGAATGAGCGTGCCGTTCTTGTTGGTATTCTGGTTGTTGGGCAGAACGTAGATGGCACTATTCAACAGGGAGTGCCTTTACTGGCGGCTACGAACGAAGCCCTTGTGAGTCAATTGGATAGTGAAACAGTCAAGCAGTTCCACATAGATCAGGGCAAGTTCCAACTTACTTACATGCCCAACTTGATGGGGCAAACCGGATTATTGGCGCGAAATTTGGCGCTTGGCGTTCTACAACAGCTCGGAAAACTAATGCCAGAAAACCAGCCGATACTTCATGCAATTACTGATGATCTAAAGTGGCAACTTCAAATTAGCAGCATGAGGGGACAAGAATGAGTGATGTACTGGCTCGTGTAAAATCTCCGGGTGAGCAGCCCCACACATTCTTGATGGTTACGCCAGACACGGATCAGCGCCTCCGTTTGGGCGAGTTTGTGACATGCAATATGAATGTGGAGCATATTTGCACAAACGATCCTCGCAAGAATTACTGGGCGGCGAGCTATTCGTCTTTATCCTGATAGCTTTCTTTCTGATCCCTCGCTTGATCCGAATACTATCTCAGAAGCAGTGGGTTACAGCGGTACAATCTGTGACCTAAGTGAGCTGACTGCTGAGATTATTGGCTATTACGACGAATCGTTTCGTGATTTCATCAATCCTGGTGTTCCACCTCGTGTCGGTACCCCAGTTTCTTTAGCGGAGAATGATTATCTGTCCCGCGTTCTGAGCCGGGCGAAATCAAATAAACCGGGTTCCGCTACTATGGGTTGGTTATCCAGTCGAGCAAAAGAAGATGTAAATATTGCAATTGATATCGATGCGATTGTGAGCACCCACCTAGCAATTATCGCCAGCACGGGTGCAGGCAAAAGCTATACTGCCAGTGTGCTCGTTGAGGAAATGCTGCACTCAAAGAATCGGGCAGCCGTGCTGGTTATCGACCCTCATGGCGAATACGATACATTATCTCAAATTGCGAATCATCCGCATTTCACGGATGAAAGCTATCGCCCTGAAGTCTCAATACGTAAACCCGGTCAAGTTAAGATGCGTGTAGGCACGCTTCCGATCGGTGATCTGCGCTATTTGCTGCCAAATCTTTCAGATCGAATGGCATATGTTCTTGGCATTGCTTATCAAAATGTGCAAAACCAGAGTCGCCGAGATTATGATGGCGATTCCACTCGTTGGACTATCAATGACTTAGAAACTGCACTTGAGGATATTGCAAACGACGAAGACAATGATTACGGCTCATCTGCGGGTGCGTTAATCTGGCGACTGAATAGTACAATCCAAACTGGTGTTGAACGTGTGTTTGATAATTCTACGCAAACAAGGTTGACTGAGTTGCTCAAGCCGGGTCAATGTACGGTTATGCAGCTTAATCAGGTTGATCAACGTGAGCAGCAAGTAATTGTTGCAAGTTTGATGCGACGCATTTATCAGGCACGTCTCAAGTCAGAGCGCGGTGATGCAAACGAGGATGACGACTTTTATCTCCCTATCCGGTATTCGTCCTAATTGAGGAAGCGCATAACTTCGCCCCCGCCGATGTAAACACAATCAGTACAGGTGTTTTGAAGCAGGTGCTTTCTGAGGGACGTAAGTTCGGTGTCGGTGTTGGACTAATCAGCCAACGCCCAGGAAAATTGGACTCCGATGTATTGTCCCAATGTAACACACAGTTTCTGCTTCGCATCGTCAATCCAGTTGACCAAGCCCGAGTAGCTGAGAGTGTTGAAAGCATTGGACGCGATCTATTGAAAGAACTACCTGCACTGAACAAAGGGCAGGCAATCATCAGTGGTGTGGCAGTCAATACGCCTGTGATCTGCCAGATTCGTAAGCGTTTCACACCGCATGGAGGAGAGGGAACTCGTGCTTCAGAAACATGGCAGGAGTTCTTTAGTGACGAACAGGTGCAGGATCGCAATCGCAACACGGCTTTGCCCAGAGCGCGTCGCAGGGAATAGTTGGAACTCTATCTTCGTAGCCTTCAAGGAATTCGAAATGCAGATCACGTCTGTTCGACTTGTGAACTATCGATGTTTTCGGGATAGCGGGGAAGTAAACCTTAGCAAATTTTCCGTCCTGATAGGACGAAATGATGGTGGAAAATCATCCTTTCTGAAAGCTATTGATAAAGCTTTGAACCAAGACGGCACTTTCGAAGCTGACGACTGTTGGTTCGAAGTCGTAAATGGAGAACAACAACGATCTGAGACTCTTGAAGTCTATATCAAATTCGAAACCAGAAACTTCGATAAATTTCATGTTAGAACGACTTATTCTAGGATAGATAATGTTATTCTTCGCCACCTAGAGGCTCAGATAGTCGACGAACCTGACTTAAATAGGGACTTCACACAACTGAAAAAGACAGAATTACAAGGGCTCTGTAGTCGCTTTGATATTGAGTTTAAAACTTCAGATACAAACCCTACACTAATCGCGGAATTAAAGAACTATAGAGATCGATTACCCAAGCGTGATGGGTGGATACAACTGCCTAATGAGGTAGCAAGTTCATTGCCTAAGGTCAATTTGTACGCATCTGTTGAAGAGACTGGTCCTGACAAAGTAATCACGGATAACCTAAACAAGTACTTCAGGAACGAATTATTAGATGGACACCAAAAGGCTCTAACCCACGTGCGAGAGGAAGTGGAAACTGCTCTTAACGCTCACGCAAAAAACACCATGTTACCCGCTCTATCCACACACTGTAATATCGTCCAGGCTGTATCTATTAAGCTAGACGAATCGTCCTTCACCGCGCTAAAAGTCAGCAAAGTACTCATTACCCAACCCGATGGAAAAGAGATTGATTGGGCACGAATTGGGTCAGGTAAAAAACGTGAGATGGCTCTAGGGATATTTCGATGGGAACACGAGATGCTCATAGATCAAATTGAGGATCAAACTAGCGAACCCACACCTACTGTCGTCCTATTTGATGAACCTGATGTGAACCTAGATTATGCTGCTCAGCGTTTGGTGAATGAATTACTTCAGGATCTTGCAGGAAAATACCCCACCACTCAAGTTATTGTGGCAACACACGCTGTTAATATCATTGATTCTGTTTCTGTGGATTGCATTCGCTTTTTTGATAACGCTGAGTATCGCCCTTGGCGGTTTGAATATCCTGTTGAAGAAAACGAGCAGCTCGAGAGAATTCGTCAATCCATAGGACTCAGCAATAGTGCTTTATTTAACGAAAATTTGATTGTTGTAGTTGAAGGGCCTACCGAAATGGCTGCTATTCCCAGACTGTATCAACATGTTACGGGGAAAATGCTTATTCTGAGTGGTGTCTATTTGATCAATGGCTTGGATTGCGAACAAGCTCTAAAGCTTGGCACACTACTGCGAAAGAGTGGAAAAAAAGTCATTGTGTTGTTGGATAACGATACAAAACAACGTAAAAAACTGTTCCTACATTGTGAAGATGCAGATTTCAAGGTAAATGTGCAGCATCAATACTCATTGAAGGTAGATGATGATCTATTCTTTGTGGGCAGTGTTGAATTTGAGGATACATTCGATGATACGGTATGGCACCAAATGTTGACATCTCGTTTTCCGGTCCTAGCGGAAAATGCTTCTTGGGTTACAGATGATATTGGTAGCCTCCGAAACGGAGGAAAATTCTCCGAAGGCATTCAGAACTTAATCGAACAAAAATGTCTTTGGAAACCCGGCAAACCCGAGATTGGGCAATACATTGCAGAAGTAGCTATACAATTGGAAGCTATTCCAGAGTCGCTTAAACTTATATTGAAACACATAGAAGCGAAAACTAGCTGAGCAAAACACCGAAGTCTATATTGGATATGCTTCCTATAGGCAAGGATAGATGATGTCAAACTATAAAAACCTCGATTGGAAGAAGTCGTCGGCGCACATCCGCCTGTTAAGTCAATTCAATAAACCCCACAGCCGAAAACGGGTAGCTCAATATGAGTATCTGACGCACGATCTGAAAGAGAATACCGATCATGCGATCCAAAGGTTTGTAGATAATGGGATGCTGACGCAGCCTACATTGGCTGAGACAATCAAAGCACTCTATAACAAGCCGCCGATTGAAGAAATTCTTCGCAAACATAACCTAAGGGCGATCGGCGATAAATCGCAGTTAGTTGCACGACTCAGGCTCCTGAAGCAGCACAATTGATGGTTGGAGAACACGATTTTTTGGTCTGCTCTAGCGAGGCTTTAGCTTTTCTCGCAGTTTATGAGCAAACGCGGAAAGATGCGGAAAAAACAGTGAAAGAACAAGCATTTTCTGCACTGCTAAATTCAGATGGAAAACAAGCATACAAGGTTTTTACAGATTTTCATCGCGCCTATGGCAACTCTGAAATGTACGGTGGAGGCAGTTACTACGCTGAAGAAATGGAAATAATCCTCCATAAAGAATCGGAGCTACTTAAACACTTGAGTGAACGTGACAAAAAATATCTCCGTGCTGCAACTTGTATGCCAAAGCTGTGGCGGGAAGAAGCACCTTCAAAATGGTTGCCTGAGGATTTCTCAACAAGCTATGAAGATGGTGAAATTGCGTCCAATT
Organism: Candidatus Flexifilum breve; assembly: GCF_016713355.1. Classification (NCBI taxonomy): domain Bacteria; kingdom Bacillati; phylum Chloroflexota; class Anaerolineae; order Aggregatilineales; family Candidatus Flexifilaceae; genus Candidatus Flexifilum; species Candidatus Flexifilum breve. The sequence continues at coordinate 1,154,235 of NZ_JADJPI010000037.1, forward strand.
TACTAGCAAAATATGCTGAGATTCAACATCGGGTTAGCGATGCTTCTAGCACTGACAAGTTTCATATTGTATTTGATCCTTATGACGTAGATTCGTGTGACATCTGCCGCAAGCTTGATGGTCGAATACTAACTGTACGTGAGTTGCCAGAACTCCCCGATCTGCACTGCCATAGTAAGAAGGGATGCCAATGTGATATTCGGCATCATTGGGAAAGCCAATATAAAGATTCTGAGGATGAGGATGATTTCAATGACGAAGAAAGTGATGGCGCGATTAGTCGTAGCGGGATTTCTATTGATCTCACTGACCTGATAGAACTAGATAGCCTAGAAGAACTTGTTTCTGAGCAAGTACATAAGTATATCAAGGAGAGCATCGAGATCACGCTTGATCCTTTGTCAAAACTGCGCTCTCTCAAGCAAATGCAGGAAGAAGGGCTTATTACAACCGATGAATACGAGGCCACAAAGCAACGTATCTTAGCGAAGATGTAAATCACCTCCTTTCTCGCACAACCGCCGGCGCGGCGACCGTACAGCGCGTGACCCCTTCCTATCAACACCGGCAGGTAGTACGCTGCCCCATCCCTGCGGACGACCACCGAACTACCTGCCTAAAAGCCTCCCCCTACAACCGCTATCTATGAAGCGCCGACCTCACCGGGTCGGCTTTTTCGTTTGACAGCTCTTCCTGCGCTGTTCCCGCGTGCATGAGCGGTTGCGCTCAACGCGCTGGCAGATTCCAGCTTGAGAGGGAGTGCTTCACCATGACTTCTGAGTTCCACAGCAAGATTCGCCCGTATCCGCGTACTGCCGTTTATCCGACCGGTTGGGCGGGCGAGATGACGTTCCAGCAAATCTATGACGATCTTGCCCACTACGCCTCCAACGTGATGAAGAACTTTGGTGTGTTCGAGGATGAGATGCCCGACTGCTTGCAGTTCGGGTTCATGGCGCTGTGGGAAACGCTCGTTGATCAGCGTGAATTCCTCGCGGAGAAATCTCGCAAGCAGACCGTGTTCTTCATCTTGGCGCGCTGCAAGATTTCAACGATCCGCTACCAAGCGAACCAGTATGACACGGTGGGCAGGGTGGGCGACCGAAATCGACATGCGGATCGACATCGAGCGCATCATGCACAAGCTGGCGAACAAGTACATGTCGTCAACGAAGCATCTGGTCGCGCTGTACTACCATACAACGCAGGTGGGCAAAGAAGCCGCCGCAAATATCGTCACGACTGATGTGCGGCGCTGGTATCAGCGCTATGGCTTGTACGTCCAGCAGGAACTCCAGTATGAGTTCGCCGAAGTGTTCCTCGAAGCGCACACCTACCCGCCACCGGGGTTGTTCGAGCAACCGGTCGAGCATCCCAATCACGGGCGATTCACATCGCCGTATCACTGGCGCGAGCAATACAAGCACGGGAATACTGCTCCTGCCGAGGCACTGCTGGAGCAGTACCGGCACACGAAATGTGTCTCGGTTGCGCTGCGGGCGCAGTTGGAAGGAAAAACGTACCGCCAAGCGGCAATCGACAATGGCTACAGTCCGGCATCGTTCCCGAAATACATGAACGAGCGGCGCGGCTTAGGGGATGCGTTGTGCCGCGTGAGCGCGAAATCAGTCTTGGCTGAGACGTAAACTCAGCCACACTTTTGTTTTGCGAATTCCTGCTCGGTAGCTTACCCACTTCTGTGATAAACTTGTTCTAAACAACACGGATGTTCACACCAAGGTCGATGGATTTAGATGGCGGTAACTTAGACAAGCCGCAGCGATGGAAAGCGGATACGCAGCTCTCAGTCGATGACTACAACCGCTGGTTTCTCGAATACGCGCCGATCACCTACCGCGAAACCCGCGCTCGCGCCACGCTCTACGTCGAAGACATACTGGTGCGAACGGATAATCTGCGTCGGTTAACGAGTAATCTGCTGTTTCAGCATCCTGATGCTCTGGAGATGCTGCGTATGTCAACTTCTCCCCCAATTGCGCGAGATCGGTTAGTGGGACTGGCTCAAGTGTCCAAAAGCCTGATCGAGAATATGGAGCGTCACAAACGTTTGTCGCCAAATCTCGCTGAGGCACTGGTGCGAGAGCAGCTTGAGCGCATAACAACCGTCATCAGTCACCTTATTGACCGTGACATCTTTATCTGGTTCAACGGTGATGGCGACCCGACGGTCGAGGATGTGAGACGAGCATCTACCTGTCGTAGCTGACCGGTTGTGTGGATGCTGACCGATCCCTGATCCGCAATGCACAAGAGAAACGCCAGTTGCAGCGTATCACCCAGTGGCTTGAAAGTCGCGGTTATACACCGTCCGAAGTCCGCAGCTTGCGGCAAATGCAGCCCGGAACGTTCGCGCATCGGGTCAATGTCGCTGCGATACAGGAGGGGAGTATTGTTGTGAACATTCCCATCGATACCGTGATCATGCCGCTGTCGGCGGCAGTTGGTGAACTTCCCCTACTGGTTGAAGCGAAATCGGCAGGCGACTTCACGAACACCACCAACAAGCGGCGCAAAGAGGAAGCGACCAAGATGCGCCAGCTTGCAACGCTTCGGGGAGCAGGTGCGCTTCATTTTGCTGTTGGGCGGATACTTCGACAGCGGCTATCTGGGTTACGAAGCCGCTGAAGGGATCGATTGGGTTTGGGAACACCGAATGGATGATTTAGCGGAGTTTGGGTTATGACGCTGGATACGCTGCGGCAGCTTGAGGTGCATCGGCTTGAGCTGCAAGCGGAACTGGACGCTGCCAAGTCAAAGCAGGAGCGGAATCAGCTTGGTCAGTTCGCCACGCCGTCGCGGCTTGCAACTGCGATTCTGCAACAAGCAGAACATCTTTTTACCCTATGATCAGACTATTCGTTTTCTTTGATCCCGCAATTGGCACCGGAGCATCTATATCCCGCGCTGTTGCAAGTGTTCCCTGAACCGCGCATTGATGCGGCACGCGGATACGAAATTGACCCGCATTATGGGGAACCTTCACGACGGTTGTGGCGGGATCGGCGCGCAGAGATTGTCATCGGCGATTTCACCCGAGCTGTACCCCCAGAACGAGAAGCAGACCGGTTTAATCTGCTGATTTGCAATCCGCCGTATGTGCGCCATCATCACCTGCAGCCGGATGATAAGAAACATCTGCAGGCACGAGCAGTACATAGTTTTCAGGCAAAAATAAGCGGCTTGGCGGGACTGTACGTTTATTTTGTCGGGATTGCTCGCGCTTGGCTGCAAGAGGGCGGACTCGCAGGGTGGCTGATCCTGAGCGAGTTCATGGATGTGAACTACGGCAGTGCGCTGCGTCACTATCTCACATCACAGATCACGCTGCTCGAAATCCGCCGATTCGACCCGCTCGATGTTCAGTTTGATGATGCGCTCGTATCATCGGTCATCGTCTGGTTTCGTAAGCAGAAGCCGCGGACGGATCGATGAAGTGCAGTTCTCGCTCGGTGGCAGCCTAGAGCAGCCGAAAGTCCAGCAGCAAATTGCGCTCGGTGCGCTGCGCCAAGAGGCGAAGTGGTCACGGTTTCCGATGCGCAGTGTGCGCTTCACCAATAACTCAGTACCACGTTTCCGTGAATTTTTCGAGATCAAGCGAGAATCGCTACCGGCGCGAACGAGTTTTTCATCTTGGATGCGGAACAAATCCGTCAGCATGAGCTACCCGCTGAGTTTTTAACGCCGATTTTGCCCAGTCCACGCTATCTTTGAATCAGACATGGTAGCAGCGGACGCTTACGGAAATCCCGTGATCAAGAGACCACTCTTTCTACTCGACTGCGATTTGTCTGAAGATCAAGTGGAGAGGCAGTATCCAACGCTTTGGCGCTATCTCCTGTCTGGGATTGCTCAAGGTATCTCGAATGGCTACCTGTGTCGGCATCGGGCTCGTTGGTATGCACAGGACAAACGCGCGCCAGCGCCGTTTTTGTGTACGTATATGGGCAGACCGTCCAATGGACATACCACCAATCCATTTCGATTTATCCTGAACCTTTCGCGGGCGGTTGCACCGAACGTTTACCTCAATATCTACCCTAATCGGATGCTTGCGGCTGCTCTTATGGAAAAACCTGACCTAAAGCGTGCGATCTGGGAATCGCTGCAAGGGATCACAGTTGACAGACTCATCGATGAAGGGCGGGTGTATGGCGGAGGGTTGTACAAGCTTGAACCCAATGAATTAGGCAATCTTCCAGTCACTGATGTTTTTGATTGGCACCACGAGTTTCTGGCGATGACTCCCCGGCAAGAAGCGCTTTTCTAGTGCATTGCTGCTTGTTCAGTTCATCTGATGCGGTTTCGAAAAATCGATGTTTTGTGGTCACCAACTATTTGCATGGTGTGCCAGAACTGCCTCATGTTAGCCTCAAGTGCAGAAAAACCGGAATCGTCCAGCAAAAGCTGTAAAATTACCAGCGCCGACTGGAAGATTACCAACCCTAACCTGTAAGATTCCGGGTTTTTTACGATCCCACTTTGATAAGCTGAGTTCATCTGTAAAACCCGGAGCAAACGATGAACCGGCTGCACGCCATTTCTCAACAACTGAATAGCACGACGGGGTGAACATCGATGCACGATGAATTGCACGATACACCTCCGGCACCGAAGAACGCATCAATCTGGTGGATGTCTGCCGCCAGATCATGCGGATTGTTGCACGTTTGGAAACTCAGTCTTATACTGACGATATTGAACGCCAAACCGAGGTGGTGGACTCGACGATCCGGCTGACCCGGCGAGTGATAGTCACACTGCGCAGGGCTAGACGCATTGTATCAAGCGCCTTGCTCTTGCCGTCCATTCACGGGAGCAGGGCGTTTTGTATTGGAGGCAAACAATGAAAAGGAGAACTGAATCATGCCACGCCCATTGAAACGCCCTGAACAGCCGATTGACCCGTACAAGGCACAGCCCTTGCCGTTGGGTCGTCCGGCAGCCGTCTACTACCGCCAGTCGTCCGAAGGGCAGATTGGCAACATCTCGACCACGCTCCAAACCATCGACATGATCGAGCATCTGTTGGATCGCGGTTGGTTACGCGAGAATGTTCACATGATTGATGCCGATGCCGCTGTGAGTGGAACGAAGAAGATTCGCGAGCGCAAAGGCATGACGCAGCTCATGCAGATGATCGAAGCGGGGCAGATTGGATTAGTTGCCGCGCAGGATGTGGATCGTTTCTTCCGCGATGTGACGATGATTGAAACGAATCTCTTCATCGAGGCATGTCGAGCGCACAATGTGCAGGTGATGACCCCGCGCATGGTCTACGACTTCGCTCATCCGATCATGGGATCGTCGCATATCAAGATGTTCCGCGAGGAAGCGCAGCGCGCCGCCGATTATCTCGAATACCAGATTCGGGGGCGTTTGGTGAAGGCACGCCACAGCCGCAGCGCCGGGGGCATGTGGTCGGGACGGAAGATTCTCCCCGGTTTCATGGTGGACTGCCGCGCCAAAGTGAATGAGCAGCGCAATCCCGACTTTCGCAAATACAAACGGTTTGACCTCTACGCGGACGTGATCCTGCGCTACTTCGAGATTTTCCGTGAGAACAACGGCAATCTGCACCAGACATGGCATCAGATCAACGAACACGGTCCGTACTTCCCCGATATTCCAGAGGGCGCGGTTCCCGAAGGCTTTAAGGCGACAGATCATCTCAAGCGGCGTTCGCCTTTCACCAAGGGTCTGACTCCCTCCCACACGGGTTTGACCTACATGCTGGTCAACGTCGCGTATATTGGACATTGGATTCACATGGGAGCGGTCGTGCAGTGGAACAACCACGAGGCGATCATCCCACTCGACCTGTTTATGTACGCCTACAACCGCCTGTCACCGACCGACTTTCACGGCGAGCCGAACCCGAATTATGTCCCGTATCGCCCCTGGATCCGCCACGACAAAGCCGAGCGGCGTACCGTCACGCCGCCCACCTATTCTGGTCTGATCTTCAGCGACGATATCCCGCACCTCCCACACAAACGCTTGGCGAGCTGCTGGAACACCCATGCAGGCAAATATCAGTATCTGTTGTACGAGTATCATGTGCGCTCGAACATCTGGAACATTAAGGCTTTCATTCTCGATGCGCTGATTGACGAAATGCTGTTGGCGCGGCTGCGCGACACGACCATTGATGAAGCGGCATGGGCGGCGGCGCTGGCGAGTTTTGAGAACGTGGATCAATCCGAGGTGAGGCGGTTAAAGGCAGCGATCCGGCAGGCGGAGACGGCGAAAGACAACATCATCGCCAGCTTGGGGCTGCTCTCCAATGCCGAGATGGTCGCCCGCGCTCAGGCACACTTCGAGAAAGCGGACTACGAGATCGCCAATTTGCGTACTGAACTCGCGCGGATTGAGTCGGGTAAACAGCGCTCGCGCTCACTGGTCGAGGCACGTCCAGCTTTGGAACTGGTCATCGCCCGGTGGGACGATGTGCCAAGCGAAGAAAAGCGGGCGCTGTTCGAGGCATTCGCCCACTACATCAAGGTGACGAAGGTGACGCGGCACACGAAACATGTGACCGTATTCTGGCGTGACGGCAGCACCTCAATGCGCAGTACCACTCACAAATGCAATGGATACTTCTGGGATGAGCCAGAGCTGGAAGCCTTACGCGCGATGATCGACAGCAACGTCGATCAGTGGCGGATTCTGCGGGAATTCCCCGATTATACGTGGCGGTCGCTGCAAGAACGCTACGCCTATCGCTACGGCAATGGTTATTATCCGAAGCACTATGCGGGGAAGAAACCCTATAACCGCTTTGCCCGGTGGCAGGATACCGCAGAGTATCAGGCAGAAGTGAATGCGTCACAACTAGCGGCGAGTGATTGCTCGATTGATCGATCATGACCGCTTTTTTTCTGCGGGTACGGAAGGTCTTGGCAGCTTCGATCAGGAAGTCCAAGAGCGACGGATGGCGCATCAGACGGTAAACCTCATCGACAGCGATGATGCGCGGTTGCTCGTCGATCAGGCTGTCGCGGCGGATCGCGCTCAAGACTTGCGTGTACGCCAGCGCTTGCAGGATCGGGTCGCCTTCCAGTTCGTGGAACGAGAAAACGCGAGGACTGATCCAGTCGCGTCCGCCGCGCGTCAGATCGACATTGGTGGTGCCGTTGAGAAATGCCGACCACGGTCCCGATCCGGTACACAGCCCGGCGATTTCGTCAGCAAGGTCGCGAGCGATAGCTTGCATGGCGGGCTTATCGCCCAGACTCCCAAGCACATCGCAGACCGTCTCACACGTCGGCGCGAGGTCAGGCGTGACCCGATTTAGGTCAGGGAAACCGCGATAGAGTGTCTCCAGCGCCTCGCCAAGCAGCCCACGTTCGAGATTCTCGCGCTGTCCGCCGGAGAGCTGCCGTCCCAACACCGTCTCGTACAGCCGCGTGGTGTGGCTGACCTGTTCCAGCAGCGTCGGAAACATTACATCCTGCGGGTTGAGCTTGGTCGCCTTCGCACTCAACACATACCACGGTAGCCCGAAAGCGTCAGCGATATGCCGCCCGTGACCCATCGGTTCGAGGAAATCGAACGAGATGCCGTTCTCGGCATACTCGCGCGTCAGGTAGCAGTTGAGCGCGAACGTTTTGCCGTAGCCCGACTGCCCGACCCACACTTCATGCGTGGCGCGTTTGTCCCGCCACGAGTTGTGAAAGACCGGATACGCGCCGCCGACCGCCTCACCGCGCAGCACCCCATCGGTCGTCGAGAGCTTGCGATAGCCAAGCGGTGCGAGCATCAGCGCCAGTTCGCGTGACGTGACCGTCCATGTCGTCGTCGGCAGGTTGATGTCCTTCGTCCGGCGGGCGGTGAAAAACTCCACGGCCCGCGAGAGCAGTTCACCCATTTCTTGACGGAGCGAAAACCACGCTCGCGTCTCATTGATCACGGCGGCGACACGCTCTTTCAACATCTCCAGATCATCCGCCGCAACGGCGACGGCGATCTGCACCAGATGCAGAGCATCGCCGTTATTGATTTCCCCAAGTGCCCGGCGGCAGTCGGCGACGCGCTGCACCGAGCGGCTGTCCTCGCCACGCACGCCCGCCAGATGCACCTGGTACGCCTGAATGATGCTTTCAATCGCGTCAATGGCGGCATTGCGGTCATAGGTCTTCGGGATGTCCACCGCCAACGCCAGCGGGAAATTCAGCCGGAGCAGGGGCGGTAGCGGGCGAAAGAAATTCCACGTCGCCGGGGCGAATTCGTAGCTGGTCAGCACCGCCCAGTAAGGACGACCACCCGGACGACCGGATGGCGCGAGATGCCAGAACGGGCGGTCGCGTAGTTCGTACTGTCCTTCGAACAGCGCCGGGAATGCGCCTTCGGTCACGGGCGTGTCAAAAGCGGACGACAGTCCACCGGCAATGGCACGTGGATTCTGGTCATTCCACAGCACCATCCCGCACAAAGCACGCTGATATTCCGCCCCGGCATTCATGCGCTCGTACTCGCGGCGGTATTCGATCAGCAGGTCACGCCGCTGCTCGTCGTCGGTCTGAATTTCTGCCTGATCAAGCGCCACGATCTTGGCATCCAGCGTGGCGGGCATCTGCCAGCACAAGAAACGTGCTTCACCGGACAACGTGCGCAGCCACGTCGAGAAGCGGGCTTGCAGTGCAGAGACGCCTTCCTCAGTCGCGTGCAGCATGATGTCGAACGGTTCGATCAGAAACGTGCGAACACTGGTCACAGCGCCTCCTCTTCCAGCGGTGATCCTTGCAAAGGCGATCCCACAAACACCAGCCCGTCGCCGCGATCTAAGTCACGAGCGCGGGCGAACGTCACCCACTCCGACAGATCGACTTCGACCAATCCAGCAGGCGGTGCAAACAGACGGTGTCCATCCAGCAAGGCGGCATCGGTTGAAAGCGACAGCATTCTCGCTACTTCCGCCGCCATTCCAACGGGATTTTCAGCCGCCGCGAGCAGAATCGAGCCGCGCAGGTTAAGCCAGAGGCGCATCCACAGTGGCAGCCCGCCGCGCGGCGCGGTCAACGCGATCAGCAGGATCGCCACGATAATGCCGACCGGAATAGCGATATCCGGCAGCGCAAAGCGGCACACGGTGTACGTGAATCCGCCCGCTATCCCGCCGAACAGCAGCCGCTTGAACGGGATACCGCCGAAGCCTTTTTCATCCCGGCTCAGGATGTGCGATTTAAAGTCTGCTGCCATGCAGTCTCTCCATACAAAACGGCGCGGAGGCAGACGACTACCCCCGCGCTGGCGGACACGGCGATTTAGGTGAAGGAGATCAGCGCGGTGACACTGGAGGCGAAAACGACGAACAGGAGACCGATGACAACCTGATTGGCGGCTTTCGGATTGTCCTTCTTCCAGTCGCCGATCAAGGGCCAGCTTGAACCCATGTACATCACCCCCAATCCGATAAACCCGATGATGGCAGCGATGGGCGCGATGATCTGCGCCACATCCCGAATGTCGGTGAACAGGTCTTGAATGGCTTGCGAAAGATTCACGCGAGCAGCTCCTTGATGAATAGACAAACGCATCAGGGAGAAACAGGCGTGCGCCATGACGTTTGGGCAGCCGCTCAGGGGCGGTGCGCTTGATCGTGTGGGGTCATCCGGCACGAGCAGTGCTTCACCCTGATACAGCCTCAGGGTAGCAAAATGGGATTGGAGAACTTCTGGAGGATTCCGGTTTGGGGTTAGGAAGATTCCGGTCGACGATGGAAAGATTCCGGGTATTGTCCCAAACAGAAACCCTGCAAACCGTCACGAGAGAAAATGAATGGTTTTTCGGGGAACTTGATCGGCTGATTCATGGTATTGGGAAAGTTGAATGCGTATAATCTCTATATAAGATTTAGACCAGCGCCGCCGGGGATCAATGCCGCACATTTTCATTAGCTACGCTAAAAAGGATACACGCGCACTTGCCGAAGCGTTGGTTGCGGCGCTCAACGCCATACCGGACATCTCCGCATGGATGGATGTTTCGCTTGAGGCGGATTCCAGCTGGGCAGGGCAAATTCAGCATGAGATTGATCGCTGCGATTATGTGGTGGTGCTCCTCTCACCTGACTTGAATCGCGCGGTGACAGCGACCCAGCGGCGCAGTTTTGTGCTGAACGAGATCGATTATGTCCAGCAGGAGAACAAACCGATCCTGCCGGTGATGGTGCAGCAGACGAAAATACCCGTGCAGCTTGCGGGTATTCAGTACATCGACCTGACGCAGCGCCCAAACGATCCTGATCCGATTGTCAAGCGCGTACAGCGACGGTTCAATCTCGCCAGTACACCTGAGCCGGTGGTTGTCCCGAAAGAAGAACGCCAACAACTCTCGCGAACACCGCTGATCATCGGGGCAGGGGGCGTGCTGGTGCTGATCGCTTTTGTGGCATTGATCTTGCCGCCGCTGATCAATCCATCTACCGCTCCCACTGCGACGACCGGGCAAGTTGTTCAGACAGGCGGGGATACGCCAACACTGACCTATAGGCCTAATCTGGTGCAGATCGTCGCGCAAACCCAAACTCACGAAATCGAACAAACCTTGACAGCCATGCCAACCGCGACGTTTACGCCGACGGTTGATTTTCAGGCGACAATTGATGCGATAGCGACCGGGACGCGCGCAGCGCTGCAAACCGCGAATGCTGCCACCCTAACAGCGATGCCGACCCAAACGCCGCGTCCAACCGATACCGCGGTGCAGCCCACTGTCACACCCACAGATACGTCAACAGTGCCGCCTAGCCCAACCGCTCTGTCTGATCTCCTGCAAGCCGCGCTGGACACCGCCCGCACATTCACTGGGAGCAACACCGACTGGCAGGCGCTCTATCCCGAAGGCTTCCAGCATCGCTTTGACGATGACGTGCCGATGGTCTTAGTCCCCGCCGGGAGTTTCACGATTGGCGCAAATCCGCAGAGCGATAATGAGCAGAATGGCAACCTGATTCACTTTGATGCGCCGTTTTGGATCGATCGCACGGAGGTGGCACAGGTAGATTTTGAGCAATTGGGGGGCGTAAAAAGCCGCACGAACGATTACGACGGTGATCAGCGCCCAGTCGAGAATATCTCTTGGTTTGAGGCTCACAATTTCTGTGTGGAGCGTGGTGCGCGCTTGGCAACGGAAGCGGAGTGGGAATATGCAGCGCGCGGACCCTCCGAATGGGATTATCCATGGGGTGATAGTTGGAATGGCAGCTATGCTGTGTGGAATCGTTCTGTCGAGCAAGGCACGACAAATGTGGGAAGCATCCCGGCTGGACGTTCGTGGGTGGGTGCGCTTGATATGAGCGGTAACGTGTGGGAATGGGTAAGCTCAATGTATGAGGATTATCCGTACAATCAATCCCACGAGAATAACAACACTGCGAACACTCTGCATGTACTGCGCGGCGTCTCGTGGAACTTTAGCGATCCCTATTTCTTACGTGCCGGGTATCGTAATAGGGATTATTCCAACAGCGGACTCAGGGCCGTTGGTTTTCGTTGTGCCCGCTCTTCCTGAATCGGGCTGCACAGCAGCCCTCAAGGGCAAGCTTTGATTACTGGTCGCTGTGTTGGCTCTAGGTTTCGTTTTCTATAGGGCGAAACCCTTGCATTTCGCCGAAAGCGGCATGTTAACCGATCATAAGAAGTCCTTCTGTTTCCGTAGGTGACGAAAGACGAGGTAGCGCGCTAATTTATCCGAAAGTACCATCGCGTAGCGATATGGGCCGATGCCCAGACTCGCATATGGCTCACCCGACCACAGCCACACAAGAGCCATGTCCGCTGCCTGACCGGGCAGCAGATCGAACGGAGGTAGCCCGTCCGCTGGTGTGCGCGGTCCCGGCGGATTTTCGACATAGCCGAGCGCCAGCCACACATCCTCCGGGGTGATCGACAGCAGCGTGTTTCCGCCATTGTAGAGACGCAGTCGCGTCGTGATCTGCCCCGCGCTCGTCGTCACGCTGATGATCTGCACATCCAAGCCGATGAATGGGATTGGCGTTGGCGTGGCGGTCGGCAGCGGAGTGGGTGTGACTGCAACGACCGGCTGTGCCAGCGCGCCGATGAGTTCACCCGCGCGCCCCAATTCCTGCTCGATGGGATACACAGCTGTGACCAGTGTGCGCGTCGCCGTTGGCAGACCTTCCTCATCCGTCTCGCCGAGCAGGAGCAAGACCAAGCCGGGATTGACCTGCCGGAAGATGCCCGTATCGCTGCGTCGCACCTCGCGCTTATCCTCAAAGGCGAAGGTCAGAATCGCACCGGTGTTCATCTGCACGCGGAACTCTGCCCCCGCGCTGATTTGCGCGAACCACGCCGCGTTGTCCTCCGACCATGGGATGCCGATCACTGGACGCACACTCATGCCGTTCAAGAACGACGCGGTATCCGGGTTCGGGTCGAAGTTCCATTCGGAAGCGCGCACCGCCCGGCGCTGTACCACCCACACGCGCGGGACAATCTGATCGGGGAGGCTGATTTGCAGGTTGATCGGGTAGAACGGCGCGCGACTGGTGTCGCCACCTTCAATCACCTCATCCTGCGCTTCGAGCGCCAGCGGGGTCGGCGTAATCCTCGGCGAAAGTGTGGCGGTCACATCGACTTCAGCCGTTGCTTCCGCTGCACCGCTCGTTCCACCCCCGCCGCGCAGCAAGACCAGCGCAACCATCAGGAGTATGATCGCCCCAAGCACCGCGATCACTTTGCCCGAAGGTTTACCCATTTTCGTCGTTGTTTCCGCTTCCGGAACGTCAAATCCTTCACCGCGCTCTGCTGCCTCCTGCACGCGCTTCGGCGCGCGCGCCCAGCGCAATCCGACCGGGACGAGTGCCGCTTCGTGATAGCGCTTGAGCAAGGCGAGCGCGATCTTGCGTTCTTTCGCGTCCGAACCTTCCGCACCCGCCGTCTTGACTTCACGGTCATACGCGGCACGATAAGCGCGCTGGCGGTCGGTCGGTACGAGTTCCCACAGGGCGCGCAGCTCGTCGAGCGAGAGCACCCGCAGGTCTTGCAGGGTGTGATAGTGCAGGCTGTCGCTCATTCTGTTCCTCCCAAGACCGCGCTGCTGCCGCTCATGGATGCGCTGGAGCGCATCGCGTCGTCATATTCGGTGTCCGAGTCTTCTCCGTCGTCCCTTACTTCGACGGTGATGATCGGTTCGACTTTCACCTCCGGCGCGACCGTGATGGACGGCGCAGGCATAGAACCGTAAGCGGTCATCTCGTTCGGGAGCAGCCGCGCGGCGATTTCGAGACGGTTGACCTCGCGCTCCGCCCCATCCCGTGAACGTCCCCCCGCGATTGCGCCGTCGATCAGTTCATTTCGGGTAGTTTCCGTCAGCCGTCGATCCGGCGTTTCCTTGACTTCCCGTCCGACCCGTTCGGTCTGTTCGGGGGACAAGCCCAAGCGCACTGCGCCGTCGATGAACATGCCAAAGCGAGTGAGATCGTCGCGCACGGGCGGACGACCATCGTTGAGGGGCGTCACGCCCACCGCCTGCGCCATCAAACCGCCAACCGTGAGGTGATCGACACCATTCGTGCCGCGACCACCGAGCAAGCGCATCACGTCGCCCATGACGCTCGTCACGTCCGTCGTTCCGGCAACGCGCAAACTGCCCGTGAGCGTCCCGGCAGCCCGTTCGAGGGCTTCAGCGCTCCGTTCCAACCGTCCGGCAGCGCCGTCACTGCGCTCCGTGTCCAACTTGCCGCTGCCTTTCCCCGCTGCCGACTGCGTGACGTCTGAGATGTGCTGTTCTATCTCTTCACCGCGCATGTCGTCGGCGTAGGTTTCGCGTTCACGAGCGATCTCTTCATCGGCGGAAGCCTCGGTCGGCATGGGCGCGACGGGCGTGAACGTCCCCATGCGCTTGCGCTTGACGGGCGTAAAACCGGGGTACAGTTCGCCGTCGTCGTCCTCGAACCAGTCGAATTCACCATCGAGTTCATGCCGCTGCTGCGGACGTTTACCGCGCGGATAGGTGACCGCTTCCAAGCCTTCACCGACTGCTGGAACGAGCATCGGTCGCCCGATCAGCCGCCCCTGCTTGTCGTACTCTGCCTTCTCCGGGTCATAATCGGTGAGCAGGGTCGCGCCGAGCATGGGTCCAAACGTGCGTCCATAGACGGAAACATCCCGCGCCACCCGGCGCACGGTCGCCCCTTCCATGAACTGCTCCGCCGTGTCGCCCAACGCAGTGCCGCGCAGAGTCGGGAGACGGGTAATCGCTCGCGCTGCTTCTGCCAATGGCTGGACGCCGCCAAAGGTCAAGCCCGCCGCCTGAGCGGGAGTTGCACCGCTTTGCAAGGCGGTCATGCCTGCCAAGGTGTTCGAACCGACACTGACCGCACTCCCCGCCACCGACGAAACGAGCGCACCTGCACCGGACGCGATCCCCACCGCGCCCACTGCGCCTGCCGCCGTCATGACGGTCGCCGCGCCGGGGCTGATGACTGCGCCGCCCGTTGCCTGACCGAACGCCGTGAACAGCCGGTTGAACGAATTCCAGACGGCTTTCACGCCGCTGAACAGCACAATCACCATGAAGATCAGGCAGATCAAGCCGACGCCGAGGACGACGATTCCGTTGCCGCTCGCCGTTCCCGCGAGGAAGAAGGTGACGACCAGCGACTGAATCAACGCGATCACGACCGTCTGGATGATGAGTTCGATCCACAGATCGATGATCGAACGGGCGATCACTTCCGTTTTCTTGAAGAAGGCGACCATGATCGCCACACCGAACGAGATGAAGGTTAACCCCTGCGCGATGGTGAGCAGCAGGTAGACCAACTGCTCGGTCACACCGAACAGGATCAGCGGCCACGCGGTGAGCAGTCGTCCCTGCGCCGCTGAGGCCATGGCAATCGAGTCGGCGCGTTCGAGCGCGGTCATGGCAGGGAAAAAGATTGGATCGCGGTCATTGGCGAAGAATGATCCGGGTCGCCGCCATTCCCACGGCACTGATCCTGCTGTCCAGAGTCCAGTCGCCGGGTCTGGCGTGTGCGGTTGGCAGTACGGATCGCGCGGTGTGGAGGGGTAGCCCATCAGGTCGATCCCGTCGGCGCGCAGATACGCCAGCGCAACATCCAACCCATCAATCGTGTAGTTCCAGACCGGCATGTACGAACCGAAGTTGTCGCACAGGTTGAGGATGCCCATGTCGCTGCTGCTCACGCTGGAAAGCGAGTCAAACGCGCTCCCGGTCGCCGCCGACAGTCCACTCAGACTGCTGGCATAGAAGGCGCTCGACAGGGTGCGGCGGAAATCACTCATGCCCTGATACAGGCTTGGTCCCAGCGAGAAAAACAGCGCCCCCGCCAGATACCAGGCGATAGCATTTTTCGGCTCGACCACGCGCATCCGGGCGAAGGCAGCGAGCAGATAGGTGATCCCCAGCACCAGCAGCGCGACGACAAACGACAGACTCACCGCTACCTGCAAACTGGCATTCGTCTGGGCGATCAGCGGCGTGAAGGCGTTATCCACTAGCCATTGATTCATCAGTTCGATGGTGTAACCCATCATCAGAAAGGCGCGCTGCAAGCTCCAACCCATGCCCGCCAGCGCGAACAGCAGGTTGTACCACAGGGTATCGATCTGGATTTGCAGCCCGTTCAGCACATCATCGACGATTGCCATTCGAATCATCTCCCTTCATTTATGGAGGCGGCAGCACGCCAGCAGGCGGATCGGCAATCGCGGCACTGCAATTCGGGTTGGTTTCCATCCGCCAGACAAGCGCGTTGCTCCCCGGCAGGCGCGGTGGAGGGGTCGGGCGGATCGTCGGATCGAGCATGAAGGTGATGCGATCCGGCGCTGCGCCATACGGGATGAAGCCCGCGAGCGTGAAGCTGCGGGTTTCGTTCGGCGCGAGGCTGATCGCTTCATACGTCGCAGTCAGCCCGGCGTCTACCGCCGCGTTGCTCGACGCGCCCCATATTCCGGTCGATCCACCCACCAACTGGCTGACGTAGCTCTGGTAGGCGGGAAACACGTCATACCCGCTCCCGCCTAGGTTCTTGATCTCCAACTCCCAGACGGCGACCGTGCGTCCGGCAGGCGTATTGACCACCGACACATTCACCAGCCGAAAGCGCGCCGACTGCGGACTGCGCGTGAACACCGCATCCCCGCGATAGAACGCCGTCGGGGGACGGAGTGCATATGGCGTGACCGTCGGCGGTGGGAGCGCAGTCGGAAACGGAACCAGCGTCGGATAGCCGGGGATCGGCACGAACGTCGGCAGCGGCGTGGGCGTGAGAACGTTGGGCGTGGGACAGACGTAGACCGGTGCGCCCGTGATCCCGGTCAGCGTCCCGGTACATGCCAGTGCAGCCAGCGCCAGCACGAACGGAATGAGCAAAAGACCTTTCTTCATGTTCACCTCTAGGGGATCAAGCCCGGCTGGTTGCCCGGTGTGAGCAGGACGGTGTAGGCGGGCGCAGCACTATTTCCGCCGCGCTGCACCGTCCATGTCTTGCCGAAATATGGGACAACGATCTGCGCGGGCGCGTCAGTCACGACTTCAAACGACACATAGCCCCGCTCGTCAGTGAAGCCGCTGGCGATCACGCGGTTGGTGTTGACCTCGACCACGCGCACGGAAATCCCAGCGACGCCTTCCGCCGGATCGACCGTGCGGTTGCCATTCTCGTCGTAGGCGATCACCACTTCGGCAGTCAGGACACGCGGCGGAATCGGTGTTCCGGTCGGCTGAAGGGTCGGCGGCGCACCGACGAGTTCGATCCGTGCGGCGGGTTGCGGTTCGGGAGTTGACGTATTCGTGATCACCGGCGGCGGAAGAATCAAGGTTTGGGCATCACCGCGAAAGACCTGAATCGTGTCCAGCCCGATCACATAGCCTTCGCTGGCGTTGTTCTTCTGCCCGATCCCACGCAGTTCGAGGCGATGCGTCCCGCCGCCGACGTAGTACACATCGGTCACCGGGAAGCGGAGTTCATCCGCGTAAGCGTCAATCGTGTCCAGCACTGCGCCATCGACGACGATCTCGAACGTCCCCATGTTCTGCGCCGCGACGTAGCGCACGCGCAGTCCTTCACCCTCAAACATGAAGTTGGCAGTATCGTATGCACCTTCCGTGCGGTGATATTGCCCTCGGCTGGCGAACTGCGACAGGCGTGGCGTCCATGGTGGCGCGTAGCGGATCGTCGGGTAGTCCGACTCGAAGCTGTACCACCCGAAGAACGGCGGCGCGGTGTCGGTCGCATCCGGGAGGGGTTCGACCGGGTTGGGCGGCGCGGGTAGCAGGATCATCCCCGGTGGAAACGGCGTGAGTGTAGGCGGGACGTACACGCCGGGCATGACCACTGCGATCTCTAACACACGTTCGCTCAACGTCGGAAGGAACGTCGGAACAGGTGTATCCGTTGGCGCAGTCGTCGCCGTCATTGTGACTGTCGCCGTGAGCGTCGGAGGCAAAGTCGGTGTTACTGTTTCCGTCGGGGTAAGCGACGGCAGCACCATCAAGGTGGAAATTCGAACATCATTTGCGCCGGGTTGGGCGCGGATCAAGAAGAAGGCCGTCGCCCACGCCGTCAGGCAGAGCGCCGCCAGCACGGGCAGCAGTCGCCGCGCTGCGCTTGGCTTAGGTCGTCGCATGTCGTCACTCCGGGTTTGTTTACGCTGGTTTCAGCGTAACAAAGTGGGATAAGCGAACGACTGGACGATTCCGGTTGAGGGTTGGGAAGATTCCGGGAAACGATGGGAAGATTCCGGGCTAATCGGGTAGGCGCATGAATCCTTCGCCTACCGCCCGGCTGATCAGGTGTTCATTGGTCGTCGCGCCGAAACGGGAGCGCATCTTTTCAGTAACCCAGTACACGCGGCGGCGTTTCAGGCGCATGTGCGCGGCGATCTCGCGGACGGTGCAGCCGCGCGCCAATAGACGCAGCACGGCGCGGGCTTCTGCATCCAATTTCCAGTCGCGACTGCTGCTCTGCATGGCGATCAGGTATTCGGCGTTCGCTGTCGGGGATAAGTAGGGGTGTTCACGCAGCACCGTATCGACCGCCGTGAGCAGGCAGGTTGAGAGATCATCCCCCACCGCTAGGTAGCCACACATCCCCATGGTGAACAGGTCGCGGATGACCAAGCCGTCGGTCGTGTTTCCCATCACTATGATGCGTCCCGCGGGTGCCGCCTGTATCAGACGCTCTACCAATGCCACAGTCTCGAACAGCGGATCGAAACGGTCACCCAGCAGAATGACATCGGGTTGGTTGACACCCGCCAGTCGGAGGAGGTCATCCCCGTTTTCGGCGGTAGTAAGAAGGGTGTCGGCGCGTTCCTTGAGCAGCGTTGCCGCGCCGACCACGGTCAGACTGCTGCCATCTGCAATCAGAATATGAGTGGTCATGCTTGTTTTGCCCTCGCTGATTCTCCACCCACAGGGTATCACAACAGGTCAGGTTCATGTTGACACTTTGTGACATTGGGGAGGTAAAAGTGAACTTTTGCGTGAGCAAAATTCTCATGAGAAACAGACTATTCTTTCTTGGGTGACAGCAGCTTCTGCTGTTCAAGGATACGCACCAACTGCGCGACGTTTTGTGCTTCGTAGGCAGCAGTCAGCTTCTTAATGGTTCGGTAGACCACGCGCCGATCAATGCCGAGATGGGTAGCGATCTCCTTCGGTTGATAACCATCTGTCAGAAGTTGAAGCACATCCAGATCGCGCTGATCGATATTGCCTGGAAGCGTGGGCTGCTGTTCGAGCAGTTGTGATACACGCGGTGAGATCGTTGTGCCACCCGATGCTGCCAGCTGGATCGCCTGATTTAAGGTATGTTCCAGATCGTCGTCTTTGTGCAGGATGCCGCGTGCGCTCAATCCCAGCAGCAGACGTACCAGACTGACGGTAGGACGCCCCGCAATCATGAGAATCGCTAATCCCGGATGCGCATGGGTAAGCTTTTTGAGTTCCTTGGGAAGATTGATCCCCCGCGGCAGCGAGTCATCGATGACGAGAACGCGCGCAGGATGGTCGCTCAAAAAGGTATTGGTCTCGGATAGAGTCGCAAACATGGCGCTGATATCAATGCGCCCTTCTGACTTCGAGATGATCTGTTGAATACCCCCGCGAGTGAGGCCACTCGTGGAAACAACTACGACCGGAATTGAGGTCATGGCTTACCTCCTTGCTCCTAAGTATTTATCCCTTGAATAGGCGAAGCTCATGCGAACACATGGTCTAAAGCCGAACCTCTATTGTATTACAAAGCCCTAACCTTGCGTCAAGTCCCCGAGAGTGTTTTTTCGGTTAGAAGTTCCCTACATCGCCAGAACAAATGTTTTATTCTCGCAAGTCGTATCAATCTGTGACATTTCGATGGTAAAAGTACTAATCGCGAGAAATTTGCCTATGCCAACGCCCACTTTTACCAGAACAAATGTCATAAATTTCCGCCTCAATTCTGGCGTTTTCCAGTAAGCTGGTGAAACGTTAAGTCATGAGGAGCATCATTTTGAATCGAGACACGCCATTTGCAGCGCGGATTGCCTTCCGGCTACCACAGTCGCTCTACGACAAATTGGAAAAGTGGGCGGAGGAAGAAGATCGTCCACTCGCTAACCTCGTCTACACCCTTGTGAAGCAGGCACTGACCGAACATGAGCGCGAACAACACGCACTCATGCTGGAAAAAGAGATGAGCCGATGACGGTTAAGAATCACTCGACCCTGATCGATCTGCGCGATCTGGTAGAAACACATTTGGGCAAACCGCTTGCCGCCAGCCCCCATGCCGGATTGTGGCGCTGCCCTGCATGTTCGTCCGAACGTCACGGACTGCTCCTTGTGTCGGTGAACGAGTACAAGTGTTTGAGCGGATACGGGTGTGATGGTGGAGCCAGTGAGTGGATGCACAACATTGACCCAGCACCGGACGAACCGCTCATGATCGGAGTGCCGGCATGACCGCGATGGTGTCAGGAGTAGCAGATGCATCGGTGTCAGAGTCGATGATGAAGCGTGTATTCCGAGTTGCCGAAATCATCACACGCAGCCGGTCAAGCGAAGACTTGGACGATGAATTGATAGAAGATCGCCCGCAAAAACAGGAGAAGCGAGAAATCGGGTATTGTCAGACTAGAGATCAGCTTAGCCGAACATGATTGAGGTCATGACATGCCTTACGACAAACGAAAGAAGAATGTGCCTGCTCCGCCTCAGCCGGGATGGGCGGTGTACCTGCGCACAAGCAGTGACGAAAATCAGAAACCCGAACTGTCACGAGCGCGTCAGCGGTTTGCCATTGAGGAAAACGTACTGAAGCGCTCTGACCTGCCGGTGATCGATGAATACGTCGATGTGCTAACGGGCAAAACGCCGGATCGGGAAGGATATCAGCGGTTGCTGGCAGATGCCCGGGTTGGTCGCTTCTCGTATGTGATCGTAGAACGCGCTGACCGCTTTGGACGCAACGATACAGAGGCACTCCGTGCCATTGACGAGCTGCACGAGTTCGGTGTAGCGGTGCGCTTCGCTAATTCGCCCGATCTTGATCCAATGGATCCCGATGATCGGGTCATCGTGGCGCTGTCCTTCACATTGGCGCGGCGCGAGTCAACGCTGTTGGGAATTCGTGTCAAGGGAGGATTGCAGGCGAAGCGTCAGAGCGGTGGTTTTTGTGGGGTTGCGCCCGATGGTTATCGCAATGTCGAAGACAAGGTGCTTGGAGAAGCCAAAAAGCTCCAAGGGCGGCATAACCACTGGATCGAGCAAGACCCGGAACGTGCCGCACTTTGGCGCTATGCGTGGAATTTGCTGCTAGAAAACGAGCTGACGCTGGAACAGATTTGTGAGACCCTTCACGCCAGAGGACACAAGTATCGCAGCGGGCGTCCATTTGTTCAAGTCAAGAAGAACGGTAAACGGGTTGCGAATACCAGTACGCTGGCTGCAATATTCCACAATTGGACGTATGCCGGGTGGGTGACGAGCAAGTCAGGCAAGCTGCCTCCCAAAACCATCAAAGGGAACTGGGAACCGATTGTCACGACCGAAGAATTCGAGCGCGGGTTGGCAATTCTTGAACAGCGCGACCTGAAACGTGGACGTGAACGGCGTCACGATTACTTGCTCAAAGGAATGCTCTACTTCGATGCTCCCGGCAGCCAAGGTTTGATTCGCCTGACCTGTTCCACCTCCAATGCGTCTCGTGTGGGAGGTGGAACGCAGTACTACTGCATTGCACGCAGCAACATCAATTTTCTGTGCAGCAGCATTGATGGTCAGATTCCAGATGCATTGCACTGTGTACAGGTTGACCCTGACCTGATCCCGATGATTCGGGCGGCGTATACTGATGACATTGCGGAGAAGATGGGACATCTGCGCCCGGATGAACGTGAGCAGCTGCTTGCTGCACTGAAGTCGATTGACGAAGAAGAAGTGCGGATGATGCGTCTCTACGCTGCGGGAAAAGTGACAGAGAACCTGTGGGACATGCAGTGGCAGGAATGGCAGGATCGCCGCGCACGTATTCGTCTGAGTTTGGAAGGGTTGGAAGGACAACAGCAGGTATACATCGAGAATCTTGACGCGGCGCTAAAAATTATCGCGCAGGTGGGTATCGTGTATAATCGCCTTGAACGCAGCGATCAGAAAGAACTGCTGCGTTATATGGTTGAGAGGGTCATCGTTGACCCGGCGGGACAGATACGTTTGGAGTTGTGCGCGCCATTCGCGTATTTGCAGGACATCACTGACCAAGTACGCAGTGGAGCGAAGGCGATCAGCAAGGGCAAGAAAGCAAAGACCGCTAGAATTTCTAGCGGTCTCGGCTCAGGAAACTGTTCGGATAGCTTCCTGTCGTGCGGGAAGGATTGGATCACATTCGAACATCTTTCTCCCCGTGAAACCGCTCAATTCCTCGATAGTTTACCATTTCCTCAACGCGAATCACTCGCGCCATTCATAACGAACCCAAACTAAATCGGCTTTTGCGGTGAAAGGGAGAGGCGCCACCTCCCCCAGTCACCTTGAAGCTCGCTGCTCTCGCCAGCGGGACTCCCGGATGTCACTTTACCACACCTCCGCGCAGTCCTTGCCAGCCACAGCGAAATCGATGGTTCGTTGGGTTCTGAGAGGAAATGGCAAATGACTCGCGTTTTCGTATTCACTAACCACAAAGGGGGTGTCGGCAAGTCCACGTCCGCCACCAACATTGCCTTTGGTATCACCGGGATGCTCCGCCGTGCCAATGCGTCCAACTGCCGGGTGTTGCTCATCGACACCGACTCGCAAGGTCATGCGTCGTTGGTGACGACGGGCAAAAAGGACTATGGCACGGACGACAGTCTCTACACCGTTCTGATGGCGGATCGGCAGAATGCGCCGCAGACACTCATGAATTGCATTGTGCCCTCGACGTGGGATGAGAACCTGCACGTTCTCCCTGCTTCCCCCATGCTCGAAGGCGCAGAGCGCGAGCTGATGGGTGTCGCAGGCGCACCTTATCGCCTCGCTGATCCCCTCAGCAAAATCGCTAATCAGTATGCAGCAATCGTCATCGACACCCGCCCTTCTTTCTCGCTGATGACGGAAATGGGACTGCTTGCCGGAACAGACGCGATTGTTCCCGTTGAGCCGCGCTACCTTGAGACGGTCGGCTTGACCAGTGTCATTCAGAAGATCAACGACATTCGTGAAGGGTGGCGGCATCCCAATCTGCGCGTGAGCGGTCTGATCGTCACCAAGATGGATAACCGCATTCGGGGTCACAGCCATCTGCTGGCAGAACTCAAAGCGCATCCGGTGCTGGGCAAACTCTTGCTCGGCGTAATCCCCGCCAATGAAGCGGTGTCGTATGCCCATCGAAATCATCAAAGCCTGTTTAGCTACGATCCGCGAGCCTCAGCCAGCAAAGCCTATGCCCAGGTCGTGGCTTCACTCGTGCGTTATTTGTCGAAGGGCGGCGAATAATGGCGCGGGCGAATGGCAATACCAGCCGGATGGATGATTTACCTGGCATCCGTCACGGGCGACATGCTCGGTGATCTACCTTGCTGCGCGATCTGGTCAATCTAGCGATCACGATCCGGGATGACGGTCAGGTCAATCCCTTGACGGTCGTCGATGTCTCGCAAGGCGTGACGCGGTTGTTCCGCATCGAAACGGGCGAGCGCCGCTATTGGGCGACATGGCTGCTGCGCGATTTCATCCCCAGCTATACAGGCGACGGGATGATCCCGTGCATCATCATCCCGACAAACCGCTCATCGGTTTTCCGTCAGGCGAAAGAGAACACAGCACGCTCAGGGTTAACGGCAGTCGCACTGGCACGACAAGCGGCACTCTTGCTACTCACTGTTCACGGGTATGAAGTGCCGGCATATGCCGTTGGACACGAGTTCTACCGTCAGGCGCTTGACATCGACTTGCGTGCTAAACGTGAGTATACCGACATGATCCTGAGCGCGATGGGTGGGATCAAACGAGCGCAGTTCAGTCTGATCAAGAGCCTGCTGCGCCTTTCCGATGAGGCACTTGAACTTGCGGACCGCCACGCGATTGAGGAGTTCAAACTGCGCTGTTGTTTCGGTTCCCGTCAGAATATCACGCCGAGATCGTACGGCAGATCATCGACTTCAATCTCAGCTGAAACAAGTGAAGGAGCTGTGCGAGGGCGATAGGCGGCAGGTCGACAAGATGCCTGAAATATCGCCATCAGCGTGAAGATGGCAAAAGATAACACAAAGAGTCAACGCGACCACACCGCAGGAACTGGCGCGAGCGCTCATTCGACAAGAAGGTGATGCCAAGATTGCACATGCTCGCCTGCAAGCGATGAAAAAGTTGATCGTCGAAACGGAACGCTATTTAGGGGATGAGTGAAATTGTTTGCACGTGCAAACAATTTTGGAGGAATGACATGAACACACGTAGTCGCGCACCGCCCTAGAAAAGAAAATGCCCACTGCTGGTGAGGCGCGTGGGCGGCGGGATGGGATACATATGTGATCTCGACAATCACAATGTATCACAACCTACCCCCATGTGCAACTGAATTTCCCACCTTAAACCGTGTTTTTGGCACGAGTTCTATTCAGTATTGCCTGGGAGCTTGTTACGATGAACCTGACTGAACACGATGCTTACGCGCTGCGGCGCGCCGTATCGATGCTGGATATTCCCGCTGGATTGACCCTCAGCCCGCTGGTTGAGTCGCTGCTGGCGTCACTCGATTGGCAGCACGACCGCGCCCACTGGTCGATCTTGCAGCAGATTTTGACCCGTGATCCTGAACTGAGCGCGCAGGTCTTGCGCGTCGATCCCAATGCCCCGGTGCCATCAATAGGCAATGAGCACTGAGGATGCGTATGTGCCGCCGCTGCCCAAAGCGGCACAGTTGACCGACAAACTCATGGCATCGGCCGAGACGGTCGGCGCGTTTCACCGGGACTGCCTCGCATGGTTGAGCCAGCGCTCACCGATGACTCCGCGCATTTTCCTCGAATCGGGTCCGCTGTGGGCGGTCGGACTGGCGGTGGCGCGGCGCTGCGTGCTGCGCTTGGGCTTCGGTGACATCTACCCGAACCTGTACTACCTGTGGGTCGCGCCGACCACCTACTATCACAAATCGACCGGACTGAACGCGATCACCGACATGGTGCGGGACACCATGCCGCACCTGCTCCTGCCCGCGACAACCTCGCCCGAAATGCTGGTTGCCAAGCTCGCGGGTGAAAAGCCAGCCAACTACGACAAGCTGCTGCCGTTCGAGCGCAAGAACGAAGACCTCGCGGCACGCTTCGCCGGTCAGCGCGGCATCCTCATCGACGAAGCGAGCAAGATGCTCATCCCGAAGAAGTACATGGAAGGGCATACCGAAACGATGATGGAAATGTTTGACGCGCCACGTCGCCTGGAGCGTGAGTTACGCGGGGATGGCAAGTTGATCGTCTACAACCCGGCGCTGGCGATGATCGGCGCAACCACGCCTGCGCGCTTGGGGCGCTACATCACCGACAGCGAATGGGAGGACGGCTTGATGGCGCGCTTCCTCTGTCTGACCCCGACCGAGCGCGAAATCAAGTGCGTGCTGAATGGACACAACCTTGACACGCACGAGTTTCCAGCCGACCTGAAAACGCGGCTGCTGCGCGTGTACAACGCCTTTCCGATGCCACCGGACGAGTTCGCGCTCCACGATCTGGACGAACCGGTCAAGCATCCCGCCATCGGCGCAACGATGGAGCCGGCAGTCTTTGATCTTTTCAATGCCTACTATGCCGCGCTGCACGACATGACCGATCCCCGCCGCAATCTCGATGACCGACTGCGCGGCAACTATGGACGCTTCTCGACGATGGCGCTCAAGCTGGCGCTGATTTTGGCGATTATGGATTGGACGGATGAGGGGATGCACAACACGCCTCGTATCACGACAGCCCACTGGGCGCGGGGACAGATGCTCGCTGAGGAGTACCGCGCGTCGGTGCATCGCCTGCTCGACGAACTGAGCATCGGCGTGGATGTGAAGAACGAGAAGAAGGTGCTGGACTTCATCGCGCGCCATGGCGAACGTCCGCCATCAGCGCGGGACATTCTGCGCGGTGCCGGGGTGAAATCGCGCAAGGAAGTGGACGCGACGCTGGCAGCCCTGATCGAAGATGGGGTGATCGAGATTGCCGAGCGCAAAACCGGTGGGCGGAGCGCACGCGGTTACCGGGTCACTCACGCCGAACTTTCGTCAGAAGCGTCATGACGAAAGTTGAGAGAAAGGTGGGAACTTTCGTCACAAAGGGTATGACGAAAGTTTCTCTCGTGCAGGGAAGTGAGCCGCATGAAAAAGGCGCTACCTTCCCACAGTTTCTCCCGTGAGAACGAACTTTCGTCAGCGGCAATGACGAATGACGAAAGTCGAAACTTCTGACTTTTGACATATGGCAAAAGCACTGACGAAAGTGGAGGTGAACATCATGATCGATGTCGAAAAACTCAAAGCACAGCTCGACCTGCGCCAGCTCGTCGAGCGCGATCTCGGCAAGCCGCGCTTTCGTGGGCGTGACTATGCCGCTTTCAAGTGTCCGCTGCACAGTGAACACAAAGGCTATTCACTCGTGGTCTACGTCCACCACTGGCGCTGTTTTGGCAAGTGTCATGCCGGCGGCGATGCCATCGCGTGGGTGCAGCACTACCACCAGATCACGTTTCAGGAGGCGTGTGAACGCCTAGCTGCCGGTGATTTACCGCACATCGAAAAGGTAAACGCAGCGCATCGTACGCCCGAACCGATGGCGCAAACGCCGGACGCGGCGTGGCAGGCGAAAGCACGGCGCATCATCGACGAGGCGCGCGAGCGCTTATGGTCGCCGGAAGGGCAGCGCGCGTTGGGCTATCTGGTCTGGGAGCGCGGCTTGAGCGAAAAGATCATCGAACTCGCTCAACTGGGTTACCTCCCCGGCGCACCGACCGCGTGGCGTGAGATCGAGGGCTTGAACGTGCCGTGCGGCATCCTCATCCCGTGGATCGTTGACGATGCCGTCTGGGGGATCAAGGTGCGCCGGGCGGCGGGCGAGCAGCGTTACCAGCAGGTGAGCGGTGGAAATATTCGTGGCTGCCTGTATCTGGCAGATCGCATTCTGCCGCGAACGCCGCTCATCATCACCGAAGGCGAGTTCGACGCGCTGATCGCATGGCAGGTCGGCTGGGACTTCATGCGGGCGGCGGCGATAGGCAGCGCCAGCCATGCCCGCATCGACCGCCGTTGGTACGGACGCTGCTCGGCGTGCCGCGTGTTATCGCCTGTATGGATGCCGATGCCGCAGGGGCGGGAGCATCTGCACAACTAGCAGCGCTCTCCGGGGCAGTCAAGTCCGTGCAGGTGCCGAGCGGCAAAGACCTGAACGAGTTCTACCAGCAGACAGGCGAAACAGTAGTGAAGGCATGGCTTCAAACCGATTGTATGAGTCATCCTCGCTCAACTCCGAAAAGAAGATACGATATCGCGGCTCGGAAGATCCAGTCCTTCAACTGCGAACAGTCCTTCAACCGAGAACATGGGAGGGGAACAGGATGGAGAGCGAGGGGAACTCGACCGCGTTCGTCTGTATCAGCTTGCGCCAAACACACCCTGACGGATGCTGGCGCAGTTGGTGACTAACGCTCCAAACGCAGTTTGAGCTAAATAAATGGTCAGAGAGATTCGGGAGGCGCAGCCGCCGTCGCTGGCGTGTTCAAAAGCCAGTCGTGACTCCACAGGTGGGGGGCGACAGGGGAAGTTGAGAATAGGTGGCGCAGTTTCCGCAGCAGCGACCCCACACACTTTGGTGGATAACGACCAGCAGCCCTAACCGGGGAGCCGGGAACCACACACCAATGTCCCCACACTTCCCATCACTGATTAATCGATTCACTCCGCCGCACGTAGGGTTTCATGACTTTAGGCAGTCACTCGCTGAAGATCCGCTGCGGGTATTCCGGATGCATACAGAATAACCGCCTCACCGTCAAGCAGAGTTCAACTCGTAGCCCACTGCTGGGTAAATCGGCGATACGGCGTTCGTAGGCGCTATTCCGTCGCGTGGACGTCTGATGACAAGTGGGACAAATCCCTTGGGGATTGCGGATTGCGATCTTCAGCAAGAGCGCTCTTTTGTTGGCATTGAATTGAGTATGTTCAATTTTTTAATCGGGATCAGGATCAGTTGGCGTGGATACATGTTTCACAGTCGCTTTCAGAGCTATGCCCCGATTGTATCCGCCTCTTTCACCAACTTCGCAACAGAACCAGTTTATCCGATCTTGACAGTTGTTATCTTTTCTGCAACATTTCGCTGCAAGGTTCATTCCCCGTCTCTGGCTCGTTTCCCTTGACTGCGTAACGTCTATGGAATTTGTTCATTCAACTACTGTTGGTATCATATCTGATAAGTTCAAATGTGAGGAGAATGGGACATGGAAATTTAATTTGAAACATCTCCGAGTACGTAATGAGCGGGTCAAAGAGGCTCATTTCCAGCATACGAAGGGCATTATCTCTCGTCGCGAGTTCTTGCGTTTTTCGGCGGCAATGGGGGCAGGGGCGATGGGATTCGCTCTCCTTTCGCCGTTGGAACGTTTACAGGTAGGACATGCAAGGGCATTGAGGCAAGGTGCGGTTCCTAAGCGCGGTGGTATAGCCGTCCTAGGAGCCGGGATGTCTGTCACCAACACGATCTCTGATCCGGCTGCTATTGAAAACATCTTTGTCTCTAATATCATTCGTCAATGTGTGACTATCTAGTTAGAATTGATACTGACTTGATTTTGCGACCGGCATTGGCTGAGACGTGGACACCCTCGGAAGATGGTCTGACTTGGACGCTGACTCTCCGTCAGGGCGTCACATTCAATCACGGTAAAGACTTTAACGCTGATGATGTAGTGTTTACTATCAACCGCCTGATTGACCCCAATACCGCCTCAGCTTTCCCCGGAGCCGCTCCGTATGTCACTGGCGTGGAAAAACTGGATGATTTTACGGTCAATATTCACACTAATCGGGTTGCTGCTGATTTTATCTATAGCCTCTTCCTCTATGTAGCCGCTGTGCTACCTGCCGATTGGCCGGGAGATTTTGTGGCTAACCCTTGGGGAACGGGACCATTTACTATGACTGAATTTAATGCGGGTGAACACGTTAGATTCCAGCGTCGCACCGATTATTGGGGAATGGGGACTGATAATCAATCGCTGCCCTATCTGGACGGGGTTGACTTCATTAACTTCGGTGATGACTTGTCTGCTCTCACGGCCTTACGAGAGGGCACAATACAGTTGGGGCTTGGGGTTCCTTCGTTGCGTGACCAGTATAGTGCTATTCCTGGACTCAACTATGTTACGGTTCAGACGGGCAGTCATGAAGACGCAATTATGCACTTCAATGAGGAACCATGGACTGACTGGAAGATTCGTGAAGCTGTCAAGCTAAGCTTTGACCGCCAGGCTTTCGTAGAAACGAATTTCTTGGGCGCGGCACTCCCGGCAAATGATCAACCGATTGCCCCAGGCATCTACCCACTTGCTCCTGCTAGTGTCACAGCGCGAGTGCAGGATTACGAGAGGGCTAGACAACTTATGGCTGAGGGTGGTTATCCTAACGGTTTTGACGTGACGCTTCTTTATCCTGCAAGCGAGGACTCCGAAAGTTTTGCTACTTTTATGGCATCACAGCTTCGACCGATTGGTATTAACGCTACGTTGCAGCCTGATCCGAATTATTATGACCGATGGCTAGACGACTGGGGACCATTCTACTTAGGCGTCGATAAGTGGACGCAGAAGAATACAGCTAGCGAGATTCTGAATCTTGCCTACCGTTCGACTGGTATCTGGAATGAATCGCATTGGGTGAATCGTGACTTCGACACCTTGCTCGACCAATTTGATGCGGAACTTGACCAAGACACGCGGCAGCAGCAGTTGCAGCAGCTCATGGACATGATTTCGGCGGATGGGGCAGTGTTGATCCCAAGTTGGCACCAGGACGCCCTCGTCGTCAACAGCAGATTTCATTATCAGTTGCATCCGCAATTGTATGTCTGGTTGGCTGATGCCTGGCTTGAACAATCGTAGGTCATTGTTCCTGATGTGAAATTGATGCGGCGACACCTATTCTTTGTGTCGCCGCACTCATTTGGAGTGGTCGATGTTACGGTACATCGTGCGCCGGGAAGTACGCTAGTCGTCACAATGCTGATCCTTTCTATCCTGATCTTTCTTCTGTCAGAAGTTGTACCTATCGATCCTGTGCTGATGATACTGGGACATCAATCCACCGCCGAAGCACGTGCGGCACTGACTGAGCGAATGGGACCGAACCGGCCCCTGCCTGAACGCTATACGCTCTGGATCACCCATTTTGTCCAAGGCGATTGGGGCAAGTCCTATATCCTAGGCGTAGATATCTTGCCGTTGGTGCAGCGGCGATTAACGAACTCCCTAACGCTGGCTATCCTAGCACTAACAATTATTATTCCCGTATCGTTGACGATGGGAATTATCGCCGGTTTACATGAAATGCGCTGGCCTGACCGGTTCATTTCTGTTAGCAGTTTGCTAACGATCTCGATACCGGATTTCCTTATCGGACTGCTGCTCATCCTCGTTTTTTCTTGGTGGCTTAAACTTCTACCGGGTGACAGTAGTTTGCTCGGCGATACCGTTGACTTGATGAAACACTGGCCGAAGCTTGTCCTCCCGTCGCTTACGGCATCACTCGTACTGATTGGGTACATCGCTAGGATCACACGAGTGAGCCTGATCGAAGTCATGGCATCCCCTTACATCCGCACGGCTATTCTCAAGGGACTGCCTTATCGGACGGTGGTCGTCCGTCATGCCCTTCGCAATGCCCTCATCGCACCGATCGCTGTAATTAGTACCCAGATTCCCTGGTTGGTCGGCGGACTGATTGTCATCGAACGGCTATTCAATTATCCAGGTCTCGGTGTTTTGTTTGCCGACGCCGCCTTAAGAAACGACCTTCCTATGATCGCGGCATCGTCCATGGTTGCCGTGACGTTGATCGTGCTGTCGCAGGGAGTCGCTGACCTGCTTTATGCGGTGCTGAATCCACGCATCCGATTCAACTGAGGTGGGGAAATGGACCCAGAAGAACATTTAGAACAACTGGAGACTCCTTCGATCCCCCCATCCCCGGCAAAGCCGGACCCACAGGTCTGGCGGCGGGTTCGCCTTTTGGCGCATAATCCGACAGCGGCAGCGGCCACTCTAGTTCTGGTCTTCTGGCTTGTCATTGCCATTATCGGTCCGGCGATTGCGCCTTATGGCACCGACGAGATCAGTTCCGGTGCAGTTTGGAAAGCTCCCTCAGCAGCGCATCTCATGGGCACCGATCACTTGGGACGTGATATTTTCTCACGCCTCCTAGTTGGCGCCCGCCAAATGGTGCTTTTGCCCACACTGTCGGTCTCGCTGGCGCTATTTCTAGGAACGAGCATCGGTTTGCTGGCGGGCTATCGTGGCGGATGGATAGATGAAATCATCGTGCGTATGATGGACGTGATGATGGCTTTCCCGATGATCATGCTCTATCTGATGATTATCGTCTCGATTGGCGCATCGGCGGTGAACGTGGTCATCGCCTTGGGAATCGGCACGACTCCAGGCGTTTCCCGATTGGTGCGCGGACTCGTGCTAGATTTGCGTAACAGAGAGTATGTTGCCGCTGCTAAGATGCGCGGAGAGTCCGGTTGGTATATCATGTTCCATGAGATTTTACCCAATGCTCTCGGTCCCATTCTGGTAGATGGACTCGTACGTATCGGCTACGCCTGCTTCTCAATGGGGGCGCTGGGTTTTCTTGGGCTGGGGTGCCGCCGCCAAATCCGGACTGGGGGCAGATGGTCAGCCAGGCGCGGACGGCATTGGTGATTACTCCGACTGCGCCGCTGTTCCCGGCATTTGCCATCGCATCACTCGTAATTTCGTTAAATCTGCTGGCCGATGGTCTGATAGAAGTGGCAAAGGCGGATTAAATCCATGACAGTGTTAGAGATCCGGAATTTAAACGTCAGCTTTGAGACGCGCGGTAACTTGGCCCGTGCAGTGCGTAATCTATCGCTGTCCATCCATGAGAGCGAGACCTATGGTCTGGTTGGGGAAAGTGGTTGTGGCAAGTCTACCGTGGCGTTGGCGATTATGGGCTACCTACCACCACGGACATGTAGAGGGCAGCATACGTTTTAAAAATCAGGAGTTGAGGATGGCTTCCCTCAGCAATTATCTCGGCTTCAGGGTAACCGGATTGCGATGGTCTATCAAGACCCTCAGTCCTCTCTCAACCCGGTGCTGAATATCGAAAAGCAGCTTACCGAGGTCATCCTCTCCCATGAAAATGCTGACTACATAGAAGCCCGTAAACGGGTAATCGAAATGCTTGAGCGCGTGCGGATGCCCGATCCTCAGTACGTTCTCAAGCGTTATCCGCATCAACTCAGTGGCGGAATGCAGCAGCGGGTGGTCATTGCTATGGCGCTGCTGCTGCGCCCTGATTTGGTCTTGATGGACGAACCAACGACCGGGCTGGATGTGACCGTTGAGGCAGGGGTGCTTGATCTGCTCCATGAGCTCCAGCGCGAGTTCAAAATGGCCATTCTCTTCATAAGTCACAACCTAGGCGTGATTTCCCGCATGTGTGAACGGGTGGGCATGATGTACGCTGGAGAGTTAATTGAACAGTCCACGGTACGGGAATTGTTTGATCGACCTCACCATCCATATACTGTTGGCTTGCTGCGCTGCGTGCCGAAGTCGGGTAGCTATCGAAGCGATGACGCCTTGTACTCGATTCCGGGGCGAGTGCCGCCGCTGACCTCGCTCCCGAAGGGTTGCATCTTTGCCCCCCGCTGTGCACTGGTCGATCACCGCTGTACAGCTGGTGCTCCATCGCTGGAACAGGTCAGCGCCGACCACATGGTACGCTGTTTCCGCTGGCAGACAGTGCTGGAGCAGCCCGGTTTGGCTGCCCGCTCTGAAGCGCAACCGCCCAGACTGGTGGAGCTGTCCAGCGAAAACCTGCTTGTCGTCCAGAATTTGAAAGTTTACTTCAGCCAAGACGCTGGCTTCCTAAGATTTGCTAGGAAGCCAAGTCTCAAGGTGGTGGACGACGTGAGTTTCAGCCTTCCGCAGCAGAGAACGCTAGGGATTGTCGGTGAAAGTGGTTGCGGCAAAAGCACCATTGCCGGAGCGCTGGCTGGTCTGAAGCCGGTGACTTCTGGCGAGATCCAATTTGCCGGGAGTAATTATACTTACGTCATCGAGCGGCGTAATCGGGAAGCCCTGCGTGGACTGCAAATGGTCTTCCAGAATCCCGATTCGTCACTCAATCCCCGCCATACAGTAGAAGAAGTGTTGAGGCGTCCGCTACGATGTTTCAAGATTGTGGCGCGCGAAAAGGAGCGGGATCACATCATTTCGCTGCTCAATGCGGTTCAACTGGACGAAAGCTATCTGGAGCGCCGTTCCTCTCAGTTGAGCGGCGGCGAAAAACAGCGAGTCTCCATTGCCCGCGCCTTTGCCGGTGGACCTCAATTGGTCTTGTGTGACGAGCCGATTTCGTCCCTCGACGTTTCGGTTCAGGCGGCAGTGCTGAACCTGCTGCAAAAACTCCAACGAGAGCACAATGTAGCTTTGCTGTTTATCTCGCACGATCTCAACATCGTTCGCTATTTGTCGGATGAAGTGGCAGTGGTTTATCTGGGTAAAGTTTGTGAGATTGGACCAACGGAGGCGATTTTCAACCCGCCTTATCATCCCTATACCGAAGCGTTAGTCTCGGCGATCCCAGTGATTAACTCGAAGGGAGAGATGAAGGCTATCCGCTTGGAAGGATCTGTTCCCGGCCCGGCCAACCCCCCCTCGGGCTGCCTTTTTCATACCCGGTGTCCTCGTAAAGTCGGGACAATTTGCGAGACACAGGAACCTCCGGCGCAAAATGGCGGAGATGGACATACCATTTACTGCCATATCCCATTGGAAGAACTGCGCGAAATGCAAACTGTCAAAGCTGTAGTTGTTCAATAGTGACGCCTAATGTGAAATGAAGTTGGCAACAGGGAAAACATCCGTCAGGATAGGAATTACCCCCTCCTAGGGGCAGACCATTTTAGGGAGTACAGATCAACTGCGCTCGTATCGAAGTTACATGGTGGAACTGGCATTTCGAGGTTGCATGACCTCTACGGATGGCAAACGCTCTGCCCTCACTGTTTTCCAGTGACTGTATCAAAAGCATCTCGTAAGCCATCACTAAACAGGAAGATACAAAGAACAGTGGTAGTGATGAAAACGCCAGGAGAAACAATTAACCAGGGGGCACTTCTAGCATTCTCAAGTGAATCACTTAACATATTACCCCAGCTTGGAATTGGCGGCTGAACACCAAACCCGAGGAAACTTAAGCCTGCTTCAGTAAGTATTGCTGAAGCAATGTCAAAGCCAGCAATCACAAGGATTATTGAACTTAGGTTTGGCAAGATATGACGAAGGATAATGCGGTAGTCTTGAGCGCCCAGCGCTCGCGCCGCGTCTACATATTCTCGATTCTTCACTGAAAACGCAATTGCACGTACTTGGCGCGCTGTATTGGTCCAGCCAAGTACACCTAGCATAACCGCCAGCCCCAAAGGAGTTGGCCGGAACAAGACTGATAATACAAGCAAAAGAAAAAATATGGGAATACTTCGTACAATTTGAAGCAATACATTAATTGTAGCGTCTACCCAACCGCCGTAAAATCCAGCAAACAATCCTAATGGCACACCAATCATCATTTGGACAATCATTACAGTGAAACCGATTGTCAACGACACCTGTCCGGCGTATAGCACCCTTGTGAACACATCACGTCCCAAGTTATCGGTACCCAATATATGATTGCCACGAAACCATGGAACGAACGTGTTGCTGAGGTCTTG
Organism: Candidatus Flexifilum breve; assembly: GCF_016713355.1. NCBI lineage: Bacteria > Bacillati > Chloroflexota > Anaerolineae > Aggregatilineales > Candidatus Flexifilaceae > Candidatus Flexifilum > Candidatus Flexifilum breve. Next base: position 1,188,698 of record NZ_JADJPI010000037.1, read on the forward strand.
ATCCGTAGGGCTACTTTGCAGAATATGGGTTGCAATTAAGGGCGCTCCGAAGGAAGTCAGTGTGATCAATATAAGGATAACCATTGGAAGCAAAACAAGTGGATTAAAAGACCAACGTGTACGCTGAGTGAGAAGTGGACGAAGAGGGGAATTCATATATTCAGCACCTTAGCATTTACAGTTATGATAGCCTTACACGTGGGTCAGCCCATGTGTAAGCCAAATCAGCAAAAGATTTCCCAGCATTACCAGCAGGGATGATATTAGTATTAAAGCCATTATTACGGGGTAGTCCCGTTGAATCGAAGCTGTATATGCGAGACGACCAATACCCGGCCATGAAAAGACTGTTTCAAGAGCAACTGAACCCGAAATAATAGTTGCGAACGACCCACCAAAGATGGTAATCACGGGAATCATTGCATTACGTAAGACATGGCGTGTAAGAATCCTGCTACCAGTAAGCCCTTTTGCATGGGCGGTGCGAACATAATCTTGGTTCAACACTTCAAAAATCTCTGAGCGAAGGTAGCGTGACCAAACAATCCAATCACCGAAAGCGTACATGGTAGCTGGAAGCACCAGATGCCAGATGCGATCTAAAAGGTCCTCCTGCTTCCCAATCGTATACATACCACCAAGTGGCAACCAACCAGTTGGAGCAGCTACAAAGACTAAAAACATGAGTCCGATCCACCAATGTGGAGCCGCGCTTCCAATAGAGAGGAGAATTCTTATGAAATGATCTATGAAACGGTTGCGCCGAACCGCAGAATAAATACCGAGAGGTATACCGAGAAGACCCAATAGGCGTGCGGCGACGTTCAGTTGAATCGTTGCGGGAATCCGTTCGCTGATTTTCCCTAGGACAGGGCGCGAGTCAACAAATGATCTTCCAAAATCTCCTTGCAGAATACTACCTAACCAGCGTACATACTGGGTAAGTATTGGATCGTTGAGACCGAACGATTCACGTATCCTCTCCGTTGCCTCAGGGCTAATCGTTGGGTCTTCATATATTGCGCCTGGACCGCCCGGCGCAAGGTGCATAATCACAAACGCAATGAGTGATATTGCCCAAAGGATGACAATCGATTGCACTACACGCCTAAGTATGTAACGAAGGTTGCCGCCCATGGAGATATGCCTAAAAGCAAAACAGGGCAGAGCTATGAGACTCCGCCCTGTTTTCGCCGTAGTTTGAGCTATTGACCAACGGACCATTCGTTCATGCGATAATTAACTCCCAGAGGTTCTACTGGGTTGACCACTATACGATTGTTCACAAATGCGTAGCCTCTCAAAGCCACCAAGAAAATGTAAGCCGAGTCTTCGGAGATATGCTGCTGAATCTCTTGATACACAACTCGACGGCTATCAATATCACAGGGCGTTTGATTGCCTTGTGCATATAGTTCTTCGACCCGCGGGTTGATGTATGCCCCTATATTGAGAGCTGGTATAGTTGCCTCGCTCCAAGCTTGGTACATAAAGTGAGGATCTGATGTATCACGTGAGAGGCCGACCCACATATCCCATTCATCAGCGCTATTTTGGAGGTATTCAAAGAGCGCTTGTGACTCTAATGTAACGACTTCTACCTCAATACCAAGTTCTCCGAACTGTTCTTGAGCAATCAAAGCAATCTGTTCCCTTTGACCGTCACCCGTCGGGTAATAAATTGTAAGCTGAATAGGATTGCCATCGGCATCAAGTCGCCTGCCATCGGCATTAAGCACATATCCTGCCTCATTTAGAACATTGTTTGCCTCATCTATGTCAAAGTCATACATTGGAACATCAGGGTTATAGACCCAATTCGATGGTGAGTACGTAGAATGAGTAGGTGCAGCGAGACCATTAAATACAACTTCAGCTATAGATTCACGAGGCATAGCGTAGGAAAGCGCGTGCCGTATCGCATCCTCTTGTAAAAGAGGACGTCTGAAGTTAAATCCGATAAAATACCAGACAGCTTGAGCCGGAGTCCACTCGTAGTACGAGAGGTTGCTGGCTTGTCTCGCTTCACCATAACCAGCTGCTGATACAGGTGCAAAATCAATCTCGCCACTTGTTAATAGTTGCAGCTGGACAGCTGGATCAGGAACAATTCGCGTGGCCAGCATGTCAACTACTGGAACTGAATCAAAATAGCTCTGGTTTGGGGAAAATATTGCATATTCGTCTCTTCTCCATTCCTGTAGTCTCCAAGGTCCCGAAACGACACTAGGAGTTAGTATTTCCGGGTTGTTCTCAGGATCACTCCAAGGTAGGTCCTGCCAAATGTGCATTGGCAAAGGTGTTATTTGTCCAGCGGTCAAAATCCCAGCGCAAGTCGGATTCTTCAATGTTACTTCAAGAGTATAATCGTCCTCGGCTGTATATGACTCAATATCGTTAAAGATCGAGATGTAGGGGTAGTTATTGTCTGGATTGTTTGCTTGATTAAAAGTCCAAACAAAATCTTGTGCAGTGATTGGCGTACCATCACTCCACATCATATCTTGCCGCAGATTAAATGTGAATGTTGTGCCGTCATTAGATAGTGTCCAAGATCCCGCCATATATGGAATTGGCAGATTGGTTTGTGGATCACGTTGCCAAAGACCACTTGCGTAAACTCTAAACTGATAGGTTTTGGAGGTATTGTCAATTGCTACATAGGGGTGAAATGAAACGGCGTCTGTGCCTACTGCCTCAGTAATCGTTCCGCCTTGAATTGGAGTGACGCTCGTTTGCTGTTGAGCATCAAATCTGGAGCATTGACAACTCCATTGAAACTGGGATTAGCCAAAACACTGGATGCTAAGACGAAAACTAGAAATAGAGAAGTAAACAGAACATATAGAATATTGCGGTTTTTCATGGTTCCTGCTCCTTAACTATTGGTTGTGTGTGCGAATGAATTCAACGGTCGAAGTTGCTAAGCCTATTAACTGCTTGTTACATATTGCAGTAAAATCTACTCTGTTAATATTCTCATGCTACAATTGATCTCCTTCATCCAATTTTGGGATTGGCACTAATTCTATTACTTGTTCTCGCTGCGAATGAGCCGGTAATCTCATTGGATATAGTGAATGCGGATAATCAGGATGACCAATAGCTCTATCACCGGTCGGACTATGGCGAAGGTGCCAATCACTTTCAATATAGTGGGTCTGTTCCGGCTTTTGGACAATCTGTTGCCTAATCTCTACTGCGTAGTCGTTGCCAGCAATCTCCAATTTGGAAAGCGTGAACAATATCCCGTGTAGTGGCAAATGACGCCAATCAACATGCCTTGTTCCCGCACTTTGACGAATACGAAGCAACAAAGTCTGTAATCTACTGGAACCCGACGTAAGGTTTTCAGAACCTAACAATATGAGATCCTCAACTAGTTGTTCTAACCTGTGGGGTCTTGGCAAACTCGCCGTATCGGGTATCTTGCTAAGTTCGGCAAACACATATTGGATAGCAGGATCTCCAATATGCCATAGCGACATAATCGCTTCACTTCGGAGTGCACGTTTTGCTCTTGGCATGCACATCGAGTCAGCGCGATTAGAGCTTCAGCACTTCCCAACCTTCCTAGCGCACCTATTGCTAGAAATCGTACTCTTTCTCTCCGCGATCGGAGGCAGCGGATAAGACCATCAACGCTATGGGTCTCCTCAAGTTCCTCAATCATGTGTTCGGGTCTGCGCAGAAAGCCAAACAATTGTTGGGATCCTTCCAAATATCCTAATTTTCCAGAACTATCGCCACACTACAATCTTCCATACTTTTGCTTTATCCACGCAAGTGCAAAATGTCACTACTAACCATATTCATATTTCTTGATCTTACCACAGTTTGGCTAATAGTGAATATTGTGCGTTTCTTGGGGTTCATTTTAAGTTAGGAGCA